>NZ_LNZB01000060.1:711416-792416 GCF_001468085.1 Legionella waltersii | reverse complement strand
GTCAGCAAGCGGAACAATGCGGGCCGTATAGATGAACCTAATGACACCGCTTAAGGCAGCACCATTCGGCGAAGCACCCGACCTTTGGTATAAATGCCCCATTTTAAACAATGAGTCGATTCCTCAGCCCTTACTGTCGCGGCTGGTTAGCGCGGTGCAAAAGGAGCCATAAGGAAACAGATATGACACAAATCCGTATATCTAACTGTACATCGATTGAAACTTGTTTAGAACTTCTCCATAAAAATGTCACAGCTAAGGAAACTGAATTTAAAGGAATAGCAATTGATATAAGCCTTGTCCGTTTGAGCATGGTTAATTCTTATAAAGATTAACTGTACGACAGGTATTGGACTGAACGAAAGGCATCGGTTTTTGATGCACCCAGTCCTGCTGAAAACCCCAAAAAAAAATTACAGTAACCTACAAATGATTGGTTTGGTATCGTTCAAATCAGTGAGTAATTTCCAATCATATCCATCGTGCTTTAGTTTGCAACATCGGATACAGGTAGGGGTTCTAAGCTTTTTTGGGTTCTGTCGAGATAATGAGGTCGTCTATTTGCGATTGAGAAGGAAGGTCATGGGAAAAAAAAGTCATGCCAGTTTTTATTTTGTTAACTGATTCTTCAAACCGTGTACCTTTTGATGTCATCAAATCAAGTGGTTGTTTTCCTGTAGCCGCATAGACAATACTCATAATTAAAAGTCCTGGAAGAATCAAGGTTAGAAGGGTTGCAGCTATAATTGCAATCCCTAAAATAAATTCTCCGGTTGACTTCCTGGTATCTTGGCGAATTAAATCAATATTTTTCCCCATGGGTGCATTCTCTAACGTGTGGTTTTTATCTAAGAAGGTATAGAATTCTATAATTTTATCCTTATTAGGTTTGTCAGAATTTAGTGAAGCGAATAGACACAGTAGGATGGGTTGTATAGTATTGGCATTCTCACTATCCTTTAAGTCATCTAGATAGATTCTTGTTAAAGTGATTAATTCATTTACAATTACAAGGTTTTGTAATTCTGGATCGAGATAAATTCGATTATCTTGTAGATATGCAGCTACATGCTGAAACACACTCAATTTATGCTTTTCATAATCCCCCAAGGTTAGCGCACACAGCTCTTTGAATACTTGTCCGATATTTTTGGCTACCTTGTGAGAGGCTAAATGACCTCCATGGCCATCATAAACTCCTACCAGAACAGGTGGAGTATCTTTAGTAATGGTTTGAATCGCCACTGAAATGTTATCGTAAGAACGATCTGTCAATGCTCTTTGGCAAAGACAATTAGCTAATTCGTTCTGGGGCAATTTTCCAGGAGCACGCAACCTTTTCAATGTATCAAATAAATAGCTTTCATGATTCTTTTTGTTTTGTTTGTCGTCTCCTGCGCCATCAGTAAAGCCATCACAAGTGGTAATGATTTGAATAGACCCGATTTGAGAGGGATCAAGTTTTAAATCCCGAGTTATTTGATCGACATTAGTAATATCAATAGTGGCTTCTGAACTGACTCCAACTCCTTTGTAAATTTTATCACCAATGGACCTAGAAGGAGCTAAAACTCCATTTACTCTTTCATCTTGGACAAATCCTCCATTATTTTGTATGCGCAAAGCTTCTTGTTTGTCCGACGCTTTATGGGTTACGCTATTTAACCGAGTTACACCTAAGGCATTTCCATCTTTATCATAAACCACTGCAAACGATGCTGAATCAGCAACGGTTGCGGTAATAAGGTTACCTTTGCCATCATAAACTGTGGTTGAAGCGGTTGTTCCAGCTTCCAAGTCAGGTGTATCAAGTAGTTGATAACTTGTCCATAAGCGATAGCCAATTTCTATTGGGCTTAGTTGTTTTAAGGAGTCTTTAGGGGTTAAGTCATTTGCACTGAGTACATGCCATGCCAGTGCATCTTCTTGAGTTTCTCGCCCTCCTATGATTTCTACATATCCAAAACTATAGTCATTATTTAAACCCTCTGCTCTTGATGCATCAGGTTCCGATGTAGAAATTATTTCTGGCATTTCTTATTCCAAATTGAATTTTCATAGAATGCAAAATCTGAATCATTAATAATCATAATTATAGTACCTACGGTTTTTTTTAGTTTTTCGCTAATTTAGTTTTCAGCTTTTCACTCCAAACTGGAGTTGACTTCATTTCTAACGCCTATTTTTGAGGGGTTTAGTTGAGAAAATTCTAATTTTTGCAGTCGGTGTATTTCTCCGAACAGTCACACAAAATGTAAAGTGAAGCCTATTCAACGACGTACTTATGGATTTGGAAATCTTGGTAATTTTGACTTGCATAAGCATTTAAAGTATAATAAATGAACAATATGATTTTCAGTGCGCAGTAAATCCCATGCATTTCTTTCTCAATTATGGTGGTCCAGGTGGTCACTGGACTTCCGAGGATTCACGTTTAACATCTCAGCTAGATCGTTCATGCAGACAAACTTATGGAATGCCGAACCGTAAAGTCCAGTATGTAGTTAAAGGTATTACTGTCACCGTTTACACTTATGGAATTCACAGAGCGTTGAGTTTGGATCTCCCAAAGAGGGCTTCCTCAGAAAGCATTGATGCATTTAAGAAAGCAAAGAAAGTAGGAGAGCAAATCTGTACTACTGAATACACTTTCTTAGGTAACAACTGTGTTACAGCCGTAGCTAATGTACTAAATACCCTTGATAGCAGAATAACACCAAGGGATATGGTTTTGCCTTGGAATTTAGATAAAAATATAAAAAAATACGGCAAATACTACCCAGAAAAGACTGTGGCTGGTGATTTTATTGCCAAATATACAGAAATTGCTAATCGCGAATTCTTTTCTTTTGTGAGAAAACGTCACTGGACAGAAAAAACCATAAATTCTAATCAAGACATTATTGATCACGCCTATGGCAAAACGAGCGGCACAGGAGAGCGAACGAAATCTACCCTTATTGAATTAGGTTGGGTAAAAGAAGACACAAATCATGTCTTGCGTCCTACCAACAAAGCCCCCCATGAATTTAAGGTAGGACTCGAAGAGTTTAATCTTCAGCATGAAAAAATGCTTAACTTAAAAAGACTTTATAAAACCGAAGCAGGATTTTTTTCACGCAATGCCAGGGATTTTTTTAAAGATAATCCCGATTATGACACCGCTTTAAATCGTATAAGACAACAAGCTATTAAAAACCCTAATGGTGCTTCTTCGAAAGTACTCCAAACAATCAGAAATACAACGATCCGGGGGTGAAAACACAATGAAATCCCCAAAAAACAGAGTTATCATTATTTAAACTGAGAGGCTTAATGCTTTAAAAGGTGGTTTAAATATGCCTTATGACTATTTTGATCCGAGACATGGAACACTTGCTAGACGACTAGATGTAGCTTTTGAAGTTTATTTCTCACCGCCACTACCCGATCAAGAATCTCAAATGAGGGCTAGATAGTCTGCGCTGTTATTTCTGCTTCATTGGTATGCTGGTCTGCAAAGCTCGTCAATCAGTGTTAGGTAAAAATTAAGACGGTTCTAATAAGTCTACCACAGAAGAATGGGCATATTCCTTAGCAAGATCTAACGCAGTTGCTCCATCATGATTAGTAAGGGAACTGTTTGCACCTGCATTTAATAACAGCTTCACCACTTCACTATGTCCATATTCAGCAGCAAACATCAAAGCGGTACATCCTTTGTGATTACTTTGATTAATTTCCACGTTAGCATCTAGAAGTGCTGCTACAACGTCTGTTTGTCCATACTCTGAGGCTAACATCAGTGCACTAGTGCCATTTTTACCCAGTTGATTGATGTCCATACCCAGCTTAATGAAACGCCTGATTGCATCAATATGTCCTTGCCCTGCAGCGTAGAGCAAGGATAATAAATCATCTCGACATTTTTCTATCATCTTTATTTTTTTCCTGGAATTGAAGACGTGGTCCAATCAATACGGGGAATAGACACCCCAATCATGGTATCTCGCGTTACAATGGTTGCTAATTTTTCTTCGCTCCATCCTTCAGTGCCAGCCGGTCGCATGGGTAGAATCATGAAACGTGATTTTTGATTTGAGTCATGCACGCGAACCTCTACATCCGGAGGGATAATCGTGCCAAATTCCGCCAAAACTTCTCGTGGCCAACGAACCAATCGGCGACGATAGTTAGGTCTTTCATACCAAGCAGGTGCGAAACCTAATACTGGTCTTGGATAACAAGAGCACAGGGTGCAAACCATCGTATTATGTAGTTTTGGGGTGTTCTCAAACACAACGAAATAAGTATAATCACTAGGTGTTCCTGTGCCAGTGGGTTTCAGCCAATCAATTCCCATCTCTTTACAAGCCGCAACCCCATCTGCAAGTAGTCTCTTTTTGAACTCAGGGTCGACCCAAGCACGTGCAACAACACGAGCTCCTCCAGGTGCAGTCTCCATGCTATCATGCCATTCCATAAAACGACGATAATCTTCGGCTGAAAATAATCCCTTTTCAATCGCCAATTCTCGAATGGTTGCCTCTAGAACAGTAAACTCAAAAGCTTCATCATTCTCTTCTATTTTGTCATGTTCATGTTTATGGTCGTGTTGCTTACTCATTGTGAATTCTCCCTAAAATTTAAGTCGTATCTATACACTATCTAGCCAGCGCTCAGAAAATTCTGTTTCCAAGGTGTCAAATGGTTGGCCTGTATAGTCTGACCATAAATCAGCAAGTTTAAATCGCACCATGTAAAAGGGTTCAGCTCGACCGTCTTCTCGTCCCCAAGCTTCGTCCTCAGGAATAACCCAGTCTGGTCTTAGCATCACAACTTCCCCTATGCAATTACGGGTATAACCCTGTGTGCGGGTGTGGAATAATGATGGTAAATCTTTGACAATCACGCGATCACCAATTTTAAATTTATTCATTTTACATAGCCCTCACGTCGACGTATTTCATCCATTTTTTCAATTAATTCATCGGGTGTTATATATCCTTTCTCAATAAGCATTTTGGCTGTTGCAAGCAACCATCTTGCGTAATAAGGGGTTCCAAAATAGATGGTTTCACCCAAATCATTTTCGCGGCGTCGTCTTTCTTCAGCATTCCAATGTCCTCGCCACGCTAAACACTCAGCGACACAATGAGTACTTTTTTCCCAAAATGCGGTTTTATGTTCAGATTTGTCTAATGGTCCATCTGGTTCACCGCCTACATCATGGACGACATGCAATATAGCTTGAGCCTGTTTTTGGGTAATCGTTAATGGGAGATCCATGTTTTTACTGGAAGTGACTCGTGCTAGGAGCTCCTCATAGTCCTTGGATGCTTTTTTACTCATACCATTCTCCTAGAGTAATATTAATGATACTTTATAGATAACCATTAAATCCTAATTTAACTATAGAACAGGATCGCTAAAAGTATATAATAACTGTTCTCATTTTGATGGAGCACCTGATTCAGTAACAGGCAAATAAAGGGAGAGATACTATGCCTAAAAGTAAAAATACGTCCTTAATGACTTTCTTCATAACTACATTAACAGTCTTAATACCATCGTTGGCTTGTGCCCATCATGCTGAATTTATGCAAAATGAACCGTTTATTCAGGGCCTAAGTATGTCAATACACGGTTTAGATCATTTGCTATTTACTATTGCAGTGGGAATTATTGCTGCTCAAATAGGCGGTAAAGCGTTATGGAGCATACCTTTAGTCTTCACTATCGCTATTTTATTCGCTGGCCTTTTAAATGTTTCTGGTTTAGCAATTCCATTACTCGAATATGGAATTTTGGGTTCGCTTATAGTCTGTGCCGCCTTATTATCATTAAATACTGGTTTATCTTTACTGTTGACATTATGTCTTATCGCTTTCTTCACTGTCTTTCAAGGAAGTGCCTTAATGCCGATTGATGGGTTTGTGCATAATGTTCCTTTCTTTGTTGCCGGATGCTTGGTTTCAGCTCTTGTTGTTTTAAGCATTGGGGTAGGGCTAGGTCTCGTTATTTCGCGAATCAATTCTTCCCTATTTCGTTATGTGGGCGTTATGTTATTAGTTGTGGCAGTTGTATTGGGTGTTTACCCTGAACTTAATGTCTCAATCGTTGATTATTTGGAAGCATAACTAAATAACTGGGCTATGTCGCATACAATTTATTGATCCGGTGGAGTTGGTGAATTTTTCTGGAGTATGGATTATGCTCAGTTTCAAGTGGATCATATCTACTTCTGAACGTTACTATGGGGAAGCAGCATCAACTCGTCCAGCGTGTCCCCATCGTGTGTTTGAAAACAATGAACGACAGAGCCCAATCGAACCACTCAATTAAGATAACAGGTTATATACAAACTCTTTTGGGATTGCCTTCACTATAGTTATCATCATTTTGATTGAGTGATCTCTTTTGATTTGGCTGGATGGGTTGAAAGAAAAGATCGGAGGAGACAGCAGTGTGGATTTCTTGTTGTTTTAAGACAATCAGATTTTGGTTTAATTCAACTATACTTCCCATAATTTTCAAATAAGCCACCACGACCTCTTGTTCTGTTAATACTCCTTCAAGACACCCTCTTACTAATTCTAGAAGGGGGTGGAGTATTTGAGTCTCAAGCTGTTTTAGGCATTGCATCAAATCCCAGTTTGCAGGAGTAGTTTTGGAGTCCATACGCAATTGTAAGAGACGAATCGCATATTCATCACAAAAACTCCTTAACCAAAGCATAAATTCTTTCGTTAGCAGCTTAGATTGTTCTAGAGGAGCAAAATAGTTTGCAGCGACATTACTTTCTTTTACATAATTATTCATATCCCTGTATGCCTTTAGCTTCAATGCTATTTCAACAGATGAGAATTTCTTCATAGCATCAATGGATTTTGGGCTTTGAGCAACAAAGTCTCTCAAAGAATTGAAAATTTGTACTCCATATGCATTAAAAATAAATGCCATCTCTCCTAAGTTCGGAAATAATAGATTTCGATGAATAGGGTTTTTCATTTCGGCTTCTATCTTTTTGGCTAGTTTTGCTAATCTGGATTCTTCTTTCAAAAAATCAACATATAAGTCCAGTCCATTCATTAATTCCTGGATTTCTTCGGTTGATAGTGAATTCCTATCTCGTGTGGAAAAGATTTTCCAAAACCCAAGAGTTCTAAAGTTGTCCATTTGAGCAGTGTAGTTTTTTTCAAGCTTACCTAAGTTATAGAGAAACTCAACCGCTAGTAAGAATTGCCGAAAATAACGCTCGATTTTGGGGGTACTTTCTTTTGATCTGGAAATAGCTTGCACCCCCTTTAAAAAATCAAAATCATCCAAGCGTGGAACTTCTATTTTTTTATTGTTAATGATGCAATAAACACAATTTAGATCATGTTGGTCTTCCGGGAGTTGGCTATTCCACCAGTTAATTAATTGCGCATTTATGGCTGACTCTTCAATTTGCTCAGGTAACGTCAATTGATGTTGACCTTCAATTCCTGGCCTGTAAGAGGTATATCCATTTTCTATTAACCATTCTAGAACTTCTTGTTCTGATTTTCCTTTTAGTATTTTTTGCAAATCTAAAGTCTTATGATTTTCGATAGAAATGACTTGTGCAAAGGAAGACCAATTACCACCGAGGAGAACTTCATGATCCGTTCGCCAGCAATTTTGTCCTAATTCGACATCAACTTCATCAGTATAAAATAACTGGGGTATATTCTTTTGATAAAATGGCAGTTCCCATACACTACCCTCTACACGTTTTGGTTTTTTATCCTCGTCAAAACCTCGGGTTCCCCCATTTAGTTTTACTATTTCAGAAATTCCCGAGGGTAAAAAAATAAAATGAATATAAGAGGAGTTAGATAGGCGAGCATAGTCCAATACACTTTGTAAACCGTAACCCTTTGCAAAGTCGAAAGTACTTAAAAATCCTGAGCTTGTATATTCCTGACTTTCTAATTCTGAATTTTGGAGGCTCAAGTGATAAGCCGGAGCAACACGGTAATTACCTAATCTTAGATTTTCAATGTTTGCATTTTTATCGGTTCTTATAAACAACTTAAGCGGACGTTTGTTGCTCTGTTCTGGACTCACTCTAAACATCACATACCTCAGTACACCAAAGATCCGAACAATTATAATTCATTCACTAATTATGATCAATGTGAGCATTAATAAATCACATGTTCAGCAAGAGGTAAGCAAGGACTCCCGACCAATAATTTACTTAACGTTCGTTTCGCTGGGGGTCAAATGGGGTTCTGTCGCAAACATTTTTTCAACCGCATGATTCAGATATAGCCATCCCCCATGAACTGCCAGTTGAGCGCTTAATGATCTTTGCGACAGGTTTCCTCTGAAGTGCTACCATTATTTCTTCAATGTTCTTAGAGGACAGAATTCGTTGCATTACAGTATTTCGATCATTTTGTAGCGTCGAATGATTAGTGCAATTCACTTCTTCATGAAGTTTATTTGGCCATTCTTCCATGGTCGACATTAACAAGTAAAAATCGGAATTATCTAAAAATGTATTTTTTTGTTGATGGAATAAAATAAATGAAATGTGAATCAATGTAGCCATATTGTATAAAATTGACACAATTCGTAAAATATGATTTAATTTAAATCTTTTTGTTCTAAATTAGGTTGATTAAGTTATGTATGCAAAAAGTAGTTTCCCCTATAAATTAACAGGTCTTAATGTTGCAAGTTATGTTGATCCGAACGTTTATGCAAAGGATAAATCGGACATCGATCCAGATTTGGTTGTTAGAAAAACAAAAGAAGGCGAAGTGGTTATGGAGGCGACCCATCTACTGAGTGTCATGACACCTGGTCAAGATCTGAATCTTGATGAAGTGCCCTTATGTGGTTCAAAGGAAAAAAGCCCAGCTCCAGGTGAGCCGGTATCCATAGAAGATGCTGAAGTTGAGGTTACAGCGAGATGGTATCCTCCAGAAGTGAAACCTGTGAAAACGGATTCTAAGGCAAATATTTTCGGTACCTATGGTACTTTTGAATTAGTAAACACTCCTCCTACTCTCGAATTACCCGCAGTTTGGTTGGAAAATATTTCTGATACTGATTTACAAAAATATCATGCCAAACGATTAACACCAGATTGTCCTAAGTATAAACATTTCAATACCTTCGGTAAGGATTTATTTTCCATCGTTTATAATTACAAGGATTATTTACAAAAGTACGCGTTGAAAGAAGATTTAGGCGGTGGCTGGTTCATTGAACATCATGATTTTCCTCAATTTTTTAAACCAATGAGTACTGAATGCAGTGGGGCAGTGATATTAGGTCGATTAGTGTCTGTTGATAAAGACACTAATATAGGCCATTACAAATTTGTTTCCATTAAAATGAAATATCCAGATGCTCTTGCTATAGAGTCAGATGTAATCCATGGGAACTCTTCATTTGAGGGGCCTTGGGCAATTTCATCGACAACAGCTGGAAAAGCATCAATAGCATTGATGAGAACCACTGACAGTGCAATACAGCAAGTTTCTCAAGCGGATTATCAAACCCAGAGATTTTTTAAGACTCATCCTAAAGGATTGGTTTCACCTGGAGATCCACAGAAATCGATGGATGCAGTGAATAAAATCGTGGTGAGCGGGGGAAGTAATTGTACTTTATCATAGCATGGGGACGGACCGGGACGGACCCCTTTGAACAATGAACATTTTGTGTTAATTAATGACTTTTGAATCTCCTTGTTATTATCATAGCATGGGGACGGACCGGGACGGACCCCTTTGAACAATGAACATTTTGTGTTAATTAATGACTTTTGAATCTCCTTGTTATTGGTATGTTCGTTAGTTGATCAGTCGACTGTAAAGTTCCAGAAAAGCTCATTGAAGTACCAAGTTGAACAATATATGATGATTTGACAACGAAAGTTGTCCAGTAAATTTCAATATAAGCTTAGAATTATTAAGGAGATTTTAGAATGAAGAAAGCTGTTATGAATGCACTAGGCATTATTGGACTAACACTTGCTTTGCCAAGTCTCGCAGAACCTGTGAGAAATTGTTATGTCGAAGTCGCTGTTTCTACGCCACCTGTTACCATTGAACAAAGTGTTGCATTTAATGTCACTTCAGATAGTTATTCGAATAACTCAATTACTCTCAAAGGAGGTTCTGCTCCACGACATATTGAAAATTTAGAGTGTTCTGCAACTATTAATTACACAATCAGTGCTACTCTCTATTCTACCCCATCAAATCTTAATTCAATTGCTAATGACGTTAAACCAGTTGGTCAATGCCAACTCAAAGCTGGTCCAATTGCTATGAGGTTTCCTGGTGACAGCATTTCAGTAGTGTTTCCACAAGATTTTGTTTGTAATAATTAATCGATAGGGATGGAGCCTCCTTGAAACAGTGCAAACTGTTCAGATCTTCAAGGAGCCATTCCGATCCATCACTGTATTCTACTGATTACTAATCATTTTCCGTTTGATGAATTTCCCACTATTATTTAAGTAATACACAAATAGAACCTAAAGGAAGTGAATTATCATGAGCGAAGAAATTACAACGGAATCATGGGGAAGTCGCTTAAAGAATGCGCTTATTGGTATTCTCGTCGGAATTGGATTAATTGTAGGGGCTATTGCACTTATATTTTGGAATGAAAAACATAGCTTGCACACCGCGCAATCATTAGAGCAAGCTCATAAAGCACTTATCTCTGTTCCGGATTCTCCCATCAATAAACAAAACAACCTCAAGGTAGTGTATTTGAGTGGCATGGCAACAACTAAGGATGAATTAGTTGATTCCATGCTTGATGTGAAGGTTACTGCAATTAATCTTCATCGCAAAGTAAAAATGTATCAATGGGAAGAAAAGAAAGATACAAAAACGGAAAAACAAGTGGGTGGGTCTGAAAAAAAGATCACCACTTATACCTATAATAAAGTTTGGTCTGATAATCTGATAGACAGCTCCAATTTCCATGATCAAGCAGGACATGAAAATCCAGCATCCATGCCTATTCAATCACAGGTACAATATGCTCAAACAGTAACTGTCGGTGATTTCGTACTACCGAGTGAGTTACTCTCACAGATCGATGTAAGTAAGTCTATCGATTTGGCTAATGTCAATAAAGAAGAGTTACAAGAGAAAGTTAAAATGCCAGTGAATTTAGTGAATAATAATGAGTTGTATCTAGGAACAAATCCCCAAAGTCCACAACTAGGCGATCTTAAAGTAACTCTTACTGCCGTATATCCTCAAATTGTTAGTATCATTGGCCAACAGACTGGAAATACACTTCAAGCTTTTCTAGCCCCAGCGGGTGAGACCGTTTTTCTGTTGTCAACCGGCCAAAAATCTGCTGATCTGATGATTGAAGAAGCGCAGTCACAAAATAAAATGATTGCGTGGCTCTTACGCTTGGTTTCTTTAGTCATGCTGATTGGAGGATTTGCTTTAATCATGAATCCTTTAGTCGTTTTAGCGGACGTCTTACCAATTTTGGGAACCATTATGGGTTTTGGTACAGGATTTATCGCTTTTCTATGTGGTCTCGCTGTTTGGAACGTGGCAACTGCAATTGCCTGGTTTGCTACTAGACCAATTGTATCAATTGGCTTGTTAGTCGTTCTGATCATAGGTGGGTATATACTGATTAAGGGTAGGGCTAAAAAAATACCTGCAAAGTAGATGGTTACTTGCGTCACGACTGTGATTAAAAATGAATCTTTAAGAAAAAAATAAGGCTAGCCCTCACTAATTCTGTCTTGTAATGCTTTTGTATAAAAAAAATCCATAAGTAACCTTATTTTTGTAGCATCGGCTAAATGTTTAGGGTAGATGGAATAAAGAGCAATCTCTGGAGAGACGTCATCAGGTAATACTGGTACTAATTGACCTTCCTGTATTTCTTTGAGAACTGAAAACGAAGGTGTCCATATAAGACCAATCCCTTCTATTGCTGCTTGTTTTAAAATATCAGCACTATTACTTTTAAAATTACCATTAACATGAATCACCTTTTTATTAAAAATCCATTTGTTTTGCAGACTATAAAGCGTATTGATTAAACAATTGTAGTTTGCAAGATCTTCGATGGTTTTGGGGGAGCCATGTTTATTTATATAATCAGGTGATGCATATATTTTACGTCGAATTGAAAACAATTTATTACAGAGTAATTTAGGATGCTTGATAGCATCAAATGAAATGGCTAAATCAAATGGATGTTGATAAGTACTAAGATCTTCTGAACCTACTAAAATATCCATCTTAATCTTAGGATACTCTTGCATAAATTGAATACTTAATTGAGTTAAATAGGGAATTGCAGGCGTTACAGTGAGGTAGAGTTGGATTGTTCCATGGGGCACTAGATGCTCAGTACTTGCAATCGATTTTACTTGTTCCAGTTCATCGAAAAGTTTGATTACTTTACCGTAAAGTCTTTGTCCTGACTCAGTCAGAGTCAGTTGCCTTGTCGATCGCACAAATAATTTTACTTTTAATTCGTCTTCTAACCAGCTGATTTGTTTGCTGAGTTTAGAGGGTGATATATATAAAGTACGTGCAGCAGCAGAAAAACTGCCACAATCCACTGTGAAAAGAAAACTTTTTAAGCAATGTAAAATATTCATGTCATTTATTACATAGGAGTTATTATTTCATTGTTTTTTGAGGTTTCTATATTAATTATAAACCCAAAACAAACATAAAAAATGTTTATAGTTATGCTTGCTCCTTTTGAGGGGCAGCATGTTTCATGATTAATAACTCAATCATGCAGGACCTGTGTTGGTTTTTGAAAGCTAGATCCCAGATGATAAAGAAAAACTTGGTTGTGCATCTTGACGTACTATTCTTTCAATTTCTGCGTCAATATCTAGACCAGTTGCTTTTTTATACATAAGCTTAAGTGCAGATATATCTGATTTGTTACCAGAGCTTATACATAGTGCAGCTGCATCTTCAACGGAAAGATGGGATACCAACTCTGGTTTAAAAACAATTTCATTGAATATTGAAACAGAAGAACTATTTTTGGCTAGCGTTTTTTTGACCAATACCTTAACAATTCGCGCTTTGGCATTTGGAATATGATCGTTCATATACTGGTCGATATCATTACCAGTTTGCTTTTTATACAGAGATTTTAGCCGTGCTAATAAGTGATCGCCTGCTTTTATACAAAGTTCAGCAGCATCTTTTACTGGAAGGTATTTGACGTATTGAGGTGTTTCAATGACTACATTTAAGGCTGTATGAACAAATGAAGGCCTGCATTCGCCTAATGCATGGTTTACTAATGCTTGAACTATTCGCTGATCAACATCAGGTATATTATCTTTGATGTATTGATCAATATCATTGCCAGTTGCTATTTTATAGGCAGTCTTCATAGCCGCTAATTGCTGATTACCTGATTGTATGCATAGTTCAGCCGCATCATTAACTGATAAATACCGAAGCCATTCTGGGGTATGCCTAATTAGGTTTAAAAAAATCTGCTTTTCTATTAACGATGAATCTTTACCTAATGCCCAACTAACCGTCTTGTTAAAGTCATTTCTTGGTATTTTATCTTTCATGTGCTTACAGTATGCCGGAATTGCATTGAACAAAGACTGTGTTGACCTGTATTCAGCAGACTCAATTCCATAAACAGCTTCTTTCAAGGAGAATTTTTCCGCGAATTTGACGTTGTCATTAATTTGAAGAAATCGGTACCCTAAAACACTTTTTTGATAAGTTAAACGGTCATTGCTGTAGGTATTCCATTGTTTACATACTCGGCTAGCATCGATTAATCCATTTAATCCTAAGTGGTTAAAAATTTCTTTTTGAATTTCTTTGGGTAATTTAAAAAACAAATCAACCTCTCCTCACGCATAGGTATGCGTAAAATATATGCATTATGCATTTTAGGCGATCTCTTGTTGGTTGATAATGGAGTATTGTTGAAATCACTTTTTTCTATTTTAGAAAAAAGCATTGTGCTCATTATAGAAACAGCATTCTGTTTAAATTTCTCATTAAGGTACCAATCAATTAATGCTGCTTTTGCCAGTAACAATTGAAGGCAATTTAACTAATATTAAAGCAGTCATCATGTTATCTAATTGTATTCAGTATCCTCTGGCAATGATTGGCTATTATCCATTCTTCGTCAGTGGGGATTGTATAAACATCAACAGTACTCTTTTTTGCGCTAATGAGTCGCTTGTTGGCTTTATTGGATTTTTTATCCAGCTGTATACCAATCCATTCATTGTCCTCACAAATTGCCTCGCGAATTTTCCAAGCATGCTCACCGATGCCTCCTGTAAAGACAAACGCGTCAAGTCCGCCAAGCACTGCAATTAAAGCACCTAGTTCACGCCGAGCACGGTAGACAAATAAATCTAGAGCCTCTTGCGCTTCTGCACAATCACTTTCAAGTAACTGCTGAACGTTGGAAGAGATTCCTGATACACCTAACAAACCAGATTGTTTATAGAGAAGATTTTCTATTTCCTTAGTGGTCATCTGTTTAAATTCTAGAAGATAAAGTAACACACCCGGATCGATGCTTCCGCAGCGTGTACCCATCATTAATCCGTCTAAAGCAGTAAACCCCATGGTGCTTTCTATGGATTTACCGTTCTTTATTGCACACATACTTGCTCCATTACCGAGGTGGGCAATAATAAGGCGATCAAAAGGTTTGCTAATCGCTAGAAGGGCTAGTTGATGCATAATAAACTCATAGGAAAGACCATGAAAACCATATCGTTTAATCCCTTCTTGAGTAAGAGCACGGGGAAGGGCAAAGGCATCAGCGATAGGTGGATGGCTTCGATGAAATGCAGTATCAAAGCAGGCTATTTGTGGTAAGTGGGGTGAATGGTTTGTAATCGCTTCGATGGCTGAGAGGTTATAAGGTTGATGCAATGGGGCAAAGGGAATTAATTGCTTCAAATCTTCAATAATTGGGGGAGTGAGCAATACTGGATCAAAATAGGTATTACCTCCGTGAACAACTCTGTGTCCGGCAGCAACGAAATTTATTTTACTGTGGTGGTCTTTAAGAGAGGAGAGTAATAACTCAAAATAGAATGAATAATCGTTGTCCCTAGAAAAGGCTTCCTCCTTTAATAAACATTGTTTGCCACTAAAGAGCTTGAAAAGTGGTGCAATCTTAATATTCTCAATGGAACCATAGAGCGCCTTATTTAAAGACTTAAATTCAAAAAGAGCAAATTTAATGCTCGATGAACCTGAATTAATAACAATGATATGTTGATCATCCATAAGCATTACTCTGGGTTTTCTAAAAATAGAGAGTTAAATTATCCCTAAAATTCTATGTCGATTATAATTTAAGTAACATTGTTTCATGAACTTAATCAATTTACTATTGTACAATGAATAACGGTGTTCAGGAGGAATCCCCTATGCCCTCAAAAAAACTTGATGTTGATAAACTGTCTAAGCGATTTTTAGAACAATCTTTATCATTACCTAAGATTAGGGTAGCGGTGGTATATCCCTGTAGCAATGACGCACTTGAGGGAGCGATAGATGCTGCAGAAATAGGCTTAATTGAGCCTATTCTGATAGGCCCTAAAAAAATTATACAAAAAATTGCCGATGAGTTGTCTATTTCATTGTCTAATTACGAGTTAGTTGAAAGTCCCAATGGTCCTAATGCTGCAGAAGAAGCCATAAAATTAGTTCGAGAAGGGAAGGTTGATGCCTTGATGAAGGGGAGTCTACATACGGATGAATTAATGCATGAAGTGTTAAAGAAAGAAAATGGAATACGAACCTCCCGGCGCATAAGTCATGCTTTTATCATGGCCATTGAAAAGTATCATAAGCCTTTTATCGTCACCGATGCGGCGATTAATATTGCCCCTAATTTAATGGCTAAAAAAGACATTATTCAAAATGCTGTCGATCTCTTTCATATGTGGAATAAAAATGAACTCCCAAAAGTAGCTCTTTTATCCGCTGTTGAAACGATTAATCCTGAAATGAGTTCGACCATTGATGCAGCGTGTCTAGCTAAAATGGCTGAACGTGGTCAAATTACAGACGCAATAGTTGATGGCCCTTTTGCTTACGATAATGTATTTAGCTTGCATGCAGCTGAAACTAAAAATATAAAGTCTTCATTCATTGGTGATGTAGACATTTTCGTCGTACCCAATTTGGAAGCAGGGAATATTTTGGCAAAACAGCTGGTATTAATTGGTGATGCCGTTTCCGCTGGTATCATCCTTGGTGCCACTGTTCCCATCATTTTAACCAGTCGATCTGATGGCGTTCAATCGAGAATCAGTTCTTGTGCTGTCGCAGTTCTAATTGTTCACGCCCAGCGCATAATGAAGGATCAAAAGGGGTACTACTCCTTGACATGACGTGGTAGTGGTACTCGCATTAAGTCCTTATTGTGCCAGGTTCCACGATATCGCTTTGCATTAAATCGCATGAAGTATAGAGGTAGGGGAGGTATCTGGAACATCCATATCTGCACATTTATCGGAATTGTATTTAAATACCACTTACACACTGGGTAGCAACCATTGTATATGACTGTATGAGATATCTCACTCTACTTTTTGCTTGCTAACTAAGCTCTAAATTATGATAATGATTCTCAATTGTTGCATTAGGGTAATAGGGTATTAAATGAGTAAATATAATCAGTTGCTTGAGTTTGTATGTGAATTGATTGATGTTCAGGTTAAAAAATACGTGAAGTTGGCTCACCGAGGAGTCGGGCCTGATGCAAGAATTAACGCAGCACTTGTGTATGATGAGGTCAATGAATTACTTGAGATAGCTCAGTCCTTATTAAAGGTTATAGAGAAGGAGTTAAAAGGAAGTTTGGAAGATACTTCAACATTCGATCTAGCGTTTCAACAAGTGAAGTTTTACATTGAACAAGAAAAACTACGTGCTTACGCGGGTTGGCTTCTTGATGCAAATAACATCCATGCGACTGTAGACGACAGAACTGATGAACAATTAAAGCAACTGGAACAAATTGCTCAGTTGGGCAAAGTTGATTTTCGTGTATCTGCGCAGCCAGTCACTCCAATTCAATTACAATGCCAGCATGATAGCCATCAAATAGCTTCTTACATATTAAAATTAGCAAAAGACATTCGAACTGATCCTACCATGAAGCTGGATGAAAAAATTCCTCATCATGCTCAGATCATTTTACGAAAAAATGCGACAACCCGATATATGGAGTATTCTAAACAAATTGATGAATTATATTCCATCTGTGAGTTATTATTAAAAAATTCAACCGTACAAGCTCGAATTACTCAGCTCACCAAGGAAAGTGCAGACATCTACGCGACTGGGCATGCGGCTACGTTGAAAGAATTACTGCTAGAGTATAGGACTCTCGTTCCCAACTCTAGATTGTTTGCATCTGAATACAAACCTTTAGAGGTGGCTGCAGCACAGGATGAACCGTTAGCACAGCAAAAAAAAGAATCACTGGTGAAAACGCCTGTACAGGAGAAAACGTCTTCTCTAACAACAAAACCAGAAAAAAATTCGATCTTTTCATCAAAAAATTTATATTTTTGGGGTGGTGTAGTCGTTGGAGGACTTTTATTGGTTTCAATGTTGTTACCTTATATCACTCAATCTCAAGAGGAATCGCTCTCTCTAACCCCTAATAATTGTTAGTGATGATTTGGAGGTGCTATAAGACATCATGAAGCCTTTATGCCTCCAATACCCAAAGTCGACGTTATTTTGCTTATCATATATTATAAGAACAACTTTTTTTAACATTGATCCACAAGATGCAGAATAGTTCAAAGCTAAATGTAAAAGCCTCAGGTATTATTGCTCTTGCTGTGATGTTTAGCCGACTATTAGGACTTGCTAGAGAAGTACTATTTAATATGCTTTTTGGTACGGCTTACATGGGACTATTTCTTATCGCATTTCGTGCCCCTAATTTACTGAGAGATCTTTTTGCGGAAGGGGCATTATCTATTTCCTTTGTCACCATTTTTTCTAAAAGGATTGAAAACGAAGGAGATGCTTCTGCCTGGCGACTTGCTGCTAAAATGCTTACCCTAGTGACCTGTTTTATGAGTGCATTGTCTTTAGTTGGCGTTCTCTGCGCTAAATACATTGTATTTGCACTAGCACCAGGATTTTCATCACAAGATCTAGGGATAACTATTTTTCTTACCCAAATCATGTATCCCTTTATTTTGTTAGTTTCCTTAGCTGCTGTTGTGATGGGGATATTAAACTCAAAAAACGTTTTTGGGGTCCCGGCACTGGCATCAAGTTTTTTTAATATTGGTTCAATAGCTGGGGGTGTTCTGTGTGGATGGTTGATTGATCCTGATTTTGGAGAACGAGCGCTTATTGGATTAGCAATTGGAACTTTGGTTGGAGGCCTGTTGCAACTGATTGTTCAATGTCCAAGTTTAAGGAAAGTTGGTTTTCAATTTAAACCCGATTTTAGATGGCGAGATGAAGGCATTCGTAACGTATTAATCTTAACATTGCCTGCAATCATTGCTGCTAGTGCTGTACAAATTAATGTTCTAATTAACTCTGGATTTGCGTCTTATGTTGGGAAAGAGGCAGTTACTTGGCTTAATAGTGCATTTAGGCTTATGCAATTTCCTCTTGGTGCTTTAGGGGTTGCAATTGCAACCATTACCTTGCCAGTGATTGCTCGAATTGCTGCAACTTCAAATAAAAGCCAATTCAGTCAAACACTAGGCGATGCTATAAACCTTGCCGTATTTTTAACTCTACCAGCAGCTGTTGGTCTTTGGATGTTTGCAGATCCAATTATCCACTTGATCTATGAGCATGGTAAATTTCATTCTATAGACACTCAACAAACGGCTTATGCATTAAAATTATATTCATTAGGACTTGTAGCCTATGCGGGGATAAAAATAGTATCCCCAGCATTTTATGCCATTGATAAAAAATGGACTCCTATGGCAGTCAGTTTCTGTTCTATCGGATTAAACTTACTATTGAACTATTTGTTTATCTTCAAGCTATCTATGGGGCATGGTGGTTTAGCACTTTCAACCTCAATTTCTGCAACACTAAACTTCCTAATTCTTTATCTGTTAATGCATCGTATAAACGCTATGCAAATCACTTATTTCATCAGTATATTGCTGCGTTGTGCTCTTGCATCAATAGCATTGGGATGTGTTTGTTGGACCATGGTGTTGAAATTTAATGCGTTTTTAATTCATTCTTCTTTAATAGTAAGTGGGGTTGCTATTTTGCTCAGTATACTAATAGCGGCAATGGTTTATTTATTCAGCTGTATGCTGTTGAAAGTTGCAGTAGCAAAGAAACTTTTTGTCAGCTTGCAGGATAAATTAGCTCCAACTCTAAGACGACACAACGATCAGATGGGAGGATAATGTCTACATTGTAGCCTTCTATCAAGGTGAAGGCGTTGAGGAATATTTGGAATTATTATTATCTTCATTTTGGGCATGAGGGCTTTTTCTTAGACGTATAAGGGCTTCTAATTCTCTAGAAACCTGATGATCTGGGGCTAATCGAGAATAAAGTAAAATTTTAGTTGGATCAATGTTTATATTTTTGGATGCTGTTGGGATTATAGACTGGATAAGTTTGTGTAATGTATTGTTTTGGGGTCTAACAAAAACACTGAAATGAATCGTTGGTCGGTATGCTGCTTGCAAGCTATTAATTGCTTGAGTTAACTCTTGTTGTAAATAAACGTATTTTGCTATTGGGGCTTCAAGACTTTTAGCAACTTGTACTATTTGGTTTAACAGTATAAAACGATCACCCGTTATGCCACATAATCTTGAAAATGCATTTAAAAATTGAGAGATCCTATCGAGATCTTCATTGATGTGTAAGCTCTTTATTTCTGCAATGCATTGATTAAGATATCGAGCTGCTTCCTCTCTGACTATAGTTCTCCACTCCTTATTGACCAGTAATAGTAGTTTTAGCTGATCTTGAGGCAACATGGATGTAATAATGACCTTTAGTTCTGTTGGTAATTGATTTAAATCTGCTGGTAATGTTGAATCATCATTTTGATCTTCAACCTGAATTTGGGTTGTATGCACTTCACTTTGGCAGTTGCTCATTGGAAGAGTGGTTCGTATTTTTAAAGGAGTATTAGGATCTGTTTCTTTGGTTTTATTGATTGGATCTGATCCATTATCGTTTGGCATTAATTATAGGATGAATGTTGAAAAACTTATAGTACACCATGTTGAATATTAACTCAATTTATTGTTCATCGAGTGAATCATGCACTATTTGTAATGCAACTAAACTATCTCTAAACCAGGATGTACTAAAAAACCCAAGGTCGAGGTAAAAGACATGTTTAAGATGGACTAAATGACCGAATTAAAACTGTCTATTAACGAAGAGATTGGGGTTTTTCGTAAGCATCCAAACACCAAGTGCTCCACATAAACTAGATAACTTGGAACAATCAACCCCTTCCGCCCTTCGGGCACCTTCGCCTCATTCCTGAGGCGAAGGGGAAATTAGTTATTTAGAAGTACTGGTTCAGACAAGTGTTCGCCTTTTAGATGATTGAATAGGTGACCTCTTTTAGGAAATTTAACGACTATAATTTAATCAATTCACTAAGTTATATCCATAAACATGATAGAGAGTCACTGTTTTTAAAGCGGATATTTATACCATTACTGGAAAAATAGAATAAGTGACTAAGGGGGGTAGCATGAAATCATTACAAAGATGGTATGTGAGCGGCATAGTCGGCTTATTAATGATAGTGATATCGACCAGTTCTTGGGCGGTTATTATTTTAGAAAGTACTTATAAACAATATGGTTTTGACCCTGCTGAGGCTCTGGCTTTAGAGCCTCAATTTTCCTCATTGATCTTTCTTGATGGGGAGTCCTCCAGTGGATCTGGATCTTGGATAGGAAATTATCAAGGTCATGGTTATGTTCTCACTGCAGGTCATATGTTTCCTCCTGGAACTAAAGCGAATGATTATACTTACGAGGCTATAGATGGAACAGAATATGATGGGGATGCTGTGTATTTGCACCCACTATGGAATGAAAGCTCAAGTGATCGCACAGGATATGATTTTGCAATTGTACGTTTAACGGAAGAAGTCACTGATGTTGGACCTCAACCGGCTTTGTATTCAGGGAATGATGAGAAAGGTAAGATTTTAACTTTTATCGGTTATGGGTGGCGTGGGGCAGGTAAAAAAGGGGAGGATGCTACGATTGATACCGAGAACGAACCCGCTGCGGCTGAAGGATTGGTTGAGTCAGTAGACCCTGCGGTTGAACCAATTCCGACAAAAGGCGATGCAGGAAACTATCTTGCTGTCTGGCTTCCTAAAGAAGATGGATCTATAGCAAACCCGATAACTGACAAAGGAATAACTAAACCAATATCGCCCCTTGCAGGTATACTCGGTTCAGGGGATAGCGGAGGTCCTGCTTGGATTCAAACTGATAATGGTTGGGCTATTGCAGGAGTCAATTCAGATGGCAGTGAGAATGCATCTTATGGAAATTCATCTTGGTTTCCACGAATTACGCATGTACAAGAGTGGATTAAACAATTCGTACCAAACGCTAAATTTATAAAATAAGTGTTGCATGGGTTGCTTATGTTTTTATTTTTCTGTGTCACTCCAAGCCATGATCTATTTTGGCTGTCCTTGCTAAGCCTACAAGGACAGTCTCAACTTTTTAATTAGACTTACTGTTTTTTATCACAAAAAGCGACACATACTTTGTGTTCTTGGACCTCTCCTCCACATGATGAATAACAAGCACGATAAGTAGAGTCACATTGGCATGAATTGTAGCAAGATCCACTTGTATCAAAATCTCTTGTGGTTTTATTTATAGGTAAACCTAATCGAGTTTGATTGTCTTTGTATTGATTGTATTCATACATGGCGCTTTGCTGGGCTCTTAAGCGGCAATTTTCGTTTTCAAGGCGGCAATTTTGCTCACAATTGCTTTTATTCTGAACGCATTGGGCGGTGCACATCTTAGACATGTCAGATTTTGGAGGGATAAAGGTGTATTCTGTGTCGTAAATAGGGCCACATCCAGTTAACAAACCAACTAGAATTACAAAGGCAAAAATAAATAATTTTTTAAACATACAGTTTCCTTGATTAACTAGGTGCAGAACACATTGAAAATCTATTTTACAGGACTTACTAAAAACCCCAATCTCTTCGTTAAAAGACATTGTTAATTCGGTCATTTAGTCCATCTAAACTCCCTCATTAAAAATGTCTTTTGCCTCGACCTTGGGGTTTTTCGTAAGTCCTGTATTAAATAGAATAGGGCCGAATAAGAAGTCTATTTATGATAGATGGAAAAATCAATACATCCTATCCATGGTCGATGCAATTGTTTTTCAATCTCGACCAGCTCTAAAGAGATCTCTTTATGTTTCCACTCATTGGTTGAGCTAGTTTATCCAAACCAATGAGAATATTGAGGGCAATAGATATGCAACAATAAATACAAGCCCACAACAAGAGACACAACTGCTGCAATTTTCATTCTGATTGGATTATCTAAAAATGATTTTCCCATTTTAATGACCGTATCAGGACAAAATAGACGGAGTAAACCACTTAATAGAACCAACCATGAGAGAACAGTGACCACTACTGGCCAACCCATTACCCAAATATTATGGCTTGTTACCATTAATAACCCTAAAATAAAGGTAATAATAGCTAACACAAAGAGTAGACCCCTTTGTTCCATAACATCGGTGATAATTGGTTTCATTTGCTCTTGCCGGAAGAACATAAAAAGACTTACAGCAACAAGATACCACCCAATGACTGTGGCTAAATACTCGGTAATCATGATACTACATCCTTTTCATAAGTCTCCTAATAATTATAGCATTTTTGACAAAGTTAGGCCTCAATCTTGTTGTTGCTCTTCCCAAACCCGACTGGCTAATCTGTACATTGAATCTCTTTCGGTAAGTAACCTTGATCACCTTGGACATGGGGATTAAATAGAACCGTGCAATTTTTTGTTTTAGGGCGTAGTTGTTGTGTGAGCTCGATGCCAGATTTATTGTACTGGCAGAGTATATAAATTGTTTCATTAGGCGAGAAGGACCATTTTGCTTGTTTAGAGTTGATTGAATTTGGTTTGAGGCTTGCTTGTTGTTTTGGGTGTCCTGAATAAAAGGAGATGCTACTTAAAAAATTATTTTTGATACCTTTCAATGTTTCCCAGCCCTTTACAGAGGTCTGAATGTGTTCTAATGCGTTGATTTCTTTTGGACATTGCGGTTTATAGCTACCCGCGTACAACTGATCTACAAAGAAAAAAAGAATAATGGCCATGAGAGGGCGACAGTAAGACATTGCTTTTCACCAAATACGTTTAGTTAAGAACTTGCATAATATACCTTATAATGCGCTTAACCAATAGGAGTATACTTTATCAGGACTTACTCAAAACCCCGATCTCTTCGTTAAAACATGGTTTGCTTTCGGTCATTTCGTTTATCTAAACTCCCTCATCCAAAGCAATTTTTGAATCGACTTCAGGGTTTTGCATAAGCATTTCAAGCACCAAGTGCTCCATATAAACAAGATAACTTCGAACAATTAACCCCTCATCTGCCCTTCGGGAACCTTCTCCCCATTCCTGGCGCGAAGGGGAAATTGAAGGGATTTATTTAGAAGTCCTGTGTATGATTAACGAGATACTTTTACATTAATGCTCTTTAATTCACTAAAATACCCCTCTTTACGGAGTAACTCAAAGATTCGATACATGTTTAGGGGCAAGAGCATTGAGTGCAGTAAAAAGATTGGCTGCAAATGACATCCAAAGCCATAAGTGATGAAAGCCACATTGCTGCATATCGCTATAATTCGTAGTGTCAAAATCCTTTTGACATAAAAAGTGGCGAAGACCAAAGACGAAGCAATATATCCAACCAAGTCAATCATTGATTCCATTTTGCACTCCACTTCCAAATCCATTCCAATTCAACATAACACTTTTGTAAATAAATATGCAAGCTTTATGCCCGGATTTAAGAATTCCTTAAGGTTTCAGAGATATAATCGCGCCTCTCAAAAATAGCCATTACCTATCATGAATCAACGACCTGGTGGAGAAATCCAAGAAAGTCCATCTTCATTAAATGATCTTTTATTGAATTCTTCCTCAGTTAATCGCCATGATGGGATGTTATCAGAAACAAAACTTGTCATATTGTTGACACAACCGAACCCCTCGAGGGCTCTTGCATTGGATACTGGAAGCAAACTCTCTTTTCTATAGGCACCATTGTGAAAAAGTTTAATGCCACCAAAAGCTCGATAGATCGCTCCTGGGCCAGAAATTTCTTCAACAAGTGCTTTATAATAATGGGTTCGTAGATCTTTTAGTTGCGAATTAATTTGGCTCATGTTTTTCAAAAGGTTGCTTGGTAAGGTGGAGTTGTATTTGAAGCATATTTGCAAAGATTCCAAGTCATTTGCAGATAATCTAAATGTGTTACGGAAAAGATCTCTACCTAGCAAATGATAAAAATCCTTAAGTGTTGAACAATCAGAGACCATTTTTCTTAAATCAAATAAGGTTGCTTTTGGGGTATTAAGCATGTTCTTAAATGCTTGTGTTTCACAAATAGGCGCTTTGCTTTTAACAAGTGTTTGGAAAGGATTTTTATAGGATTGAAGGATATGTTTTGCGACACTTTCCATAAATAATTCAGTATCTGAATGATCACTATAGGCAATAATGTCTGTATTAATCGTGCAGTTTTCAGCTTGCTGATAGCTTGGTAAAGTCGTGTAAGTAAATGATCCCATATTACAGACTACTGGTAAACCAGCACTTGGATGGAGCATTGGTTGCTCAACTATTGAATCATCGATGGGTAAATCAATATCTGCGTATACTGAGCCCTTCATTATTTCTGGTATCCAGCGAATAAGATCAGAGGCAGCTGCGGGGTTACCCCCTTTACCTAAATGCGATAATTCGAGCCGTGCTAATTGAAGAAGTTCTCTGGACGTGTTTGATAAGGTTATATTTAGATCATCAATATCAATTAGAACAATTTGATGTTTACTTGAGAATATCTTCATATCCTCTTTTGCTGAATCATCTAATAATATAGAACTGTATACTAAAACATTCTCTCTATTGGATACAGATAATCCTCTTTCAATTAATCGAGATTTTTCTTTATCACGTATCGCAAGATTAGGAGATGTACTAAACCATATCGCAATTTGACTTGTTGGATTAAAGCGATAGGGAAGACGAGGATCAATTTTAAATCCACAAACAGTGACATCAGCAAATTGTTCTCTGTCTTCGAGATGTAGAGAATGATTCTTAATAGCTTGAGTGGCCCAGGCTTTGCGAATTGGGTGCTTCCAAGCTTGACTCCATATTGGCGTAGGAGATTTTAATTGTTGTGTAAGCCAACGCTGGATTTGCAATAGATTACCATCAAATCTTGATACATCACTCATCGCTAATGGGCTATGTAAAATACGCATAAAAAGGAGTTGCTTTGCTCCATTCCAAAAATAGTTATGATTCGTGTTTAAATGGATGGCTTTCATTATCAAGCCATTTAATGGGGACAAACTACCAAGAAACTTTATCCTAGGATCTCTAGTAAAGCTAGCTTTCTTATGAGCCCTTCGTTGATTAGCAACAGTATTTCTAAAAAATCTAAGCTTGGACATGATCAGTTAACAGGAACTAAAAATGCCCATTTTACAACACTGGGGTTAAAATTTAAACCACGTGGTTGCTTTGTGTTCCACGAGATAACTGCCAGTTAACCATTTGCTGAGTTCAGTGCTATTCATTTTTTAGGAAATAGCATATTGGTTGAACTGTGATTATATCCTCACTTCAATCAAATGCTGTTCTGAGGATACTTTAGTCGGGTTTATGTTCTCTTTATGCCCCATTAATCCAATCTCAGAAATTGTTTTGCTGTGTTTGACGGTTGGGGGGGGGGTGATTAGATTAAGGCGATTTTCCCAAGGTATTAATACTCTATCCATGCGATCCAACAATTCTTCATTTCGTTTGTTACTGAAATTGAGTTCTTCCTTTACCCGAGCCAACTCCGTTTCGGCTTGAAAAATTCTATCCGTTATTCGATTGAAACTCTCTGCTTGGTTGCTGACAAAGCCTTTTAATTTTGTTTGAAACAGTTCTCTTTCTTCCTTCGATTCAATAACCTGATTTGAGAATTCAATGGCATTTTGTTGGAGTACCTCGGCAATTAATTGAGATTGTCTAAGTCTTTCTCCCATTTCCTTTTGTACCCTTTCAAGCTCTTGAGTGGCCTGAACAAGAGCGAAGGCATTTTTTTCACTCTCTTTGTTTAAGCGTTCAATTTCTTGGACGTTGATTCGAAGAAGTTCCTTTTGTAATTCATTACTGGATTCTAACTTCGTGTTCGTGCCTTTAAGCTGAAAATTAACAGACTTTAATGATTCAGAGTCTTCCTGAAGACGTCTACCTTCTTCAGTGAGTTGTGAGATTTTATGGCGTAACTCTTCATCACTACTCAGTAAACGCTCATTTTCATCATGGAAATAATTAACTTGCTCGGCAAGCTCTTTGCGAAGTGGTTCCAATGATTGAATGGCTTCTTCTAGTGAATCAGCCAATGTATTCATGGTTTCTTGTAATTTGTCAGTTATATCATGGGTATGTTCATTATGATTATTTAACAAGTAGGCAATTCCAAGGTATGAGGCAATCGATAATAGGCTAAATACGATTAAAGTGATCACTTGAAATACAATACCCAGAACCAAGGTTGGGACAACGACAGCAAACCCCAAAACAATTTTTAGCCAAAGGGGCATATCAGCCCATGTTGTCGCGATTCTGCTAAAGAAACTACTGTTTTGTGCGAGTGCTTCAACCACTTTTGCAATGTGCTTTTTAATTTCTATAAAACTATTTTGGTTCGCACTAAGCTCTTGAATTCCATTCTTTAATGTCTCAACGCTTATTGGGTCTAGGGAGCTATCCGCTGTTGATGTGGTTTCATTTTTATCAATGTTGGGGGTAGTTCTAACAGTATCTGCCATAGTGTCTTTCCCTTTACAATATAGTTGACATCCAAAGTGGTATTTTATTTATAAAGGACTTACGAAAAACTCCTAATCTTTTTCTGTATAAGCGATCGTGGAGGTCTAAGTCCTGCGATAAAACCAGCTTCACTTACCAGGATTCTATCGGATAAATTTAAAGCAGTCATTATATTTTTGGTGCGTCATGATATTGCTTGAAGAGACAGAGAATTTTGCCAAAACACTTGACAGGTATTCTGTAGCTCTTTAAACTGCAGACCTTAATTTGGGGTTATAGCTCAGCTGGGAGAGCGCTTGCATGGCATGCAAGAGGTCGGCGGTTCGATCCCGCCTAGCTCCACCATCAACATCTTAGTATGTTGATGGTAAAAAAAACTAGGTCCCCATCGTCTAGAGGCCTAGGACATCGCCCTTTCACGGCGGTAACGGGGGTTCGAATCCCCCTGGGGACGCCATTATTTGGTATTATTTAGTACAAGTGTTATAATACATAAACAAAAAGTTCCAGGTCCCCATCGTCTAGAGGCCTAGGACATCGCCCTTTCACGGCGGTAACGGGGGTTCGAATCCCCCTGGGGACGCCATCTTAATTGTAAAAAATAATAAATCTAAAATAGACAGTAATATTGTTTTTCGATACTCTGATGAGTATCTGTGGATTCAATTTGATCTGATAATTGTTTTATCTGCAGAAGGGTACCTCGTTCATTGCTTGTTTTAAACCATCCTCGAGGAACTGCAAAAAATGCATTGAGTTGACTACTGGGATCAAGACACTCTTTGAGAATTTCTTTTTGTTGTTCTGAATCTAAATTTTTAATGGTTTCGATGACTCGCTCCTTACTTGAAGGATATCTGGCAAGGTAGGCAATTTCCCTCGATTTGTATTTCTTTTCTCGTAGATTACAAATTAAATCGGATATACCATCTTCAGTGATAAATAAATCAATGTATTCAGGCTTAAAATATAATCGATCAGATGGATGAATTTTACTAAGTGCTACAAGCTCTTCAGCTTTATCAAAACTTGCTGTATTGAGAATAATTGATAGAAGTGTGGAGCCAAATGCATCCCTAGTAGAAGGATTGGCACCGCATCTTACAATGGTTAGGTAATTATCAGCCGTGTATTTTTGCCGATGTCTGTTATTTAACATCAACTCTAAAGGACAACCATCTTGGCTACTCAGCCCCGATGATTCAGGATGAACTTCTAACAGTTGTAAAGTATAAGAAAAGTGATAGTTCTGTAAGAGATAGTGGATAGGAGCTTGTCCTTTTCTATTTCTTATAAGAGGGGATGCTCCAAGTCTTATCATCTGGATAATGCTCTCAGGTGTATAACTCTCATTGAGCATATAGTACAGAGGAGTAAATCCTCTCTTATCTTTCACGTTAACGTTTACCTTATGGTTTTTAATAAGGTAATAAGCGTCCTCTATTTGATTATTCAGAACCAATAAGTGCAATAAACTATAACCATTGTGGTTTAGAGTGTCTGGATTAGCTCCAAGCTCGATTAGTGAGTACACATGATTTGAAATTGGTTTGATATTAAGCAGGGCTATTAACTCAGCGTTTAAATCCATTGTACAATTCTCTTACATCCAGTAATTTTTAAACGCGTCTACTGTATCATGTATTTATAGTTGTCTCATTAACTTTTTATAATCTTTCAAAAATGGTTCGTGTGTTAAATCCAAATAAACGTTCATGCATTCTATAAGCATATTCGTCAGTCATATTGGCTAGATAATCACAAACTATTCGATAAGCTGAGTTTTCATCTTTAGCTTCTTTAAAATGGACTCTGTTTTTATCATCAAGTAAGCTTCCTGGATTAGAGCTGATTGCTTCAAACAAGCGAAGGACTACTGTTTGCCCCCCATACTCAAAAGTTCTTGCTTCTTGAGAATCAATCACGTAAGTATAAATGCATCGCATTAAATAGTTGAGAAGCATTCTAGCTTCTGGGATAAGTTCAATATTATGCTTTAACAATTGATTGTCAAACTCATCATTACTCACAATGATGTGTGTGGAGGTAATAAAGTAATTAACCATTTCTCCAATCGCTTGCTTTCTTACATGAACCTCATTAGAAAATAATGCGTTGAGTAGGCGATCATGATGATCTGAAAACGAGGTTTCATTTAATAAGGATCTAAATTCAGGAGCATCAAGGTGATCTCTGTGAATTAATCGTAGGTGGATTGCATCCTCTAAATCATGAACCCCATAGGCTATATCGTCGGCTGTATCCATTATAGAGCAATCAAAACTATGATAAGCTGCTTTTCCAACTTGTGTGTCTTCTGGCTGTTTCCCTAATGATTGAAATAATTGTCTATCTTGTTCTGAAAATGGGGACAACAACCAGTCCACTTCAGCTTGCTCGCAATCAAAATACGATTTTGGAGGTAACCAATCATTGATTTTAATGGTTTTATGAATTGATTCATGGATGGGTGGTTGTTTGGGAGCAACAACGTCTGAGCGTTTTACAGGATACTTCAAAACACCTAAAAGGGCACGCCGTGTCAGATCCAGACCAAATCCACCGTAGCTATTTTCTACTTTTGTGAGAAGGCGTAAGGTTTGGGCATTTCCCTCAAATCCACCGTAATTGCGCATCATGTAATTGAGTGCAACTTCTCCTCCATGCCCAAAGGGAGGATGTCCTATATCATGAAGAAGACAAATGACACTGATGAGATCGTCATTGGGTAGTAATCCTGATAGGAGAAGTGGATGTTCCTGGTTGGACATTAAATTTCGTACAATACTGCGTCCAATAGAATCAACTTCCAAAGAGTGTGTTAAGCGAGTGCGATGAAAATCCCCTTCATCTGTTCCAAGAATTTGAGTTTTTCTCTGTAGTCTACGGAATGCGGGACAATGGATGACTCTGGTTCTGTCTCTTTCATAAGGGTCGCGATGATCTTGCGCTCCACGTTGATTAGTTTGTCCAGATCGACGGTGTGTCCACATGCTCTCTGCCAATGAAATGGAAAATAGATACTTTAGTCCATACTGAGTTGGTTCACAATATTAAGAGATTAAAGTTTTTTTAATTTTGGCAGATAACAATAAATAAGAATAAATCCATACTCATCGTGGGGGGAATCTGTCATGAATGCATGCATTAAAGTAATTTTAATGGGAATTTGTGCTATTCAATTATCTTCATGTGTTGTTTATGAAGAAGATTATGCTGGTGGTTACCAACTGTATACTTATGACAATAGCCAACTCTATCCCCAGGATTATTACACAGTCAGATCCTACACTTACACAGATCAATCCAGTCAGGGAGTTGTTGTACCAGACTCTTATCATGTGGGTGAGTATCATTCACCAGTTTCTTTTAAAGATAGGGATAAAGGTTGGGTATCAAGCCAAAATCCCCAAGGGTATACTATTGAATTAGCGGACGATCAAAAAGCATCTAAGGTGGCGAACAAATTATATAAAGCACCTAAAAACGATAGAATGGCCCAAGTTAGATATCAAAAAAATGGAAAGCAATATTATAAGGGTGTGTATGGGACCTATAATAGTCCAGAAGCAGCACAGAAAGCCCTTGAGCAATTGCCAGATGAAGTAAAGCAAGGGGCTGGTGTTAAGAGCTGGGGAAGTGTTCAAGAAAATTTGGAAGAATAAGAGACCGTTGAATGGGGACGGACCCCAGTGGGGTCCGTCCCCATCATTCATGCGAGGCAATACAATTAACCAGCTGTTAAAATGGACCCCAGTGGTGTCCATCCCCATCATTCATGCGAGGCAATACAATTAACCAGCTGTTAAAATGATTGAAAGCTTTGTTACTCCAGGGGTTTGGGTATTTTGCACATCGAGCTGCTTTACATAGATCGAATATTGTTCATGAATGTCCGTTAGCCAAGATAAAAACAGTTGGAATGGGACTTCTTCAAATGACAATTGAACTTCTCCAGAGGCTGTTTGTTGCAGCTGATAAGGAAACTTTAACCCTTTACTTTCTTTAAGCCGGTCAGCGAGAAGAGTTAGTAGTTGACTGTTATCAATTGATTTTTTTGATTTCCCTATCCCTTTTTGATGGCGTACCTTTTTCATCCACTCTAGGGTTTCCGTTTTTTCAATTAACTGAGTTGATTTTTGTTTTACTCGTTCACTCAAAGGATCAAATAAAAGTAAATAATAACCATAGATAAAAACCGCTAAAACAGCGACTATAACCATCCATTTTTCTCGTTCATTGAGTGAGTTTAAATAGGCTTTCACATGAGCTCCAAGGTTGCAATAACCTGTTTATCTTTTGTGGATGCTTGGGTTTGCTTTACGGTCAATTTTAGCCGTTTTAATTGATTTTCAATGTCTTGTAGTTTAGCAAAGTCTGGACTTATCAAAGTAACGGATAATTTTTTGTTTTGATAACGTAATTGTTCTATATCTATTTTGCTATTTTTCATAGCATGGGAAAATTGATTTAACACATACCAAAAGTGGGCTTGATTGTCTGAGGAGTTATTTCCAAGCAGTTGGCTAATTCTAAACTTGGGGCTGATGATCTGTTTGGCGTCAGGGAAGAATTCGCGATAGATCACTTCAATCTGTTGGTCAATAATCTGGGTTTGCTTGTTTAAACGATATAAAGTGAACCCATCGACCACTAAAAGAGAAACTAGCCAGGTACAACACAAACCAGCAGCGATAAGATATCCATTTTTTATCCATTTAGAATCAGTACCTTGTTGCATGTCGCCTTGACAGAAATTCATAGGCTTAGTGACTAGAAGTCTCTTTGCAATCCAAACAGTAGAAAGCATTTCTTCTGCTTTGGATGGGATAGGAGATTGAATTTGGCTGTCATTGAACGAGTAAATTGTGTCTGAAGTTAGTTTATTTAAATAGGATTTTGCTAATTCACCGGATAATTGTCCTTTAAATTCACTCTTGTTAATCATTAAATCGGAATCACTAATTGCGACTTCATCAGAATTTAATGCAAACCAGTCAATTGTAATAGCATCAAAATTGATCCTATGGTCTTTCAATAATTGAATTACATCATGCATCCTTTGTTTAGAAATTGCTGCAATTAGGTATTGATTATTTTGATATCGCAATTTATCAAACGCAAAATGCACTTCCTCTACCGGCTGAGCTAGTTTGTCTTCGAGAGCATAAGGTATCGCGACCCTAGCTTTGCGTTCTGGCAACCAAGGTATTGCCAATTCAAGTAATAAAGCATGTGAACAAGAATCTACTATGATAGTGCGTGAATCAGTTTGTAATGCACTAATTTCATTATAATTTCTAGGCTCAGGGGGGGCTAGAACCTCACCAGTCTCATTCAATTTAAGGCTTAAGCATCCATTGTCATCCATCTGTTTAGCAAACAGGAAACAGGTATCCATTTTGATGATCTCTAAGCATAAGCCCTATGCTTTTTTTCAATATAGTCTCGGCGATGTTGCTTTAACTGTTGTGATAACAAATAGACAACCATTGCGTATTGAGGGCTTGAGTTATAACGCGTAATCACAAAAAAATTGGGATAAGCTAACCAATACTCGTTTCCTTTATTGGTGACTAATTCAATTAAACCGGCGCGTGGTGGATTATAGCTAGAGGCTGTGACTGGTTTAATCCCTGCAGCACTGAGTTGGGACATTGCGTAATTTGCTGTTCGTGGATTAGTTCGTAAACTTTTATATTTCCGACCAGAAACTTTAGCAAATTGTGCAACTCCTTGATTGGTTTTCCAGCCATGTTTATGGAAGTAATTTGCAATACTACCGATTGCATCGTGACTATTGTTAACTAAATCTCTAGCGCCTTTATTGCTAAAATCTACGGCATAATAGCGATAACTACTAGGCATGAACTGAGGCATGCCAATAGCTCCAGCATAAGAACCTTTATATTGAACCGGAGAAACGCCTTGTTCGCGGCATAATAATAGATATTCCTTGAGCTCTTTCGTAAAGAATGCTGACCGTTTAGGGTAATTAAAGGCAAGGGTAGCTAGTGCATCCAGAACATTGTAATCACCTTGGCGCTCTCCATACAGTGTTTCTACTCCTAATATTGCTACAATAATTTCGGGAGGGACACCAAAGCGTTTCTGGGCTTTTTCTAATGCGGCCTCATTGTCCGACCAGAACTTCAAACCACCTTCGATTCTTTGCGCGGTGAGGAAAAGTGTACTGTAGACGTCCCAGGTTTTCTTCTCAAAAGGCCGTTCCATCGACTCGATGATTTGAGGCTGTAACTGAACTTGCTCTAGGGTATTTATGAGTTGATTGCGGTTGAATTGGTGGTTTTTTACCATCGAATTGATAAATGCTTGAACGTCTTTGCGTTGAGTTAATCCTGAATTGGATAAAGCATCAAAAGAAAATAAAAATAAAGTGATAAAACCTAGCCATATGGTTTTTCGCATGATGTTTCCTATGTGATGCCAAATGAATAATCTTATTAAAATTACACTCTGTTGGCAAATCTACTTTGCAAAAAATGCAAATAATAGTGGTATAAAGACAGTGAAATTGTCATGACTACTTTCTGAGCGCTTATATTTAAGTTAGACTAATGCAATTTGCAAGAAGGTTTGTTACTTTGAAGGGTTTACAACGAATTCGAAATTTTTCCATCATTGCCCATATTGATCATGGTAAATCTACGTTGGCAGATCGATTTATCCAGATATGTGGAGGTTTAACTGAGCGAGAAATGAGCTCACAGGTTCTTGATTCAATGGATATTGAGCGAGAACGAGGAATTACGATCAAAGCTCAATGCGTGTCGTTAAATTATACCGCTAAAGATGGTAAAACGTATTTATTAAATTTTATTGACACCCCAGGCCATGTTGATTTTAGCTACGAAGTTTCAAGATCTTTAGCGGCCTGTGAAGGTGCAATTTTAGTTGTTGATGCAGCCCAAGGTGTAGAAGCACAAACTTTGGCTGTATGTTACACAGCCATTGATCAATCGTTAACGGTTCTACCAGTTCTAAACAAAATAGATTTGCCACAGGCAGAACCCGAGAGAGTTATCTCCGAGATAGAGGATATCATCGGACTTGAGGCTCAGGATGCAATAAGGGTGAGTGCCAAAAGTGGTCTTGGTGTAGAGGATGTCCTTGAAGCTTTAGTCACAAAAATTCCACCACCAGTTGGAGATATTACTGCACCATTACAAGCCTTAATTATCGACTCATGGTTCGATAGCTATTTAGGTGTAGTCTCTCTAGTGCGTATAGTCAATGGCTCGATACGTAAAGGCGATAAAATGAGGGTAATGTCCACTGGGCGTGCTTATGAAGTGGATCAAGTAGGTATCTTTACTCCAAAACGCACTAAGTTGGATGGATTATCCGCTGGTGAGGTCGGCTACGTGGTTGCAGGAATAAAAGAAATTCAAGGAGCGCCAGTTGGTGATACTTTAACGCTTGATAAGAATCCTGCTGACAAAGTACTGCCAGGATTTCAACGAGTAAAACCACAAGTTTATGCAGGACTCTTTCCTGTTAGCTCTGATGATTTTGAAGCATTTCGGGAAGCCTTGGCTAAATTAAGTTTAAATGATGCTTCATTATTTTACGAGCCTGAGTCTTCTGATGCATTGGGGTTTGGGTTTCGTTGTGGATTCCTGGGTATGTTGCATATGGAGATCATTCAGGAACGCTTAGAACGAGAGTACAATCTTGACTTGATTTCAACCGCACCTACGGTTGTGTACCAGATAGTAACTCAAAAGGGGGAAACATTATTAATTGACAACCCTTCACGATTACCCCCGATTAATCAAATCAAAGAAATGTATGAACCCATTGTTCGGGCAAACATATTGGTTCCGCAAGATTACTTGGGACCAATTATCAACTTGTGTATCGAAAGACGTGGTGTTCAGGTTAGTATGACTTACAGTGGTCGTCATGTATCTGTCGTGTATGACATTCCAATGAGTGAAGTGGTTTCTGACTTTTTTGATAGACTAAAATCAGTTAGCCGTGGATACGCCTCCTTGGATTATAATTTTCAACGATTCCAAAATGCTGATTTAGTTAAAATGGATATTTTAATTAATAGCGAGAAAGTTGATGCATTAGCAGTGATTGTTCATCGAGAAACCGCTCATTCGCGTGGTAAAGCCATTGCTGAAAAAATGCAGCAGCTGATTCCTCGACAAATGTTTGATGTGGCTATTCAAGCCGCAATTGGTAGCCATATCATCGCAAGGCAGACAGTTAAAGCGCTACGAAAGAATGTTACAGCAAAATGTTATGGTGGTGATGTTACTCGCAAACGCAAGTTGTTAGAAAAACAAAAAGCGGGTAAGAAGCGAATGAAGCAATTAGGACATGTGGAAATACCTCAAGAAGCGTTTATGGCGGTATTTCAAACAGAAAAGAAATAAACGGTTGAGGATTTATCACTTATGAACTTTGCTTTAATACTAGTAATCTTATCTGCACTCAGCGGATTTATTTATTTATTAGATTGGTTATTCTGGGCAAAAAAACGAGATATTGATCAAAAACCGGGAAAAATAGTGGAATACTCGCGCTCCTTTTTTCCAGTGTTTTTAATTGTGCTTTTGTTGAGATCATTTTTAATTGAGCCCTTTCGTATCCCATCAGGATCACTTGAGCCTACATTATTAGTTGGTGATTTTGTAGCAGTCAATAAATTTGCTTATGGTTTAAGACTACCTGTTTTAGAAAATAAGATAGTCTCCTTAGCGCTTCCTAAAACAGGTGAAATTGCAGTGTTTCGTTGGCCACCTGAACCTTCCTATGACTACATTAAAAGAGTGATTGGAGTTCCAGGTGATAGGGTTTCATACCATGATAAAAAACTTACTATTAATGGTAAAGAGGCCAAGCAAACTTTTGTTGAATACACGACTGACGAGAGTTCAGGGAAAGCGGTCACTAAATACAAAGAAGATCTTAATGGTGTAGTCCATGATATTTTTATAAGGCCTGATGTTGCACCATCGGACTTTGACATTGTTGTACCTGAGGGTAATTATTTTATGATGGGGGATAATCGGGACGATAGTGCTGATAGCCGATTTTGGGGCTTTGTTCCTGAGAGTTATCTGAGAGGGAAAGCATTTTTGGTTTGGATGAGCTGGAATGGCAAAGCGGATACAGTACGGTGGTCTAAAATTGGAACAATAATTAAATAAAGGATCTATCTTATGCAAAAGCAAAAAGGACTCACTTTTGTAAGCTTTTTAGCAAATATGGTGTTGTTGGTCATGGTTGTGATAGTCGTTATACGTATTATTCCCGTGTACTATCAATATTACTCAATAATGAGTACTGTTAAATCATTGAATTCTACTCCTGTTTCATCCATGACTGGCGAACAAATGAGTGATATGGCTGTTTTAAGAGATAGTTTTTCAAAGAGACTTGAAATCAATGGATTAGACGATTTAAAAACAGATCAGTTAACATTTACTCCATCAGGAATGAATAAATTTACGGTGAGAGTAAAGTATCAAGTCATCAAACCATTAGTGTATAATGTGAGCCTGCTATTTGATTTTGATAGTACACGAGAGGTCATTGTCGGTAGTGAAAGATAATCTAGAAAGATTAGCGAGGCGTTTGAATTATCATTTTCAAAATCCAGCTTATCTAAAACAAGCGCTAACGCATTGCAGTGTGGGCAGCGACAATTACGAACGTTTTGAGTTCTTAGGTGATTCTATATTAAGCTTTGTGATTGCTCATGAGCTGTTTAATCGGTTTCCCACGCACACAGAGGGACAGCTAAGTCGTCTGAGAGCCTTTTTAGTTAAAGGAGATATGCTTGCAGAAATTGCTAAAGAACTTCAACTTGGTGATTTTCTATTCCTAGGCCAAGGCGAGTTAAAAAGCGGAGGATTTCGAAGAGCATCTATTTTAGCGGATTCCTTGGAAGCTATTTTTGCAGCTATTTACTTAGATAGCGGAATAGAATCAGCAAAGCAAACTATATTATCTCTGTATCGCTCAAGATTAGATAATCCTAATTTAAATGAATCATTAAAAGACTCTAAAACGCAATTGCAAGAGTATTTGCAGTCCAATAAAATGCCTCTTCCTGACTATGAGTTGACTAAAGTTGAGGGAAATGAACATAGTCAGATCTTCTTCATCACCTGTCGTATCGATGGGGTCGATGAACCTAGTTTCGGAAAAGGGGAGACTCGAAGAAAAGCAGAACAAATGGCTGCAAAATTGATGCTAGATTTACTACACCAGGACTGATTCAATTCTACAATCAAGGCAATACTAATTTTCTGACAAAAGCTATACTAATAGTAATCAACTCACTTTTAGCATATTCCATTATGCCTTATGAATCATTGATAAAATTATCACAGCCAGAGTTTTATCAAAAACTGAAAAAAACCATTTTTGACTATCATCACGATCGTAAATCTGTTACAGACCTCATCCAAGAGGGAAGCGAAACCTCTGGCACAATACTTTCAGGAATACAGCACTTTTTCCAAGTGTTTGCAAGCACTTTAGCAGCAATGGGACATTCAATACCTTATGTAGGAGGCATACTTGCCTTATTGTCACTTGTACCTAAATCAATAGCGATTCTGCTGGATAAAAAAAAATCGGTAAAAGAAAAAGTAATCAGTGCGGTTCTTTTGACAATCCTTTTTGGTTTGGTTCTTACTGCTACAGTATTGGGTGCTTCAAGTGCTGTACTTATTGGTGCAGTAGCATCAGGAGTTGTGGTCATTTTTGAAGGGGTAGGGCTTGTTGGGAAATTATTAGTTCGAAACAAACTAAATCAACAGATTTCGTTGCACCAGCGGTTTGAAGATGGGATTAAGAAGGGGAATTTGTCTCTTGAAAGTAACGAATTTGATGAGTTGATTGCCCTAGCATTTACTCAGTCCAGCTATAAAGTCACGCATGGGAAAGAAAAGGATCAAAGTTCTATTTATCTTGAACAACTTATGAAACAAAAAGGAATTGATTTAAATCAATTTGAATCCGTCAAAAGGTTGGTGGAGTTGTATTCCATAAAAGATGAGCTTATGGGAAATCTAAAAGCTAAATTCATAGCCCTTGAGGAACAAAAGTCAAAAGAAGAAAAAGAGAATACGTTGCGCGAAATTCATGAGATAAAACTAGAGCTCTATAAGAATAAGCAAGACATTTCTGAGTACACGCACAACAGTAATGCATTAATGATGGAACGGTCTAAGTTAAACGATCAGATAGCACTCTCAAAAGCTTCGATAGGAGTTGCTGGTGCTGGTTGCTTACTTTCTGTGGCCGCTTTCCTACTCATTAGTGGGATAATTGCTGCACCCCCAGTAGCTATTACTGTGGTATTAAGTCTTGCCGTAGTTGTAGTTGTAGCAGGACTCTTAAAATTTGCAGCTGAAAAATTTATCGAATACGACCACAAAAAAATGGATTTGGCCAAACAAGCTAAGGATGAAGATAGATTATTAGAGCAAGCTTTATATCGTTATGGTAAGGAAAAGCAAGAAAAAATTACCCCAAGAGCATCTAGCCAGCCGATCCCTATACCAGGTCCTCAAATTGAAAGACAGGATACTTTATCTAGTGAATTAGACAGCTCATTCGATTTATCGCTTCTTGATGAAGAAGATGACGAATTGTTAGTACCCTTAGAGGAGGAAAGTGATAATAGAACACAATTTACCTTTGACTAAGTCAGAGAGCGAATTTCTTCAAGCAATTCACTCAGTTCCATCCACTCTTCTTCTGTTTGATTCAAAAGACGATAGGCCTCTTCCTTTTCAGTGAGCAATTGTTCTAATGTGGATTTTTTACTGCTGTTTTCATACAGTGAAGTGTCAGCCAATTTATCATCAATGCTTTGGATAGCCCTTTGATAGTGCTCAAGCAGTTGTTCCAGCTTCTTTAACTTGTTTTGATGCGATTTGATTTCTTTATAAGTATTGCTTGAGGTGATTGGCTTAGCTGCCTTTGAGGAGCTGGTTGTTTGCAACCAAGTGTAGTAATCATCAAGATCACCATCAAATGGCTGAACTTTGCCTTGGTAAACTAGATTAAAGTTATCTACAGTTGCTTTTATCATGTGTCGATCATGGGAAATGATAATGAGGGCCCCTTCATAAGTTTGAAGAGCGATTTCAATCGCTGAGCGCATCGCTAGGTCTAAATGGTTGGTAGGCTCATCAAGCAATAATAAGTTAGGCTTTAACCACACCAGCTTCGCAAGTGCCAATCGTGCTTTTTCTCCACCTGAAAAATGCAGCATGGGTTGCTCTGCCATCTCCCCACGGAAATTGAAACCACCCAAAAAATCACGAATGGTTTGCTCTCTTGCATCAGCAGAAAGTAATTGTATTGTTTCAATAGGACTTAATTGTGGGTCTAAATCTTCCAGTTGATGCTGTGCGTAATAGCCAATCTTTAGGTTGGGGGAACGGAGTATTTCACCATTGATTTCAGGCAATGAGCCAGTCAGAGTTTTGATCAACGTCGATTTTCCTTCTCCATTGGGCCCCAAGAGCGCAATGCGATCACCAGGACTTATGGACAAATTGATTTTCTTCAGTATAGGAGATTGGTTGCAGTAACCAGCATCCACTTGATGACATTGAATTAAGGGATTACCCGCACGGGGACATGGAAAGAACTCAAAGGAGAATGGAGAATCTACTTGAGCTGCCGCAATGATTTCCATTTTGTCAATGGCTTTTAATCGGCTCTGCGCTTGCTTGGCTTTTGTAGCTTTTGCTTTGAAACGGTTAACAAAGCTCATCATATGATTAATTTTAGTTTGTTGCCTTTCGTGCATAATTTGTTGTAGTGCCAACTGTTGAGCATGCGTTTTTTCAAAAGTGCTGTAGTTTCCGGTGTATAGACTAAGATTCTGATGCTCTATGTGCAGTATATTGGTTACAAAGGCATCTAAAAACTCCCTGTCATGAGAAATTAAAACAATAGAACTGGGACACTGTTTGAGATAACGTTCAAGCCAAAATATGGCTTCCATATCTAAATGGTTGGTTGGTTCATCCAATAACAATAGATCGGCAGGTTTCATTAAACATCTAGCAAGACTTAAGCGCATTCTCCAACCACCTGAGAAACTATTGACTTGTTCACTTTGTTGATGTGCTGAAAATCCCAACCCTGCCATAATACTCGCTGCTAGAGAAGGTTTACTGTATCCACCAGATTGATTCAGTAATTCGTGACAGACTAGTACTTCCTCATCATTTTCAGTGCTCTCAGCATTTTGCAATCGATGCAATAATTGGATGTAGTCATCATCTCCTTCTAGTACAAATTGAAGGGCTCTCTCTTGGCTATCCGGTATGTGTTGTGAGAGATGGCTTATTCTAAGCTGAGGGTTAATTAATAAATCCCCAGTATCAGACACTAATTTACCAAGAATAAAATCAAAGAGAGTTGACTTACCACAGCCATTATGTCCGATAAGTCCAATTTTTTGTTTTTCATAAATCGTTAAATTGACTTTATCCAACAATATTTTATTGCCGCGGGACAATGTAACTTCGCGTAAAGTGAGCATTTTAAAAGCTGAGAATCAAATAAAGACCTGGAAGTTTATCATAGACCCTAACCCTCGACATCAATTTTTTTCTTTCGAGCTGATTGATAGCGAGCTTGTTTTTCAATGTCTATGTAGCGATCGGTAGTCGCACTGGAACTGTGACCTGCGTCATCTCTGACATGCTCTCTAGGTCTAATTTTAACGTCTTCTGAAATTCCAGTATGTCTAAGCCAATGAACTGTTGCTGCAGACAGATTGTCTGCCTCTTCACTTAGCCCTTGTTGACGCAGTTGTTGAGCGGCTAAATCAAAACAGCGCTGAACTATTCTTCGAATAGGTGCAGTGTCGCTCATTGGACCATTCCCGCGTAATTTAGGAATTAGGGGAGAATTGTCTGCTGGTGAAGGTAGGGGGGGTAGGCCAAGAAATAATCGCCAACGAGTTAAACTTTCTAGCATGGCATCACTGACTGCAATTTGTCGTTCTTTATTTCCTTTACCAACTGTTGTAAACCACCAATGGCCATTACTGTCCTTTGCAAAATCATTCATGCTAGGAATCCAGCGTTCGCTTGCAGCCAACTCTGAAATTCGAAGATACATACCAAATAAAAGACTCAAAATAAAACGTGTTCGTTCGTGTTGTTCGGGGGATTCTTCCGCAAGCATTTCGGCGGTTTGTAATACGGTATTCCATTGAATAAGGCTTAAACGACGGATTGGAGCATTTTGCTGACGTTTGCGTATAAATTTACTCTTTTGGCGAATCAACGCGACTGGATTTGAAACCAGATACTCCTCAGCAATTAAAAAGTTAAAAAGAGTGCTAAGTATGGCAAAAATTTCTTGTATAGCACCTTGGGACATTTTAAATTGATCAATTGATGGTGTATGTCCATTTTTTCTGGCAACTTTGCTCATTGAAACCACGAATGGTCGCCACTCCTGATTGGGCAATCGCTTTCCTTCCTTTTCAATAAAACGAGGTACCTTTTTAAGACTAATCCACTGTTTGGGCGGGTTTTGGCAAAAGTGAATGTATTCCTCAATGTCTTCTCTGCGTAGAGTGTTTAAGTTGGTATGTTTAATAAGCCAAGTCCACTGAAGAAGACGTTCTGTTTCTCTTCGGTAACTGTTGAAGGTTCCTTCACTCCCTGCATAACTCTTTAAGAAGCTTAGACAGTAGTAAAAATCATTGCTACACATGGGGGCAGGAAGAACGGCATTCTCGTGATTTTTATGCAAATGATTCAAGCTATCAAAGAGTGGTAATAGTTTTGATTTCATGATCATTTCCTTGAGTATTGTACTTAGGCATTATGCTAACTGAAATGAATGACTATGCACAGAATTGATCAATAAATTAAGATTTGTTTGTGATTCGAGTGATCAACATGATATTATTTTGCCCATCCTGGCTTTGGTTGATTTTAATAACCATGATGTAAATAACCGATCTAAGAGGGAATAGTTCAGTGGGTAAATTTCTAAGAAGTCTGCATAAGAAAACAGAAATCATTGATAAAGTAGATTATCATCGAGAACTCTATCAGTCTTTTATGACTGGGCCGGAATGGCGTAACGTAGAAATGGCAGAGGAGTATGCGCAATTCCTTGACGATGGCCATTCAATGTTTCAATTTCCCTATTTTCGACAGATTTTTGGTTTATGGCGAGTTGTGTACGAATCCTATTCCGCTGCTAGAAAATACAATAGTATTTGGCAAATTGTAAGTTCTGAATACATGCTGATGGATTTATTCATTGGGGTATTCACTACACTGGAGTTATTACCAAAGGGAATACTTTCGATCCTATTATCACCATTTTTAAACAAAGACAATGACACAGAAATGCAGAAGCATTTAGCCGATTTTTACAGCCAATACGCTAAAGATCTCCATACCCTGCCTTTTTATGATCACAACTACTCAGAGGCTAGAGCCCAGTTAGCAAGAGCCTATGAGGAATGCGAGCATAAAACTTGGGGTGATTGGTTTAGCTGGACCTTTATTTCCCTTGATTTATGGGCTAGAAAATGGATTTCAAAGCCACTAAGTTATTGGTTTCATCAGGACAATAACTTAGTTCCTGCAACTACAGACATATTGGTTAAAGAACGTGTTGATAACAGTCAGGATCTTGAAGCCTTAAAATCTTCTTGCATAGAACATTTAGAATCCATAGAGGGTGTTCATGTCGTGGATAAGAATGTTTATTTTAAACCAACACCATCCACTGAGTATGCAGTCTCTGCTTATGCACGATTGCGAGTTCCTCGATATGATTCATTTCAGACCGTTCTTAATTCGCTGAATGATGAGGGGATACAACTTAGAAAAATCGCAGGGCAGGATCGGGTTCAGGTGAAGTGTGAAATCAATGCTTCTAATGACATAGATTTAGAAGATACACAAGAAAAGTTAAACGATATTGTCGCTCAGAAACCCCTTTATTCTTATGGGGACTCCATTCATCCGTACAGACGTTTGTGTATGTTTGATATTCATGTGCGTGAATTGGCAGATAAAGTCGAAAAACTTAACGAGTCTAAGTACGCAAAAGTTAAATTTATACATAATTTTTAAGGGTGTAAATGATGGCTAATTCATTTCAAAAGAGTTTAGGGAAATGGTCTTCTATTCCCGCTGGTATGATAGATAGAGCTTATTTAAATGAAACGAGAGGTTTCATCCAGGCAGCCTGGGTTTTTATGAAAACTCGAGCAATTTATTTGTTTCTATTCTGGCCACTAAGTGTGTTGGATTTATTCATAGCAGGTACTTTAGCGTCTTGGTCTGGTTTAGCTGCGGCATTTTCATTTGGAGACGATGCTCGTAAGAAATACATCGAGAGCTTGAACAAGTATGCTACTTTGTTCAGTAAGAATTTATACGCGTTGGCGGCATTAGCTGTTGGAATTATTTACCCCAAACTCATTGTGTTTTATTTCACGCCAGAACCAACTAAAGAAGAAGGAGTACGATCTGGAGGTCACTATTATAAGGATGAAGAAGCCCAGATGGTGACTCCTAAATCAGAGCAAGAAATACAAGTGTTGATCAAAAAAGCTCTAAAAGATGGAAAAAAGGTAATGCCTGTTGGAGCTGGTTTTAGCCAAGGCAAGCAATTTATCCCGCAGGGTGGAAATGGGAAAAGTTCTATTGTTGTTGATCTCAGTGAATTAAATACTGTTGAAATTAATCAGGAAGATCATACCGCTACAGTAGGAGCTGGGGCAACTTGGTCAAAAATTCAGACTACCGCCAACGATTTTAAAATGGCATTGCAGGTCATGCAGGCTTCGAATGTGTTTTCCGTTGGTGGTTCAGTTGGAACAAACATACACGGTTGGGATCATAAAAACGGTAGTCTAAGCAACGTTATTCTCGAGATGGAAGTCATTGATGCTCAAGGGGAGAAACGTACCGTAAAACCTGGAGATGAGTTATTTCATCTCATCACAGGGGGGTTAGGATTATACGGTATCGTGACGAAGGTCAAATTAAAGCTAACGGATAATATTAAACTGAAAGAAAGAGGTGAACTTGTTCCAATTGATCAGTACGTTGATCATTTCCGAAGGAAAGTATTAACTGCGGATAATCATAAAACAAAGATGCATTTGTACAGGCTATCTATCGATCCCGCGAATTTATTAGGGGAAGGTATAGCCGTTAATTACGACGATGAAAGTAATTCTGCGCCTGTTAGAACAGAGAATTTAACTCAAGAAGCACCTAATGGAAGTCGCTTTAATCGCGTCATGATCAATTTAGCTCGAAGATTAGATTGGGTTCGACGTTACTACTGGAATGGTGAAAAAGCTAGATTGCAAACCAATGCTGACCCAGAGTTGACGACCAATGAAGTCATGCAACCACCAATCAATGCCATGTTCAATAACTCCGTTAGCGAAGCAGAGTGGTTACAAGAGTACTTTTTACCGGAAGAACAGTTAGCTGAGTTTTTGAAAGAGCTAGGGCACCTTTTAACTGAAAACAAGGTCTGTTTGATTAATGCTTCGGTACGATTTGTAAAGCAAAATGATCAATCTTTGATGTCTTACGCAAATCAAGGTGATCGCTTTGCTGTTGTGCTTGCGTTTAACCAATCACTTCGTGAAGATGATGTGGTTAAAGCCAAGAAGTGGCTAAGAAAGTCGCAGAGTCTTGCTGTAAATAAAGGGGGTACGTACTATTTGCCTTATCAGCACGTTTCTAATCCAGAAGATTTTAGGAAAGCATATCCACATGCCGAGGAGGCACAAGCCCTTAAAGAAAAGTACGATCCTCAAGGTGTATTTACGAGCGGTTTTCATCAGAAGTACATGGCGAAAAAGTCTGAAACTCCGAATTATTTTAAGATAGTAATGGGCAATCCAGAATATAGAGAAGCATTCAAAGGATTCTTAGAGGTGGTATTGCAACGTGTAGACACCGAAAAATTATACACGCTTTTAGAGGACGTCATGGAATACAATGACACTCACGAAGAAATATATCAGGAGCTCACAAGACGGTTGCCTCAAATAATGCCAGGAACATTGGGTACGATTAGTCGATTGCTAAAATCTTTATCAGATATTAAGCACGATTTAGGGGAGCAAGCTGTTGTATCCTTACCCGAGGATCTAAAAGAAATTAATGGCTTGGTTGAAATTGGTTATCCAGGAAGATTTATAAATGGATTTAAAGAAAAATACAAAGTGACAGGGAATGTAGTGGCTGTGAATGAGGCTGAATCAATGACTGACTTCATTCAATCTGGGTTCCCAAGACCCTACAATCAGTTTGCTAAGCTGGATTATCGTAAACCAAATCTTAAAGACTTACCGGACAATAGTGCGGATGTCATTACTTGTTATGTTGGCTTACACCACTTTACCGAAGAGGGTGTAGAGGAGTTCTTAAAAGAGGTGAGTAGGGTATTACGTAAGGGTGGTCATTTTATCCTTGTCGATCATGATGTTACGGATGAAAAAACAATGGCTATGGCTCATATGGCACATATGATTTTCAACGCGGTGAATGGAGAAAGCATTAAGGATGAAATGACGGAAGTAAGACGATTTAATTCGATGGATCACTGGAGGAAGCTATTAATGAAACATGGATTATGGGTGGATCTTCAAGGTGCTGATGTACCTATGGTCAGGAAAAACGATCCTTCAAGAAACCGAATGATTAGCTTTGTTAACAATCAAATTAAGTTAGATCTTTCTAATGTTGTGTATCATCTTCCGCCTATTACTGATAGGACATTTGATTTTACAAATGCATTAAATGCTGTGTCTTCGTTAGCAAAATTAGGCAGCATGAATGCTACAGTTGTTCAACAAACAGAATTACCACCTTATCAAGGAAGTAGAAAAGAATTTTTTGCTTCACATGCGTTATCAAAGATAGTTTTACCTCGTTTGACAGATACTACTGGAGTCGATAGATCCAAGGATCCTTTAAATCAATTAAACTGAAGGTAATGGGATAAATAAGAGATTCATGCGAATCCTTATTATCCAATAATCAACCCATCATCCACTTCATCACGGTCGCAGCTTGCAATTCATAGGTGCAAACTGAGCCGCGACCGTGAGGGAACGGATAATAATTCAACAACTTCTAAAAAATTATTAAAAAGTATATTGACCAAAGAGGTCGGTCCTAGTATTATCTGCGCTCTGTCCTTGGGACGGGTTACGGGGTGTAGCGCAGTCTGGTAGCGCGCCTGCTTTGGGAGCAGGATGTCGGGGGTTCAAATCCCTCCTCCCCGACCAGTTTAGCGCCCGTAGCTCATCTGGATAGAGCATCGGCCTTCTAAGCCGAGGGTAGCAGGTTCGAATCCTGCCGGGCGCGCCAGTTGCCATGCTACAGATGAATACTGGAACAGGACTTATGAAAAGCTCAACATAGCGATATTTTAATTAATGCAAGTCAATTAAAATCAATTTATAATAATATAAGGTTGGGATTTTCATAAGTCCTGTAAAGAATAAGTTATGGTGAGCGTAGCTCAGTTGGTAGAGCCCCGGGTTGTGATCCCGGTTGTCGTGGGTTCGAGTCCCATCGTTCACCCCAAGTGTAATAGATTTTCTCTAGCTCAAAGATTCTATCTGAGTCTTTACAAGATGAAAATACTGATTGATAATCCAACCTAATTGCGAAAGTGGCGGAATTGGTAGACGCACTGGATTTAGGTTCCAGCGGGGCGACCCGTGAGAGTTCGAGTCTCTCCTTTCGCACCATATCATGATAACTTCCGAGAGGTGATTTAATGCAAGTTTCTGTTGAGACCCTAAAAGGTTTGGAACGTAAGGTAACAGTTTCTGTACCTACTGAGAAAGTTGAGGAAGAAGTGAGCTTGCGTCTCAGAAATCTTGCTCGCAAAGTCAAAGTTGATGGTTTCCGCCCTGGAAAGGTTCCTTTAAATATCGTTCAAAGTCGTTATTCTGAAAGTGTTCGCGAAGAGGTAGCTCGCGACATGGTTCAATCCACACTTTATGAAGCTTTGCAAAAGAATGAACTAGTACCGGCTGGCTTTCCCTATGTTGAGCCTATGCAAGTAGAAGCTGGTAAAGATTTTAAATATACCGCAGTCTTCGAGGTTTTACCCGTTTTTGAGGTGGTTGAATTAGGTCAGGCTTCAGTGGAGTTAGTGCGTTCTGAAATCAGCGACAAAGACGTTGATGACATGATGGAAAAATTACGTGAACAAAATAAAGAATGGAGTGAAGTAACTCGAGGCGTCAAAAAGGGCGATAAAGTGACTATGGATTTCGAAGGATTTTTAGAAGGAAAACCTTTTGAAGGAGGCAAGGCAGAAGGTTATGAGCTAATTATTGGCTCTGGTTCTATGATTCCTGGATTTGAAGATGGTATTGTAGGCTTCAAAATTGATAAATCTGGAGAAATTAAAGTGACCTTCCCAGAAGACTACGGCCACAAGGAATTAGCGGGTAAGGAAACTACTTTTACTATTACCGTTAAGAAAGTCTTTGAAGGAAAGTTACCTGAATTAGATGATGATTTTGCTAAAAAGTTCAATATCAAAAAGGGCGGCATCGAAGCACTTAAGAAAGACATTAAAGACAATATGGCTCGTGAGTTAGAAAGACGAGTTAGTGTTATGAATCGTGAAAGATTGTTTGACAAGTTAATGGAAGCTAATCAATTTGATCTTCCAGTTGCTCTTATCGATAAAGAAATCGAGCACTTGAAGCATGACATGTATCATAGACTATTCGGACATGAGCATCGCGATGATGAAAAAATTCCTGATTTCCCAAGAGAATTGTTTGAAGATCAAGCTAAAAAACGTGTACATTTAGGTTTGCTTTTCTCTGAGTATGTTAAAAAGCATCAAATTGTTGTAGATAATGACAGAGTAAACGCAATGATCGATAAATTTGCTAGTGCTTATGAAAGCCCTGATGAATTACGAGCTTGGTACAAAAACAGCAAAGAACATATGGCTGAAGTTGAAGGGCTTGTTATGGAAGACATGGTTGCTGACAAGGTCGCTGAAGATGCAAAGATTAAATACATAAATATGGATTATGATTCAGTAATGAACCCTAAAAAGGGCACTGATAAAAAAGGAGAATAAGCATGTCGAGCTATTCAGATACTATTATCCGCAATGCGAGCGGATTAGTGCCAATGGTGATAGAGCAGACCTCTAGGGGCGAGCGTTCTTATGATATTTATTCTAGGTTGCTAAAAGAGAGGATTATTTTTCTCTTAGGCGAAGTAGAAGATCACATGGCGAATTTAGTGGTAGCTCAATTGTTGTTCCTTGAGTCAGAGAACCCTGAAAAGGATATTTCCCTTTATATCAACTCTCCAGGTGGTGTTGTAACTGCTGGTTTGGCGATTTACGATACTATGCAGTTTATCAAGCCGGATGTTAGTACCTTGTGTATTGGACAAGCAGCAAGTGCCGCTGCTTTGCTACTGTGTGCAGGCGCAGATGGTAAGCGTTTTTGTCTACCAAACTCACGGGTTATGATTCATCAACCATTGGGTGGGTATCGAGGTCAAGCTACCGATATAGAAATTCATGCCCGCGAAACGTTAGCTGTAAGAGAGCGTTTAAATAATATTATGGCTAAGCATACCAAAAAAACACCTGATCAAATCATGCATGATACAGAGCGTGACAACTTTATGAGTGCAACTCAAGCACAAGACTATGGTCTAATCGATAAAGTACTTTATGATAGAGAAATAGTAGGTAAGACATCTGAGTTTTAGAAAACTCAGATGTGTTATTTTTGTAAATGGTGAATTTAATATTAATCAATATAGCGTATATTATATCTATTGACTAAAATTTTACATGTATTACTAAAAGGTAATGTCTGTAAGAAGGGGTTTTGTTATGAGTAAATCTGGTAGCGGAAGTAGTGATAAAGTTCTGTATTGTTCTTTTTGTGGAAAGAGTCAACACGAGGTTAAGAAGTTAATAGCTGGTCCTTCAGTTTTTGTCTGCGATGAGTGTGTTGAGTTGTGTAATGATATTATCCGTGAGGAAACTCATGAAGTTCATGAAAAGACAGAAACAAAGCTGCCAACACCAAAAGAAATAGCCTCTTTCCTGGACGAGTATGTTATAGGACAACCCCACGCAAAAAAAGTTTTGTCAGTGGCTGTGTATAATCATTACAAGAGATTACAACATAAAAGCGAAGATGGTGTTGAGCTAGGAAAAAGTAATATTTTGCTTATTGGTCCAACAGGTAGTGGTAAAACCCTTTTGGCTCAAACCCTAGCACGTATCTTAAATGTTCCTTTTGCCATGGCAGATGCCACAACGTTGACTGAAGCTGGTTATGTCGGTGAGGACGTTGAAAACATTATTCAAAAACTATTACAGAAGTGCGATTACGACGTTGATAAAGCGCAACAAGGCATAGTATATATTGATGAAATTGATAAAATATCTCGCAAGTCAGATAATCCATCCATTACCAGAGACGTTTCTGGTGAAGGTGTACAACAAGCATTACTTAAGCTCATTGAGGGAACTGTAGCCTCTGTTCCTCCTCAAGGCGGACGCAAACATCCTCAACAAGAATTCCTTCAAGTAGACACTTCAAATATTTTGTTCATTTGTGGCGGAGCTTTTGCGGGACTTGATAAAGTTATAAGAGAGAGAAGTGATAAATCAAGTATTGGTTTTTCTGCCCAACTTAAAAATAAGAAAAGCAGTGGTGATGAAGTCTCTAAGATTTTAAGTCAATTAGAGTCGGATGATCTTATCAAGTACGGACTAATTCCAGAGTTTGTAGGGCGCCTTCCAGTAGTGACTACTCTACAAGAGTTAGACGAAACTGCGCTCATTGATATCTTAACAAGACCCAAGAACGCTTTAACAAAGCAATTCCAATCTTTGTTTAAAATGGAAGATGTAGAACTTGAGTTTAGAGATGAAGCTTTAGTTGCTATTTCCAAAAAAGCGCTGGAACGAAAAATGGGAGCTAGAGGATTAAGGGCAATTTTGGAAAACATTCTTTTAGATACTATGTATGATCTTCCTTCATTAGAAGGTGTGATTAAGGTAGTTATCGATGAAAATGTTGTCAATGACTTATCTAAACCAATATTAATTTACGAACAAGAAGAGAAGAGATCTGCTTCAGGCAGTAAAGATTGATTCACATTGTTCGTCAGCATTAATGTTTGTATACTCAATTAGATAATTATAATAATTAGGTCTTTCCTTAGAATAAGGGTTCTCTATGTCGACTGAAAATGAAATGGTAACACCTGATCATACAAAATTGCTGACCTTGCCTGTTTTACCCCTCAGAGATGTTGTGGTGTATCCACATATGGTAATCCCTCTATTTGTTGGACGCGGAAAATCAATTAAAGCGCTTGAAGCTGCTATGGTAGATAATAAGCAAATTTTTCTAGTAGCACAGCGCAAATCCTCAAATGACGATCCTACTGCGGAAGATATTTTCCAAATAGGTACAATTTCCAGTGTGTTGCAATTGCTAAAGTTACCAGACGGTACTGTGAAAGTATTGGTGGAGGGCGAACAACGAGCGAAGGCTGCAGAGTACACAAGTGAAGCTGGATATTTAGAGGCAACTTTAGAACCAATCACCGAAGTTAGCACGGTCCTGCAAGACCAGGAAATTGGGATCTTGATGCGTTCTTTAATGTCTCAATTTGAACAATACATTAAATTAAATAAAAAAATTCCTCCCGAGGTTCTTACTCCTCTGGCAAGTATCGAGGAACCAGGAAGGCTAGCTGATACCATTGCTGCACACCTAACATTAAAAGTCGATGATAAGCAGGAGCTTCTGGAAACTACGGATGTCGGTACTCGATTAGAACGTTTAATGGCTGCGATTGAGAACGAAATTGATTTATTACACGTAGAAAAACGCGTTAGAGGACGTGTCAAAAGGCAAATGGAAAAAAGCCAAAGAGAATATTATTTGAATGAACAAATTAAAGCCATTCAAAAAGAATTAGGTGAAATGGGTGAAGAAGGCAATGAAATTGAACAATTGGAAAAATCAATTGAAAAAGCCGGAATGCCTAAAGAAGCTAAAGAAAAGGCACTGGCTGAGTTACATAAACTAAAAATGATGTCTCCGATGTCAGCAGAGGCCACCGTTATTCGCAATTATTTGGATTGGATGCTTTTAGTACCCTGGAAAAAGAGAAATAAAATACAGTTTGATCTAAATAAAGCCGAGAAACTTCTAGATAAAGAGCATCATGGCTTGGAGCGAGTGAAAGAACGAATTATAGAGTATCTAGCTGTACAGCAGCGAGTGAAAAGAGTTAAAGGGCCAATTTTATGTCTCGTAGGCCCTCCGGGTGTAGGTAAAACTTCATTAGGACAATCTATTGCTAATGCAACAGGCCGTACTTTTATACGAATTGCACTTGGTGGTGTGAGAGATGAGGCTGAAATTCGAGGTCATCGAAGAACATATATTGGATCAATGCCTGGGAAGATAATTCAAAAACTATGCAAGGCTGGTGTAAAAAACCCTCTAATTATGCTTGATGAAGTGGATAAAATGGCTATGGATTTTCGTGGTGACCCTGCATCGGCTCTATTAGAGGTGTTAGATCCCGAGCAAAATCACACCTTCAGTGATCACTACCTTGAAGTCGATTATGATTTAAGTGACGTTATGTTTATTGCTACTGCAAATTCACTTGAAATCCCAGCCCCTCTTTTGGACCGAATGGAGGTTATACGCTTACCTGGTTATACAGAAGACGAAAAAGTAAGTATTGCTGAACAGTACCTGGTACCAAAACAAATTCTATTGAATGGATTAACCAATGGGGAAATCCATATTAGCGAGGGCGCAATACGAGATATTATTCGTTATTACACTCGTGAGGCTGGTGTTCGTAATTTGGAAAGAGATATAGCCAGCATATGTAGGAAAGTGGTGAAAGAAATTTTATCCAATAAAAAAGTAAAAAAACTAACAATCACGGTAAGTAATATCGAAAAATACTTGGGTGTAAAAAAATTCCGATATGGCTTAGCAGAGCAGTATGATCAAATTGGTCAGGTTACAGGACTGGCTTGGACCAGTGTTGGTGGAGAGTTGCTGACAATTGAAGCTTCCATGATGCCTGGTAAAGGAAAAGTAACTCACACAGGGCAATTGGGCGAGGTCATGCAAGAATCTATTCATGCTGCAATGACCGTTGTTAGAAGTAGAGCCAAATCATTTGGACTTTCCGAAGAGTTTTACGATAAAAATGATTTTCACGTCCATGTTCCTGAAGGGGCTACACCAAAAGATGGCCCAAGTGCGGGTATAGGTATGTGCACAGTACTTGTTTCTGTGGTAACACAAATTCCAGTTAAAGCAGATGTCGCTATGACTGGGGAAATTACTCTGCGTGGTCAAGTTCTTCCTATAGGTGGTTTAAAAGAGAAGCTATTAGCTGCCCATAGAGGAGGAATCAAGCACGTAATTATTCCAGATGAGAACGTTAAGGACTTGGAAGAAATTCCAGATAATATTTTAAGAAAGCTAACAATTCACCCAGTTAAAACGATAGAGCAGGTGCTAGAAATCGCTTTGCAACGCAGTCCATGGGTAGAAAAGCCAATTAATGTACAATCTGGCGCTATTGTGAGTAGAAGATCAAAAAAAATTAAAAATAATGATTTACACGCTCATTAATTAAAGGTATATTTCTTTACGTGGCCCTGTAGTACAGGGCTCTGCAAGGATGTATGTACTTGACTGGAGCAAGTTAATTTGATTAAATCGGCTCTGGAATACGGATGATTAACTGTAAAGGGGAAAAGATGAATAAGACTGAATTAGTTGAAGCTTTAGCAAGTGGTTCAGGTTTAACAAGAGCTGCAGCAAGCAGAGTTCTTGAAACTTTTATGGATACTATTACTGAAGTCCTAAAGAATGGTGATCAAGTTGTAATACCTGGTTTTGGTTCTTTTTCAACAGGTAATCGTTCTGCACGTACTGGACGTAATCCACAAACTGGTAAGCCCATACAGATTAAAGCTAGAAGAGTAGCTAAGTTTAAAGCTGGTAAGAATCTTAGCGAAGCGGTGCAATAAGTATAGTTTTTTGGGTGCTTAGCTCAGCTGGGAGAGCATCGCCCTTACAAGGCGAGGGTCGTAGGTTCGATCCCTACAGCACCCACCAAGATATGGAGTGGTAGTTCAGTTGGTCAGAATACCGGCCTGTCACGCCGGGGGTCGCGGGTTCGAGCCCCGTCCACTCCGCCAGATAAACGCGCTGAAAGGCGCGTTTTTTTTAAGTGTTATGTTTAAGTCGTTGATATCAAAGTTTAGTATATTTTAAAATGGATCTCGAGACATGCTGCAGAAGTTAAATGAGCGAATTCAAGGTGTTATAGCTTGGGTAATAATCGTTTTAATTGCTATAACCTTCACGTTATTTGGCGTTGATTATTATTTACAATCTCGACAATCCTCTAATTACAAGGTAACCGTAAACGATGAACCTATAAGCGTACAAGATTTTGATACGAATTATAGACGAGCGCGCTCACAGCAAGATTTAGCACAGCTTTCAGCAAAAGACGAAAAAAATTTGCAAAATCAAGTACTCAATCAAATGATCACTAACGAAGTGAGTGTCCAATCAGCACGTCTTTATGGTTTTGAGGTGAGTCCTGCTCAGGCAAACGCTGCGATTATCAACATACCTCAGTTTCAAGAAGACGGTCATTTTTCTACAGAAAGATATCAGCAAGCATTAAGTGGCGCGTTATTTACCCCAGAAACATTTCAAAAAGAAGTAAGACAAGGTATGTTGTTAAATCAACAACGCTATGCTTTTATGGGTACTTCTTTCGCATTGCCAGAAGAAATAAAGCGCTTTGTACGTTTGTATATGCAAACTAGAGATTATGACTATTTAACAGTTCCTTCAGTTAAATTTGAAAAACAAGCACAGATTTCTGATGAAGAAATTAAGAATTATTATGAAAAAAACAGTAAACAATTTATGACTGAAGAACATGTCAGTATTGACTATGTATTATTATCCATGTCAGCAATTAAATCCAAGTTAAAGATATCAGATAAAGATATTGCGAGCTATTATGAAGAAAATAAAAGCAATTATTTGACTCCTGCACAATGGCAAGTAGCACATATATTGTTCTCAATTCCCGAGACAGCAAGTGACGAAGAGGCTTCTCAAGCCAAAGCGAATGCTGATAAAACATACAAAGAACTTCAGGCTGATCCCTCGTTATTTGATAAATTTGTAGCTACAAAATCAGATGACAAACTATCTATGAAAGAAAAGGGACTATTACCTTGGATTACTGGTGGACAGAGTGAGTATGCGAAAGACCTATCCTTATTAGATAAGCCAGGACAAATCTCGAACCCCATTAAAACAAAATATGGGTATGAAATTTTTAAACTAATAGCTTATAAGCCTGTAACAACTAAGTCGCTGGATCAGGTAAGTACTATCATTAAAGAACAACTGTTGAATGATATGGCTCAAGCCAAGTATGCTAAGGATTTGGAGGAGTTAACGGATATTAGTTATCAAACACCAGATTCACTGGAACCGGTCGCGAATAGTTTAAAATTACCCTTATTGAAATCTAAACCCTTCTCAAGACAGGGTGGCAAAGATACCATCACTGAAAATAAGCAGGTCATTAATGCAGCATTTAGCAATGATGTTCTTGAACTATCGAATAATAGTGATCCTATTCAGTTAAATAATGATGCGGTAATCGTCTTACGAGTAAATAAACACATTCCAGCTCGGCAAGAGAAATTGATTGAAGTACGAAATGAAATACAGAAAATTCTAGCAAAACAGCATGGTGAGGAAAAGGCAAAAGAAATAGGAACTAGCTTATTGAATCCAGTTGAGGATGACAAGCAGATACAGTTGATGGATAACAATAATCTGAAATGGGAAACTGTTGCTGCTGCATCTAGAGATGGTGATAAAACGAACTCCTTGATCAATGACACAGCATTTAATTTGCTGAGACCAGAAAGCAGAAATGGTGTGCAACTATTAAATGGCGACTATGTTGTGGTTAGATTAAAAAAAATCAACGATGGAAATTTAGAGTCCCTTGATGAAGAACAAAAGGATAGTTTAGTTCAACAAATTGAAGCAAGTTATGGCATGATGGATTATGATTTGTACATTAAAAATTTGTTAAATAACGCTAAGATTGTAAGGAAGTAGTATTAGGAGTTGTACCATGGCCGGAGCTAAAGGGAAATTTACGGATAATCAATTAAAACTTTTTTTGGGTCAGCTATTAAAGCATTATCAATACTGCATTAAGAAGGAAGGCGGATCTCTTACAATACATGAAGTTTATGACGAGCTCTTTAAAGCAACGCAGTATGCGTTAGAATCACCTAATGGATACTTCTATCATCTAGATAAGCAAGAGAAAGAAAAAGTATACGCTTATTTCGAAGCAATATTTCGATCAACGCCTTTATTCACCAGTTTACCCGTACAAAAACAATATTCTTTTAAACCCAACAGAATTAGTTTCAATGCAAGTTCTCCTTTCACTCTTAATGAATACAATAATTATTTTTGTGATGAAACAACGTCTATGTCTTGGAGTATTGTGAATGCCATAGCCTATCACTGCCATAAAATGGATCTTTATGTAAGAAATAAACAACCGTCTGCAAAAAATGATCAAGAGGAATCAGATGAAAATGGTTCAGCGTGGATGATAATATTGGTCATTATAGGCATAGCGGCTTTTGGTGCTGTTTTAACAATAGCTTCTCTATACTATATGTTCCATCACTTTTTAGAAGGAACAGAAAGAATGTGGTATGGAGAAGGGTGGGTAAAAGCTGCATTAATGATGGCTAGTACATTAGGTTTTGGTGGGGCTTCAGCCGGATTAATGATAGGATTTGCTACACCTATACTGACGACTTTAGCAATTAGTGCAGGGTTAAATCCTTTGATTGCTATTATTGTTGTGACGACTTGCGTTTCAATTATCGGAGCAGGTATAGCGAGTCTGGGTTTAAGTGTTCTCTACGATCTTATTGATAAACGAATTCATTCTTCATCGATGGACCCTTGTGATCCTTATCGCTTTAGGCTGACTGAAGAGGATGAGAAGCGACTTTTAGAAAAACATATAGATCCAATTAAAGTGAAATGTGCGATGATAGCTTTACGATCCGAGATAGCAAAGCAATTAGGATCTGATGAAGAGATGCCTTCATTTTTAAGTCGACATTTAGGCGAGGGTAGAAAGATTCAAGGGATATTAAATCAGGTTCGCGAATTACGTTCTGGTAATGCGACCGTGATTCATGTAGGCGATTTGTCTTTTGATTGTCGAATTCCAGTGGTCACTGAGTTTAATAGTCTACTGCAAGTGTATAGGCCACTGCCGTACTCCTATTCCACCAGCCAGAATGTAGTGGTTGAACAACAAGAGTCTTTAACATCAAGCCTGTAAATCATTTTACAATGATTTACAGTAGGTGGCTAATGACTGAATAATCTAATTCTTGCTTAGAATACTCGATAAGATCCTCTGTACAAGTTGATGTTAGTAACTTGTACAGAATTCAATGCTTACTCCATATCGCCCATGGCAGAAACTGCATGGTAACCGGCGTCAACATGCAGAACTTCGCCTGTAATCCCAGAGGCTAAATCAGAGCATAAGAATGCTGCTGTATTTCCAACCTCATCAGCGGTAACGTTTCTTTTTAGTGGAGTCATGTTGGCATAAGCCGAATGAATTTTACGGAAATCTTTAATTCCGGCCGCAGCTAGAGTTTTGATAGGCCCTGCAGAAATTGCATTAATACGTAGCCCTTTTGGCCCAATGCTAGCAGCAAGATACCGTACAGAAGCCTCTAAACTAGCTTTGGCAATACCCATGACGTTGTAATTGGGTACTGCTTTTTCGGCACCATAATAACTTAATGTGAGAATTGAGCCATTTGTATCAAGCATCATAGGTAATGCTGCTTGTGCTAAGGCAACTAAGCTGTATGCACTGATATCATGGGCAATACGAAACCCTTCTCGATTTGCACACTCGATGTAATCACCACTGATTTGATCAGCCGGTGCATAAGCTACGGAGTGAATCAGAATATCAAGATGTTTCCAATGCTTGGATAAATTATCAAATACTAATTTGATTTCATTATCACTAGCAACATCGCAAGGAAATGTAAGACTCGAGTTGAATTCTTCAGCCATAGATTCAACACGCGATTGCAGTTTTTCATTCTGATAAGTAAAAGCTAATTCTGCTCCTTGCTCATGAAAAGCTTTTGCAATTCCATAAGCTATCGAGCGATTGCTTGCTAAACCTACTATTAGTGCTTTTTTTCCTGCTAAAAAACCCATATTCATCTCCTCTAGAATAATATGGTTAATTTGAGTGTGTAGCCAATAACTCACGCATTTTTGCTTGAATCATTTCTATAGCTATACGATTTTCACCACCTCTTGGAACAATAATGTCGGCATAACGGCTAGATGGTTCAATAAATTGAAGATACATTGGTCGAACGGTGGTTTCGTATTGATGAATAACCGATTCAAATGAGCGATGTCGCTCTACCACATCTCTTTTTAAACGTCTGGTTAAACAAACATCGAGTGGTGCTGACATAAAAATTCGAATGTCCATTATCTCACGCAATGCTTTGTCAGTGAAAAGCAAGATACCTTCTAGGACAATAATTGCATGTTGACCTATTGTTTTGGTTTCAGGCAATCGTAAATGTTTAGAATGTGAATAAATGGGTATTTCTACCGATTTTCCATCTCTAAGTTGACTCAAATGGTCGTATAATAGTTCATGATCAAAGGAGTCAGGATGATCATAATTAATTTTCTCTCGCTCAGGAAATGGTAGATGAGCATTATCTTTATAATACGCATCTTCTGAGATAACGACTACTTGATCAGAGCCAAGCTCGCGTACAATTGTATTCGCAAGTAAGCTCTTACCAGAAGCGGAAGGTCCAGAAATTCCAATAATGATAGCGTGTTTTGTCATATTCGCACCATATTCTATTTTGTTCGAATGGTAAGGCTTTTTGGCTTAGAATTCAATTCTCATAAGAGCTCTAACTTTTGTCGTAAAACTGATCGATTACCTCGGTTAATGGACTCCCTACACTTGCAGAGGGTGGTTTTATCTGTAACAACATAGCAAGGGTAGGGGCTATATCAGTAGTAAATACCTGTTGCGTATACATCTTATGTTGAAATTTAGGGTTAACAAATAATAATGGCACGTAACTATCGTATTGCCATGGGCTTCCATGTGACACGCGGTCCTCGTTTTTGGCGCCATAACTTTGGTAAGGTGGTTGTACAAGATAGACATCACCTGCTCGATAGGTATAGGCCATTCGAGCGACTTTGTTACTTAGCCAATCCTTATCTATATGAGTCATTGGTAGGGGAAATGCTCTATATATTCCAGGTTGATTGCTTAAATTTTCCGCAATAAACAAGCTCACTTTACTTATATCCAATTTTTTTTCGAGAATCAGTTGATGGTCAAGATAGACAAAAGGTGGAGTAACAGACATTACTGTTTGCGACGGCAAATTGTATTGTTGCAGAAGAAGGGATTTAATGCGTTGCTCTATCAGATCAGTATTAATGGGTTTTATCTCAGGTATTCGATGAGCTTTTAAGTAGGCTGGCCCATCGCTGACTCCATGATCAGCGCTGAGAACAATGATTGTATTGTCCAAACCAACTTGTTGATCCACTGCCTTTAATAGCTTTCCAATGGTACTGTCTAAAGACAGTAAATTATCTTCTGCTTCAAGGCTATTAGGACCAAATTGATGGCCTATTGCGTCCACTGCAGAAAAACTAATGGCCAAGTAGTCTGTTTTATTGTCAGATAGGCCAAGCTTTTCTTCCTTCAATAACAGTTCTGCAAAATCCTCTGTTAATTGATCTGCCTTGGGAGAGCGAGAAAGTGATTTGAAATAGGCTTCGGAAGGTGAGTTAACGATATGGTGGGGAAATGTTTGCCCAAAGTCTCCATAATTATGGCGAAATGGTTTGACGTCCTCATTGATGTAGCTTGATTTGGGTTTGGATAATGTCCAATCATAGTTTTGAGGGATGTATCTTTTATTCCAATTTTCAACCCATTCAGGGTATTTATCAAGGTAATAGCGACTAGTAACAAAGCCACCATTCGTTTTATCAAACCAATAGGCCATACCCGCATGTCCAGCTAAGGATATAGCTGCTCTATCCTTTAGTGATACAGCAAAGGCTTTACCCTTTTGTGCAAGGACTATTTCATCACTTAACGTAGATGCTTTAATAAGTTTTGGAGAGCGCCCATCGATTTGAGTGCGTGTGTGCTGTGTTGGCAATATTGTTGCATCTTTGTCTGCTACACAGTATGTCATTTGTCTTGATTTTCTATCAAACCACTCATTATCCACAATTCCATGAAGTGATGGGATGCTTCCTGTAGCTATGCTTGTATGTCCTGCGCAAGTAGTTGTATTTGCATGAGCATGATGTGCATTATGATAATCCAGGCTGTGAGAAATTAAATAATTAAAACCATCATGAGTAAATTGATGTTGATGCTTGTATATCAGATCGCCTCTAAGTTGATCAACAACAATTTGTAATACCAACTTGGGTTGCTGGTTGGCAAATCCAAGGGAACTTAAAAAAGAGACTAATACAATGCTAATTGCTTTTTTCATACCATCACTTAATAGACGTCAATTCTGCGGCTAAAATTAATCAAAATTTAAATAAAAATCAATAGATTGAAATTTAATTAGTTAGTAAAAAGAAAAAGCATGACGAAAAGAAATAATTAGTTTAAACTGGGTTTCAGTGAAGTTGTTTCACTAAATATCATCATGGAGTTTAAGGAGAAAACAAGATGACATTTCAATTAGTGGCTTATGAAAAGCTCAAAGGAAATCTGATAGAAAGCGTTAAAACGTTAATCAAACATTATACACCAAAAGCTGACACTGATGTTGACCCCTCCAAACTGGAAAATTTGCTTAATGGAGTTACTGCTGATAGAAGACCACAGTGTTTCTTTCTGCTCAAAGTCATTGGCTTACTGGATAAATCAAGTGAATCAACAGATTCAAAAGCCCGAGTACTTAATTCGTTAGCATTTTATCTTCATCAAAAAATAGAAGCAAGTTACACACATTTATCACCAACCAACAGTAATCTATATAACGCATTAACAACGGCTCTTGGTTTGAGTAAAGAGAATACTCCTGACAAGCTAGATTTACCAGATATGTATAGTGCATTGAGTGAGTTTTTACGCACTAGGATTTATAAACTAGGGGATCCTCGAAATGGGTATTTGAACGAACAAGTGCTTGATATACCTGATTATGAAATTGAAACTGATTTAAAGGCTATTGAGAACAAAATGCATGAGCTAAGAATTATCAATATAGATGATGCTTATAAAACGTATTTAAAGCTACAGAAGCCAAAAGCAAGTGAGTCTGGCTATTTTGGTAGTTTATTTGGTACAACAACAGTTACAAAGACTGAAAAACCGAAAGCATCCCATAAGAAAGTCTCTAAAAAGCAAGTTGAGACTGTTTCTGAAGAGCCACAGTCAAACGACACGCCTAATAGGGATGAAGTAAAATCCCACGCCATGTAGTATTATGATGCGCCTTTATGCAAATTTGAGGGCGCATTTTGATTCAACAGACAATTTAGTGATTCGCTACATCGGTTTATCGTATCTCACTTCTCTCATAGATGTCCGAGTTAAGCTGGAGTGATGTAAGAGCCAATAAATGGTCGCAGTAAATACCCCTCCAATTAAAGTTGCAAATGCCCATGTAGGAGCCGATACCAATGCTGGTCTTTGTCCTAGACGCTGTAAATTTCCTGCATCCCTCGCTACAGCACCGGCAAATATAACGTGTAGAATTCCATTGATGATCATAATCAAGTAAAAAAAGGTTTGTATTTGAGCATTAAATTGTGAGATTAGGTCATTAAGCATCGTTCAAACTCCTTGAATTTGTTTTGTTTGTCTCCAAGATAGCAGGAAAATAGCTGATACAACAAAAGCAATGGCGACACTTTGTATACTGGATGGAACTTCATTAAAAATGAGATATCCCCAGAGTAAACCGGTTAACGCTACAATACCACCTGTGAGGCTATAAAATACTGGACCAGCTATTCGAATCAGTACAAAAAATAACAAATATCCGATGGTTGATAGGGTAATTTCTAATACAATCACTTGTTTAACCATTGTGAATGGGCCAGTAAGTGGGTAAAAAGCATCTTGTTGAATCACCAGAGGTATCAAAACAAAGGATGCTGTTAATAACATACCTGAGGCGGCGCATAAGGCGTCCATTTCTTTGGGTTGCTTCGCACTGATAAATATTGAGCACAACGCAAACCCTAACGGACTAATCAATGCTAGCAAAGACCAAATGGAATAGAATCCCATTGTATTCAGGCCAACAATCATGAAGATTCCAAGTACCCCTAGGAGTATGGAAATAAAACGCCAGACGTCTGTTTTTTCTTGGCCAGTTAATCGTGCTAAAGGATACACTAAGAGCGGTACAGTATTGACCAAAACAGCCAATAGTCCCGCTGGAATATGGCTTGCGATAAAATACATGTTTGTGTTTGGGATTGCGATTCCAACCAGACCACAAATAAAGAAATAAGGCCAATTGGAGAGTTTTAACAATTGCGCTTTACTTCTAAACAAGCAAATCAATGTTAATAACAAGGCAGGGCCAAGGGACTGCCAAAAGGCATACCCTAGGGGTGGAACTCCATTAGTCATCGCATATTTTGCGAGAGTGTAACCAGAACCCCAAATGAATCCTAATAGAGTTAAAATGAGAGTTGCTTTAATGGTTTTAAACGGGTACATGTTCAGTTATTCATTAAGAATGCTTATTTATTATGCCAGTATATTGGGTTAATAACTACAAAACTTTAGAAATCTGCCCGCATTGTTTGTTCTGTATTCAAGGACATAACAAGTGATTGATCATGCGAATATAAAAGGGAAGTTTTAAATTTTTCTTTTAATTTCAACACAACCTAGGTAACATCAATTTATTTAAAAATCAGGGAGTAAGGATGAACGCTCACGAAATCCCAGTACCGCATTTGACTACTGCGCACTCCGGACCACTTCATCATGTTGAGAAAATCATATTAAGTAAAGTGGCTGAAATTGAATTTTGGTTTCGTCAAAAGTGGAAAGAAACCCCTGCACCAATAACATCCTCAGTGGATCTCCGTCATGCAGGGTTTAAACTGGCACCAGTTGATACTAACTTATTTCCAGCCGGGTTTAATAATTTAAATCCTGAATTTTTATCATTATGCATTCAAGCAGCCCAATCAGTTTTAATTGATTACAAAAGTGACTGCACTAAAATATTAATTTTGCCTGAAAGCCATACCCGTAATAAATTTTATATGAAGAGTTTAGGGGTTCTCAAAACCATCTTTACTAAAGCAGGTTTTATAGTGCGAATTGGAAGTTTAGATCCTGAGCTTTTGGAGCCTAGAGAGGTTCACCTTGATCATGGGGAAACCTTAATGATAGAGCCGATCCAGAGGCAAGGTGATAAGATAGGTTTATCGGATTTTAGCCCATGCTTTATTTTGTTGAATAATGATTTATCTTCAGGTGTCCCAGAGATTTTACAAGGCTTACAACAAAGAATTCGACCAACAGCTAAACTGGGTTGGGCCTCACGGTTAAAATCAAGTCATTTCCAATTCTATGAACAAGTTGCCAATGAGTTTGCAAAATTAATTGCAATTGATCCATGGCTAATTACTCCCTATTTTACATCTCTTGATGGTCTAGACTTCATGGCTCAAGAAGGTATTGAACAACTTGCATTAGCAGTGGATAAGATATTGTATTTGATCACAGAGCGATACAATGAATATGGGATAAAAGATAAGCCATTTGTCGTGGTAAAAGCTGACAATGGGACTTATGGAATGAGTGTGATGATGGTCCATAGCGGGGATGATATACGTCATTTAAACAGAAAGCAAAGAACAAAAATGTCTGCCAGTAAAGGGAGTCAGAAAGTTGAGCGTGTGATAATCCAGGAAGGTGTATACACCTTTGAAACGATGCCTGATGGTGCAGTGGCTGAACCGGTTGTTTATATGATAGGTCAATTCGTTGTTGGTGGATTTTATCGGGTTCATCAAGAGAGAGGTGTTGCTGAAAACCTTAATGCACCAGGGATGCATTTTGAACCATTGGCTTTTGCCCAAGCGTGTAATATGCCATGTGATGACTTAGAAGTAGTCGATTGTCCAAATCGTTTTTACTCCTATGGTGTAATAGCCCGATTGGCTGCTTTAGCGGCGGCTAGAGAAATTGCCGCAATCGGAGGGGAATGATGAAAATCGCGGTACTGATGGATCCTCTGGATAAGATAAAACCGTATAAAGATTCAACAGTTGCGATGATCAAAAGCGCAAAAAAGCTAGGTTGGTCTTGCGTATACTTTACTCAGAATGATTTGTTTTGCAAAGAAGGTCAATCCTATGCGCATATGAATGACATTCATGTGAAGGATGAGCATCATCTTGAGTGGGCAACAATTAACCCATTAGGACTTCTACCACTGACTGATTTTGATGTCATACTCATGAGAAAAGACCCCCCTTTTGATATGGAGTACATTTATACTACCTATGCCTTAGAGTTAGCAGAGAAGAGGGGTGTTTTGGTTGCAAACAAACCCCAAAGCTTGCGTGATGCGAATGAGAAACTTTTTACCCTAAATTTCCCACAGTGTTGTCCTAAAACTCTGGTGTCTCGTGACATCAAGCAATTAAAAGAATTTTGGAGTACTCATAAACAAGTTATTTTTAAACCATTAGAAGGAATGGGCGGGAATTCAGTATTTCATGTGGATGATAAAGGCAGTAATTTATCGGTTATTTTAGAACTGTTAACGCATTCAGAATCTAAATGGATAATGGCACAAACTTATATTTCTGAAATTTCTACACAGGGCGACAAAAGGATTATATTAATTAATGGTGAACCTGTTCCCTATGCATTGGCAAGAATCCCTGCTAAAGGAGAACTAAGAGGAAATTTGGCGGCTGGAGCTCAAGGGAAAGTGGTAGCAATAACCGATAGAGACCGTTGGATTTGTAAGCAATTAGCACCGACTTTGAAAGAAAAAGGGCTGTATTTTGTTGGAATTGATGTAATCGGTGATTATCTTACAGAAATTAATGTCACAAGCCCAACTTGTTTACGGGAAATTGAAGCCGAAACTGCTTTGGATATAGCTGGTGATTACTTACGTTGTCTTGCAACGTTAAAGAATAAAGCATCTGCTTCCTAATAGTCGCATCTTGGATACTAAGTTGAGCTAACTAAGCTGCGACCATTAAGGGAGCAGAAACAGATGTGTTCAAACTCTTTAGAACCTTACTCATCCACATAGTCTGAACCTAATCCAGTCTTTGCGGCTCCTTTGGATTCAGCTAAGGCTGCTTGACTAGCATTTGCATCTTCAATAAATAGTTGGCCAGTGTCTTGCTCAGTGCCTGCAATTAGGTAATTTCTATGCTGTAAGTAAGCATCTCTTATAAAGGCGTATTGATCCAATGCTTGGTTTAGTAAAGGTTCAGTATCAAAGAGCTGAGTACGTAAATCAAGATAACGTAAACCAATTAAACTAAAGACCACTGCGTCATCTTTTATGTAGAAATAAGGGGTCCATAATGCAAACTGGAACAGCCATCCAGACCCATCACGAATAGTGCTGGGGCCTATCAATGGAAGAACTAAATAAGGCGATTTTTTATCGCCCCACTTTGCAAAAGTAATTCCTAAATCATTGTAATGAGGTGTTAATCCAAATTTGGTGGCAACATCAAAGACTCCTGCAACGCCTATTGTTGAATTTATAACAAAGCGCCATGAATCCTTTATGAACCATTTTCCTTCTGCTTGTAAGAGATCATTGGCAATAGTTGGTAACATGTCGATATTATTGTAAGCATTGGTAACTCCTTTCCTTACTACACCAGGTACTACCGCTTTATATAATTTTGCAGGAGGTTTAAGGATAGTTGCATCAAAAGCCATATTGAAGTTATGGACTTTTCGATTAAAAGACTCATAGGGGTCCTCTGGATTTGTCCCTTTGTGCGCACAGCCATTTAATATAAAGGTACCTATCATCCCTGCAAAAATATAAATTGAGCGCATGTTTGTTCTAACTATTCGATCCTTTGAATTGATGTTACACCACTTTATTGCTCTTGCAAACGGAGAAAGGGACAAAAATTAAGGTCGTTTTTTCCAGGACTGGCGTAAAACCCCATCATTGAGGAAAAAATAGTTACCAATGGACGAGTTTTGCACACTAAATGACAGAATTGAACTCTGTTATTAACGAAGGGATTAGGGGCATAAGTCCTGCTTTAGAACTTCATCAGAAAGGTAACTGGGCCGTCATTGCATAAGTGAACTTGCATGTTTGCACCAAAACAGCCACTTTGCGTTCCAGGATAAAGTTGTTGAGCTATAGTCAATAACTCATCAAACAATTGTCTTCCATGTTCCGGTGTCGCTGCACTTGAAAAACCAGGGCGCAACCCTTTTTGGGTATCGGCCATCAATGTGAATTGAGGAACCAGCAATAACCCCCCCTGAATGTCTCTTAAACTAAGGTTCATTTTACCTTGCTGGTCACTAAAAATACGGTAATTGAGGCAACGTTCAATCATGCGGTTTAAAGTGTCTGATGAGTCACTAGGCTCAAACCCACAAAGAATCATCATTCCCTGGTTTATTTTTCCAACAGTTTCTCCATTGATATCAACTCTGGACTGAGTAACTCGTTGTATGACAGCTAACATGCTTCCAAACCTTGTTTAGAAATTTCTTTACTGGCGTAAATTATAGCATCAATGATTCCAGATTCTCTATCTGAATGTCCTGCATCCCTAACGATTCTTAGATTAGACGCTGGGATGGCTTTGTGTAATTCCCATGCGTTCGCTAAGGGGGATACTAAGTCGAATCGCCCATGAACAATATACGTGGGAATGTGACGAATTTTATTCGCATGAGCTAGCACTTGATTTTCTTCAATAAAATAATGATTGTTGATGTAGTAGGATTCCAATGTTGCGAGAGCTAGAGCGAAATGAGGATCGCTGTACTGATCAATAACGTATAAGTGAGGTTGTAAGCTACTGCATCTTGCTTGCCACAATGCCCAATTCTTTGCAGCCCCCATTCTTGCTAATTCATTAGGACCTTGTAAACATTCGGAATAAAAAAGAGGGATATTATCTAATCTATTTTCTGGAACATTACCAGTAAACTCAGCCCAATAATCTGGATAAACTAAGCTAGCTCCATGTTTATAGAACCAGTCAGAATCCCCTTGTCTACCTAAAAATATTTGATGAACTAAAAGTGCTTTAATGTGATGAGGAAATTGTTGTGCATAAAGCAAAGCCAATAGAGATCCCCATCCTCCTCCAAAGAGCACAAATTCTTTTAGGTTAAGATAATCACGAACAGCATCGATGTCATCTATGAGTAATTTTGTGTTGTTTTCTTTGATTTCCAAATGGGGAGTTGAGCGTCCGCATCCTCTTTGATCAAATAAAATAATTCGATAAGTTTGGGGGTCAAAAAAGCGACGGAGGTGTGGATCTGCTCCGGCCCCTGGTCCTTGATGTAAAACGATCACAGGGATCCCCTCTGGATTTCCAGTTTCCTCGATATACAGCTTATGCAGGTTACTAACTGGAAGTTCATGCTGAGTATATGGTTTGATAGCTGGATAGAGGGTATGCATTTGAGTCCTTTATGAATGTAAGTTCAGTGTATTAAACGAGTAGCCCTATTCTGGCTTCTAAAAACACCTTGTATTTTGCGCTGTGATTGATTTGAATGCAAGACATTCATTGAATACCAAAGTTTCTGCCGAATACCCCCTTTGAATTGCACGACAAATTGAAGATAATAACCGCTTTATCTACCTTGGAATAAATACATGGGAACTGCAGCACTAATTAAAGGGTTGAATGATAAGCAGGTCGAAGCCGTAACTTCACCTCTTGGTAATATGCTAGTGTTGGCAGGTGCCGGTAGCGGAAAAACGCGTGTATTAGTAAGCAGAATTGCATGGTTAATTGAAGAGTATCATCTGTCTCCTTTCGCAATTTTAGCGGTTACATTTACCAATAAAGCAGCGGGAGAAATGCGTGCTAGATTGAGCAGCATGCTCTCGACACCCATTCAAGGATTGTGGGTAGGTACCTTTCATGGCTTGTGTCATCGTATACTGCGTCGACATTTCAACGAAGCACATTTAACGGAGCACTTTCATATCCTTGATTCTGAAGACCAAGCAAGACTTATTAAAAGAGTCATTCAAACTTTAAATTTGGATCCTGATCAGTGGCAGGTCAAACAGGTCCAATCGTTTATTAACGGAAAAAAGGATGAGGGGTTACGTCCACAACATATTAATCCATTAAGCTATGGCCCTACTAAAACCTTAGTATCAATCTATCAAGCTTATGAACAGGCATGTCAAACAGCTGGGGTGATTGATTTCGCAGAAATTCTATTGAGGACACATGAGTTATTTCTTAATCATAAAGAGATTCTAGAGCATTATCGTGAACGCTTCCAAGCTATTTTGGTGGATGAGTTCCAGGATACTAATACCATCCAATATGCTTGGATCCGCTTGCTAGCCGGTGAGAGGACCTCTGTACTTGCGGTCGGTGATGATGATCAGTCAATTTATGGTTGGCGAGGAGCCCGAGTAGAAAATATTCAACAGTTTTCCCGAGATTTTAAAGACACTCAAGTGGTGAGACTCGAGCAAAATTACCGTTCAACTTCTACTATATTGGATGCTGCAAACGCCTTGATACAAAATAATAATTCGAGAATGGGCAAAGAATTATGGACCGAAGATCGTGAAGGTGAAAAAATTCTGGTGTACAGCGCTTTTAACGAACTCGATGAAGCTCGTTTTGTTGCAGAACGAATTAAAATGGAACTGGATCAGGGAGGAAGCGCGGACGACTTAGCGATTTTATATCGCTCAAACGCTCAATCACGAAACTTTGAAGAAGCACTATTGCGTGCTGGAATTGCTTATAGGATATATGGAGGAGTTCGTTTCTTTGATCGAGCTGAAATTAAAGACACGCTGGCCTATTTACGCTTATTAGTCAATCCAGACGATGACACTTCTTTTGAAAGGGTTGTGAACTTACCGACCCGCGGTATTGGTGAAAAAACAATCGATGAACTGCGACAATTTGGTAAAGCGGAAGCTTGTTCTCTTTGGAAATCGGCAAAATTGATGCTTCGAAATAATAGTTTAGCACAGCGTTCAAGCTCTGCGTTGATAAAATTTGTTGAGTTAATCGAACGCTTACAAATTAAAACGACAGCATTAGAGTTGGACGAACAAATTCTTGAAGTAATCCACTCAAGTGGCTTGTATGCTCATTTCGGAAAAATAAAAGGGGACAGATCAGAATCTCGTTTAGACAACTTGCAAGAATTGGTTAACGCCGCTAAACAGTTCCGTTATGAACAAGATACAGAGAATGAATTGCCTCTTGTGAATGCATTTCTTGCACATGCCTCACTTGAGTCGGGTGAGATGCAAGCTGAGGACCATGAGCGATCCGTTCATTTGATGACTTTACACTCAGCGAAAGGTTTAGAGTTCCCTACCGTTTTTTTGGTGGGTATGGAAGAAGGTGTTTTTCCTGGTAGGCAGTCCATAGAAGAGCCTGGCAGACTGGAGGAGGAGCGCCGATTGTGTTACGTCGGTATGACTCGAGCTATGAGAAAACTCATTTTGTCATATGCGGAAGTACGCAGATTGTATGGGCGTGAGGAGTATCATCGTCCTTCTCGCTTTTTAAGAGAAATACCTCAACAATTTCTCGATGAGGTGAGGGTAAAAACACGGGTTCAGCCCACGAGTGCTGGTAGAAGTCAGGTTAACTTTGTTGAGCAAGAGTCTGGTTTAGCTATCGGACAAAATGTCCAGCATGCTAAGTTTGGAACAGGGGTTGTGTTAGCTGTTGAAGGGAGTGGTGCGCACACAAGAGTTCAAGTTAAATTCAAGGAGCATGGGGTAAAATGGTTGGTTTTAGCCTATGCTAATCTCACTGAATGTTCTTAGAACATGAGTGGCTATTAAACCACTGTCGTGTAATATATTGAATTTTTCCTCGCTGAATGGTAGGGTTCGGGCTGGTCGTAAAATAAGTGAATGTTTAGATTTTGAATGAATGAAATAGTTTGCTGTTTATAGTTAACATTTAATAAGGGGAATAGTGTGAAATTGACAAAATTAGTAATCGCTGGGGCTCTGGCAACTACTTTAATATCGCCTGTCATTATGGCTGCAGATACATCAACCCCTCCAATGACAGACGCCCAGAAGAAAGACATTGAAAAAGTGATACATGACTATTTAGTTGCTAATCCAGAGGTCTTGGTTGAAGCATCACAAGCGCTACAACAAAAACAACAGCAAAACATGCAACAACAGGCGCAGGCAGCAATTTTAGAGAATGCGGATCAACTATTCCAAGGAAAGTATACTGTGGTTGGCAATCCCAAAGGCAGCGTTACTGTGGTTGAGTTTTTTGACTATCAATGCATTCACTGTAAAAAAATGTCTCCCACTATAAATAACTTGCTTAAAAAGGACAGTGGTTTAAGAGTCATTTATAAAGAGTTTCCGATCTTCGGTAAGAGCTCTGATTTTGCATCAAGAGCGGCATTAGCTGCAGGCATGCAAGGAAAATATCAAGTCATGCATAATGCACTCATTGAAACAGATAAACGTCTAGATGATAAAGTAGTTATGGATATTGCGAAATCAGTAGGTTTGAATTTGGACAAAATGAAGAAGGACATGGACAGCAAAGAAGTGACAGACATTTTAGACGCAAATCGACAATTGGCTGAAAAAATGCATTTGATGGGGACTCCAGCATTTATTATTGCTGCGACTCCAGATGGTCAGTTCAAAAAAGGTACTGAGCCATCATTTATCCCAGGCGCTGCAAGCGAAGACTCTTTGCGAGAGCTGATAAAGAAAGCTGCGGGTAACTAAGCTCCATTTTTAATGTGGTTTGGGCTGAGCACAACGAGTGCCGCTACTCCGTTAAAGTAAACTCAGTTGTTCCCGCGTTAGCGGGAACCTGTTCTGAATTTGGCATCGGGCTGATTCTATAGATCGACCCATGCCAGTGCGAGAATGCTGCCTTAACTAAATGGTGGTTAACAAAGCAAAGCCCTAACTACGAGTAATTTGATAGTTGTTTATTTTTGAGAATTTCATGAGCAAGCCCACTACATTCCAAGACATTATCCTTACTCTGCAACAATATTGGGCCAAACAAGGTTGTATCATTTTACAGCCATTAGATTTGGAGGTTGGTGCAGGTACATTTCACCCAGCAACTTTTTTGCGCGCGATTGGCCCTGAACCTTGGTCTGTTGCCTATGTTCAGCCCTCTAGAAGACCTACTGATGGTAGATATGGTGAAAATCCTAATAGGGTACAACATTATTACCAATTTCAAGTGATTTTAAAGCCGTCTCCTATAGACATCCAAGATAAATATTTAGACTCCTTACGTGCTTTAGGTGTGGATCCTTTGCACGATGATATCCGCTTTGTGGAAGACAATTGGGAGTCTCCTACTCTGGGTGCTTGGGGTTTGGGTTGGGAAGTTTGGCAAAACGGCATGGAAGTTTCACAGTTTACTTATTTCCAACAGGTTGGTGGTTTGCCCTGTAAGCCAGTAACAGGCGAATTAACTTATGGATTAGAACGAATTTCAATGTTTATTTTAGGGGTAGATAATCTTTTTGATTTACCTTGGGGCTATACACAGAATGGTTTAGTCACCTATGGAGATGTGTTTCATCAAAATGAGGTAGAAATGTCTGCTTTTAATTTTGAGCACGCTAATGTCGAAGAACTATTCCGACAATTTGATTATTATGAGGCAGAAGCTCAACAGTTAATTGATTTGCAATTACCCCTTCCAGCGTATGAAATGGTTATCAAGGCGTCTCATGCATTTAACTTATTGGATGCACGTAAGGCCATTTCAGTGACAGAACGACAAAGATACATATTGCGCGTACGACACTTATCCCGATCAGTAGCCCAGGCTTATTATCAAGCACGTGAGGCTTTAGGTTTTCCTATGCAAAAGGTGAGCAATGGTGAATGATTTTATTTTTGAATTAGGGTGTGAAGAACTACCTTCTGGTTCAGTTTGGCCTTTAGCAGATGAATTAGCAAATCACTTCATTTCAGCGCTTGGAAAAGCACAACTAAGTTTTGGTGAAGTTCGACGATACGCCACACCTAGACGCTTATCAGTGGTGGTTAAGGAGCTTCAATCCCAACAAGCCACACAGAATATAGTGAAAAAAGGACCTGCACTCATCGCTGCGTATGATAAAGAAGGTAAACCTACTCCAGCCTTACAAGGCTTTGCAAAATCTTGCGGAGTTGATCTCGGTGAATTGCGACAAATAGAAACCGATAAAGGAGACTGGATTGTTTTTGAAACGGTACACGCTGGGGCAAAAACAAGTGATTTATTACCAGAGTTAATTAAAGGAGCTATTAGTTCCTTATCTATTGCAAAGCCTATGCGTTGGGGGAATGGTCATGATGAGTTTGCAAGACCTGTGCACTGGGCAGTGATGCTGTATGGGAATGATATCATTGAAACTTCAATTCTTGGAGTGACGACTGGAAACACAAGTCGTGGGCACCGTTTTCATCATCCAGAACCCATCGTAATTAGTTCTGCAAGCACCTATGAAAAGCAATTGAAAGATGCATTTGTCATCGCTGATTTTTCCGAACGGCGGCAAATGATTCTTGATCAAGTGCAAGAGATAGCTTCTAAATTAGAAGCAAATGTTGTTATGCCTGATGATTTAGTTGATGAAGTATGTTCAATCGTCGAATGGCCACAAGCATTATTAGCTAATTTTGATAAAGAATTTCTTGATGTGCCTTCAGAGGCTTTAATCGCTTCAATGCAATCACATCAGAAGTGTTTTGCTTTAAAAGATAAACATGGAAAGCTATTGCCTCACTTCATCACTGTTTCAAATATTGCGAGTTTAGATCCAGTGAAAGTGGTCGGTGGAAATGAAAAAGTCATGCGTGCTCGTCTAAGTGATGCTGCATTTTTCTTTAGACAAGATAAAAAACTTCCGTTAAGCACGCATATTATTTCTACCAAACAGGTCGTATTTCAGGTGAAATTAGGTAGTGTTTACGATAAAACACAGCGCATTGCTACTGTGATGAATTTTTTAAGTCGCAATTTATCCATTAAAGAGGACTTGGCTGACAGAGCCTCCTCTCTTAGTAAATGTGATTTGCTTACCGGAATGGTGGGTGAGTTTCCTGAATTACAGGGTATTATGGGATACTATTATGCTTTGCATGATGGAGAGGACAAGAATGTGGCTCAGGCCCTCAATGAGCAATACATGCCCAGATTTTCAGGTGATTCTCTTCCTGAGTCCAATCTGGGAAAAGCGCTGTCACTAGCGGATAGAATAGATACCTTAGTTGGAATTTTTGCAATTGGACAGAAACCAAGTGGTGTAAAAGATCCATTCAAATTACGTCGACATGCTCTTGCTGTTGTAAGAATTTTGACTTCTATGGATACGCCTCTGAATTTATCCACATTGATCAAAGAAGCTCTTGATAGTTATGGGACTGTATTGCCTAAAGAAGGAATCACAATGGTTTCTGAGTTAAAACCATTTATCTTAGATAGATTGCAATCCTATTATCAAAGCATGGGGTATAGTGTTGATTTGGTTAATGCGGTTAAAGCGCGCCAAGATGATTGTTTCTATGATTTGGATAAAAGACTAAATGCCTTGAAATCGTTTATTGCTATGAGTGAGGCTGCCTCATTATCTTCTGCATGTAAAAGAGTGGGGAATCTATTAATTCAGTCATCAAAAGAGGCTGAAGCCCTTTTAGAGGTTAATGAGAGTATTATTGAACATCCGGCTGAACAGGGATTGTATGAGCAAATTAAAAAGATGACTATGCGTACAGATGCTTTGTATTGCTCAGGTAATTACACCGAGTTACTCAAGCTACTAGCGAGCTTGAAAGAGCCGGTTGACGCTTTCTTTGATCAAGTGATGGTTATGGTAGATAATACTGCGGTGAAAAATAATCGATTGGCCCTATTAAAGCAATTGCAATCGTTATTAAGCGGGGTGGCTGATATCTCTTTGTTGCAGATGGTATGAACAAAGTCATCTTACTCGACAGAGATGGCATCATCAATCACGACTCTTTGCAATACATCAAGAGCCCTGATGAGTTTAACGTTATTCCTGAGAATGTTTTAGCCATTGCGAAGCTTAGCAAGGCTGGTTATAAAATAGGGGTGGCAACCAATCAATCTGGTGTTTCCAGAGGTTTATACACTGAAAAAGATCTAGTTGCTATTCATTCCAAGATGTTAAGCATTATCGAGAAAGCCGAAGGGCATATAGATGCGCTTGAATATTGTATTCATATGCCTGATGCAGGGTGCTCTTGCCGAAAACCTCAACCAGGAATGTTGTTGGCATTAGCTAAGCATTTTAATTGCGATTTGCAAGGTATCCCTTATGTGGGTGACAGAGTATCTGACATTGAAGCAGCTATTGCAGCTGGAGCAACACCAATTTTAGTTCTATCCAATATGACTGATTTGGAAGCCTTAAAAAAATACCCCCAAGTCCCTGCTTTTCAGTCTTTAATGCAGTACGTGAATAGCTTGTTACATCAATCATGACTGTGATTAAGTCGGTTGATTATCAAAGCAATGACTTATTGCCTATAGCTCAAGCTTTAGCAGAAAGACTTGGTTTATCTATTGATAGAAATGCCTCTTCTTGTTTGTACGTTTCTGAAGATCGACTGAACTTAAAACTACCTAAATTCTCCTTGCTCTCAGCCGATTTCAGCTATTCTACTTGGGAAAGAAGAAAAAGTGAGGGGAAAAAACAAGGATTAGTTCGAGCTTGCAAACCAGGCGTAGGACTTAAAATAATTGATGCAACTGCTGGTTGGGGGAAAGACGCTGCTATATTAGCTTCCTTTGGAGCAGAGGTTTTAATGGTCGAACGCAATGCTATCATTGCTACGCTATTAGCAGACGCTTTGTCCAGGCGCTCTGAATCAGATATGGCGGCAATGAGCTTATCTCTAACAGTAGGTGACGCATTTACCTATTTAAGTTCATTGTCCCATGAAGAATATCCAGATATCATCTATATAGATCCCATGCACCCTGAACGTAGCAAATCAGCACTGGTTAAAAAGGAAATGCAAGCCCTTCAGAGTTTGATAGGACCAGATATGGATGTGATCGAGCTTATAGAGATAGCTAGATCGCGTGTAAAACAGCGAGTAGTCGTTAAGTGGCCTCAAAAAGTGGGAGCACTTTTAAAACCAGAAGCCAGTATTATCGGCAAAACAGTACGTTTTGATATTTATTTCCCTAGAGCGAAAAATGGTGACGGATCCTAGGGGGGGCCACCTTCCTTTCGCTTGAGCTGGAAATTAACAGTAAACGATTATCCGCTCCCTTATGGTCGCGGCTCTGTGTACGAATTGAGGATCTCAGTTCAGTTTGCTAGGTGTTAAATCCGAGCCGCGACCGTGACGGCTGAGAAATCGACTCATTGTTTAAAATGGGGCCTTTATACCAAAGCTCGGGTGCTTCGCCGAATGGCGCTGCCTTAAGCGTTGTCATTAGGTTCATCTATACGGCCCGCATCGTTCCGCTTGCTGACGCGCACGGCCCGGTTCCTTCTTTGCTCTCTGAATCAAATCCTAGTCACAGCGGGGAGTGAACCGAGCCGCGCGCGTCAGCAAGCGGATATGGAACTATACGCTTTCACGTATGACGCTGCTTACGGCAGTGCCATTCGGTGAAGAGCCGGACCTAAGCTTACTGACCATCAGAGAAGAGATTAGTTGGGGGACTATAATAGGAGTCTATTCCTCAGCCGTAAGGGATTGGATAAATCCATTCAACACAGCACTTGACCGTTGTAAATTCGGATCAAAATGACCGATTAAAAAGCAATTGTTCATAAATTATCTATACTTTAAAAAAGAATACTTAAAGCCAAGTACTAAATTATGGTATGGGAAATTTTTGCAACAGATGCCTATCTACTCACAAAAAGATATAACTCCCTCAATGAAATAATTGAAGATCCTTGGGGGCCAGCACTTGCTTATGCACAAGATATGGAACACATCGATTGGATTAATTTTCAATTTAAAAATTTTATCATTCGCGAAAGAGTATTGAACCAAGTCGTTCAGATAAATATTGATGGTGAAATGTATCCTTTAAGTAACTACATTTCGAATCAACCATTAGTTTATGGAGATTTTATTACCGATCGATCAGGTCCTAAATTTGGTGGTTACTTATTTGATAATCCAGGCAGTGAGTATTTAACAAGCAGTATCAGTGACAAGGAAAGGAAGGAGCTCCTGGCAATGCAACGGCAAAAAACACTAGAGTTTTGTCATGAGCAGGGCATAGCTCCTTTACCTGATGAGCAAACCATGGAACATGCACTATCCATTTTCGGAAGACTTCATCAAACTCAAAGAAAATTATCGGATTTTGATCTTACAGCGGTTGATACTGCACAGTTTGAACAATCGGTTTTAGAAGAGCTCTATCGAAGCGATAAACTAAGTCCACATGAGAAAGAGACATTAAGAATGTTACCCAATTTAGCTTCTGCTATTGGTAAAACAGCTTGGCAATGCGGTGGACGAATTCAAACTGACCTCATTAAGGAAATGCTTAGTATGGAGTATCCTTCACCGGAACTTTATAAAGATAAGGTTTTGAAAGGAATGATTCACCCTAATAGCGCGAGGTATATAGCTCCGGGTCAACCTGGTCACGACCCACAGAAAACATTTGTCCATCTATTGATTGAGGATGTTGGTAAAACAGTACGCGCTGAGTATTTAGCTTTTTACAAGAGGTATAACATCGAGCCACCACAATTTTACCTTCCTGATAGCTCTGGGTTTCCTGACACAAGTTATGGTACAGGGATCCCTTTTTTAGAAGCAGAAATAGCTCAAATAAATAGGGACGGCACAGTTGTTGTATCGACGCATCGAGAAAATGCTGAAATTGGAGACATCATTTGCGACAACAGCTCGATTTTTGGAAAGATATTCAATCCAGCAAACAACTTTCGACGGGCATGCCATGAGATAGCGAAACTTGGAATAAGTAGAGAGTCAATCGAAGAGGCTCTTAATGATATTGAGCATGTGAATTTGGATCAAAACGAGGTATTTGAAAGTACATTGGAAGTACTGTATGAACAATACCCAGAAAAAGAGCAGCAGTTATTGCAAATCATCAATGATTACTATGACCGAAAGCAATTTATGGAAACAGGTTTGATTTTTGAAGAAGCTGGTAAAAAGGAGTCTCAGTCCCAATTATTTAGTCGGGAAAAGAAAACTGGTAAACTGATTGGTAATGTCTCGGACACAGGTGTGTTTCTTGTTGGTGCTTTAAAAAGAGCAAAAACCTCGACAGATCAGCAAGAAAGAGAAACAGCTACTGCGCATGTGCAAATGACTGTATTAACCACTCTAATCAATGTAGCCCGATGGGGCATTAATTCTTCAAATTACATGTCTGTAGGACATACTCATAGTCAGCTATCAAGTAGCGAGTTTCAACAATCCTTAAATGCACGCTCCTATGAAGCAAGAGGTTCTTCGGGAATCAGAAAGCAATTAGGTTTAAACAACATCTCTGAGGAAGAAGCGTCAAGAAGACTTGCAGAATATCAGGAGGGTTTTCAACCTGTTTGGAAAGCCATTCATGACAATGGCGAGTTTTTTAGATTAATTGATGATTTTAGACGATGCAAAACTGAATTGATAAATGCGACTCTAGAAAATCAGGGTGATTTACAAATTGATTTTAAAAATGCTCGAGACAAACTTAAACAGTGTGTGGCTCATATTGTACAAACTCAAATGCCAGAGTTATATAAAAAATTAGATCCAGAAAATAATCAATCCGAGTTGGTCATAAATAGTTTGATGAATCAGCTGGAGGAGTCGATCGACTTTGGTTTAAACCGAGAAATGATGCTACATCAAAAGAAATCAACTGGCGTAACGCTTGCTATAGTGGATGAAGAGGCAACTGAAGGAGAGAAATATCTTTTGTCCGAAGAGCAGGAAAATCTGCTGAATAAGTTAAGATTACTCTTCGAATCTTTGAAAGCAAATGAGATGCGTCTAGAAAAACTTAAAAATCAGTTAGGCAAGAGGGCGGCTCCTATATCTCAGTTTAGGTTTATTACAAATCCAGCTGATAAGCAAGAGCGTTATGCACACTATTATTTGCCCAAGCTTATCCGTAAAATTGAATTACAAATAATATTAGAGAAAGATAAGCTAATGAAAGTGACACCAGAGGAACAAATATCAGAAATTGAACAACGGATTAAAAAGTGCAAAGAAGATGTTTATGCTCTATCACGTGTTGCTGATGATAGCCCCCATGAGAGTATTCATGCAGGCAAGTCTCCAAGAAAGTAAATTTTTGCAAAGGTGGATGAAATGACTTTTATTGAAATTATTACTCAGCAAAAACCAATAGGCTCGCAGCAACAGATGCGTCAAAAAATGGCTCATTCAAACTTTAGCAAGGCATTGAACCAAGTGGATTTTGAGGAATCAAATTTGTATGAAAGTGAATTTAATGAAGACGTAAATGATTGCAATTTCATGAATGCTAAATTAGCAGGCTCAACGTTTAGAAAGAACATAAAGGGGTTCAGCTGTTTTTCAGGAGCAGACCTCAATGGCGTTCATTTTTATGGGGAATGTGATCATACCGTTTTATTCATTGGATCCAATATTTCTCCCGATGACACCAAAAGCCTAGGTGGTATTCAAACAGTGTCTCAATTAGAAAAGGGCTTACGTGAGGGTCAATACACACAGGATCAGATAGATACCTTGTATAAACTATTGAGCCTTGCTTATCAACAAGTCGGTGAAGCGTTAGAGACGTTTGCGAAAACGCAGTACCATATTAATGATAATCACCTGGATCATATCCACTTAGCCATGGAAATAGTAAAAAAACACATGTCCTCTAATCCCCAAGACTTATACAGTATAAAAATATAGTGTATAACAATGTTAAGGGTTTAGTGAGTCGGATGCATGTAAAAAGTACATCAACCTTATTCAAAGTCAGACAATTCTTCCCTCAATCGCCTTTCTTCGAAAAGATCTTCAATTTTTCGTCGTCTTTCAAGTTTGGTAGACGGACTTGCTTCGGTGATGTTTGCCTCTTCTGCATCACTAAAATCGTCCACTTCAATATCAAATTCATCAAATCGACGAGCACTCATAGCCATCTCCTTAGCCAACTCGTTAAGTCCATTTACAATGGTTAAGATATCAAAATTTTAAGTAGGAATATAGTTATATTTATCAAGTGATTGAAATTATTTGGAAAAATGAGGTTGTTGTATGATTTTAGTGAAGCCAGTCAGCTGGTTTAGTGCGTCACTGCAGTTATTCACTCCCTTACGGTCGCGGTTTGGTTTGCTTTGTTCTAAATCCAAATCGTGGCCCTAAGGGCTGGGGAATCGACTCAGTGTTTTAAATGGGGCATTTATACCAAAGGTCGAGTCTTTCGCCTAATGGCGGCGCTGCCTTAACCGGTGTCATTAGGTTGGCCCGTACCGGTCCGCTTGCTTACGCGCGCGGCTCGGTTCACTCCCTGCTGTGACTAGGATTTGATTCAGACAGCAAAGAAGGAACAGAGCCGCGCTCTTCATCAAGCGGATACGAAACTATCTGCTTTCACGAATGACCCTGCTTAAGGCAGCGCCATTAGGCGAAACGCCCGACATTACTGACCATGAGAGAAGAGTTTAGTGGGGCACTATAATTGGAGCTGATTCCTCAGCACTATAGGAGCGAATGAACCATCAGCTACTCAACTACAACCTAGAAATGACTAGTTGTTTTGTAATACTCGTCGTTCTTCATCTACAGCTTCTTGCTGCAGTCTAGCTTCTTCAAGTTTTCTGGTCTCACGGAGTCCCTTCACTTCTTGTTTCATTTCTTCTTGAGTTGTCCCTCCCTTTTCAACCAGTATGGGTTTGAATTTACCCATTCCTTTTATGATTTCCTCGGATTGTTTCTTGAGAGTGGCATATTCATGTTGATGATCTTTGAACAGAGCCTTGTCATCAATGTCCTCCGTGTCTTTACCTTTGTCGTTTTTTTTCCACATTACAGGAATAGCTTTTCCATTAATTTGGATATTAATTTTTTCAGGCGGATATCCTGCTAATATACAAGCCTCATAGGCTACCCTTGCTTTTTCCCTAGCAATTTCATCGCTATGGAATCCTTTGAGATTCATGGTAATTTCATCATCAGGATTAGCAGATCTAACGGCTTGTGCCATGAGCAATAAATCAGCCTTTAAATTGTCATGGACAGGATTGTTGTAAAACTGGAGTCTATCCTTAAGACCGAAACTAATTGTCCAAGTTGCGGTACCGGTTTCATCGTTTTTAGTTTTAATAATTTCCTTGCCACTGTTTGTGTATAAACGTTCAAAATCATTGAGTGTAATTCCACATAACCTGATTTCATCTCCAGAGCCGTCCAGATCAACACGCAATGGATCCATCACATAATTGGGATCCTCTTTTTTACGTCTCTCGTGGTAAGCCTGTTGTACATTAAGAACATTTTGCCTTTGCTTTTCATTGTGGATCATGGTTTGTCTGATCAAACCAATTTGCAGCATTTGATTACTGGCTGCTTGTTCAAGATTCTTCAACGATTCTTTAGACGAGTTGTCAAATTCTTGGAGTTGTTTGGTATGGGATGCTTTTAGGTCATCTATTACTCTCTTCTTAGCGGCTGGATAATCATTTTCATCAGTGCCTGTTGCTTGCATAAAATGGCTTTTAAAACCATTAACACTATCGTCATTAAAGTTTTCTGTAAGTTGACGTAATTCAAGCTGCTGTTGATCGACGAGCTTTTGCCTTGCCTCTGTAACTTCCTGGGCCATAAACTTGGTAAGATCACCCGCAAAATAGGTCTGTGGTACCTTTGCTAATAGTTTTTTAAAATCTTCAGAAAGGCCTTTGAAATTCTTTTTAACAGTTGCAAGTTCAGGGGGCTGTGCTAATGACTGCTTGATTTTATCTCTTACGAACTTTTTATGTTCGTTATCGTCCTTATCATCCTTCAAACGTTCAACAAAACTGACTCCATTGGGTAATTTCGTGTCTTTATTAAAGCCGCTGTAATCACCAACGCGAACGGCATCTACCTTATCAAAAGCAGAGGCATCGAATGATGTTTTATCACTGATGCCAAGTTGGGCGCCTCTTAATAAAGGATCGACTTTCCCCCCCTGCGACATGGCTGCCTTTTCAATTTCTTCATTAACGAAATGCATCCAGCGAGTGTCAGTAATTCTCTTAGCAACAGTCTCTTTTACTGAGTTCTTTGCAGATACAGCTTTTGATTTTACTGAATTCATTACTGCGTCAAACTTCGAAGTGCTCATACCAGTGCCTCATAGAAAATCTATATATTAATAGTATATCAGTAATTTATTAATTTAAAATTAACCGTAACCATTCACCTTCATTTAG
>NZ_LNZB01000060.1:689417-711406 GCF_001468085.1 Legionella waltersii | reverse complement strand
TATGAATCCGAATCAGTTTGAACGGGTTTGGGGGGAATTTAAGAAAGTTGCTTAACTGGGTGTGTCAATTTACTTGACCACCTCATTCCAACTAATTCTGGGATCATGTTTTACCAGATACAATATCCAAATGTACTTCTTAATTGATAGGGCGATTTTATTTATCTCACTCATTGTGCTTTTTATTTCTATAAGTAGACCTGCAAATAAGTATATTGCAAAGTAGTAATTTTTCAATCTCCACTTGAGTTCATTAAAAATTTCTATTAGAACCATTCCATTAAAAAATTATAATGTTAAAAAAACCAGATAAGTGACAAAAAAATGAGGATGCCCCTGGAATAGGTGCGTAGATACTATCGAATCCTGGTTTATTTATGATGATGTCTATGATGTATATCGGGATAATGGGGATGCGAATGCGTAAGCGCTTTATGATGGTGGGCATGAGCGTGGGGCTCCTTTTCATCCCAATGGGATTCGTGTGTATGCTGATGATGCTCATCATGAATATGTCGGTGATCGTGTGAAAATGGCTCGTGCTTATGTTCGTGTTCGTGATGCTCGGTAAGATGTAACCATACACCAATTCCCATTAATAGTGCTGCAGCCCAAAAGACTATTGATGGCCTATCTTGAAAAAATAAAATGGCAATGGCGGCGCCAATAAACGGTGCTGTTGAAAAATAGGCGCCTGTTCGAGCAGTACCAAGACCACGTAAAGCCAGGACGAATAAAACAAGGCTGGCTCCGTAACCGATAAACCCGACAGAAAATGCATAGCTAATTGTTTGCCAGTTGGGAATGCTTATACCGAGTAAGAGCGCTAAGCTTGTATTCACAACCCCTGCGATTAAGCCTTTACTTCCTGCAATGAACAAAGGATCGCCAGCAGAAATGTTCCGGGTAAAGTTATTGTCAATCGCCCAACATAAACAGGCTCCTGCAATGGCAATTGGCCCAAGAGTATTTTGCTGGCTTGCTACGCCATGAGGCCACGATAAGAGAATTCCTCCAGCTACAATCAGAAGCATACCGAGCACAATCTTGTATGATGTATGCTCTTTGAAAATCATCCATGCCAATAAAGCAGTGAGTACAGCCTCAAGATTCAACAACAACGACGCTCTAGCAGCACTTGTTTGTTGTAAACCAACCATCAACAAGATAGGTCCCAATACACCACCGAAACTAATAGCACCTGTCATCCAAAGCCAGTCCCCTTTTACCAAGGTCGAATGATGCCATCCGCGATCCTTAATTAAGCGTATTAGAATTAACCCTCCACCACTTCCTACATACAATAATCCAGCTAGCAATAAAGGCGGTATTTGTCCCACCAGCTCCTTAGCAATCGGCGTACTAGCCCCAAAAAATAGTGCTGCACCAAGGGCTGCAAAAGTAGGTGAAATGGATCGAATACGCCACATTGATTCTCTCCTATTTTATGCAAACATGCTTTGAATGTTGAATAAGGATGATTATCTCATCAATAGATGCGATTATCTCAGGTGCTTACATAAATGTTTTCATTGCTATTGTTTGCTTCAGACAAAGTCAATTTCTCAGAGTATTTATTGTGCATTGATTATGACTATATTAAAACCCACACACAAAATTGTTACTAATATTTATTAGCACCAAAAAAATAAATAGGCAAATTTATTATTTTTTGCTCTATATATTTACTCAAGATGATAAATTTTGCCAGTACTGGCATCTAATCTTAATTTTACTTTTTTGTACTTTTTATCAAGGGCATTCACTTCATACTGACTGCCATGCACCTCAATTTTGTAGATGGTATGATAACCAGCATCTTCAATTTTCTGTGCAGCCTCGAGTATTGAGATGGGGTATTTATTGGGTATTGGGTTTTTGATGAAATCACCTGTATGAGGATTCATGCGCACTATAATTTGATTTCCTTTCCCATCCAATGCTTCTACTTCATATAAACCATCATCAAATTCTACTTCTCGTATCGCGCTGTAGCCCCGTGCTTGTATTATTTTTAGGATTTCAGACATCGGTAAGGTGCGACTGGGAATTTCATCGGCCAGGACTGTTTGTGAGGCTAAAGCAAAAATAAGTCCTCCATAAATAGAAAGAAGAATGCTTTTTTTCATGATTACTTCGCCTTCAGTTAGGGTGGGTGGAGTTAAGAATCTATCAATATAAACCTATTTTTCTATGTTGTGAATGGATATAAACTCATTATATTAGAAAGCTATTTTCATATTATGATTAATATTAATGCATGGGTATGTTATGAAAATATTTCTGATATAAGGATAAATACACCCCATTTTTTTCGAGGTGTTTTAAGGCCTGGTTGATTTGATTCATCAGCACTATGGAATTGATTTTGGCCATGATTCCATAACCAATCCCCACAGAGAAGGGCCTCCCTATTCCTTTAAACAAGGTGTTATTATTGGCTATCCAATAATCAGCAGAAAAATCATCCATCAGCAGAGCATCCACTTCTTGTTGATTTAAGGCAGTAATTAATTGATTGGTTGAGGGATATTCTTTAATCAAGTTGGTTTTAAATTTCTGAGTAATTAATTGTTTGAAGAGTGAACCTTTTATAATGCCTATTGTTTTATTGTTAAGCTTTTTAAGCGTTTTGATTAAGCTGTTTTTTGTGGTAACAAAACGTGCTTCACTGGCTAGATAAGGAAGACTAAAAAGAAATTTTTGCTGCCGTTCGTTTGTGATGGTAATTGCTGCAATCGCCAAGTCAATTTTCCCTTCATTTATGTCTGTAAACAGCGCGTCAAACAGCATGGGTTCGAAATGACACTGGACACTGATTTGCTTGCATAGTTCCGACATGAGCTCGATGTCAAATCCAAAGAAATGATTTTTGTCGGCATTCATTGAAAATGGTGGGTCGTATGCTACTATCCCTATGGTTAATGATTGGGCTCTTAGTTCAGCAGTCAAGAGCATTAATAAAATTAAGAACAATCGCATCAACATAGGATAATTAGGACGAGAGACTATAAAAGTAGTGTATATTAATTTGAGTACCATTTCAGTGTTTTGGTATTAGATTTCACATGATTTTTTTAGCAATAGGATGTATCAAGGCCTAAAATCAAGATACACTGGAACAATAAAGTTTGGTATGGATTACTTAATAGGTAGGGAATGCGTTATTTATTTTATTCAGTGCTTTGTATTGCAATCAACTTTGTGATGAGCGAAGTGCTTGCGGCCACCCCATTTACCTTCAAACAAGCTCTGGACATTGCTTATCGCAATAATCCCGAATTACAAGCTGAAATAGATAAAGCACATGCGATGCGCGGCTATTTTATTCAAAGCGGTCTTTATCCCAACCCCCAATTAACGCTGACGGCAGAAAATTTTGGCGGTTCGGGGAGTTATTCGAGTTATGAAGCTGCAGAAACCACCGCTTCGGTGACTCAACCTATCCCTTTGGGACATCGATTGCAGTATTTGAAAAAGTAACCTATGCGGATTATTTGGCTTCTCTTGCGCAAATTCAAGTACAAAAAGCGATACTTTATATGGCAGTTGGCGTGGTTTATGTGGATGCACTTTATGCTGGGCAATGGCATCAGGTCACTAAAAAACTCATTCGACTTAACCAAGACATTGTCAGCGCAATCGAGAGTCGGGTTAAGGCAGGCGCTGGCGCTGAATTAGATTTGCGTTTAGCACAAGTACGATTGGGAGAAGCACGCATCCAAGAAAAGAAAGCGGCTCGCGATGCTTTGTTGCAGCGTGCAAAATTGGCTCGCTTATTAGGAGATGGTTTGCGAGTCGACAGATCCCTGGTGGATAAGGGTCTCCCAGATGTTTCATTGAACTGGCTTCAATTACTCAAAAAATTACCGCAAAGCCCGCAGTTAGTGCAACTGCAACAGCAATTACAAGCTAAACGCGCGACCATAACTGCAGTGAAAAAGTCGGTGTGGCCGGATTTAAACATTCAACTGGGGGGTCGTCATTTTTCTGATGACGACAGCAATGCTGTAGTGGCTTCTGCTTTTGCAGAAGTCCCCGTCTACAATCGAAATCAAGGTAAAATCATAACCGCCGAAGCACAATACACACAAACGGCTCATGAGCTTCAAGGCACAAGCCTTGATGTGCGTCAAAATGTCTATACCGCTTTTTTACAAGCCGAGCAAAGTCACTATGAGGCCACTCAAGTGACGAATTCGTTATTGCCTTTGGCACGCAAATCGATCAAATTGGCACAGGACGGCTACCAAATGGGACGTTACACTTACATTGAATTATCCACAGCCCTTAATTCGTTATACGAAGAAGAGCGCCATTACCAACAGGCGCATGCGGATTATCATAAAGCTATAATTCAACTTACTGGGCTTTTAGGACTAAATCCTATTAAGGAGAGTCAATGAATCATATTAAATCATTCTTTATATGCATACTGCTTTTGATATTCAGCTCATGTTCATTATGGGCCACTGAAGCATCTCATGGCGCTGAAGAAAACAATAATCAAGAAACTATAGAAAAGGGCCCACAAGGTGGTCGCTTGTTTAAAGATGGAGATATGGCCCTTGAGCTTTTGATCTTTGAACGTGGCATGCCACCCCATTTTCGCGCCTATCTTTACAAAAATGGTGAATCCATTGCACCTGGGAAAGCGCAGTTAAGTGTTCAATTAACGCGATTTGGTGATAAAAAAGAGGTAATTACCTTCGTTCCTGTTGAGAATTTTTTACAAAGCGTTGAGGTGATTGAAGAGCCTCATTCTTTTGATGTGAGCATTCAGCTAGAACTGCAGGATAAACGCTATACTTGGCATTATGCGACCTACGAAGGGCGAGTTAAACTTGTTCCCGCCATTCTTAAGGCGGCTGATATTCAAACGGCAAAGGCTCAAGTCCAAACGATTAAAACCCAATTAAAGGTCGTAGGTAAAATTGTTCCCAATCGAGATATTTTAGCACCTATTTATGCGCGCTATTCAGGAATTATAAAATCAATGACTAAAAATCTGGGAGAAGAAGTAACCAAGGGGGAAGTATTAGCCACGATTGAGAGTAACGAAAGTTTACAAAATTATACAATTAATGCACCTATGACCGGAACTATAGTGCAAAAATACGCAACCAATGGAGAGCTGGCACAAAATACCAAACCCATTTATGAAGTGGCTAACTTAGCTAATGTGTGGGCTGATTTTACCTTGTATCGTAAAGAAGCGCCCTTGGTAAAAAAAGGGATGGAAGTGACGGTGACTGGAGATGAGGGAACGCCAAAGTCCACCAGCATCATTTCCTACATTGCGCCATTAGGCATCGAAGACAGTCAAACAACGTTAGCACGCGCAGTACTTTCTAATGAGCCTCGTGTCTGGTTGCCTGGTATGTATGTTAATGCAGCGATTACCATTAAAGAAAAAACGGTACCCGTAGCAATCCTTTTGTCTGCCATCCAACAGATGAATGAACTGGATGTGGTTTTTATCCAGCAAGGCGATTATTTTGAGGCGACTCCGGTCATTTTGGGTGAAAAAGATGACCAATGGGTGGAAGTGGTATCAGGTATTGATCCAGGCCAGCATTATGTCAGTAAAAACAGCTTTTTTATTAAAGCTGAATTAGGTAAGGATGGCGCAAGCCACGATCACTAAGGATGAATGATGCTTGAGAAAATAATTCGTTTTTCCCTAAAACATCGCTGGTTTGTTTTGTTGTTTACGGCAGTCATTGCTGTTTATGGTGTTTATAATTTTCAACGTTTGCCTATTGATGCAGTTCCTGATATCACCAACGTTCAAGTGCAAATCAATACTCAAGCTTCAGGCTATTCACCCTTTGAGGTGGAGCAACGAATTACTTTTCCTATTGAGTTATCCATGAGCGGGCTTCCTAATTTGGATGACACCCGTTCTTTATCACGCTATGGATTATCGCAAGTCACTGTCGTATTTAAAGAGGGAACTAACATCTATTTTGCGCGGCAATTGATTAATGAGCGCTTGCAAGAAGTAAAGGATAAGCTCCCACCAGGAGTAGAAACCACTTTAGGTCCTATCTCAACTGGGCTTGGTGAGATTTTTATGTATACGGTAACTAATAAATCTAATGTGCCTGCAAGTCAGCGCTATAGCCCCACGGAACTGCGTACCGTTCAAGATTGGATCATTAAGCCACAACTGCGTAATGTTGAAGGTGTTGCGGAAGTGAACACCATTGGCGGCTATGAAAAACAATTTCATATAACCCCCGATCCTATGAAGCTAGTTCGATATCGTTTAAGTTTAAACGATGTCGTTGAAGCATTAGATCGCAATAATGCGAATGTTGGCGCGGGGTATATTGAAACCAATGGAGAGCAAAACTTAATTCGCGTTCCGGGCCAGGTTCAAAACATCTCCGATATTGAACACATTGTCATTGCTAGTTTTGAAGGGACACCCATTCGAATTCGTGATGTTGCTGAGGTGGCACTGGGTAAAGAGTTACGTACTGGTGCTGCAACGGAGAACAGCAAGGAAGTTGTCTTAGGTACTGTATTTATGCTTATGGGTGAAAACAGCCGTACTGTGTCTGAACGGGTGGCTGCTAAAATGAAAGAAATCAATAAAACCTTGCCTCAAGGTATTGAAGCTGTCACGGTTTACAATCGGACCTTACTGGTGAACGCCACCATTAATACGGTTAAGAAAAACTTACTCGAAGGGGCATTACTCGTTTGCGTGATTTTGTTTCTTTTTTTAGGCAACGTTCGAGCAGCCCTTATTACTGCGATGGTGATTCCTTTATCGATGCTGCTTACCATTACAGGGATGGTATCTAATAAAATCAGTGCCAATTTGATGAGCTTAGGTGCGCTTGATTTTGGTTTAATTGTGGATGGTGCGGTGATTATTGTTGAAAACTGCATTAAGCATTTGGGTGAACAACAGCATGCCTTGCATCGTATTTTAAATTTAGAAGAGCGTTTGAAAGTCATTGCCTATGCTACTACCGAAGTGATTCGGCCCAGTATCTTTGGCGTTTTTATTATCACGGTTGTTTATTTACCTATTTTAACACTCACCGGTGTTGAAGGAAAAATGTTTTTGCCCATGGCTGAAACGGTAATTATTGCGCTGCTCGCCTCCATGCTTTTTGCGCTGACTTTTGTTCCGGCAGCCGTGGCGATTTTTCTAGGCGGACGCGTACAAGAAAAGGAAAATTGGTTAGTACACTATCTCTCGCTTGCTTATGCTAAAGCTTTACGCCGCTGTTTTCATGCAAGACAGGTGGTGATAGGAGCCGCAGTTGCTTTGGTTGTAATGAGTTTTTTTCTTGCGTTTCGTTTAGGCGGAGAATTTATTCCAAGCCTTGATGAAGGTGATATTGCCTTGCATGCCATGCGTATTCCAGGAACCAGTTTAACTCAAGCCATTACGATGCAATATTTAGTCGAAGAGCGGATAAGCCAATTTCCCGAAGTAAAACGAGTCTTTGCAAAACTGGGTACTGCAGAAGTGGCAACAGATCCCATGCCACCCAGTGTCGCTGATACCTTTATTATGTTAAAGCCTCGAAAGGATTGGCCTAATCCTAAAAAAACCAAACAGGAATTAGTCCAGGAAATTGAGCAAGCAGTAAAGCAAATTCCTGGTAATAACTATGAGTTCACCCAACCCATTCAAATGCGGTTCAATGAATTGATTTCTGGGGTACGCAGTGATGTTGCAGTGAAAGTATTTGGTGATGACATGAATACTTTGCTTGAAGTTGCAGAAACTATTAGCGCCCAATTAAAAAAAGTCCCAGGTGCTGCTGATGTGAAGGTAGAGCAGGTCAGTGGCTTACCGCTACTTACCGTTGAAATCAATCGCGATGCTTTGGCGCGCTACGGATTACAAATTGGTACCGTTCAAGACGCAATTGTGATTGCCACAGGCGGCAAAAAGGGTGGTGAGCTCTTTGAAGGGGACAAACGTTTTGATTTAGTGGTACGCTTGCCGGAAAGTTTACGCACAGATCCCAATGTACTGCGCCAAGTGTTTATTCCTTTGCCTTTGGCAAAAGATGGCGAGGAGCATTTTATTCCTTTGAGTGAAGTAGCCAAAATGGTGCGTAGTGAAAGCCCGAATCAAATAAGTCGTGAAAGCGGCAAGCGGCGCGTGGTGGTGAGTGCTAACGTACGTAACCGAGATTTAAGCTCGTTTGTGAATGAAGCCAAACAACGGATTGACCAGAATGTTACAATTCCGAGTGGGTATTGGGTGGATTGGGGTGGCCAATTTGAGCAGTTGCAATCAGCCTCCCAACGGCTACAAATCGTCGTTCCCATCACTTTATTAGGCATTTTCTTATTGCTGTTTATGAGCTTTGGTCGAGTACGAGATGCGCTCTTAGTCTTTAGTGGTATTCCTTTGGCATTAACTGGTGGTGTTTTTGCCTTATGGATAAGAGCCATTCCCTTGTCCATTTCAGCCGGTGTCGGGTTTATTGCTTTATCAGGGGTGGCAGTGCTTAATGGTCTTGTCATGATTACCTTTATCAATAAACTACATGATGAGAAAAAAATGTATTTGAAGGATGCAGTATTACAGGGCTCGCTGGCGAGGCTTCGCCCGGTACTCATGACGGCTTTAGTGGCTTCTTTGGGTTTTGTGCCGATGGCTTTAGCTACAGGCACGGGTTCTGAAGTACAACGCCCCTTGGCAACGGTGGTCATAGGAGGCATTATTTCATCAACATTTCTAACACTTTTAGTGTTGCCTGGTTTATATTACTTGTTTCATCAGCGACACAAAAAATCACTGGTTAAACAATCCAGCAAGGACTAGTGATTTCTATAGTGAGTCAGTAACTATATGAGTAATCATATCATTTTAAGAAAAGTGGCAAGACATCCAGGAAGAGCACGATAGCAAAGATAAGTGATGAAACAAGAGCAAGGTAAAATCCCAAGCGTGTTATAAAGTTCATTTTGTGGCCGGAGCTTCCTTTTGCAAGAGTTATCAAAATTATTCCCATAAAAAAAAGAATCCCTAAGAGGATAAGAAGACTATGACTTGAAAGAAGGGACGTCATTCTTCTTCCTTATGCAAAAATATATTGATTTAATTATAGCTCTTTTGAGCAAAAGACAACGGACAGTGTTTTGACAACTCTTATTAATAAGCTACACTAATAGTTAAATGCTTATTTAACTGTTTGATTGATTATGCTAAACCAAGATCAAATTATAACGCTCAGTGACATCTTGCACCTGATGGGTGAACCTAATCGTTTAAAACTTCTTTTGGTATGCCTGGAAGGCACGAAGTCAGTTTCAGAGCTGGCAGAACAACTGCAACTTTCAGTGCCCTTGGCCAGTCATCATTTGAGCTTGTTGCGATCAGCTCGCCTTTTAGTCGCTAATCGCAAAGGAAAACATATTTTTTACAGTATTTATGACATGCATGTTCGTTGTATTTTAGAGGACATGCTCAAACACTTTACTGAAGAGACGGAGAATTAATATGAGTTTTTTAAAACGCATGCTTGGAACTTTGGGTGGACATTATGACAACTACAAAAATTCTCATCATGGTCAAAAAAGCCAACACGGTAATTATTCAACTAATCGTGAGTCAGCAGGGTTGAACTGCCCGCGCTGTAAGGTTTCTCTTGCTCCTGGAGCACGTTTTTGCAGTCAATGTGGCAGCGGCCTTGAGAATACTCAATGCACTTGTGGAGTCACTGTTGTTGCTGGTGCAAAATTTTGCGGCCAATGCGGGAATTCATTATGACAAAGCCTCTAACTTTAACCACTTTTTTTGTAGCAGGGCTGGATTGCCCTACTGAAGAGCAATTAATCAGGCGGCAATTAGCAATGATTCCTGAAGTGGAACAGATGGATTTTAATTTCCTTGCTGAAGAAGTGACCGTGCACCATCGTCATGCTGCTATTGATGTGCTGCAAAAACAAATCGAAACGTTAGGCATGAGTGTGCGCACTCAAGGCAGTACCTCGGCAAAAGAAGAGAGGCGAGTTGATTCCTCATGGCGACTTATTGCTTTGGCAGGTCTTTTAGCGCTTTGTTCTGAGTTAACTGCTTATTTATGGGCAAAAGAGCAATCAATTTGGGTAATTCTTCCTGCAGTGCTTGCCATTATCTTAAGCGGCCCACCTACCCTTAAAAAGGGGTTGCTTGCGTTGCGTACCAAAGCCATGAACATTAACAGTCTGATGTTGATTGCAATCACAGGAGCTATGATTATCGGTGCCTGGCCGGAAGCAGCAATGGTCACCGTTTTATTTGCCCTTGCCGAGCGCATCGAGCGTTATTCTCTGGATAAGGCACGTTTAGCTATCCGCAGTCTCATGCAAATTGCGCCTGAGGTGGCTCAAATTAAGATGGATAATGGTCAATGGCAGACTATGCCTGTAGAGGATGTAGCAGTTGGTGCGGTTTTTAAAGTAAAACCCGGTGAGCGCATACCGCTTGATGGGGTATTGATATCGGGACAAAGTACGGTTAATCAAGCACCGATTACAGGCGAGTCCATGCCTGTGAGTAAGCAAGTAGGTGATGCTGTGTTTGCGGGGACTTTAAATGAGCACGGTGCTTTTGAAGTTAAAGTCAGTAAGGCTTCAGGGGATACCTTACTTGCTAAAATTGGCAAAGCCATTGAGCAGGCACAAAGTGAACGAGCGCCAACGCAGCGCTTTGTCGATGAGTTTGCAAAATATTACACCCCAATTATGGTCTTGATTGCCCTTTTTATTGCACTTGTTCCTCCTTTAGTGTTTGGCTACCCCTTTTATGATTGGATATATAAGGCTTTAACCTTATTAGTTATTGCCTGCCCCTGTGCTTTGGTTATCTCTACACCGGTGACAGTAGTCAGCGGATTGGCTTCAGCGGCACAACACGGTGTTTTAATCAAAGGAGGCAGCTATTTAGAAATGGGTCACCAGCTAAAATTAATTGCTCTGGATAAAACAGGCACCTTAACCGAAGGAAAACCTGTAGTGACTGATTTTATCGTTTACGATACAAAACAACCCAAAGAGTACTTCTTATTACTTGCTGCAAGCCTAGATAGTCATTCGGAACATCCAGTTGCGCATGCTTTAGTTGAATACTGGCGGCAAAATCAACCTAATGAATCCTTGTTCGAAGTAGGGCAGTTTTCAGCACTTCCCGGCCGAGGGGTGCAAGGTATTGTTGGACAAGAACTGTATTACGTCGGGAATCATCAATTGGCAGAGGATAATAAGGTATGCTCTCTTGCTGTAGAGCAAGAGCTCAAGCGTTTGGAGAAAGAAGGAAAAACGACAGTTATTTTAAGTAATTCAGCAGTAGTTTTGGCAGTTTTTGCGGTAGCCGATACGCTTCGTGCTACGAGTAAATGGGCTATTGAAGCTTTGCATCAACAAGGACTTAAAACAGCCATGCTCACTGGTGATAATGCACTGACGGCTATGGCTATAGCCAAAGAGGTGGGGATTGATGAGGTGCAGGCGAATGTCTTGCCTACAGAAAAATTACAAGCAATAAATCGTCTTTTGGAACAATATAAAACGGTGGGAATGGTGGGTGATGGAATCAATGATGCACCCGCTTTAGCTAAGGCCACAATTAGTTTTGCGATGGGGAAAGGTACCGATACCGCTTTAGAAACAGCAGATATTGCGTTAATGAATGATAACTTAGCCATGCTTCCTTTATACATTGATTTAAGCCGAAAAACGGCGCGTATTCTTCGCCAAAATATTACGTTGTCTCTTGTAATCAAAGGAATGTTTTTTATTCTAGCATTAGGAGGATTGGCAACACTTTGGATGGCGGTATTTGCTGATATGGGAGCAAGCTTAATTGTTGTAGCGAATGGTCTGCGCTTACTTAACTCACACAAAGGACATTCTGAATATCAGGAAATGAATGTTTAATGAGTGTCTTGGCTATTTATGTATCACTGAATGGGTTGCATGATGAATGAATTAGAGCGGAATGGACGAAATAACAATTCGTTACGTTTTTTAGTGGTTGAGTCTTCATTAGGATCGCGTATTCTTATCCGCTCACACTTATTGGAGCTCAACCATCTAGTCGATATGGCTTGGGATGATGAGTCGGTATTAGAGTTGGCTTTAATGAGAGTTTATGACTTTATCTTAGTGGATAAGAGTTTGAATAAAAATATAAACTGCTATGAGCTAATTGAGCGCATACAAAAAAATTCGGTATTAAATCAACATACACCGATGATAATTCTAACCGCCTCACATAACGAGGATACAAAAGCTCAGGATAGAGCTACTTATTTTAAAAAACCTATATCTAAGAAGGATACATTACAGTTGCTTGATTTTTTAAATATATTAAAAAAATGAGACATAATTATTCTCCTTTTCCGTTAGTGATATCCTTTTCTATGTTGGACTAGAAAATAAAGTCATTAAAGATGCTGCTTAGTAGAGCTAATTTAGTGATGTTGTCTTGTTTTGCTGTTACTCTTACAGGTAATATTTTTTTGGAGAAAGCTTTTTTTTCAAGAAAATTACGCACTAATAGACAAAGTTGATAAGAACAATTTGGAAGGAAAAACAATAAATGAACACAATAAACCGCTATGTCTTACCCTTTTTAGTTCTTGGATTTGTTGGTTGTAGCAGCAAAAATGTCCCTTTATTGCCTGAAGCACAGAGCATCACAGTTGCTCCATCAAGTGTCGGTATGAAACAGTGCAAAAATTTGGGCAAAGTTGTTGCATATGATGTGAATGGCGTCAGTCAATCTTATCAATCCCACGAGCATCTTTATCAAGACGAATTAAATACATTGAAAAATAATACGGCCCAGTTAGGAGGCGATACTTTAGTTATTACAAAAGATAAAGCCACTTATAGCGGTAATCCTAAAACGCATTTAGTCGATAAACATACTTTAGAGGGTAATGCCTATCGATGTAAATAAATTATAAAGAATTTCTATCGGTGCCGCAGGAATTATGTGGATAGAATGCTAGTCCTTACTCTAAAGAGTAGAGTTCAGGTTATCCCTAATGAATATTTAAAAAAACAGCTAGATAGTTTTGTTATTCATTACTTATTATATTTTCTTTGCTGCCAAAGCAAATAGACCACCGGAATGACAATCAAGGTAAGTACCGTGGCACTGAGCATGCCTCCAACCATTGGGGCAGCAATTCGCCTCATCACCTCAGACCCTGTGCCGCTTAATAGCATGATCGGTAATAGACCGCCAATAATTGCAGTGACCGTCATTACTTTTGGGCGAAGCCTAAGAAGGGCGCCAGCCACTACCGCATCAAAAACATCCACTCGAGTCAAGGCACGTTGTTGCTGTAACGCCTCAAGCTTTACCTTTTCTAAGGCTTGGTTAAGAAATACGAGCATGATGACTCCGGTTTCTGCGGCCACTCCTGCTAAAGCAATAAACCCAATACCGACAGCGACAGATAGGTGATACTCGATGATCGACATTTTTTATGTTGACAATCAATCTACTCTCTACTTAAGCAGCAGATTTTTGGTATTTTAAACTTTCAGAGGGACCTAATTTTCCCAAGTCTCTCCCGCTCATATGTTTGGCAGATTGTCGCAAGTGAATCACTTCAGCAACCTTTTCAGAAATTGAATGAATGAGGGGATTGGCTTTATCAGATGATACCAAGGATTGAATGGACTCTATTACAGCGTTGATTCTTTCTAAGTCTCGCAGGCTACCTACAGTTAATGCGGGTAGCTTGTTATCTACCAAGGCTTTCTGTTGTGGATGTAAGAGCAGGCAGTGGTCAGACAACAGGCTCAGTATCAGGCCTTGGCGTGATCCCTCGTCACCTTGCTGCTTGGCTAACTGGCACCACCCTTCATACCCCTTCCAGTCTTGAATAAAAACCTCTGCGAGCCAACGAAGAGTATAGGCTGAAGCAATATCAGTCAATCTCCAGGTTAAATCCGAAGCAACTAAATAGCGGTAATGTTCTTCACCTTCATATTTGATGGCTACGATAGAGCGTTTACAACCATGAGCCTTAAGATGTAGCCGGGCTCCATCAAGAGTAACCAACTGGTTTGCAGTACCTCGAATAGCCATTTCTCGACAAGTACCATATGAGTAGCGTTTAAAATATTCTTCAATGGTAATAAACTTACCGCGCGTTTTTATTTTTTGATTGTGTCTTACCTGAGAAATAACTTGAATACCCCATTGAGCACAGGCTTTGCAGAAGAATTTACTTGAGCCATAAAGAGCATCTGCAAGAATGCATTGGATTTTTATTTGAGGAAAAGACTGCGTAAATTCACCGAGTAGATTTAATGCGATTTGTGACTTAGTTGGATATTTTTCATAGTTAGGGGTAGGCTTTTCTGCTCTTTGATGTTTCGGTACTCCATTTTTCTTTTGGGTACTGTATATCTTACGCCAGGAGGACATTTCTGGTTGAGGTTCATAAAATCCAAAACCTACTGGTATAGTTACTTTCTCGGTTATCAACAGCAAAAAAACCAGCTCTTGTCCATTAAAATAGCCGCCCGTACTTTTATCTTTGGTTTTATGGGTCTTACTAATCCTCTTGGTATGCTTGCACCGTTTGTTTGCCGTATCATCAAGGGGTCTTTTAAGAATACCCGCGAAATTGTCTCCCTAGATTCAACTCTTCCTTGCCACCCCATTTGATCCCTATTTATTAATAACAATTTTGTCGGCTGGAATCCAAACAACTTTATTATTGCGCCATTCACAGACCTGATTACCTGCTTGTTTATGCTTTAATAATGCATCCTGTATACCAGATTGGATGATTTTTGTTACTTTATCTGGATCATTAAGAATTTTTGTGATGTTATCATCGAGCAAATTTTTATCTTTTTTCATTAGAAATCTCCAAAAGTTGTTTCCATACTTCTTCATCTTTAATAATCAGACTGTGGTGCTTGGCTTCTGAAGCGATAAGAGAAAGGTGATTGGTATTTGAGTTGTCATAAAATTGCCATGAGTCTGCCAATGGACTGTATAAATTGAAGAAATTTTTTAATCCTGCAGTGTATCGTCTTCGAATGGTTGATTCTGGAACAGAATGACCACCTGTTTTAACACGTTCTTTAACCCTAAAAACTGCAAGATCAGCATTTTGAAGCCATAAAAAAATTAAATGGAATTGATAGCCTTGCTTTTGTAGTTTGGGTATCCACATCGCAAAAGTTCGGCTAGCTAAGGTTGTTTCGAATGCAAAATTTACTTCCTCATTTGCAAGTTTATGAATGCGATCTAACATAATACGACCAGCCTGAATGGCTGCTTTTTCAGGTTGATAGGCACAAAGTCCTTGGGCTATGACATCCGCGTTAACAAAATTATCAACATGCAACGCATCTTTTAATAAAGCTGGAGCCGCTGTAGATTTCCCAGCCCCATTAGGGCCTGCAATAATAATTAGGTGAGGCATAGAGTCTCCTCATTGATACACTCAATTATCGTTATATCTTTATATTTCGGCATATAACTGAACCTCGGAATTTTTGCTCAATAAATGTAAACAATCCATTTCAATGGAAATTGTTGATAATTGTTTAATGATTTTATCAAGGTCGATAGAGACATCATTTATTAATAGATCGTAACGACCATAAAAATTAATGTGAGTCCATGCAACAGGAGAAAATTGTTTGATCAAATTTGCTTGTGCTATATCACCGCCCCTTTCGTGATAATCCATAAGCTTTGTAAGGATACTTGCATTGTAATAGATAGTTGCATTAGCTAATAGGCGAGCACATTCATTCCAAACAGAAATTTCTCTATCATTTGTCCCGCTAAAATTTTTACCATGAATTAAACTGATATGGCGGCGTAATTGATGGTATGCCTCGCCTCGATTTAATGCGCCTTGCACTGATTGACGCACGACTACATCGCTAATGTAATCTAACAAATAATCACTCATTAAAACCGCATTCATGTCCCATAATGCAAATTTGGTTTGATTACTAAATGCATTACAGCTCAATTTACTAATGATATTACTTTGATTCGTTTCGCCGATCAGTAGTGAAGCCAAAATATGTTGAATGTTATTTTCCTGTTTGAGTAATCTATTAACATTTAGCTGGCTTGATGGCTTAATAAGGTGATCTTTAAATTTCTTTGGATCAGAAAAAGAAATGATAGATTCCGTTTTGGTTGATAAAGAACGATAACGTGGAGCAAATACCTTATTGATAAGGTAAAGCAACAAAAAGTTCAGTTGATTACTACCCTCTGTATCTGTTGAGAAAATATCAGGTTGAACATTCGATGTGTTGTTATATATCAAATCAAACAAATGACAACTTTCATGTTCATTGGCGCCAATAATCTTAACATTCAGTGGGATATGGTTGGCCAACAATGTATATGCAACAACACCTTTCATCAAACCAAAATACTTTGGTGAATATCTTGAAAGTAATGTTTCGAATTCAGTAATGAATTTTTGTCCATCTAGACTGGCATGCAATAAATCAGCTGAAAAATTCCAGTGACGAAATATAGGTAAGGCCGCAATTGCATTACTAATCACATCATTGGCATTACGTAATGTGGCTAATCTTATAAAGTTTTGATCAGATGTAGTTAATTCGTTTTGTGGCAGATCACATAAATCCGCCATTTTGCTAGAGCCTAAATTCGTTCCTTTGCCAATAAGATTGGCAAAAAGACACAACTCATCAAGCTGGCTTTTCGCTTTATGGGGCTTGATATGGGTGAATTGTTGAATGAAATGAGTATGCTGATTCACAAAATGCAGCACCTGGCTAATACTAACCGTGGGAATTTTTTCATAAAAAGGATTATTAAGCTCAACGTCTTTCTTTGTATAAGGCAATGTCCAAATAATAGAGCCATCTTTTGCTGTTTTAATTTTAACATCTGGATTCTGGCCATTCTGGATGGCTTCATTGATTTCAATGATTTTTTTGTCCAGCGGTTTAGCTTTTTCTTCAATGAATTGATCAACCGACTGGTCTAACCGAGAATTACTGAGCTTTTTAAGCACGGCTCCTTTTTCTTTAGGCCAATTTTGGAGCAATTCTGACTCTAATGAACGAAACTTTGTACTGTCATTGATAAAAAGAGATTTATTCTCTAAATAATAGGTGATCTTTGAATAACAATAATATTCATAACGATCAACGTGAATCATCTGCTCTATTTCATCGAGAATATGCTCTTTTATAGCAGCCGATATAATTTGCTTAGGGAAATTCTTATAGGGTACCTTGGTTAATGACATATCATTATCAAGGGTAGCTTTGATAAAAGTGAGCGCTTGTTGTAATGAACGGTGCTTATTGCTTGTAAATGGCAAAACTCTGAGCAATGAACGCAGCAAGGGATTATATGTTCGTGCTAAGTTATCAATGCTCTGCCATGTAAATTTTTCGTTGAACTTATGATTTTCATATCGATTAGCCACTTGCTCTATGAGCTCAGGGTCGATAATTGAATAAGCTTTCTCAATAATACTGCTGAAAGGTTGAGTTCTATCAATATTTTTATCGATATAAAAGCGCATTAATTTAGCGACTACCGCTTTTTGTGCTGCTTCGCCCAATGCTTCAGCTAATAAGAGTTCCTGGGTGCTTTCTTTAATGGCTTTATCATATTGATTGAAAATATAGATAAACATGGTGACCAAATTATCACACATGCGTTGATAACGGTAATTTATAAAACATAATAACCACAAACAGGACTGTAATTGTTTGGTTCGATTTAACCCCTGAGCGGTATAATGTTCAACTAGTGAAGCATAGTAAGTTATACTTTTCTTCGATATATCTAGTTGAGGTAGAACACGCTTGGCAATTTCATACAAAGGTAGATAGCTATTAAAGTTCTCAATCTCTTTATAAATGGCTTTGGGTTTGAAATTTTTAGGTTCTTTTTTTAGTGTAGTAACTCTAAAATGACCCTCTTGTTGCTCAAGCAATTGTAACAACGATTTTATTTCTAGATTTGTCAATTGAGCATTAATAATAGTGCTAATCCGTTCTTGTTCTGCATATAATGCATTAGAAATCATATCCTGTAGTGTTGTGTAACCAGCAAGAACGAGCTTGTTTTCTTCAAACCAGGTTAAAATTTCTTGAAATATAAAAAGAGGATCTGTAGACAGTCGTGCTGCGTTAGTTGCTTTATCTGATAGCAGCTTGTTATGTTTTTCTTTGCTGAATAATACATAACCAAATAATGATAACACCCATTGTTGGTTATTGTGTTTGGCTTTTCTGCCAATTGTAGTTTTAGTTGTTATTACACCATCGAAATATCTATGTTGGATATAATCAAAGTCAGATTGAACACTACTAAATGTCCAAGTAAAAAAATTTTGCTTTGCTTTGAAATAACCCAATTGCAATAAGGCATCAATTTTAGTTTCGATCGTAGCCTCGGTATCTAAAACAGACAGCTCTTGCTGAGTTAATTCAAAAAACCATTCTTGTTCTTCTCGACTAAACATTGGAAGACCATAAATTTGCTGGTATTCTTCGTCTTTTAAAACGCGAATCCGTTTATTTTGTTTTGTTTCGGAAAACATTTTGGTTGTTTTTGTCCACAAAAAACGATGGTTTTATGAAGACTATAAGTGTATACTAATTTACATTTAAATAATACATATATCGTCCAATTAAATTGGATTTTAGGTTTTATTAGATAAGACAAAAAATATGACAAATTTTGCCTATTTACGCGTTTCTACTGATCATCAAGATGCCAAGAATCAAAAATTAGGTGTTTTGGATTATTGCAATCATCGAGGCATTAATGCGTTAACGTTTATTGAAGATACTGTCAGTGGCAAATCTTCTTGGCGTGAGCGTGCTATAGGCAGCATTTTAGAGAATGCAGAAAAAGGCGATGTCATTGTTGCGGCAGAAATTTCTAGGCTGGGTCGATCGACGCTACAAGTATTGGAAATAATGGAGGTTGCGGCGCAAAAGGGCGTTTCTGTGCACATTGCGAAAAATAATATGGTATTAGATGGCTCGATGCAGTCAACCATTACGGCCACCATTCTTGGGTTAGCTGCACAAATTGAGCGTGAATTTATATCTGCCCGTACTAAAGAAGCTTTAGCAAAGAGAAAAAATGATGGAGTAAAACTTGGTCGACCAAAGGGTGAATCTAATTTACTTAAATTAGATATTTTTCGCGATGAAATAACAAATTACCTAAAAAAAGGAATTAACAAGCGTGCTATTGCTAAGTTGATTGAGTGCTCACCTTCAACGCTTTACAAATGGTTAAAACGTCGGCGCATTTATATTTGATAAATAAGGTATATCTGTTTTTTATGCACTTTGCGTTATATACTTCTTCGCTGCGTATTCCTGTGATGTTGAACAGTGATTCCTGTTCATGTTGAACACCTATTCCTGTCGAAGTTGAACACTTCGGAGCGAAGCGACGGTTCATTTTTAGTATAAAATCAGTTTTCTTTTTTCTCCACTTTTTGTGTTTTATTTTTTCTCATAGAGTCACCGGTTAATTCAATTCGATGGGCATTGTGAATGAGTCTATCTAAAATAGCATCGCCAAGCGTTGCATCACCAATACTATCATGCCATAAGGACACAGGAAGCTGGCTCGTGATGAGCGTAGAGGAGTGTTGATAGCGATCATCAATCAGTTCAAGGAAGTCACGCCTATTGGAATCGGTCATTTGGGCAACACCCCAGTCATCAAGCACGAGTAAAGGTGTTTTTGCAATCTGCTCTAAGAGTTTTGTATAGCTCCCATCAGCTTTGGCTATATCGAGTGTTTGAAAGAGTTTAGGCAACCTAATGTATCGAGCCCCAAGCTTCATTCGACAGGCCTTGTGAGCCAAGGCGCAAGCCAGGTAAGTCTTTCCTGTCCCGGTAGGTCCTGTAATAAGGACATTGTCTTTATTTTTGATCCAATGACATAAAGCGAGCTGGTTTATCAGAATTTTAGAAATGCCTCTAGTTGCTTTATAGTCAATATCTTCAATGCATGCTTGTTCGCGAAGGCGTGCATGTCGTAACTTTCCTAATATAGCTGTGTACTGGGCAATGGATTTAGTGCAGGTTTATCCAGAGTCTCATATTGTGAATGCCGTGATCCTTCAAGTTTTTGAAAAGGCTGATCATTGTAGGCTTTAAGCAAAGGCGCTAATGCCTGATTGATTTCAGCAATACTGAAGAAAGTGACATCCCTTAGTGGCGCCAATATCCAGCGCTGAATGCCCTGAACTCCCACTTCAACTTTGGGTTTATCCTTGGGATGGTAGGTTCGTGCGGGAACTATAGCGCATCCGTAGTGATTAGCTAGCTCTTGGTAGGTTGAATGAATATCTGGATCATATCTATGGGCTTTAGTCACGCCTGCTTTTAAATTGTCAGGAATAATGCAACGAGGAACTCCCTTAAAAAACTCTAATGCATGGCAATGCGCTTTAATCCATTCCACTATGCTTTGACCGGCACAGGCTTCAACATAGGTGTAATTTGAAGCACCTAAAACGGCTACAAAAACTTCTGCATAATGAATAACTCCCGTGTCTTTATCTATACAAGGCATGGTTAACCCAGAGTAGTCTACAAACATTTTTTCACCCGCATAGTGCCTTATCCTCATGCTGGGATTAAGCTGTTTTGCGTACTGCTGGTACAAATGACAATAGCGACTGTAACTGTAGCCTTGAGGATAAACTGCTTTATATTCATACCAAAGCAACAGCAGTGTGACTCCTTTACGTTTTAACTCCTCGTGGATTTTTTTAAAATCTAACCCCTTACTCTCTTTAGGTTCCTTACTCCCTTGCTCCTTCGGAAATAATAGGCCCCGTAGCACTTCATCATTTAAATCTTCCGGTAATGGCCAGCTCAAGCAAGCCTGTTGGGCGCGTTGAATATAGTGACTCACGCTACCAAGTCCTATATGGGTGCTCCTGCTGATGGCTCTATAACCCAAGCCTTCATGATGCAGTCTTAATACTTCTCTTACTTTTTTCATTGATAGTTTCTCCGCAGCCATGAACCGCTCTCCTTGTTCTTATGTTCAAGAAAAACGATATCTTATGCCTCGGCTCCAAAAAACTATCTGTGGGTGTTCAACATCAACAAGAATCGCTGTTCAACATGGACAGGAATCACTGTTCAACTTCGCAGGAATCGGTGTTCAACATCGGCAAGAATATGCATTCGCACAGTAATTTCTAAGGATAGAATGATGAACAACAAAATAAACTTATTAATTTCAGGGCTCATAATGGGTTTTGCTGCGGCTTCGGCGTACTCTGATGAAGGAGCTAATGACTTATGCAGTAAATTACCCGGACATTGGCAAGGTATTTATACAATAAAAAATTTAGATCATTGTCAGGCTTATAATGGATGTACTCATTTAGTCATGGCTGATACCACTTATCTTTCGGGTAATACGTTTATGTTGAAATTGTATCCTGCTGTTGGTCAGGGCGGTGAGTTTAAAATCCAATGCGAAAATGGTGAGATCACTTCACCTGTTAACCCAGGAAATAGCATTAAGGCCTCTTGTGACTCAATGAATCACTGTTTTGTGATTTATAGTGATCCCATGCTTACTTCTGAAATGGCAAAACTGTAGATACAATCAGTTTTAAAAACTAGAAAGGGAATAAAGTTGGGTAAAATAATTGATATCAATCTATTTATAAATGATTTACAAAGTAAAGATATAGAACTTATGTTTTTAAATAAGTTTATTCCTTTTAACCAAAAAGGGCAGACTTGTAAATTGGTTGCTGGAATTGCCATACAGAACTATTTATATGCAAGCAAATTTAATTCAATAGCGCCTTTGCCCTTGCATAAAGAGCACCAAACTTTTAATTATTCTCTAAGACAACGGGCTAAAGAATTAATTGATTCAAAAGTTGGAGAGGTGTATGGGACAAAGCAAGTAAAAAAGGTTTTTGAATATAATGGCTTCGAAGTAAATTCTTTTAGAATTTATGAGAAAACCA
>NZ_LNZB01000060.1:681789-689407 GCF_001468085.1 Legionella waltersii | reverse complement strand
CTCTCCTTGTTCTTATGTTCAAGAAAAACGATATCTTATGCCTCGGCTCCAAAAAACTATCTGTGGGTGTTCAACATCAACAAGAATCAGTGTTCAACTTCGCAGGAATTGGTGTTCAACATCAGCAAGAATATGCAGTTATACCAAGTGAGACCAGAGCGCTAAAAGAGCTATTCTTAAGCTCATTAATCATGTCTGAAAATTTAGGTACATGTTTACGACACCACTGTTTGTGGTCGGAAAAATCACCCATCCCTCCTTGGATATTCCGACATCATTAATCGGTATTTTCTGGAGTCGGCCCCATTACCACTATTATTGTAAAATACATAAACATTGCATCAGCAGGACGATCACTAATATTATTTTCCATTCCGCCAAGTAAACGATAAAATCATACTTTAAGCCATAATAATTAATGCGGGGCCCCGTGTCAGAAATCGTTATATATACAGCTAAAAATGGGCAAATTGAAATAGATGTCAATCTGGCTAACGAGACTGTTTGGCTTACCTTAAATCAGATGACTCAATTATTCGGGCGTGATAAGTCAGTTATTTCACGACATTTAAATAATGTATTTAAAATCGATGAGTTAGATAAGGATTCAGTTGTTGCAAATTTTGCAACAACTGCCTCGGATGGCAAAACATATCAAGTTGATTATTATAATCTTGATGCCATAATCTCCGTTGGTTATAGAGTAAACTCCAAAGAAGGTGTGCAATTCAGAAAATGGGCTAGCAATATATTAAAAGAACACTTAATTCACGGGTATACAACCAATGAAAAGCGGTTGAATCAACAAGGTATCGATGAACTACAACAAACCGTAGAGCTATTACAAAAAACTTTAATTAATCAACATCTAGTTAATGATCTAGGACGAGAAGCTATACAAATAATATTAGCTTATACTAAAACTTGGAATTTGCTCTTAGCTTATGATGAGGGTGAACTGAAGTTACCGACAGTAGGCAAATCAACATCATCTAAATTGAGTTATCATATAGCACTATCAGCAATTAGGTCATTAAAACAAGAGTTAAGTGCACGCAATTAAGCAACAGAATTTTTTGGAAAAGAGCGTGACGGAGGTTTGGATAGTATTTTAAATAATATCGAGCAAACCTTTGGCGGCGAATCTTTATATAAAACACCAGAAGAAAAAGCAGCTCATTTGTTATATTTCATCATTAAAGATCATCCATTCACCGATGGAAATAAGCGGATTGGTAGTTTCCTGTTTTTGCTGTATCTCAAATCACAAAATTTTCCCATTAAATTCAATGAAAATGGCTTAATTGCACTTGCTTTATTGGTTGCAGAAAGTAATCCGAACCAGAAAGATATTCTTATTCGCCTTATTGTTAATCTGCTTATTGATTAAAGCACTCTTACTAATTAAGTAGTTTAGGTAATTGGTGATTTCAAAAGTTACTTGGTTAAAACTCTGCGGGTTTATTTGCTGACAATTAAGGACAACCAAAGACAACAAGATAGCAATTGCCGATCTGCATTCTGCCTTGATTTGATGTGGTTTTTCGTTGTACACATTACCAACAAATGAATATGATTCGATGTAATCATATAAAAATATATTTACCTTTTTAAAGGCTGTAAAGTTGTATGCTCCGTTTTTTACGCTGTACTATATGTAGCATACTCGCCATGAGTTATATCAGTGTCTATGCTGAAATAATATCAGCGATTATGACCACAAACACTAAGATAGACTGCGCTTATACTTTAAATAGCAACCGCTCTATTATGGAAAAAACATGGCAGGGTGTGTGCGATGCAATAGGATTACCCCCAACCGATGTGCCAGGTGGTATGTGGTGTATGAATCCTTCTGGAAATCCAGTGTATGTGCAAGGAGGAGATATTTGTGCAGATGGATCTTTTGAAATACCTATGGATTTTGGTTGGTGTGAAGCCCCTGTAGCATCGTGTCCCAATTTATCTTGGACGTTGTCCGAAGACAAAAAAAACTGCTCAAGACCAGATTTTTCATGCATAATAAATCCTGATGAAGTTTCTGAAGAGAAATTACTAGCAGCAATAGCATATGGTGAGTCTTCCGCTATGGATAATTATGAAGAAATGGCGGCGATTGCTTATGCAACTTTAAGAAGACGAGATGCTGCCAAAATGCCATCGCTTCAAGCATTAATTAAAAAATATCCGAGTTTCAGCTTTGTAATTAGTGATGGAAACTCCCGTTATAGAAAATTAATGTGCTCTGATACAGAAATTAATTTAGAAAAGGCATATGATGCAGCTAGAAATGCACTTAACCAAGGTATTGATTATGCAAATGGCGGATGTTTTTGGGATGGGTATGATTTAAAAACTAGTGGACCGCATCATTATAAATACCGGCATGGATTTCATTTTACTCATGACCAACATAATATTTTCGATGTCACTGAGCCTCCACCTAGGAATATTACGACAAAAAAAGGACGATATGATTACGAATACGAATCTGTTGTTACCTATGGAAAAACTATATTTTGGAAGCTAAATAATAATTTTTTAAAAGCAACTGGAAATAAACAATGTCAATAAATCAACTTATTGGAGGGTTAGTGAGCCTGTTACTCCTGCCATACTCCTTTGCACAACCTCCTTTTGAAGTATTAAGATCCTGTGTTGATGAGAAGCCTTATAACAATAAGGTCACTATCCACACCAAAGAAGATGGCTCTTATGCAGATAACCATGAAAAAAATTGTGAAGAGCCATTTGAAGTAAGTTTCGACAATAAAACATATGGTTTTGTGAGATGCGCGGATATACCCTATTTAGTTGTTAATGGCCAAACAATTAATTTACAAAAAGCCGAAAATAGGTCAGTGAACCCAGAAATTAAACCTGGCTTGCTTTATCCAACCGATACATCATGGTCAAAAATTAAATTTAAAAACCAATCATACTTATGTCTTAATGGACCAATTTCACGGTCAGGGACAGGTTCAAATATTGGCCAATATTATATTGTTGAAAATGCATTTGAGAGCAATACTAAGCCTACTATTTATTATTATTTTTTTAATAAAGACATTATTCCAATAACAAGTAATAATTAACTATATTGTCTAATATAAGAGCAGTTTTTAATTTGATTATGCCTGTATTCACTCTATTCGCAATTTACGAACAATTAACAGTATATGTGCGGAGCAGGGTTTGATTTCTGCATCAGTACAGTATTTTTAGGGGCCTAATTGGGGGCCTTTTTGAAAATCACATTGATTAAATCATTAATTATCAATGAATTAGAGCCTAAAGCTTATAGGCGCCACCCACCAAATTAAAGAAATTCAAAATATCATTATAGGTAGCCTGGTTGCTATATGAGGCAGATCATATAATCATATATAGGGTATATATAGGGGTCTGACCAAAATTTATATTCTTTTATTTGGACTTGAAACGGCGATTATATGTATCCGTTTTAGAAAAACAAGGTTAAGTTCCTACAGCTTAAATTAGAAGGCATTTTAAGTCTTAAAAATAGCTTCTAAGAGTTAAAATTAGAGCCTTTTATCAGGTATCATATTGTTTATTATTAGAAATTTTTGGTCCGACCCCGATATTGTTGATTCATTGTTTTATATAGAAGTAATTGATCGAGCTGTTGTTGAAATTGATAGATAGCGTCTATTGCTGGGTTTTCAGCAAGAAATACATCACGCTTTTGAAGCCTCTGTGGCGATAATTTATCGGGTCGTGCTCTTAATAGAGCCAAAAAATGGCATGAACGTTTAATTCCTACTCCATGAAATTTTTACACAGCCTCTGAAGAATTTTGCATCTTCAGCCACTTGCATGTTTAATTTTGGGACGTTCACCATAAACCGAAATCGATCATCAGTCGAAGTTAGATTTTTGATTTGATCAACCACACAATCTATATCGTTAAAATTGTGGTGGAATGAATAGTCTAGATTTTGAAACGCATATTGAATAATTGTATCTGAGAAAAAATGATTATCTTTAATTAATTCATCCTTTAGTTTCGTATATAAGTATTGCAATTCACGCAGGTAAACCATAACACTACTATTTTTTGATTTTGGGGAAAATGAGCTCGTTGTTGGTATTTGAAGAGAGTAATAAATGGACTCAGAATTTTTTCTTCTTATATCGAAAGTAGATGGGGTCATGATGGTCGGTATCGTATTAACTAAACCGTATGAACTGACAAGGATATCCTGAAGCATACCTAAAGGTAGACCGTATTCAGTTACAGCAGGTGAAAAACCTGGAGACTCTCCTAACATGATATTGATTAAATGCTTGAATGTATCAAATAAGTAAGGATTCGGTTTTAGGTTGTTTTTTTCTAATAATAAGGAATACGTAGTATTACAATGTACCAAGTTGTTTGAGAATAGACATTTTTGTGAAAATACTTTAAAAAAATACTGCTGAATTTTATGCCATTCAACATTATGTTTAATATTAGTTATCCATTTTTCGGAAAAATATACCAAACTAGATCGCCATTTATTAGTTATTGTTGAGCTATTAAGAAGAGATTGGAATAAGTAGTGGTGGTTATAAGTGGTATCAGGTTTCGGCAATTGTATTCTTAAGGACCGGCACATTTTTGAAAATTTGTTAGAACATCCTATGCTCGGTAATACAAAAGAACTTCTTGTCCCAGAAGTCATGGATAAGACCCCGTTTGGTGCATAGTTAAAATCATGGTTGATATTTAATGTTCTGGTATAATTTAGAAACTCTCCTGGCTTTTGTACTCTAAATGGAATGATGGTATTTTTGGATTTTAAGTCCACAAAAAGCTCAAATTGTTTATCTAAAATGATGCCCATGGGTGAGTTATTTTTACCATAACCAAGATCTTTTAAAATTTCAGAAGGTAAATCGGGGTCATTTAGCCTAATATAATCACCATTTTTTAAGGGTATAAATTGGCTGATGGTGTCGCCAACGAGGTCTCCATATGGAAATTGTAAGAGGTAAAGTGGGCAATCCTTTCCTGGATTAATTTCTTCTACTAGACTATAAAACTCTTGGTTTGCTTGCTTAATTTCATCCTTTATCTCATCCCAAAAGATCCTTCTTATATTAAGGTCCTTCATTTCCATTTTACAACTCACTTACCAATTATTTGAATTTAACTTAAAAAATTGCTCACAATTCTAGCATGTTAAAAAAATTAAATTAAATATTCTTTTCAGGTTTGTCGGTAAATGCTTACAAAGTGGATAAGAAGTAGCTTGTTTACAGTATCTGTGCGTGCATAAAATAGAAGCCATTTTGAGGCTTAAAAATGATGGTTACTAGAGAATATATTAGGATCTTATTTGCGGTGAGTTAAGTAGTTCGGTTTTATAGTAGCAACTCCATCGACACTGTCGTTTTGTTTTCATAAAATCTAACGTTGGGTCCCGACACAACTATACTACATTCGATCTGAGCCCTTGAAAATTATACCAGAACCGATATAATTATATCAAAAAAGATATAAAAATAATGAATGAAACCGATACGATTTTTAGGTGATTCATTAACTAGTCTGCGTGAATTTAATAGTGATGCAAAACAAGATGCGGGTTACCAACTTCATAAAGTACAACGTGGTGAGCGGCCCGATGATTTTAAACCCATGCTTTCGATTGGCAAGGGTGTTGATGAAATTAGAATTTGGGATGAATCGGGAACGTATCGTATTATTTACACAGCAAGACTAGCGGATGCAGTATATGTTTTACATGCATTCCAAAAGAAAACTCAAGCCACAGCAAAACGTGATATTGATCTTGCAAAAGCACGTTTTACTGAACTGATGAGGAGCAAATAGAAATGAGTAAAGTAGAAAGCTTCGATAACATTTGGGATGCAATTGCTGATACCGCTGGGGAATCAGCTAATATGCAAGCGAAGGCTGAATTGATGCGCCAAATTGTAGCGATTGTTAAAAAAAATGGTTGGAAACAAGTTGAAGCCGCTCAACATTGCGGAATCACCCAACCACGTTTGAATGATATGTTACGTGGTCGTATTTCTCGATTTTCATTAGATGCCTTGGTAAATATTGCAGCAGCTATTGGGCAACGTGTTCATATTGAGTTAGAAGCGGCATAGCGGCACCAAAACGGCACCATTTGCAGACAACTAAAGACTATAAAAGACAACTTTGCATATTTTAGAAAAGGGGCGATAACCCAGATCCGACATGGTATTTCATGGTCTTTGATAGTATTTCATAAACAACACAAAAACCTATAATAGCGGGTTCAATTCCCGCCGCAACCACCAACTTATTGATTTATAAACATTTTTTTGATATTTCCCAATTACGGGGGGCACGCCCCAATTAACAACACAACACCCTAACGCGGGTTCTATAATTTTCAAAGTTACGAAAGCCATTATATATAGGGGGCTGACTAAAATTTATATCGAATAAACAATAGCATACGTCTTAAAACACCTGGATTTTAACTCTTAAAAGCTATTTTTGAGTCTTAAAAGAGCTAATGACCAGGGGAGTGAAGAAAACCCCCGGTTTATTTACTGGAGAAGCTATTTTTATTGATAATGTGCGTCAATTGTACTAACATATAATTAATAGAGATTATTTTGAGAAATATCATGTCCAATGCAAGAAAGGTGGATAATACAAAAACACCTACAGCTAAAAATCCACGAAAGGCAAGAAGACCGCAATCAAAGTCTGTGCGTGCTAAAACTTCCCGATTGGGTTTTCGTGCATCTGAATCGCAAGCCAAAATAATCCGGATGGCTTCTGATATAAGTCATAAGTCATTGACTGAATTTATAACGGATAGTGCGTATCAAGCTGCTGAAAAAATTATTTTAGATCAGAGACTTTTTATGGTTTCTGGCGATATCTTTAACCAATTTTCCGAAACTCTAGATCGCCCAGAGCAAGATAATGAAGGGCTAAAGGATTTATTTTCTTCATCATCTCCATGGGATTTAAATGACGTTAAAAAAACCTGAACCTTTAAATAAAGATCATAACTTAACTGATTTTAATAGTAATCACCCAGAATTAGATGAATGGTTAAAAAAATATGCTTTTCAAGCAAAAATGTCCGGTTCTGCCAATACTTTCATAGTTGCTGATAATAATCTTGTGGTTGGTTTTTATAGCCTTACAGTAGGGCAGGTAGATGTTGATGAGGCATCTGAACGAATAAAAAAGGGAATGGGCAAATATCCTATTCCTGTTGTCATATTAGCAAGATTAGCTGTTCTTAATACATATCAGGGTATGGGTATTGGGAAAGCAATGCTTAAAGATGCAATATTAAAAACCTTGCAAATTGCAGAACAAGGTGGTGTAAGAGCTTTATTAGTTCATGCTATAGATGAAAAAGCCGAAGCCTTTTATAAACGATTTGGCTTTGAACCTTCTCCAATAAGAGAGAATCAGCTATTACTTCTTTTAAAAGACGCTAAAAAAATAATATCTGAACAACGGTGAGCTAAATTCCACGTCAAGTCATTCAGTCTGATTATCGTGAAACTGGATATATTAGAATCTTTAATCTATTAAGCATAGGAAAAATAGCTGAACATTAAATTAAAATATCAAAGGGTTTATTGCGGG
>NZ_LNZB01000060.1:681637-681779 GCF_001468085.1 Legionella waltersii | reverse complement strand
TATATGAATCCGAATCAGTTTGAACGGGTTTGGGGGGAATTTAAGAAAGTTGCTTAACTGGGTGTGTCAATTTACTTGACCACCTCAATTATACCCGTTTTTTATTAAGGTATTATTAAACAATCGCTGGCTATTTTTAGGC
>NZ_LNZB01000060.1:663303-681627 GCF_001468085.1 Legionella waltersii | reverse complement strand
TATGAGTAGCTCATATTGCGAAACTATTGTTCAATTATACCTGTTTTTAATTAAGGTATTATTAAACAATCGCTATAATATTTTTTTTCGAATTGCCTCAAATTATCTGTTGCCGAAGAAGTATCAAAATAAGTATGTAAATTGCATCGTTGCCTCAATATCACTGTTGCCGAAGGAGGGAAACCGGCATGGGAGAATTGAGGATGGATTTATATTTAAAAACATTACGTTGGCGCTATCATCGCAGTAACCGCGCTCAGAAAAAATGTATATTAGATGATTTTTGTAAGATGCATGGCTATCACCGCAAAGCAGCGGCTAGATTACTAAGAGAGTTGCCGATTTCTGATAAAAAGCCAGGCAGACCAGGAAAAAAGAAGACCTATGATCCGGCTGTTCTTATAGAGCCGCTTAAAAAAATATGGCTTGCTACCGATCAGATGTGTGGTAAGCGATTAAAGCATGCCTTACCGCTATGGCTACCTCATTATCACAAGGACCTAATAGGGGTCTGACCAAAATATTAATTTAATAATCAATAACATAAATCTTTAAACACCCCAATATTTCCATTTAGAGGCTGTTTTCAGGGACTAAAATGACTTCTAACTAAAGAAGTAAGTACCCTGAGATTGTTTATTTAAAACGAAAACAAACATTACTTCCTAAAAAACCAATTTAGGCCTCAAAAATAGCTTTTAAGAATAAAACCCCGGCTATTTTATGATTTATCTTCTTGATTATTGGATTAATATTTTGGTCAGACCCCTATAAGATTCACTTTCTACTACCCTATACATCTGGCGTTTATTTCAATATACTGCCCACTTTTCCTAACAAGAATCAGCATGACAAAAAAGCATACTGCCGATTTGCATAATCATCTGAATGGCAGTTTTAGCCTGCTCTACCTAAAAAAAACAGCTGAAAAAAACAAATGCTTGGCGTTTTATGAAGACTTCGTGAATGTACGAGAAGAATATCTGCAACTGACAAGCAAACAACCAGAAGAAGGCTATTCTGAGAAAGTAATTGATTTGGTTTGGAAGCAATTCGGATTAATTCATAAGATTGTTCAAGATTTAGATGATATTTTTGAAGGCGTTTTGGATGTAGTAGGAAATTCAAGTGCTAAATACTTAGAGATAAGAACCACACCAAAAGCAATAACCCCCAAAACGCGTGATGACTATATTGAAGCATTTGAACAAGGCTTGCTAGAGGCCAATAAACGGTTCACGAACAAAAAAGCCGTCGGGTTATTGAGCTTGGACAGAACCATTCATACAGCAGAAGATGCGAAAGCATTTATAAGTCATATCAAAAATAGTCCGCATCATGTGTTGGCTGGCTTGGACATCTCAGGCAATCCCTCATCCAAAGTAAACCGAACTTTAACAGGCGATGCTTTAACTGAAACCATCAATTTAGTGTTAAATAGTGGCCTATCGATTGCTATTCACATGGGTGAAACGGACACCGAAATCGAAAAACAAGACACGGACAAGATCTTATCTACTCTGGAAAAATGGGTCGACTCTATCAAAAATAAAGGCACCAACCCATTACATGGAAGAGTCCGCTTTGGCCATTGCATTTTCTTGACTGAACAACAAAAACTAAGGATTGCAAAATTACAGGCTTCCATTGAAGTATGTCCCACTTGCCACAGCAAATTAAATTGGCATCTGGAAAAGTCCCCCCATCCAGTCGCAAGCATCTACCCTGATTTAAGCGACCCAATTGTGGTTGGCACGGACGACGAAGCCATTTTTGGCTCAGGCACAAAGCATGAATTTGATAAAGTACTCAGCTTTTTTTCAAACGTTAAAAACTTAAGCAGAAAAAAAATCAAAGAGCACCAAGCGGCTTTTCGCTTTACTAATTAATCGAGTCATTGGATAGAAGCTTAGCCCGGATTACGTCTAAGCTTAGTCCGGGCTAAGCTTGCTGCTTTTAATTAAACATTAGTGATCACTTTAAAGTTTTGGACATGAGATAAAACACCTTTTTCCCATCCATCTTGAAGCAGGGATTCTGCCTGATCTTTGAGAGTCATTGCAACCTTACCAGTAAAGTGTGCTTTTTGGCCTTCTTCATCAGAAAAGGCATCAAAAATTGCAAAAGTGTTATCATTAAGTTGCAAAGCAATCCAGTATGCTGTTTTAGGTTCTGTTTTATTAACAAGTTCAGCGGCATTTGATAGTAAAGCAGCTAGTTCATCTGCTTTGCCTTGCTTGGCTGTGAACTCTATATAATTGGCAACACCAACTGTAACCGGCTCTTTGGGTAATTTAGAAGATAGTATCTTGCTGTTTGCTATATTTTTTAATACACCCTTTTCCCAACCGCCAAGTACTAACTTGTCAGAGTTATTTTTCAGTGCCTCTGCAACCTTCCCGGCGAAATGCGCATTTCTTCCGGCGTTATCATAGAATGCATCAAAAATTGTTAGTTCGTTATCACAACCTTTCAATGCAAACCATATTTTTGTATCGGGTTCAGTTTGTTTTACTAATTTACCACCAGCGACCAAAAAAATTTCAAATTCAGTCGAGTCTGGTAGCTTGCTCTTCATTTTAATCATTGTTGCTTCATTAATTTGATTATATTGTTTCATAGAAATTTCCTCTTGCGCATAAGTATTGATTGACGAAAAAATTAACATCATTGCTAATGCTTTAATTTTATTCATAGAATATTCTCTTGTTAGACTACCTATTAATAGATAGGTATTGTTGTTAAAAAAAATCACTGTATCGTTTGATCGATATAGCCTCTTACTTCTTCCAAGAAAGTTAAATCTCCATATAATCGAGCTAATAATAATGCACCTTCTATCAAGGCAATTATTTTCTTGGCTATTGATAGGGCTTCCACCTTGGAAAAGCCATGTTCAACAAGGAGTTCTTCTAGCCAATCGAGTATCATTGAAAAGAATTTTTGTACTTGATTCTGGATAGCAGTAGGTAAAGATTGCAAATCTGAGGCAAACATTCCACCCAGACACATTTTATTTTCAGTGTGGAAGGTGAGTGATAGAACCGCGTCAAAGAACGTCTGTACTTTTTCCCTGATAGATAGAGACACATCACTATTAATCTCTGATAAGACTCTCGCTATTTTATCCGCATGCCAGGCTATTACTGCAACACCAAGATCTTCTTTACTAGGAAAATGATAATGAATGCTGGCAGTCTTAATATTAATTACTGTTGCAATATCTTTGAAACTAAAAGCATTGTATCCCTTGGTTTGGATCAACGCTTCTGCTTCAGTCAATATCCGTTCTTTTGTCTTATTTATATTCATGACGTGCGACTCTATCTACTCATAGATAGTTTGTCAAGCATATAAATGTTTTTGTTTGCTTTTCAATCCATAATACTTGATATCAATTCAGCCTGACATATAACAAGCGTAGCCCAGATTAGGCGAAGCCGTAATCCGGGAATGGAGCTAATTTACTTCACAGACGTTCGTCAGCTTTAAAGAGGTGGGATGACGTTAAATCCCGCATTAGGCTTCGCTAATACGGGCTAAGCTGGGGATGATTCAGGAGTTACTTTTGTTATATTAACCTCACCCCATTCAATTTACAAAAAACCCTTAAATGCCTATATACTCTATTGATATGCTCCCCAAACTCCGATCTAATGACCCTACTGTAAAAGAATTGATTTGCTCGGATGTCAAAGGATTCAAATTAAAGTTGCAAGAAGTTGAAGATCTTGCTAGGGCATTGCAAAACAATACGAACGTGGAAACCATTAGTTTTTTAGGTAATCCAGTCAATGCAAATGCTGCGCGATTGCTAGCTCAGTTCTTTACAGTGAATACCAGGTTAAAATAAGTTTATTTGGGCAATTGTGATCTCGGCTCAAACATTTCTATTATTCTAAAACCACTAGAGACTCATCCTGCAATGGTGTTGTTGGATTTAAATACCAATAAACTTGGTGATGCAGACGTACAGCATATAGCATCTTTATTGGAGAAAAACACAGTGTTAGAGGAGCTCGAAGTGGGGAGCATTTTATTCTGCTGATACAAAAACCATAAAAATTGCCTTGCAAAATTAGAGTATTATTTTGTATTGCGTTACAAGATCTGGTTTATTTCCCTTATGTGTCTGAATTCTCACTGGAAGGTTTCATTGGTAGCGCCCTACATCCATGGATTACTAAGCACATGGAGGAATATAATGAACAATACGAAGTAAAAAATACCTATCCCATTGGTCATTATTTGCAAAGTTGTCTGATAGAACGACTCTTCAATGCTTTTCCTACAGAAATTGCTGAGTTTCAGAAAAAATACTCTAATTTTAATGCCAAAGAAGAAATCCAAATTAATGCCGACCATGAGTTGCACCCATTAAATCAAGTGAGGCATGCAGCTCAGTTTGTTAAAAGTAAGGGTGGAGAACTAAAATTGACCCTTGAATCCATCAAAGCGCTGTTAAAACTTGAGTCCGGTGTCCGAGCTTGGCTATTACAAAGGTATCAACTCAATGGCAACCAACAAATTGGTGGTTTTACTTTACCAAAGAGTGTTTTTGACCAAATAAATAAATTTTTTTTTAAACTAGACCCAACGCAAGCTCGAGATGTTCAGAAGCAAGTATGCTATTCATTATTTTTAAATACTCAGCCCTCTCTGTCCTTGTGGAAAAAAATCTTCCCCTCTACGGATAATAAATATGACCGGATTGTCCCTCTCATTTTTTATAAGTTTGCAGATAATGTATTATTTTGTTGGGGAATGGTGGGATGGTTTTCCCGGCTGCAAGCAGCCGGGCTACTTGCTTTTGATAAATCCTTGATGCCAGAAGATTGAAATATGAAGCACGCCAGAATTAGAACAAGAACCGGTTCATACATGACCTGCTCTTGGCTACCGATTGCAAGGGCTGGTTGATTGCAATCGGTTTTCAGCGTCAAAGCAACATGAAGTAATGCGTGGAGATTAGCTGATTAAGCTGTGGGGCAGCGCTTTCTCGAGCTTATCACACACGATGTCTCCATGGGACCTCCAAAAAGCAAACGTTCCTTTGGTGAATTTAGAATACAGTCCCAAGCTGAGGACATGCAGAATGGATGCTATAAAGCGAGTCGATATTGAATCGCGATGTTCTTGCAGAGTGCTTCTGTTTTCTGAGAAACACTTAGCAAAATCGGATAGCCTTTGATCGGGTTTTTTCTTATTGTCTTGTAAAATGGCTTCTAATTTTTGCATTATTGTTAGTTTCTCATGATGTTGACTTGATTGGGTTCTCTCCAGATGGGCCTTATAATCGCTGCATAGATTGATTAGTGCACTTATCTTCTCGCTATAGATGGTGGCGATGACATCGATTGTTTGTTGCAGTTGCGATTTGAAAAAGCGAATTTGATTTTCAGGCTTGTGCCTGGTCTCCAAAAAGGAGAGGATGTGGGCAACGACGTCTCTGGGTAGCGCGGGCCGCCGCGGATTATTGGTTGAGTTTTCTTGCGTCAATAAAGCCATAGGCGCCAGGGCCCTGGCTAATTGGGACTCACCATTGCCAGACAAATGATAACGATGCCTATTTTCGCCTAATAGTCGCAGAAAGGCATCGATTTCTTTGGTGGATTTATTGATAAAAAGACCATTACCCCCTAGATGAACGCAGGTGACATGATTGGGGATGGTAGCTAGGACCTTTGCTAAGGCAGGGAGGTCGAGTTTATCAAGACCATTGTTGCTCAAGTCTAGGGTGGTGACGTGCTTTGGAATGCCCTGCAGAGCGGTTTGTAGACCCTCGGCACCGAGTTTATCAAGCTGATTATTGCTTAAATCCAGGGTGGTGATGCTCTCTGGAATGCTCTGCAGAGCGGTTTTTAAACCATCGGCACCGAGTCTATAAAGGTCATTTTTGTTCAAATCCAGGGTGGTGATGTTCTTTGGAATTTCCCGCATCAAATCGGCCAAACGATTTTCACCTAGCCGATTGAGCTCAAACCCTGCTAAATTAAGGTAGGAATCTCCTCGAGCCCGACATCTTTCAATACGCTGCCTAAACTTTGTTTCTATCGTTTGGATTTCATCTTTCGTAAACATTGAAAATACCTTCTGCTTATAGCAAAACGCAGATGCACTAAGGAGTTGGCTTTGAGGCTGGCTTAAGAAAAGACAGCGTCTACCGCTAGTTGCACCGAACTGTGTTTTGCATGAATCGTTAAAAAAATGGGGAGTTGGGGTTCAAGCCAACGTTTAGTGAAGGTATGCGCTTGGTATTATTTTGTGACTCGGATAGCGAGCCTGGATGTAAAAGGTGCCAGTAATTTGGGGTTGCCCAAGTGATTTCATGTGTGCAGCACGTTGGTGTTCGTGATGGGGTGACACTATATCAACAAGATGATTAAAAGCAAACCATTTGTTGGTGATTTAATGTTATTCTGCCTAAAAATCCACGCTTTTAGTCTTTGACGATTGCCGCAACGAATTCATTGCCATACAACAATCAAGAATTTTATCTTGTGAACATGGCTCATTAGTTGTCCATCCGGCATGATTGTCTTTATTCAAAATAAGCGAAGCAACCGTCTTGAAATGACAGTTGCATCGCTTGTTGTGAGAGTGCTGGTCTTTAGTTTCGAGACATGGAGTTGGGTGCCTCCGGATTGTTTTGAGATGATTTAGAGGATTTGATTTTTTCAATCGTCTCAATTGTTTTTTTCAATTGTTGCTGGAAAAATCCAATTTGATTTTTAGGCTTGTGGTTGGTATCCAAAAAGGAGAGGATGTGGGCGGCCACGTCTATGGGTAACGCGGGCAGCCGCGGATTGTTGGTTGAGTTTTCTTGCGTCAATAAAGCCATAGGCGCCAGGGCCCTGGCTAAAGAGGATTCACCATTCCCAGATAAATTAGAACGCCTTCTTATGCCTAATTGTTGCAGAAAGGCATCGATTTCTTTGGTGGATTTATTGATAAAAAAACCATTATCCCCTAGATGAACGAAGGTGACATGATTTGGGATGGTAGCTAGGACCTTTGCTAAAGCAGGGAGGTCGAGTTTATCAAGACCATTGTTGCTCAAGTCTAGGGTGGTGATGTTCTTTGGAATGCCCTGCAGAGCAGTTTTTAGAGCCTCAGCACCGAGTTCATCAAGGGAATTCCAACTCAAATCCAGGGCGGTGACGCCTTTAGGAATTTCCCGCATCAACTCGGCCAAGCGTTTTTCACCTAGCAGATGAAGTTTAAGCCTTGATGAATTAAGCAAGGAATTGCCTTGAGTTCGACATTTTTCAATACGCTGCCAAAATTCATTTTCTATTTCATGTTTCGTAATCATTTAAAATACCTTCTAGATATAACGAAAACGTAGATGCGCTAAGGGGCTTGCTTTGTGGCTGGCATAAGAAAAGACAGCATCTGCCGCAAGTCGCACTGCACTGTGTTTTGCATGAATCGTTAAAAAAATTGGGGTGTTGGGGTTCAAACCAACGTTTAGAGAAGGTATGCGCTTGGTATTATTTTGTGACTCGGGTAGCGAGCCTGGATGTAAAAGGTGCCAGTAATTTGGAGTTGCCCAAGTGTTTTCATTGTTGTAGCACGTTGGTATTCACAATAATCTGATATCATACAATCAAATTGTATAAAAGAAAACCATTTATTTGGGTTTTATGGGTTTCGGCCTAAAAATCTGGCTGCCATCTTTAAAAGATGGATTCTCAATTTAAAGATACAAGCAACTGCCTTGAATGAAAACTCAGCGCAGTTGCTATGGTTACTAGGGTTCCTTAGAGTCAAATGTAACCGCTTCGCTTTCTTCATGATTGAATGAAGGGTTTGCTTCTTTGTTTGAAATAGATACTTTATTGAAAAACATTAAAAACTTCGGCTTATTGCTTTCTAGTGAATTGAGCTCGCTTTGAAGACGTTTTATGTTATCAGCGTGGTCCCCAAAAGCTCTTTCAATGTTTTTTGCATTGCGCAAAAAAGCCATGTTGTTCAGCAAATAGGACCTAGAGGGTCAAGCCTTGCTTTTTGCTTTAAATAGGACCTAGAGGGTCAAGCCTTGCTTTTTGCTTTATGCCATTACTTATTCAAATATCACAAATAATAAATTGACTAAAATGAGTAGATAAATTAATTTTGTGCCTCATGGAAAAGTAAAACCTAAGGCAAATCCAACATGGTTAGATCATTACGTATTGAATATCCTGGAGCGTTGTATCATATAACTTCTCGAGGAAACAAAAAGGAGAATATTTACCTATCTGATAATGATAGAGTATTATTTTTAGACATTTTCTCTAAAGTAAGTTTGAAATGCAGCTGGGTATGCTACGCCTATTGTCTTATGAGCAATCACTATCATTTCCTTATTGAAACCCCTCTTGGGAACCTTAGTAAAGGAATGCAATTACTCAACGGGATTTATACACAAAAATTTAATCAAACTCATAATCGTGTCGGACATATTTTTCAAGGCAGATTCAAAGGAATCTTGGTAGAAAAAGATAATTATTTGCTTGAATTGTCTCGATATATTGTTTTAAATCCTGTGCGAGCCCAAATGGTTTTTTCCGTTGGAGATTGGCCTTGGAGTAGCTATCATTCGACCATAAATCCGCTAATAAAACCTTCTTGGTTATCAACAGATCTTATACTTTCTTTATTTAGTCAAAACTTACCAATAGCGATTGAGAAATATCAACAATATGTATGTGAAGGCATGGAGGTCCATACCCTATGGGATAATTTAAAAAATCAAATTTATCTTGGTTCTGCAAATTTTGTTAATGAAATGCAAAAAAAAGTTGAACTAGAAAAAAAGTTTACCTATATACCTCAGCCACATTACATGCCAGTCAAATGCTCATTACATGAGTACGAAAAAAAATCATCCAATAGGAATGATTGCATCAGGTTAGCATATGCCAGCGGTCAGTTTAGTCTGGCTGAAATTGGCGAGTATTTTGGTCTACATTATTCGTGGATTAGTCGCATAGTAAACATGGTTCATGAAAAAGCAAAAAGCAAGGCTTGACCCTCTAGGTTTAAGTATTTTGAATATACTTATATTTCAACATCTGGCATCAATAAAACTATATTTTGGAAGTACACTAAAGAGGCGCTAGAAGCAGGAGAAACGCAATGTATTTAAGGGAAAAATTTGTTGTAATTTTGAGTTGTATATTCATAAGCTCTATTGGATTGGCCATGCCCCCAGTAGAATTTTTACAATCATGTAAAAACAGTAAGCCAGCCAATGATTCTATAACCATGACCTTACTTGATGGGTTTGGCACCACTAATGATAATGAACCAGGTTGTAGAAATCATTTCGATTCTGAAATTAATGCTCAGATCTATGGAGCAGTAGTGTGTGATGACCAACCTTATTTAATAATTGCAAATAAAAAAATAAGTACAGCAACAGCTAAAAACTATTCGATGAATCCAAGTGTTAAACCAGATATCCCAATTCTTCGTTTTTCTGATTGGTGGAGAATAAATAAAGGCGATAAATCCTATCTATGTATACAAACATCTCTCTCAGATACGGCATCAGCAGCTAATTCCTGGCAATATTATCTAGTAGAAGACGCATTTGATGTGAACAAAAAAAATTACAATATTAGTTATTATTTTTTCGACAAAAATGTCTATAAGCGTTTTTAAGCTTATCACTCAGAGATGGGAGCATCATGCATCGACTGCTGGGCCAGTATTCCACCCACCAGTAAAAAATATTTGGGACGAAGGGGACAAGTGGGGCATCCGCATCATTTCTGAGCTAGAAACGTCCCTGCATCATTTTGCAATTGTGGGACGTATGGGACAAAGTACATTTCTTCACATAAATAAAAATACCAAAAACAATTATTGATTCGCAGTTCGCGATTCGCGAATTGCGAATTTGTGCTATACTCTGTTTATAGAGGTCACATTGGAACGATACATGTTAAAGCCACAAGACATCGTGATACTGTTAAAAATATTAGCTAGTGAGCGACCTGAGCAATTACTTCAAAAAGATTTGGCAACCTATCTTTGCATGAGTGCGTCTGAAGTGCATGAAGGGATGAAGCGATTGGAATTATCTGGATTGATTGCACCTGTATATCGTAAATCTGAAGAATCTAATTCAAGTAAAACTATTCGGATGCCCATACAAGCCGCTTGTGAGGAATGCTTGATTTACGGTGTAAAATACTTCTTTCCGGTGCAACTGGGAGTATATACACGGGGTATTCCTACAAGCTATGCAGCCCCCTTATTTAAAAAACATATCTTGTTAGGAGATGATCCCATACCTGTATGGCCTTATGCTGAGGGCGATCAGCGAGGGGTAGCTTTGGAACCATTGTATCGATCGGTGCCGGAGGCGTTAACAAAACACCCGGATCAAACTTTTTACGAGCTACTGGTTCTCATTGATGCGATTCGTTCAGGGCGAGCAAGAGAGCGTAAGATAGCAATAGAGTTATTAAGGGAGTTTTATGCATCAAAGAAACGAAAGAGCGACATCCAATTTAAGAATGCTGGAGTTGGTTGCGAGGAAACTCGGGGAATTGAACGATGAAGTGGTCTATCTTGGTGGCTGTACCACGGCTTTGTTTATCACTGATCCATTATCATTAGATGTTCGCACAACATTGGATGTGGACTGCATCATCGATGTTTTGTCGTTAGGCCAGTATTATAAGTTTGAGGAAAAACTAAAAGAGAAAGGCTTTTATCGATCGATGCAAGATGAGATCACCTGTCGTTGGCATCTTGATGACATCATATTGGATGTAATGCCTACAGATGAAAAAATTTTGGGTTGGGGAAATGAGTGGTATAAAGAAGCAATCAAACATGCTGTTGATCATCAAATTACAGAGGACATTACCATCAAATCTGTAACAGCCCCCTATTTTTTAGCGACAAAAATAGAGGCTTTTAAATCAAGAGGGAACTATGATTTTCTTGGAAGTCATGACTTTGAAGACATGATTACGGTGATCGCAGGATGTATTGATATTGCGGAGCAAGTGTACACTTCAAGTGAAGATTTAAAGAAGCACTTAAGGTTGGTATTCAATGATTTCTTAAAAAATGATGAATTCATGCAGTCACTCCCTGGCCATCTTAATGATGGGCCAGTGACAGAGCAACGAGTTCAAACTGTCATAAAACGAATAGAACAATTCTAAAGCTATCGGTGATGTACTGATGCCTTATGCTCTTGAGAATCCCTCAATAGACTTTTTAGTTCTTTGCGGACACACGCATAGTGATGCTGAATATCAGCCTACAAATAACATAATAGTAAAGGCTGGCGCAGCAGAGTACTACAAACCTACGATACAAGAATTAATAACACTTTAGCATCTTGAGTGCGGTAGTTCTATTTGGCTTCGTCCAATATGGATTATAAGTTCGTCTATTATGGATTATAAAAATGAGAGGGACAAAGGGTCAAGTGGGAAACCCTTATCACTACTGGGTTTATAGCGTCCCACTCCAAAATATGCTTGTGGGGCAGATGGGACAAAAGTACTTTTTACACTTCAATTAGTATCCTTTAAATCCACTTCTTTTTAAAATACCCTAACTCGCTTGAAATGCTTTTAGGATTCAAGTAAAAATTTCACAAGCTTTTAATGAACCGTAAATACAACGGTAGAAGTAAGAGCTTAGGAATTCATGGAAACGTATATCGCCACAAACAATTTATCTGCGATGGAGCTGGATAAAGGTTGATATTCATTACGCTGGATGCAGCAGGATGCAGGATAGGCGCAACATACAGTTGCAATGAATGATCAATTTTAAGAGGTTCCACTATGTCTATATTAACTATATCTCGCCTAGATCTATTAAACGAATTTGAATCAGCCCCAGAGTCTGCTTTATTTAGCCAACAAATCATTGCTGCAGTATTAAGCTGCTCAACACAACTACTCGAACGCAATCGATGGGCAGGTACGGGTGAGGATAAGACAAATAAAGCGGATCTTTTAACGTGATATAGATTTATGGCTCTAAAACGGTGGGCAATTTTTGCAGGTACATAACGGTTGTGAATGAGATTTACGTGAATATTTATTAAAGCTGACATTGAGAAAGTTGGACCTGTCACTTTTTTAACCTATTTTGATTTTCAAGATGAACCTATTCCTACTGTGCAAGACTGTATTCAAAATAATATCAACCATACAATGCGGTCCCTCCCATTTTACTTTGCTTTTAGAAGGTGATTTTGTGATGGAAAAAATAAAGGAGCATAACTCTTCTTTGTCACTAGGTGGCTCAATCATTTGCTCTAGATGTTCACGAATATAGTTAAGATAGCTATTTTCATGGCTACTATATCTAAATATTGTTCCATCATCATTTTCTAATTCATTTTTTAGGTGGCGAACAAATTCAATGCTCATAAAATGAATAACGCTGTAACAGCAGGGTATATCATTAAAGACGTTGAGCGATTAAGAAAACCCATGCAACAAGTAGCTAATTTTATACTTAGGCATATGATGGAGGCCGCGGATATTAGTTAATCAAAAAAATTTAATCGCTTGCACCGTAGCTCTAGCAATTCGAGATATTTTTCCTGCATCGGTTGAGATAAAAAACTGAAACCAATCAGCTCTTGCCATTTTGGTATTACCTGATGGAACTCTTGTACGATCCCATCGATGACGTTCTGGTTTAATCCTAATTTTTCAATCGCAAAATATTTAAGAAAATCACTCTTTGTTAAATTATTTTTTTTTCCTTTTAGAGGTAAAGCCAGTTCTTCTTTGGTATTTTTTTGAGCGATGGTTGAGTTAAGTAAATCGTAGGCTGGTGATATGGAAATTTTTCTATCCTTAGTAATTAAAGAAAAATTTTTTAGATGCATGTCTTCATTGCCGACCAAGAAATTAAACAACGTCAACTTAAATAATTTCACGAATTCAATTTTTGGGAATGTACAAAACTGTTCTATGACTGCAATTACTTTTTCCATAGAACTTTTATATTTTGTATGTCGATCTTCGCCTGATAGCTGTGCAAAATCTTCTAAAGCTAACTTTTTATTATGGCCTATTCTATCAAAGCGTTTAATGAAGTAGGTTAAACTGTTGTCTTTAGAATAAACCAAACCATGAACCGGAACTTCAAGGCCTATGGTTTTTGCAAGGGTCATAGTAATGGCTTCATTTTCAGGCAATTCTGGATAAATATCACTTTGTGGTTTTAAAATATACTGCCCATATTGATCAACGATTTCAAAATATCCCTCTTTAATCTTTAGTTTGGCACTTAGTTTCTTTTGGACGCCCTGAACAGACATCTTTCCTACACGAGCAATTGCTTCCTGTCGCTGCTCATCAGCACTTAAATCTAATGGGCTAAGATTTTTTAATTGAGGTGAAAGCAAATGCAGTCCACGTTGCGAATAGTTTTCTTGAACACTTATCTTTTCATAAGTAATAGGACAGTGTTTCATCTTAGTTCCTCAATCGTCACTGCGCCTACGACATCTTGGCCAACTAGTATCAATTGGCCAAAATAATCATTTTTATCGATTTTATATTTGCGTAATAATGCTTCAAGCATAATCCCTTCAGGTAGCAATCCTTCAAAAAAAGGGGGAAATACGTCAAAATTATAGATCTTATTTGTTAACGGCATGGTGAGAGAAACAGGTGCCCCCTGATAATCATTTAGGTAAGTAAATTGATATTTTTTACCTTCTAAATCCTCTAATATTCCAGCTCTAATGCCATTCACTGATACGTATGCTTTTCTCATGAATTATTATCCGTTGTTTGAGGAAAAGGCGTTTCAAATTTAATTTGGATATTTAACACATCTAATACTTTTAGCAATGTGTTCAAGCGCACTGATTCTTTCCCTTTTTCAATATCATAGATAACCGTCTTGCCGACACCCGCTAACCGGGCTAATTCCTGTTGTGATAAGCCGCTTTGTTTGCGGTAATAATGGATTAAATTGGAAATTTCGTGTTTGGGCATGAAACACCAAAAATTAGTTATATATTACTGTTATAGCAGTAAAAATGATAAAAATAAATTTATTATTGCATTTCTTTGCATTAATTCACCATAAATTACTGTTATGACGGTAAATTTGATTGATTTCCTGATTTTCCCATATTTATTTATTATAAATTCAAAAAAATTACTGTTATCGCGGTAAATTTGAGTGGGGAATAACAAAAAGTCATGTTTAGCCTCAAAAATATGTCCATTATGGATTAAAGGTTTGGCTAATATGGAACCGCAATAATGGGTTTTGTTAATTAAACAAACACTTATTGCAAGAAAATTATTCTGTTGTTATAGAAAATGGAGCCGGCGTACATTAGCATGTCAGATTTTTCCCTCCAAGGACAATATGATATGGACATACACCAGCTAACCGGTATTTTTTGCGAAATTGATGATTTTTGCAATATGTTTGATGCTTACACTCAAAACTACATGTTGACAGGACCAATGAAAGGTAAGCGAGGCCCTTCATGTACCTTAGCGATAAGTGAGATCATGACCATTTTGGTGATGTTTCAAAGCTCACGAGTTAGGGATTTCAAGAATTTCTATTCCGGCCTACTGTGCCTTTATTACAAAGGCTACTTCCCTAATCTACCTAGTTACGAGAGGTTTGTGCACTTGATGCAAAGGGCGATGTTTCCTCTCAACGTCTTTACCCAGCTCAAGGCAGGTCAACAAACAGGCATCTATTATATCGACTCTAGTTGTTTGCCTGTTTGCCACTGCATATTCCCGCCATAAACCTTTGATGCTGTTGCGGACTATGGGCATACGTCTGTTGGGTGGTTTTTTGGTTTGAAACTGCATCTTGTCACGAATGACCGAGGGGAACTGATGGCATTTAAAATTACTAGAGGTAGCCGCCACGATAGCAAGGAAGCAGTTCCACTGTTGAAAAAACTCAAAGGATTAGCCTTTGGTGATAAGGGCTATCTTGGCAAAAGGATATTTGATGAATTGATTTCTGGTGGTCTAAAGCTCATCACGAGAATGCGTAAAAACATGAAAGCCAAGCCTCAAATCTCTCGATATGAAAAGAAACCACTCAATCAAAGAGGTATTATTGAAACCGTCATTGGGCATCTTAAGCATTGCTTTCAAGTATGGCATACGCGCCATCGTTCTATGATGAATGCTTTGACTCATTTGGTTGCTGCATTGGCTGCATACACCATTGAACCACTGAAATTAGGCACTATTAAAATGCTAATGAGCTGTACAAATTAAAACCCATTATTGGGGTTCGTAATTGTTCGGTATAGAACGATTAGTTACGAAAATAATCATGAATAAACAGAAATAAATAATAAATTACCGAAAATTACCAAAAAGGGCTTTGCCAGTGACCAAAAAGGTCGAAAATAAATAGAAATAAACGATAAAACTCAAAGGATTGAATAACCAGTAATATGGAGAGTAGATTATGAAAAAATCCTTAACAGAAAACATAATGACTTCTAAAAAGAGCCAACAAAGAACTGATCTAAGGCCCAAGTAGAAGTTTAACCTTACTTATCGGGTGCCAATGGATTGGTTAGATGGAGAGGTTTTGGCATAATGCCCTAAATTATTTGTAACTACGAGGTTAGGTAAATAAATGAGTGAGTATCAGTATTATGAGTTTAGAACTGACGGGCGGAAACTGGACAGAGAGGCCCGCAGCACGTTAGAAGATTTATCAAGTCGAGCCATCGTTACAACAACACAAGCAATTTATACTTATTCTTACGGTGATTTTCGGTATGATGAAAAGGAAATTTTAGCAGATTATTTTGATATGTTGCTGTATATGAACAGCTTTGGTACAAGACAATTAATGCTTCGTTTGCCAGTTGATTGGATTGAACATTCGAAAATCAACCCTTATTGTGTTTCAAATGTCATTTCCTATTCTATTCATGGGGAATCTCTTATTCTGGATTTATGCATCTATGATGAAGAAGGTGGTGGCTGGATAGAAGGCGATGGTGTTTTGGATGATTTAGCGCCAATCCGTCAGCAACTTTTAAATGGCGATTTAAGTGCGCTTTATATCGCATGGTTAGCTGCAGCACAATATTATCATGTAGATGAAGAGGGAGTAGAACCACCTGTCCCGGACAATTTAAAACAATTATCTCCTGAGTTAGAGGCTCTTATTTCATATTTTGAATTAGATATGGATCTTGTTCAGGTAGCTGCCGAAACAAGTAAGTCTGTCGATATTCAAGAATCAGAGATGAATATTTTGATTTCGCAATTATCGGAAGAAGAAAAAAATACATTTCTCGTTGGTTTTATGCAAAACATGCCAGATTTGAGTTTTAAATTAAAAAGGAGACTACAGGATTTTATCAATTATCCTGAGCAAGAAGATTTTAATTCAGCTAGGACATTTGCCCAGCTAAGAAATCAATCAGAAGAAATAACAAAACTTCGTGAAGAAAAAATAGAAAATGAAAAGCGATCCGCCAGGGTAAAAGAACTGCAGCGCCTGGCAATAAATGAACCTGCCATTTGGCAAGAGGTTAATAATTCTATTCAATCAAAAACTCAATCAGGCTATAGGCATGCAACAAAGTTGCTGGGGGATTTACGAGAACTTGCAATTTATGCGAATAAAACAGACCAGTTTGAAAGTAAAATGATCGAAATAAGAAAAGAATTTAGCCGGTTATCCTCTTTTATGAGGGGTTTATATGAATGTGAATTGGCTTAATGTATTGAAAAACTGATGATTAATCAATACTCCTCTGGTCATCAGTAATGAAATTTTTATCGAGAAGGAATCATTGCCTAAAGCTTTATTGAATCGTTTGATTAGAATAGCCGCTTTTCAAAGTCCTGATTTTTATAAGGCACAGGCAATGCGGCTGCCTGTTTATGATAAGCCCAGGATTATTGGTTGTGCTCGTGATTATTCTCATCATATTGGCTTACCTAAGGGATGCTATGATGAAATTATCCCTATGTTTAAAGATCTTGGTATTAAATACACCGAGCAAATTGAGTTAAATGAAGGGCAAGTTATTGATATACAATTTTACGGTACACTAAAACCAGAACAACAGCTTGCTGTTGACTCATTAATCAAGAATCTATCGGTGTATTGTCAGCAACTCCTGCATTTGGAAAGACGGTGGTTGCAGCCTGGCTGATTGCTAAACGCTCAGTTAATACCTTAATTATTGTTCATACCAAACAACTGCAGACCAGTGGAAGGAGCGTATTGAACAATTTTTGAGAATTCCCTGCTAAGAAAATCGGTGCTTATGGTGGGGGTAGAAAGAAGACACATGGCATAGTTGATATCGCTTTAATTCAGAGTCTAGTGAAACATAAAGATATTGTTGCTTTTCTCGGACAATATGGCCATGTCATTGTCGATGAATGTCACCATATTCCTTCAATTAGTTTTGACGAAATGGTGAGGCAGGTAAAGGCTAAATATATTATAGGGTTATCTGATACTTTGGTTAGAAAAGATAGTCATCACCTCTGATTGACAGTTGGAATCGGATAAGAACCAACGGACTAACATAAGTTTTGGTTCTTATGGTTAAGGTCTAAATTCAGTCAAAATGAGTTATAGATGCATCAATTTGACTGATTGGTGGGTTGAATTTATACCAATAAAATGCGAGATTATTATACCAATCCCGAAGAAGTCCCGAAGCGGGTTTCTTAGGATTTAGGGTATCAAGTGTAACTGATTGATTTTACTGACTTTAATTGGTGGGCCCACTAGGACTTGAACCTAGGACCAACGGATTATGAGTCTGTAAAATAGGGGTTTTAGCCACTTTTACCAATTTTTAATTTCTTTTAAAAACCATTTAAAATCAACGATATTAAGCCATTTTTAATTTTATTGACAAATATTTGGTTTTAAATAAACTGTCTACATGGCGTCTACATGGAATTTTAGGGGTAAAAATGGCAGTCACTGAAAAAGGTATTAAATTAACCAAAACCATCGTTGATAAACTCGAGCATATTCCAGATAAAACCCAAACGTTTTATCGTGATAATGATTTAAAAGGTTTTGCTTTAAGAATTACTTCTGGTGGTGTTAAAAGTTTTATTGTTGAAACCAGAATCAACGGCAAGGTTAAAAGAGTGACGTTAGGCAAATACGGCAACTTGACTGTTGAAGAAGCCAGAAAGCAAGCCAAGAGTCTTTTGGGTAGTGTTGCCAGAGGCGATGATCCGATAGCAGAAAAGAAAACCAAAAAAGTTCATGCTATGACTCTACAACAAGTGCTGAATGACTACCTCAAAGCAAGAAAAGATTTAAAGCCACGTACCTTAAACGATTATC
>NZ_LNZB01000060.1:458256-663293 GCF_001468085.1 Legionella waltersii | reverse complement strand
AGAGTTGCCGATTTCTGATAAAAAGCCAGGCAGACCAGGAAAAAAGAAGACCTATGATCCGGCTGTTCTTATAGAGCCGCTTAAAAAATATGGCTTGCTACCGATCAGATGTGTGGTAAGCGATTAAAGCATGCCTTACCGCTATGGCTACCTCATTATCACAAGCATCATGAACCCGTAGAAGAAATATCAGCACAACTTCTAGCAATGAGTGCTGCAACAATTGATCGTTTGCTAAAGCCCATTAAATCGCGCTATGGAAAAGGTTTAAGTGGAACTAAGCCAGGAAGCCTTCTCAGAAAACATATTCCAATTAGTACAAACCAGTGGGATACCAGCCAAGTAGGTTTTATGGAAGCAGATACTGTAGCTCATTGCGGTACTTCGCTAATGGGTGATTTTGTTTGGTCTATTACAATGACCGATATTTTTAGTGGTTGGACAGAAATGCGTGCTACTTGGAATAAAGGAGCGACAGGAGTTATGCAAGGTATTCAAAATATAGAAGAACATTTACCTTTTGAAATCAAAGGATTTGATTGTGATAACGGCTCTGAATTTCTTAATTGGCACCTTATTCGTTATTTTACTGAGCGTACTCCTAATAAACCAGTACAATTTACACGTTCACGACCTTACAAAAAAGATGACAACGCCCATGTCGAACAAAAAAACTGGACTCATGTTCGTCAGCTCTTTGGCTATCATCGCTTTGATAAACCAAAATTAGCTGAACTCATGAATGACTTATATGCTAATGAAATTTCCCTTCTTTATAATTTTTTCTACCCTTGTATTAAACTCATTGATAAAGTGCGCATCCAATCCAGTATTCAGAAAAAGTATGACAAACCCCAGACTCCTTATCAACGATTAATGGCCTCCAATTGTCTTACATTAGACCAAAAAAAGAGCTTACAAGAGCAATTTATTACTCTTGACCCCTTTGATTTGCAAGAAAAGATCCAAAAGAAGCTAAAATTAGTATTTAGATGGGTTAATGTTCAGAATACAAAACAGAGAAAGGCTATTTAATGAAAAGCTTAAAAACCACTCTAGAGACATGGGGAAATGCAGCCTGTGGATATGATGGACGAGTCCTATGGACCAGCCTGTGCCCTATGGGACGTATGAACAAAGCCATGGATAACAAAAAAACGTTACCCACAGCTATTGTTCACACTCACAGGCTTCTCGCCCACATAACCACCAGGCTTTATAATAATTATTTTTTAACTGAAACAAAACCTCTCAAAAGCAACATCTATTTTGAGGCAACGACTCTGTACTTATTTTGTCCTTCGGCAACACCTTTCATTGAGGCAATAGGCTCCATAGTCAATTGATTATTAAAATAGTGATGAAATTACGACTGCAAAAAAACATGAAAAATAATTGAGTCGATGTGCTAAATTTATCATAATGAGCCTCTTTTATTTTCAATAGACAAAATGTCATCTAAATTGCTTACATTAAAACTACTCGAAGAATTGGTCCGCACTGCGGAATTAAACCAAGAGGGTAAGACCGCTGATTATATTCCTGAGTTAGCGAATGTGAATCCAGACATGACTGCCATTGCTGTCCAAACCATCGATAAAAAAGCAGTGTCTTACAGTAATCTCCCCATACTTCCAGTCACATTACAAAGTACAAGTAAATTAATTCCTTTGATTGGTCTTCTGGAAGAGTTTGGTGTTGAACAACTATTTGAGTGGGTTAAGGTAGAACCATCAGGAGATGATTTTGCTTCTATTACGCGCTTAGAGCGGTTCGGACCTAAGCCATCAAATCCCATGCTAAATGCTGGCGCAATTACTTTATGCTCGTACATCCCTGGAGTTGGTGAACAGCAGTTCAGATGGCTTGAATACTGGGTTCAAAAACTATTTAATACCCGTTTGACAATTAATCCGCTTGTATTTGCTTCCGAAAAAAGAACCGGAGATCGTAATCGCTCCCTTGCCTATTTATTGAAATGTAGAAATAACCTAGGTACAAATGTTGAAGAGACTCTTGAATTGTATTTTGCTCTCTGTTCCTATGAAGCTAAGTTAGATCAGATGCTTTTCTTACCATGCGTATTGGCAAATGGCGGAATAAATCCTGAAACTGGAGATCGCCTTATTTCCGTTGAAACCTGTAAAATAACGTTGGCAATTATGGCAACTTGTGGATTGTATGATGAAACTGGAACTCATATGGTGAAAACGGGAATGCCTGCTAAAAGTGGAGTTTCAGGGTATACGATGGCTGTTGTTCCAGGCAAAGCGGGTGTTATCGTATTAAGTCCCAGAGTCAATGCTAAAGGAAACAGCATTCGAGGAGAAATTATGCTCGAAGGTCTTTCTAAAGCAATGAATTGGCATTTCGCGATACCTTAAATAGACTTCTAAGCTTTTAGCTTTTAGCTTTTAGCTTTTAGCTTTTAGCTTTTAGCTTTTAGCTTTTAGCTTTTAGGTTTTAGGTTTTAGTGTTGGTTTTTAATTTACTTGCATATCGCTCTTGATAGCGTTGATAAGCATATTTTGCCTGCTCAGGTGTGACAACGTCGATTTCATTTCCATAAATATCAACACGAGGAGCATTTGCTTTTTGGCAACTTAGGTAAGCTGGTGACGCGCTGTAATAATTGAGCGCTTCTCTCAACGATTTTTTGCTGAATGGAGGTGTGTCTAAACGCTCATAAAAGTCGATAATGTCATCAAAAATACCGATTTTTAATGGTTTAACTTGATTGCCTTTTTTGAAAAAAGCCCCAGGAAAATTATCAATAAGCCAATCAATGACTTCTATCTTGTCTTTTTTTGTGGGTATCGATGGTTGATTCATTCTTTAACTCAGGTACAAACTCTCTTAGATAAACTAACACATCTTAGAACATAATCAAGAGTTATAGAAGGATCCTGAATATCATAACCATTTATTGTTCTGAAATTGACCACATATTCCGCTTAATTTTTATAAACGTCTTATAATTGTATATAGAGCACTTCAATTTGATGAGATGAGTGATGCGTAAAGAAGAAGTTCCTTTAAAACCCAGAGGTGAATTCGGAGCCTCCAAAGTATTTATGGATCAAGGTGGGGCTATCAGGCCAAAGAGCTCACAAGATGAGCTCACTTCAGATGGTTTTGGTGGCTGTTCAGCCATTAGTGCCGAATCTAATAATTTGTTTGGTCTCTATCATTTGCGGTCTACGCTGGAGGAGCGCGATGAAGATGAAGCAAGCCAATACATTGAATATAACGGTTTAATGATTAAAGAGAACAGTGTTTTAAAACCTTATATCGATTGGGTGAAAAAATTGGGAGAGATGGCTCAGGGGGAAAGACTACATTTTAAGATAGGTACACCTCATTCCTATGATAGTCAGCAGGTGCAAGAAAATCATCCCTACATTGGTATGGAACGATTTTTAAGGAGCGTTTGCAAGGGGTGTGGGATTGAAAATTACGATATTGAGCTAGTAAATATGAGAAGCGTTACACATGTTTCTCTGAACTCAAGTGGTTTAACCTGTTATAATTATGGAAATAATGAAGTGCAAGTTCAAAAAGCACAATATCAAACTGATGAGGAAATACTTGAACACGCTTTATCTACCGATCAACGACGACTCAATACTAAGAGTACTGTATTGAGTTCAAATGAATGAATTCTTTAGAAAGTCTTTGGAGGATGGTGTTATTGAATTTAAAATTACAAAGGTCTTATTAAGCCTGAACAATCATTTTTATTAGGTAGTAATAGGGTACGCAAGTGCCTAAAAATAAAAATGCATGTATTAATCGATTAACCGCAAAAAGAGAGTTATCCACAGTCACTTTTTCTTGCTCAGGCGATAATAGATATTGAATTTGCATGAATAAAAGCCCGTAAAAGTAAAAGGAAAAAAAGGTCATTGAGGCCATTATATTGGGTATATAAGCTGCAGGGATATATATAGTAGGAAACAGAAGTAGTGTAAGAGATGCTGTTTTAATGAGTAGTCGACGGACATTTTGTAATTTTGTATTTAAATCTTGGTACATCAATAATGCTTGTGGAAGCAATAATTGGAAATAATAAAGCCAGCCTAATGGGCTAAGAAAAAGCATTGTGGTAACTGTATAGTTAAATCCATTGGCAGGATCTGCTTTTATATGTTTATTGGTAAGGTAAAAATAGATATAACCGATACAACTGATTACTAATAGGCAAAGATAGGTAATTTCTATCCATGCTATGTCCTGCTTGTTGTTTTTACAGTCAATCCATAAGCGAAACAGATATCCATATAATGAAGCATTCCAATTGTCACCGTACCAAAAGACTTTTTTTACTAACAAAGCATAATTAAAGTAAGTCGATATATCCGTTTGAATTAATGGTATAAAACTAAGTCCAATAAATGTAATGATAAGAGAAAGACAAGCACGACGTTCCTTTAGCAAAAATGCATAAATGAGTAATAATAATGGGAATAGCTTCATTGCAGAAATGCATCCCCAATAAAAGCCAGCTTTGATTGGGGATGCATTTCTTAAATGATGGTATCCCTGGAGAACAAAAAAAGCGATAAAACTACCCACTTGGGCAATAGTAAAATTCATAATGATTGGAAATAATGCAAAATAGAGTAACCAGAACTGAAATTGGGAAGGAAATAACTCTTTGGCAAAGTAACGATAGGTTAATCTAGCTGCGTGTATCCCCGCTAAAACACTCAATGTATCCCAAATCGCTAATCCAAGTTTAAAGGGGAGATAGGTTATTGGTTGCAGTAGCCATAACACACAGGGTGGATTTAAATTCGTAGGTAACTTTTTAGCTCCCTCTAATAAAGTAGTGGTTAGTACTTGATAGGGGGTTATGCCATCTGCTAGTGCCTTTGAAGCTGCATAGAACGAGCTGTAGTCAATTAGAATTTGCAAATTAATCTGATAGTAGAATATCGCTATATACAAGATTAATAGCCAAATAGTGGCAATACTAAGAAAAGCATTTTTTCGCATCAGTGTATACGGGCCTTATTGTCAAAGTTCCTGGGTTTTTTACATGAGAAATTAGTTGCAGGTATCATAGCGACATTTAAAAACTTATAAAAGCACCAACCACAATGTTCGTCTTTACTTACTGAAGTGGAATTCGAACGATTAGCCCCATACTTTCTATAGAGTGCTTGGCTTTATTTGATGTAAGAAATTTCTCAATTGCTTGGCGGAAAAGAGGCTTATTCGGCTAAGCACATGGAGTAATGAATTTTTAACCCATTGATTTATAATGCGATATAATTAAAGGTCAATCATTTAAGTCTTGTCGTCATCAGTCTGATCACTCGTTAAGTCTATTGCACAAATTAAGTTGTATTGCTAAATTTAAATCATGGCTTATACGGAAATTGGCCTAGCAAATGGAATTGCGATCAGATGGATCTGATAAAGTCAGGAAGACAACTAAGAACAGGATGTTCTTAAACGGATGACTGCGAAAAGCCAGGGCTGAGTCCCTGGCTTTATTATTTTAGGCGACTAGATATCCTGAATGCGAAAGGAAATATTTATCAGGATAGTATGCGAATATTACAGAACCATTTTTAATGGTATTGATGATAGGTTTAGCTAATGTTTGTGCGACCGCGGGACATCCCCATGATAATCCAGCTCGGCCTGCTCGCTTGATGAAATCCGGCTCAACATACCAGGCTCCATGAATGACAACTCGTCTGTTATAAGCGTTATCATTAAATCCTCTGTCCAGGCCTTGTAAATTTAATGAATAGCCTTTGTGGCCTATGTACGTGCCTTTAGTGATATAAGTACCAAGACTCGATTGTTTACTGGATTCTCGATTTGAGAAATTTCTTGCGAGGTTGCCACCTGAATTTCTGCCGTGAGCTACAAAGGTGTTGTATAATAAACGCTCTTTACGCAAGTCAAAAACCCACATGCGTTGTTTATTTGAAGGCAGTGAGTAGTCAATCACAGTAAGTACAGGCTTTTTAACAGTACCTCTTTTATTAGCATTGTTATAAGCAGTTAACGCAAGCTTTAATACATTTCGATTTAGCTTAGGCGCTTTAGAACTCAGGTGTGAAAGTTGAGTATTGATGTCTTGTCCAGGCTTAGCGAATAAAGGGGTGCTGGACGTAATATTACTGGTCAATAAGATGGTCGAGATTAGAGTAAACAATGTATTCATAATGCTCCTTTCTTCTTGTTAAATCACCGTTATTGGCTTTTAAAAAAGTGGTTATTATATTGCCAAATCACCCAAAAGTAAATTTTTTGCCTTTTTAGGTGTCTTTAAGTGAAAAAATTATTCAAATCAGAGGGTTATCTAATTGCAAAGTGATGGTTGTGATCTTATTCTGATCAATATGGCTTTAATTGCTACTGTTTTTGGTGTCAAAAGCATGTCAAAATGATTAAATAAGTGTCGATTTAATTAAAATTACAACTATAAATTTGATGAATTTAGCTCATTTTAGCTTTATTGAATATCTTACTCGTCATATAATGTACCACAAATTTTTGCGAGAAAAGTCACTTATTTTGGAGAATATTATGCTTGAAAAGCACTCTGTCCAAGTACCTCAAGGTGTAAGAGCTGCTATTAACAAAGCTTATCGGATTGATGAGTTATCTTATATCACCGAATTGTGTGAAAAGGCGGCACTTGATGTGCAACAAATGAAAGCCATTAAGTCCAGCGCCACCAAATTAGTGGAATCTGTAAGAATAGAACGAAAAAAAAGCACTGGTATTGATTCCTTCTTAACAGAATATGCTTTATCCAGTGAAGAGGGTATTGCATTAATGTGCTTAGCAGAAGCCTTATTGCGTGTACCAGACAATCCTACCATTGATATCTTAATAAAGGATAAATTAGCCGGGGCTGATTGGGGCTCTCATCGAGGTCAAAGCGAATCTTTTTTTGTAAATGCCACTACTTGGGCTTTAATGTTAACCGGAAAAGTATTAACCCCAGAAAAAGCGGAAAATACACTCACAAAAGCGTTACTCAAAGTCGTTAACCGAAGTAGCGAGGCTGTTATTCGAACCGCTGTTGATAAAGCCATGCGTATTATGAGTAAACAGTTCGTGATGGGGCGAACCATACATGAAGCAATTAGCCGAGCTAAGAAAAAGGAAAGCAAGGGCTATCGCTATTCATACGATATGTTGGGAGAAGCCGCACTAACAAGCATTGATGCAAATAGGTACTTTGAAGCTTATAAAGATGCCATTATCGCTATTGGCGAAAAATCGGATAAAAGTTCAGATGTGTACAAACGAGCTGGAATATCGATAAAGCTTTCAGCGTTACATCCTCGCTATAGCGAGTTTCAATACGAAAGGGTTATGGAGGAACTACCAGCAAAACTACTGGCTTTGGCTCGGTTAGCAAAGGAGTATGGCATTGCTTTGACTGTGGACGCAGAAGAATCAGAACGATTGGATTTGTCATTGGATGTTATTGAAAAAGTGTTTAATGATAGCAGTCTGGATGGCTGGAATGGATTTGGATTAGCAGTTCAGTCTTATCAAAAAAGAGCATTTTATGTGCTTGACTGGGTAGCTGCTCTAGCCAGAAGTAAAAATCGTCGCATGATGGTGCGATTAATCAAAGGTGCATACTGGGACAGCGAAATCAAAAAAACCCAAATGCAGGGTTTTCAAGAATATCCTGTATTTACCCGTAAAGTCTTTACCGATGTTTCGTTTCAAGCATGTGCAAAAAAAATTCTAACCATGACTGACGCAATTTACCCGCAATTTGCAACACATAACGCGTATTCAGTGGCCATGATTCTGAGTATTGTTGGCAATTACAGAGATTTTGAATTTCAATGCTTGCATGGAATGGGGACTGAGTTGTACGAACAAATTGTTCCGGTTGAGTGTTATGGAATTCCTTGCAGAATTTATGCTCCGGTTGGAAGTCACGAAGATCTGCTGCCTTATTTAGTGAGAAGATTATTAGAAAATGGCGCTAATTCTTCGTTTGTTAATCGGATAGTTGATGACAATGCGCCAATTAGTGACTTGGTTGAAGATCCAGTGAGTAAAGCCAAGTCATTATTTGATAAAATGAATAAGAATATCCCACTTCCTGAACATATCTTCTTACCCACTAGAAAAAACTCAAAAGGCATTGATTTTACAAATCGTCAAATAAGGTGTGAAATGCAAGAGGAGTTGTCTTCTTTTGAAACCAAGCATTGGGAAGCTTATCCAATGGTGGCTAATCGAAAGCATATCCAAGGCCCACCAAGCAGTGTAGGTTCTCCACAAAAACCCGATCGGATTATTGGTGAGGTTCAGCAAGCAAGTCTTGATGATGTGGAATTGGCTTTATCTCAAGCAGAAAATGCATTCGATTTATGGAGTAAGAAATCAGTAGAGGACCGCTCGATCGTCATTAATAGATATGCTGACCTTCTTCAAGCCAATATGACTGAATTGTTGGGTTTGTTGTGTGTTGAGGCTGGAAAAACATGGCATGATGGAGTGGCCGAGGTTAGAGAAGCCATCGATTTCTGTAGATATTATGCGCATATTGGGACTCATTTAATGGGTAAGCCATTAAGTTTGAGTGGATACACGGGTGAGCTTAATGAACTCAGTTTACATCCTAGGGGAACAATTTTATGCATCAGTCCTTGGAATTTCCCCTTAGCAATATTTACTGGTCAAATAGTGGCAGGTTTAATAACAGGTAATTGTGTCATTGCTAAACCTGCTGAACAAACCCCTTTAATTGCTGCATTTGCAGTAAAGTTAATGCATCAAGCGGGTATCCCAAATACAGTCATTCAACTTGTCCCTGGTCCTGGCGAAACTATTGGAGCAACACTGGTTGAGGATAAAAGAATCAAAGCTATCTTATTTACCGGTTCTACAGAAACAGCCAATTTAATCAACAGAACTATTGCTACACGTGGTGGTCCTATCATCCCTTTAATTGCTGAAACGGGTGGACAAAACGCAATGATTGTTGACTCATCAGCCTTGCTTGAGCAGGTTATTGTGGATGCTGTTAATTCAGCTTTTGGTAGTGCAGGGCAAAGGTGTTCGGCTTTAAGAGTTTTATTTGTTCAAGAAGAGGTGTATCCAAGAGCAATTCAGCTCTTGAAAGGAGCCATGGCTGAGTTAGTTGTTGGGGATCCTAGTTGGCTTTCAACGGACGTGGGCCCGGTGATTGATAGAGAAGCTTTATCTACTCTTAATCGACATGTTGATAAAATGAAAAAGCGGTATGAGGTGATATACCAATGTCCAATGAATGATGAAATGGAGACCGGGTATTTTATGCCACCCACTGCATTTGCAATTGATAGTCTTAGTGCATTAGAAAAGGAAGTTTTTGGTCCTGTGTTGCATGTGATCAAGTTTAAGCGTAAAGACCTGGATCAGGTTATCGACCAAATTAATCATACAGGTTATGGTTTAACCCTTGGAATCCACAGCCGTATTAATGAAACTGCTGAATACATAAAAGATAGAGTTCATGCAGGTAATTGCTATGTGAATCGAAATATGATTGGAGCAGTGGTTGGTCTACAACCATTTGGCGGAGAAGGGCTGTCGGGGACTGGTCCTAAAGCAGGCGGACCCTACTATCTTCTTAGATTGTGTCATGAACGAACATACACTGTAGATACGACTGCGGCGGGAGGAAACGCTAGTCTTATGTCGATTCCTGAAGAGCATTAAATGGCAGTGATTAGTAGAAAACACCTTCTCCACTAGGGAGAAGGTGAGCACTGATCTTGAAGTTTCTATGACTAATCCGATTCAAAGTTTGCCTCTTCATGTCTCTTAGCAAAGATCCAAGGAGCTATGACAAATAACAAAATTCCTCCGATTAGGAATGATTCGAAAAGATAGACATTGTCTATAGGGATTTGAGCTGGTGGAATAAAACCAATCAATAAGGTGACTAAGCAACATACGAGTCCCAATCCTGAAACAATCCACATAACAATATTGCCACCAGGTATTTTATATGCTCTAGGGTGATTGGGTTGACTGTATCGCAATTTTATCGCGGCAGCGAACATAAAAACATAGACTAATAATGCCATTTGTGCACTTAAATCGCTTAGCATCCAGTAAGCGGCATTGATTGAATCAATCGTGATAAAAATGGCACTTAAAATGGTGAATATGATCCCTTGGGCTATAAGGATTGCTACTGGAGAACCATTTTTATTCACTCGAGTAAATAAATTGGGCAATGAGCCATCTCTTGCTGAAACTAATAACCCCTTGGGAGGGCCAATAATCCAGGCAGAAACACCACTCAGCCCGCCTAAAATAATTAAAACAGCAATAATATAGGTCATCCATGGCATGTTGTAGGATGTGAAAAACACAGAGTATGCATCTATCAAACCAGAAACTACACTCAGGTGATCGTTCGGAACGACAATGACAATAGCTAGAGATCCTAGTGAAAGGGTGGATATTATGATGAATGTTGAATAAAGGAGTGCTTTTGGATAATCTCTTTGGGGGTTTTTAACCTCCTCAGCATGAACAGCTGACATTTCCATACCAATGAGTCCAAATAACACCGCTGAAAGAAGTGATAGCTCACCTAATGAATTAAAATTAGGTAAGAGAGTCGAGGTGTAGTTGACAGCGACAGGCCTTCCTTGAAATATCCAAATGATACCTAATACGATGATTAAAACCATTGGAAGAATAGTTCCAATACTGGCACCAATTGAACTGACTAGACTCGACATTCTCATGCCAAAACAATTTAGGAGAGTAAAGATCCAAAAAAGAGATAACGTTGTTACTAATAGGTAAATCTTATTGTTTGCTAAGCTTGGTGCGATTAAATAGGATAACGTTGCTGCAATAAAGGCAAGAATGGTGGGATACCATACGACATTGTATATCCATTGTAACCATATGGTTATAAAAGCAACTCGTTTACCAAAAGCTTCACGTACCCATACGTAAAGGCCTCCAGTATTTGGATAGGCGGTTGCTAATTCAGCCGCAACCAAAGCTACAGGAATGAAAAAAACAAGGGCAGCGAAAATATAATAGGAAATGAGGGAAAATCCCAACTTAGCACTGATAGGCAAGGTTCTAAGACTATCCACGGCAATAACATTGATCATAACTAATGAAAATACACTAAGAACCTTTTTTGACTGATTCATTCCGAGTATGCACTCCTATAGGATACCCCGCTTGCGCGGGGAAATAATTGGCTTATCGTCCTACTATTTACTTAGATTCCTTAATACGTACTGCAGAATACCGCCATTTTTATAATATTCAAGTTCATCTGCTGTATCGATTCTGCAAAGTGCCTGAAACTGCTCTACAGTACCGTCTTTTCTTTCTATGATTACTGGAACCATAGCCGCTGGAGTCAATGAGTTGGAAACGTCAATACTTACTCGTTCGCTACCATCCAATCCTAACGTTTGACGAGTCATTCCATTGCAAAACTGGAGTGGCAATACACCCATTCCAATTAAGTTTGAACGATGAATCCGTTCAAAACTTTCAGTGATCACGGCTTTAATGCCTAATAGAGTGGTTCCCTTGGCTGCCCAGTCTCTTGAGGATCCTGTGCCATACTCTTTTCCTGCAATGACCACTAAATCCTGATGTTCTTCTTGATAACGCATGGAAGCATCATAAATAGGCATGACTTCACCAGTAGGAATGTACTTCGTTATTCCGCCTTCTTGGCCTGGTGTCATTTCATTGCGAATACGTATATTTGCAAATGTTCCTCGCATCATGACTTCATGATTACCACGACGTGACCCATAGGAGTTAAAATCTTTCTCACTCACACCCTTCGATTTTAAATAAAGCCCTGCTGGAGATGACGCTTTAATTGAACCTGCAGGAGAAATATGGTCGGTGGTAATTGAATCGCCAAAAAGTGCCAGGATGTAAGCATTATTTATTGGTTTTATTGGATCTGGCTGTTCTTTCAAACTTTCAAAGAATGGAGGATGTTGAATGTAGGTTGAATCAGCATTCCACCCATAGGTTTGACCCGAAGACGTTTTGATGGATTGCCAATGCTCATCGCCTTTAAATACCTCAGCGTATTCTTTGCGGAACATGGAACCTGTAACTTTGGCAACTTCAGCAGCAATTTCAGCATTCGTAGGCCAAATGTCTTTCAAGTATACTGGCTTACCTTGCTTATCCATACCAATTGGATCTTTACTTAGATCAGTAGTGGTTGAGCCACTCAATGCAAAGGCTACAACTAATGGGGGAGACGCTAGCCAATTAGCACGAACTTGAGGATGAACACGACCCTCAAAATTCCTGTTACCGGATAAGACAGCAGATACAACTAGATCATTCTCTGCAACACAATGTGAAATTGCATCGGGTAATGGACCTGAGTTTCCAATACACGTTGTACAACCATAACCAACTAGATTGAATCCTAGTTGATCAAGATATTCTTGTAATCCTGCATGTTTTAAATAATCAGTGACTACTTTTGAGCCTGGCGCTAGAGAGGATTTAACCCATGGTTTACGTTGCAGACCTTTTTCAATGGCTTTTTTTGCAACTAGGCCTGCAGCCATAAGAACGCTGGGGTTCGAAGTGTTTGTACAACTGGTTATAGCAGCAATAACTACATTGCCATGCTTCATTTCAAAGTCATGATTGTTAACAGAAAATGACTTATCCTGTTCATTGTTTTTTCCTGCTTCAGTCAGGAATTTATTAAATTCAATAGGTAAAGTCTGTAAATTGACTTTATCTTGGGGTCTTTTGGGGCCAGCCAAAGAGGGTTCAACCTCGCTTAAATTTAAGTGAAGAGTATCAGTAAATACAGGATCTTCGTTGTCTTTGTCATACCACATCCCTTGGGCTTTGCTGTATGCTTCAACCAACGCAATTGTATGCTTATCGCGACCAGTTAATTCTAGATATTTTATCGTTTCTTTATCGACAGGGAAAAAACCACAGGTAGCACCGTATTCAGGAGCCATATTCGATATCGTTGCTCTATCGGCAAGAGGTAAATCATTTAACCCAGGCCCATAAAATTCAACAAACTTACCAACTACCCCTTTTTTTCTAAGCATTTGAGTGACAGTCAAAACGAGATCGGTTGCAGTAATGCCTTCTTTTAGTTTTCCAGAAAGCTTAAATCCTATCACCTCTGGAATAAGCATGGATACTGGTTGACCTAACATAGCTGCTTCGGCTTCAATTCCACCAACACCCCATCCAAGAACGCCCAAGCCATTGATCATCGTTGTGTGGGAGTCAGTACCAACAAGAGTGTCAGGATAAGCGTACAAATGACCGTCATTTTCACTAGACCATACTGTTTTTGCAAGATATTCCAAGTTTACTTGGTGGCAAATCCCTGTTCCAGGAGGAACGACTTGAAAATTAGTGAAAGCCTTTTGTCCCCAGCGCAAGAATTCATAACGCTCATTGTTTCTTTCCATTTCTATTTCAGTATTGATCTTTAGCGAATCAACAGTACCAAATTTGTCGACCATTACGGAGTGGTCAATGACTAAGTCAACAGGAGAAAGAGGGGATATTTTTTCAGCCTTACCCCCCATTTTTACAATTGCAGTTCTCATTGCTGCAAGATCAACTACTGCCGGAACTCCCGTAAAATCTTGCATAAGTACTCGCGCAGGTCTAAATGCAATTTCACTTTGTGAGCTTTTATTGATAAGCCAATCCGCTATGGCTTTAATGTCTTGAGTTGTCACCGTAGTACCATCTTCAAATCGTAATAAATTCTCAAACAGCACTTTTAATGAATAAGGTAACCGGTTAATTCCTTTAAAGTGTTTCTGTTCTGCGGCTTTAAGGCTATAGTAGTTATAGGTTTTACCATCAACATTTAATTGACATTTTGTAGATAGACTGTCATCACCTACTTTCATAGAAGCACTCCCAAAATCAAAATGATAATCATAGCTTAATTTTGGGAAGTTTTCATGTGGAATTAGGAATTTGCTCAGTATATATAACATAGATCCTTGTCATACCTTATTACAAGGTATGACAGTTTGCACTAAGTTGAAACAATAAAAGGATAGAACCGTTGTTAAAGCAAGTAAGCAGGAGTTAAATCAGTGTCTCTAAATGCCGCTTCTACATTTGTAGAAGAGATGGATGGATCAGCAAACAGAGATGCATTTTTAAAGAGTAACCTTTCCTCCTCCTTCTTTTTTACTACATCAGGACTATCAGGTGCAAGCAAGATAAATAAGCTGGGCAGTAATACAGTTACAGCTATTGCCAACATCACTGCTCCAACGATTGGATTTAAAGCAAACAATGGGAGTGAAGCCAATAATAATGCAACACCTAAACCTAGTCCCAACCAAGAGGCTCTGGTAACAGCAGGATTAGGTTTGATGTATTCGTTTACAGCCACCGGGTAATAGCTATTATTCAGGTAGGATTCGATTGCCTGATCCGCTTGTTCTGGGAACTTAACACATTTCATTAATGTATTAGCAAATTTGGAGTATTGTTTAAGAATTTGCTCTTTCTCGTAGAGACCGGTCCTTTTTGATAACAGCTCTGTTTTAAACTGATTTACTCTTCCTTCAAGTTCCGCCATAAATTCTATAAGAAGTTGCTGTTCAGTGGATTTTTTGTTGAGCAGTAACTTAGCTTGTTGAATGCGATCATCAACATCGGATTCTTTTGTTGCAGTTGAAAAAAATTTTCCCATGATAGTTTACACCTTTTAATTGAGTGTCAAAAATCTATCACGCTTTTTATTGACCAAATAGTGACTCTGGAGAAACTTTACTCGGGAGTAAACTATATTAACTAAGTCTTGATGGTTTTTTCACATTGTTTGCAGACAAATAGTCATGACTTAGGACCTTGGGGTTTTTTGTAAGTACTGAGAGTAAGAAATGAGGTAAATACCCTATTTTTCTTTAATCAAACGTTTATTTTGGTACGAATTTTGCTGCATATAAGAGCCAAAGGAAAGGAGTGAGAGCATGATTGAGTCGAATAATTTATTATTAAGCACCTTAGGGAATCTAAATTCAACTCAAGATATCCCTGACAATAAACTTGCCGCTATTTTTTCAGATGAAGAGGATTTATCAAAAGACGAGTTGGATAAATTATCTCCACAATCCTTTGTATTATTAATGGCTCAGATACTTACTGTACAATCCAATGGTGCAAATCCAGAACAAAGATCAACGATAACAACTGTTGAAAATAAGAGTGTGTCATTAAATAACGAGATAATAACGATGCCTGATGCTGGCTTGAACGAATCCAATCAAGTGTTTCTAAATAATACTCAAACTCCTTTATTCTCTAAAGAATCAAGCCTAATGAGTCAGGAACAGACTCCGTTTCCTAAAAATATTGCTTTAACATGGATAGATGCGGAAGGTTTTTTGCCGCCTAAAGGGTTGACTCAAGATTTACGCACTGAATTATACCCAGTCGTTGAAGGAGAGCTACCTAGCTTTGATGAGTTTAATGAAAAACTCCTACCTGTAAAAGAACTACAACTGAAAGCCGAAACAAAAAATCAGACTATTATTGAGGAAAGTGTAGGCGAGCTATTGGCTAAAAATACCACAAAAACAACGAACTCTTTTGCAACAGAAAACAATAGTTTCACAGCTTCTGATAATGTTGCTTTGCCTTCGTTTCAAGCCAATACTACCCCAATTCATTCACTCGCTTACACGACTACAACGCCTGATTACTCCCAGATTCAGTCGTCTGCGCAACATAAATCAATCGAGATCCCCGTTCCTTTAAATAGTAGTCAGTGGACAGATCAATTCGCGGAACAAATTGTTTGGCTAGGTCACCATTCCATCAAAACTGCGTTGATTAAAATTCACCCTGAAGAGCTAGGTCCCATAGAGATTAATATTAAGGTTGTAAAAGATGCTGCTTCTGTTAATATTGCTACACATAGTACTTTAGTTAAAGATGTAGTTGATCAAGCTATACCTCGGTTAAGAGAGATGATGGCGGAGCAGGGGATTCATTTGTCTGATGTGAATATTCAATCTGACAGTAATCCACGGCAATTCTCTCAACAGAATAATGATGCTTTAGCTGTACCAACTCAAGAATCAGAACAAGAGATTCAAGCAACAACAACCATAAACCGTCGTCCTCCTAAAGGTTTGATCGATTATTTTGCATAAATAGCCACAGACAAATAGAAAGGGAGTTTCAATAGTGTCTGGTAAACATTTTCGCCACTGGCTTGATAATAAAGTCAATGACCATTTCTGGAATAAGCCTCTAGCTTCGCGTTATATCGACAAGGCTATTTCAGATAAAAAGATACAAAGATCGATATCAGCGAGTAAACAAAACCAAATTCGATTAAGTTGCATTGAAAGCATTATAGCCAGCGACTATGCACGAATGATTGATGTTAAGCTTAGAGAATTGTATAAATCGTTTAGACTAGAAGATTTTAAAGACCCGTCAGGGTTTGAAAAAAGGGAACGGTCAAACCTCTTACAACAAGACTATTTTCAGACTAGAGGACATATTGAATATTTTATAAAAAAAGAAATATACCAAAATGATCTTAGTGCCGATGCTCAACTGAATGCTTTTAGACGATGGATTAATATTGCTGATTTGCTGTTAAGACGGCATTGTTATGAAGGATTTTTACTTGTTATTGTTAATTTGGAACTCATTTCAAATAAAAAATTGATAATGGGCTTGCCCGAAGGAGTTAAAAATAATTTTGCTAAATTGTGTGCATTAAGCTTGCCGGATTATAATCATTCCGCCTTACGAAAATTCATGAGCGCAAATCAGGATGAAAGAGATTTTACGCCTATGCTGTTTAACTATCATGCTATCACAGTGCTTAACGAATCACTATCGAATCTGATTTCGTTGAAAAGGCAAACCCATAAGGACATTAAGCGTTTATCAAGGAACATTATAAAACTTGAAAAAACGATGCAGGACGACCCCAGTTCGCAGTATGATTATTTATTAAGAGAGAGGGGAGATAAAGCCAGCTTTTTATCAGCGATTAAATTGCAGATAACCGATCAGTTTAGACAACGTAAAGCATTACTGAGTAGCATTAAAAAGGAACAGGGCGCAACTTACACTCAATTACCCGATTATTTAGTCCAAACTTATAGACGTCTTAGAAAGGAGCATACTAAATACCAACTTAAACTCCATTCACAAGATAATCCACCAGAGCCACCTTCAGCGAGAGACACAACTCCATCGCAACTCTATAAAAGCAAATTACTTCCGAGTTTTTGGGCTCGATCGGGTAAACCCCCGGAAAAGTATTGGGATGAGTTTTTCATTCCAAGTATTCTAGGGGGATAGATTAATAACAACGTTTAGTACATCGAATCACTTTTCCACTCCATTTTGAGATTAAGCAGCTTTTTCGACATCCATAACCAATATAGCGCCATGGTGTCCAATAGGCACCGCTATGATAATATGGACTACCCCAATACCCTGGGTAATAATGATAGCCATAAAAATAGGCTAACTGTGTTCCCTGTGTAGTAGTGATGGTGTTAACAGCTAAAGCTGTGTTAGTGTAGATTGAACTTAATAGTAAAATGAATGCAAATACTAATTGCTTAGAATAGGTCTTTTCCATGTCCACATCCTTAGATGGTAGTAGCATTTATAGTATAGTTAAAAATTACACAACCGGCGTAAATTATGAATGAAAAAATCATTTTAGTAACAGGGTGTTCCAGTGGTATAGGGTTTGATGCTGTGTTTGCTCTTAAGAAAAGGGGACACAGAGTTATCGCTTCTTGCAGGAACTCTAATGACTTGCAGCGGTTATTGAGCAAAGATATAGAGGCTATTCTATTGGATTTAAATGATTCAAGTTCAATCCAAAGTGCATTTGCACAATTATTGATGATGACCTCTGGCCGGCTGGATGTTTTAATCAACAATGCTGGATTCGGTCAAGTAGGTGCTTTAGAGGATATTTCGCGTGAGGTACTCACTAAACAATTTGAAACCAATGTTTTTGGACTGCATGAATTAACTCGATTGGCTATCCCAATCATGCGAAAACAAGGTGGTGGACGGATAATAAATATAAGTTCGATATTAGGTATTATCAGTTTACCATTTAGAGGAGCTTATAATGCTTCAAAGTATGCAGTAGAAGGATTAAGCGATACCTTAAGATTGGAGTTAAAGGATTCTGGGATTAAAGTGATTACCATTGAACCAGGTCCAATTGAAAGTCGTTTTAGAGACAATGCAGTGGACAAGTCTTTGCTGAATATTGATCAGGAACACAGTCATTTCAAATTGCAATACTCATCCATGTTGAAGTCGTACAAGAAGAATAAAGTTGACTCAGTGTTTACCAAGGGTACTCAATCAGTCATTAAATCACTCGTGCACTCTATTGAATCCAAAAAACCAAAACCTAAATATCCCATCACTTTTCCAGCACATGTTTTTATCTGGTTAAAACGAATTTTGAGTACTAATTTAATGGATAAGCTATTGTTGATCATTTCACGTAAAGAAATTTCCTAATTTATTTTCAAATAAGAAATTTTTTCAAAAAAAGAAGAAAATTCCCTTTTTGTTTGCTAATATTTTATTGGGTATTTAGAAAATCCATTAACTATCAAGGAAGTAATACTATGAAAAAATCAACAATGGCCGTAGCTGCTTTATTAACTGCTATTTCTACAGCACCTATGGTTTCTGTAGCATACGCTACTGATACAAACTCTACAGTAGCTACATGCAAAGGCTGTTCTGGTTGCAAAGGCTGCAAAGGTTGCGAAGGTTGCAAAGGCTGCGGTGGATGCGGCGGTTGTAGCGGTTGCAAAGGTTGCGGTGGTTGCAGCGGTAACTAAGCTCTAGTTCATTCCTTTAAAAAGAGGTGGTTAATACTACCTCTTTTTTTGTTGTTATTAATTTTGTTTTTATAGTATTAATCATGATAAACCAATCCGAATTTATTTTACCTGCGCTAACCAATTGGAAAAGAAATGTTTTCTTAGGCTATGCGAGCCAAGTGCTTGAGATGCAGCAGAAAATGTCGACGAAAAAGGGAAAAAATATACTTCACTATACTCTCCAAAAAAAACGAAGACATGAACGTATGAGTCATTATCCTAAGGGAGATAGAATCGACAAAACGACTGGATCACAGTATTTTTATCATTGCCATCGAGAAAATTTTGAAAGTTCTGAGCATGGTCATTTTCATACCTTTATACGTTACAAGCATATACCCAAACGTGTTAAGCCACTGCCACTTCCAGACTGGGATAAATACATCGATAATCCAATGACTCATCTTGTGGCTATTGCTATGAATCAGTATGGGCAACCTATTCGACTTTTTACTGTAAATCGTTGGGTTACTTCTGAAATATGGTATGGCTCTGAACATGCTTCATATTTCCTAAAGCGGTATAAAATGACTCTAGAAGACGATCCTTACTGGCAAGTTCTTGATAAATGGGTAGAGGGAATGTTGCATTTATTTTCTCCACAAATAATCTGGCTGCAAAAAGAACGAGACCGACGAATGGAAGAAAATCAGTTCGCAAAGCCAGGAGAAAACTCTTATACAGACCATACGCTTGAAGAACTATCAGAAATTTCTATTGATCTAAAACAGCAAATTGAATGGGTTATTAACTCCTAATCTCCTATTTATCTCATGGAGCTACGTACAGAAGGATCATTGAAATTAATAGATTTGTAATACCCAAATTATTATCGCAAAAGCTTACATCGACTAGAGACTCTAATTTATTGTTGCTTTTTATTATTTTATCTTCTGTCGTAATCCATTTGGTGGGTATGACCGCCGGTAATTTATTGGTTGAGGAAGCCTATTACTGGAATTATTCACAACATTTGGATTTTGGTTACCTTGATCATCCACCTATGGTGGCTGTATTAATTAAGTTGTTTACTTCTTTACTAGGAACTAATGAATTTACAGTTCGTTTAGCTAGCCTAATTTGCTGGTTAATTACGATGTTATACAGTTTTAAGCTATCAGAATTAATGAATAATGGATCTGGGAAATACTCCATATTGCTGTTATCTGTTTTACCGTTCTTCTTTTTTCAATCGATTATTATTACTCCTGATTCTCCACTACTGGCTTGTTGGTCTTCTTCGCTCTACTATTTATATTCTGCACTTGTTCTAAAACGAGCTAAACATTGGTATTTAGTGGGCATTTGTATGGGGTTGGGGCTTTTATCTAAATACACCATCGTTTTGCTAAGCTTACCTATTTTCAGCTATATGCTAATTTCATCTGATGCTCGTTTTTGGTTTAAAAAAAAGGAGCCGTATCTCGCTGCTTTAATTGTCATTTTGCTGTTTACTCCTGTGATTTATTGGAATGCCATTCACCAATGGATTTCATTTACATTTCAAAGTGTTCGTCGTTTTGAAAACACGGGGGTTTCAGGTACTCTTGAGCTATTGTGGGTCAGTGTGTTTTTTTTAACCCCATTAGGGGTTTGGGAAGTTGGGCAATTGTTCATAAATAAACCATTACTCTCTCCAATTGGCAATGAGAAAACAGTATTTGTTAAATGCTTTACGATAATTCCGTGGGTATTCTTTTTTCTTTATAGTTTTAATCATGAAATCAATTTGAATTGGATTGGACCATTATTTTTAGGGGTAATTCCTTGGGTCGCTCACGTCATGGACCGGTCTTATAAAAATAGAATTTATTGGTTTTGTACATTTTTGGTTTTGCTAGTTGCTTATACAAGTGTTTTTCTTCTTATTCGCTTTAATCAATCCTCGTTGGTGCAACAGAAATTGCTAGTAAAGATGATTGATTGGGATAAGTTGGTTTTACAATTCGATGAATTAGCAGAGCAAACAGCGAAATCGATGCGTAAAGAGGTTGTCTTTATTCCATTAGATAACTACCCAATCAATAGTGAGTTGGCCTATTATCAGGAGCAGCTATATAAACAGGGGAAAGTTAAGCATAAATACCCAAGCAGTGGTGCGCATTTGTTTAATAGAGAAAGTTTAATGTATCGCTATTGGTCCAAGAATCAGACTATAGCTGGAAAAGCCATAATTTTACTGTCTAAAGAGCGTTGGCGATTTGATGATCAAGAGGTCATTTCAAGAGTCAACGATCTATCACCTCTAGGACAGGTTTGGTCATCTGGACAAGGCAAGCATCTAAAAAATATTCCTTATTTTTATAAGGTTGTCGAGCTGAAGTAATTTATTTTTAATCTAATCCGCTACCTAAGCCTTTGCGGTTTGGCTTCGTTGATGATTTATAAACACGACCTGTGACAGTAAGGGCTTAGGAATCGACTCCTATTATAGTGCCCTCTCTGATGGTCAGTAAGCGTAAGGTTGGGCGTTTCGCCTAATAGCCATGCCTTAAGCAGCGTCATTCGTGAAAGCGGATAGTTTCGTATCCGCTTGCTTACGCGCGCGGCTCGGTTCCTTCTTTGCTGTCTGAATCAAATCCTAGCCACAGCAGGGAGTGAACCGAGCCGCGCGCGTCAGCAAGCGGATCGATGTTGACTGGATAGAAGAGCCTAATGACAGCGCTTAAGGTCGCGCCATAAGGAGCTTCGCCTGACCGTTGTTATAAATACCCCTTTTTAAAAATGGGTTGATTCCTCAGCGTTGACGAGCGGATAATTTTATATTTATTTTGTATACGCTCACCACCTTGACACTCTCTAAAATGGATGAGTAGTATGTTGATACAATTAAGGACGATACTCTATGCATACTTCATTTAGACCAAAGAATAAGCTTCTTCATGGACCAGGCCCTTCTAATATTGCCCCCCGAGTACTTCATGCTATGGCAAAACCAACAATAGGCCATATGGATCCTGACTTTGTAGAGTTTATGGAAGATCTAAAGCAGATGCTAAAGTCTTTGCTGCAAACAAATAATCGACTTACTTTTCCGATCTCCGGTCCTGGAACTGTTGGTATGGAAACATGTTTTGTTAACCTCGTAGAACCAGGTGATCGAGTTGTTGTTTGCGTGAACGGCGTATTTGGCGGACGAATGGTTGATATGGTTAAGAGAATTGGAGGCGTTCCTCTCGTATTTAACACGACCTGGGGAAAGCCAATAGATCCAATAGAGCTATCAGCTTTTCTAGAGGAACAGTCAAACCAGGGTGCCCTAACAATTTTAGCTTTTGTGCATGCAGAAACATCAACTGGGGCTTTGTCAGATGCCGAGGCTATTTGTAAACTTGGAAAACAATTTAATGCTTTAATTATTATGGATGCTGTTACATCTGTAGCAGGTGTACCTGTAAGAATGGATGAGTGGGGTGTAGACGCATTGTATTCAGGCACCCAAAAATGCTTATCAGCACCACCTGGTTTATCACCTGCGAGTTTTAATGAACAGGCACTCGCTAAAATAAATATTCGTAAATCTCCAGTCCAGAGTTGGTTTATGGATCTGAGTTTGGTGCAGCAATACTGGGATCAAGTTGGTGAAACAGCGAGAACTTATCATCATACCGCTCCTATAAATTCGCTCTACGCACTGCATGAAACACTGATAATGATAGAAGAAGAGGGGTTGCCTGCACTATTTCAAAGACATTTGAGAACGGCCTCCATTCTAAAAAATGGACTATTAGAGCTTGGGTTTAGTTATCTTGTTCCAGACAAATCACAAATGCCCCAGTTACATGTAGTTATTCCTCCAAATGATATCTTGAAACAGGAAGCAAGTATTCGACATCGGTTATTATTTGAAAAGAATATTGAAATCGGTGGTGGATTGGGTGAACTTGCAGGAAAAGTATGGCGAATTGGTTTAATGGGACATTCAGCACGAGAAGAAAACGTCTACCAATTACTGAGTGCCTTTAATGGCATCAAACGAATGTAGTAATTGGTTTTCAAACAAGGAACGTTATGAAAGAAGCTAATCTCACTCAATCATTACCTGCGGAATGGTACTACAGTGATTCCCAGTTTTATCTTGAAAAAGAGCATTTATTCAAAAAGGAATGGATATTTTTATGCCACACACAAGAAATTCCCAGTGCAAATGATTATTTAACAACGGAGGTTATGGGAATACCCATCTTGATACTTCGCGATGAACATGAACAAATTCACGTTCTACTCAATATATGTCGTCATCGAGCTGCACCAATTTTGACTGAAAAACGTGGTACACTCACAAAGCCTTTTCTGGTATGTCAATATCATGCCTGGTGTTATCATAAAGATGGGCGCTTTAAAAACGCTCCCTACACCACAGCAAACAGCGAAGCACTGGATTTAAAGAAAATTCATTTTGAAATAGCTAGAGGTATGATATTTATTAATTTTGATCCAAATCCATCCTGTTTTGAGAGTAGAAAAAATCGTTTAATTGATGAAATGGATGCCGCTCAATTTGAGATAGAGCGATATTCTTTCCATAGTCAGATGGTAAGGGAGGGGGATTTCAATTGGAAAATCTGGGTTGAGGGTTTTCAGGAGTGTTATCACTGTCCAACTATTCATCCTATATTCAATAAAGATTTTCACATGAGTCAATATGAAGTCCATAATAAGGATCATTTTTCAGTGCATAACTGCCCTAGGAAGGTTGAATCCTCATCAGGAAGCTTTGAGGGGCTATGGATGTGGATTTACCCAAATTGTGGCCTACCTTGTTATGAAAAAGTCTTTTATACCAAGCGAGTTAATCCAAAATCTCCTACTAAAACCGAGTTAATCTATACGTTTTTTGTTACGAATAATTTCAGCGAAACCGAGGCTAGCGAATTTTTTTCCTTTATCCATAAAATTACTGATGAAGATTTTAAAATTTGTAAATTAGTGCAAAATAATCTTGAATCTGGTTCTGGTAGAGGACTCTTTGAACATGGTTATTTAAATACAGCACGAGAAAATGGAGTACACTATTTTCATCAATTATTGCGAAGTGCTGTTTCTCCTTTAAATAGCCATCAAATATCTTCTCGCGAGGAAACAATTAAAGTGTAGCCATGATTTTCTAAAAAAATGAACTATTTATTGGAATTATTTGCTAAACACCCCCGTAAAAATATACAATATAGGGCGTGTTTTGGAATGATTAGTTAACTTAATCATGCATAAATTAATACCTATAGGTTTAAGGGTTCATGCAAACTTTAAATGAAACACTTGATTTTTCCTCCTTATCTAGTACTGAAATAGAGCAATTACTACGCGACCATAATTTAAGCTTGTCTGTTAATGAAGCGCTCACTATACAAAATGACTTTTTGAAACGACCTCCTACCCTATCAGAGTGTGTTTTATGGTCTATTCAAGGTTCAGAGCATTGTTCCTATAAAAGCAGTCGAATTCACTTAAAGCAATTTAATACAAATGGCCCCCATGTCATTTTAGGGGCAAAGGAAGATGCGGGTATTGTCTCAGTTGCTAGAGATAACCAAGGGCATCGTTATGGAATTATTGTAAGTCATGAATCCCACAATCATCCGTCACAAATAGTGCCCTATGAAGGTGCTGCAACAGGCGTTGGTGGAAATGTTCGGGATGTTTGTTGTATGGGCGGTGAGGTTATTGCTGTGGCAGACAGCTTGCGATTTGGTGACATTCAACGATCTCACACCCATTGGATACAGGAGGGTGTAATTGCAGGAATTGCAGGTTATGGAAACCCTTTAGGCATTCCTAATATTGCTGGAGATGTTTATTACGACTCAGCATACAATGAAAATTGTTTAGTGACCGTTGTTACCTTGGGAGTTGTTAGAGAAGATCACATCATTCATTCTTATGCTCCACCTCATGCTGATGATTATGTTTATATTTTAGTTGGTAAGCCTACAGACAATAGTGGTTTTGGTGGCGCCAGTTTTGCCTCATCCAATTTGGAAGAAGACTCTAAAGAAAAAAATAAAGGTGCGGTGCAGGAGCCAAATGCATTCCTACAAAGACATTTACTCAAAGCTAATTACGCTTTGTTTGATTATTTACGCAAAAATAATTTAATTGATAAAGTTGGATTTAAAGATCTCGGTGCAGGAGGTGTTGCTTGTGCTAGCATTGAGCTAGCTGAGGCCGGTGGTTCCTATGGGGCAGAAATTGATCTTGAAAAAGTTCCAACTGCCATACCTGATCTTTTACCTTCTGTCATCTTATGTTCTGAAACTCAAGAACGATTTATGTGGGTTGTCCCCCCCAATTTAGTCGAGACTATCTTAAGCCATTACAACGAGCGTTTTGCTTTACCTCAAGTTTCTCAAGGAGCATGTGCAGCCGTTATTGGTAAAGTTCGCACCGATGGATTGTATGTGGCTCATTATCGAGGAAATGAACTAGTAAGAGCTAAAGTACCCGATGTGACTAAGGGTATCGTTTATAACAGACCTTTTATTGCTAAGCAAAACTCATTCAAAGAACCGAACATATCAAAGCCATTGGATTTTAATGGGCTACTTTTAAAATTACTTGCACATGAAAACATAGCTAGCAAAGAGCCTGTTTTTGAAACTTATGATAAACAAGTCCAAGGTCGAACAACTATTGAAGCAGGTTGGGCTGATGCAGGTGTTATGCAACCGTTCAACGAGTCTAAGTACCCAGAGGAGATTCGAAAAGTAGGTATAGCTTTATCGCTCGACCACAATCCTCGCTACAATAAAATTGATGCTTATTGGGGTGCTGTAAATGCAGTTATAGAGGCAGTTCGTAATGTTGTCGCAGTTGGTGCTGATCCCATCGCTTTAACAGATTGTCTTTGTTTTGGAAACCCAGAAAAACCTGAGCAAATGGGAGAGTTTGTTGACTCAGTAAAGGGTATCGTTGACGCATGCAAAGCAATTAGGCTCAAAGAGTATCCTGAAGCTACTCTTCCTGTTATCGCTGGGAATGTTTCTTTATATAATGAGTCTGCTAAAGGACCAATTCCACCTAGCCCTATGATCAGTTGTTTAGGAAAAATACCAAACATTGATTATGCAATTTCTTATGATTTCAAGCACACTGATAGTGTTATTCTACTAATAGGTGAACGTAAAGATGAATTTGGTGGTAGCGTATACTATCAGCTGCATGGTGAACTAGGTTTTAATATTCCAAAACCGGATCTACATTCGATCAGCAATGAAATAATGTCCGTTTCAGAAGTGATTCAAAAAGGACTTGTTCTTGCTGCTCATGATGTTTCAGAAGGTGGTGTAGCTGTTGCTATTGCAGAAATGTCATTTAAACATTCGATAGGCGCAGAGATAACGATACCAGGACATTTGTCCAATGAAAAATTATTATTCGGCGAGTCTGGTGGTTTTATTCTTGAGCTAAGTTCTAAAAAGTTAAAGCAGGTACAAGACATTTTAAATAAGCACAAGGTATCGTATCAACTCATTGGGCAAACAACTTCTGAGCCAGTGCTCAAGATGAACTCCGTAATAAATACCACTATAGAAAAAGCACAACATGCTTGGACTAATGGCTTAAGAGAGAGATTACTATAATGACTACCATCAATTATAAAACTGCTGGTGTGGATATTGAAGCAGGAAATGAGGCAGTAACTCGCATTAAACGCCATGTGGAAAAAACGTTTTCTCCTCAGGTATTAACTGGTATTGGTAGCTTTGGGGCCATGTATGATCTTAAGACTATTGCTGATCACTATAAACATCCTGTCATGGTACAAAGTATCGATGGAGTAGGGACAAAAACCATTGTTGCACGAATGATGGACAAGTTTGATACGATCGGTATTGATTTAGTGAGTGCTACGACGAACGACATTATTGTTTTGGGAGCTAAACCACTTACATTGCTTGATTATATCGCAGCTGACCGAATAAAACCTGAATACATCGAACAAATCATTATGGGGATGACAAAGGCTTGCCTTGAGAATGGTATTTCTTTAGTGGGTGGTGAGACCGCTGAAATGCCAGATACCTACTTAAAAGGAGAGCATGATTTAGTAGGGATCATTACTGGTGTAGTAGAAAAGGATAAGGCTATACTTGGTAAAGACATTTGTCATGGGGATATTGTATTAGCTTTCCCATCAAGTGGATTGCATACCAATGGTTATTCTTTAGCACGCAAGTTGTTTTTTGATGTGGCTGATTATACAGTCGAATCGCGTATTTCTGATTTAAATCAATCCGTTGGAGAGTCTCTGCTAGCACCTCATATTAATTATACAAAGCCGGTTCTGCATCTTTTAGATCAAGGCATTCACATTAAAGGCATGGCTCATATAACAGGTGGGGGTATTTTAGAAAATATACCACGGATACTTCCTCAGGATTGTTTGGTAGAACTGCGGAAAAATGCTTGCCCAATATTACCTGTATTTGATGTTTTACGTCATCTTGGAAAGCTAGATGATCAAGAAATGTACCGAACTTTTAACATGGGAATTGGCCTCATACTGATTGTTGCTCCAAAAAATATAGATACGATTAAAACAGCATTGAAGCACTACCCAGAGTTTCCAGTGTTTGAAGTGGGGCAGGTAGTATCTGGCAAACCAGAAGTGAGATTAATGCAATGAAAATAGCTATCGTTCAATTTCCTGGTTCAAATTGCGAAAGAGAGACTGCACTAGCTGTTGAAAGGTCTGGTATGCAACCCATTGAATTTTTGTGGAATGAGCCAGCTTCGAAACTCAAAGAAATGGACGGATTCATTATTGTTGGGGGATTCTCTTATGAGGATCGCTCAAGATCGGGGATTATCGCTGCTCTTGATCCAGTGATGGAAGAGATAAAAAGACAAAGTGAACTAGGAAAACCAGTTTTAGGTATTTGTAATGGAGCGCAAATATTAGTCGAGACAGGCTTAGTACCTGGACTCAAAGAGTATCAAGTAGGAATGGCACTTACTGAAAACAAACGTATTCTTGACGGTAAAATACTAGGAACTGGATTTTATAATGCATGGATTAATATGCGTCCATGCAGTACCCCAAAAAATAACGCATTTACCCGTTGCATGAGTGAGCATCAGGTTATTACTGTGCCTGCAGCACATGCTGAGGGACGCTTTGTTATGACAAAAGATCTTCTGAAAATCATTGAATCAGAAGGTTTGAATTTATTCCAGTATTGCGATGAGTTCGGGAATATTAATGATAACTTTCCTGTAAATCCAAATGGTTCCATGGGAAATATTGCGGCAGTAATCAATAGATCTGGGAATGTGATGGCTATGATGCCCCATCCAGAGCGTACTCCTGTTGGAGATGATATTTTTAAGTCAATGAAAGAATACATTCAAGATAATCAACGCGTGACCCAATTGCCATTGGACTACCAAGTAAAACCAATTTCTATATCACCTTATACTCCTAAGACTGACCACTACGAAGTCATTGTAAAGCAGATAATTACGGATAACACCGCATTAACCGTTGAAAAAACGCTAAGGCAGATGGGTATTTTAGTTTCAGTGAAGCGTTATGTTCACTGGGAAATTGGCTCAAACTCAACTGAGCTTATTGAGCAAATCATGGAAAGCGGGGTTTTGTACAATGATCGTAAAGAGTACATCGTTGAAAAGGATCAATTATTGCCTTCTGATGCAAAGGCATATTTAGTGAAGGCCTATGATGATCTTGTAGGAGCACAAAAAATGCAAATGTTGCAAGATCATTTTTCTTTTGATGCCAACATATCGATAAATCACGGTGTGCTTTGGGTTTTGCAAAGTGACTCCGATCAAACTAATGATATTGAAAGAGTATTACAAACTCATATTTTATTTAACTCCTATGCCCATGCTTGCTATGAATATTAACGAACCAAACTATGATGCAATTGCTGCTCAACTGTCATTTTGCTTGAGCGAAACGAATTTGCCTTTTGGTAAAAAATACCAAGGAAAGGTACGCGATACCTACGACATTGGGGATAAGTTAATCTTAGTAACGACTGATAGGCTAAGTGCATTTGATCGAATGTTGGCTTCTGTGCCCTATAAAGGACAGGTACTAAATCTCACCTCAGCCTGGTGGTTTGAGAAAACCAAATCAATAGTTCCTAATCACCTCATTGCTGTTCCAGATCCTAATGTGGTGATTGCTAAAAAATGCAACGTTTTTCCAATAGAATTTGTGGTTAGGGGATATATTTCTGGCTCAACCAATACCTCGTTATGGACGCAATATCAAAATGGGGTGAGGAACTATTGTGGAATCGAATTTCCAGAGGGACTCCTAAAAAACCAAAAGCTTCAGACGCCCGTTATTACCCCCACAACCAAAGAGAAAGATCATGATAGGCCTATCACACCTACAGAACTAGTTTCAGAAGGGTGGATGAGCCAGAAGGACTGGGATGAAGCTAGTTCATACGCGCTTCAACTCTATGAATACGGCGCTAAAATCGCACAGGAACATGGTCTCATATTGGTGGATACTAAATATGAATTTGGTAGAAATGATCATGGCAATGTCCTATTAATTGATGAGATACACACGCCTGATTCAAGTCGTTATTGGTTAGCAGAAACTTACCAAGAACGAATGAATGCTGGCAAAGAACCCGAGAATATTGATAAAGAGTTTTTAAGATTATGGTTTGTACAGCATAGCGATCCCTATCAAGATGAAATTTTGCCTAAGGCACCAGATGAGCTAATTGTTACTTTAGCGGCAAGATACATCCAGCTGTATGAAAAAATTACCGGTGCATCATTTGCATACGAGTTAAGTCCTGAACCTGCGCAAGACAGAATATTGCGTCATTTACAAACTTGGTTAAGTTAAATTGGCTCAGTGGGGGGTAGACTAATGTGTGGTATTGTTGGAATTTATAGTCATGACTCTGTAGCTGCAGAACTTTATGATAGCTTAATTCATCTTCAACATAGAGGACAGGACGCATCAGGCATTTTAACTTGTGATGACCGATTTTATGCAAAACATGGCCTTGGTTTGGTCAGAGAAGCCATATCAACAACCGATTTAGCTCAACTCAAAGGTAAAGTGGGGATAGCCCATGCACGATATCCAACGGCTGGTGGATACAGTGAAGCCGATGTACAACCGCTGTGGATTGGGAGTCCTCGGGGAATTGCCTTAGCGCATAACGGCAATTTAGTGAACTATCAAGAATTAGTGGATGATATCTGTGGAAAACAACACCGTCATTTGAATTCGACGCTAGACTCTGAAGCATTACTGCTTCTCCTAGCAGATTCCTTAGCAGTAGGCTCCTATTCGGATAACGATGAAGCTCAATTTTTTGAATTATTATGTTCCGCAGTAAATACAATCTATAGCCGTGTGGAAGGGTCGTTCTCAGTAGTAAGCCTAGTCATCGGTAAAGGATTGGTAGCATTTCGTGATCCGCATGGAATTCGTCCACTGGTTTGGGGCGAGCGGGTAAGGGATGATGGACGTAAGGACTATATTTTTGCTTCTGAAACCACCCCGTTTTACTCACTTGGGTTTGAGCCTAAGGGCGATTTACTACCTGGTGAAGTTGTTTACGTAAACGCCCAAGGTCAATTATTTAAGAAGGTCATCACTCAAAAAGCATTCACTCCCTGTCTATTTGAATACGTCTACTTTGCAAGGCCAGATGCTACCTTGGACGATGTTAGTGTCTACAGAGCACGGTTACGTATGGGGCAAAATTTAGCAAAACGTTGGAAAGAAAAATACCCTGAAACGATTCCAGATGTAGTCATTCCCGCACCCTCTACGGCAAATACAGCGGCATTAGCTTTTGCAAATGAGTTGGGTATTCGTTATTCGGAAGGCTTGTATAAAAATCCATTTATTGGACGCACGTTTATTATGCCTAATCAAGAATCTCGATCAAGACAAGTACGTTATAAATTAACTCCCCAAAAAACAGAAATTAATAAGAAAAGAGTCCTCATTGTAGATGATAGTATTGTTCGTGGAACAACCTCTCGTGAAATTGTACATATGATTAGGGAATTTGGAGCTTTAGAAATCTATTTCGTGTCTACCTGTCCACCCATTAAAAATCCTTGCTTTTATGGTATTGATATTCCGTCACGTAAAAAATTAATCGCAGCACATAAATCTGAAGAAGAGATTCGCCAGTTTTTAGGAGTTGATAAGTTGTTGTATCAAACTCAAACTGATCTTGTTGAAGCAGTATCTCGAAAAGGTAAGTATGATTTATCTAAACCCTGCATGGCTTGTATGGATGGCATTTATGTGTGTGGACAAATCAACGAATCTAAAATTAGGGCTTTAGAAAAAAAACGACTGCAAGAAAATGGCATTGATACAGAAATTGGAGAGATGTCCTAATGAATATTTTAGTTGTAGGATCTGGTGCTCGTGAACATGCGATTGCAAAAGCATTGAATCGATCTTTGAAAAAACCAGCGGTTTTTTGCTTTGGAACATCATTGAATCCTGGGATAGAGGACATCGCTCATGCCTATTATGTAGGTGATATAAATAATGTCTCAGACGTACAACAGAAGGCCGAACAGTGGTCCATTGATTTAGCGATTATTGGCCCAGAAGCTCCGCTTGAACAAGGCTTGGCTGATGCTTTATGGAATTCAGGAATTAAAGTAATAGGTCCTAAACAGGCACTTGCTCAAATTGAAACAAGTAAGTCCTTTGCAAGAAACTTGATGAAAAAGTATGACATATCAGGACTACCAAAATATAGAAATTTCACAGACATCAATGGCATTGAAACGTTTTTACATGAACTTGGTCTGGGTAATTTTGTGGTTAAAGCGAATGGATTGATGGCAGGAAAAGGAGTAAAAGTAGCTGGTGAGCATCTCCATTCATTTTCTGAGGCCATGGATTTTTGTCGAGAAATCTTCTCTCAAAATCAAACGTTGGTCATTGAAGAAAAATTAATTGGTCAAGAGTTTTCATTCATGTGCTTTTCAGACGGTAACAATTTAGTACCCATGCCAGTTATCCAAGACAATAAAAGAGCCTTTGAGAATGACACAGGCCCTAATACAGGCGGTATGGGCAGTTATTCAATGGCTGATCACCGCTTACCTTTTTTAACCCAGGATGACATCAATCAAGCGTTGCACATTAACCAGGAAGTCATTAATGGTTTAATGACTGAAACAAAAGAAAAATACATTGGAATCTTGTATGGTGGGTTTATTGCTACTGCAAATGGAGTCTATGTCATCGAGTTCAATGCACGATTTGGGGATCCAGAATCGTTGAATGTATTAAGCATTCTGCAATCCGATTTTGTGGATTTATGTGTGTCAATGGTAAATGGTAATCTTCAAAAGGAGAAGGTTGAATTTGCTAATCTATCGACAGTATGTAAATACGCTGTACCCAATGGTTATCCGGATAAGCCATTACGTGATGTAGAAATAGACATTACTCAAGTAGAGAATATGCAAAACTTGTATTTGGCTGCAGTTAATGCGAAGAAAAATAAATTGTACGCTACTGGCTCTAGAGCAGTTGCTTACGTAGGAATTGCCGATAACTCCTCTCAAGCAGAGCAAATAGCAGAATCCCAAATTAAGCGTATAAAGGGGCCGTTGTTTCATAGAGGTGATATTGGAACAGAGAAGATGATATCAAATCGCGTAGAGTTTATGCGTAAGTTGCGTGCTAGATGATAAAACTCGGCATTCTGGGATCTACTCGTGGCACTAATATGCTTGCCATTATTAATGCCATCAATTTAGGATATTTAGAGGCACAAATCAGCATCGTCCTGAGTAATAAATCAGATGCGATCATTTTAGATCGTGCACGTATCCATGGTTTAGATTGTCAGTTTGTGAGCCCAACTGGTTTAAGTAGAACAGACTATGATTTAAAAATCAGTGGAATTCTCAAACAACATCAAGTTGATGTCGTGGTTCTAATTGGGTACATGAGAATATTATCCCCAGAGTTCATCAGTGAATGGCCTAATAAAGTCATTAATGTTCACCCGTCCTTATTACCTGCTTTTGCTGGTAAAATGGATTTAGAGGTTCATCGAGCTGTATTGCAGTCAGGCGTGCACGAAACTGGTTGTACTATTCATTATGTAACCGAAAAAGTGGATGCTGGGCCTATTCTGTTGCAAAAAAAATGCAGCGTAAGTGAAGAAGATACGCCAGAATCTTTAAAAGAAAAGGTACAGAAATTAGAATCAGAAGCGCTCATAGACGCAATTCAAGTTTTATCTCGTAAGTAAATCAATTTATAAGTTCTGTTCTCAGATGGAATTTTGTGCTAATTATTAAATGAGGTCATGGAAGGCCAATATTGAATGAGAATTCAATGTCTAACTATCGGGAGGTAGTTATGAAAAAATCATTAGTCATGATGTATCTGTTAGGGCTGTTGATTTCTTGGAACTTGTATTCAGCTGTATTGCAGGGACGAGGGCAGGATGACTCCTATCTGCAAATTATTTCTCAATTAAAAACGTCTAATCCAAAACACTATTTATCAAGAAATACCCCATTGTCGAAACGAGTTCCAATAGATAAAGTCGATTATTCAAAAGTACCCGTTGTTAATAGCTATGCAGAATTAATGGCAATGTTTAGACTAATCAGAGATACTCGCTTTCTACAAAGCAAACAAGATTTAGCTTTTGAGAGAAGAATCAGTTGGTTGTATCCGGATGACGGATGTTTTGCTAGGGCGGCTTTAGCAGGAATGAAACTGACGGATTTAAACTATATAAGGCCATTCAAGATATTCGTATTTGGTGACTTGTCACTGCAAACACCTTATGCTGCGTCTGGAGCAGTCAGTTGGTGGTATCATGTTTCATTGGTAGTCAGTTATATGGGGGCAATTTTTGTCTTAGATCCCGCACTTGACACTGAAAAACCTGTATTGGTAGACGATTGGTATAGTAAAATGGGTGACAGCAGTGAAATGAAAGTAGCTGTTTGCAACCCTTATTCTTATGATCCAATTGATAATTGTTATATTGCAACTGAAGCTAGTGATAAGGAAGCTATCAGTGATCAAAGAATGTATTTAGAGAAGGAATGGAAGCGTATTAAGCAGTTAGGTTTTGAACCTGCGACATTGCTTGGGGCGACTCCACCTTGGAACATATATTAACGAATTTTCCATACACGGAGGTAGATGATTGATGCATCGATATATTTTATTGTTACTGTGCTTTACTCAAGTGGCATTTGCTAATCCATACTGGGATCGCTATAAAGTGCCGAGAGATGTCAACTACCCAAATCTTCATTTTAAACATGTCAATGTTAACTCCTTAAAATCTGCTATAGAAACAGCAGAAATTCCAGTTTTACGCATTCAAACAGACTGGTTTGAAGAAACGGAGTCGTATTCTATAAGTCATCTCCTCATTGAAGCATCTGGAACTCCCGCATTATTGGCAAGGAGCACTCTTAAACCCCATTGGGGAAGTTATTTAGGGATCTTAAAAAGTAAAAAGACTGGTAAAGAGTTATTCTATGATTCGATAGGAACTGGAAAAGAATATAGAAAGCTCGCGCGAGCAATTAATTTACGGTTTCCTGTTCCTAAAGAAAGTGTTGTGTTTGAGCTCTATGCCGAAAACCCACAATCTGGTCTGATGGAAAAGGTACTTGACGAGGAGATAAACATAGGTAAGTTAGAGAGGGAGACGATTGAATATCCTGATTTAGAGGTTAAAGAGTTGGCTATTGCAAAGAAATCGCCTTCCCTCCGTGTAAATATTTATGCAGAGGGATACAGCAAAACAGAAAAAAATAAATTCTATAAACAAGCCATTAAGACAGTCCAAGCACTGCAAAGCCAACAGTTTCCTGGTGTGGAGTCTATGAGTTTTTATGCCGTATTTAGCACTTCCAATCAACGCCTCGGCGATGCAATGGATTTGGGATTGCCTATACCAGAATACGATTCATTTCTCGGTCTATATTATCCTTATTGGGATAATTTTGGTCGTTGGTATCATATTGTATACCCTACGAGAGAAAATAAATTCAGACAGGCTCTAGCGACTGCTCCCTACGATTATCCGATTGTTCTAGTCAATAATGGAAAATATTGGGGAGTTGGTAATTATAAGTCTCATACTGCAATTCCAGCAGATAATTCAACGTATTTTACCTACCTACTGCTGCATGAAATAGGCCACTTTTTTGGCCTTAATGAGGAGTATGAGGGAGGTGGTAGAACTGAGCTTGAGTTTGCAGCCAACATGGAGGAACCTTGGTCTCAAAACATTACCTTCTTAGGTGCTCCTAGTTATAACGGCCTTAAATGGAACAAAATGGTGGATGCGCAAACATTAATTCCAACACCCTACAGTGATTGGGAATCGTATCCACCAGTCTATGGTGCCTACAAAGGTGGGTATGCGGATTCACCTTCATCCAAGGGATATAGCCATAAACCAGGTTTAAATTGTATTATGGAATCTAATCCCGAGTTTTGTGATATTTGTAAGAATGGCATATTGGATGTTATCACTCATGATTTAGGAATTAACTAGTTTCATAAAAGAAAACTAAAGCTCGTTCCATTTGTATTGATGAATGGAACGAGAAAAATAGAGATTTATTTTTTGGGAGTTAATGGATCCATAACTTGATCAAAAATAGCTGCACCCCCAACGGCTATATTATTCATGGCATTGGAAACAGAGGTACTTTTATCTCCAGTAATTGGAGCAAAAAAATTATTCATGCCATTTACAGCATTTCCAACCGGTCTTTGATTTTTGCCTTCTTCATGCGCCAGATATAAAAATAAGCCAGTACCAGCAATTGCTGCCGTAAGTCCGATTTTTTTATCAACCCACCAAAGCGGAGCCAGTAGCGTATTTCCTAGAGCGATTAATGTTACAGTTTTGCCTTTGTCATCTGTTGAAGCTTGATTTGGTTGCATTTCAATTCCTTATGATCAACTTTGAGTACAGACTATGTTAAAGAAAAGCAGAATGCAAGTAAAAAATTGTTGTTATTCAGACAGTTCTCTATATCCTAGGACTTATGAAAACCCCAAGGTCGAGGAAAAAGTACTTTTTTATGAGGGAGTTTAGATGGACTAAGTGACCGAATTAACAATGTCTTTTAACGAAGATATTGGGGTTTTTCGTAAGTACTGTGTCTATTCCATTAAGGTCTCTGCCTATTTTGCCTCCTATTAAGGGGGCGGGTCCAAGTGGAGCTCATCCCTTCGCCATTCATTGTGACCAGAGGCGAAGAGATAAGGTAAGTACGACAAGAAGACAATGTTTATATCGAGGTCAGAAGCTTCGCAAGCAAATCTGATCATCTCAGAGAGTAATTAATTCAGAGGTTTCACTACAATACTTGATGCAACTCCTCTAGCTTTAACGGTTTGATCATACATCGCCTCTGCATATGCTGGTGGTACGGTGTATTTACCTACGTTTGTAGCTTTAATTTTATAGACAAGTTCTCTCACGTTTGCATCAACTCCACCAAAGAAATTAACTCTGTCTTCACGGATGTCAAAATACTCCATGGACTCCGCTTTTACGGAATCACTAATTACTTCAAAACCCCCTGGGAGTAGATCTTCGATAGCAACGTTACTTAGGTAGTTATTGCTCAGAGCGCGAACTTGTAGATGCACCTCTATTTCATCACCTAACTTAACTTCAGTCACAGCTTGTCCATCACTATTTCTATATTCCCGATATATTTCAATCCCTTGTTTTAGTGCTTCACTAGGCATGGTTTGATCAAAACCTGATTGCATCAATTGATAAAACAGAGTTTGTTTATCAGGATTATTAAATGTAATTTTTGCAGCATTATTTTCGACACTTACAGAGATATAATTTGAGTTGTTGGCTTTATCTTCCTTGCTATCTCCATCTTTTAAGTCTTCTGTTATCGAGAAGCTGCCATTTGTGCCACCTTGCTCAGACTCCGAGTAGGCGCTTAATGCCAAGCTGGTATAGCCTGATAAAATGGTATTGATGTCATTGGTATTGATTGCTTGAATCAAATTCATAAGCACACTGTCACTCACTTGTTCTAATAAATTAGGGAAGTGTTTAGCAACAATATACAGATACTGGGCATCAGCAATATTGGCATCGTAAAAATCGGTTGAGAATGATCCCGTTGAATGAGTTTGGTATTGGCTTATTAACTGATTGGCCTCATTTTGATTTTTAAGAAGCTGGTATGCAGCAGCTAAATAGACTCCTGTAATATCCTTTTGCCAAGCCTTTGTATCGTCCTTCTGTAAATACAATTGGAGATTTGCGATGTAATTTGTTGTTACTAGCTCATTACGAGTTAACACGTAAATGGCGTAGGCTTGAATCCTTGCTGTATCTAAATCGGAAGGAGTGCGACTGGCTAAATCTTTTAGGTAACTGATCCCGTTATAGTATAAGTTACCTGGAACATTAAATCCTTGTGCTCTGGCTTCTGTTAAAAAGTGCATCGCATAGACTGTTGCGAAATTATTTCCGTAATTCTCACTGAGCCCAGGCCAGTAGCTGAAGCCACCGCTAGACATCTGCCTTTCACTCAATAATTGAATGGTCGTGGTAATCTTTTCATTAATTTGTGCTGACTTATCACTGAACCATGGTTTGTTGTGCATAGCAATCAATGGCAACGCTTTACTGGTTAGTTGTTCAGTGCAACCGTAAGGATAATTATCAAGATATCTTTGGAGTCCAAAGACAAGAATCATGGGACTATTCGATAAGGTTGCATCAACAGTTCGGTATTCCGAGTAGAGTGTTTGTATAACTTCTTGAGTAGTTTTAGTGTCCGTGGTTTTACCACTATTAACAGAAGTGATGAATGGATTGGCAGGTCTGACGCTTAAAGAAATATCCATTTTACTGGATTTGTCATTAGATGAAGCGATAATGGATAATTTAGCTGATCCTAACTTCGATTTTGCTTTTAATTGATATTGAACAGGTTGCTCATGACCTTCACTAATTTTGAGTGTTTGGGTTGGAGAGCCAATAATTTCAAGTTCTGGTGAAGTCGTTAGATCTATCTTAACTTCTGCATTCGTTCCTGAGTTTTTAATATTATTAGCCACACTTGTCGATAGTGTGAACTCATCTCCAGGTGCAACGAAGGTAGGGGCATTGGGACTAATTATAAAATCACCCCTTACCTCAGTGGTGGTTTCAGCAGAGCCGACAGAATCGTTAGAAACAGCCACAGCCATTACTCGTATTGCACCATTAAAGTAGTCAGGAATTTTATAACTGACTTGTTTTTCGATATTGTCGACATCAATAATTCCAGACCAAAATACAACGGGTAAATCCGTCTTACGTTTAAATGGATTGAGACGACCAGCAAGAGCTTCTTCACCTTCATCTCCCCCGACAGCCGAAAGCTCTCTATCTTGCACGAATTTAGGTAGAATTTGATCAACAGTTTGCTGAGTGAAGACTTCAAGAGCTCGTTTTTGAAAGAAGAAAGCCAGTGGGTCTGGAGTAACGTATCTTGCGACTTGGAGTATTCCCTCATCTACAGCAAACACAATGATTTTTCCAGATTTATCAGCGTGATAATCAATGGTTAAATTATCTCCTGGGCGAGCAACTTTAGGTGTGCGTAGTGAGATTTTAACGTCATGGTTATCATGATTAACATTGAATGGGGCCACACTATAACTTAATGGGCTTATAAATAACTCAGGGGATTCCCAATCTCTAATAAACGCTACGTTGATGTAACCATTTCCTTGAAACTCAGCTGGAATCCGAATGGTCTGAACAGAGTTTGTTGTATCTGTCTTAAACCATTGACTGGCGTAAACTTTGTCTCGTTCAATGGTAATTAAGCCTGATCCTGTATACGGTGCAGTGATTTGTAGTTCTATATCTTCATCAGCTTTATACTCATCTTTGCTCAGTTTAATTGATAGCTCAGCGTTCTTAGCCATTGGAGTTTGACTAGCTCCTACAACAGTGTACTTTAATTGGCTTAAAACTGTGTTGGTATTATCGAGAATATTGATCGAGAAATCTCCAATTTGATCGGTGGGTAAAGTAAAGTCAGTACCCTCATCATTGATGTCGAACGAATTTGTACTCAATACTGTTGGTTGAATAACCGATTGATATTGATAGGTGCCATCTGGTTTTTTGACCAACGTTGTTATTGGACGCAATGATATCAATTGGATTTTTAGATCGTTAATAGACTCTTGACCCAGTTGTGGATTTACTGCAATAAAATGAATGCTTCTTGCGCTATTTTGCTTGATAAAATTTAAATCGCCATCAGGTTTATAGCCAACAAAATAGGGGAGGGGGCTTATGAGTGCTTTAACTTGAGTCGTAACGCTACGACCTCCTTCAGCTTCAAATCCTTCGGCAAAAAAGGTCAGCTGATAAGTGGCTTTTTCAAAGCGATCTAATTTTAAGTCAAATTCTGCTTTGCCTTGTTCGTTTGTTGTTTGATCACCTATTGATTCACTAAATGTCTTTGGAGGCTTTTTAGGGTCAAAGAGTGGGTCTGCAAAAATATAATTAGGAAAGACATCAAATTGAATTTGTTGTGGAGTGAGTAGTATTTTCCCACTGATACGTCTGTTTGCAGCAGGCGCACCATATAGATTCCAAAGATCGACGTTGGCTTTGAGTCCTAAAGGTGAACTCCAGCCATCGGCTGGTTGTGGTTCAAGCTTCGTGCTGATTTTCATGCGATCAGGTTGAAACTCAGAAATTTTGATGTTCGTTGAGCCTAAATAGTTTTGGGGGTTATCGTCTTTGATTAAATATAAATTAACGGTGTACTGACCTGTTGGAGAGTTTTGGGTAGTGTTGAAATCCAGTTCTAAATAACCAGCGTCATTAAGCGACATTTTTTCGTCTTTAATGGTTGTGCCGCGTGCATCTATTACAGTAGCTTGCAAAGGTAAACCAGCAGGCTGAGGATTAACAAAACTTTGTTTGACAATCATTCCCACATGGACAGTGTCACCTGGTCTATAGATTCCGCGATCAGAGAATAAATAAGCACTTAAGTTGGTTGGATCTTGGTAATTGGTGTAAATACCACCGATATCAAATTTGGAAAAGTTCAATTGTCGATTGTAATTATTATAGGGGATAAATGAAACATCATTGTTGAGATTTGCTAGATATACCGTAGGTTCTTTATCATCTGTAAAATCTTTCATGGAGGGAAAGTTAGCCCTACCTTGTTGATCACTAACTTGTGACAGAATAGGAAGACCATTTTTGCCTAATACGGTTACAGTGGCTCCAGCTACAGGTGTGCCATTAGTAATTGAGCTAATAAATACATCATGACTTCCATCGCTATTATCCTTTACCAATAGACCCAAATCTGTGATTAGGACCAATCTGCTCGCTTTAACATCAAGGGCATACTGGTTTGCCATATCCCAGCCAGTAGCTTGTAATAGGAATAGACCTTGAGGACCCATAGCCGATGAAGAGTTTGCAAGGTACTTTCCTATGTCTAGAGCGGTATACTGTTGCTTACTTAAATCGCTGGCATCAAACTGCCGAATTTCAGATGAAATTTGACTGATGTTTTGCTGATTGAATGATGGATTGATAAAATACGGGTTATTAAAATCCCCCTGTGTTTGTGTAACCAATTGATTAATGTTATCTGGCAATACTCGCGCAAACTCGAATTTTACAGCAGGAACACCACGAATCAATACAGACAGTTTCTTTTCCCCACTGAATGCAAGCAAGGAGCCCTTATGCAAAAAACTAATTTCTTTTGGAAGTTCAGGTACTTGTACAATGGTGGCAAAATCAGTAGCTAATGAAAAATCTCCAAACCCTTGCATTCCTTTATCCACTTTAATGTATAAATATTGACGAGTAGGTACAGTGAATTTAAAGCTGTGTAAGGTTGAAAAATTGGTCTCAGATGGAATTGCTGTTTTGATCAGAGGAGTTGCTAGTGCGAGGATAGCTGGTGTTACTTCCCCCGGATTACTCCATTGATAATCCGGTTTAGCCTCGGCAGTACTAGTACTTGGATAGTCTTTCGGCAATAAATAGACATGAACCGATTTATTGAATTCTTGTTCATTGACTCCAAGGCTCGTTTCAATACTAAGTACTTGTTCTGGTCTGTCTCTGTCATTTCTTATGACATTCGCTGAAGTAGACACTACTTTTAAAAAATTGCTGGCATCAGGTACTAATGTATTTTGGCTAACTTCAGTTCCGAGCTCTGCGGAGTGTGTAGATGAGCTAATCTTTTTGTTTAAGGTTAATACGATATAGCGTGCAACGTCCTTCACACTGATGTTATCTGAATGCAGGTAGGCAACTCGTTTATTGTCATCGTAGGTGTATTTGAAGGGAATTGGATCAGCCGCTAGATTGAGCTTTCCATCTTTTAATGCTTGGAAATTCAACGACGTATTTTGTTCTAAACTATTGGTATCGACTGGGTAGTTGAATTCGATTGTTGCTACTGCATTTCGATTTTCTGGATTAACTGGATCTTGATAAAATTTGAACTCTTTAATAACGGCCTGAAATGGTTTGGTGGTAAAGCTAACGTCATACTTCTCAATTTTAGCATTTTGGGCAAAGAAAGTGGGAGAGAATTTAATGGTATATTTCTGACCAGCAGGCCAATCCTCATTGGGAACAAATAGTAATTGGCTATCACTATTCCAACTCCATGTACCCGATATTTGAGGAGTCATTTCTATTCCTTCTGTAACTGTTTTGCCTACAAGGCTAATTGGCGCTACAGATTGTGCAATATATCCATCATTCTGAATTCCAAAGTCGATGATAAGATTGTTGGGTATGAGAGTTTCAGCATTGGGTGTAAAATCCGGTACAGCCACCGATGCAGTAACGTAAATAGGTTTAGGTAGATTTTTATACCAATGAAACCCATAAGTAGCTGCAGCAATAAAGGCTATTAATAGTATTGAAGTACTGTAGAATAGAACAGGAGAGCTTTTGGATTTATTTTTTAAATAGAGGAGCCATGGAGGACTATTCCATTGAAACTTCCCGAAGACATTGCTGATGATTGCGCAAAAGAACTTAGCAACAGCCGTAATTGGGTTTTTGTTCATAGTGTGTTTAGCCCTAGTTGAGTCCAATAATAAATTATATAATTCCAATGCAATACATCATTTAATTAAAACAATTTAATGCATGAGAAAAATAATCAAGATAATAAGCATAATATTAGTTTCGCTCTTTGTCAGTGCTTATGCGGTATTATTTTTTTCTGACAAACCAGCATTGCTTGATAAACGGAATTTTTCTACAGCAATCTATGACAGTAAACACCGTTTATTGCGTTTAACATTAAGCCAAGATGAAAAATACAGACTCTTTGCTCCATTAAAAGAAATAGCACCTCAGTTAATAGAGGCAACCTTATTGCAAGAGGATCAATATTATCGTTGGCATAGTGGCGTCAACTCAATATCGTTGTTTAAAGCGATTTGGCAAACTTACTTCATTAAATCTAGGAGAGTAGGGGCATCGACCATTTCCATGCAAGTGGCAAGAATGCATTATGGGATAAATACTAAAACAATTTCAGGCAAATTACTTCAAATGTATCGGGCTTTACAAATTGAATACCATTACACTAAAAATGAAATTTTAGAGGCCTATTTAAATCTAGCCCCTTATGGAGGAAATATAGAGGGAGTTGGAGCCGCTAGCTTAATCTATTTTGGTAAATCAGCACAAGATTTAACCTTGCCTGAGTCCTTAACGCTGGCCATCATTCCACAGAATCCGGTAAAGAGAGGGCCCAAATACGCAAAACTCCAAGAAATAAGAAATAGACTTTTTGACCGATGGGTGCAAATTTATCCTCAGGATAAACAAAAAATGGCTTTATTTGCATTACCTCTTTCCTTACAAACCATCCATAATTTACCTTTTTTAGCCCCGCACTTTACGAATCAGATTTTGCAAAATCCAAGTAAAACTAGCACATCAATCGAGAGTTCCTTAGATTATAAGTTACAAGCTATAACTGAACGAATAACGCGGCAGTATATTTCTAGAAAAAATAGTTTGGGGGTCACAAATGCCTCGGTGTTACTTGTTGACACCCGTGATATGGGTATTAAAGCCATGATTGGATCAGTGGGTTTCTTTAATAAGGAAATCAGTGGTCAAATCAATGGAGTAGACACTAAACGGTCACCTGGTTCTACACTAAAACCATTTATTTATGGATTGGCAATCGATCAAGGATTAATCCATCCAGCAACGGTATTGAAGGATGTCCCTCATAGCTTTAATGGATATAATCCAGAAAATTTTGATTATGATTTTATGGGGCCTATTAAAGCCAAAGATGCACTCGTGTTAAGCCGAAATATACCCGCCATTTATTTGGCAAGCCAACTAAAACAAAACAATTTATATCACGTATTAGAGCAAGCTCGAGTGAGTGGATTAAGATCCGAATCCTACTATGGCTTGTCGTTAAACCTAGGTGGTGTAGAGCTGACTATGAAAGAGTTAGTGAGCTTATACGCAATGTTAGTTAACGATGGGGTATGGTATCCAATTCACAGTTATCATGGAAAAGGTAAACAAAACGGTAGGCGGTTACTTAGTTCTGAGGCAAGCTTCTTGGTTTTAGATATTCTTGAAGGAACTCCTACTAAAGATTTGGTGCACAAAAGTCATACTAAATTACCTGTTGGATGGAAAACAGGAACCTCTTCTGGCTATCGAGATGCATGGACTGTTGGGGTTTTTGGTCCCTATGTTTTAGGCGTTTGGATTGGTAACTTTGATAATAAATCCAACCCTGCTTTTATTGGTAAGGAAATTGCAGCGCCCTTATTCTTCGAAATTATTGACGCAATTCAACATGAAGTAGGTGGAGTTAGTCCAACTCCAAAGCATCCCGAGCATATGAATTTAGAACATGTTGAGGTTTGTAAGGCATCTGGAATGCTACCTACTAAATATTGTACTGATACTGAATGGACTTGGTTTATCCCGGGAAAATCTCCAATTACTACGGACACTATTTTTAGAGAGGTCGCGATCAATAATAGGACAGGCCTTAGAACATGCCATGTTGATGAAAATACGAGATTTGAGATATTCGAGTTTTGGCCATCCGATATCCTCAAAGTATTTAAAAGTGCAGGAGTTTATCGTCATACTCCGCCACCTTTTGAGCCAAATTGTCCTTTGACAAATGGTTTTGGAATCAGTCCCAAAATCAGCTCACCACAAGCAGGGGTTTCTTATGTTGTAAGGGCCACCAGTAAATCAAATAATGCGATCCTATTTAATGCGGTGACTGATGCGGGCATAAGGCATTTGTATTGGTTTATTAACGAAGCATTTATAGCAAAGACTAGAGCGGACGAACCCTATTTGTGGGATGCCAAACCAGGAAAATACACTGTAAGGGTGGTCGATGATAGAGGGCTGTCCGATTCACAAGAAATTTCAATCGAGTTAAGCACTTAAATTGGGTTGTCACAGGTTGTTCCATGCTCCAACCCAGTGAAATTATACAGAATGTTGGTGCTTTTCTTCATCTTCTGAGTTTTCATCCTGGACAGATTGGTTTCTATCCGGATTATTTACGACTTGTTTTTGAGCCTCTAAATAAGGGTCTTTTGAAAATTCACTTGGGGCCCATCCAGCGATAAGCATACCACGATAGAGTAATTGTGTTAGTAACAGGGCTTTGCAGATATTAGCATCACTATTGCTATCACATTCGGTGTTTGTAAATAATAAAGCGATGCATAATCCAACTTGAGCAGCAGCTATGGTACTTTGTACACCATGAACTACTTTTTCAGAAACATGGGTATCAGAACGAAATAGGCTATACGTTGAAACTAAAGTTTGCGCAAATTTGGTTGGAATCATTGCTATTGGGCTAAAAACCTCAAAAGCACTACCAACTACTTCAGTTGCAGCGTTACTTCGTTGTGCATTCCGGTGACCAGTAGAGGATGAATAGGGGGAACGAGTAGTGATCCATGATGTCCATTTTGGCATATTGAAACTCCATATCAAATCAATGAGATGCGTAAGATATCATAGGGTAAAGTGTATTTTCTAGAGTGTAGTTAGGACATTGGAGCGTTAACTAATTGGCTAAAATATTGATGGACTTGTCGTTGTCCTTTTTATTGGTTTCATTTAAGCGATTAATTGTCTTAGGATGCGCAAAAAATACAAGCTTACTGACATAAATGGTCGCAATGAATTGTATGCAGCCCATAATAGTAAACAACACTTCAAATGAAAAATTTGCAATAACCAAACCGCCACACAATAGGGCAATGCCGGTATAGATACTCGATAAACCATTGGCCAGTCCCCAAGTTAAGCCTTCATGCGTTTTATCTTCATAGCGGGCATAAAGGGCATACCACGTTGTTGTAGACAATCCACCAGAGATCCCTAATCCAACCTGGAGCAATGCAAGCTGATGTTTGTTAGATACGAGAATATAGCAAAATGTAAATATTGTTTGTAATGCATACCCCAAAACAAGTAACTTCTCTTTGTAAATGAAATCAGACAAATACCCTAGTCCAATGACCACGACACCAACGGAAATCAGGTAGAGAGCCCATACCCATGAAATATCTAAAGGAGAAGATTGAAATTTCGCACAAAAGATCCCAAATAATGGTCCTAACATGCCTTCAGATAAATACCAAAGATTGTTTGCGAATAATAAAGTCCTTTCTTTTTTGCTGAACATTTTTCTTTGTTTATACCTGTGTATTGTTAACAGTTTTCATCTTATTACCATACAAGGTTACAGATTGATTTCCTATAGATAATTTAAATTATTTTAATAATTTATTTTAGAATTTATTGAGTTTGATAAAATGCAAGAAATTGGATTTGTTTTTTTTGAGCTTATGAGTGTTATGAACCCTCAACGACTGTTATCTTTAGACGTATTTAGAGGCATTACAATTGTCTTGATGATTTTTGTAAATGGTCAAGCAGTACTTAATCATTATTCTATTCTAGGGCATGCGGATTGGAATGGGTGCACTTTTGCTGATTTAGTGTTCCCATTTTTTTTGTTTATTGTTGGATTAACAACAGTAATCAGTTTGCATAAACATAAGTCTAACGAACGCAAGAATGAACTCTATCTCGGGATTCTAAAGCGAACGATTATGTTATTTGCTTTAGGTGTTTTTTTGAATATTTTCCCATACCCAATCAATCTAGAAACAATTAGAATTTATGGTATTTTACAGCGAATTGCAGTTTGCTATTTTGTAGGTGCGCTGTTGTATTTAAACACATCACAAAAGGTTCAACTTGCACTATTTATTAGTATTCTTATTGGATATTGGTTTTTGATGGTAAAGATTCCCGTACCTGGAACATCGGGGACGGAATTGACACAGAATGAAAACTGGGTCGCCTACTTTGATCAATTGCTCTTTGCACCCGCTCACCTCTATGAAAAATATTATGATCCCGAAGGATTTTTGAGTACCTTTCCTGCAATTGCCTCAACATTAGCGGGGTTACTAACGGGTAAATTTTTGCTTTCCTCAAAATCATCATCTATTAAGTGTTTGTTGATGTTACTGGCTGGATGTGTGTTTCTGGTCATTTCTTGGTTCTGGAGTATCAATTTTCCAATGAATAAGAATTTATGGACAAGCTCGTTTGTTCTATGGACTAGTGGTTGGGCGCTTGTTTTATTTGCTGTATGTTACGGTGTAATCGACATTTATGACTATAGAAAGTGGGCGTTTCCCTTCAAAGTATTTGGGATGAATGCGATATTCGCTTTTGTCTTTCACGCCATACTATTAAAGCTACAATATGCGTTTAAAGTGTCAGTTTCGAGTGGTAAGTCTATCTATCTCATCACCTATCTGGCAGATTACTTCTTTGGCAATTTTAGTCAAGAAAATGCCGCGATATTATACGCTTCCTGTTTTGTGCTTTTGAACTATATTACTGTTTGGGTGTTGTATAAACGAGGTATTTTTATCAAATTATAACAATGAAACCAAGGGCTAGGTCCTTGGCTTCATCGGCTTCAATGCATGGTCATTAGCTCGATAGTCGATTTTAATTCTGTAGATTGTTCTTTAGGTTTTGAAGAACTAAATACTGGGTTAAAATGAACTTCTTTGTTTAAACTATCTTCATTATTGTTTTCAAACAGGGTATTCTCTAAGCTTTGCCGAGGTAATTCAAACTCAGGCTTTCTTAAGTCATTTATTTTAACTCCAAGCGTAAGCTCAGATAGTTTAGGGTTGTTCTGGCAAGCTTCCTTAATGAGTAAATATTGAGACAATGTCACAGACTGTTTAAATATGAGTTCAGTTAATTGGCAATCATGGCCTTTAATGAAATTGCATAAATGCTCAATTGTTTTGTCCGATGGGTTATTACGACACGTTTGCGAAATGGATAACTGTTTAATGTGTTTATTTTTTTTCACTAATTCAAGAATCGACTGGACCCCTTTGTCTTCAATGTAATTTTTATCCAGAGTTAATCGTTCAAGATGTGTGTTTTTTTCAAGGGTGTGAGCTAATTGACAAGCATCAGTTGCCATTAAAGTATTTCCACTCAAATCAAGTTCCAATAAATTGGGAGGGTCTGTATCTAGATAATTGCAAAGCCCAGCAATATTCAAGAGGCTTAGGTTATTCGAAGATAAATCTAAACATGCCAAATTTCGGCAATCGTTTAACCATGTAAATAAATGGTTAACATTCAATTGTCCTAAATTAGTATGGCTTATGGTGATACTCGTTAGGTTAGGATTAGATTTAGCAATTTGAGCAATATGATCAAGATCATTACGACCTAAATTTAAATTTTCAATAGAAAGTACTTTTAGGGCATTAGCATTGCAAACACCTTCGAGTGCATTAGTTCGTGCATCAAACCCTCTTAAGTAAAGGTGAGTCAATGTTTGATTGGCTTTCTTTGTATTTAGAACAACCAAATTTGCATCAAGATGTGTAGAAAAGGCTAGGCTCAATTTCTTCAATGGTAACTTTGAAATTTTGTTACAAATGGTTTTTGAACCAGAATTAGAAAGTGGATGATCAATCGTTGTTAAATCTATATCCAGCTTTTGCAATACTGGCTTATTATCAAGCATTATGGCGAGTGCATTTTCTATCAAAGTGCCTATTTTTTTTAATCGGTGATCATCGATAAAATCAAATAAACCTATTGGGAAATTGTGTTTAAAAAAATAATTAAAATCGAGGAGAACCTCAAAATTTAATTCGCACAGCTGCTTATTTAGGGCGATTACATTGGCTAAAATAGCTAATGCATGAACGTTGTCACCAGAAATTGGTATAGAAAGATCAAGTCTAGTGATTGGTGTAACCTTTAAATACTCAGCCATGAACTCTATATCCTCATAAGACAAAGAGTCTGTTAAATCCATATCTAAAAGCTTAAATGTTCCATTTTTTGTAGCGTTGATGCACTTAGCAAGAGAAATCTTCAGCATAATTACTCCTCAAATCCGTTTGATAGATAATTAAAGCTTCATCGGTATATATATACTCCATGGGACCAAAAGTAAACAGGGACAGGACCTGCCAAAAAACCAAATCTCTTCGATAAATGACATTGGTTTTTTTCGTCGTAAGTACTGAGGGAGTTAGTAAACTCTAGTGTGGATTTAGTAAATGGATTTGAGGCTTACCTTAGTGGGGGCGTCCCCACCCAGGTATTACAAGAGCTTCAAAGCTAATGGTGTAAATAAATACACAAAAAGGAGCCGATAAATCATTAATCCATATTATCTCTGGTTTCTAAGAGATCTTTTAACGGCTTAGGAAGAAATGAGCGCATTTTATGAGTCGCTGTATTTGCATTTTTTTGCCATAAAATTCCTAAATAGATAATTCCAAATCCAATGGCTGTCAGGGCTACAGGGAATAGTAGACTCCATTCGAACACGCGATAGGCAAGATATCCAAGGTAATAACAACAACCTATAGCACCAAAAATAACAAATACCTTACGATTTAAAATGACACCCACCAAAATTAATACTACATTAATGCACATGTAGATAAATTTAGACAATTCACTATGGGACTCTTGACTACTTAATCCACCCCAGAAGGCCATTACACCAAAGATGTAAATCCAAAACGCATAATCTGCAGTATCCCTTGAACGAACATCAACCCAGAATGCAAGAAAGGTTGTTAATAATCCAAAATACATGGATACCATTGCTCTTAACTCATAGGTGATGTTATCTCCACCTAGCATTGCTGCGATATCCATTGACATGTACCAAAGAGTAAAGGCTATAGGCATTACCATAAATGGAAAACGATAAATCCAAGCTAATATTACTCCTACGGCAAGAGTAGCTAACTCCATAAATATCCAATTCCATTTCACGTACACATGGTAATCACGGTATACAGAGGCATCTGGCCACCATCCCATGGCTAGTTGAAATCCATAGACAGCGAGTGGTGCTAGACAAATTACAAAAGTTGCACAAATTCCAGCTGGAATAACATGTCCATTTGCATTTAACTTATGACAAAGTGATAATCCCAATAGGGCATAGCAAAGAGAAAGATAGAATATTCCCCAACCGCCAAATATTTCCCATCCTAAATTCATGAACAAGGTCATTGCACCAATTGCGATAAGGCCACCAAAATAATAGAGAACATTGGTTAAATTAAAGCTGGGTTCTTGCCCAGGAAGCGTTTTAATAAAATCAATAAGAGCATTGACCTGCTTCTCATCGATGATCTTTTTATCAACGGCTTGTTGGAGCATATTTTTCGTAATTTTCATGGCCTTCTCCGATCACTACGTCATTCCCTCTACCATGACCTTGTATTGGCTCATTAGGAAAGAGTTGCAAACCCTAATTTCATTATAGTCAATAAATGGGTTACCTATTCAGAGTCAGGACTTACGCAAAGTCCTGAGAGTTAAAAGCGCAATGATAAACAACTTAAACCACCATCAATTTTTCTAAACTCACTTAGATCTATTTCAATGATTGTATAATTCAATTCAGTGAGTGCCTGAAATGTCTCGGGATAACCTTTAGGCATAAGTACAGTTCCATTGATCAAGATGCAATTTGCGGCGTATTCTTCCTTTTTATCAATACGAATTTGATTAAATTCCTTGAATTCGCTGCGATTAGTTAGCTCGCCAGTGACCAATAGTCTGTTTTGGTCCAGATAACTAGCACCAGTTTTTAAATGTAAGTATTCACTGAGTTGAACAGTAGATGCAGTAAAGCCGTGCTGTGTTAAGTAATTTTTTAGCTGTGCGGCACCCTCTGGATTTGTTCTCTGAGAGAGGCCTATAAAAAAATGATTATCAGCTCTCATGACATCCCCAGCCTCTAAAGTACCAGGTGAATTAATGGTATAAATTGCATCAGAATAAAATGATTGAACAGCATCTCTTATTTCTTCCACTTCATTCCGCCTTGTAAGTGCTCCGGGTCTGGTTAGAACGGCAAAATGTTCAGTGAGTAAAGCCACATCTTCGACAAAACAGGAATCAGGAAACTCCTCAAGGGGAGGAAGCTTGGTTATTTTCAGTCCACAGTCAACTAATGCATTGATGTATTCTTGATGTTGAATAAGAGCCTGTTCATAGTTTGGTTTACCTAGATGGGCTGAGGTAGTTATGCCATTAATCAATGAGGCTGATGGTGTACGTACAATTGCATTTGTAAACATAGTTAATATCCTATTTAAAGTTCCCCTGGATTTCCTTTTAAAAGATAGTTATTCTGAATCCATTTGTAAAAGGATTTATACAAAATTAACAATTAGGAATAAGAACATGAAAACAAGGATAGTTTCATTGTTGTTAGCCTCCCTCTGTTGCTCCCAGGTGCAATCAGCCTCAGAAACCCTGATTTGGGGGAATGCTGCTGAACAGTTAAAAAAATATAATCTTGAGTTAAATGGAACAAATCAAAGTCTAATCCAACTTCAAACCTCTAATTATCAACTAAAAGCGGTTGATATTGATAATTTAAGAAAGTCTGAGCATAGTCGCTATGCTATCTATTATAAGAATATTCCAGTGTGGGGTCGTGAAATCACTATTCATAGGGGTTTAAACTCTAAACCCCTTGTTACTGGTATTGATGTCTCTGGAATTGAGAATGATATTGTAAACATGACACCGCGACTCTCACCAAAGGATGTCTTGGATAAAACTTTAGGATTAGTTAATGATAAAATAATTTACAAGCAGATTGATCAAATTGTCTATCTAAATTCGAGTAGCAAGGCTCAATTAGCTTACCATGTGTTTGCTTATACCAATAGCGAAACAAGTTTCGTGGCCCAACCTAATTACATAGTCGATGCAAATACAGGTGAAACTCTTAAGTTCTGGGATGGATTAACGCATAAACGTATAGGACAAGGATTAGGGGGGAACGTCTTTTTATTGCCTTATCGATCCGGTGTATTTCAACATGGTGATGTCCATAAAGACATACCATCTCTTGGTAAGTTTGATGTTCGGATAAAGGGAGCCAATTCTTTTGTTGAAAGTCCTTCTGTAAAGGTCATTAATGCCTCTTTAATTGATTTAGATCAACGCTCATTTCCAATTTTGAGTGTGGTTGAGTTTTTTAAAAACATTCCAACATTTTCCTATCCCTGTAGTAAAGAAACTGGGTATGTGAACGTCAATGATGGTGATACATCACCTAATAACTATAGTTTTTCATCCATCAATGACTCGATGTATTTTGCGGGTATAACTTTAGACATGTACAGCTTGAATTATGGTATCCCTAATCCATTAGGAGACGATTTGCCATTAAGAACCTATACCCATATTAAGAATTTTGATAATGCTTTTGCAGTTCCATCTATAAAAGTGAAAGGCATCTATATTATGCATCAACAAATCGTTATCGGAGATGGAAATACCAAAATGACAGCCCCAGCTCAAGGAACTTTGGCACATGAGTTATCACATAATTTTACAAGGCTACATTCTAATTTGGTCTATCAAGGTCAATCTGGTGGAATTAATGAATCGTTTTCAGATATGGCAAGCATTGCTTTGCAGGATTACTTAAGCCAAAAGTACCCTTGGTATTGGGATGGAAAAGATTGGTCAATTGGTAGAGAGGCAACAATCGGTGCTGAACCAATTCGTTACATGGATCATCCCTATATGGACGGACGATCTATAGAGAATGCTAAGGACTATGATGATAAATTGGATGTTCATCAAACCAGTGGGGTATTCAATAGGGCTTTTTATCTACTGGCAAATCGCCCAAATTGGACAGTTAAAAAAGCCTTTGAGGTCATGATTGATGCAAACATGCACTACTGGACTTCCGAAACTGGTTTTGAAGCTGCTGCATGTGGGGTAATTCAAGCTGCAATAGATCGAAAATACGACAAAATGGCTGTGGTTGATGCCTTTAAAGAGGTTGGAGTGAACTGTCCTGTGAATAAGTTATATCGATCTTAAACTGAGACAGGACTTACGAAAAAAACCAATCTCTTCGTTAAAAGAACTTTAGGGGGCGTAAGTTCGGTGAGATTTAAACTACTGATCGATAGGTTGTGATTGTTCGGGTATTTTATTGGCTTACTTACTTTATTTTGGTCATTTCAGCATTGCAATTGGGGTAAGTTATTCATTAGAATGCAGTCATTTTAATAAGCCTACTTTTCCTTCTTGTAAAAATCCGAGGTTATTGCAAGACAGAAAACCAATCGATTTCTTGTGCCTGAGGTGTTAGGTGCATTGGTGTTAATCGCCGAGAATGGGCAACTAAAGGACTGATAAACCATGACCAAGGGATTGAACTCATTTCTATTTCTAATATCAATTATTGCTGGTTTTGGTGGTTTTTTATTTGGATATGACTCTAGTGTCGTAGCTGATGTAGAAGATCAAGTGATTAAACAACTTTCATTAAGTGACTGGCAGTGGTCACAAATTGTAAGCATTAGTCTACTGGGTTGTGTATTTGGTATACCGATAAGTGGATTCATTTCCGACAGACTTAGCCGACGTTTTTTATTAAAAGTTGTTGCATTAGGATTTATATTCGGAACAGGGCTATGTGCTCTAGCAACAAATTTAACCGTTTTAATAGCAGGACGATTTATCATTGGAGTTTGTATTGGAATAGCCTCATTTATTGTCCCTTTATTTATTGCTGAAATTGCACCACCAGAGAATCGCGGCGCACTTGTTTTATTGAATGGTGTAGCCATTACTTTTGGTCAAGCATTAGCCTTTTTAATTGGCTATTACCTGCATGATTATTCTTCGATGAGTTGGAGATACCTATTTTGGATCGGTTGTATTCCTGCTTTTATTATGTTCATGGGGATGTTTTTTGTACCTCATTCTCCGCGATGGATAATGAAGAAGTATGGAATTGATCATACCTTAAAACTATTAAGGAAAATTAGACCAATAAATTATGATGTGTACAAGGAAATCAATGAAATAAATTCAATTCTAAAGAGACCGAAAGAAGATTACCGATCATTATTCAGGAGACCGGTATTAGGGGTGCTTCTAGTTGGTAGTGGGATAGGGATATTTCAACAAGCCTCTGGAATTAGTGCATTCATGTACTATGGACCTGTAATCTTTGGATCCATTGGATTTTCCCCTGTTAAAAATGCAATATTGGCAACATTTTTACTGGGTTTAATTAATTTTGCATTTACAGTCATTACTCTATTGTATGTTGACAAGCTAGGAAGACGATTTCTTTTACTGTCTGGAACTTTACTTGCTGCAATGAGTTTATTTCTTGTGAGTTTTCTTTTTTCAGGCGCGATATTCGTTAATAAGTATATGATATTATTAGCTTTTTCAGTGTACATTATGGGCTACTGTGTCAGTGTGGGATCACTGTTTTGGGTGCTTATTTCAGAAATATACCCGTTACAGGTTAGAGGGTTTGCGATGAGTATTGCAACTGTCATGCAATGGGCCGCTAATTTTATAGTATCGTTGTATTTTATTGGTATTTATCAAAATATGGGGCAATCATTTACTTTTTCTTTATTTGGTTCCTCATGCTTACTCGCCTGTGTATTTGTGTATTATTTTGTACCTGAAACTACCGGGGTATCCCTTGAGGTTATTGAGAGCAATCTTAACGCAGGATTAAAAATTAGAACTATTGGAAAACCTCTAAAAGATGAGGAACTCCAACAAAAAGACTTTGAACCACTAATGGATTAATTATGAATAAACGATGTCGAATAGGTATTTTAGGGGCTGGTAGAATTGGTAAAATTCATGCTGAAAATGTCAAATATCATATACCTAATTGTGAGCTAGTTGCTTTAGCAGATCCTAACTTGGATTTTCAATGGGCTGAAAACCTTGGTATTGCTTTAATGACACATCATAGTGAGGAAGTCATTAATCATCCAAATATTGACGCAATTATTATTGCTTCTCCCTCTACACAACACATCCAACATATCAATGATTCGATAAAGGCAGGAAAATCTGTGTTTTGTGAAAAACCTATTGGTATAAACGAAGAAGAAATAGTATCCACTTTGCAAGCTGTAAGGGACAGCAACACATTATTACAAATTGGATTTAATCGTCGTTTTGATCCAAGCTTTTCTAACCTTCGCCTAAGACTTAAAGGGGGAGAAATAGGGTCACCTCAACTGATTCGTATTACCTCTAGAGATCCTCGATGCCCAAGTACCGAGTACATCGCTACCTCAGGCGGACTCTTTCTTGACATGACGATTCATGATTTTGATATGGCTCGTTATTTAGCTCAATCTGAGGTTGTAGAAGTCTATGCAATGGGAGCTGTCCTAATTAATCCAGAATTTGAAAATTTGAATGACATTGATACAGCCATCATTCAACTCAGGTTCATGAATGGAACAATGGCAACAATTGATAACAGTAGACAAGCTGTTTATGGATATGATCAACGAATTGAAGTCTTCGGTTCTGAGGGAATGCTACAGGCAAATAATATCCATGAACACTCCGTTAGTTGTCTAAATGCAAACAATTCATACAGCGCTAAGCCTCAATATTTCTTTTTAGAACGTTATCAACAAGCCTTTGTCGAAGAAATAAAGGCATTTTGTGAAGCCTGGAAAAACTCTTTGCCTAGTCCTGTTTCTGGTAATGATGCTCTGCAGGCTTTACGTATTGCTAACGCCGCAAACCAGTCTTTAAAAACCAAATTACCCGTTGTTCTTTCTTGAGGTGACTATGACGTATCCAGTATTTTATGTTGATCAATCAAGACCTATAGATTTGATTTGCATGGGAAGAGTTGCTGTTGATCTCTATGCCGAACAAATTGGTGTTGATTTATCGGATGTATCTAGTTTTAAGAAATATTTAGGCGGATGTGCTGGAAATATAGCGGTAGGTACTTCTCGTTTAGGTCTAAAGAGTCAACTATTTTCCTGTGTAGGAACAGATGACATGGGCGTTTTTTTGCAAAAAGAATTGTGCAAGGAGCGAGTAAATACTGATCTATTATCTACCTCGGATAAGCATTTGACTGGTTTAGTGCTTTTAGGAATAGCTCCACCTGATCGTTTTCCATTGATTTTTTATCGCAAAGATTGTTCAGACATGCAATTGCAGAATGAACACATTTCAGATGAAAGGTTGCTTCATTCAAAATCGTTGTTAATTACTGGTACTGGTATATCAACACAATCAATGAAAAACACTACCATTCAAGTTGTTCAAAGAGCTCGTAGGGCTGAGTGTGCTGTCATTTTTGATTTGGATTTTAGACCTGTTTTATGGGGACTTACGTCGGTTGGTAATGGGGAAAATCGTTACTGTCAAAGTGAAGTTGTGAGTAAAAGTTATCAAGAAATTATCCCTCTTTGTGATTTAATTGTTGGAACTGAAGAAGAATTGTGTATTGCTGGTGGGGCAAATTGTTTAGAACAAGCATTAGCTACTATACAGCAACTGACTAATTCACCCATCGTTGTTAAATTGGGTGAAAAAGGAGCAATTATTCATTTTGGTTCAAAACATAGCGTCTTAAAGTCTCAACCATTTCCTGTTGAAGTGCTCAATGTGTTGGGTGCAGGCGATGCATTCATGTCCGGTTTGCTCTTGGGTGTCTTGCAAGGAGAGTCATGGGAAAAATCGTGTCAATATGCTAATGCTTGTGGAGCCATCGTTGTTACACGCCATGGATGCGCCCCAGCAATGCCTTACAAGGAAGAATTGGAGTATTTTATTGCTGAATATTCCAAAGATCCCCTAATTTGGAGCAAAACTACATTTTTGCAATTGCATGATAGTTATAATCCATCCAGAAGCAAACATGCATTAATTAAAAATCCTTTAGGATTTTCTGACGGAATGAACAAAATCGTTTCGATGCATGAATCATTTACCGGTATGAATTTTTCGTCATTAAAGTTAAATAAGGGCGAAATGTATCAGTTCACACAGCACTATGAATTTGCTGCTTTATTACTTAGCGGAAAAGTTCTGTTTGATTATTCAGGACATAAGAAAGAAGCTAAACGAGTTGACTACTTTTCACAAAACCCCTATGTACTTCATGGAAGCAGAGCGCAACAATGTTCTGTTATGGCTTTAACAGACTGTGAGTTACTCCTCATTGAGACTGATAACGAACGAATCTTCGAACCAGTGTTATTTGATGAATCCAATATGCTTGAGTTAGATGAACGAGGAAAGGGAATTTTAGAGGATACCTCTTATCGGCTTGTTAGAACAGTGTTTGACAAACGCAATAGACCAGAATCAAATTTAGTGGTAGGTGAAATTATTACCTTTCAAGGAAGATGGTCAAGTTACCCATCTCATTATCATGATCAACCTGAAATCTATCATTATCGTTTTTCAGAGCCTCAAGGGTATGCTTTTGGTGAGAGCGGAAAAAACGTTTTAAGGATTGAACATTACGACACCTATCAAATTGAAAAAGATCAAACCCATGCCCATTGCACCGCACCGGGTTATGCTTTGTACACCCTATGGTTTATTAAACACCTGGAAAATAACCCATATGGAATACCTACGTTTGTTAAAGATCACGAGTGGACTCGAAATACTCAAGCGAATTCGAGAGTATTTAAGCGGAGAAAAAATCCATGAAAGTAAGACTAACAATGGCCCAAGCAATTCTTAGGTTTCTAGCCAATCAATACATTAGGATGGATAACGCTGAGTATCAATTTGTTAATGGTGTTTTCGGTATATTTGGACATGGAAATGTGACTGGCCTTGGTGAAGCTTTAGAATATGACTCCTACGGTTTAACTTATTATCAGGGACATAATGAACAAGGTATGGCGCATGCTGCAACCGCCTACGCTAAACAAAGAAACCGCTTAGGCATCATAGCATGTACCTCTTCAATTGGGCCTGGTGCTACAAACATGGTCACAGCGGCAGCGACTGCAACGACGAATCGGCTCCCGCTATTACTACTTCCTGGTGATGTATTTAGCTGTAGACAACCTGATCCAGTACTGCAACAACTTGAAGTGCCTTACGATTACACCATATCTGTAAACGATTGTTTTAAGCCAATCAGTAAATATTGGGACAGAATTGTTCGTCCCGAGCAACTAATGACTGCTTGTATGAATGCCATGCGAGTGCTAACTGATCCAGTTGAAACTGGCGCTGTTACATTATGTTTACCCCAAGATGTGCAATCAGAGGCTTATGATTATGAGGATTCTTTCTTTGATAAAAGAGTTTGGTCTATAGATAGAGTACCGGTGTCTGTGGATGCTTTGCAGGATACTGTGAAACTGATTCAGAATAGTAAACAACCTCTTATTATCGCCGGAGGAGGGGTGCACTATTCATTAGCTAGTGAGGAACTGGCAACTTTTGCAGAACGTTATAGAATTCCGGTTGCTGAAACCCAAGCAGGTAAAAGCAGTTTACCATCCACACATCCAATGAATGTTGGAGGTATTGGTGTAACTGGTTCTGAGGCAGCAAACTGCTTAGCAGCACAAGCGGATTTAATTTTGATTATTGGTTCTCGACTACAAGATTTTACGACCGCGTCTAAATGGGCATTTAAAAATAAAGAATGTCAAATGGTCCATTTGAATGTATCTCGCTTTGATGCAATGAAAATGAATGCCCACATGTTACGAGGTGATGCAAAGATTGGGTTAATGCAATTGCAAGCACAGCTCGGAGATTATCAAACATCAAATACCTATCAAAAGCTCATCATTCAGTATCAGAGTGAGTGGAAACGAGAGGTAAAACGATTGATAGAGCCATCTATTCCGGATAATCTTGGTTTACAACAAACTGCTGTCTTAGGTGTATTAAATCAATTGGTTGGAGAAGATGACGTTATCATCTGTGCAGCTGGAAGCTTACCTGGTGATTTGCATCGAATATGGGGTTCCAAAAAAAGCAAAGACTATCATCTTGAATATGCCTACTCATGCATGGGCTATGAAGTAGCAGCAGGATTGGGTGTTCGCCTGGCTAAAGGACAGGAAGGAGAGGTCTATGTTTTAGTCGGTGATGGTAGTTTTGTGATGATGCATTCTGAATTATTAACTGCTCTTCAAGAACATCAAAAAATAACGGTCATTCTGTTCAATAACCATGGTTATCAGTGCATAAGAAATTTGCAAGAAAGCCAAGGCAGTCTGGGATTTGGCAATGAATTTCGCTACCGAGATAAAAATTCAAATGCCTTGACTGGCGAATACTTGCCAATTGATTTTTGCAAATACGCAGAAGGTTTAGGAGCAAAAACCTATCTTGCGTCCTCATACGATCTTCTTCGAAATGCTATACATGATGCTAAAGCCAATAGCGAATGTTCAGTGATTGTTATTCCAGTGTTACCAAAAACAATGAGCCAAGGTTATCAAACATGGTGGCGAGTAGGGGTAGCTGAAGTATCCAGCTCCAGTAGGGTTAGTGATGCATTTAGAGTTATGCAAGATAAAATTAGTGAAGTACAAGATTATTAGAGGAGGACATGCAGTATGGCTATTCAATTGGGAATTTCTCCCATCAATTGGTGCAATGATGATGATCCTTCTTTAGGAGAAGAAATAAGCTTTGAACAATGCATTAATGAAATGGCTTTGTCAGGTTATGTCGCTACTGAGTTAGGTAATAAATACCCTAAACAGCAAGAGATTTTAAAGTCTGCATTAGACCTAAGAGGGTTACAGTTATCAAGTGCCTGGTTTAGCACCTATTTCACTGTACCAGAGTTGTATGAAGCCACATTAGAACGATTTATGGAGCATATGAGCTTTATGAGAGCTATGGGGGCTTCATTTATTAATGTTTGTGAGTGTGGTCACTCTATTCAAGGTACGGATAAGTCAATTTTAGGAAATGCAAAACCACAATTTAATGAAGAACAAAGAGAAAACTTAATTAGTGGTTTGCATGCAATAGGTCGCATCGCTAATGACTTCAAAGTTCAACTTGCCTATCATTACCATGCAGGGACAGGGGTTTTCAAGCAAGAAGAAATTGATTTTCTGATGACAAATACCTGTCCTACTCTAGTCTCTTTATTACTAGATACTGGACATGCCCTCTTTGCTGGAATTAACCCAATCGATTTAATCAAAAAGTACCGTGAACGAATTACCTACGTTCATCTTAAAGATGTGCGTAAGGAGGTATTAGAGACAGTTAGAGATAAAGGGTTAAGCTTTATGGATGCTGTTAGAGCAGGGGTCTTCACAGTTCCTGGTGATGGTGCTATTGATTTTCAACCAATCATTAGCCAGTTACAAACAATAGGGTATCAAGGTTGGGCAATCGTTGAAGCTGAACAGGATCCTGGGAAAGCGAATCCATTACACTATGCAAAGATGGCGTTCGACTACTTAATTCCTATGATTTCATGATCTTATACAAGATAAACAGTGCCCTTATTGCTTTCAAAATTGGTGATGTTTTCTAAAGTTGTTTGAGCGATATGAAGTACTGCTTCTTGGGTAAAAAAACCTTGATGGCCGGTTATTAGCACGTTTGGAAACGTAAGTAATCGGCAAAATACATCGTCATTAATGATCTCTTCAGAGTGATCTTCAAAAAATAAGGGCTCTTCCTCTTCATAGACGTCAATTCCTAGGTAGCCTAGTTGTTTGATTTTTAATGCGTTTATTGCCGATTTAGTATTAATTAGCTTCCCTCGACCGGTATTAATAAGCATGACTCCTTTCTTCATAAGAGCTATTGTTTGCTCATTGATAATATATCGTGTTTGATCATTTAAAGGACAATGAAGGCTAATGATATCTGAAGATTTAAGCAACTCAGTGATGTCAACGTATTCCAATCCCAGTTTTTTACATTCCTCACTTGGTTGGGGGTCATAACCTAACAATTTACAGCCGAATCCGTTGAGAATACGTGCTACCGCAGTACCAATTTTACCCGTACCAATAATACCGACTGTTTTTTGAAATAAATTAAATCCCATTAAGCCATGCAGTGAGAAATTACCCTCTCGTACTCGGTTGTGTGCTTGGTGGATTTTTCTATTTAGACATAAAATTAGAGCTATAGTATGCTCGGCAACTGATTGAGGAGAATAGGCGGGTACTCGGCACACCTTAATTCCTTTCTTCTTAGCATACTCAATATCAACATGGTTATAACCCGCAGATCTTAATGCAATGAGTTTAACTCCTTTCTGGCTTAATGCGTTGATGACTTCAGAATTGATAAAATCATTTACAAAACAACAGACTACGTCGCTTGCTTCGAGTGCATTAACACTTTCAGGAGTTAAATGAAAATTTAAATAGTTTATTTGATGATGATGAGTTGTATTTGCCTGATCAAATATGGGCTGCTCAAACTGTTGGGTACTTAAAAATGAAATTTTCATTGTTGTTTAAAATGAATAGATAGTGATTTATTCTAACGTACAACAAGAAGCACCGAAAGTACTACACACTCATGGAAACATACTTCATAAAAGTAACCTATACTTCTTTATAAGCTGTCTCATTATAAAGATGATCATTAAATAAAGGATTATAGGTAAGTATGTCAAGAATAATTATTGCCTTACTGATGATTTTTATTGCTTGTGATGAGCCGAGTGCTGCAAAAAGATTAGTACAGTTGCGAGATCTATACCAAATCCAATACCTTAGTGAACCAGAGATTTCTCCCGATGGAAAATGGGCAAGTTATACGGTATCTAGGTACACTGAAAGAAATAATAGTTCAATCAGCGAAATTTGGCGAGTGACTTTGGATGGTAAAATCAGTGAACCACTCATGTTTTCAAAAGATGCTGATTATTCGATGGCAAAATGGAGCCCTGATGGTCGTTGGTTAGCCTATTTATCAGATGCAGGAGAGGATGGTACAAACCAACTCTGGTTGTTATCTACTGATACCAACACCCCCCAACAATTGACCTATTTTAATGGTGAAGTGACCGATTACTCCTGGGCTCCCGATTCACACCAAATAGCCTTTGTAGCTCAAGAGAGCAGCAATAGTTATAACGAGCCTATTGTTGTTGATCAATTTCAATTTAAGATTGATGGCATTGGATATCTTCATCAAAAGCTGCAAAAATTATACATCATTCGTCTTACTGATAAAGAGATTACTCAGCTCACCAATGGAGATCATGATGAGTACTTACCAGCATGGTCACCTGATGGAAAATACATCGCTTATGTTTCAAGACGAGGGAAAGATGCAGATCGGCATTTCAATGATGATATTTTTTTAATAGAACCCCATAAAACTGCAGAGGAGAAGCAATTAACGCATTTTTTGGGAAGCGATATGAATCCTGATTATGATTCAAAGCTGTCATGGAGCCCAGACAGTAAAAATCTTGCTTATATACGCAGCAATGAACATCAATGGATTTATTATTCACCAACACAACTGGCAACAATAAATATAGATACTGGGAAGGAGTCTATTCCTGTTCCCATCGATAAATGGGTATTTAAGCCAACCTGGTCTAAAGACGGGAGTTCGATTTATGTCCTGATTGAAGAGAGTAGAAACACTTATTTAAATCAGGTGAATCCAAGTACAGGTCAAATAAAGAAATTAACTTCTGGTCTACGAGTCGATTCAGAGTATTCCCTTAACCAGAATAAATTGGTTGTTTTAACTTCAGATGACACACATCCTTCTGAGCTATACAGCGTATCTCCTTTGTTTAAGCAGATTACGTTTCAAAATAAAGAGTTATTAGAAACGGTACAATTTAAAGAGGTTGAAGATATTGAGTTTAAAAGCACAGACGGGACAGTTATTCAAGGCCTATTAATAAAACCAGAAGAATATATCGCTGGAAAACCTGTATCTGGTTTTATATTTCTTCATGGCGGGCCAGTATGGCAATTTAGCCATGAATTTAATTTTGAAACTCAGTGGCTAGCTGCAAATGGTTATGCTGTTATTGAGCCGAATCCGAGAGGTAGCTCTGGAAGGGGATTTCAATTTTCTAAAGCAATTTTTGCTGATTGGGGAAATTTAGACGTTAAGGATATTCTGGCTGCTGCTGATTATGCAGTATCTATAGGGGTTGTTGATCCAAATCGTTTAGGTGTAGGTGGGTGGAGTTATGGTGGTATTTTAACCGATTATGTTATTGCATCGGACAATCGCTTTAAAGCCGCAATCTCTGGTGCAGGAAATGCAAATTTTTTATCCAGTTATGGCGTAGATCAGTATTCTCCTGAGTACGAACTCGAATTAGGTAAGCCCTGGAAAAATAAAGATTTATATTTTAAATTAAGTTACCCGTTTTTTAATGCAGATAAAATTAAAACACCTACTTTATTCCTGTGTGGTCAACTGGATGTCAATGTTCCTTGTGCGGGATCGGAACAGCTCTATCAGGCACTAAAGTCACTAAATATTCCTGCAGAATTAGTTATCTATCCTAACGAATATCATACGATTGAAAAACCTTCATTCATAATCGATAAATTGCGAAGGTACGCGATCTGGCTCGAAAAATATCTCCATTAGATGTTGATATCCATCACTGTAAACCATCATTTTATTTAGAATGATAGTTCCAAAACTTAGGCATAGCGAAGCAGCACAGGCTTACACCAACAATACATAGAACACCTCCTGATATCAAAGCAGTTCCAATTCCTAGGCAAGAAGAAACCAATCCAGCACGTGTATCTCCAAGCCTTGGGCCACTGAGGTAGCTAATCATTTCTATTCCAGCTAGGCGTCCACGAAATTCAGTGGGTATAGTGTTATTCCATAAAGAGCTTCTAAAAATACCACTGACTGCATCAAAGGCTCCAGATAGGGCTAAGAAAAACAGAGCCAGCCACAGTGACGAGGACAAGCCAAATCCTATAATTGCTACACCCCATAATGCGGCTGATAGAGCAATTGCTCTGCCTTCATGTTTTATATGGGCCGTCCAACCGCTGACAAACGAGATAATTAAAGAGCCTACAGCAGGTGCCGCATACAATAATCCAAGTGTTTTCACCCCACCAAACTGCTGAGCTATAGCTGGCAATAGAGCATTTGGCATTGCGAAAACCATAGCAAAGAAATCGACAAAATAACTCCCCATTAATTCTTGTCGCTGATAGGCAAATTGAATGCCTTGTTTTAAAGAAGTAAGTATTGAAGGGTGCTCTGCCACTAGAGGTTTTGGCGTATTATGCATTAATGCAATATTAAACATTGAAATAACAAAAGTTAAAAAATCAATGAGGTAGGTAATCATAACCCCAAAATGAGCGATAATTAAACCAGCAATAGCTGGGCCTATAATCATACAGAAACTAAACTTGAAGCTTCCCAATGCCCCAACTTTTTTGTAATCCCCGGGGTCTACTATTTGCTGAGCGATACTATCAAACGCTGGACGATGCAATCCAGTAATTGCTGACATGAGAGCAGAGATGATGAACATTAGATAGATATTTGGAGTGTGTAGAAGCGAATTAAGTGCTAAACCTAAGCAGCCAACAGCTAATAAAGCTTCACTGATAAGCAACAATGCACGACGATTGTATCGATCAGCAAAAACACCACCAATGAGCGCAGTGACAACAAGAGGCAACAACTGAGCTAGGCTTAATAGGCCAACCATTAAGCTCGAATGAGTAATTTCATAAATTTGAAAGGGCAGCGCAACGCTTGTAACCATTGTGCCGATAAACGAAACAAACTGACCTGTAAATAGTAATCTGAAGTCACGGTTTCGTTTCAGAATAGACAGATCTATTAAATGACTCATAGTTAAGCATTTTAGAATATTAGAGTAAAGTAATGATTATACTCAATTGAACATAAAATACGAATACATTAAAAATACTGAGCCTCAACCGTGAGAGAGTGTAGATAGTCGAATTATCTAATCGGCTTTCTCACGGTTGAGGTTCAGTTGTCTAGTTTTAGAGTGGTGATTTGCATTGATTTGAACCAACGCACAATTCATCAAGCCACTACCTAGTACCCGTATTTTATATAAGCTCCAACTCATGTTTCTGCTCTATACCCTGAGTACTATTCCCTTGGGTATAAGAATGTTTGCCAGTGCCAGCTAATTGACCATTGTGAACAATAAGATACTCATCACGTATTGGTTTATTAGTTAACCAGCACTCAAGAATCTCTCTTACCCCTGCCGCATATCTTGCTTGGGCTGATAAAGTTGTGCCTGAGGTGTGTGGAGTCATTGCATGGTGCGGCATGGTGCGCCAGGGATGGTTTGCAGAAGGGGGTTGAGGAAACCATACATCACCGGCATATCCAGCTAAATGTCCGGACTTAAGAGCGGTAGTTATCGCGTCTTGATCACAAATTTTACCTCTAGCTGTGTTGATTAAATAGCTGCCTCTCTTCATCATCCGGAGCATGCGCTCATTAAACAAATTCTCTGTTTCAGGATGTAGTGGACAATGGATTGATACGACGTCGCATAATTGAACCATTGATTCGACAGTTGGGTGATAGGTTAAGTTTAATTCTTGTTCCACTGCAGTAGGTAAGCGATGTTTATCGGTATAATGAAGATTTACATCAAAGGGCTTTAATCGCTTTAACACAGCTAAACCAATGCGTCCGGCAGCGACACATCCAATATGCATACCTTCAAGATCATAAGAGCGGCTAATGCAATCAGCAATGTTCCATCCACCTTGAATAACTGTTTTGTATTGTGGGATATAATCTCGAACAAGTGACAAAATCATCATGACTGTATGTTCAGCTACGCTGATACTATTGCAGTAGGTTACTTCACAAACTGTAATGTTATGCTCAATTGCGGCTTCAAGATCCACATGATCCGAGCCAATTCCAGCGGTAATGGCCAACTTAAGTTTAGGAGCAGTTTCGATTCGATCGCGTGTGAGGTATTCGGGCCAAAAGGGTTGAGAAATAACTACGTCGGAGTTTTTGAGCTCTTTAGCAAAGACAGAGTTTGGACCATCTTTGTCATTAGTTACAATAAATTCATGCCCTGAAGACTCGAGGAACGTGCGTAAACCTAGCTCTCCACTAACCGATCCTAATAGTTCACCAGGAGTAAAATTGATTGCGTTTGGACTTGGTAATTTTTGTCCATCAGGGTATTCAGTTAATTCCGGTATTGAGGGTCTCGCATACTTAGGTGGGTATCCTGTAAGGGGGTCTTCGTAAAGAACACATAGAATTTTTTGTTTAGATACATCAGCCATGAAATACTCCTTTATTTATAGCAAAAAACTAAAAATGTGGACAAACCAGCAAGACACTATACGCGAATTGCGTTTGATGACAAACCTAATTCAAGAATTCATGGCAATTTTTTTTAATTTCTAGTAAATTAACGGGTTTGTGAAATAGAACATCCTGAGGGTTATTTAGGCCATGCTGAATACGTTAATTAAAAAAATGTTTGGAAGTCGAAACGAGCGGACATTGAAGCGAATGGAAAAAACAGTTATGGCCATTAACGCATTTGAACCGCAAATGCAAACTTTATCCAATGATGAATTAGCGGCTAAGACATCACAGTTTAAAGCCAGATTCACTGATGGGGAAAGTTTGGATGAATTGTTGGCCGAAGCTTTTGCTACGGTCCGAGAGGTTTCATTAAGAACTTTAGGTCTAAGGCATTTTGATGTGCAAATGATTGGTGGCATGGTCCTTCATGAAGGAAATATTGCTGAGATGCGTACTGGAGAGGGTAAAACGCTTGTTGCTACACTTCCAGCTTACCTTAATGCCATTAGTGGTCAAGGTGTACATGTGGTTACTGTTAACGATTACCTTGCCAAACGTGATAGCCAGTGGATGAAGCCAATTTATGAATTTTTAGGTCTGAGTGTTGGTGTGATTTATCCAGACATGTCGCACAGCGAAAAGCAAGCGGCTTACAGCTGTGATATTGTGTATGGAACTAACAATGAATTTGGTTTTGATTATTTGCGTGACAATATGGCCTTTAGTCTTGGTGACAAAGTCCAGCGCGAATTAAATTTTGCGATAGTGGATGAGGTGGACTCCATATTAATTGATGAAGCACGCACTCCCTTAATTATCTCTGGTGCTGCAGAAGACAGCTCAGAGCTATACATTAAAGTAAATTCTCTCATTCCACATTTAAAGAAACAAGAAGAGGAAGGTGGGGCCGGAGACTACACGATAGATGAGAAACAGAAGCAGGCGCACTTAACCGAAGAAGGTCACCTAAATATTGAATCAATGCTGACCAAAGCTAAGCTTCTTAATCCGGGAGAGAGCTTGTATCATGCAAGCAATATCATGTTAATGCACCATGTTAATGCCGCTCTGAAAGCACATGCTATGTTCCACAAAGACATCGATTATATTGTTAAAGACAATCAGGTGGTTATTGTCGATGAACATACTGGACGAACCATGCCTGGTCGTCGTTGGTCAGAAGGGCTTCATCAAGCCGTTGAGGCAAAAGAGGGTGTGCGAATTCAAAATGAAAACCAGACTTTGGCTTCCATTACATTTCAGAATTTCTTCCGAATGTACAATAAGCTTTCAGGAATGACTGGAACGGCAGACACTGAAGCCTATGAATTCCAGCAAATATATAATTTGGAAGTGGTTGTAATACCTACGAATAAGCCCATGGTTAGAAAGGATGAGGCAGATTTGGTTTATTTGAGCCAGTCCGATAAATTTCAAGCAATTATTGATGACGTGCGTCAATGCATCGAAAAGAAACAACCAGTACTAGTTGGAACAGTATCCATTGAAGCATCAGAACACTTAAGCCAACTATTGAAAAAGGCAAACATTAAGCACCAAGTTTTAAATGCGAAATTCCATGAAATGGAGGCGCAAATCGTTGCAGAGGCAGGACGTCCAGGCGCTGTAACCATCGCTACAAATATGGCTGGTAGAGGAACAGATATTGTTCTTGGAGGTAGCTTAAAGGCTGATTTAGCGCAATTACCTGAAGATGCTACAGAAAAGGAAAAAGAAGGATTGAAACAAGAATGGCAAAAACGTCATGATGAGGTTATTGCAGCGGGCGGCTTACGAATTATTGGTTCGGAGAGGCATGAATCAAGACGTATCGATAATCAATTGAGGGGGCGTTCTGGGAGACAGGGTGATCCAGGAAGTAGTCGATTTTATCTTTCACTTGAAGATAATTTGATGAGAATATTTGCGTCTGAGCGTGTGGCCAATATGATGCGACGATTAGGTATGCAACCTGGCGAACCCATTGAGCATGCATTGGTAACACGCGCCATTGAAAATGCACAGCGCAAGCTTGAAGGACATCATTTTGATGTGAGAAAACAACTTCTTGATTACGATAACGTAGCGAATGATCAACGGCAAGTGATTTATACCCAACGTGCCTCCATTATGGAGATGGATGATACTTCAGATGTCATTACCATGATGCGAGAGGAGGTGATTAGCTCTTTAGTCGATACTTATATTCCGCCACAGAGCTTGGAAGATCAGTGGGATGCACAAGCTTTATCGGATGTATTGGCTGATGAATTTAAAGTATATGCCCCTGTTCATGAATGGATAGATAAAGACCATAGTATATTGCCAGAACAAATCAAAGAAAAAATCATTGCTTTAGCAATCGATCATTATGCCACAAAGGTACATCAAGCAGGAGAATCAGTCATTTCTCAGTTTGAGAAGTCGATTATACTCCAAACTCTAGATAGTCATTGGCGTGATCATCTCGCAGCAATGGATCAACTACGTCAAGGGATTCATTTAAGAGGGTATGCACAAAAGGATCCTAAACAAGAGTACAAACGTGAAGCTTTTAATTTATTCACTATGATGCTTGATAATCTGAAATACGAAGTTATACGTATTCTTTCTTCAGTACAAATTCAAACAGAAGACGATGTAACTGCTGTGGAAGAACAACGCCGTGCTGAACAAGTCAAAAAAATGAATTTAATGCATGCGAGTTCTCAGGACGAAGAGGAGTCAAATGAGCCTCAGACCTATCGAAGACATGAACGTAAAACTGGACGAAATGACCCTTGCCCATGTGGATCTGGTAAAAAATTCAAATCATGTCATGGAAGCTTGGTGTGAAAGTCGCTGTTGCTGTACTTGTAGATAATCAACAGCGAATTTTAATTACTCAACGACCCTTGCAGGCATCTCATGGTGGCTTTTGGGAGTTTCCTGGTGGGAAACTAGAGCCTGGAGAGTTAGCTGAGGAAGCTCTGATTCGTGAAGTGAAAGAAGAAGTAGGTATCGATGTACAAGAGTATCATTATCTTGGAGATGTTCATCACACTTATCCAGATAAATCCGTTCAGTTGATGGTTTTTCTTGTAATGGCCTTTAGTGGAAACCCAGTATGTAAAGAGGGACAACTTGATATGAAATGGATTCGATTTAATGAATTAAATCCAGATGATTTTCCAGAAGCCAACCATGCTGTTCTGACTATGATTCAGAAAAATCAATTGTTCTAGAAGTTTACCCCATTATTTCCTAGCTTAATTAGTTATCTTAAACGCTCACATGTGATTTATCTTGTGGAGAACGAGCTGCTTCCATGAAGGAGCGGCTAACTCTTGTTCAAAATAAAACATTAAATTTTTAATGTGCTAATAATTCATTAATATTCATAATGTATAATAAATACACTAAACGGTATTAAGTTGGTTAGGATGGATGCCTGAAAATTAAAGTAATTGAGGTATATGATGCAAACTAAGAGTGAAACGACAACACAAGAGCCAACAAAAAAAAATAAAACCCCAGCTACCTATGAAGTAGTAGTCTGCGTAAAGAACACTAATAATGAAAATGGTCCTGGGCATGTATCTGGTTTTACAAGCAAAAAAAGAGATGGACAAACTTCAATCACCCATACCAGTTATTTCCCTGGCGCTGTAGGAAGCTTAATTAACGGGTTTACATTTGGATCCGTACCGGTACCAGGTCAACTTGAACCAAAGCATGAACAAGATTTAAAAGAAGCTGACCATGTGTTAAAAGCAACTCTGACTAAAGACCAATATAAGCAAATGAAAAAAGCTCAGAAAGAGTTTAGTCAAGAAGTAGAATCTGGTCAAAGAACATATTCAGTTTTTAGTACTTCGAACCCATTAGCCAGCTTTTTCCCTAATGTTCTGAGAGGGGGTACTGGTGCTAAATTGGTGAAGGAGAAACTTGGTTGTGAGCCACCCGAAGATCACTTTGGTATGCCGGTATACGATAATGATCATCCTAAAGTACCTAAACTAAAGGTAGATAACTGCGCAAGTTCCGTTACACACCTGTTAAAAAAGGGTGGGTTTAAGTTTGAAAACCCAAAAATACCAACCTTTTTTACTCCTGCATTGCAAGAATTAGGTTTTGAGGAAGTATCGAAATCCATGTTTTCAGCAAAAAAATAACAGGAGTATGTTGATTAACATCAGTAATTCGGTCATGCATGGATATGCATGGCCGCAATTTTTAAAATAGTTAAGAATTTACAACCTCTGACACCGGATCTGCTTATAATCTGAGAGGTTAATTTTTCGTTAATACAAACAGGATATAATGCGCGTCAAAGTGATGTATTAATAATCGGTATGGATGCCTCAGTGTATTAAATATGAGGTTAAGAGATGCAAGTAAAGAAAGAAGTAAAACCAACTTTGCAAAAAGAGACGAAGTATGAAGTGGTTGTTTGTGTTAAAGACACCAACAATGACAATGGACCTGGGCATGTCTCTGCCTTTACACGGAGTACAAGTGAGGGTGAAGAAAGCACCGTTACTCATACAAGTTTTTTTCCTGGAGCAATTGGAAGTTTACTTAACGCGCTAACTTTGGGTTCAGTTCCTGTCATCGGACAACTTGCTCCTGACCACCAACAAGATTATGACGAGGCTGATCATGTCCTTGTTTCTCCGGTAAGCAAAGAACAATATCAAGACATGAAAAAGGAACAACAGAAATTTAGCAAAGAGGTGGAAAATGGTCGTAGTATTTATTCGGTGTTTGGTACGACAAATCCATTTGCAAACTTAATACCCAGTTTCTTAAGTGGTAGTGAAGGGGCAAGGCAGGTTTCAGAGCAATATAAAGCTGAGGTTGGCTGTTTCCCTCCAGAAGATCACTGTGGTATTGAAGTATACAGCAATGATAAGCACCCTGAAGTTGTTCCCGAACCGATGAAAGTACATAATTGTGCAAGTTCAATTACAAGTATTCTACAAGCCGGTGGGTTTAAGTTTGATAATCCAACAATTCCCACATTTTTTACTTCGCAATTACAAGACTTAGGTTTTAAAGAAATCAACAAAGAACACGTTTTACCTGGTGGCTCAACTGGCACATTCAAAACAAAATAATAACTCATTATACGTCATCCTAACAAGGTGTATTAATTTGGCGTATATTAGTTTAATATTGTTCACTGGATGGTGATTAATGCATAAGGATGATTATGTTTTCATATTTTAAATCGTTTGGAAAAGACCGCTCTGATTCTCCTAAATTAACTGAAGTACCTAAGGAGAGTAGTAAAATCACTCAGACGCCCTTGCCACAAGCACAAGCTGATGATTCCAAAAAGGATACATGGGTTTACATTTGGAATATGACTGCCAATTCTCCTGGCCATGCTGCAGTGCAAATCGGTGGCGCTAAGCCAAAAGTGAAAGAAAGTGATGCGGGAGAGTATGGAAGCTTGCATCCAGAAAAAATCCCCTCAGTTGGCGTCACAACCGTTTTACCTTTACCCGCTCACTTTGCTACCACTTTAACTGAAGATATGGAAACCTTGGGTGAGTCTAAGAGTACACCATTCATAAGTGACATGGATTTACCTCCACAACCTCTAGCATCTAAAACTCCAAAACCTTTACCGCCTGATGAAATTTATCACTTTAAAGGTCTTGATACTTCTAAAATGAGCAAAAAAATGGCTCAAGCACGGAAAGAAGTGGACTCTGGTGATATGAGTTATCAACTGTTACCAAACCTGAATCTGGTGAAGTTTTTTAAAGACAGCGCATCATTTATAGCCCAGGATCCTGTGGAGATTGAAATGCGTCGTCGAGCAAATGAAAATGATCCCACCAATTCATCAGCACATAATTGCACCTCTCTTGCGAGTGACATTTTAAAACAAGGTGGGATACCGATTAATAATCCGAACTACATACCCTGGTCAATTACTCCAAATGGCTTGTCCGATGAGTTAAGTAATTTTGGAAATAAATTGTAACTAGTTAGGAATTTAAAGGATTAAAGTGGTCTACAATTATAACTGGCAAAAAGCAATTTCCATATCAACACTTTGGTCGTGAATTTCTCTGGAAGAAATTAGATCATAAAGACGAATGGTTAAGCTATGATGTCCCAACTGAAGTTTTGGGGCAATTTCTAAGTTTTTTTTCATTTTTAATAAAATAAGATGGTTTACCAGTTTGGGTGAAATACTATGCTGGTAAAAACCGTTTTGCGCTCGAATGGCGATAAACTCTGTTGTACTTCTAAGTAATGATAAATAAATATTTACAGTGTCTTCTAAATCACTTAGGCAATGAAGCCACTTGGTGAATTGTTGTTGTCTTACTTTTGCCTCAGAATCAAACCATAGCACCAATTGGGGGGAATTAAACTCGCATTCTCTGGTATTTGGGTGATGAATCTGGCGCAGGGTTCTTAAAAATTCATCATCCTGTATTGAGTTACTGAAGCGTCCGGGTACATGGCTTATTACGTGAATCTGAGTAGCCAAAGTATCAATCAACGCATTACTGCTTAGTTGATTGGGTTTTTTTAAAACATGTTCGATGCGAATTAACTCCTTAATAAACCGACTTTTTAGCTCGGGCTTTTCAATGACTTCAGCAATTTCGATCATGCTTTTGAGAGCAAAACGATGGATAACTTCGTGCGACTCATGACATGCTTGATTTATGGATTTGAATAAATACTCTAAACGTAACGCTATACGGGATAGGAAATGGGTAGCAAGCTGAAAAGTTATCATCTGATTAGACATACATTTATGCCATCCTTAGCGAAAATAATAGTGGTTACATGACAAACTGGCAACAGACTATCACAAAAGTTATTGAAAATAAAAGACATATGCAAATTTAGCTGAGGCTGCTTTCTTGTAAATACCTATGATGTAGTTTTTCCACTTTTGACTTCAATGCTTGTATTGTATTGTCATTGATTAAAACATCATCTGCAAGGGCCAATCGACTAGACAATGATGGCTGAGAAGCCAAGATATCCAATGCGTGTTGTTTCGAGCAATTATCTCTAGTGACTACGCGCATAACTTGGGTTTCTATAGGAGCTGTAACAACAAGAATTCTGTTTAAGTATGGATAATCATCCTTACTAGTCAATAAAGGGATTTCAATTAGACAGTATGCTGAGTTTGTTTTTGATACCTCTTGTTGCATTTTGATTCTGATGGCAGGGTGCAGTAACTGTTCAAGCCATTCCTTTTGTTTTAAGTCTTTGAAGATAATTTCACGTAGTTTAGGTCGATTTAAATGATCAGACTGATCAAGAATAGATTTACCAAAGTGAGAAACTATTTGCAAATAAATTGGGGAGTTCTTTGCAGTGAGCTCTCTAGCAATGTTATCTGCATTGATAACCTGGACCCCTAGTTTTGAAAAAAGATGAGCAACAGTACTTTTTCCGCTAGCAATATTACCAGTTAACCCCACCGAATAGACCATCAACCTCTGCTCCGACATTTATATTTTCGCAAGTTGCTGTGTTTGTATAACAAGTTTCAGGCACAGTGCTTTTATCTTTGCAAAATGCTTGTGATGCAAGTGCTGCATCGTCTCTTTCTCTGTAATAATTACTTTTCCATGGTTGGGCTACACGATCGTAAGTGGTGCATCTCCACAATGGACTTGTACTGATACCATCAACGAAGTGATCACAACTTGATATAGACGTGGAGCAACTTTCTGGAAACTTACTGTTTTTCTTACAATCAGAGTAAGCTAAATTAATAGCAACTTTTTGATAAAAATTGGTAGCAGTCCACTCATAGAGCTCTTTGTCTTGAGTTTGACATTGCCAGTAGCTATTGGGGTTTGCATTTGCGATTGAAGAGAATAATGCAAATACAAAGAATAAATAATAAAAGAATCTGATACTTTTCATTCTATTTCTCCTTGTAGCAAAATTGACAACTCTTGTATACTAAGTGCTTTAGAATAAAACCATCCTTGTAACAAACCCACACGACGCTCTGTTAAGAAATCTACTTGTTCGGCTGTTTCAACTCCTTCAGCAATAATTATCAGTCCTAATCCTTTTGCCATTTGAATAATGGCATCGTTTAATGACTCGGTTATAGCTTTTGTTCCTATTGCTTGTATAAATAATTTATCGATCTTTAAATAATTAAAGGGAAAATGCTGTAAATAACTTATGCTTGCATGTCCTGTGCCATAATCATCAACGGCTAATGAAAAACCTTTTTGTCTTAATTCAAGCATTTTATCCTTAAAAATAGAATCATTCTTATCGAGAAGGTCTCTTTCTGTGATTTCTAATAAAATTTGGCTTGATGAGATTGAATATTTTTCAATAAGTTTATAAAAATGAGTAAAAAAATACGGATCAGTAAAATGCAGAGCTGATAAATTAAAAGCGATATGAAAATAAGGATAATTTCTTAGTACTGGTTTAGAATCTTTTAATGCTAGGTCAATAATTTGTAGAGTAATCGGAATAATTAGACCTGTTATTTCTGCCTCAGAAATAAATACATCTGGCATAATAATGTTGTTTTCTTCATCCCTCCACCGTAGCAAAACTTCCACTCCAGTAAACCTTGCTAACTCCTGATTAAATAATGGTTGGTATACAGGAAAGAATTCCTTATTTTTAACAGCTATTTTCATCAGTCCATGCAGTGAGTATCTTTTTTGTAGAACCATCTTACATAGGTAATAGAGTACCAGTGAAGCGATAGAAAAAATGACTGTCAATATAATTTGATAGCGCCAAAAACGTGCTTTTATAGTGGTTGAGTTTTCAAACACAACAACGGATACGTCATTGATACTTTGCAATTTATCAACCGCAAAAATACCTCTAAAATTATGTGTATTCATAGTTTCTGGATTAGGACTAGTCATCCAACTGTGATGATCGGGATTTTGTTCAATGCGTAAAATGTTTTTGTTTTCAAGTGAGTTAAATAGAGCAACAGAGCTTGAAACGTTAAAGGATGTTTGCATTTGTTTACTAATTACTGAAGCAACTATAATGAGATCAACGTATAAATTTCCGATTTGTTGTTTTACTACGTAAGTAGGCTGATCAAATAATTGAAGAGTAAAAGGGCCAAGGATGGTTCGAGCCTTTATCGTTTTACTTAACTTACCGTCATTCATTGGTAATGTACTGCAAATAATAGATTGCTCTTTATCACGAATAATTACACCGCTTATGTTAGGATTATTTAAAGTGATATGCTCCAGAAGAGGGTATAATTCAGAGTTGCAATTGACTTTTTTTCCATAGACAGGTATGGCGTATACCTCTTGGAAAAGGTCTTCAAAAAACCGGTCTAGGTTGTTGCTAATCTCGTTGGAAGCGTCTTTTAGTTCATTGTATGAAGTAGTAAGACTAATTTGAGAATTAATAGACAGTGCTAACAGCAAAATAAACACATATCCTATAAACCATAGAAATCGGAAGTGCTGATTTACAAACCGTAATATCCTATGAATGTATTGATTCATTTCCTATTTGTATTGTAGGCCTCTAGTATTGAGTTTAGTGTGATTTCAGCTAAATTCATAATTATTTCTTCGTTTGTATTTAAAGGGGGTAACCAATACACGGTGTTACCCAGTGGGCGAATTAAGGCTCCCATACTAATTGCTGTTTTATAGATTTCATAACCCATTCGTTGTTTGGGCGGATCCACTAAGTCCGCTGCAGTGATTGCACCAATTCCACGAACATTGGTCAAACAACCACTGATCTGGGCGATTTGTTGCATTTGCTTAAACATCATTGAACCTATGTTTTTTGCATGATCAAGCAAATTCTCATTTTGTATTGTATGGATAGTAGCTAATGCAGCAGCGACACCTAATGGATTTCCACTGTAGGTGTGTGAATGTAAGAATGATTTTTTGGCATCGTAGTCGTTATAAAATAAATCAAATATGTCATGATCTATCATAACGCAACTAAAAGGTATGGAGCCTGAGGTTAATCCTTTTGATAAACAAAGAATGTCTGGTTCAACTTGAGCATGTTGACAAGCAAGCCATTCACCTGTACGGCCAATTCCTGTCATGATTTCATCTGCAATCAAAAATACATCGTTCTTGCTTGCCCATAAGGATAGCTTTCGTAACAGATCTTGGCTGTAGCAAAGCATACCACCTGCACCTTGAACGATTGGTTCAAAAATAATGGCACATACTTGGTCACTTATAGTATCCAATTCTTTTTCAATGATAGCCCAATGATTGTCACAGTTATTCCAATAGGGATCTTCCCCATTAACGACATAGGGTACTTCGTTAATAATATACGAATTGATTCCAAATGATTGGTAAGGGGCTTTAAACAATCCTAAATCGCTAACAGCCAAAGTACCTAATGTTTCACCATGATACCCATTTTTTAATGAGACAAACTTATTCTTGGTGTTGTAACCCTTAAGTTGTGTAGCATGTATTGCTAATTTCATGGCAATTTCTATAGCGCTGGAGCCGTCGCTTGCATAGAATGAATGTTGCTTGCCTGTTATTGTTCTTAATGTTTCCGCAAGCTCAACAGCCAGAGGGTGCGTAGTGTTAGCACTAATTACATGCTCAAACTGATCGAGTTGTTTTTTTATGGCTGCAATAACATTAGGATGCCCATGACCTAATGACTTACACCACCAGCTTGAGATGCCATCAATTAACTGGCCTTGGTCAGTGTATAAATAGTTTCCCTTTGCACCATGAACTACAAGTGGAGAAAAATCTTCAAAATCTTTCATTTGAGTACAAGGATGCCAAATATGTTGAAGGTCTTTTTGAATTAATTCTTTGGTGTTAACCATGTTTTGAAATTTTGGTTGACAAGCAAGCCGGTGACTTTATCATGTTCATCATTAAAAATAAAAGGGGATGGAAGTGAGTGATACTAAAAAAAAATGGTCAATAGCAGAAATTGAGTCAATATATCTAAAACCGTTTAATGATTTACTGTTTGAAGCCCACACAATACATCGAAAATATCATGACCATAATTCGCTACAGTTTGCTACCCTACTAAGCATTAAGACAGGGGCATGTCCAGAAGATTGTGGATATTGTTCTCAAAGTGGTCATCATAAAACGCATGTTGAAAAAGAAAAACTGATGTCCGTACAGGATGTTATACAGTCTGCAAAAAAAGCCCAAGAAGGTGGTGCGAAACGATTTTGTATGGGGGCTGCATGGAGATGCCCTCCAGATAAAGCGATGCCTCAATTAAAAGAAATGATCGAAGGTGTTAAATCACTTGGATTAGAAACCTGCATGACGTTAGGTATGCTGACTAGAGAGCAAGCTTTAGATTTAAAAGAAGCCGGTCTTGATTATTACAACCATAATATTGACACTTCGCCTTCCTATTATGACAAAGTCGCTACTACGAGAAAGTTTAGTGATCGCTTAGATACGTTGGAGCAAGTAAGAGCTGCAGGTATCAACGTCTGTTGTGGTGGCATTCTGGGATTGGGCGAAACAAGAGAGGATCGCATTGAGTTTTTATACACATTAGCGAACATGGATACTCCCCCAGAGAGTGTACCGATCAATCGATTAATCCCTGTAGAAGGCACACCACTGGCTAAGGCAGAGCCAGTTGAGGGAATTGAGCTTGTTAGAACTATTGCTACAGCGCGTATCATTATGCCAACCAGTGTAATAAGACTAACTGCTGGTCGAACAGAAATGAGCGATGAGCTTCAAGCTTTGTGCTATTTTGCTGGGGCAAACTCTGTCTTTATAGGTGATAAACTATTAACTGAAGGGAACCCACAGAGAGTTCAAGACAAAAAACTATTTAGCAAGCTTGGTTTGACAGAGATGGTTTAAATGTCCTTAAGTCAGCAAATCATTGAATACACCGATCGGCTAAGAGATAAAGGGCTGTTTCGACGTAGAGTGCTTAACGATTCTAATCGTCAATCAGATATCTATTTTGATTCAAATGATTATTTATCTCTCATTGGTGACTCTCGAATCATTTCTGTCTATGAGAAAGCGTTCAAGACTTCGCCCAATGGCAGCGGTGCATCAATGGTATTGAGTGGTTATCACCCTGAACATCAATTGTTAGAAAGAACAGTTTCCGAGCTATTGGGTGTGGATGATTGTCTTATTTTTTCTTCCGGATATGCGGCCAATTTAGCGGTTTGTTCATTACTGGGTCAAATCAGAGCATCGTGCATTATTGACAAAAATTGTCATGCCTCGATTTACGATGGTTTGTCATTAGCAGGTATTCAATTCAATCGCTATTCTCATAATGATTTGGACAATCTAAATAAGGTATTAAATAAAACATCAGGGAATGTTGCTGTTCTAACTGAGGGGATATTCAGTATGTCTGGTCAAGAGGCTCCACTACACTCGATGTGGTCGCTGAATGTGAATCAGAGATTTGATCTGTTTGTCGATGAAGCTCACTCCTTTGGTGTGATAGGTCGACAAGGTCGAGGAGCTGTTGATCATCATCAACTCACTCAGAAAGAGGTTCCTTTACGAGTTATCCCTTTAGGAAAAGCATGTGCTGCTCAAGGGGCGGTGATTGCTGGCGCATCTCATTGGATAGAGGCTTTATTACAAGCTGGGCGATCATTCATCTATTCCACTGCTATCAGCCCAGCATTGTGCTATGCAGTTCTCAAAACAATCGAGATCATTGTCGATGCGGATGAGCGTAGAGATAAATTAAAACAACTCATTCTTTATTTTAACGAAAGGCGTCGAATTTCACCTTTAAGTTGGACAGAATCACAGTCGTGTATTCAACAACTTAGACTAGGATGTGCTAAAAAGGCCATGTATTATGCAGAACAGTTAAAAAAACAGGGCATCAATTGTTCTGCTGTTCGAGTACCTACTGTAAACCAGCAAGCATCTGGATTGCGAATAATTATTAATTATAAACATACTGAAAAACAAATTGATAAACTATTTAATGAGTTGCATTTAATTTATGAACGTACATGTGTCTAAATATGGTCATGGAATACCCGTTGTCTTTTTTCATGGGTGGGGGTTTGATAGAAAAATATGGGAGCATTTAATCCCTTTTCTTGAAAAGGAAATCCAACTAATTCTTGTCGATTTACCAGGTTTTGGTTTGACGCCTATGATGAATTGGGAATCCTTCAAATCCAATTTATTCAAGCGGATTCCCGAACAGTTTCATTTGGTTGGGTGGTCAATGGGTGGACTTTATGCAACCAGGCTTGCCATTGAGTCACCCACTAAGGTAAAACGATTATTAAATATCACTTCCTCTCCGCATTTTATTAAGGACCAAGATTGGCCTGGGGTTGAGGCGGATGTTTTTTCCCACTTTTACAACAATTTATCCAAAGATATAAAAAGCACTTTAAACGAATTTATTTCTTTGCAAATGAATTATAAAAACCTATCTATACCATTGGGTAGTCCACCTTCTTCGGAAGGGCTTCAACATGGTTTAACTATTCTAGGTGAATGGGATTTTCGCAATAAAATCAACCAGTTGACTATGCCTGTCGCCTATTATTTTGGGCGCCTCGATCCCATTACCCCGGTAAAAGTCATGGAAAAAATGCAGCTTATTTATCCAGATCTTCACTACGTGTTATATAAAAAAGCAGCTCATATGCCATTTCTCTCGCACACCGATCTTTTTATAAAAGACTTTTTAGAGTTTATTAAATGAAAAAATACTTTATTACTGGAACTGATACGGATTGTGGAAAAACTTACATTACAAATCAATTGAATCGATTAGTTAATGATTCAGCCGCCATTAAACCAATAGCCAGCGGTTGTGATGAAATTGATGGGGAGCTGTTCAATTCTGATGCGTTGTTACACCAGAAACATAGCGATTTACCGATGGACTTAATCAATCCATGGCGGTTTAAATCTCCAGTATCACCGCACCTAGCAGCTCAAGAGGCCTGTTCTACCTTAGATATTCAGGCGATTGCCTCATATTGCTTAAATTTTTCAGATCCCACTATTAATACGTTGTTTATTGAAGGTGCCGGTGGATTAATGGTTCCTTTAAACGAAACATCCACTTGGTTGGATTTTCTAAAATTAACCGAATTCCCAGTTATACTGGTCGTGGGAATGAAGCTTGGGTGCTTAAATCATGCTTTATTGACTCAAGCTGTTATGGAGTTGAATCATGTTGAGTGCATTGGATGGGTTGCGAACTGTATTGATCCAGAGATGTTAATGTTGGATGAGAATATTGATACTTTGAAACACAAGTTAAATTTTCCTTTATTGGGTGTTGCTCCTTATAATCAGGGAATTAGGGAGTTTATCTGGCCACCGCACAAGACGCCCTGATTTCGCTACTTTAAGGTCTTGGCTCGGTTAGCTCCCAGCAAATCTGAGCCAAGACCTTAACGTAGCGAATAAAACATCCTATCAAATTGTTTTTTTCTTGCGCTTGAATACCCTAAGGCATTATAATATAAAGTTAAATTTCCAATTATAAAGGCTATGGAGAAAGGTTAGATGCCAATCTATGAATATGAGTGCTCAAGTTGTCATCACCATTTTGATTTGATGCAAAAAATTTCAGACGCACCAGTAAAACAATGCCCTAAATGTTTTGAAAATACAGTTGTAAAACTCATATCACCAGCAGGATTTCAGTTAAAAGGAACTGGTTGGTATGCAACTGATTTTAAAAACAAAGGAAGCAATGTAAAATCTTCTTCCGGAGACAGCTCCACTGAGCCCACATCGAGTGAGCAAAAATCGACAGAGTCACCAGCTTCAAATTCATCAGAGTCTACAAAATCAACTCAAGGTGAAGATTAGTGAAGTCAAAATCCATTAAAGCGTATCTATTAACTGGATTGGTAGTTTGGCTACCCATTTTAGTTACTATTGGAGTTGTGCGCTTTATCGTTGATTTATTGGATGGTATTTTTCGTTTATTTCCTAATGCCTATCGCCCTGAAAATATATTCGGCACCTATATCCCAGGATTAGGGGTTATTTTATCGCTACTTTTGTTGTTTGCAACAGGATTATTAGCCACGAATTTTTTTGGGCAAAGGCTGGTTAGCTGGGGAGAGTCCATACTCGCAAAGATACCTCTGGTCCGGTCAATATATAATGCGGTGAAGCAAGTTATTCATGCTGTTTTTTCAACCAATAGTCAAGCATTTCGCAAAGCTCTATTAGTCGAATACCCCAGAAAGGGAATTTGGAGTGTCGGCTTTCAGACAGGAACAACCGTTGAAGAAATTAATGAGAAATCAAAACAGGATATGATATCAATATTTATACCAACAACTCCAAATCCAACCTCTGGCTTTTTAATGATGGTCCCCAAAAAGGACGCTATTGAGTTAAGTATGAGTATTGATGAAGCATTGAAGCTAATTATTTCATTGGGTGTTATGCAACCCAGTTCGACAAAAGCAATAGAAACAACAAATTAATATTTAAGGTGGTCTTATGCGCACACACTACTGCACAGCTGTTAATGAATCAAATCTAGAAAAAGAAATCACTGTATGTGGGTGGGTGCATCATAGACGAGATCATGGCGGGGGTATTTTTCTAGATGTTAGAGATCGTTCAGGCTTGCTTCAGGTAGTCTATGAGCCTGATAACAAAGAAATTTTTACCATTGCGGAAAAATTAAGATCAGAATTTGTTGTACGAATTACTGGTATTGTTCGTAAACGCCCAGAAGGAATGATTAACGATAAAATGCCGACGGGCAAAATAGAGGTAGTGGGCACACAGCTTGAGATCTTGAATCAATCTCCGACGCCGCCATTTACGCCAGATGATCATCAAATGGTCAATGAAGATTTGCGTTACAAATATCGTTACATCGATTTACGTCGGTCAGTCATGCAGAATAAACTGACATTAAGACATCAATTAAACGCATGTATACGTAATTATCTAAATAATAAAGATTTTCTTGATATTGAAACGCCCATGCTGACAAAAGCTACTCCTGAAGGGGCCCGTGATTACCTAGTACCCTCTAGAGTTCATCCAGGGCAATTTTATGCATTACCTCAGTCACCGCAATTATTTAAACAATTATTGATGATGTCGGGTTTTGATAAATATTACCAAATTGTACGTTGCTTTAGAGATGAAGATCTTAGAGCGGATAGACAACCAGAGTTTACTCAGCTTGATATTGAAATGGCATTTATCGATCAAAATAACATAATTACTTTGATTGAAGGCCTCTTAAAAGTTGTATTTAAAGAAATCATAGGTATTGATTTACCAGATGTCTTACCCAAGATGACATACAATGAAGCGATGCGTCGCTTTGGAAGTGATAAACCGGACATGCGAAACCCACTAGAGCTAGTCGATGTGGCTGATTTAGTGAAAGACAGTGATTTTCAAGTATTTTCCTCTGCAGCGAATGACCCACGAGGAAGGGTGGTTGCATTAACACTACCTAATGGCTGTGATCTTAGTAGAAAAGACTTGGATGGGTATGGACAATTTGTGGGCATTTATGGCGCAAAAGGATTGGCATACATCAAAGTGAATGATTTAAATTCAGGCATTGATGGATTGCAATCTCCGATTCTTAAGTTTTTATCTGAACAGGCAATAAAATCTATTCTAGAAAGAACAAACGCAACTACCGGTGATGTCATTTTCTTTGGTGCCGATAAAAGTCACATTGTCAATGAATCAATGGGAGCTTTGAGAAATAAACTTGGACATGATAGGGGGCTCATTAAGCAAGGTTGGGAGTTGTTGTGGATAATTGACTGGCCGATGTTTGAAATGGATCATCAAAACAATCGATTACAAGCTATGCATCATCCATTTACTTCACCACAAGATTTATCACCAGATTCTTTAAAGGCAAACCCAACACAGTCTATTGCTAAAGCGTATGACATTGTTATTAATGGGTATGAAATTGGTGGGGGATCTATTCGAATTCATCAGTCTGATTTGCAAAAAACAGTGTTTGAACTCTTAGGAATTAATGAGAATGAAGCTCAAGAGAAATTTGGGTTCTTACTTGATGCGTTACAGTATGGTGCACCTCCACATGGAGGTATTGCACTCGGAATTGACCGATTAGCTATGTTATTAACGGACTCAACGTCGATTAGAGACGTGATAGCATTCCCTAAAACACAAACCGCATCTTGTTTATTAACAAATGCACCATCACCAACAGGGAACGCTCAACTCAATGAATTAGGAATAAAGCTTGCAGCCAATACGACCACAAAATAATTTTTTAAAGCTCAATAACGCATTAAAACTGTCTTATTGGGCTATGATTTGTGTCACTTTACTGCTTATGATGTTTATGCATAAGGGCTATGCATCGCCTCCATCTAAAGAAACCAATGCTACATTGTTTGAATATTTAGCTCAGGAGAAAACGCATTTAACCATTTCTATTAACGGTTTAAAGAATAGTAAGACTCCTACATCTGAGAAAGACTATTCTGAAAAAATGCATCAAATGAGAACGGTTATTGCAACCAACAAGGCCAAGATTGATAGCCTTAGTGGATTTTTAGACAATCAAAAGAAAGATGAAATATCTTTAAATGAGCATTTAAAGCTCTTGCAACAAATGCCTATTGCTAATGCAGATGCTTCAATTCAGGAAAAGGTAGCAAAAATTGAAACCTTGTTGACCGTCAATAAAAAAACGACTGAACTTATATTGGAAAATCTGGATCTTGCAAATCAATATCAATCCTTGCTCCATAATGCTTCCAATGAGCTACAGTTATGGAAAGCCAATTATGATTTAGAAGAAGAGCTACGAGTTATTAAACTAAAACAAAAAAAATTAAATCAAGAATTAACTGATCTATATCAAAGTAATCTCGCAAGTCAATCTAAAAAAAGCTCTGAGAAGAATGACTTAAATCAAATCAAATACGAAGTTAATTTATATCTTAATAATCAGAAGATTGCTCTCATCTATCAGAAAATAAATTCATTGGAACTTCAAAAAAGAACGGTTAAAACTAAAATTCTACTGCTCAATAATTCAGACACAAAAACCCTGCAATCGACCATTGATGCCTACAGAGATGTATTAAATCAATACTCGAGTATTGAAACCTCCTTAAATTCGATTGCTAGTAATTTGAGTAAAGAAACCGAATTGCTTAAAGAGCCTGGGTTTAAAAAATCGATATCATCAGTAATCACCGGAATTCAAATTGAGTTAAAGGAAATTGAAAGGAATAAACTGGAGGTATCCCAAAAATATGACGAATACCAAACACAATTAAAAAAATTAATATCAACAAGACAAACTTTAAGTGAATACAACATTGATAGTTGGGCGGTTATTGTTAAGAAGATAATTGATATACCCAATTTATTTTATAAATACATAAAGAACTTATCATTAAAAGTGTATGACAGTTACACGTGGTTGGATACTTTACCCTCCATCCTGTTTATCGTTGGCCTAGTCGTTATTATTGGACTGTTTTACTTTTTTAATCGTGTTTTAAAAAGTGCAGTAAAAAATACAGAGAGCTCTCGGTTTACTGGGTATCTTTATGACGGCTTTTTAACTGTGCTTCAGAGAAATACTTACTACCTTTGTTTATTTGTTATGGTGCTGTTTATTTTATATTGCACCAACATTTCATTTGCAAACGTGCAATTATTGTTTGATTTAGTGGCTGTATGGGTTGTATTTCGGGTATTGATTTTGATCGCACGTTTAGCCTTGTTAGAAAGTATTTCCGACTCCTCTGGTAAAGACGTTAAGTTATATTATCGCTTAAAATGGTTGTTAGTTTTTGGTGGATGGGCAACAGCATTAATGACTTTTAGTCATGTTCTACCACTGCCACTTATTTTACAAGATCTTTTTAATCGGCTGTTTATGCTCTTTATTCTTACAGTCTCTCTTGTGGCTTGGAAAAGCAAGGACGTCATTCCGTATTTAATTAGACCCCTTATTCGCTCCAAAAAAAGATATTTTAAAAATGCAATTTCTATATTAGTTGTATTAGTTCCTATTACTTTATTGACTACTGCAATCATTGGATTGGTTGGGTTTGTTAACTTAGCTTGGTCTTTGAGTCGATATCAAGCGTATTTTCTATTGGTACTTGTAGGTTATGTACTGATTAGAGGTTTAATATTTGATGCTTTAGAATTATTTTCAGAATGGATGATCTCGTCTTTACAAAATGGTTGGTTATGGATTGAGGTATTTCTTAAACCTCTGGATATGATATTACGTATAGTCTTGTTTTTAATCAGTGCTCTCATCTTATTTCAGCTGTATGGTTGGCATTCAGATTCTCTTGTGATGCATAGTTTAGAAAAAGTGCTGCAATACAGCATCTTAAACATCACCGGTATTCATATCACTGTAGGGAGCATTATTGAGTTTTTTATATTATTAGCCATCTTTGTTTGGGCATCTAAATGGACTAAAGAGTTTTGCTATCGTTGGTTGTATAAAAACACAAAAGACGTAGGAATTCGCCACAGTCTGTCAGCATTTACGCAGTATGCAGTGATTTTGTTAGGCTCATTTGTTACATTGCATGCATTAGGTCTAGATTTCAGTGGTATGTCAATGATTTTAGGAGGTTTAGCCGTAGGTATGGGGTTTGGCTTAAGGGACTTTGCAAGTAATATTGTTGGTGGGATTATGCTGCTTATTGAGCGACCTGTACGAGAGGGGGACTTGATCACCATTGGTGAGTATGAAGGGCAGGTTGCCCATATTGGTATTCGGTCAATGCGGGTAGCTTCATGGGATAATACACAGGTTCTAATCCCTAATGCGGAAACATTTAATAAACCCTTTACCAATTGGACACACCAAGACGGTATAATACGAACAGTAATTCCTATCAAAGTCAGTAGGGCGGATGATCCAGTGATGATCCAACAGCTAATCCTGGATGTTCTTGCAATCATTCCCGAAATTGTTCCCGATCCGCCTGCGCAAGTGTTTTTAAAGAAAATTGATACAGCCTTAATAGAGTTTGAAGCAAGATATTTTATTAATATCCAAGATCATAATCGCGTTGAAATTCGCTCTAAAGTTCTTTTTGCTATCACAGCCCAGTTTAAAGCAGCTGGAATTCAACCGCCGATTGAGCCAATTACTGTAGAATTAAAAGAGGGAGCTGGTGACTACTTTTATAAAAAGCAGCCCGCCGACGAGTGAAAGTGAACTGATGGATCGTTGCAGGAATCTATCGGGTATTTCTTTTGCTCAATTGGCACATCGAGTAGGTGTTAGCTTTCCTGAAAATCCAAGTCATCGCAAAGGCTATATTGGTCTTATGTTAGAGCTAGCCCTGGGATGTGATGCAGGCAATGAGTCAGCACCAGATTTTAGTGGTTTGGGCGTTGAGCTCAAAACAATCCCAATTGCTGCTTCTGGAAGTCCTGCAGAGTCTACTTTTGTTTCATCAATTCCCTTATTAACGATTCATCAGCAAACTTGGAAAACGTCACAATGCTATGCAAAACTTAAACGCGTTTTATGGATTCCAGTTGAGGGGGATAAATCAATTCCCTTTTCACAAAGACGAGTTGGTAATGGAATACTTTGGTCGCCTACCTCCTCTCAGGAAGCCACATTAGAAGAGGATTGGACCTACTTAACGGATAAAATTATTGCTGGAGATTTAGAGTCGCTTGATGCAAGTGTAGGCACCTATTTGCAAGTTAGACCTAAAGCTGCAAATGGTAAATCACTTTCTTATTGCTATGATGCTAAAGGTAATAAGGTGCAAACATTGCCTAGAGGTTTTTATTTAAGAACGCAACTCACCTCTTCTGTCTTAGCATTAGAAAACGTGTTATAACCTATACTCCTGGGTTGTGATAACATCCACCTGTTGTTGTGAAAAGGTGAAACTTCATGTTTGTTGTAGTGTTTATTCTCTGTTGAATGATATAAATCCGTATACAGAGAATGGTGATTGTAACGTACATTACTTGGTTCAGAAGGTTCTTTTGCCTTAAGCTTGTTGCGTATAAATTGTATACTTAAAGCACTTGCAATCGAGACTAAACCAGCAGCAATGACACCAGTAAGTACTGTCTTAACTACTAGAGAGGTTGATGCAATAGCGATTCCTGCGCTCCCACCTATTAATAAAAATGGGAGCGGAATTAGGGCTAATAAAAGCAAGATTGCACCACCGATCATTAAATTTCTTACTAAATTGGACTCGTTCTTTTGAGGTAACCAATTAGAAAATACGTGTTCATTAAGTTTTAACGTAGAGTGTTCAAGACTAAATAAACGTACTCTTTGATTTTTTGGGAAAATGAGTTCGCTGAGAACAATATCCTTTGTCGCTATAATTTCCTTCTGGATATAATATTGCAAAGGAATACTCTTCTCATTACCTGGGATTGGCATAATACTTTGCCACTCCTTTTCAATACTTTCTTTGTTTCCCTGGTATTCCTGCTCAAACTGTTTGATTAGACAACGACACACCTCAAAATGAACTGAATCTAAAATGAATCGGTCTAAACAGCTAATCTGAGTATCTCTTCTATCAAAATGATCATGGCTTCCAAAAAAGTGCCTAAAGCGATTATCATTTGAAGGGCCTATTAATTCAAAAAGAGCACGTTGATTAAATGTAAATAGCTTTTTAAAGTCCTGATCTTTGATTTCTTTTTTGCTAAAGCGTGATTGAATAGCATCCTTTAATTTATCTAGGTTCGTTAAATGCTCAATGAATAATGTCTTATAAGCTGACGGAAGACGTTGTCTGTTTGCAAAGAGAATTTCCATTTCAAATCCTTACAACTAGGTTCTACCTTTTATACAGATTGCAATTTTAACGGAAGGTAGAATAAGCATCCTTAAAGAAAGATCCTCCGCAACAGCGGAGGATTTACCTTCTCATACTGGAACATACTACATCAGTTTTGTTTTATAATTAACCAGCTCAGGAAAAGGCTCTAACAGGGTTTCTTTGGCTAAATCATAAGCATCTGGCAGTGAAGCTTTCATTAGTTCATGACTATCTTTGTCAGAAAAGAAATAACCCACAGCACGTTTGAGACCAGCTAAAACACTCAGATTATAACCGCCGGTTTCCACTTTATTTTTCATATCGTTAATCTTTTCTGATTGAGATAAATCTTGTTTTGGAGGTGGAGACCACCATGACAATGCGGATTTCCCAATAGAGGCGACTGTATTAAGGAGGCCAGTATCCGATTTTCGCTCTTCTTCCTTAACAACCTTAGGCCACACAATCATAAAGTCAGTGGAGCAAAAAGGAGCCATTGTTTCGATCATGCGTTGAATTAAGGGATTTGCTAACAGTCTTGAATTATCGATGTCGTCACTGTATTCTTCTTGGTTTCCCTTTAGTACCCAATTGTATAAGACTCGCATTTCATTTAAATGCATTTTAAAGTCGTCAACTTTAAGTTCTTTATAGGCTAGTCCCCCCATTCCTAGAACTACACCGTAGGCTAATAAATCAGTCACTACTTGTGGCATGATGGGAAATATGAAATTGAAAGCTCTATATCCCAAATAGGTATGAATTGCGTAAGTAAGGCCTCTCGCGAGATAGATTTTGTTTGCATTGGATTCAAACTCAATAATGTATTTTTCTAATTCTTTAACTTGTGCTTCATTGCGTGGTTCAAATGATTTTTTTGTGAGATTGTTAAGTTTTTGTTGTCTTTCGCTATGAGCTAACTCTAGCTTTTTCATCCCTTCAGCGGTAAATCTAGTCACAATCTTCTCCTTGATTTAAAAATTACATTTTATACTATAAAATTCTCAAATATTGAACTAAATCCGTGCTAAAAGTGTAATGTGTTTAAACTTCTAGCTTTCTTGGGTTAGAATTAAACAATTTTTTAAACGAGTATTTAGCTTAATGACCTTTAAGATAGATTTACAACAACTTGATGAGCTAAAAACCAGTCATGTTAACGTTTATGAAGCATTAGAACGTTTTCTTACTGACGTCAACTCACCCAGTGTTTTGTATGGTAATGAAGGTGTACAAACAGGTGCCTATAGTCCAAAGCTATACACATACCGTTATAAACAGATTTCGTATTCATTTCACTTTAAACAGACAATACTAAGAAATGAAAGAGCTTCTGGTAAGTCAGGATTTAGGTACGATTACTTCGAAAAGGCAAACTCACCCTATCGAGCAGGTGGATTTGGAGCCGTTTACCCAATTATGGGTACTATCACTTTTACACAAGATCACTTTGTTCATAAGCGTAGCTTGAATAAGGTTGTTAAGCATGAGCATTTTCAAAAAGCGAATAGAAAAAATGCCATTATTCAAGAATACAAAGGCTTGGTTCAAGCGGGACACTTGAAAGTAAAACCACCATTATTTAATCAGAACCTAGATGAATGCAATAGTTTTCTCATCATGGAGAAAGCTGAAGGGCAAACACTTGAATCTCTACTCCATCCTGATAAATGTTCAAAGCTCCTATCTCTGCAACAAAGAATCGAATTAACTATTGCTATATTGCAAGCCATTCAATCGCAAATTGTAGAGCGCAAGCTTATCCATAGGGATATTAAACCTGGGAATATTATTGTTAACTTTGCCTTTTCACCGCCGAAAGTAACAATAATTGACTTCGGATTTATTATAGAGGAAGGAAAGCAGGACAAACTTCGGTGCGGCACGAGAGCTTATAGATCTCCTGAATCTTTTGAAAAAAATCCAATATATAGTACAAAATCAGACTCTTGGTCTGCGGGTAGGGTATTAAGCTATCTATGGGGCGATGTCTATGAAAATTATTACATGGCAAAGAATAAAGATCGTAATTATTTATTGAGCATTGTAAAAAATGCCCAATTATTTTCCGAGCCAGAGTTGGAATTGTATTTATCCGAAGAAGACAAGGGGCAAATTAAAACTATCATAGAGTTAATGACTACAGTGTCCACTGATAAAAGGATATCTATTGCAGATGCTTTAAAATCATTTCAAACCATCGATTTTGCAAAATATCTAAATACCAGTCTTGAGGAAACAGTGAATCTGACTCGTTTTAACGTGCAAGTGAGTTTGATTGAGCAAAAGTTGCTTTGTCTGCGAGTTCAATCAGAGAGTCTGCGCAATAGACATTATCCCTTTGAAGCTGCGAAAATGAGTCGTTTGGAACAACGAGTATCTGCTTATACAGACTTACTTAAGAAAAATCCAACTCCATTTTTAATTGAACAATACAAGTCAATTTGTTCCAAAGAAATCGAACACTCCAAATCACAACTAAGTCATCACAGGGATCTTAATTGGCTTTTAGGGGAAATTTCAATAGCAATTGTTCTTTTAGGTTTTGGGTACGTCATTGCTCTGGGAGTAAATTATTACTCAACTGGGCGGTTAGGCTTATTTTCTCAGACTAACTCTGAGAAACTTTTAAGCAATGCTGATGAAACCATTTTACAACTTATGATTTAGGATATTCTTTGGGGCCTGTGGAATTGGAATAACCACAAAAAGTATTAATTGTGAGTTACCCCCTTTTAATCCGAATAAAATAGGCTTGTTGTCACTCATTGAAACTGTTTGATTTCGTTAAAGGATTGATGGAGGTATTCTCTTCTACCTTCGCTTTAAAAAATGCAGCCCCTGTATCTTGCAAACGATTCATAAGACGACTTAAATCGTCCTGCAAAACAGATGGTGCTTCCTTAATTAAGGGCAACCATCGTTTGTCGGCCAGTGAAAAAACTTTGTTTGGCCCCAAACCATCACGAACCATTTGGTAAATTAAATTTTCAAGAAAACGTGCACCTAAAGCATCACAAGTATTGTTCTTAATTAATTCATTAATCGTTTCAGAACAATTTAAAAGTGCAGAAGAAACTCTGTCTCGTTTTTCTGTATTAGCCATTTTGGCTGTTATTAAACGTTGAGCATCAGTAATGTCAAAGAAGCTGTATTCCATGCCTAATTCATTTTTATACCCTTCTTTATCATCATAATAAGAAGCTATAGTTTCCCCACGAACAAAAAAACCAGTTTTTCGACATAATTCAGCTACAGCAGGTTCAGCCGTAAAAAGCTCTACTTTTTTTACACGATTTTGTTGAAGAATGTCCGTGAGAATTTGTTGCAAAGCTTGGGTTGCTTCTGACTGTTGCTCTGGCATATGGAGTTGGATTGATATGAAGCCAATGTGCCGAATGACAGAGTTATCTGGTTCAATATCAAGAGTTAATAAAGGTTTTTCTTTGAAATAGGCAGTATATTGATTATTCACCTGTTTAACAGTAATAGCGCTGTTATTGACAGACTGCAATGGAGGAATGGTTTCCTCATAGTTTAAGCTTGGTAATTTAGGAGCAATTTTAGCCAATTCATCATCCAAAAAACGACAAATATAGCGCTCAATGAGATAAAAAGTACCCTCGTTATTATGTCGTTGCAACCAATCAGGGAAAACAGCTTCCTCAGAAAAATCTTTATCTGCTAGATGAAAGGCGGCTAAATTGCCACCACTTTGAGTGAGTTGTATTCTTTTAATCCCTGCATGACGTACAATTTTTTCAAATTCTTGATAAAAGAATTTGGCATACCCTTTGCCCTGATAATCCTTGTCGATGCCCATTGAGCAGTATTCTGCGATATGTTGATGCTGATTTTTACCAAACTTGATTCGTCTTACTCCAACAATTTTCTCTTCATCATTGATTTTATCAATAAGCACATAAATATCGCTCGTTTTTGCCATATGTGTATAATGAGCCCGGAATTCTTCTTGAGTTTGTTTGGTGAAGGACATCCATTGGATAATGTGATCTTGCATCCATATGTTCCATATCGCATCATAATCGTTGGGTTCAGCTTTACGAATATAGGGGTACGGCATATTTTGTTCGCATTAATCAGGCAGCTGTGTCTATATATTATACTAAGTGGGGTTGTATTTATCAAATTTCGCGAGCATTTACGACATTTATTGTCATTCTATACCTTGTCTAATTTTGGTTTCTTAAAAAGAGCGGCCATGAATGAATAATCAACAATAACCTCTTGGCATGAGCTTATAATAGCTAATAAAACATAAACACAGGCTAAAACAAAAATAACAAAATGACTCCTCTTTGACCGTCTATTTTGCTGCGAAATTAAATTGAAGAAAGTACTCTAGAGGAAGATAGTCAGGATGCAAAGGATGCCATTCTATTATATCCTAAGTTCCTCTAAGCAGATAACCATACATGCAGGAAGATAAAAATGAATCGTTGCCCTTGGGTTGGACACAATAAACCTCATTACGAACTATACCATGATACAGAGTGGGGTGTGACAGTCCATGACGATAGAACGCATTTTGAAATGCTGATATTGGAAGGGGCGCAAGCAGGATTAAGCTGGGAAACTATTCTAAAACGGCGGGAGGGGTATCGCGATGCATTTAAACAATTTCACCCTCATCTTGTTGCTCAGATGCAGGATGAAGACTTAGAAGCAATCTTGTTAAATCCGAATGTAATACGTAATCGTTTGAAGATATTTTCTGCTCGAAAAAATGCTATCGCTTTTATTAAGATACAAAATGAATTTGGTTCTTTTGATAAGTATGTATGGCAATTTGTTCAAGGAACACCAAGAATTAATAGACCAAAATCAATGAAAGACGTGCCAGCTAGCACAATTGAATCGGATGCTCTATCCAAGGATTTAAAAAAGAGAGGAATGACCTTTGTAGGTTCAACTATTATTTATGCGTATATGCAAGCTGTCGGCTTAGTAGATGATCACCTGGTTGAATGCTTTAAATGTTCGACTAAATAGTTGGATTTGAAGTGCTTTAATTAATTGGGTACTATCACCGATAATTCAAAACTAGTTTGGTAAGACATTATGACATCATTTAAATACAAATTAAGCCAGTTGATATTTATGGGGCGTTGGTTTCAGTTACCCTTGTATTTTGGTTTAATGATCATTCTGCTTGCCTACGTCTATCGATTTCTAAAGGAGCTCATTGTTCTAGTAGGCCATATTAACGGAGTTGATGATACTCAGATTATGTTGGGTGTTTTGGATTTAATTGATGTTGTAATGATTGCAAACCTATTAATCATGGTAATTATGGGAGGGTATGAAACCTTCGTTTCTCCATTGTTGCTTGACTCTCATCCTGATCAACCGGAATGGCTTGATCACTTGGATGCAGGTGGAATGAAAGTAAAATTAGCGCTATCACTCATTGGTATATCATCAATCCACTTATTAAGAACATTTATAGAAACGAGTAAATTGAATAATTATGCAATCATGTGGCAGGTGGTTATCCATTTAACACTTCTTGTTTCCGCATTAGCTATTGCTATAACCAATAAATTACTTGTCCATACGAATGGACATACAAACCACTAAGTTATTTTAAGTGAACCCTTTATGCAATACTCTCAATCAAGATCTCATATACTGATAATGTAACGGGAAAAATTCGTATTTTGAGCCATTCATTTCATAATGTTTGCTGTGATCCAAATAATTTTGTAGTATGGCTAATTCATAATCTTGTCTAGTGTTCATGGATAGAACTTAACTTCTTCAAATTGAATACTAATCTTCAATGCAGTGGTATTAAAGATGAAACGTACTATTCTCTCTCTATTAATTAGCTCGATATTGAGTAACTCGTGGGCGGATAAGCATTACGACACCATCATTATCGGAGGTGGCGTAGCGGGACTTTCTGCAGCTAAAACATTGCATGACAATCAACAAAATGTCTTGCTGATTGAGGCAAGAAATCGGCTTGGGGGTAGGGTAGACAGTACCTATGATTGGGGTTTTGCAATTGAAATGGGAGCTTCTTGGATTCATGGGATTAACAATAACCCATTAGTACCATTGATTGGTAATCGTTCTCTCATATTAAATAGTTATGATAACTCTAAGTTAACAGAGATGTTGAAAGATTTTGCGTTATACAATCATGATGGAAAACTGATAAATACTGAAGAGCTGCATTTATTTTACACGTTGACTAAAGAGTTTTTAAGATTTTGCAAAGAATATAATACACGAAAATCATACGAAGAATTATTTTCTTTGTTAATAAAGGATAAAGGTTTGAATCAAAATCAAATTTCGATCTTACATTATGCCTTAGATAATATTTACACGTATGAGTTTGGTGAGGATTTGGACGGATTGTCCAAAAATGTATTTTCACCTTATGAAACATCCAGTGTATCCGGAAAAAATGCATTATTACCTGAAGGGTATTATCAGCTTTTTCAAGGATTCTCGGAGAATATACCTATCCATTTAAATCAAATTGTTCAAGAAATTAATTACAGTGGCCATGAAGTCAAAATTCTTACACAAAATAATGCTTATTATGCCAAAAAAGTGATTATCACCGTTCCATTAGGTGTACTTAAATCCAATAAAATCACTTTTTCCCCTAACTTGCCTGACGACAAATTACAAGCAATAAAGAAGTTACAAATGGGTAACTATGAAAAGCTATATCTATATTTTGATCATGTATTTTGGGATAGGAATAAGGAGTGGATCGGAATACTGCCAAAACAAAAACATCAAGCATTTAATATTTTTAATTACTACAAATACACTAAAAAACCAGTTTTAATCGTTTTTACTAGCGGAAAACTAGCTAGGGAAATGGAAAAGGGAAATTTAACCAATTGGGTGATGAAACGTCTAAGAACTATTTATGGTGAGGATATCCCTGATCCTATCAAAATAAAGAAAACGCATTGGGCAAGCGATCCGTATACATTAGGAAGCTACTCTTATTTGCCCATTGGAGTCGATAAACGTGAAATTGCTAATTTAGCAAAGCCTGTAGCAGGGCGGATATATTTTGCTGGTGAAGCAACATCAGATTCAGATCCCAGTACTGTGCATGGAGCCTATTTATCGGGTATTAGGGCGGCTAATGAAGTGATTGCAAATAAGTAATTAGAAAGACCTAAAAGCAATGTCTATAACTCCGTTTTCCTCAAATTGGGATTTGAAACAATACAAGCTGAGACGTTTAGATTGATCATGTTGCTTGGGTGAAAGGATATCTTCAGCATACAGAACAACGTCTTCAAGAATACGCACATATCGGTAATAGGAGAGCATCTCGTCATTAATTTGCGCTTTGCCGTAGCCTTCAAAAAAATAGGACGATTCTTGAGGAATATTCCAAACGTTACCAACTCCACCACCTATAAACATCAGATCGCGTTCCTTAGGGGCCATTATCGGATTATCCCAGTCTATAATGTAAAATGTTTCTTGAGAATTAATTAGAATATTGCCAGCGTGAATATCGGAGTGACACAGTACATTATTACAACGAGTCGACTGGATGGATTTTGATAACACCTTTGCTGAGTGTATCAAACGACTGATTTTGTCAAAATGATCATTAAAAAACCTCTTAAACTCAACATTCACATCCGAATTTATGGTGTTTGCATTGATCTTGTCATGCAACAATCCTGCTAAAATAATCCATTTTGTAGAGAAGTCTTCTGTTCTCAGGTTGCTTTGAATTGCTGCAGGCACTTGAATCGAATGAATTTGTTTTAAAACTCTTCCTAGCTCAATCCACTCGGTTTTAGTTAATTTGCGATCAAACCCATTTTCACCTTCTATAAATGGATAAACAATCAATTTAAAATGTGGAAGTATTTTGACTAATTTTCCTTCAAGGGATTTAATAGGTGAAATAATATGTTTTATACCAGAGTCATGTAGAAGCTTCATGATTTCAATAGGAGAGTCCTGAAGAACATCATGGATTATTTTTACAAAATAAGAATTTGAATGAGTTTCTGCCTTGTATATAGAGGCATTCATATCAGCGCCTAAAGGCAGAATCTTCGCGGAATAAGCACAAAGTCCATAATGCGATTTTAATAGTTCAATAAGTTCTTGCTCGGGAATAGGTTTAGTCATCATTAATTTGTTGTTCGCTAAGGAATGATTACCACCATGATCCAAATTTTCTATAGCTTTCCTCTCTTTGGTTTTCGGCAGATTGTTCATTTGTTTCTTGAACGGGAGGAGGGGGCAGTTGGTTTTTAGGATTATTTTTAGGCGAATCAGGAAAAAAAGTATAAGAAGATGATTGGCGTAGAGAGTCAGATGCGATCACAACTACTTTTTTGGGGCGGCTACTATCTTGACTATCAGATATAGAGTCTTTAACCTTATTAACTAAATCATTACAGTGACCAGTTTGCTTTCCTCCACTACGTCCTGCGTCGACGAGTGCACACTCAGTCAAATTTTTTCGGTTGAGATACACTTGATGGTAAGGATCAGGGTTTCCTTCAAATTTCTGTATGGGAAAGGTAACAAGGGCGTGGCCATTATCAGGTTTCGCAATATCTTCAATTGTTAATTCATCTTTTGCCTTCTTTGCAGAAAATTCGGTAACCTCATAAGGCGTCTTTGTATGAATAAACGCGTAATGACGACCATCTCCTCCGTTTTCTGTGAATGAAATTTGTTTTTCAAGGTAGGTGGTTGCTTTTTTATAGGCTTCTTCATTGGTGCTCTGTAAAATATCCACTTCCTTAACGTGTGTTAAATCATGCTCAAGATCCATATTCGCGATTGCAGCGCAAAATACAGCGGGCTCATCTGTTTTTCCTAAAGCTTCGAGCATTTCAGTTTGAGAACTAAAAGTAGAGTTTCGTTTTACTTCTTGAGCTTCCTGTTTCTGATTTTTTGTTGGTTGTGTTACGTTTACCATGGTTCTATCTCTATGATTTGGGTGCGTTTAAATATATCATAACGGTTGTTATTGATTCATAAAAGAGTTAAATCCTTTTAACCTTTTGATAGTTTATTTACACATACCCATTATTGACATTAATGAAAGCCCATTGTCTCCATTGCTGAATGACAACCTTCATCCTTATCTTCTCTTTCATCGCTTGAGCTGTCTTCTTTGTCACTTTGTGTTTGTTCAGAATAGCTCTCCCTATTGTCCATTTGAACTTCTTTTGAATCTTCCACTTGTTTCTCATCACTGGAAGATCGGATATCGCCCCATCGAATTTCTCCATCAGTTGGCGCCAAGTCACTGATTACCCTACAAGCAACAGCGTTAATTAGATGTAAAACAGAGCCAGCTTTATTCTCTACATCACGATCTTCCTTATAAGCTTTGGAAAATGCAACCGAATTGTTGAGTTCCTGTCTATAAGACTCATCATGAGGTTGTACAGCTCGCAAGCCGTTTTGTTCATTGTATTCTATTTGATTTGAAAAGGTTTCAAGTGCATGCTTAGTTAATGGAACACCATGTTGATCATGTCCCTCATTAATTGGAGTTATTATAGCATCTACACTTTTATCCGATGCTTTACTTACTTTATCATCCAATTCTTGGCGATTTTCGCAATTAAATTTACGTCGACCTGTGGTTGGATTTGCTCCTGGAAATAGTTGCCCAGTTCGAGTTGCCTTCTTTTTCTGCTGTTCTACTTCGATAGCGCGGGTAAAGTTAGTTGCCATGGCGCCTAATAATTTTTTGGTTGAATTAGTCCCAATTTCTGGCATGCACTCACCGGTTAGAGAGTTTTTGTTGAGCTGTTCTAGTTTCTCGTTCATGATTACACCTTATAGACCTAGTTAAAAATTTGTTTTGCAATCAAATATGTGATCACTTTTCACTCCAAAGGATCCGTTTCTATTTGATATGTACTAAATTTTATCACTAGGTTCTTATTTTTGACAATATAGAAATTTGTAAATGTCTTTTTTCCATTTTGGAAAAAATAAACCCGATGAATGATTGGTTCAGTTGATTTAGGTGACCATAGACTGACTTGTCAGTTCACTCAGACAGGAAAACAACTCTCATCAAGCCCTTCATAACGTTCAGAAAGAAAACCTCAAGGAATATGAATGGGAGTTATTTCCTGTCTGAACATTCTGATGGGCTGGATGAGAGCCATCTGTGTAAGGGATTGTTAGTACTTCTTAGGTGGTCCCAAAGAAAAAAGCTGAGGAACCAGGGAATGGTTCAAGTTAAAAAAGGAATGCAGTTGCGTTTGTTACTTGAAGCCTCCAAGTACTGTATTGCCATAGGTCTGATTATCAAAATAATCAGACCTAATGATGCCGGTCGATCAAGTCCCCTGATTTCTCACAAAAATTGTTTACAGGAATTTAAAATCAGTTGCACAGACTCAACAGCTGAATACTCAGCAGTGTCTATAGTTAGTGATTTAGTTTTCCAATTCTCGTAATCACGATTTTTAACTTCTTCCCAAGTCGGCAATATAAGCCCAGAAATTTCTGATTCTCTAGATTCAACACGCTGTCTATGCTCCTTTGCATCTGAACAAAAAATCTCAATTTCTACAAAAGGACACAAAGATTCAATTGCCACTTGACGCCACTCATATCGTGTAAGCTCTATCGGATTTACTGAGTCGGCAATGTCATGATTCCCTAAGCACAAATTATCCTGTGCAATTGCATAACTAATGACATAACCTTCAGGACCCATGAGATTATTATTGTGATTAAAGTCTTTAATAGCCTGCTCAATTGAATCTACTCTTAAATAAACTGCATTGAGCCTTTTGGCTAACTCCTTAGCAATTGTAGATTTTCCAGTACCTGGAAGCCCCCCGAGTATTATAAGCATTTAGTCGTGAACCATTACTTAAAAGTTGGCACTAAAGAGGTATTAACTGTAGTATTAGTTTTGGGGCCAACATGGTCAGAAAACACTTTATCATGCTGCACAGGTTCACTTTCTGCTGCATCAGTTTGTCTTTGTTGAGTTGCTACTAACATATCTTTCATAGGATTGGTGTAAAATTGCGGCTTCATGTGCAATTTTCTATCTCTGGAAACCCTTAGAACAATGGCTTGGTGACATAACTCTTCAATGTAGTTAATAAGAGTTTCTGTGTCTCTTGAAAGTAAACCATCGTAGACATTAGGTTTAAATTGAGAAACTGCTTGTCTGAACTGCTTAATATTAAAAGATTCATTGTCATCAAAACAACCCAGCACAGCGTTTAATGCTTCAATCTTTGCAGTTCTTCTACTTTTAAATAGAAAAGAAAAGAGACCAGTGTCTTCTACTTCCAATTTACTTAGGTGTTCAGCAACTCCGCTTTTTATCGCAGCTAACTTTTGAGGGAGATTCATTTCTAAGTCTTGTTTAGTTTCTAAAAGCTTAGCCTGACGAGCATCTTGTAGAGCCATACCCTCCTCTAACCAAGAGGAATCATTTAAAACGCCAACATCGACACCCAAGTATTTCAACATGCCCCAAGCATTTTGATGCATTGGAATTACGTTGTTTGAAAGGAATGCTTGATCGAGATTGTAATGACTAAAGGATACTGGAACCGCTCTTTTATTGACCTCGTCTTTTGTCATGACATAAGTGCCAAAAAAGCTCTTAGCGACTGCAATAGGTCCGGTGGTACAGACAACAATTGATTTTATATACAGCGACTTTTCCTTCTTCATCATTGAGTTAATAAAATCCTCGTCATTTAACTCAAGTTGCTTTTGAATTTGCTTGTATTCGCTTCTGAAGAATAACCATTTGATAAATCCTAACTGACTTTTTAACTCATTTCTTAATCGCACAACTACGTCGTGATCTGTTTCCTCGCCACTGCGCTTAAAATCTAGATAACTTCTGCTATTGCTCATGATTTTACTGGCATAAGCCCTAAGTTCTCTGGATGAAATTGAGTTAACATTTAACTCCTTGAGTGCTCTCGCTCTAAGATCGTTAGCTAGTTTTATATAAAGCGACTCTGCCCTATTTTTCATATAGCCTAATAACACACGATTAAGGAAATTACTGTTTCCTAGCGCATGCTCTGTTTCCTCAATATAGTCAGAGTAATAGTTTTCCAGTTTGTCTGCTATACCTGCTTGGACACGTTCAATGTCTTGCTGGGCAACCTCTTCCTGACCATCCGCTAATGCTATATATTCATTCAATACGATGAGCATTTCCATATTGCCTAATAATTTCAAACTACCGATATTCAGTAATAATGGTACTTCAAGATCAACTCTTTTGGGGAATCCTTTAGTATTTAATGGAACATCTAAATCGGTGTAAGAGCCTAGTAAGTAAGACTCTCTTAACCATCGCAAAATATCGCTAGCTACTCCTAGATTACCACCATTATCAAGGTGCTCTATTTCATTTTTATAGAGTTGATACAACCTTGCCTCTTGACCTGTAACTCGTGATTTGAATTGCTCTGCATCAACCGGAGTAATCTCATTCTCAGTGCAAAAATCCAACAACTCTCTGTTTGCTTTCGCATTAAGCAAAGTAGAGTCATAGATTAGATGGATTGGATCATTAGGGTTTTGCTCGCGCATTTTTATTAACCGTGTTTGATTTTCAAAATTCATAAACACGTCTGGCTTATTACTTAACCAAACTTTTACATGCGAATGAGGGTTATATTCGAAGGTCACTACTTTACTCCTAATGAGTTTTTAATTGTATGCAGGCTTAACTGCAAATCTTGTATGAATTGAGAACAATAAAGATGAATGATACAAATTTTAACCAAAAATATCAATATATTGCCCAATAGATCTAGCTGATTTATTTAAAAACAGGGTTATAATCATGAAGTCATTCGTTGAATGCTTCAAAGGGTTGTGAGGATGCTCAAGCCAATATCATGGAACAATAGTCCTGTTCATCCTAGATACATAATGAAGCGCGAGAGTTAGCAAACAAATTATTTAAAAAACTAATGCTTTTTTATAAATATCAATTTATTATCAAAAAGCTTATTAAATATATACGGAGATTTATTTATGCCTTTATTCTTTGATAAAAAAAATAAAATTTTACATAAATTTAAATCTGAACCCCTAATTCTTCCAGCGGCAATCGTTCAACATTGTGTTAAAGTTGATGAAAATACAATGATTCAACCTAAATTAAGACGTGCACACGCGGGAAATGAACTAAAGACATTTTTCTCAACAGATACCAATTCTCTTAGCTATGGCCTTTTTGATATAACTGACAAGACTAATACCGATCTAATTGAGGTTACATCAACAATTTCTTATCAATAAATGGAAGATCAGAGTTAACTCAAGGAGTACCGATGAAGGCTAAGCAGACTGCAGTTTCTAAAATAAAAAAACTGAGTGATTACAAACCATTAGATTATATTATTACTCATGTGGATTTATGCATTGATATAAGTAGAGATCCAATAACCTCATTCGCTAAGCTAACAGTTGTACCAAGTCCAACCAATAAACCAGCTGAAAATACAAGTTTGGTTTTAGATGGACAAAATATTGATTTAAAATCATTACAATTGAATGGGCAACCCTTAGAACCTAATTCTTATAGTTTAACTGACGACTCATTAACTCTAATGAATCCCCCGAAAAACGAGTCCTTTACTGTTGAAATGACCTGCGAACTTCGAGAAAACACTGATTTGTTCGGATTATATGAAACAGAAGGAGTTGTCCTTGTTAAAGCAGAAACTGAAGGGTTAAGAAGAGTATTTTACTTTCAGGATCGCCCCGATAATTTATCAACCTATAAAACAACTATTATAGCCTTTAAAGATGACTATCCTGTTTTATTATCCAATGGAATCATGAAAGGTACCGAAGAATTATCCATGGGTAGACATGCTGTTACTTGGTATGATTCATTACCTAAACCGAGCTATTTGTTCGCTTTGGTTGCGGGAAAACTGGAACAAACAATCGCCTATTTCAAATCTAAAACAGGAAAAGCACTTCCAATAGAATTTTTTGTTCCAAAACATGCCTTATCAAGCTGCGAGTTCGCAAAGAAAGTATTACAAAATGCTCTAAAATGGGATGAAGAAAAACTCAATTTGCCTTGCGATCTTGAGCATTTGATGGTTGCAGGTGTTGATAAATACCCCTCTGGAGCTTCTGAACCAACTGGGCTCATCTTGTTTAATACAGCCAATTTATACGCTGACTCTAAATCGAAAACTGATTTGGATAGATTGAGAGTGCTTGAAGTTGTCGCTCACGAGTATTTTCACTACTGGTCTGGTAACAGAGTAACGATTAGAGATTGGTTTAACTTACCTTTAAAGGAAGGGTTAACTACCTTTAGGGCTGCAATGTTCAGAGAGGAACTGTTTGGTACAGACTTGATTCGTTTATTGGATGGTAAAAATCTTGATGAACGTGCTCCACGACAAAGTTCCTATACAACAGTAAGAAGTTTATACACTGCTGCAGCTTATGAAAAAAGTGCTGATATTTTTCGGATGATGATGCTGGTCATTGGAAAAAAGAAGTTTTTCAAAGGATTAACGCAATTTTTTACTCAATACGACGGGACCGCTGAAACCATAGAAACGTTTCTTGAATCAATGACAAAGTCTACAAGACATGATGTTCGCTCTTTTCTAACTTGGTTTACTGAATCAGAAATTCCTACTGTAGTTATTACCGATGAATACAACGAAAAGAAACAGCTTTACGTTTTAAAAATTAGAGTAAAAAATGCTAAAGATCGCCCTATTCCAATGCTATTTGGTCTTTTAGGAGCGGATGGGACTGAGTACATATCTGATAACATGCGTCTATTAAACTCAGATGAAACGACTCTAATCTATTCAGACATTCCAACGCGACCAACACCTTCCTTATTTAGAAGTTTTTCTGCACCGGTTAACATTCAATACGATTATAGGAAGAGTGATTTAGTACTGTTAATGACACATGATAGTAATTTGTACAATCGTTCTGAAGCAGCTAAGTCATTAATAACGAGCTATGTCACTGATTTTTGTAATGGCAAAGTCATCAATCTAACTTCCGAAGTCATTCAGGCGTATAAAACCATTCTAAACGATCCCAAATTGAGTGAGTGGATGAAGGCTGAGCTCATAAGCTTGCCATCACTTGAGGATATAATTTCTACACAGACTAAGCCAAACATTGAAAAAACCGCGGAAGCTCTACAGTTGATACGTGGTCATCTGGCAAAATCGCTGCAAGGTGATTTGCATAAGTGTTGTTTCCATATTCAACTTCAAGATTACAGAGCAGATGATGCGGATCAGTTATTTGATATGAAAAACGCTGGGTTACGACGTTTATTGAATACCTGTTACTCCTATTTAGCAGTTGCTATTCCTGATAGAACAAAGGATGTATTAATCAACCAGTTCGAAGACAGTCTCAGAAAAAACATGACTGAAACCATTTCAGCCCTTTCTTTAGTGTGTGAGATGAATTGCCCTGAATCAGAGCAGCTTCTCGAACAATTTTATAACTATTGGCAAGACGATCCAGGAGCTGTCAATAACTGGTTTAAGCTACAGGCAGCAAATCATTCGGTTAACGTCGTTGAACGAGTAGAAAAGCTATTAACCCATTCAGCATTCGATTTATCCAATCCAAATAAAGTATATTCATTATTATTAACGTTTATTAATAATCCATATGGATTCCACGCTTCTTCGGGTAAAGGCTATTCATTGATTGAGGATCAAATTCTTAAGCTTGATAAAATCAACCCCACTCTAGCAATTCGCTTAACTGAGAACTATTCGAGATGTGATAAATACGATGAGAATCGATTTAAAATGATGCTTGCTTCACTTAAGAACATTGCAACGAAAGCTACTTCTGAAGATGTGAGAAATGCCGCAAAAAAGATTCTTGATAAACCAAAAGAAATTCCGCCTATTCCTATTGCGTTAACAATGCATGGACGATCTGCTGATAAATCAAGAAAACAGGGAAAAAATGAGGAGCAGAAAAAGTTAAGTTTGTTTCTCTAAGTTCATTCAATAACTTAAAAAAGCGGAATGTTAGGTCAAATGACCTAACATTCACGCATAATGTATTTTATGCCACATATCACTGTCCAGATTTTTTCCCAAGAACTAACATACCCTGAGTTTTAAACCAGCCACTGTCTTCGGCTACAACTAAAGAGTCTACGCCCGGTATGTCTGCAAACTGGTTATATTCCGTAGTAGAAAAATAACTGCTACCAACGATATGAAACTCTTTATTTTTTTGCGATGGAGTAATCAATATGCGGCAACTGGGCATGTGCTCAATGATTTGATGAATAAATTGAGTGATGTCATATACTCGCTCTATGCCATTAGTAACACCTAATAAATAAGGAACATACACAGTGTCAAAGTTGGATTGTGTATTGTTTTTTAGGCAATGTTTCAATTCGCCAGAATGAAAATCAATCTGATATTCCAATTCGAAATCATTCTTTGGGTTTAATTGCATGGCCTTTTGTGTCAAAGACAACATGTAACGGAGATATCGCTTTCTTAATGCTTTGGGATTTAATCCCCATAGGATTGTATTCATTAAGCGAGAACCAGGTATAGTCAATAAAGGTGGATACCACTTACTTAAAGCGGTAAGAACTTCTCCTATTGAAGGATATGTACTGCACTCCCTGAAATGATAAAACTTCTTAAAAGCCTTTACCCAGGCTATAGTTACTGGATCTTTATCGTATACGGTTACTGAGGTAGCACCTGCATCTGCAAATAAGAAGGCACTATTGCCATATCCGGGTATTACAAGAACATTTTTGCCTTTAATGTCGTCAATAATTGGATACCTTCCTTCCTCTTTGCTCAATAATTGTGACAATAAATAGCGTTCGGCACCCATCGGATAAATAAGAACTTCTTCTTCATCGGTAGCTCTTGTAAATTTATTGCTAAGAACCCAAGCTTCCTCTTGTTTGGTGAGTATTGTCTTTATGGTTTCCTCCCGCTGCTTTAAACTTTCATCCACTATTAAATTACTTTCAATTTCCATTGTAAATTACTTTAGTTAATACCCTGTTTAATTAAAAACGACATAACCATCAATTACGTAATTAATGCATAATTCACAGCACTATACACAACCTTATACACAGATTTTGTGGATAACCTCAGTAGTTAGCTGTCTAATAAAATTAGATAAGTTATTGTGCTATCCTTAAATTAACAACTTCATATTACTGTGTTTAAGAGCAAAGCCATGAAAAAAAAATTCACAGAAGAAGAACGTCTCGAACAAATAGAGAAACAACGATTAAAAGCGCTTGAATCTCTTCAAATTATGGATACTCAACCCGAAGAAGGTTACGAACGTCTTGTCCAACTAGGTATAGAATTACTCAATATGCCAATATGTTATATTGCATTTCTAGACGAAAAAAGGCAATGGTTTAAATCTCGCTATGGTCTAAAAGCAAAACAGACCCCTCGTGGAATTGCATTTTGTAATGAAACCATCAAAAAAAGTGATCCTTTAATTATTAATGATGCTTTAGAAGATTCTCGGTTTGCTAACAGTCCTCTTGTTCAAGAGGCTCCATTTATCCGTTTTTACGCAGGTGTCCCTTTAACATCCCCAGACGGATACAATGTAGGAACCTTTTGCCTGGCGGACACTTCTCCTAAAGAGCTAAATCCAAAAGAGCTTAGTCTATTATTGAACCTAGCCAATATTGCAAAAGAACAGCTGACCCTCCGTCACTCAAATCGACTATTAAACAAAGTGAAGAAACAACTTGAGCTACGCAATAACCTAATTCGCAGAGTATTTAGCTTTTACATGTCAGATGATATTCTAAACACCATTCTAAGCTCTCGAGCGCAACACAAGTTAGGAGGTAAAGAATCCAAAATAACGATTATGTTTACTGACCTTAGAAACTTTACTCCGTTATCAGAGAGTTTGCCCGCTGAAGAGTTAGTCTCTCTTCTAAATAATTATTTCACCAAAATGGTTGCTGTAATTGCAAAACATAAAGGAACCATAGATTCTTTTATTGGTGATGCAATCATGGTTATTTTTGGGGCACCCTATTCAGACGATGAAGACTCTCTCCGGGCCGTAAACTGCGCCCTTGACATGCAACATGCACTACGAAAACTAAATCAAAGCAATAAAAAAGCTAATCTTCCTCAATTAGAAATGGGTATAGGTATAAATACAGGTACTGCAGTTGTAGGCAACATAGGGTCTAAAAAGAGAATGCAATACAGTGCAATTGGATCATCCGTCAATCTTAGCTCTCGCATTCAAGACTTAACACTAGGTGGTCAAATCTTGATTTCAGAGGAAACCTATAAAGAGGTAGCTAACAGAATTGAAATCAATGGTCATTTACGCGTTAAAGTTAAAGGGATTAAGGAGCCTATAACAATCTATGATGTGGCAAAAGTGATTATGCCCCCCAAAAAGTCTTAGCTGCTAGTGAACTATCTCTTTTTTAAGAAGCAGAGCATCCTCTACTTGATTATTGTCTTTGTAATAATTTTTTTTGACTTCAACTTGTACAAATCCCAAAGATTTGTACAAGTGCAATGCTGCAGCATTACTAGGCCTTACTTCAAGAATCATGGATTCAATTTTGGAATATTTTGTTATTGAATAGATCACGGTTTGTAATAATTTGCGACCAAATCCTTTTGATTGAAGGGGCTTCGCAATGCAAAAATTAAGTATATGGCATACATTGCTGTTGAGTCTGCAAATGATATATCCCGCTAATACCACACTATCACCTTGATGGATTTCAAGCACCCTACAATCATAGCCTACTAGAACACAATCTCTTAAAATCTCTTTACTCCATGGAGCTATGTGAACATTGTTTTCGATAGAATAGACACTATCAATGTCAGTATCTTTCATTCTACGAATGTTTAGAATCATTCACTACTCCATAGGAAGCACTAATCATGTTTTTTCTTTTTAGGCATATACAGATCAGTAATGGTCCCTTCAAATGCTTCAGCAGACTGTGCTATTGTTTCAGATAAAGTTGGGTGTGGGTGTATAGTTAGAGCAATATCCTCCACATCACAGCACATTTCAATGGCTAACGCAGTCTCAGAGATTAAGTCCCCAGCGTTAATACCAACAATTCCTGCTCCTAAGATACGATTGGTTTCAGGGCAAAATAACAACTTAGTCATTCCTTCTTCGCGTCCCATACTTAACGCACGACCACTTGCAGCCCATGGGAAGACAGCCTTTTCATACACGATACCTTTTTCTTTGGCTTCCTTTTCGGTTAATCCAGCCCATGCTAATTCTGGATCGGTGTACGCAACACTTGCTATGCATTTGGGTTCAAAATAATGCTTCATGCCTGCTATTACTTCTGCAGCTACCTTTCCTTCTGGGATTGCCTTATGAGCGAGCATTGGTTGACCTATAACATCTCCAATAGCAAAAATATGTGGGACATTGGTTCTTAATTGATTATCTGCACCAATGAATCCTCTTTCATCGACCTTAACCCCAGCTTTCTCTGCATTGATTTGCCCACCATTGGGTTTTCTTCCAACAGCCACTAGAACTTGTTGGAAGCATAGTGGTTTATCAGTGGCATGTGCACCTTCCATAGAGACGTATATACCATCCTTTTTAGCCTCTACTGCGGTTACTTTTGTTTTTAATAGGAATTTTACACCCTTCTTTGTCATTCTTTTTTGCAGAACATTGACTAAGTCTAAGTCTGCGCTAGGGATTAATTGGTCCATAAACTCAACAACGGTGACATTAACTCCTAATGAAGAATACACGGTGGCCATTTCCAATCCAATGATACCACCTCCTAAAACCAATAAATCCCCTTTAATATCAGCGAGTTCAAGGGCACCTGTTGAACTAAATATTCGTTTATCCTCTGGAATAAAAGGTAAATTAACCGATTCAGATCCTACGGCAATAATTGCATTATCAAACTCAACCTCAATCACCCCATCCTTTGTGTCAACAAGGACTGTATGTGGATCTGCGAATTTACCAACGCCAGTCACCACTTCTACTTTACGTTGCTTTGATAAGACCTTTAATCCTCCTGTAAGTTTATTGACCACAGAGTTTTTCCAAGCAACCAATTTCTTGTTATCGAGTTTAGGTTTACCAAAAACCACGCCATGCTCTGCCATTTCTTGAGATTCATCAACCACTTTTGCTATATGCAGTAGTGCTTTTGAAGGAATACAACCTACGTTTAAGCATACCCCACCGAGGGAGTCATAACGTTCGACCAGAACAACTTTTTTCCCCAAATCAGCTGCCCTGAACGCAGCAGTATATCCACCTGGACCACTTCCAAGGACTACAACATCGGTTTTAATTTTGTTAGCCATTTATAAAGCCTCATATATACTAATTATAATTCAATTCTAATAGGTCTATCAGAGTAATACTCTTCTGATATCACTCAAACACTCACAAATAAATCGGCTGAAGCGAGCTGCTTCTGCACCATCAATGACTCTATGATCATAGGAAAGAGATAGTGGTAGCATTAATCGGGGTTTAAACTCTTTACCGTCATAAATTGGTTTTATAGACGAGCGAGACAACCCTAAAATAGCGACTTCTGGACTATTTACAATAGGAGTGAATGCAGTACCGCCAATACCACCTAAACTAGAAATTGTGAAACAGCCCCCAGACATATCAACTGGAGTCAACCCTTTCTCTCGTGCCTTAGTGCTTAAACGAGCCATTTCCTGAGCAATATTAGCAACAGTTAATTTATCGACATCTTTAATCACGGGTACAACTAAACCATTGGGAGTATCTACAGCAATACCAATATTGCAATATTTTTTGAAAATTAAATTCTCTCCTGTGGGGTCCAATGAGGAATTAAATTGTGGATATACCTGTAATGCTTTAGACACAACGCTACAGACAAAAGCCAACAAGGTAAGCTTGTATCCTGCATGAGCAGCACTCTCAGATTCTGACTTTCTAAAACTCTCCAATTCAGTGATGTCCGCTTCATCAAATTGAGTAACGTGAGGAATAGTTACCCAAGAGCGATGCACATTTACGCCAGTCAGTTTTTTAATTTTGTTCAATGGTTTTGTTTCAATCATTCCAAACTTTGAAAAATCGATTGCTTGATTTGATGGCATGGTAAAATAACTACTGGCGGGTTTATCTTGCATTCGTTGTTTTACGTAATCTTGAACATCTTCCTTTGTTATTCTGGATTTCCGACCACTTCCATGAACCAATGCTAAGTTAACCCCGAGTTCTCTTGCCATACGTCGTACAGCAGGTCCTGCTGATAATATAATCCCAGATCCCTCTGTAGGTTGTTCAACTTTCATTTCCTTTTCAAGGGATTTTGGAGCTTCTATAGCCACTGGAGTAATCTCTTTAGGGCGAGTATCTTCTTTTGATTGAATAACGGGTGCTTGAGATTGCGTAGTTTCAAGCATTAAAATTGGAGTCCCTTGTGATACTTTATCACCTAACTTGATTTTAAGTTCCTTCACAAGACCTGGATAGGGTGAGGGTATATCCATTGTTGCTTTATCACCTTCTAGAGTGATTAAGGCCTGATCTTTTTCAATGGATAATCCTGGCTTAACTAGGATATCAATGACATCTACATCAGTTGCGCCACCAATATCTGGTATGGGTACCTCGATTATCGTCGGAGCTGTATCAGAACCAGATAACGTTTGTTCAACTTTAGGCTCTTTTGATGGTTCAACTGCCGTCAGTTCCTCTTTTTGATTTTGCTCGGTGCTAGCTTCTGCTTGCTCAACACTAACCAATAATATCGTATCACCTTCAGAGACTTTACTACCCACTTGAACCTGTATATTGCTTACAACTCCATCAATAGGTGATGGTATTTCCATACTGGCTTTGTCCGACTCAAGAGTTATTAAAGGAGTATCAATACTAATTTTATCTCCTTTCTTCACCAATATTTCAATTACATCAACCTGAGTTGCACCGCCTATATCAGGAATTTTAACTTCAATTTCGTTTGTCATAATGTTCCTCAACAATTAGCTAAACATTCACCTAATTTGCTTAACTAATGGGTCGCTGGATCTAATTTATTTGGGTTTAAATTGTATCGCTTTATCGCATCTTTAACTTTAGACTTTTCTATTGCACCTTCAGCGACTAAAGCATTCAATGCAGCTAAAACGATGTATTTAGCATCTACTTCGAAGAAGTGTCGTAACTTTGTTCTTGTGTCACTTCTCCCGTAACCATCGGTACCTAAAGTAATGTACTTATGCGGGACAAAAGGCCTTATTTGGTCAGCATATAAGCGCATGTAATCTGTTGAGGCTATAACCGGACCTTCTTTATCTTTCAGTTGCTGTGTTACATAGCTTAATTTAGGTGTTTGTTCAGGATGCAGGGAATTATGTCGCTCACAAGCTAGACCTTCTCTGCGCAACTCAGTGAAACTTGTAACACTCCAAATATCAGAAGTAACCGAAAAGTCTTCTTCTAGCATAGTGGCTGCTTTAAGCACTTCCCTCAAGATAGTTCCACATCCCATCAATTGAACATGCTTTTTACTTGGTTTTTTGCATTCTTTTAATAAGTACATGCCTTTTAAAATGCCCTTTTCAGCACCTTTAGGCATATCAGGATGAATATAATTTTCATTCATAACAGTAATGTAATAAAAAACATTTTCTTGTTTTTCATACATCCGATGTAATCCATCTTGAATGATGACTGCCAACTCATAAGCAAACGTAGGATCATATGAAATGCAATTTGGAATTGTAGACGAGAGGATATGACTATGCCCATCCTGGTGCTGCAACCCTTCACCAGCTAAAGTGGTTCTACCTGCTGTACCTCCAAGTAAAAATCCACGTGCTTGCATATCCCCTGCTGCCCAGGCTAGATCACCTATTCTTTGAAAACCAAACATTGAATAGTAAATATAGAAAGGAATCATTGCTAACTTACTAGAACTGTAAGAAGTCGCTGCAGCAATCCATGAGCAGAATGCACCTGCCTCATTAATCCCCTCTTCCAATATTTGTCCATCTACTGCTTCACGATAGTACATGACTTGATCACGATCCACAGGGGTGTACAATTGGCCAACAGGTGAATAAATACCGATTTGACGAAAGAGCCCTTCCATTCCAAATGTACGACATTCATCAGGAACAATAGGAACAATTCTAGAGCTAATTTCTTTATTTTTCAGTAAGATGGATAAAATTCTTACAAATGCCATCGTTGTAGATAACTCTCTATCTCCTAAACCTTTGGTTACCGAAGAAAACTCATCCAATTCAGGTACTTTCATGGGTGGAACTTCTGTTGACCTTTGAGGTAAATATCCTCCTAAACTCTCTCTTTGCTTTTTGATGTATTGAATTTCTGGACTATCATCTTCTGGTTTATAGAAAGGGATATCTGCTATTTTCTCATCACTGATTGGTATGCTGAACCGATCACGGAATACCTTCAATTGCTCTAAGGTCATTTTCTTTTGTTGGTGTGTGATATTCAATCCCTCACCTGCAGCCCCCATACCATACCCTTTAATTGTTTTTGCTAATATGACCGTCGGGCTCCCTTTATGCTCAACCGCTTTTGCATAAGCTGCATATACTTTTTGGGGATCATGACCGCCTCGGTTTAAGCGCCAAATCTCCTCATCAGACAAGTTGTCGACCATCTTTTTTAATTCAGGGTATTGGTTAAAGAAGTGTTGCCTTACGTATGAACCATCATTGGCTTTGTAGGCTTGATAATCGCCATCTAAGCATTCTTCCATACGCTTTTGTAGCCATCCTTCTTTATCTCGTGCTAATAGAGGATCCCATCGACCTCCCCAAATCACCTTTATCACATTCCAACCAGCTCCTCGGAAGATACCTTCGAGCTCTTGGATAATTTTCCCATTGCCTCTTACTGGCCCATCCAGCCGTTGTAGGTTGCAGTTCACTACAAATATTAAATTATCTAATTGTTCTCTGGCGGCAATACTTAATGCCCCCAATGATTCTGGCTCATCCATTTCACCATCACCAAGGAATGCCCATACTTTACGACCTTCTGCTTTAATTAGACCTCTATTTTCAAGATACTTTAGAAAACGAGCTTGATAGATGGCTTGTAGCGGCCCCAATCCCATTGAGACTGTAGGAAACTGCCAAAAATTAGGCATAAGCCATGGATGTGGATACGAAGATAACCCATTAACTTCTACTTCTTGTCTGAATAATTCTAATTGCTTTTCTGACAATCGTCCTTCTAAAAATGCTCTTGCGTAAATTCCAGGTGATGAATGCCCTTGAATATAAAGTAGATCTCCGCCATTTTCTCCATTTGGACCTTTAAAAAAATAATTAAATCCAGTTTCATAAAGAGTTGATGAGGAAGCATAGGAGGCAATGTGTCCTCCCAACTCAGGAGCATACTTTCCTGCTCTTAACACCATGGCTACAGCATTCCAGCGAATTAATGCATTAATTCTTTTGCCAATACCCTCATCAGGAGGCATCTGCTTTTCTTCATGCGTTTTAATTGTGTTTCTGTAAGGAGTATTAATTGAGCTACTTAGTTTCACACCTTCAGCATTTGCCTTATTCAATAGTTGCTGCAACAAGAAAGCAGCTCTTTCAGATCCATCGTTAATAAATACTGCTTGTAGGGCATCCAGCCATTCTCGTGTTTCAATAGGATCAAGATCAAAATTTGTTTCATTTGCCATGAAATATATCCCCGATGGTCAATATTATTAACTACAGTATGGTATAGCTTGCAATTTTTTGTGGATTATACCCGTGCAACCTTGCTTACAGGTATTGAAATCTGCAGCACAGTTGCATGTTACTTTGCGGCATTGTAGTGGATCACGGTAAGAATTCAACCCACGAGTAACAAATCCACCACGAATTTTAATTTCATGGAGGTATTTTAGATAGTCATTTCTTGCTTCAATAGTAGACATTCGAGAGCAGCCTTTGCAGTCATTGTCGCAATGTTGTTTGCAAAACTCCAAATGCTGGAAACATACTTGCATGCATTGAGTAGGCGCACGCTTACTTTGTAATTGACTTGTCATAGAGTTGCAAGACAACATAACAAAGCATGCAACACAAATAAATATTCTTAATATGAAGCCCATAATATAAGCCTTAATCATTAGTTATAAGGGTAAATATTTACATCCAAGCGACTAGTGTGAATAGAGCTATAAAGACTAAAAAAACGATAGCTGCATGTTCAACAAGCATTTCAGCAACAGGCATTGGTACATCTTCTGAATCATTAACCTGAACAGCGTGTAAACCACATTCATTAAGTAATTTGTCATTCAAATTAGGAGTTGAAAACACATACCTAATAAATTGTCCAAATCCACGTTGGAAATTTCCTACAAGCAAATACATGAGTGCTGTTAAGCGTGCAGGAAACCATTCCAGAACATCGACTGCTAAAGTAGCCTGAATAGAAACAGTACTTTGCTCTTTGCACATGGTTAAAAGTCGGTATAGCAGAGCGGCCAAAGGTCCTGCAATGATAAACCAAAAAATGACCGTAAAAAGCTGACTGTTCACACCAACAAAATAATTGCCAATATTTTCTTGTTCATTCAATTCATCCGCTGTAATTGGATAAAAGGGATTCTGGGGACCCAAACAGTAATAAAAAATTAAAATGCTGAATAGAAATCCTACAAATCCAAAAAATACGCCATTAAAAAGTAAATAGAGAAATGAAACGGACACAAAAATGGGTAAAACTAATGCAGATAGAATAAGCCAAGAATTTGAGAAGTATGGATTACTTCCCGTTTTTTGGGTTATAACATTGGCATAGTCCTTAAACCATGAAAAGCGTTGTAATGATATTGAATGGATTAAAAACCGTTCACTCAGCAAGCATAAAACGATAACTAATAGTTTCATTATATCAATCCTTCCGCATTTTTTCAGAGAGAGCAATTGGTGTTGGGTATTTTAACACGACTAAATATGAGGACACGATAAATGTTAAAATTGTGGTGGCTTGAATTAAATTCGAAGCAACTGCCGTAATCATTTTAGAATTTAAAGCGATACTAGCAACTAATAGAGAAAACTCACTGGCTTGTCCTAGACGCACCCCTACCTCTCTAGCAACTTGTTTCTTTTCACCTGATTTTGTAAGCAAAATGGAAAAAAGCCATGGTTTAAGCAGCAACATTAGAGCAGCCAAAATAATAGCAGGTATAAATACTTGTGACCCATAACTGAAATTAAATGTAGCTCCAATCGAGAAAAAAAACATCACTAAGAAAAAATCCCGTAACGGTTTTAGGCTTTCTGCAATGAAGAGTGAGATAGGGCTTGAAGCTAAAGTTACACCGGCAATAAAAGCACCTATATCCTCCGATAAGCCGACGGCTTGGCCAAGGACAGAAACACCCAAGCACCAGCCGATGGATAGCAAAAACACATATTCTTGAGTTCTATCAAAACGGGCAAGTAATTTAATTAAAATGTAGCGTTCACATAAAAATGCAAATAAACAGATCCCTGGCAAAGCAATAATGACCAAAATGAAGTCATCTATAGTTAATGCACCATCACTATGAGCACCATTAATTAAAATCAATAGAACAATTGCGATAAGATCTTGCATGAGAAGAACACTTATCATTACCTCCCCTGTATGCTGGTGATGCAATATTGTCGTAGGGAGTAATTTCAAACCAATAATGGTACTAGAAAACATCATTGCACCTCCTAGAATCATTGCTTCACCGGAGGTTAAACCAAACCAGATACCAATGACATAGGATATTGCCCCGAAAAAAACGGAGCTTACAACGGCTATCCAAGTTACTTTCTTTAACATATGGATTAAGTTTTGTGGTTGCAAATGTAACCCAAGAAGAAACAATAGAAAGACAATCCCTACATCACCTACTTGCCTAACAATGGATATATCGGAAACTAAATTGAAGCCCCAAGGACCAAAAGCTGCTCCCAGTAATATATAGGCAACAAGTAAAGACTGTTTAGTGTATAAAACTATCGTGGAAAAAAAGGCTGCCCCAGCGAATATTAGAAATATTGTGTAAAATACTGAGCCATCTTGCATTAATAGCCACCTTTTTATGGATGAGGGAGAAACCCCTGCTTCTTTGTGAATTAAATATAATATCAAATCAATACAGAAAATGAACCCTTAATACCATTATTCGCTAATTTAAGTTTTAAGTTATCGGCCATGTTTTTATTCCCAAATGGACCAACCCTCACCACATAATGATCATTATAATGCTCAATGATGACTGGTGAAGGAGTAATTCTATTTAACTTGCTTTTCAATAACTTCGCAGAATACTCTGTTGTAAATGCGCCAGCTTGTAAGAAATACAACCCCTTACTTGCAGGTCCCATTAATGTTTCAATCTCAACTTGTGCAGTCCCTTTAGGGAAGATTCCTAATTTCAAGGCGGCAGCATAAGAGAGATCAATTATTCTATTGGAGTGAAAAGGACCTCTGTCATTGACTTTTACAATAGCTTCTTTTCCATTTTCTAAATTTCTAACCTTGATGTAGGTGGGTAATGGCAATGTTTTATGAGCAGCTGTCATAACGTACATGTTGTAGGGCTCACCACTAGAAGTTCTTTGCTTATGAAATTTCATTCCATACCAAGAAGCTACTCCCCTACTCTTATAACCGGAGGAGTTTTTCATGACTTCATAAGTTCTTCCATCAACATAGTATTCAGATGGATTCCCATAGCGGCTTAAAGGCTCCTTCGTAGGCTTAGGTTCTTTAAAATTTGCAGTCTTAGGGTTCTTTGGTGCTGAATCTTGACTGATGGTGTATCGGTTATTTTTATATTTATATCGATCATACAATGACGATTTACCTTGAGAACGATTAGGATTGGTTTGAGAATTTGAGGGAGGATTTTCAGAGTGCTTAGGAGATTGACAGCCACACAAAAGCACAGCAAGAGCTAATATAATGCAATTTCTCATGATTTCTATCATTTTTTGTTATTGTTTTTTTTAATATACCGAAAAATCGAGGAAATTCGAAGTTTTGATTTTTAGCCGTATTTACCAGGGAAAATATACTTGGATGCATTTAAAAGGCTGTGATAGTATAGCCTATTTTCGATTAAAGCAGGTTTCATCATGACTAAAGCCACGTCATTTCTATTAACGTTATTATTTTTTATAACCCTTATTGTTCAATCTAATAATTCGATGGCTGAGGATTCACTGCCAACATCATCGGATCTACAGAAACCGAAACCAACCACCACAATCGCAAAACCCTTTATAACCCCCGCTGCTCCTATTATCAATGCCAAGGCGTATATGCTGATTGATGTTGATAGTGGGAAAATTCTCGCTGAAAGAAACAGTGATGAAAAGTTACCACCAGCTAGCTTAACCAAAATGATGACCTTGTACGTTATTTCAAACGCACTACAAAATAATCAAATTCACTTAAACGATGAGGTCAGAGTAAGTCGTGATGCATGGAAAATTGGTGGATCACGCATGTTTATTAAAGAAGGTGAAATGGTTTCTGTTGAAAATTTATTAAAAGGTATCATAGTAGATTCTGGAAATGATGCTTGTGTGGCAATGGCAGAGCACGTAGGAGGCTCTGAAAACTCTTTTGCTGAGTTAATGAATCAACAAGCCCAGAATTTAGGCATGAAAAACAGCCATTTTACGGACAGTACTGGTTTACCCGATCCCAATCATTACACAACTGCTAAGGATTTAGCCATTCTAGGTCGTGCACTAGTCATGGATTTTCCCCAATTCTATGGCTGGTATAAACAAAAGTGGTTTACCTACAATGGAATACGCCAGCCAAACCGCAATCGATTGTTATGGAGAGATAATCAAGTTGATGGAATTAAAACAGGTCATACTAGTGAGGCTGGTTTTTGTTTAGTATCATCTGCCAAACGAGGAAATATGCGTTTACTAGCTGTAGTTCTCGGAGAGCCAACAGACGGCATGCGTGCAGATGATAGTGATAAACTTCTAAATTACGGTTTTCGATTTTTTGAAACACATAAACTCTATAAATCTGGCCAATCCATAGCAGAGATACCTTTATATAAGGGCGTGGTAGATAAGGTAAGCGTAGGTTTAACTGATGATCAATTCATCACCATACCTGCTGGTCAATATGATCGACTAAAAATTTCTACTAAGATTCCAGATTACACGCAAGCCCCAATTAATAAGGGCGACAAAGTGGGTGAAATTGTTGTTGAATTGGATAATAAAGTCATTTCATCTCGACCTTTATATACTTTACAATCAATCGAAGCGGGTGGTTTATACACAAGGACGAAAGATTCAATTCGCTTAGCCTTCAGAAGTTGGTTTGGTTAGACAAGGTATCCTAATGATGAAATATGCCTTTATAAACGGTAATTTTATTGAAGAAACCAATGCTTCCATTTCAATTTTTGATCGTGGCTTTTTATTTGGTGACGCTATATATGAGGTATTGCCCGTTTATAACGGGCGACCCTTTTTCCTAGAAAAGCACTTAGAACGTTTATTTTCAAATTTAGATAAAATTAAAATTCCAATACCGAGTTATCCTTTCGAAGAAATCATTGACCAGTTAATTCGTAAAAACGGTGGTGATACTATGCAAGTTTATTTGCAGATTACTCGCGGCAATCAAGGGATAAGAAAACATGATATACCTGATTCACTAGAGCCAACGGTGGTTGCATTTACTCTGCATAATAAGTTTCCGTCCCTCGAAGACAAAGAAAAAGGAATGTCGGCAAAACTAATAGAAGATTTTCGTTGGAGTCGCTGTGATATAAAAACCACCTCTCTTTTAGCAAACATAATGATAAATCATGAGGCTGTGTCTGCAGGATATCTCACCTCTATTATGGTTCGGGATGGGTATATAACAGAAGGGAGTACGTGCAATGTTTTCATAGTGGACAGTAATGATCTCATTGTTACTCCTCCCTTAAATAATCTCTGCCTACCTGGAATTACAAGAAATATTGTGCTCGAATTAATACAAAAAAGTAATCTTAAATACACTGAGGCGAATATAACGATCGATGATCTTTATTCAGCGAAAGAGGTATGGATAACTAGTACTACAAAAGAAATCTTTCCGATAGTTACTGTTAATGACAAACCAATTAACAAAGGTATTATTGGTGGTACTTGGCGTATATTAAATAATCAATTTCAACAGTTACTCACTAAAGCATGAATAAAACAACGTTAATTGAATTTCCTTGTCATTTTCCTGTTAAAATCATTGGATTAAGCTCTGATTCGTTTATTCGTGAAATCACTGAAATCACAATCAAACATTTTTCCAGCTTTGATGATAAAAACCTTAGTCATAAAATGAGTGAAAAGAATAATTATCTTGCTATAACAGTGACTGTTCTAGCTGAAAGCCAAGAAATGCTGGATGCATTTTACGAAGAGATTACCAAACATCCTGACGTTAAGATGGTTTTATAATGATAATTCGTCAACTAGGTATTAAACATTATTCAGAAGTTTGGCTACGGATGAAAGAGTTGACTATTGCTCGAAATGAGACTAGTGAAGATGAATTATGGTTACTTGAGCATTTCCCAATATACACCCAAGGACAAGCTGGGAAACCCGAGCATATTTTGAATCCGAAGTCGATTGAAATTATACAATCAGACCGCGGGGGGCAAGTTACTTACCATGGTCCTGGTCAGTTAGTCGCTTATATTTTGATGGATATCCGAAGAAGAAATTTAGGCATTAGGACATTAGTATCAAAATTGGAACAAGTTCTAATTTCGCTTCTTAAAGAATATCAAATTGATGCAAATATACGTTGTGGTGCCCCTGGCGTCTATGTTAATGATAAGAAAATAGCATCCATAGGACTTCGTGTAAAAAATGGCTGTACCTACCATGGAATAGCTTTAAACACGAATATGGATTTAACCCCTTTTTCTGGGATTAACCCATGTGGATATGCAAGAATGGAAATGACTCAAATTTCTGACTTTATCCCTAGCATCACTGTGGATGAAGTTAGTAAGCGATTTAGTGAGTTTTTTTTAGAGCAATTTTAATAATAGGACATTATGAATTTGTTAGTAGACTATGTTCAGCCTCTCACGAACTGGTTACAAGCCCACCCCAACTGGGCTCTATTAATTACTTTTATAATCGCTCTGAGCGAATCTTTGGCAATTGTCGGCAGCATAGTTCCGGGTTCAGTAACAATGACCGCTATAGGAATTCTAGCTGGAACCGGAATAATGAGTATCGATTTAACACTGTTATCAGCTACACTTGGTGCAATTTGTGGCGATAGCCTGAGCTATTTTTTAGGGTACTACTACAGTGAGACTCTAATTGAAATATGGCCTTTTAAGAAATACCCCGGTCTAATTAAGTACGGAAAGGAGTTCTTCACGCATCATGGTGGAAAAAGCGTTCTGATTGGACGATTTGTTGGTCCGCTTCGATCTATTATTCCAGTGATTGCTGGAATAATGCATATGCCTCAATGGCGCTTTTTACTAGCGAATACAATATCTGGAATTGGCTGGGCCATACTGTACGTTGTGCCAGGAGTAATCATTGGCGCGGCAGGCCATGAGTTATCCGCTGAAGTAGCCACAAGATTGTTTATACTTATCCTGGTTATTTTAGCTTCAATTTGGGTTATTAGCTTTGTGTTTAAGTTAATATTTAGGGGATTGCATCGCTATTTTAAAAGTAATTTACATCACCTATGGGTGGCACTTCATAATAAGCCGTATTTTTCAGGATTGCTTAATTTTATTACACCCAGTTACGAAGAAAACCATTACTCCACAATTGGCTTACTTATTATCACATTCGTTACAATATTAGCATTGATGATATTAACCGGATTGGCATTAAACGGTATTTTGTACACCTACATTGATTTGCCAATACATTATTTTGTACAAAGTGTTAATAACTCGGTTCTCAAAGCCTTTTTTATTGGTTGTTCGCAATTAACTAGCAGCCTAAGTATAATCACTTTAAGCATTATATTTTGTATATGGTTTTTGTATCATAAAAATGTCAAGGCAGTCCTTTACTTAATAAGTCTTCTCATTGCTTGTGTATTTATTGCATATGGTTTAAATCTGCTTACTCACTACCCAAGACCTGAGGGATTATTATTTTCAATAGAAAGCTCCTCTTTCCCATCAATCAATTTAAGTTTGGTTACAGTTCTGTATTCTTTCATATTATTATACATAACCAGCCATTACACGCTCATTACTGGCACCTTAAAAACAGTGATTTTGATCATATTGGGATTGGCAGGTTTTGCTGAGATCTACTTAGGGGATTCTTGGATAAGCAGCATAATCGCTTCGTATTTATTAGGCACGAGTTTATGTCTCATTTACTACTTGTCGTATAGAAAATCAGTCTCAAACCATGTTAAGTCAAATCATGCATTGGGAATGATTACAACATTAATTGTTAGTACCTTCTTCGCTTGTTCTATATCGACGTACACGAACTATAACAGTTTAGTTCACAACCACATGCCCTATTTAAAGGAACACATCTTATCTGAGCATCAATGGTGGGAGCAAAAGCAACCTATATTACCTCTTTATAGATTGAGCAGAGTTGGAAAACGAATAAGCTTTCTTAACCTACAATTTGTGGGTGATTTGCATCATTTTCAAAGCAACTTAGAAAACTATGGTTGGCAAAGCCACAATGACCGATCGTTTTGGTCCAAGTTAGTGTTGCGGATGAGTAACAATGAAGAAACCGTTAAATTACCATTATTAAGCCAATTGTATGACAATAAAAAACCTGAATTGGTCATGACATTTAAGGATAAAAAATTAAAATTAATTCTTGAGTTAACAATTTGGGAGTCTAATTTTTACATATCGGATAAAAAGTATACGGTATGGATCGGTTCTGTGCATCAGAATTTATTGAATATAAAGAATAAATCGATTTCCTCTCCATTAATTACCGACTTAAATCCCATATCTTATGTAACCCCAGCACTAGATAATAAATTTAATTTGAAAAGAATTATAATATCAAGTAAGTATTCTAAGCCAACCATGTTCCCCACATTACCTTATCTTTTATTAATGAAAGAAAAAAAATAGCTGTTGAATGCAATACGGTTGAGGAATAAATAAATAACTGATATAAAATGGTATTGTATAAAAAAGGCGATCATCTGATAGCACACCGATGAACAGCCTTTGAGATCAACTGAACACGTATAACTATTTAAGCCTTCTTTAAAATTCCTTTATAAAGGGAGAAGATAAAATCAACCCATTAGGAACACCACAAATGTACACCTTAGTGAGCATCTTATATTCTTTATTACCATTAGTTGGCTTAATTCTTTTATTTATTGGGATAAAAAGAAATTTACTGACTTACGTTATTTCCTCACTCTGGATAAGCCTAATTGCTTTGATCATTCATTTTAAAACTTCAGGCGGTGAAATTTTAGGAAGTTATTTTAATTATCCCAACGCATTAAGCCACTCTGCTAATATGGTAATATTGTGCGTGTCCTTGATATACATTTTTTCAAACATTACTAAACAAAACAAATCACTTAAATATTTAATTAGCTTTATTCAATCGTGTGTTGTCATAGGAAGTGGTTTACTCATTATAAACATTTGGATTAACGCCTATTTTATTGAGAATAGATTGCCAGGCTCACCCGTTATGCAGGTTTCTATGATGGAAAAACCTAAATACTGCAGCTACAAATACATTTTCTATAAAGTAGCAGCTGATGGAACGGTGTATTTTCTGTGCCCTAATTACTACGGGCTAATACCCTCTATAGGTCATTTATCCATTAGCCCTGATTTTCTTACAACACAGATGTCAAACCCAACTAAAAAGCAGCTATTACAGCTACAAAAGAAGAAAAGCTAAATCAGTGTTTTACTAATGAGTATTATTTGTTAATATCCTTTTAATAGAATTTAATTACGCTTATATGAAATATTTTAGTACACTTATCTATTTGATTTTAAGCTTAAAATGCTTTGCTATGGGACCCAAGTTAAATTGGGATAATGCTGTGGATAAAGCAGTAAAGCGTTATGGCTTAAGAGTCGAGCCTCAGCTAAAGCAATACTTTAATAAGGCAAAGGTCACTTACCCACCCCAACAAATTGCTTTATTGGCATTTAAATCAGAACGTAAGGTTGAGCTATGGGCTAAAAACCCAGATCAGAAATGGACCCATGTGCATGATTATCCATTGACTGGATTCAGTGGGCGTCTAGGCCCAAAGCTACGTGAGAATGATAAACAAATCCCTGAAGGAATTTATAAGTTAGTTAACTTCAATCCATTTAGTAGTATGCACCTTTCCATGATGATTAATTACCCTAATAATTTTGACAGGCAGAAAGGTTACATGGATGGTCGAAAACAATTAGGAAATAATATCTTCATACATGGTAAGAGTCTATCCGTAGGATGCCTAGCTGTCGGAGATTTGGCGATTGATCAGCTATTCATTCTAGCCCGTCGAGTCGGCCTGCAAAATATTCAAGTTATCATAGCTCCAAATGACTTAAGATATAAAAAGCCTACAACCACTAATTTTGCTCAACCAAGATGGTTGCCGGAGTTGTATAAGCAAATTACTGAAGCATTAAAACCATTTAAAGAACCAAGCTACACAGCCTAATGAATGAGAGGAACTCGTGACAATCAGACCTAATGCCTCTCATTCATTCTATATCTTGCATTATAACTTCGGCTTACTAATTAATTGAAAATAACTGACTGTCATTGCTATGACAATAGCAGCGACAACGTTAATAAACCGGTTTATGACTACTTCAGCGCTATTATCAGGTAAGCCAGCAAGGAGCATAATGGCTAGAGCACTTCCAGCATGATTCCCAGAGGCGGAAAATCGTGACTCATACCCAATAACAGTTCCGCAAATAAAAAAGCCCACAACAAGTACCAAGGCAATAATCGGCATATTGGAAGGAAAAAAAACAGCTACAGTTCCTCCTAATACAGCCGCGAAAATTTGCCCCAACAAACGGGCCAATGATTTGCTTTGTGTCTCTGCGATGGTGTCCTCCATAATGACAAATAAGGTAATTGTCAGCCAAACCCCCTGTGGATAGCGAAAAAGTATCCAGAAAATAAAGGTTACAGATATAGTTAAACTAATAAGCAAAGCATTGAACAAATCAACTTTAGAAAAATGGATGGTCCGAAAAACTCGATGTATTTTTTTTGCCGTGTCTTTATCGAATAAATGTGTTTGTGATGAAAAAAATTTTGACAATATCCAACTTACTAGGCTCATAACTATGATTCCTATACACACCTCAAGAGTACGATACAACGCAATAGAACGAATGTTATCCAACAAAAACGACTGAATCACAATAGTTGCGCTAAACCCTGCAACTATGGATAAATAATTATACGGTTTTGTCTGTAGCCCAATATAAACAGTAACTGTCGAAAAAATTAAAATTGCCAAAAACAATAAGATAGGCGAAAAACCAATCCATTCAGCCATAATAAATCCGACAGTGGCGCCAAACAATGTTCCGAAAAGACGTAATCCTGCTTTGACAAAGGTTGCAGAAAAAAAAGGTCTAGTAATGGCTGAAACAGTAACGACAGACCAAAACCCTTCACTGAAATGAAAGTATTGTGAAATAAAGAAGCAAATTAACCCGCAAAGGCTCATTTGTAATCCAATAATCAGAGCATCGCTCAATTTTTTAGTTGGCATGAGTTTGATTCATTCTTTTATCGCTGAAGGATTCTATATTATGATTATCTTGCTAAGATCTGGAATTCTCAAGGAATTTGGTTATATACTTTAATAAAACAACGATAAATTCATTATGAGCAAGCATAGAAAAGCTTCTTGGTCTCAAATTGATCTTAGTAAAATTGCTGAAAATGACTCTCTTTTAGCGTGTCTTATTTTGTTAACAAGGTACTACCAAAATCCATTTTCTGCTCGCTCTCTGATTGCAAGATTACCTTTAAAAGAGGATAAGCTGTCGCTTGATATTTTTCCGAGAGCTGCTGCCAGAGCTGGTTTAGATGCTGAAGTTAAACAAATTAGCCTACAAGATATCGACGACTCACAACTTCCTTTAGTACTCATCAAAAATGACAATAGTGCGATTCTTCTCATTTTAAATGATGACGGTAAGAAGGCCATACTGGATCCACAACACCCCGGAATAATTACCGATTTTGACGATTTTTCTGGGGAACTTAGTGATTCAGTAATCTTTGTTGAGCAACAATTTAAGCATACTCAGCGTTCTCATGAAACCTTAAAAACTCAAGCCAAGGATTGGTTTTGGAGTGTAATGATAAAATCATGGCCTTTGTACTCTGAAGTATTGCTTGCTTCCTTTTTAGTGAACCTCTTTGCACTTGTAATCCCTCTGTTCACTATGAATGTATATGATCGAGTCGTGCCTAACCATGCAATTGATACGATGTGGGTACTGGCAAGTGGTGTAGCTCTGGTGTTTATTTTCGATACGCTTTTAAAAGCGCTTCGTTCCTATTTTTTAGACATTGCCAATAAAAACACTGATATTGAATTATCTTCTACTATATTTCAGCAGGTTCTGGGTTTAAGCATGAGCAATCGCCCCAGATCAGTAGGTTCCTTAGCAAATACGGTTCAATCATTTGAAATTTTCAGAGATTTTATAACATCAAGTACTATGACCGTTATTATCGATTTACCCTTCTCATTCATTTTCCTTGTAGTCATCTACATGATTGGTGGAAAATTATTTTGGATACCATTTACAGTGATACCGTTTATATTCGTTATAGGACTCCTACTTCAATGGCCACTCATTCAATTAACAAGAAAATCCTATCAATTCTCCGCTGAAAAACAAGCTACCTTATTTGAATCCCTTGCATCAATTGAGGCCATTAAAACATCAGGAGCTGAATCAAAGTTACAATCAAGATGGGAAAAAATCATCGATGAAGCCGCAAAAAATATGATGAAACTTCGTTTTGTAGCCAACTCCAGCATTAGCATCACTAACCTAGCTCAACAAATATCGACAATATTAGTGGTTATTGTTGGAGTATATATGATTGCAAATGGTGATCTTACTACTGGGGGCTTAGTTGCTTGTACCATTCTAGCAGGACGGGCTCTAGCACCAATGGCTCAAGTTTCAACTCTATTTACAAGGTACTTTCAATCTGTAAACGCTTTAGAGTCATTAAACAAAATCATGCAACTGGAAACAGACATACATGATGAAAGCCGATATCTTCACAGACCTGTTTTAAAAGGTGATATGGAGTTTAAACAAGTCAATTTTCATTACCCGGGCGATGATATAAAAGTTTTACAGCAGATTAGTTTTAAAGTTAAAGCAGGAGAACGAGTTGGAGTTATAGGTCGAGTGGGTTCTGGAAAGTCTACCATGGGTAAATTGATACTTAAATTATACCTCCCTACTGAGGGTACTATTTTAATGGATGGTACTGATTACAAACAGATTAACCCAGATGATCTCCGCCAACAGATAGGATATGTGCCTCAAGACGTCATTTTATTTTACGGGACTATCCGTGAGAATATTTGCGTTGGTGCCCCATTTATTAATGACAATGACCTTATAAATGCCGCTGAGTTGACTGGAGTCACCCAATTTACAAATCACCATCCCAAGGGATTTGATAGGCCTGTCGGCGAAAAAGGTGCAGACCTATCAGGTGGACAAAGACAGGCTATAGCAATAGCAAGAGCAATTTTAACAAGTCCTAATATTCTTGTTATGGATGAACCTACTTCCTCTATGGATGATAATAACGAGCGTTTAATCAAAAAGAACCTTAATGAATACCTATCAGATCATCGTACTCTTGTATTAATTACACATAAAATTTCAATGCTTGAATTAGTAAATCGTCTTATCGTGTTGGAAAATGGCAAAATAATAGCAGATGGCCCTAAGGAGTCTGTTTTAAATGCACTTAGAAGCGGTGTTACCATAAGGAGCTAAATGCATGGTTAAAACATACAAGTCGAGAGCATTTGCTCATATTATACTATGGACTACGACTCTCTTCTTTTTTGTTGCCATTATTTGGGCAAATTATGCCATACTCGATGAAGTTACAACTGGCGATGGAAAAGTTGTTCCATCAAGAGATATACAAGTCATTCAGAATCTTGAAGGCGGAATTGTTCAACATGTTTTTGTAAAAGAAGGCGAAATTGTTGAAAAAGATCAAATTTTAATGCAAATCGACAACACGCGCTTTATGTCCTCCTATGCGGAAGCTGAAAAGAAAATTGATCTTCTAAAAATTGAAATTATTCGCTTAACAGCATTGCTGAATAATAAGAAACCAGAGTTTCCTCCAGAGTTCGTTAAAAATTACCCACAGTTAATAAAGGACGAGCTTTCCTTGTACTATTCAAAGTCGAGAGAACTCAGTGAACTTAAAAGCTCACTAGAGCTAGCCCAAAAGGAACTGGATTTAACTCGTCCACTACTTAAGGGAGGCTCAGTATCGGAAGTCGAAGTTATCCGCTTAGAGCGTTCGGTTAATGAAATTGAAGGAAATATCGAAAAATTTAACTCTGAGCAACTGGATAAACTCAATAAAGCGAGAGGCGATTTATCCGCTTTAATTGAAGCAAATAAAGCGGATAAAGATAGGTTAAGTAGGACAACCGTTAAGTCACCTGTTTACGGAGTCGTTAAACAAATTAAAGTAAATACGATAGGTGGTGTAGTTCAGCCAGGAAGCGACATCATTGAAATTGTTCCTCTTGATGATACCTTGCTAATTGAAGCCAAAATAAAACCCTCTAATATTGGTTTTATACATCCTGGCCAGGAAGCGATGGTTAAGATATCTGCTTATGACTTTTCTATCTATGGTGGTTTGGAGGGTGTAGTAGAACAAATAAGTGCTGATACTATAATTGATGAAACGGACAAACAAAAAGAAAGCTACTATATTGTAAAAGTAAGGACAAAGAAAAATCACTTAGGCACCACAGAAAATCCTTTGCCAATTATTCCAGGCATGCAAGCTACTGTAGATATCCTTACAGGGCAAAAGTCAGTTCTCCAATATCTACTAAAACCGATTATTAAAGCTAAACAATCGGCTTTAAGAGAAAGATAGGATTATTTTTTTACATCATGCTCTGGGTGGACTATAAAGATTCCAGGGGCATTTCTGAGGTATTCGTGGTAATCCATTCCATAACCGAAAATATAGTTGTCTTCAACTTGAAGGCCTACAAAGTCCGCATTTTGCAAACCATTAGCCACTCTTTTACGGTATTTATCAACCAAAACTGCGCTATAAACCTTTTCTGCGCCCATGGCCTTCATTTCTTCAATGATGGCAGCAAGAGTAATACCACCATCCAGAATATCATCTACAACCAATACAGTACGACCAACTAAATTCGTGGACGGCTTTACTTTCCAGTGAATATCGCCACCCGTTAAGTCTCCGCGGTATCTTGTTGCATGAACGTAATCGACCTCTAATGGAAAATCTAAACGATGTAATAAATTGCCCAAAGGAACTAACCCTCCAATCATGACGCATACTATAACTGGATTTTTATCTTGCAAGGTTTCATGAATTTTAATTGCCATCCTGTCGAGTGCAGCTTCAACTTCATTTGCAGTATAAAGGCAAGTGGACTTTTCATATACAGCTTGAATTTTACTAGGAATACTCATTATTTATACCTTTTTATTCTTTAGGTTTTCCAGAACCAGGAAATGGTCTAACAGTATTTGCAAAACCTGCATTGTCTTTTACCTTAGAAGCCCCCTGTTTAGTAACTTCATCAATTCGTATCACTGAATGCATAGGAATGAAAACACGTTTAACACCATTAAACTCCATCTTTAGCTTTTCTTCTGAAGGATCAACAACCAATGCAGTTTGCTCGCCAAAAACCAGCTCTTCTACTTCAAGAAATCCAAACATTTCACTTTCTTTTATAGAGCGAACATAAATTTCAAAAATTTCTTCCTGATTAGCAAAACTAATTCTGAATAATGATTTTTTTGACATGTAATTAACCTTCTACCAAATCACATCAAAGTATACAAAAATACTCCTTATAAGTACAAACAATCTAGGAGTATGATGAATAGAATACTAGTTGTTTTCATGTGTATTTACTTGGAGGCAATAAATGCTTGTAATAATATCCTCAAATATCATGTTGGGCTAGTTAGATGCGGGTTGAAAAGGAGTTTCATAACTTTTTGATAATACTTCTTTTGTTACAGCAACCGATAATCCAGGTGTAATACGTTCGTACTTTTGAGCAATATAACAATAAAAACCTGATGGGAACGGCCAAATCATTTTACCTATTTCATCTAGAAAAATGAGTTTTTTGATTAGCGATTCATTATTCACTGGAGGAATATAACAAAAATTATTTAAACAACACTGTCTATAACCCATCTGTGTAAATAAACGATTAATTTGAAAGGCTGTTCTCATTTTCACCCGTTTATCGCTATAACTACGCAACAACCCGCATTTTAATGCGCCACCCCAAAGACTGTATGGATTCAAACTCAGCAAAATGACAAACCCCATGGGCTTTAAGACTCTATCTAACTCATGAATCAAACTCGAATTATTGCCAAATAATTCTAAAGTGAGTGGTATAACCACACAGTCTAGTGAATTACGATTAATTGGGAGCTGGTTAAGTGAGGTTTCAATATGAATTGATGAGTTCATAGAAAATGGGGAAGCAATCCATTTATTGTTGTAGTCTAGTTCCTTTAGCCAAGGGTTTTCACCACAATAACCAAGTTGCAGCAAACTATCACCCTTTAAATGTTCATTATAGAACCTTAATTGCTCGGTAAACTCTTTTGAAACAAATTGACCTAATGGCGTGTGAAACCAGTCATTTAACACATGACATTGTTTAAGTTGCTCTTCAATCAACAAAATAAGCCCTTCATCTTTTTAGTTTTCTATATGCATTGATTCTAATTAAATAAAATACTACGAGTTTGCATAGCAAACAATTTTTTTATGGATAAATTGATTAAATCTTCTGAAATAGTTCTAATTCAATTGATCAACAGTATTCTTTGTAAAATAGGGATTAAAAGTTGTGAAAAATGTCAATTTATTAACTATATTTATAAATAATAAACACTAAGAACTATAACATATGGCACTTGCTACTGACGAACAACGACTACAAGGCATTGGGCAACTTCTTGTGCTTGAAAAGCTTTTAGAGAAATCTAAAGCTATAGAGCTCTATAAAGCCGCTGCTTCTGAAAAAATCTCTCTTATACAATACATAGTAAAAAATCGCATATTAACGGCTGAGCAAATTGCACTTACTGCAGCTCAAAATTTTGGTGTACCCATGCTCGATCTATTATGTATTGATTTAGATAATTTACCAGCAAAATTAGTCAATGAGAAACTGATAAAGCGGCACTCGATGGTTCCATTATTTAGTCGAGGAAATAACCTATATCTGGCAACGGACGATCCAAGTAAACAAGCCTCTTTAAAGGAAATTCAGTTTCACACAGGTCTTAACACCAACGCAATTGTTGTTGAAACTGATAAGTTATCTGCATTAATCGATAAATTACTGACAGCTAAGGAAAGTGAAGGGTTATCAGAATACGTTGAGGATGCTGGTGATATTGATGGCCTCGAGATAAGTACGGATGAAGAAGATCAGGATAGTGATGTATCATCAGTGACTGATGATGCACCTATCGTGAAATTCATTAATAAAATACTGTTGGACGCAATTAAGCAAGGAACATCCGACATACACTTTGAGCCTTATGAAAAAGAATATCGAATTAGGTACAGACAAGATGGTATATTGCATGAAGTCGCAGCACCTCCAGTTAATTTATCAGCACGAATTACAGCACGGATCAAAGTAATGTCAAATTTGGATATCTCCGAAAGAAGAGTACCTCAAGATGGTGGCTTTAAAATGAAAATATCCAAAAATCGAGCGATTGATTTTAGGGTAAGTACCTGTCCAACCTATACCGGTGAAAAGGTGGTCATGAGAATCCTAGACCCAAGTACTGCTAAATTAGGAGTAGATGCACTTGGTTTTGCACAATATCAAAAAGAAGCATTTATTAGAGCTATTGAGAAACCACAAGGAATGATTCTTGTTACTGGTCCGACCGGTAGCGGTAAAACAGTAACTTTATACACTGCATTAAATATGTTAAACACAACTGAGGTGAATATCTCAACTGCAGAGGATCCTGTTGAGATCAAAGTTCCAGGGATTAACCAAGTCAACATCAATACGAAGGCTGGTTTAACATTCTCTGGCGCTCTTAGGTCCTTTCTTCGGCAAGATCCTGATATTATAATGGTTGGGGAAATCAGAGATTTAGAAACTGCTGAAATTGCGGTAAAAGCAGCTCAGACTGGTCATTTGGTGCTCTCTACACTTCATACAAATAGTGCTGCAGAAACCCTTAATCGACTTGTTAATATGGGTATTCCAACATTTAACATAGCAAGTTCTGTTACTCTGATTATTGCTCAGCGATTAGCACGTAGACTATGTGAACAATGCAAAGTACTGCGTGATGATGTCAGTGATAAAGGTTTATTAGAGTTAGGATTTAAAGAAGAAGATCTGGTTGGCCTCAAACTCTATAAAGCGGTTGGATGTAATCAATGCACTAATGGATTCAGAGGTAGAGTAGGTTTGTATGAAGTGCTAACCATGAACAAGGATTTGGGACAAATGATAATGAATGGAGCAAATTCACTTGAAATCCTTAAGTTTGCTCAATCACAAGGTATGCATACTATATTTGAATCTGGTTTAGAAAAAGTTAAGGAAGGAGTTACTACCATGGAGGAAGTCAATAGGGTAACCGTTGATTAATAATTATGGAAAAGATTAAAAATCCACTTCTTACCTTTCATTATCATGGTACGAATAAATCTGGCCAGACTATGGAGGGAGACATTCAAGCTAAAAGTATGGCTATTGCAAAAGCTGATCTACGTAAACAAGGAATTGTTGCAACTAAAATCGCTAAAAAGAGAAAGCCCCTCATTGATAGAAAAAATAAAAAGATTACACAAGCAGATATCACCGTTTTTAGCCGTCAATTAGCAACGATGATTGAATCAGGAATTCCACTGGTCCAAGCATTTGATATCGTTGCCAAAGGTCAATCGAATAAACGTTTAAAAGACCTAATTGAAACAATTAAGCAAGACATCGAGACTGGTTTAACCTTGGCTGAATCTTTTATTAAGCACCCTCAATATTTTAATGAATTATTTTGTAATTTAGTGGATGCTGGTGAAAAGTCAGGTTCTTTAGATATTATGTTGGATAAGGTAGCAACCTATAAAGAAAAAATTGAAACCATTAAGAAAAAAATTAAAAAAGCGCTCACTTACCCAATTGCAGTATTGGTGGTAGCACTTATAGTGACAACTGGACTGTTAATCTATGTAGTCCCTCAATTTGAGTCCTTATTTAAAGGTTTTGGTGCTGACTTACCTGCTATGACAAAGGCCGTAATTTCTATGTCTGAATTCATGCAATCCTATTGGTATTTCATCTTTGGGGCACTTGGTGGTGCAGTATATGCGTTTATCTATGCCAAAAATCATTCTTTGGACTTTGCACAGAACATAGATCGCGCCATGCTTAAATTCCCGGTTGTAGGGGTGATTTTAGAAAAGGCATCCATTGCGCGTTTTGCTAGAACATTGTCAATTACGTTTGCAGCTGGACTACCATTAGTAGAAGCCTTGAAGTCAGTTTCTGGCGCAACGGGTAATATCATATATGCAAAAGCAACGGATAAAATAAGAGATGAAGTATCAACCGGTCAACAAATGTGTGTAGCTATGGAAAACACACATCTATTCCCCAACATGGTTATACAAATGGTAGCTATAGGTGAAGAGTCTGGTGCATTGGAGAAGATGTTAGGAAAGGTAGCCGATTTCTATGAAGAAGAAGTTGATAATGCCGTCGATTCACTAAGCAGTTTAATGGAGCCAATAATTATGTCAATATTAGGCATATTGGTTGGTGGTTTAGTTGTAGCTATGTATCTACCTATTTTCAAATTGGGATCAGCAGTCTAGAGGCTAGAATATCATATGATAGAAACAGTGATTTTAAGTTTACCTACTTGGTACCTTTATTTATGCATAGGTATTATTTCCCTCGTTGTAGGAAGCTTTCTTAATGTGGTTATTTATAGATTACCAATAATGCTACACGATGAATGGAAGGAACAGGCCGCTGAATTATTTAACCATGATGTAGAGAATGGTAAACCTAAAATCAACTTATTTCTACCGCGTTCTTTCTGCCCAAATTGTAATGCAAAAATCAAATCTTGGCAGAATATTCCAATTTTAAGCTATTTATTTTTGAAAGGGAGATGCGCTGAATGTAAGTCCCCTATTCCACTTCGCTACCCTATGATTGAATTATTAACCGGTCTACTTTCACTGTATGCTGCATGGCATTTTGGGATTACCTTGCACTTATTGTTTTCATTATTATTTATTTGGATTCTTATTCCTCTTATTTTTATTGATTTAGATCATCAGCTGCTACCTGATTCACTAACATTAAGCCTATTATGGATTGGGTTAATTGCAAACACATGGGGTATTTTTACACCACTCCCGAATGCTGTGATTAGTTGTGCTGGAGCATACTTAACCTTATGGATATTCATTAAACTATTCTATCTAGTCACTGGTAAAGTGGGGATGGGTCATGGCGACTTTAAACTTTTTGCTGCATTCGGTGCCTGGTTTGGTTGGATATATTTGCCTCTGATCTTACTTCTATCATCCGTTTCCGGCGCCATAATAGGGATTATTTATTTAAAAACTCAGCACAAATCAAAAGACACATCGATACCTTATGGCCCATTCTTAAGTGTTGCCGGTATTGTTTCTCTATTTTGGGGAAATACGATTATATATTGGTACTTGAGTCTTTTCTCCGTTGCATAATTGCAGCAAAAAACTCAGGTTTATTCAGCCCCATAGAAGCGAAAATCTGGGGTACTTTTTCCCATGAGCCTTCTTGATCGATGCTAGAAACAACAAGTTCAAAACCTGCATTTTTATCACTTGTTACGCCCCAGCCATTGATTATGCAGAGTCCCCTTAGTCTTTTCGCCCCTACATGACCTAATTTTTCTGCAGCAATTAAATGTGCATGAGCTTCTTCAAATAATTGATCGCTACGTTTTAAATTAGCCGGGCTTGTAAAGATACCTTCATTATTTAAGCCCTTTCTGTATTTTGCTTCATCTAAAAATAATTGAGCCAATTGAAAATTTGCTGCTGCATCATTTAAATCCGCTGCAGACCGGTAACACTCGACGACCATTAGATCGGAATATGGATGTTTTTTATTTCCCTTTAAATGTTTGTATATTGTTGCTAACTCAAAATAATATAAAATTTCCTTTTTTAATACTTCATCACCAGGTTGATTACTTGCCCTATAGGCAATCATTGCTTTTAACCTTTTGGTAATTCGTTTAATTTTCCAACCTTTAAAAATTAACATGTGGTAACTCCAGCTCTATGATGTAACAGCAAAAAATTCTTGAAGGATAAAGACCACTGCAAAAATTAAAACAATAATTGATAAGAGTTTAATCCCAAGGGAAGCCGATTCCTTTAATGACTCCTTATTTTTTGTTGGCTCTTTGGATTCTTCTTCTGTAGGATTTTGTAAATCTTGTGCATTTTTATCGATGTAATTTGAAATATAATAGGAAATATATCCAAAAATTAGCGAGGGTATAAAAAAGTATAGCCAAACTATCGCTTTACTACTGCCTTGTGAATAACTATAGTTGCCTTGATAATCATTTATCATAGTAAGAATGAAATCAGGAACGTCATAATTAAATTCCCAAATGATGTATGGCAAAATATATAGGCTAAAAAAAAGTAAACCTAATGCTAAAACCAAACAGATAATACCCAAGATAAATAGCTTGTCATTTTGATTCGTGTTATTCATAGTGACCCTGACAAATCGATAAAAATACGGTTTCCACCTCAATTAAGATAGCAGATACCTAGTGATAAGTACAATTTCCAATTATAGTTTTTAAACGTTAGAATAAGGATTAACTTGCTGATTGAAAGGGTTATTTATGGAGCGATATGTTTTTATTTTATCTGACGGCACCGGTATTACAGCTGAAACGCTAGGGAATAGTCTCATCACTCAGTTTGAAAATATTAAGTTCAATAAAATCACAATACCCTATATTGACTCGATTGAAAAAGCGGAGTCCGTTATTGCTAGAATAAATGCTAGTTTTGATGAAAGCCAATGTAAGCCATTAGTATTTATGACATTAGTAAATCAAGAAATACGACAAGCGATTAAAAAAGCGAACGCCCGTTTTTTTGATTTATTCAGTATTTTTATTGGCCCACTAGAAGAGGAGCTTTCTGAAAAATCCTCCTATACAGTAGGAAAAACACATGGTGTAGCGAATATCCAATCTTACTCTCATAGAATCGAGGCCGTTGATTTTGCCTTGTCGCATGATGATGGAATTAAAATAAAGGGCTATGAAAAAGCTGACATTATCTTAATAGGTGTTTCACGGTGTGGTAAAACACCGAGCTGCTTATATATGGCTCTCCAATACGGCATCCTTGCTGCTAACTACCCATTTACTGAAGATGATCTTTCTCATTTTAAATTACCAGATAGTTTAAAACCCTTTAAACATAAGCTATTTGGATTAACAATTGATCCACAACGATTGCAACAAATACGATCAGAACGAAGACCTAATAGCAAATACGCATCAAGTGAACAATGTCGATTAGAAGTTTCCGAAGTAGAAGCAATGTATAAGCGAGAAAACATACCCTATATTAATTCGACAAAATTTTCTATTGAAGAAATTTCAACAAAAGTTCTCTCGATTGCCGGCATACAACGCAAAATTTAAAAAGAGCTTCAGCAAGATAATGACTCATTTAATCACATTGCTAAATGAGAGAGCTTTACTAATGTTGCTTTTTGCTATGAACTTGTTTTAACCAATTAATCCGGATGGATTTTTAATTATTCAATTTGTCTCATATAGAAATCATGGTTGCAATAGTTCACTTATTTGTGTATTTTCGCTGCCATCTATCTTTACTCTTATTAGGATGTATTTTATGGCTGTATCAGATAGTTTAGATTCTCTAAATGAATTTCTAAAATCTCAAACAGGTGTCACTGAAGATCTACTTGATGAGTTATTTAGTGAAACACCTAGTTTTTCACCCATTTTTTTTACTCCAATGACCCTAAAAAAATGTTACGCGCCAATCAGCGCACCTATTGCTTTAAGCTTAATTAGCCTTGAGCTATTACTTGATACAATGGTGTATCTGCTTCAAGGGATATATAACCTAGTAATCAATAGAAGCTTTCAAGAGTTTCAAAAATCAATGGAATTATCACTTAAGTCTGTAATTTTTACTGCAGCCATGGTACTAGCAACTGTTGCAAGCCCAATAATTAATCTTGTTGATTTTATAGGCTCAATATTTACTGCTGCAATAGGTATTTTGTGTAAACAAGATGAAAATAGTAATCTAACAGTGGCTATGCAACCCTAGAATTAATGGTTGGGACTGTACCCAACCACTTATTTGTTAGGATTAAAGCGACCACAAAGCCATAAAATCTGAAACTTTCATCGCTGATAAAGTATTTGTATCATTCATGGCCTGAACGATTTTTTCAACTCTATCTGGCAAGAACTTTGTACTGAGATTTTTCCTGAACTTAGAAACCAATACTGGAATACCCTCCTCCCTTCTCCGCATATGCCCAATAGGGTATTCAACAGTAATCAAATCAGTTTCTGTACCATCTTTAAAAATCAATTTAATGCTGTTAGCAATTGAGCGTTTATCAGGGTCATGATAGTCCTTTGAAAAATGTTCATTTTCAGTGACATGCATTTTAGCTCTTAATGCATCAATTCGAGGATCAGCTGCAACATTATTTTCATAATGCTCCGCCTGTAAGTCACCAAACAGTAAACCAATGGCTACCATATATTGTAAACAGTGATCTCTATCTGCAGGATTATGCAAAACGCCTTGTTTACTGATAATCCGTATGGCTGATTCATGAGTAACTAGTTCAATTTTTGAGATGTCGTCAAATCGTTCTTTAACTATAGGATGCAAATGCACGGCACATTCCACTGCAGTTTGAGCATGAAACTCTGCAGGATAGGACAGTTTAAACAACACATTTTCCATGACATAACTACCGTATGGCCTTTGAAATTTGAAGGGTTTCTTACCAAATAAAACATCGTAAAATCCCCAAGTTGGCACAGATAAAGCACTTGGATAACCCATCTCACCGGCTTTTGCAATCAATGCCAGTCGAACTGCGCGTGAAGTTGCATCACCTGCAGCCCATGATTTTCTCGATCCAGCATTGGGCGCATGCCGATAAGTTCTTAAACTTTGTCCATCAACAAAAACTTGAGATAAAGTTCGTAACAAGGTATCTCGATCGGCACCAAACATTTGTGCCGCAACAGCAGCACTAGCAACTTTAACCAAGATAACGTGGTCCAAACCAACACGGTTAAAACTATTTTCTAATGCCAAGCACCCCTGAATTTCATGGGCTTTAATCATAGCAGTAAGAACATCTTGCATTGTTATAGGGGCTTTACCATTTGAACAATTTTGTCTACATAAATAATCAGCGACGGCTAAAATAGCCCCTAGGTTATCAGATGGATGACCCCATTCAGCTGCAAGCCAAGTATCATTAAAATCTAACCATCGGATCATTGTTCCTATATTAAACGCGGCTTGAACTGGATCTAACTCATAAGAGGTGCCAGGTACTCGTGCACCACCTTTTAACTCTGCACCAGGTACAACTGGTCCCAATAATTTAGTACATTCAGGAAAATTAAGCGCTAAAATTCCGCAGCCTAGTGTATCCATTAAACACAATCTTGCTGTTTCATAGGCAAGTACACTATCAATTTTCTTACTTAAAACATAATCTGCAATATCAATAAACACCTGTTCATAATCAGGTTTGATATTGTCTTCAACATAATTGTGCATATTATCCTCTTGTATTAATAGCAGGGAAAACCCTTGAATCTGGTCCGATGTATTCGGACGTGGGACGGATTAATTTGTTATTAGCTCTTTGTTCAAATACATGAGCAGACCATCCAGTAATTCGTGACATTACAAAAATTGGTGTGAATAAATGGGTTGGAATACCGCAATAGTGATAGGCTGATGCACTATAAAAATCGAGGTTTGGAAATAACTTTTTTTCATCCCACATTATTTTTTCAACCCTTTCTGAGATGTGATAAAGCAATAAATCACCCTTTTCCTCACCTAGTTTGAATGACCATTGCTTTATAATGTCTGAACGTGGATCACAAGTTGTATATACTCGATGACCAAAGCCCATGATTAATTCTTTATTGGCTAATTTCTTGCGCAAACCCTCTTCAGCATCATCTGGGGATTTAAACTGTTCAAGCAATTCCATAGCGGCTTCATTAGCACCACCATGCAAAGGTCCTCTTAACGTCCCTATTGCACTGGTAATCGCAGAGTAGAAATCTGAAAGTGTGGCTGCTGTTACTCTAGCTGCAAAGGTAGAGGCGTTAAACTCATGTTCAGCATAGAGGATCAATGAAACATTCATCATGTCCGTTTCAAGTTTGCTTGGCTTTCTGCTATGCAACAAAGATAGAAAATGTCCGCCTATAGTTTTTTCATCACTCAGTCCCGAAATCTCTTTATTTTGAAATTGATAAGCATACCAATAGCACATAATTCCTGGAAATAAAGCAAGCAAACGATCGGCAATATCATACTGTTGTTTAAACGTTTCCTCAGGTTCAATGGTTCCCAAAAAAGAACATGCTGTTCTTAGAACATCCATTGGGTGAGTGTTTTTAGGGATTAAACGCAAAACAGATTTTAAATGTTCAGGTAGAGCACGTAAGTTCACTAATTTATTGATGTATTGACTGAGCTCCATTTGGGTTGGTAAAGCTCCATAATGAAGTAAATAAGCTACTTCTTCGAAACTGGCAGAGTTAGCGAGATCTTTTATAGAATAACCTCTGTAGTTCAACCCCTTTCCTTCTAAGCCAACCGTGGCTATCGCTGATTGGCCAGCTACTACACCGGCTAAACCTCCAGTTTTATTACTCATTCTCTTCTCCCATCAATTGGTCTAGTTTCTGTTCATAATGGTGATAACCAAGTATTTCATACAAATCATTTCGTGTTTGCATTTTGTCTATTACTGCTTTTTGAGTTCCTGTATCAATAATTGTTTGATAGGTGTGTAAAGCTGCAAGGGACATTGATCGAAATGCACTTAGCGGGTATAAAATCATTGATATGCCTACACTACTTAGTTCATCTCTAGTAAATAATGGGGTCTTACCAAATTCGGTGATATTTGCAAGAATAGGTACATGGATGGCTTGAACAAACTTCTTGTACTCCTCCAGAGTAGTCATGGCTTCGGGAAAAATCATGTCTGCACCTAGTTCCACACACAATGCAGCTCTATCAATGGCAGCACTCATACCTTCGACAGCATAAGCGTCTGTCCGTGCCATAATTACAAAGCTGGAATCCTCACGTGCATCAACAGCCGCTTTGATCCTGTCTCCCATTTCAGAAGCTGAAACAATCGCTTTATTAGGTCGATGACCACATCGCTTAGCAAGCACTTGATCTTCGATATGAACGGCTGCTACCCCAGCCTTTTCCATTTGCTTGATTGTTCTTGCTATGTTAAATGCATGACCCCAACCAGTATCTATATCCACAAGTAAAGGTAAATCACATGCCTGAGTTATCCTTCTTGCATCCTCTAATACTTCAGGAAGACTCGTCATCCCAAGATCTGGAATGCCATAAGAAGCATTTGCAACCCCTGCCCCAGATAAATAAATTGCTTTACTACCAGATGATTTTGCAAGCATTGCAGAATAAGCATTAACGGTTCCTAGTATTTGCAGAGGCTTGTCATCCTTTACTGCGGTTCTAAATGCTGTCCCCATAGATCTGGTCATTCATATTACTCCATTGACCCTAAAGGCTTAATATTATGCTCCAATGCCTAGTTCTTCTCAATTGATTTTCTAAATTCCATGTATTATTTTTTTACGTAGGAAGCGAGCTGGCGATAACGCTTGAATTAAATGTCTTGGGAGAAAGGAAAGCTCATTGTTGATCATTGATGCAAGCCATTCAGCGGCTAAAGGGACTGTGGTTAGCCCTCTTGATCCAAAAGCACTACAAATATATAAATCTTGATAATAAGGTCCTAACTTTGGAATCCATCGTTTTGAATTACTCTTTAAAGTGGCAAAGGTGTGTAAAAATTCATTTTCTTTTGCTACAGCTCCAACAATAGGCAAATAATCTGGTGAAGTTGCTCGTACTCCTGCCCAGCTACTAACTAGAGCATCAGACCAAGTGGTCTGTTCTGATAAGTGTTTTAATCTTAATTGATTCAAGACATCATCTTCATCCGATAGATGAGCTTTATTTGCTGTTAGATGATAAGTGGCTCCAACATGATGACAGCCCTTGTAGCTTGGCAAAACATGACCATCTCCACAAATAGGTATTTTAAGATTTTTACTGGCGGTCGATTCTTTAATCATTGTCATCTGCCCACCAATCGATTTGATGGGTAGATAATTTGTTTGCTGAAAACAGCTTCCTTCATGCCCATTCGCTAGAATTAGAACAGGTGACTCCCTACCATTAACATGCCAATTACCATTCATATAATTAATGCTATTTACTTCCTCACCATAAAGTAACTGAATGTTTTTATTATCCGTTAATAAATGACACAGCTCTGGAGAATTAATCCACCCTGACATCGGTATATACAGTCCTGAACAGGGTATAGTTACACCAGCCAGCTCAGATGCACGAATGCTGCTCACTAACTCACCCAATTCGGGGTAATAGGATAGCCAATCAACTAAACTAAGATGTGCAGCTCTTTCTTTTTCATTATAATCAAGTAGTAATGTGCCGGTTAATTTGCCAATCGGATTTGTTTTAAGCAGTTGCTTATAGTAGCGATTTGCAAATAGAAATGAATAAAGCATAAATTGTGTAAATGGTGACTTATACGCGGATAGCTTGGGAAATATAACAGCTTGTTGATTCCCAGATCCCCCTAAAGCTAGGGATTGTTGTTTTTCCAGTACAGTAACTTTCCAATCACGTTTTGCCAAAGAATTAGCAACAAAGCAACCGGCTAAACCTGCGCCAATGATGAGAGCTGATTTTTGAGTAATTGGATATCGCTTACTAGCATGCCATGGTGTGTGTATTGGCCTATTGTTTTCTTGTGGAGGCTCAGTGAACTGAGCTGTAATCATATGTCTTTTTGGTCCAAAGCCCTTTCTTTTAAATACCATAAAACCTGCATTAGCTAGCGATAACTTAACCATGCCTGAAGCAGAATAAGTAGCCAATGTGCTTTCTTTTCGAGATAGTTGTGCAATGATTTTAAGCAATGAATCTGACCACATCCTTTGGTTTTTAGAAGGGGCAAATCCATCAAGATACCAAGCATCTATAAAAGGGGTTCTAATTTCATGCTCTAACTTAGGATGGCCGCACACTAGGAGTTGCTCGTAACATTCCTGAGCATCACCCAGCATAAGTGTTAGTTTCACTCTCCCTTGCGCAAATAGTAGATGATGGAATCCGGGTGTTAATACTGGGTATAACTCAATAAAATCATCAACATAAGAAGCAATTTCAGGCCAAGCATTTAAACACTTTATTAAATCATCTTTAGTTAATGGATGTTTTTCACAAGAAATATAGTGAAGAGTTGCGTTTGAGGGGGCATTTTCCTCCCACAATTTCCATGTAAGAAGAAAGTTCATACCAGTACCAAAACCTGTTTCCCCTATATTAAAGTAAGATTTTTGATTTTGAGTAAGGGCTCTCCAACGATTAATTAGATCATTGCCGTCTATAAAAACATAACGACTTTGTTGTAACCCACCTTCTGAAGAATAATAAATATCGTTAAACTGTCTTGAATAAGGCAGATCCTGTTTCCATTCAAGATCTGCCGTTTGAATTGGTATAAAGTGACTACTCACATAAAGCTACTCTATTACTACTAACCGATTTAACAGAATCAGTACAGTCCGAGAATTTATTCTCATTCGTTAATTTTCTTAATTTTGGTACGAGTATAAATACAATCATTGATGAGAATATGGCAAACAAACCCAGCATTAAAAACACATTGCTATAGCCACTATTTGTCACTAGTGGTGAGCTACTACTTTGACCAACAATCATTAAATTGGAACTATAGCTTGATAAGGTTGCACCTACTCCGGTATTTAACATCCACATACCCATCATCACACCCTGTAGCGATGAGGGTGCCAATGCACCAATCATGGCATATCCTATCGGGGAAATTAATAACTCTCCAATACTTTGAAGAACAAAACTGGTCACAACCCAACTTGGGTTAACCATACCGTCAGGATTTGCATAGGCAATTCCAATCGGTAGAATTGCAAAAGCAATCCCAATGAATAGCAGTGCATAGGCGAATTGTGCGGGTATATTAATTTGTGAACCATTATGTCGCATCCTATTTAGCATTATACCGAGTAAGGGGCCACCAAATACTATGACGATGGTATTGATATTTTGGAACCATTGTGGAGCTATAACCCAACCACCAAAATGACGCTGAACATTATTATCAATAAATACAGTTAAACCCATAGGTCCAATTTGATACAGCATCCAGAAAACAGTGCCAACCAACATCAAAACTGTAAAGCCGATGATTTTATCTTTTGCAATTTTGTTAGGTTGCTGATAAGCCAAGTAAAGTATGACTAACAACATTGCTACACCCGTTAAAATCACAAGCTTGTTGGCAAAACTTGAAAACTGTAATAATTGGCTAATGGCCAAAGGCAACATCATTACAAATAAAATACCATAGCGAATTGATTTACGTTGTTCCTCCTTGGTTTTTTGGGAATAGGCAGTGTTGATGTCAGACAATTGCTGCCAAAAATAGAAACAAATCAACACAGCTATAAGATTGCCCAAACTACTTAATAAAAATAGACGTTGATAGTTTTGAGAAATTTGAAAAATCCCACTCAATGTAAACCCAATAAAGAAGCCTACATTCATACCAGCGTAATTCCATAAAAACGCTGTTTCACGGCGATTGTCCTCGGGAGAAAACATTTGCGTTAGCATGCAGTTGATGCAAGTAACATTTAAACCTGAACCCGTTAAAAAGGCAGCAAGACCATAATATAAAAATGACTGTGTTCCAAACGACAACAACACACATCCGATTACTTGAGCTATCATTCCTACGCAGAACAATGCTCTATTTGACATTAATCTCCCCCCCCAAAAACCACCCAATAAGTGAAGAGCGAAATTAAATGCTATAAATACACCCATTATGCTATTTGCTGTAGCGACGGGAATTCCCAATTTCCCTTTCATGTATAAAACCAGCGTAGAGTAAAGAACACTAAAACTTAAAGTAGCAACAATTTGTATAAAAAATAAAGCGGCAGTGCCATTGGGCATCGATTTCCATAAATCCATTTTTTTACTCATTATCGACATGATTAGCTTTCCATTGCGTTGGTGGGAGATCGAATATGCCATGGTAAAAAATAACTGTCCAGCGAATTAAAAATATATATTTTTATTTAAATATATTGACATTTTTACATCTCAAATGCTTTCTAGACCGCACGAATTATGCCCTTAAATTGCCTATCTGGCTCCCAATTGGATCATACTTGACAACGCAAGGGCATAAATTTGGCTTAATTGATTGAATTTAACTATTTTCTATTTCCTTCAAAACACGAACACTTGCTTCATATGTTTTTTGAATTTCTAATGGCGTATGCGCAATGGATACAAAACCAGCTTCATACATGGATGGTGCCAAATAAATACCCTGTTCGAGCATTCCGTGATAAAACTGTTTAAACATCACTTCATCAGATGCAGCGACATCCGAATAATTATCGACCTGTTTTTTTTCTGTAAAACAAAAGCCAAACATACCACCAAGGGCAGCGGTAAATACAGGTACATTACATTGCTCTGCAGCTGAGCTGATTGCGTTTATTAATTGATTCGTTGTTTGTGCTAAATGTTCATAAAATCCAGGTTTTTCTATTTCGGTCAATGTTGCTAAACCAGCGGCCATGGCAAGAGGATTTCCAGATAAAGTTCCTGCTTGATAGACTGGACCTTCTGGAGCGAGATGAGACATAATCTCTGTACAGCCACCTAAAGCACCAACGGGCATACCTCCACCTATTACTTTTCCTAAAGTTGTTATATCTGGTTTAATTCCATAAAGGCCTTGAGCGCCATGCAATCCTACACGAAATCCAGTCATTACTTCATCGAATATTAGTAGTGCACCATAGTCATCACAAAGTTGTCTTAATCCGTATAAAAAATTCGGTTTAGGCAATATAAACCCCATATTTCCTGGAACAGGTTCCAAAATAACGGTTGCAATATCATTTGGGTATTTTGCAAATAATTGCTCCACTTGATCTAGGTCATTAAAATCTGCAGTTAGAGTATGTTCAGTGATGCTAGAGGGTATTCCAGGTGTGGATGGTATACCAAGTGTAAGTAATCCTGAGCCGGCTTTTACGAGTAAGCTATCGCTATGTCCATGATAACAGCCATTAAACTTAATAAATTTATTTCGTTTTGTATAACCACGAGCTAGGCGTATTGCGGTCATCGTAGCTTCTGTACCTGAGTTTACCATTCTTATTTTTTCAATGGACGGTATAAGGGAGATAATCTTTTCAGCCAATTGTATTTCAAGTTCAGTTGGTGCCCCAAAACTCATACCGCTATGCAGGGCTCTCTCTACAGCCTCAATAACCACTTGATTGCAATGACCAAGAATTAAAGGCCCCCATGACCCTACATAGTCAATGTATTGCTTATTATCAACATCCGTTAAGTAAGCCCCCTTTCCTGCCTTAAAAAATATAGGCTCTCCTCCTACACCTTTAAATGCGCGAACTGGAGAGTTGACTCCACCGGGAATAATGGATTGGGCTTGATGAAATAATTCAGCTGATCGAGTCATAGTAATCCTTTGAGATCAATTAAGTGCTCCCAAATCATACATATATTTTATTTATAATGCAAAATTAGATACAATAGTCGTTCGCATCTTTACATCCATAGACACAGTCGATAAATTAGGTGTCTACTATGAGTTGAGTACTATTATGCAAGAATATAAAAGATTTATTTGTGTCATTTGTGGTTTCATATACGATGAAGCGGAAGGTTGGCCTGAGGATGGAATAGAACCTGGTACGAAATGGGAGGATGTACCCGAAAATTGGTTCTGTCCTGACTGTGGGGCCGCTAAAGAAGATTTTGAAATGATTGAAATGGAGCAGTCTGTTTGATTGATAATTAAGATCGCCATCCACTTTCTTACGCGAGTAAGAAAGTGGATTAACTAAAAAAACATACTGACACAGACTAACCAAATGGCTTAACAACAACAAAAATCACTATACCAACTAATAAGAAAGTAGGCAGTTCATTATAAATTCTATAAAACTTGGTTGACCTTTTATTTAAATCCACCGCAAATCGTTTAAGGTAGTGGCCACACAACAAATGATACATCCACAATAGCAACACTAATGTAAGCTTAGCGTGCATCCATGGTGCATTTAGATAATAGTTATAATTGAATGATAGTAAACTAATCCCAAGAACTGTCGTTAAAATTGCTGAGGGCCAAGTTATTCCATAATACAAACGTCTTTCCATTGTTTTAAATCGCTTTATGCTGATGTCATCCATTGCTTCGGCATGGTAAACAAACAATCGAGGCAAGTAAAATAAACCAGCAAACCAAGCAACCAGTGAAATAATATGGAACGCTTTAAACCATAACATGAGTTACCCCTTAGACCGCTTACGTTTAGTTCGTTCGCTTTTAATCAAATTGAGTGATTCAACAGCTAAAGAAAAACCCATAGCAAAATACAAGTATCCTCTAGGAATATGGAATTGAAAACCATCAGCCACTAAAACCATACCTATCAATATCAAATAACTTAAAGCCAACATTTTTATTGTTGGATGCTTCGATATAAAATGACTGACAGGCTCACTTGCCCAAATCATGATAATAATTGCAATAGTAATCGCTAAAGCCATTACCCAAAAATGCGAAGTTAGCCCGACTGCAGTTAACACGCTATCTAGGGAAAATATAATGTCTAGTGTGGCAATTTGTATCACCACATTTCTGAATGTAGCTGCCGATCGAAGATGGGTAGTAATTGGCTGTTCTAGAGGCTCATCTACAACATCATGATGAATTTCATCCGTAGATTTCCAAATCAGGAATGCTCCTCCAAATATTAGAAAGAGGTCTCTGGTAGAAAAGACTAGACTACCAATGGTAACGAGTGGATGCACTAGCTTTACCATGGATGCAGCTGTAGCTAATAATAATAAACGAGTCATCCAAGCAAAGGTTAATCCCCATTGCCTTGCCTTTTTTCGTTTTTCAGTAGGAAGTTTTTCCGTTAGGATGGATAAAATAACCAAATTATCTATACCTAATACAATTTCTAAAATAACTAATGCAGACAAACTTAGTACAACATCAAAAATTTCCATTTGCACCCTTTTATTGAACTTATTTCATTTTGATTATCGCATTAAACATACTAAATCCCTTAGATTATTCTCTCTAAATTAATTGTAAAGGTAAATGATTCCCTTTAGTAATTAGCTTCGATATAATGATAGGGTAGAAAACATTTAAGAGAGTCACAACAATCATTAAGTTTATTAAAAAGCTGTTAAGGAAGAACAGGCGCACAAAACTTTCAGTGAATGAAGCTTTTGTAGTACCAAGAAACAAACACACTATTTCAAAAGCAGATATAAGTAATAATGCGATAAAAGTTCTTAACCGTCTAATCAGCAATGGATATCAAGCCTATATTGTAGGCGGTAGTGTTAGGGATTTATTATTACATAAAGCGCCTAAAGACTTTGACATTGCTACAAATGCCACACCTAGTGAGGTTAAAGCACTATTCAAAAATGGACGGGTGATTGGACGACGCTTTAAGCTAGTGCATATATTATTCCATCGTGAAATTATTGAAGTTGCCACATTCCGTGGAAGTGATGAAATGGATGAGGACCATCAATCCAATGAGCGAGGAATGATTGTTAGAGATAATGTATATGGCTCCTTTGATGAAGATGCCTGGCGAAGGGACTTTACAATAAATTCCCTCTATTACAACATCGAAGATTCATCAATAGTTGATTTTACTGGTGGTGTAAAAGATATTCAGCAAAAAACAATACGTGTCATAGGGGATCCCACCAAACGTTATAAAGAGGATCCAGTTCGTATGTTACGTGCTATTCGCTTTGCTGCAAAGCTTCATTTTAACTTATCAAAAGAATCAGAAGCCCCTTTACCGGAGTACAGTCACCTGATAACTCACGTCTCAAGCTCAAGACTTTTTGATGAAATGACAAAACTCTATCAATGCGGAGAAGCAGAAACAGTCCAACAATTGCTTGTAAAATATGGCTTATTCCAATATCTGTTTCCGCAAACAACCGAACTATTTAACTCTAAATATCCTCTAAATCCTTTACTAGGTATTGCTTTAGAAAATACAGATACTCGCATTAGAGATGATAAACCCGTTACTCCAGCGTTTATCTTTGCTGTTATACTCTGGTTCCCAATGATAGATTATTCCAAAAAATTACAAGCTACAGGCTTACCACCACTCCCGTCAATTGAAAAGGCCATGTCTCATGTGATTGCTGAACAAAACAAAATAGTATCTATCCCTAAGCGTTACAGCCAAGTCATTAGAGAAATTTGGTTATTGCAATACCGATTTGAAAAAAGGCAGGGAAATAGAGCTTATCATCTTCTCTCACACTCAAGATTTAGAGCGGCTTACGATTTTATGGCATTAAGAGCCCTTGCAGGTGATGAAGCAATGGAGCTGGCTCAATGGTGGACAACATTCCAGGAAGTTGACGATACTGAAAAAGGAAAAATGTTAGCATTATTAACACCTAACTCACCCTCAAAGAAAAGGAAGCGTCGTAAACCCAAACCAGCCTCAACATGAACACAAGCTACTTAAGTCTTGGATCTAATCAAAAGTTTCCTGAAAGACAATTAAGATCAGCTATAAAGGCATTAAAAAAACTTCCAAGAACGAATGTAATCAAAATCTCATCATTGTACTGGACCAAACCATGGGGTTTGACAGTTCAGCAAGATTTTTGCAATGCTGTTGTTAAATTAACAACGACTCTTGATCCCCTTTCATTACTTAAACATTGCCAGCTTATTGAAATAAAACTGGGTAGGATTAGAAAACGACGATGGGGACCACGAGTCATTGATATCGATATTATTTTATTTGAAAATGTCTTGATAAATACAGAGAAATTAACGATACCTCACCCGCTATTTAAACTCCGAGATTTCGTGTTAATGCCGCTAGAAGAAATTACTAGTAATGATTTTATCCGATCCTTAAAATCAACCTGATCTCGCCAGTGCTTTAAAAAACAAGTAAATTAAAAATGGATGTTCAGGAAACATGGGTTATCATTGCAATTAATAGGATCACCTTATGTCATACATAGCTCATAAATGGATTTAGGAGTAATTATGAATATTTTTGATTTAGCCAGATTAGCAAGTGATAAGAATTTTGAAGAATTAGTTCTAAGCACCAGCATTAATACAGATAATATCAATGTCCTCGATGAAAAGAAGCATACCCCTTTGTACTATGCTATTAAAGAAGGCAATCTTAAGATGGCGCAAACTTTAATAGAAAACGGCGCAAACTTACAAACAAATCAATACACGCCCTTTCTACTAGCTTGTCATTTTGGTCAATTAGAGATGGCAAAATTCCTGTACATGGAGGGAGCTGAAAATGAGAGGGATTTCAATGACAATACCCCATTAATGGTAGCGTCCTACAATGGCCATACTAAAGTCGTGGAATGGTTATTGACTTTAAACTTAGATATCAATGCAACAAATACACACGGTGATTCAGCCTTAAGCATTGCCTTGCATTATAAACAAACCGATACAACTAAACTTCTTTTATCCCAAGAACATATTGTAACCAATAAAGCAAATGCTATGGGATATGATCCCATCACTCTGGCTGTAGTCTATGGAGATAGGAGTCTCATAGAGTCTTTAAAAGACAGTCTGCAAGTTAATAAAACCTATACCGAAAATAATACTATGCTACATATGTGCGCTATGACAGGAAATCTGGAAGCCGCACTATGGTTAATTGATCACGGCGCAAACCCTTTATTGAGAAATAACTTCAATTTACGTCCTATAGATATTGCTGCAGCAAGAGGAAAAGTAGAAATAGTTTCTTTGTTGCTATCGAAAATGGCTAAAACAAAGCAGTTTTTTAATGATTTAGACATGGTATTGATATTTGCTTCGATTCAGGGACATACAAAAATCATTGATCTAGTTCTCAATCATAGACAACATTTCTCTTCTACCTGTCTATACGCGGCTCTTATTTTTGCAGTAGAGATGGGACACATTGATGTTGTACCAAAATTACTAGCCATCGAACCCAAGAAAGCATTGAAACGAATTAATAAACAATATGATTTTGGAAATTACGAGTACAAACAAGGAAATACATTGCTCCATGTAGCAGCAGATAAGGGCTTATTGGATTTGGTAAAGTCTTTGGTGGCTCAAGGGGCAAGTGTACGTACTAGAAACTATAATCGTGACACCGTTTTACATAAAGCGGTTTTAAGTGGAAATGTAGAGCTTGTGCGTTGGCTCTGCAACCAAAATGTTCATGTTAATCAAACGAATAAACAGGGTAACACCCCTTTGCATCTCGCTGTAAAGATGAAAAACGAGGCAATGGTTCGATGCTTGTTGCTGCATGGGGCTCATTTATTATTAGAAAATAAACAAAAAGAGAGTCCAGAGCTTCTTGCCAGATCAGAACCGACCCTTCATCGTGTATTTGAAGAGTATATTCAATTGGATTTTACAAACTTTGGTTTACCTGAGTTGCATAGAGCATCTGCAGAAAAAGAAGAAAAGGGAATATTACAGATTTTACCTGAGCTTCATAATCTTAAGGAGAAATCCGTCGATGGCTTGTTACCCTGGCAGGTAGCCGCACATTTAGGAAGAATGTATCCTTTGTCACTATTATTACTGTGGGAAGCAATGGTGCATAAGCAAGGGGCTGAATTGTTAGCCCTTGAGTTACGGAAGAAATTTGATCCTAAATCTGTTGCGTATACAACATTAACGGCTTCAATCGGCGTCATACATAAAATCTCTGAAGAACGTGTTGAGCTATTGTTGTCTATGTACAACACAGCCCAACGTTATGATAAAAAAGTTCGAGAATCATTGCTCATAGCTTCAAGCCCCAAACCTTTAAGCATCAAAGCAGCTCAAAACAGTAATCTACTACTGTTTAAACCAGAAGGTAGCGGGAAAAAAGCACAAGAGGTGGAATTGCTTGAGAACCAAGCCTGCATTCCACAGTAGCGTTTAATTTTAGTTTAGAAGAGAGATCGGGACGGTCCCTAGTGGAGAGCCGTCTCCTTCACTTATTCATGAGCAGATAAATGTATTGAAAATAGGTAAATTTACCAGAATCGATTACACTTAACTTATAAGGAGCAAATCTTGAGGGAACAAACATGTATAAAAATATAATATTTGCGACTGATCTTCTAAAAGAACATACTGCCCAAGCGGAAAAAGCGGCTAATCTTGCTAAACAGTTTCATGCGACCTTGTACCTTATCCATGTTATAGAGCTTCCTGCCAGCATTATGGTTGCCCAAGGGCTTGGATTTACTGAACTGGCCAGTCCGTCAAAAGAAGATGCAACGACTGTATTATCCATGTTAGGCGAGCAATTAAATCTTCCTGATGATCAATTGTTTGTTGAATTGGGCTCAGTTAAGGAGCAAATTCTTAATAAGGCCAAAGAACTTAACTGTCAGCTTATCATTTTAGGCTCGCATTCAACTTCTGGAATTACATTTTCGCTAGGTGGCACAGCTAATTCTATCGTTCATCATGCAAAATGCGATGTTTTAACTTTACGAGATTAATTAGGAACTAACAACAAACAGTTACTTATTCCGTTTAATGTGCTTCATAAGCCTTTTCTTTTTATTCACTTGTCTTTGTGAAAGTTTATTTTTCTTATTTGCAAAGGGGTTGGTTCCTCCCCTGAACTCAAGTTTTAATGGAGTTCCAACTAGTCCTAAATGTTTTGTGTATTCATTACTTAAATATCGCTTATAGCTATCAGGCAAAGAATTTAATTGATTACCATGAATGACAATCACTGGTGGATTGTGGCCTCCAAGGTGAGCATAACGTAATTTAATACGACGCCCAGCAACACAAGGTGGTGCATGCTTTGTGCTAATATCTTCAAGTAATCGTGTCAACATCGGGGTGGAAAACGATTGAACAGCTGAAGTATAAGCATCGTTTATATCTTTAAATAGTCCGCCAACACCACTCCCATGCAACGCTGAAATAAATCGAATTCTTGCAAAATTAGCAAAATGAAGTCTTCGCGAAAGTTCTGACTTAATATGTTCTTTATGCTCTTCGTCTAATCCATCCCATTTGTTGACTGCAATAACAAGAGCCTTTCCTGACTCAATAATAAATGCCAATAAATTCATATCCTGATCGGTAATCCCTTCCTTACCGTCAATGAGTAACAGACAAACGTGTGCTTCTTTAATCGCTTGTAGTGTTTTTATCACTGAAAATTTTTCAATTTTTTCATCGACACGAGATTTTCGCCTGACCCCAGCAGTATCTATTAATGTATATTGTTGTTCATCACGTTGAAACGGAATAGCAATGCTGTCTCGAGTCGTTCCAGGCATATCATAAACAACAACTCTATCCTCACCAAGCATTCGATTAATAAGTGTTGATTTTCCAACATTGGGGCGCCCGGCAAAAGCAATTTTGATATCATTTAAATCAATTTTTTCATGTTCATTGCTCGTGCAATCTTGTAAAATATCCTCGAGCAAAGGCTCGATTCCCTGGCCATGGGCTGAGGAAACAGCATATACATTGCTAATTCCTAATGACTGGAAATCTGCGCAAACAATATGTTTATCTAAACCCTCTGTTTTATTAACAAGTAAGTAGACTTTTTTATTCAACTTTCTTAATGTTGTAGCAATGTCTTCATCTATGCCAGTAAGTCCACTTCGTCCATCAACCATAAAAAGGACTGCATCGGCCTCATTCAATGCTACAGTAGATTGTTTTGACATTAAGGAATCAACAGCAGCATCATCGACTCCTATCCCACCGGTATCAACCACAATAAATGACTTACCATGAAATTTAGCTTCGCCGTATTGTCTATCTCTAGTTAACCCTGGGAAGTCAGCTACTAGGGCATCCTGGGTTTTTGTCAATCGATTGAACAGAGTAGACTTACCCACATTGGGTCGCCCAATAAGGGCGATAACTGGTATCATTTGATTAGCTCACAGAAAGTTGGTTGAGCATTCCATTATTTGTTAGCACATACATTGAGTTTCCAGACACTGTGGGTGCCACAGTTACAGCACCCGAGACCTGAGTTCGTCCTATTAACTCACCCGTTTGAGGAGAAAGCATATGCAAATACCCGGCTTTGTCGCCTACAACTACGTGTCCTTTCACTAGTGTTGGCTCAGTCAGTCCTCTTGCTTTAAGAGCAGTTTGTTTCCAGTTCACTTGCCCTGTATTTCGATTTAAAGACCAAACCACATCATGACTATCCGTGTAATATAAATTCTCTTTGCTAATCACCATGTTCTTATAAATGGAAGCTGGCTTTCTCCACAGGAACTGACCATCAGTCAAGGATAGAGCTCCCACATAACCCTGGTAAGTACCTAAATAGGCTATATTTCCCTTAACAATGGGATCGGCATCAATATCAACTAAACGCTCTACATCACTGGCACCATTACCATACGCTATGCTTCTCTGCCAAATTAGTCGTCCAGTCTGTAGTTCCAATGCATCTAATTTACCGTCAGAATAACCAATAAGCACCAAGTTATCTAGAACGATGGGGGAAGAGCTGGCTTTAAGAACCAGACTTGGAGAACCATGATCTGCAACCCAAAGTTGCTTACCAGTAACTGCATCAAAAGCATATACTTTTCCATCAATCGTTTTTGCAATAATTTTTTGATGAGAAATGGCTGGAGGAGCAAGAACTTCCGCAGAAACTTTATTCTCCCAAAGTTCTTTTCCATTGGCTTGGTTAAGCAGAACTAAAGTAGAACTATTAGTGCTTACTACAACAAAACCATCTGCAATTGTTGGGCCACTGACGATGCTATCTTTGAGGGTGGTTGTCCATTTGATTTTACCGTCTGTTTGGTTAAGGGCTTGAACAACCCCGCTAGCATCAGCGGTGTAAACAAGATTACCCCGAATCACAGGTTTAAGTTTCATGTATTCAGTTGCATTCCTGGATTTACCTACAGATGAAGTCCAATTCTGTGAAACATTGACATTAGACTGAATTTCTTTCAATTCTTTCGGTTTTGGAGTATTGTCCTTACCCAACATATAATCATCAATTTTTGTACAACCCTGAAGCAGTACAATTAATAAGACATAAAAAATTCTTTGCATCATAACTATCTAACCTTAAATTACAAATATTAGGCGGATTTTACCTTCTTTTCCTGAGTCATCATTGATTGAGTTTTTACAGCCAACTCATTGGTTTTCATTTCAAGGAACAAATTACCCATGCCATTCGTCCGTACTTCATTAATTGCTTCACGATATGCGCTAATAGCTTCTTGGTATTGGCCCTTTGCGCTATAAATATCACCCTTTAGTTCATTAATTACAGGTAAATAAATTGGATCATCTACAACACTCAGTTCATTGAGTGCATTTGTGTATGACTTTTCACCTGCCATTAACCTAGCGATACGAATTTTAGCAATTTGTTTTAATGGTGTCATCTTGCTATTAGTTGCGACAATCTGAAGCTCATGAATTGCTTCTGGAAGTTTGCTCTTGTCAACATACACTTTTGCCATGGTCATATGTGCCACGTCTGAGTAGATCGTATTGTTGTAATTTTTAATTAAATCGCCTGCGTAAGCCCTAACAGATTTAATGTTTTTATTTGAAAGTGCGACCATCATATTTTCATACGTAGCGGAAGCTTGCTGTTTAATTTTATCCTGGTGCCAGTTCCAATACCTATAGCCAGCAATACATAATAGAATTACTGATAAAGTCATGGTTATCATGTTACCATATCGACGCCACCATTTCTTAATTTGGTCTAACTGTTCTTCTTCTGTCATGTAAACAGACATAGTTAACTCCCACGCTTAAACTATATAATCTTTTAAGTATTGTATAACGTTAGTATTAGGGATTGTGATCTGCTCTACATCAGATCTGAGATCTTTTATACTTACGGAATTATTTGTTAATTCATCATCACCAATGATGATTGCCAATCGGGCTCCTGACTTGTCAGCTTTTTTAAATTGACTTTTAAAACTTCCACCAACAGTGTTTGTTATTACTTCCATATTGGGATGTTCATTATGAATTTCTTCTGCAAGGATTAGTGATTTTAGCAAGGCTTCTGAAGAGGTAGCAATGAGATACACCGATTCTTTTTTAGGTTCAAAATGAAGTAAACTTAAGTTCTCCATCAGCAAGAATATTCTCTCCAATCCCAATGCAAATCCAACCGCAGGTGTAGCGGAGCCACCTAGAAACTCTATCAATCGGTCGTATCGGCCTCCTGCACAAATTGTTGCTTGGCTTCCAAGCTTATCAGTTACCCATTCAAAAACCGTTTGTCCGTAATAGTCTAACCCTCTTACAAGGACGGGATTTACTGAAAAAGGAATTTTCAAGGCATTTAACCCATCGCAAAACGATTGAAAATGCTCTCGACTTTCATTTCCTAGAACATCCATCAATTTGGGTGCATTTTGAATTAACAATTGCAAATCAGGGTTTTTACTATCTAAAACACGCAACGGATTTCTATCTAGACGACGCTTACTGTCCTCGTCAAGTTGATCAAAGTGATCTCGTAAATATTCTATCAGTAAGGTTCGATAATTTTGGCGCTCTGATAACTCACCCAATGTATTGATTTGTAATTCAACGTTTTTTGCAAATCCAAGCTTTTCCCAGACTCGTCTACAGATCGAAATCAGCTCCAGCTCAATTGCCGTTCCAGGTATACCTAGAGCTTCGACGCCCAACTGTGTAAATTGACGATATCTTCCTTTTTGTGGTCTTTCATGCCTAAACATAGGCCCCATATACCACAATTTTTGTTGTTGATTATGTAAAAGTCCATGCTCAATGCACGCCCTTACGCATCCTGCTGTTCCTTCCGGTCTTAAAGTAATGCTGTCACCATTTAAATCGTTAAAGGTGTACATTTCCTTTTCAACAATATCAGTAACTTCCCCAATCGTCCTTTTGAATAAAAGGGTACTTTCAACGAGTGGAAACCGTATTTCTCTGTAACTATAACTGGATAGACAGTCGATAAAGGTTTCTTCTATTCTGCGCCATAGGTCAGTAGACTCAGGAAGCGTGTCATTCATACCCCGAATTGCTTGAATACGATCAACCACCCTGCTTCTCCATAGGCGACATTTGTGGATTGGTTGGAACCAATAATGATTGCATTTTTGATAAATCAGTTAATTTTAATTCCGAAGTTCCCTGTGTGGATGCGATTTCACTGGCTTGTTCTTTTGATGAATAACTCATTTGAACGTCTTTATTTTTCTGCCACCAAATACCCACTGCTACCATGACACCTACTGCAAACAAAATGGTAAACCACCGAATAAAATGTTCAGCCTTATGGGTTTCCTTTTTACTTTGCCATAATGTTCTTTCAGGTTTTTTCTCATAAGGATGCATTTCATTAAAAACAGCCAATAATGGCTCTGCAGATACCCCAAGTAATTTGGAGTAGGCACGCAAATAACCTTTTACGAAAACAGGTTGCGGCAGTAAATTAAAATCGCCGGACTCAATGAGCTCAATAATTCTTACTCTTAAATGTAATTTATTTGCTACGTATTCAACAGAATAACCCTTTTGTTGACGAATAGCTGCAAGTTCTAACCCTGGGTTCGATATTTCGGTGTTACCTGTTTCATCCATTGCTGCTGTTGTATTCATCGCTTACTCCACTATTCATATTACTCTGCTCCAATTTATTGAAGCTACTTTCATACTCAGTCGCTAAAGCTGTATTTCCAACCTTATTGGCAATATCTTTTGCTAAAGAAAGCATAACTTTATCATTCAAGACCAGATCTGGATACTGCTGGAGCAATTTCACTGCTTCATCATCCTTGCCCATTTTGCTTTCTAATTTAGTTAATTCATAAAGAGACTGTCTTCTTGATGGATCTTGATTGAGTGCTTTTTGAAAATAGGACATTGCTTTAGCATTATCAGGAATCTCTATGGCACACAAACCTGCATTTTCATACGCAGCTGCTGTATTGAGGTAACTTTGGTCCTTTACTGCTTTTAAAAAGTATTTTTCAGCCCCTTGGTAATCACCCTGACGACATAGGAAAGTACCGTAATTATTCAATTGTGCGCCACTGTCATTGGAGAGAGCAAGTGCTTTACTGTAGTACTTTCTAGCTTGTTCAATCTCCGTTGTTTGCTCAAAATAATAAGCTAATGACGCATTCACATCGGGTGAGTTTGGCTGCTGTTCCAACGCCAGCAGTAACTTTCTTTTAGCTCTGGGTCTATCACCCTGTTTAAGGTACCCAAGACCAAGTTGCACATTGAAACTAGCTGCCTTGCTCAAATCTACTCTTTTATCGACTACTTGATCATCGCTGTCTTTAGTTTGTTTACAACCTTGCAATATTAAGCAAAATGCAATAATAAATATTCCAAGACCTTTCAACGCCTTCATCCTTTATCAGTCATAATTAGCAGGCATTATAACTGCTATCGGTAAAATTAAAAATGGTTTATGGTGATTTAATGTAACCTTACGCCACATTTTAGCAAGAACCAATCCGAGCCGTGACCCTAAGAGCTGTTGAATCGACTCATTTTTTAAAATAGAGCATTTATACCAAAGCTCATGCACTGCGCCTAATGACGCTGCCTTTAGCGGTGTCATTAGGCTCTTCTATACGGCCCGCATCGGTCCGCTTGCTGACGCGCGCGGCTCGGTTCCTTCTTTGCTGTCTGAATCAAATCCTAGTCACAGCAGTGAGTGAACCGAGCCGCGCGCGTCAGCAAGCGGATACGGAACTATCCGCTTTCACGAATGACGCTGCTTAAGGCAACGCCATTCGGCGAAGCACACGACCTCCGTTTACTAACCTTCAGAGAAGAGATTAGTTGGGGCACTATAATAGGAGTCGATTCCTCGGCCGTAAGGGAGTGGAGCGTGGGGTATTGGTGTATAATGCTAACGGCTTCGCTCCCTTGCGGTCGCGGCTCGGATTGATATTGAGTAATTCGGATTATAGTTACGAATTAGTCATTCAAAATGCTGTTTTTAGCTATTCAGAATTGAATCAAGTTCAAATAACGTCAGAGGCTTGATTTTCTTTAGGAATGAAATGGAGTTTTTGCCATCTCTGAGATCTACTTGTTCTATCCTTAACCTCCCCTGCCAATTGACCACAAGCCGCATCAATATCATCGCCTCTGGTTTTTCTAGTAATTGTATTAATACCGTGCTGTATTAGTTTATCACGAAATGCATCAATCGTTTCTCTTGATGAACGCTCATATTGGGTCATAGGAAATGGATTAAACGGAATCAAATTCACTTTTGCAGGCACATTTTTTAGAAGTTTAATGAGTTGCATAGCATGTTCAAGTTGATCATTCACCCCTTTTAGCATAACGTATTCAAAGGTTACTTTTCGTCGTGGTTCGTTTTTAAAGTAAGTTTTACACAAAGCCATTAGTTGAGCTAAGGGATATTTTTTATTGATCGGCACTAACACATTTCTAAGCTCATCATTTGGTGCATGCAAGGACACCGCTAAAGCAACAGGGCTTACTTCACGCAAACGTTCCAACTCAGGTAGTACACCTGAAGTACTTAATGTGACTCGACGCTTAGATAAACCGTAGGCGAAGTCATCCATCATCATGTTCATTGCTGAAACTACGTTATCAAAATTAAGTAATGGCTCCCCCATCCCCATCATGACAACATTGGTAATTTTTTTCTCGTGCACTGGGTTTGATTGTGATAACTCTCTTGCCGCGATCCAAACTTGACCTATTATCTCAGCAGTGGATAAATTTCGATTAAATCCCTGTTTTGCTGTGGAACAAAAAGAACAGTTTAACGCACAACCAACTTGTGAGGAAACACATAAAGTGCCACGGTTGGTTTCTGGAATGAAGACTGTTTCAATGCAGTTTCCACATTCCAATTTAAGCAACCATTTATGAGTTCCATCACTTGATTTTTGACATGCAACAATCTCAGGAAGTGAAATTGTTGCTAGCTGGGACAGTTTAGTGATTAGTCCTTTCCCAATATTCGTCATCTTGGAAAAATCGCTTAGACCCATTTGATGAATCCATTGAAACAATTGCTGTGCTCTGAATGGTTTCTCACCCCATGATGATAACAATTCTCGTAATTGAGCATAGTTGTAATTCAATAGATTAACTTTCTTTGAGTCCATCGCTATTCCTAAAGCAATTATCTATCGCATATTTCATGAGGCTCGAAGAAGAAAGCTATTTCACGAGCTGCATTTTCCAGACTGTCAGAACCATGTACAGCATTTGCATCAATACTGTCGGCAAAATCAGCACGGATTGTTCCTGGTGCAGCTTCTTTAGGGTTAGTTGCACCCATAATTTCACGATTTTTAAGTACCGCGTTATCGCCTTTTAAAGCTTGAACCATAACAGGACCAGATATCATAAAATCAACCAAGTCTTTGAAAAATGGACGAGCGCGATGTATTTCATAAAAGTGTTCCGCTTGTTCTCTTGATAATTGCATCATTTTAGCAGCAACAACGATTAAACCAGCATTTTCAAAACGCGAGTATATTTGACCTATGACTGACTTAGCTACAGCATCTGGTTTGATAATTGAAAGGGTTAATTCTTTGGCCATCATGCACTCCAAAACGATAAGATTAAAAGTGCATTATTATACATGATTTTTGAAGCATCTGGCTAATAAAAATTCTTCTGTATCTATTTTTATTAATTTAAACCCCACCTAAGTTACGATCAAAATATAAAGGCTCTCTATTAATAGCATCTTGAATCGGATCAATTTTATAATCGGACAATAATTTAATTAATTCAGAGACACGCAAAATAGCGTCATAAAATTGCTTTCTAAAATCTCGTGCTTTAACTCCATCCTGTTCAGTAGCAATAATATACTCCTCAAGTTGCGCTTCCATTTTACTCATGTAATTGATTAGGTCATTCAATTGACTGATGATTTTCTTCTTCTTTGTATCGTCCAATGTGACTTTTGAAACAGTAGTCAAACAGTCAATAAATCGTTCTACATCGACCTCATTTTGCGATTTTGCGATTCCGCTATGTGTCAACGCATAATTCATCGCTTTTCTGACTAACTCTTTGGTAATGTCTGAACGATCTTTTTTATAAGTCAAATGAATGGAATCCAATGTGGACTCAAACAGCGCATTCCATTCCTTGGTGTATTCAATCAAAAAGGATTGGCTAGAGGCTATTAAATTATCATGTTGTATTTCAAGCTTGTTAAAGTCTTCCCCTAATTTCACCAACTCTTGTCTTTCTTCTTCTAGAGCTTCTCGGGTAGAGCCACCCTGCTCCTCAGGAGATTTTCCACTTTCTCCCGAAAGTAGATAATCAATGAATAATTTCTGACAATAGATGTGATAATCATTCGCCTGCTGCATGACGATGCCATTGAGCACATGTTGTAATGACACCTGTAATAAGACACGATAGAAACTAGTGGGTACTTTAATGGCATCAATAAGATCAATTTGAGGTAATGAAATTTTATAATGTCCTAAAAGACGTTCAGCGGTTATAATTCCATAAGTCGAAAACCAATGGGCTAATTCATCTGTTTTAGTGGCTTCTTCCATTTTTCATCCAGTTTTCATTCTTTATAGGTATATGATATAAGGACATCTATTTTCTAGTATAGTGTATTTCTTTATGTTAAAACGAATAGATGATGATTTACAAATATTAATCGATTTTTTGCAAGTAAGCACTCCCGAGAGTTGGTTAGACAATGTTCCAAACAATTTAAGTCCTTTACTACTTGATCACGCTCATTGTGAGAGAAAAGCAGCGGGAACTGCGATTAGTTTAATTAGTAAGTATCCTGAAAAACAAGAATTAGTTGCTCTAATGTCTCCCTTGGCCCGCGAAGAGCTCCTTCACTTTGAGAAAGTGCTTGATATCATGAAAGCAAGAAAGATTCCCTATGGTCCAATACAACCATCAGAGTATGCATCGACATTGCATAAACAGGTAACGAATAAAGATGGTATTGAGCGACTTTGTGATCAGTTAATCGTTGGAGCGATTATTGAAGCACGCTCTTGCGAGCGATTTAATGCGGTAATCCCTTACCTTGGTGACCCAGACTTAAGCCGATTTTACAGGTCATTAGTCAAGTCCGAGAGCCGACACTTTAAAGATTATTTACAACTATCAATTCTATATGGTGAACATTTAGATATTAAAAAGCGTACCGCTGAATTTTTAGCTATAGAAAATTCATTTATATTGTCAAAAGATTGTTTATTTAGGTTTCATAGTGGCATACCGATGTAAATCGGTGCGAATTTTAAGAAGGACCTGGTGCTTGTGAAAATCTTAAATCAGCGTCACCCGACAAAAACTTAGCCAATCCATTTTCAGGGTCGCTTTTCAAAGCTTCAAAACTCTCTTTTGTAAGTTGTTGTGCACCATTTTTATAAGTCCCTGGATTACGTGGGTCTTCCTCATACCCATTTTTCTTAAGCCATAATTTGATACCATCAGCAAAAGCTTCATTTAGCGCGGCTGCAGCAGGTCTTAGGTTTGGTAAATCGTGATCAAATGGTTTGCCTGTAGACATTGATTTAAGTGGATCTATTACTAATTTATTATTATTATCAAAATGCACGTTATATGCTAATTCAGAGCCTTTCACATCTGGATCGCTAGATCCTTTATAGTGAACTGCTTTTCTTATGCGCTCAATAGTCTGGTCATAGATAAAATCGGTTGCTTGATGTCTATAGGCAGCAACGCTTGGTCCATATGCTCTTACGAATAGTTCAAATAAATTCACTAATTCCAACATGGCTGTTATCCATTGGGTAAAACCATTCAGACTTGGATTTGCAAATTTCTTAGCCATTTGTCCCATCATATTAAGGTAAGTATCTTCATGGCCAGAGTCATTGATAGTACGTTTTTTAGCCTCTAATTTACCGTCACGCTTTAATCTAGAGTTTGAGTGATCTTGCATGTGTTGTGTCCACATCCTATCAAGTTCAGATGAAAACTGTACTTTTGCAAGTTCTTGATTTGCACTTTTTAATTTTTTAAAATTATCCATTATTTCACGTTCTGTCTTATCATTAGCCATATTAAGTTCCTAATAATGATATAAGTTGACATGGGCAAAATAAAAGCCCTTTGTTATATCATAACACAATAGCGTAGGATTGTCATCCCAATCACTTAAAACATATCTCTTGCCCTCATTTTCACTCAAATGCAGTGTATGCTCTCCAGATTTATGGGTATGACCATGTATTACAGAATTTACGTTATAACTCTTTAGATGTTTAGTCACTTGATCGGTAACCACATCAATTTGCTCTGAACTTAAATAGCGCTTAGATGAGCTATTCTTACGTATTTTTTCAACTAGTTTTAACCGCATACTCAACGGTAGAGCTAGAAATAAACAGGAAAAAAAGCGATTACGCGTTAATTTGCGAAATCGTTGATGAGCGATATCTTTAGTACAATACCTATCCCCATGCACCAATAAAACAGGTCTATCATGCAGTTGAATTTTTGTTGGTTCTTGCAAGACTCTCCAACCACTTAATTTAGCAAATCGTTCTCCTAGTAGAAAATCTCGGTTTCCAGCCATAAAATAGATATTGATACCCTTATCCACTAAAGACTTTAATTGATTTGCTATACCTAAGCTCCAGTCATCCAAACTGTCATCACCTGCCCAAGCATGAAAAAAATCTCCTAAAATATAAATGGATTTTACTTTTGACTCTGCCCAGGCAATAAACCCATTAAAACGCTCTTTAATTTCAGGTTCACTGGGACTAAGGTGTAAATCTGAGATAAATACAGCATCAATCATAAAGGCTCGATTTTAATTTGTTCATTTTCTAAATAGATCTGACATGGGGCTGCTAAAGGCTCAAACGCATCGCTTAAAAGGTAGTATCCTGCAATTGAAACAAGCTCTGCATCAAGAGATTGACAAAAAATTCTAGCGTCTAGATCACCGGAAATACCAGCCAAAGCTCTGCCTCTTAAACATCCATACACATGAATGTTTCCATCAGCGAGTAATTCTGCACCATGACTGACTGAGGACGATACGATTAAATCCGATCCTTTTGCGACAACCTGCTGTCCTGAGCGTACGGGTGAATCAAGTATTCGAGATTTAGTTGACTGAGTAGTGCTGGCTTCACTGACTTCATGCATTAAATTTCTGTCTTGAGATGCGGATGCATTTAAAACCCCTAGACCATTGCATTGCGCTAAAGTTTCTTGCAAGCTACTTCCACCTTGAATTGCAACAGGAATCATGCCATTAGTCTTTGCAATTTGGCATAGCTCTTGTAGATCAAACTCTTGTTGATTGACAGCCGATAAATCAAATACTACTGGAGTTCTTTCAAACAATTTAGGTGCTTTCTTAACAACATCAATCAATTGCTGTGAAAATATTGCCTTATCTGTATTTAAAACTTGCAATACGGTCAAAGTATACAGTCTACCTTTTAACTTAAATGCTTGTGTATTAACCAAATTTTCACTCATTGCCATGATATCCATAAACGATATTTTTGTTTATACTAGCATGAGGAAAACAATAACAGAAGGATATCAACGTGGATAAACGCTGGTTTGAACAATACCAACAAGGAGTGCCACACGAAATTGACCCGAGTCAATACTTATCCCTGGTGTCAATATTCCATGAATCTTGTAGTAAATATGCCAATAGGATTGCCTATTCAAACATGGGCTCTGAAATAACCTATCGTGAATTGGATGTTCTTAGTCGAAATTTTGCAGCCTATTTACAGCAACTTAATTTACAAAAGGGTGCGCGAGTAGCCATCATGATGCCGAATGTACTCCAATACCCAGTAGCATTGTTTGGAACATTAAGAGCAGGCTACACGATTGTTAATACCAATCCATTATACACATGCGATGAAGTCATTCACCAAATGAATGATTCAGAAGCAGAAGTCATTGTGGTCCTTGCTAACTTTGCAAAAACCATCGAGAAATCATTACCCTCTATGCCCAAGTTGAAACACGTTATTGTTACGCAAATTGGTGATTTATTCCCAACTGTGAAACGATTGATTGTCAATTTTGTTGTTAAGCACATTAAAAAGCTAGTTCCGGCGTATAGTATCCCGCATGCAGTGGCTTTTAATTACACCTTGTTAGAAGGTAAGGATGCTACACTGCATCATGTCGAACTTAATCATGACGACATTGCGTTTCTGCAATACACTGGTGGTACTACAGGTGTGGCTAAAGGCGCAATACTTACTCATGGTAATTTAGTGTCAAATGTCTTACAAGCCTATCATTGGATTGCGCCTTTAGGTGTATCGGATCAAGACATTATTGTAACCGCCCTGCCGCTTTATCATATATTCTCACTTACTGCTAACTGCCTTACTTTTTTGAAAGTTGGGGCGAAGAATATTTTGATCACAAACCCTAGGGATTTAAACCAATTTATCGATCAAATAAAAGACAGCGGTTTTACAGCAATAACTGGTGTAAATACTCTATTTAATGCGTTGCTACACCACCCAAGATTTAAGGAAATTGATTTTAGCAAATTAAAGCTAGCTCTTTCTGGAGGTATGGCATTGCAAAAGAGTGTATCTCTTAAATGGAAAGAAATGACGAATACTAGAGTGTTAGAAGCGTATGGTCTCACTGAAACAAGTCCTGCAGCCACAATGAATCCTATGTATCTAGAAGGATATAATGGAAGTATAGGACTTCCAATTTCTTCGACTGATATATCAATTCGTGATGATGAAGGCAATGAAGTTGCTGTTGGTAGCAGTGGAGAGCTATGCATTAAAGGTCCACAAGTAATGCCTGGATACTGGAAAAGACCAGATGAAACGGCGCTCGTTTTCACTCAGGACGGCTTTCTTAAAACTGGAGATATCGCAAGAGTTGATGAAGAGGGCTTTGTCTATTTAGTTGATAGAAAAAAGGACATGATTGTGGTCTCTGGATTTAACGTTTATCCCAACGAGGTAGAACAAGTTATCGGAATGCACTCTGGTGTGTTAGAAGTTGGCGTAATAGGCATTGCCGATGAAGAGTCTGGAGAGCGGGTTAAGGCTTGTATAGTTAAAAAAGATCCGAATTTAACGGCAGAACAAATTATAGCCCACTGTAAAGAGCATTTAACGGCTTACAAGATCCCAAAACTGGTTGAGTTCTACAATGAACTACCCAAAACAAATGTTGGGAAGATTCTTAGACGGGCTTTAAAGGAGAAAGAGTTTAATTTGAAACAGACTCAAGCAAAAAAAAAGGAAGTTGCCGTTTAGGGTGATTTATTAGGATGGTCATCCGCTTCCTTACGGCTGAGGCATCGACTCATATTATAAACTAATCTCTTCTCTGCTGGTCAGTAAGCGTAGGTCCGGCGCTTCGCCTAATGGCGCTGCCTTAAGCGGTGTCATTTCTTTGCTGTCTGAATCAAATCCTAGTCACAGCAGGGAGTGAACCGAGCCGCGCGCGTAAGCAAGCGGATACGAAACTATCCGCTTTCACGAGTGTCGCTGCTTAAGGAAGCGCCATTAGGCGAAGCACCCGACCTTTGGTATAAATGCCCCATTTTAAACAATGAGTCGATTCCTCAGCCCTTACGGTCACAGCTTAGTTTATTCAGTACTTTAACCAAGTTGGAGCTGATGCCCCCGAGTTAGAGCTGGGGACGTCCCCCATGACTATACGCTCGTAGCCAACTGCTTCATTATCCTAGCAGTAGCCCCCCAAATGACTTCTTTATTTTGAATAAATTCCCAACTCTCAAACTGAATCCCATTTCGTACAATCGTCAATTTTTTATAATTATTCATGTTTGTCGCTAAATCCATTGAAACTGAGATGACAGCACTTACCTCACTTGGATTGATACGGTAAGGAACGATACTTTCAATACTGGCCAACCAAGGATGAATAACAGCTCCTAACAAAGTAGTTTCAACTTGCATTTCTTTGATAAGTGTCACTCTATCCGCAGTAATACTCAGTTCTTCATTAAGTTCTCGTAAAGCAGTATCCAATAAATTTTCATCGTCTAGCTCTCGAAAACCACCTGGAAAACAAATTTCACCTGGGTGATTTTTAAGATGCTCACTTCGCTTAGTTAGGACTATAGAATTAGTGCTTAAATCATGTAGGACTATTACAGAGGATTGAGCATGATCATCATCCAATTGAATTGATTGCATTGACTATCGCTGTAACTTTTGTAAAACATTCACGATATTCTTCTTCACAGTTAGAGTCAATAACCAAACCTCCACCAGCCGCTAAATGCAATACATTGTTTTTGGCAGTAATAGTACGAATTGCAATATTCATATCAAAACGACCATGATTAGAAAAGTAACCAATACTTCCGCAATAAACACCTCTTGCAAAACTTTCTTCTTCACTAATTATCTTCATTGACTCCAGTTTTGGTGCACCAGTTATTGAACCTCCTGGAAAACAAGACAAGAAGTACTGAACTGGGTGAATTCCTTCTTGAGACTCTGCGTGTACATCCGATACTAAATGATGAACACCATTAAAACTCTGTATTGAGCATAAATTTGAAACTCGAACGGAACCTGGTTTCGCTAACTTACTGAGATCATTTCTTAATAAATCAACAATCATGACATTCTCTGCACGATTTTTTGAACAATTGAGTAATTTCTCCATTAATTTTTTATCCTCAGAGGAGTTCCTTGACCGATGAATTGTACCCTTAATTGGAGACGCGAGTAGGTGCTCCTCATTCCCTAATAGCAATCTTTCAGGTGAAAAGCTTAAAACATCTGCATGATCTGTTCTCATAAATGCAGCAAAAGGCACAGGATTTTTCTCAGATACCCCTCTATAAATAAACCATGGATCTCCTATAAAGTTTGAGTGAAATGCTTGAGTAAAGTTTACTTGATAAGATCGCCCCTTTCTTAAGGCGCTATGAATCGTATTAAATGCCTCCTGGTATCTAGATTTAGGCATTAAAGGGATAAATTCCCTTTGGACTTGAATTGTTCTATTCTTTTTTTGAGGAGTTTTAATCAATGCAATAATCTCCTGAATAATACTCCCTGAAGATGAATGACTATTTGCATTAAATATATGAGCCTTTTTGAACTGGTGGTCAACAATCAGAGCCCAATCATAGAATCCCAAATCCAACAAAGGCATATCCTTTAGGGTAGCTTGAGGTAGTGATTGTATGCCAAACATAGCCCGGTTTAAGTCATAGGAAATATACCCCATTGCTCCACCTTGAAATGGCAAACCAGATTGCGTTTTCTGTATGGGTAATTTTCCTTCAAGAGTTTTGAATACAGATTCAGCATCTCTTTCAGAATTGGACATAACAAGTCGATCATATGGATACGCGCTTACTATGTCGTAACGACCATTTAATGTATCCGTACTCTGAAGTAATATAAAACCAGGAAGATGACTCAATGATTCGTAAACGTCGAATGAAATACTACTGTATTCAACATCATGGATAATACTATTATTCACTTAAATACCTACCTAAAACCCAGTTCTTTACTTGTTATGGGTAACAATAATACAATGCGTTTTTTAAATAATACACCATCATATTATGCGCATTTATTTTTCAGACATCACTTTCCAAGATCTACCCGTAATATTTACTTATGACTCCATGACAAAATCTGCAATATGCACCTACACTGTCGGTGGAAATAATTTAAGCATCAACAAAGATCAACTCAATACCCTGATGTTATCCATAACAGGAGTTGAAATTATAGACAACATTGCTGTTATTAAGGACTTGGAGACTTTTCGTAAAGAACATCCATTTAATACTATAGTTGATTCTACGGATCATTCTGTGTTGCATAACTCGTTTTTTAGCAAAAGCTCTCCATCCCTAACTAGCAAAGATGAACCATTTGTTAAGGGGGAAGTAACTTCATCTTCATCATCGAATTTAAAACCAACGATTGTTTCACTAGACACCTTATTAACCAATTGTCCTGGTGAAACATTAGTCTATGAAGGCGGCTTAAAAAGAAACAATGAAACAAATCTTAAAAGATTAAACTCCTTAAAAGTATACTCCCCTGAAACCATTAATCTTACTGCTCAGGTGATCAAAAACACGGACTACTATGTATTACGTGAATGGCAAATGCAACTCATACGTCAGATTCATGAAGAAGTGATTGCACCAGCAATGAGCACTTTTAAAGGTGGACAAGCAACACCTAAATATGTGTTGGTTTATTTCGAAACCTGCATAAGAAGTATCATGTCAAACAGCACATACAACCTTATGGATACAGCCTTTGAACACAATTATTTAGTAGAAGGGGAACCCATCCCTGTAGAAGAAAATTATCAAGTACGAAGTAACTACGCTAAAGTAATGCTCAAAGGATTTATGTTCTTTCTTTCTGATCTGCCTGCTGAAAGTCTGGGTCTTAATAACCTTGAACTAGAGCAGTGGTTGAATGAATTCAAAACTCATATTACCGTACATAAAAATAAACTGCAGAGCCTACTAGAGGATCTTTTCAAATTAACGATATGTTCTGGATTGATGGATCATGATTATAAATTATTGGATGCCGCCTCATTTATACAAGGTGAAAATTATGATTTTTCAAAATTGCACACAATCACCAAAGCCATTCAAATGAAACACACAACCCTTGCCTATGCCCTGAGCAAATTGCCACCGAACTATAGGCTACAAGGCCATAGTGTTGAAGGCTTCCCTCACAGAGTCTACTCCTTAAAACAAACGCTCAAGTACGCCTTAGAAGAGTCTCTAAAAGCAAATGCACGAAAACCATTGTCTGAAACAGTTATGGAAGAATGCTCACAAACCATTATTGAATCTTTATGTCATGAGTTCATCTCAATGACTAATGGAAGTATCCGTTCAGAAGCTGCAAAATTGATTTCACATACCATTAAATCAAGCGACACAGATCTCTATTTATGCGATGAATGGTTTAAAGCCATAAGCGCATGCTTAAAAAATGTTTTCATGGAGTCATCATCGCCTCGCGGACAAAATAAATTCCTTGAAAAGTGGGGGCGAGAAGTTTGTTCATTAATCATGGGTTTCGTGCGTACTGAGTCGGAAAAATTACAAGCTCCAGATCATACCGAATTAAACACAAAAGGGATCACTCCATAGAGTGTCCGTATTTTCTTGATCTGCGTCCTTGCCGTGAGTATGCCGCGATAGCAAAGTGGCTACTAAATCAAAACCAACAGAGCCTATTTATTATAAATAGTCTGGAGTTTAGCAGCATTTCTGAGTATTCTATGGCAACTCATTACTGACAAGGAGCTATTTAATGTCAACAGTTGCTCAATTTACAGTAAATTATACGCAATACCTCAATGAACATGGGGAGCTAACAAGCTCACCTCCGCCTTTTACAAAAAATGAATCCATTTTAAAAGATCTCTATAAAATAATGGTACTTACACGTACATTTGATAAAAAAGCCATTGCATTACAACGTACAGGAAAAATGGGAACTTATGCCCCTATCAATGGTCAAGAAGCAATTTCAACAGCGATTGGTCATGCCATGAAACCCGACGACGTGTTAGTCCCCTACTATCGGGACTATGCTGCGCAAATTCAGCGCGGAGTAAAAATGTCAGAAATTCTTGCATTTTGGGGTGGCGATGAACGTGGTAGTAATTTTGCTAACAACTCAGAAGACCTACCAATTTGTGTACCCATTGCCTCACAATGCCTTCATGCCACAGGTGTTGCATTTGCCTTTCAATATAGAAAGCAACCTAGAGTTGCGGTTGTCTGTCTGGGCGAGGGAGGAACCTCTGAAGGTGACTTTTATGAAGCAATCAATGTTGCTGGGACGTGGAATCTTCCAGTGGTTTTCGTAGTGAACAACAACCAATGGGCAATTTCAGTACCTAGAGACAAACAATCTGGTACACAAACGATTGCTCAAAAGGCATTCGCAGCAGGATTTGATGGTATTCAAATCGATGGTAATGACATCTTGGCGACTAGACAAGTGATTGGGGATGCCATTGAAAAAGCTAGACGAGGTGAAGGACCTACGTTGATTGAGGCTCTAACCTATCGTTTATGTGATCATACCACCGCAGATGATGCAACACGCTACCAACCTGCTGATGAAGTAGAGCAAGCCAAGTCTAAGGAACCCATCGCTCGCTTTAAGAATTACCTAACGGAACAAAAAATATGGACAGCACAAGATGAGGAGCAATTAGTCCTTGAATGCTCTGAGGCAGTAGAAAAAGCGGTAGATGAGTATTTGAGTACTAAACCTCAACCCATTACCAGTATTTTTGATCATCATTATGCTGAACTTCCAGAATACTTAGTAGAACAACGTGCAATCGCCATGGAGGAGTTTTCACATGCCTGATATTACCTTAATCGAAGCAGTCACTCAGGCTTTAGCCTATGAGTTGGCTCATGATGAAAATGTTATTGTCTTCGGTGAAGATGTAGGCAAAAACGGCGGTGTCTTTCGTGCTACTGTAGGCTTGCAGGAACGCTTTGGAGAAAGACGAGTCTTCGATACTCCCTTAGCTGAATCCATGATTGCTGGTCTTGCTGTAGGCATGTCTATTCAAGGACTGAAGCCGGTTGCTGAGTTTCAATTCATGGGTTTTATCTACCCAGGCATGAATCAAATAATATCTCATGCTGCACGGATGCGTAACCGAACACGGGGTCGTTTGCATTGCCCGATTGTCTATAGAGCACCCTTTGGCGGCGGAATTAGAGCACCGGAACACCATTCTGAAAGTACAGAAGCCTTATTTGCGCATATCCCTGGTTTACAGGTGGTTATTCCATCATCTCCTAAACGTGCTTACGGTTTATTACTTGCTGCAATTCGCAATCCCGATCCCATTATTTTTCTGGAGCCAAAGAGAATATATCGATTGGTTAAACAACCTGTTCCTGATGATGGAGTAGCTCTACCGATAGGTAAATGCTTTACTCTGCAACAGGGTGAGGATTTAACCTTGATCAGTTGGGGGGCTAGCATGCACGAAACTTTACAAGCCGCCAAACAATTAGGCGATGAAGGCATTTCCTGTGAAGTCATTGATGTTGCAACAATTAAGCCGCTTGATATTGAGACAATTCTTGCTTCAGTATGCAAAACAGGACGATGTGTTATTGTGCATGAAGGAGCAAGAACGTGTGGAGTAGGTGCAGAAATCATTGCACAAATCATGGAGCATTGTTTAACTGATTTAGTAGCTCCTGTTTTGCGTGTTACGGGTTATGATACGGTTATGCCTTATTTTCAATTAGAAAAACAATACATACCCAGCGTTTCACGAATTAAAAACACAGTAATGAGCATAATGGAGTAATAATGAATATTTTTAATTTACCTGACTTAGGTGAAGGTTTGCCAGATGCTGAAATTCACGAATGGTTTGTAAAAGAAGGCGATACAGTATCTGTTGATCAGCCATTAGTGTCTATGGAAACTGCAAAAGCAGTGGTTGATGTGCCCTGCCCTCAAGCCGGAAAAATAGGAAAATTATTTGGTAAACCAGGTGACGTTATTAAGACTGGTGAACCATTGGTCGGATTTGTTTCAAGCAGCGAAAAACCTGTCGATAAAGGAACGGTAGTAGGCAATTTAGAGGAAAGCAGTGAAATCACTGAAGACAATTTTATCATTGGCTCACAACAAAGCAGTGGGGCTCGAATTAAGGCGACTCCAGCAGTTAGAATGCTTGCCAAAAAATTAAATGTTGAATTATCAAGCCTAAAAGGGTCGGGTGATCACGGTATGATCACTAAAGAGGATGTCCAACGTCAAGCAGACATTAATGCAAAACCACCGGTAGGTTTTGAACCACTTAAAGGTGTTCGCCGAGCAATGCTTAATAGCATGAATCAGTCCCATTCCGAAGTTGTACCTGTGAGTATTTTTGATGAAGCAGATATACATCAATGGAAACAAGGTACGGACATTACTGTGCGTTTAATACGAGCCATAGTACACGCAGCCCAAAAAGAGCCCGCATTAAATGCTTGGTTTGATACCAAACATTCAGCAAGGCAATGCTTTGATAAAGTTCATCTTGGTTTAGCGATGGATAATGACGAAGGCCTATTTGTACCCGTAATACACGATGCAGCAAGTCACTCTGACAGTGAGTTGCGCAAATTAATTGATGACTTTAAAGAGTCTGTTCGGAATAGAGCTGTTACAGCTGATAAATTGAAAGGGGCAACTATAACGTTATCCAATTTTGGTAAATTTGCAGGTCGTTTCGCAAGTCCTATTATTGTTCCCCCTATGGTTGCCATTCTAGCCGTAGGAAGATTATATCAAGGAGCTGTAGTCACTAAAGAGGGAAAAATTGAATCTCATAAATTATTACCATTATCTCTAAGTTTTGATCATAGAGCAGTAACTGGTGGTGAGGCAACACGATTTTTAGGTGCTGTGATTGAATCGTTGCAGAGTTAAAATAGTTTAATATCTGCTCCCTTGTGGGCGCAGCTCGCTTTGGTTTGGAAAATGAGGAACGGAACCGCTGGGGAAAATGGAAACGCCCCACTGGTCTCCGTCCACTAAAGCACTAATTTCAGCCGCAACCTATCAGGAACGGAAAGCAACAAGCCTATATAAAATATAAATTATAAATCCTTGTATATGTACCATCATTTTCAAGTTGTAATAATACCTTGTTCATTCGGTTAATTAGGCTAATATTTTTAGGCATAGCCATTATGCCAAATCCCTTTCCAATCAGTATCGATGAACCAATTACTTTTAAATCATTCGTGTTTTTAGTCTGCCAATACCCTATTGATTTCCTATCTACAAACATGGCATCAATTTTCTTATTTTTTAAAGCTAACAACAAGTCATCAATTAATTTGAACTGTGTAATCCTAAATAACTCACTAAAATAATCATTAATAAACTCATCAAGATCACTTCCTGAAATCACCCCGACTTGTTTAGTTTCCAACTCATTAACTTGTTTAATTTTACTGTTCCTTGACACCACAAACTCACCATAACTAGCCATATAGGGTAGACTAAATACAAAATAATGAAGCCTTTCATCAGAGATAGTAATTGCCCCAATCGCTACATCAATTTCTCCATTTCTTAGTGCCCTTTCGATTAAGCCAAAATCCATGGTTTTTAAAATACATTTCTCATTTAAACGTACACAGATGTTATTGATTAATTGAATATCAAAACCTTGAGTAGGGTTAATCACATAGGGTGGTCGATAAGTTGGAACTCCAACAATAATATTGGCGTGGCTTAATTCATAACTCAAGGAGCACAGTAAAAGGAGGACTGTACTAGACCACTTCATGTTACTCCTCCCTGATTCTATTTGGCTTGTAATATATATCTATTTTAGTCTATTTTAAAACTTATTGATTGCATTCAATCGGACTTATGCAATTGAGACACGATTGGCTAAAGTTCAATTACGCAGAGGTTGAGAGGCACTTCTTGTCCATCAATGACCTCCCAACTGTTCGACTATCAATATCCTTCGTTGCCTATGGATGCTAGCAAATACTCATTTAAATTGTTTTCCAGGTCATCCAACATTGGATCAATAAGATCACTTTTATGATCCTTTGGAAGCATTCTCAATCTATCAATTGAGTGTCTTAACTTTCTTATGCCCATCTGCTTCAGCTGTGAGCCTAGAATCTTAGGGAAAACATTAACTATATCCGCTAAACCATGGGCGGTTATGTCTTTAAGAATAATAGGAAGTAAATCCCTCTTTGGATTCAGTAAATCAAAAACCATTCTACCGCTCTTCCTTTCCTTTGCCTGAATCGCCTGTAACCTTTTTTCGAGTGGTAATCTTTCCAGGATAACCTTAATGGATTCAAGGTCTTCTGCAGCCTTATGGAGCACAGTGTATCCTAAACCACTTTCAACCATTACTGCTTCAAATCTTTGATTTTCATCTAGACGGTCTAAAATCACTTTGAGCGATTCAGGATTTTTAGCAGCCCAATGCAGGACGGTACTTCCATGATTATTAGCTATCAGCACAGCTTTAATACGGTGATTTTCTGGTAATCGCTCTAAAATTGCTTTTAAAGCCTCTGGATTTTTAGCCTTCCAGTGCAGAACTGAGTCCCCATAGTTGTTTGAAATCCTAATGGCATCGAGTCTACTTTCAAACGGTATACTCTCTAGTATTGCATTAAGGGATTTAATATTGGATTTTGCCATGTGAAGTACAGTAACTCCAAAATTCTTAATCACTTTGACAGCCTCTAAACGATGCTCTTCGGGTAAATATCCTAAAATTTGCTTGAGTAATTCAGGGTCATTAGCAGCCTTATGAAGCATGGTATTCCCTTTGTTGTCTTTCGCACAAACTTTCTCAAGTCTCATTTCATGTGGTGTAGATTCTAAACTATCCCTGATATAGCTTTCGTCCACTATAGCATCTGTAAGCTGTTTTGTAGTTTTGTCTGCACTGCTCTTTATTGCGTTTGTCATTAAATCTAAATTAACTTTACTCATGTCACTATCAACTTATGTAAATAAATTAAATGCATTAAGTTCTGTCAACAATGACAATACGTTTAAAAAGACATAATCTATGAGCTAATGAGACTTAAGTCTCATCAGTTAGTATGCATAAATAAAACTGATTAGCTCTCAGTATCTACTTTGAAAAATAGGTATTGTATCAACAGAACCTGATTTAATGGTCTAAAAGTAGACCATGTATTGAAGCCATGTGCATCGTAAGGGATGCACAGCTGCTCCCAGGAGTAAACTTAATTTGAGGGGAGTTTGTGACTTGGGTATCGCGAACGCTTGGATATAACAATGACCAGGCACTGTTTCAAGCGATTACTTTCATTATCTGCGGGCAATCTAGCCATTTTATTGTAACCTTGCTCTATATTGAATTTTATTATACCAAATAAAATATAATTTCAGCATTATAACATAGGAATCTTATTAATTAATTAAGAAATTGGCAATTTATCTGCAATCATGTTGAGAAGATTAGCTAATCGGCACCCAGCAAGTAGTATTTGTTTTTGAGAAATACTTTGCGCACTTAATTGGTAGCGTTTACCTGGTGTCCTATACGCGGGTGTAACGTAAACCTGCGTCACTGCTAATCTATGCGCTTCATTAACCCACTTTTGTGGATTAATCTGCTTTTTGGCTATAGTACAAGACCATTTCTGTTCGAGTTGGCTGGCTTTATTTCTGATTTGAAAGAGTTTTGTTTGGCCAAGTAAAACGCCTGCGCCATTATCCCAATATTGATGCAAATTCTGACCGATTGGCGTTTTTGCGAGGGCATATAGATTTCCACCTAAATCACCTTGAGGCAATCTTTTACTTACCCTATTAACTGTATGCAAAGGTTGATGAATATCTCCTACAAGATGAATTAGTATTTTTAAGCTTAAATTCTTATCTTTTAAAGTGGCTTTAGAGGATAATAAAACATTTGTCGCCTGTTTAATGCCCCACAATGCATTAGCATCTTGTATAGGCGGAAGAGACGTTGCATCAACCGTATAAGGAATATCAATATAATGTAGGGCATCAAACCAATGAACATCCTTTAACTTTATCAAATCTAACCAAATGGCTGATTTAACAAAGACTCTATCTACGGATTTGTTGTTCGCCCTTAAAAGGGTCTGACACATCTTTTTTGCATTTTCGCTTAAATTATCATAGGCAATTTGCGCAACCAATTCATGCCCCATTGCATTCCAAGCATGAATTGACGCAGAACAACATATAAGCAATAGACCTACAATATATTTCTTCATATCTATCCCAAATAGGGCGACCAAGCAGGCTCTTGTACATCTCCTTCGCGAGCAGGTAACCTTAATCTTATCCGTCCATCAACCGATACTATACCCAATACGCCCTTATCTTGTTGGTGTGTAGCATACAGAACTAATCGGCTATTTGGTGAAACAGTGGGCGACTCATCCATACCAGAGAACGTCAAGGTAGCAATAGGACCACCTGAAGCACCTTGTATGCCTATGTTAAATCGCTTGTCATCACCTCTATGCAGCATAACAATACTTTTCATATCGGGAGTATAAGAGGCACGAGCATTGTAATTGCCATCGAATGTCAATCGACTTACTTGACCACTGGATAAAGACAATTTATATATCTGAGGTGAGCCTCCGCGACCAGATGTAAATAATAAGCTCTGTCCATCTGGTGAATAACGTGGCTCTGTATCGATTGAATCACCAAAGGTAATCTGCTTCATGCTGCCACTTCCTAAATCCACTTCATAGATTTTAGGAGTACCACTTTTAGACAATACCACTGATAACTTTCTACCGTCAGGTGACCATGCAGGTGCACCATTGATTCCTGGAAAACTAGTAATTAACTTTCGTTGTCCGGTCTCCACCGATACTGTAAATATCTGCGCACGTTTTCTTTCAAAAGACACATAAGAAATTGACTTACCGTCTGGTGACCAAGAAGGTGACATAATTGGCTCAGAAGACACCAACAGACTCTGTGGGTTATGACCATCTGCATCAGCTACCTCTAGAGAGTAACGATTTCTTTGCCCGCCTCTTTGAACTGAAATATAGGCGATTCGTGTAGAAAAAATTCCTCTTTCTCCAGTTAGCTTTTGATATATTTCATCACTAATGTGATGTGCTAAAGGTCTTACTTGTCCAGAACCAATATTGAAGGATTTAGTAAGAAGAATATTGCCTTTATTAACCGCATCTGCAAGTGAAAAGCTAACTTGATAGCCACTACCAGCACGAGTTACATTTCCAGTCACAACACTGTCTGCACCCAGCTGGCGCAGTACACCTATCGAGGACTGAGCATTGACACTTTGTGGACCTGAAATAATTTTAAATTGACCTGAGAGATTCAAATCGTTTTCTATAATTTGGCTAATTTCCGCCGCAGTTGGATCGGAACCAAATGAATTGATTGCAATAGGTAATGCTGAATTAATACCTTGTGTTAGCTCAAGATCTAGCGCGTAAACATGAACTGACAATAACATCATAAATACAGTAATCATACGATTGATCACGACTTCTACCCCCTAACTTGTTCTGGACGAACGGTTAAACTGATATCACGAAAATTATTAAATATTTCTTGATCGCTAGGCACTGGAAGAGGAGATGCCTTATTAATGGCTGTTTGTGCTGAGCGATCTAAAATTGGATCACCACTGCTTTGTGTCAAAGAGACGTCCAAGACCGTTCCATCGGGTGCAAGACGAATTCTAAACTTGCATTCCAGGTTACTATTAACATTTTCTGGCAAAATCCAATTCCGTCCTATTGCATTCAAAATCAAAGCCTTGTATTTATCAACTTCTCCTGCGATTTGTGCTTGTCTTTCTGCATTCTCTGCAGCCTGCTGCTTAGCAATGGCTTCAGCTTGTTTTTTACTCGCTAAGTCGGCCTTTTCTTTCGCCAATCGAGCTTGCTCTGCTTTTAATTTCTCAGCTTTTGCATTTTCCTCGGCTCGTTTCTTATTAAGATCCGCAAGTTTTTTAGCTTCAAGTTCACGCTTCTTCGCTAATTCCTCACTCTGCTTTTTTAACTCTTCAATACGCTTCGCTTCTTTTTGTTTCTGATCAGCGAGTTCCTTCAAACGTTTCTTCTCTTCTTCTGCTTCCTTTTTTCTAGCGATAGCGATTTTATTTGCCTCTTCTTTGAGCTTAGCTATCTCCTGTTGTTCCTTTATTCGTTGTTGTTTTGCAGCCTCAGCTTGACGTTGCAATTCACGTTGCCGTGCAAGTTCAGCCTTTTTTTGCTGTTCGCGTTGCTGTTTAAGTTGATTAACCTTATCCATGACTTCTTTACTATCAACACTAACGGCCTTCACAACTTCTTGGTTCTGAGCCACTGGTTGTAGGGTGCCAGGGGTGTTTTTTGCTTCCTGTGTTAAAGCCGGTTTGCTCGTGCTGGTATCGGAAATCAAGATAATGATCAAGAATACATGCAGCATTAATGCAGAAATAAATGCTTTGCGATAGTTAGGTGTTCGTATCATGCCTGGGCCTCTGAATCGCTATTTTGTGAATCTGTAATGAGTCCAACTTGCTCTGCGCCGGCCTTTTTCAATAAAGCCATAGCTTGTACGACCTTGCCATAGTTAACGCCTTGGTCACCTTTTACCAATACATTAATCTTTTGTCCAGTTTGCTTTGCTAATTCAAGTTCAGCAGCGACCCGAACTACCAGTGCTTGGGATTCTATGGGATCAGCTGGTCTTTCGCTTATGTTTAGAAAATAAACGCCTTGTTGATTAACAGAAACAATAATAGGCTCCTTATCTGTCGATGGGAGTGTTTCGCTTGCCGCTTTAGGCAAATCCACAGTGACCCCTTGTGTTAACATAGGAGCAGTGATCATGAAAATAACGAGAAGTACTAACATCACATCAATGTAAGGTACTACGTTGATTTCTGACATAGGTCTTTCACGAGTCGACTTTGATCGCTTCATTTTTTTATTATCCCCTTGAAGAGCTTGATGTTTGCTGTTCTATCAAAGAAATGAGCTCTTCTTGAAAAAGGTCGTATTTATCAAGCAAGGTATTCGCTTTAGTTGTGTATCTGTTATAAGCAATTACTGCAGGAATCGCCGTAAACAAACCCAAAGCAGTGGCAACTAGTGCCTCTGAAATTCCTGGGGCAACCATGGCGATAGTTGCTTGTTGCGCTTGTCCTAAAGCCTGAAACGAGGTCATTATACCCCAAACTGTACCAAATAAACCAACGTAGGGTGAAATTGAACCTACTGATGCAAAAAATGGCAAATGCTGCTCAAGCTTTTCAGCTTCCTTAGCATGACTAATTTGCATTACTCGTTGTATTGGCCCTATGGCAACTGTTCCAAGCTTTCTTGCTCGTACAAACTCTTTAAACCCTGCATGGAATATATTCGCTAGACCTTGGTTATCTTCATGCTGAGAGTCGATGTCTGCGTATAATTTACTGAGATCCCCGCTATCCCAGAAACGACGATTAAATTGGTCAGTCATTTGGCTTCTGCGTGTAAAAAACCAGGCTCTCTGAAAAATTAGGGTCCAAGAGATAATCGACGTGATTAAAAGTAATATCATTACTGTTTTTACGACCAAACCTGCTTGCATAAAATACATTAATACATTCGCTTGACCTGTCACTTTGTTCTCCGCTAATCAAAGGTTATATTCATTTTTGTTCTATCGATACGCTCTCAACTCATACGATTCAGTAAAAATAGTACTTATCTGAATCTTGGTAGGCGCTTTGGTTTTAAATTACTATCAACACAAGCCACTTGAATTTGAGCCCTACATATTAATTTTTGATCCTGATTAAACATGCGTTGGTTGAAAACAAGACTGCAGTGCCTGATTTCTGAAATACTCGTTTTTATGTTTAAATAATCATCAAGTCTTGCTGGATAAATATACTTTATGGATATTTCATGTATCGCAAACAAAATATCTTGTTTCATTAACTCACTAAGCAAGACATTATTTTTTCTCAACAATTCAGTTCTAGCTCGCTCAAAATAGCATAAATAATTAGAATGATAGACTATACCCATATAGTCTACGTCCTCAGCGTATACCCTTATTTGATGATCATAGACCGGTACAAAGCCCATTCTCTATCCTTCCTGTTCTATAGGGTTTAAGCCAAAGTGTTGATAAGCTATAGCAGTTGCTACTCGTCCACGAGGTGTACGCATTAAAAACCCTTGCTGTATTAAAAAGGGCTCGATTACATCCTCAATTGTACCCTTTTCTTCTCCGATGGCTGCTGCAATACTATCGACGCCAACAGGCCCTCCATTGAATCGTTCAATGACTGACATCAGTAACTTCCTATCCATAATATCGAAGCCATGTTTATCAACCTCTAACATTTCCAACGCTTTTTTAGCTATCTCAAGCGTGATGATACCATTGCCTTTGACTTCAGCGTAGTCTCTAACACGACGCAACAATCTGTTTGCTATTCGCGGTGTACCTCGTGAACGCAATGCGATTTCCTTGGATCCCTCAAATTCAGTTTGAACATTCAGCAAATGAGCAGAACGTGTAACAATCTTGGTCAAAGAGTCAACAGAATAATATTCTAATCGTTGAACGATGCCAAATCTATCTCTGAGTGGAGAGGTTAAAAGTCCCGCTCGCGTCGTAGCACCTATTAGAGTAAAGGGTGGTAATTCCAGTTTGATTGATCTTGCTGCTGGCCCCTCTCCAATCATAATATCAAGTTTATAGTCCTCCATTGCTGGATACAATATCTCTTCAATCACGGGGCTTAATCGATGAATCTCGTCAATAAACAAAACATCATTCTCATGAAGATTTGTTAGAATAGCGGCAATATCCCCTGCTCTCTCTATGACAGGACCGGAAGTTTGTCTTATATTCACACCCATCTCATGGGCAATAATATTAGCCAGGGTTGTTTTTCCAAGACCAGGTGGTCCAAATATAAGCACATGATCAAGAGGATCCTTTCGTTTACGAGCAGCATCAATAAATATTTGCATCTGAGAGCTTACTGCCTCTTGTCCCGTGTATTCACTAAGGCTAAGTGGTCTTATAGCTCTGTCTATAGCTTCTTCACTACCTATACTTTGTGAACTGATTAAGCGATCGCTTTCAAGCATGTTTGATGTAAATTGGCTTAGTTGAGTTAAACTATTTTAGCATATGTATTTTTAATAGCAGCTGCTGACTCTAAATATATTTCTTTGACTAGGAGGTATAGCCTACGACTATATCTTTAATTTGCTTTTTTGCTCTAGAAATACGGGAACGTACAGTGCCAATTGGGCAATTCATTCTTCTAGCAATGTATTCGTAGGTCTTTCCATCTAAAAGATGCAGCCCATAACAAACCCTCAGATCTTGCGGAAGATCTGCCAAAGCCTTTTTTAGCAAAGAATTCATTTCTAGACCAATGATATTTGACTCCGGTGAGTTTGGCTGGTTATTCTGCATTTGAATAATGAATTTTTGTTCAGACTCTGAACGAAATACACAAGATCGATAATAATTCTTAATGGTATTCTGTGCTATTTTATAAACCCAAGTTGAAAATTTACTGTGTTCATTAAAAGAAGAAAGGCTCTTAAATATTTTAATCATGACTTCTTGAGCCAAATCATTTACATTCGTCCAGTCACTTGTATAAAAATAGACAATTTGCTTTATTTTATCGTTGTATTTTTGAAATAATTGATTAAATGCTTCAATGTCACCTTGTTGTGCTAATCCAATCAATTGTTCTTCACTAAAACGTGTTTTAGTGTTCATACATTCCTCATTCCATTTATTAGAATTCTCAAACGATTAAAGGTAATAATGTATTGTTGTTGATCGCTTTGTATAATTATATACTATTTGAAATGAGACATCAGATGAATCATGCGCCACTGATCGCTAGATAATTGATCATTAAATAAAATATAAATTTTTCTTTTATTAACGTGCTTAAATTGAAGTAACTGAAAATGAAAATTATGCATAAGAATATTCATTTCGTCGTATTGTTCTGTAGTTCCGTCTCTTTTTTGGATTTCCCAGGACTTCTCTTTGTGACATCTAATTTCCTTCACTTCATAGCAAGCTCCACGATTTATAATGTCGTTTTTGAATAGATAGGCATACAAGAGTACTAATACAATTTTCACACTAAGCGACAGAGATGAAAGGAATATCAAACCCAATGAGCATACAAAAAGAATAGTAGTAAATTTTAAGAATAATTTTGACTGGCCAGGTTTAATACTGAGTACGGATGTAGCTGACAATTTCTCTTAATCCTTTATCTAAAGGCTCTTCATAACCCATTAACCAAGTATATAATTCTGGATCTGTATTTTCTAAAAGTTGATCAAACAAAACGAGTTGCTGGTCGCTCATAGTGTGAAGTCCTTTGTTCAAAACTTGCTGTAATATAAGATCTAACTCGAGCATACCTCTTCGGCACTTCCAAACAAGATGGGCTTTCTTTTTTTCAGTCAACATCTAGAAACCTCAAATCATGAATTTACTAGTTCAAAAAACAGTGATGATGTTACACTACAACTCCTTAGTTATGAATCAAATCCATAAATAATTATGTTATCTTGTATCCAACACACTACAACTATAAATGATCGCGTATTGACTACTTTCAAACCCATTGATCAGGAATTGGAATTAAATCCGAAGCTCAATTATTTATTTGATCTTTCCTATTTGGGGATTATTGAAGTCGAAGGTGATAAATCTCGAGAATTTTTGCAAGGCCAGTTAACTTGTGACCTCAATTTACTATCTAACAGCACTGCTCTACAAGGAGCCCAATGCAATTTAAAAGGTAGAATTCTGTCACTGATTGACATCATCGATTGGCGTGGAATTAAGATGATTCTTCCATTGGATATCCTAGAAAGCACAATCAATTCTTTAGCAAAAACAGCAGTGCTTTCACGTATTAAATTATACAAAAATCAACAGGTTAAGATATTTGGCTTCTATTTCCAGAATTTGGATGACGTATTGCCTAATGGAATTGAACCGGGTCTTTTTGACATAAACGCATACAGTACAATGAGTACAGAGGATTTTTGTTTGTATCATTTAGAAAATGGTTTCTATTACATCATTATTACAGAAGAACAAGCTGATAGGATGACTAGTTCATTCACTACGAGAAATCAATTATTAGGCTCACTTACCTGGCATAGCATGCAATTAGCAAACAAACACCTCGAAATATACCCAGATTCCCGAGGTCTGTTCTTACCACACCGCTTAGATCTTCACCTTACTCACTACATAAACTTTAACAAGGGTTGTTATAAAGGCCAGGAAATTATAGCTAGAACACATTATAAAGCCAGTATTAAACATGAGTTAAAATTATATCGAATAATAACAAGTGAAAAACTGTATTCAGGCCAAGTGATCTATTTTGATGATAGCCAACGGGAGTATGGAGAACTAGTGGATTTTTCTCTTGTAGGAGAAAATAATTACATCATTGCTGCTAGTTGCCTTAAAGAAGACATTACTTCGGTATTATTTGCTGGTCATGAATCACCGATTTGCCTAAATTCATTATTGTCCTTCCCTTAACATTCGCTTCACTAATCATCATTTAGTCGCCATTCATTGAGTGAATGACGACTAACCTTCAATTTAATCGTTGTTACCTGGAAGCATGGTTTTAAGAACTCGATCCTTATCAATAAAATGATGTTTTAAAGCCCCAAGGGTGTGCAAAGCTAGAAAAACAATAATAATCCAAGCAATAACCTCATGTGTTTCGCCCATAAAGTCAGCCAAGGACTTGTTTGGACTAATCCATGGTAATGGCGCTTTAAATAAATTAAAAAAGACAGGAATACGATCAGCCGCAACAGACAAGATCCAGCCGCTTAAAGGCATAAGAATCAGTAATACATAAAATGAATACTGCACAAATCGAGACAGTACTTTTTCCCATGATTTCATCGTTTCAGGCAAAGGAGGTTTGCCACTCCAATGCACCCAGATAAATCGGATTATCATCAAAAATAAAATAGTTATTCCTGTTGATTTATGAAGCATATATGCCGTCGATTGATAGGCATCAGGAATACTCTCCAAGAAGAAGCCAACACATAGCATAACAATTACTAATAATGCAATTAACCAATGCAAGAATTTAACACTCGGTGAATATGCCGTTTTTGCTTTATTATCCATTTAACACTGCTCCTAGTTTAACAGTTAGCTTATTTCTTCCATCTTTAAATTTGATTGCAAGGTTGTTTGCGTTAAATCCAGCAACTCCCTGGTAGCCACTAAATACATGGTGTAATTTAATGAGGCAGTTGATTTGAGCTCCTTGATAATGCGATGCCAACGCTCAATAAGCTCTTTATGCACCTTACCCCAAAACTCTAATCTCGATTGTAAGTTATGATTATTGGAATCAAATCCTAAAATTGCATCGGTCAACTGTCTTTGTTGCCAATCTAAATCATCTCTCAGAGCTTCTCTTGATAATGATTCCCAATGATTTTCGGTGGGATGAACAATCACTTGTGTTCTCAACCAGCCTATATCCAGGTATTCTCCGATGCCAAAGTATATTTCAGCAACTTTATCAATTTTAACTTTTCGTTCATGAGCAATTTCGATGATGTCTGCTGCTGCAAATAAACCTCTAGTCACTGTTAATTCGTGAGCTAGCTCAGCAGGAATGCTTTCAGCAATTTTTTCCTGATATTGTTCCTTATATTGCGTTAAGAATTTTTCTCCAAACACACTGGGCATGCATGCTTTTAGCTCTGATACACCTTCTGAATACAATTTAATGGTGTCGGCAATATCCAAAGACCGTCGTTGTGTTCTCAAGAACCATCTTGCAACTCTCCTTGAAAGTCTCACATAGAGCATCATCATATCAATTTGAGTTTGAGAAGATATTTTATTTCCAAGCTCTTCAATTTGTTTCCAAATATTCTCTAGATTAAGCACTGATCGTGTGATCATATAAGCTCTTACGATAGCAGCTACTGGAGCTCCCGTTTCAATTTGCAGCCTATATACGTATGTAAATCCCATCTCATTAACAATGATATTACTTAAACGTGTAGCAATAATTTCTCGTTTAAGAGGATGATCCTGCATTTGTTTACTAAAGCGCTCTTGCAGTGGTTTTGGAAATGCAGTAATGAGTACATTACTCATGTAGCTTTCTTCAGGCACATCAGAAGCTAGAATTTGCTCCTTCAAGATCGTCTTACTGTAGCACATTAAAACGGCAATTCCTGGCCGTGTGAGTCCTTTACCTTTCAGTTTACGTTCCATTAATGCTTTTTCATCGGGTAAAAACTCTAAAGACCTATCAATTTTACCGGTACGCTCCAACTCATTAATATAACGGCTATGCAGTTCTAGAGATCGTAAGGATTGAGATGAAGATAAACTTATCGCTCGGGTTTGCAAGAAGTTATCTCGAAGCACTAATTTAGCAACTTCATCGGTCATATCGCTTAAAAGTTCATTTCTTTGTTTAGCCGTTAAATCACCAGCATTAACAACGCTATTAAGCAATATTTTAATATTGACTTCCTTGTCAGAGCAATTTACACCACCGGAGTTATCAATGAAATCGGTAAAATCCATTCCTCCACAGAGACTGTATTCAACACGAGCTAATTGGGTTAAACCTAAGTTACCACCCTCACCAATTACTTTGCATCGTAACTGATTCGCGTTTACGCGAGTTGCGTCATTGGTTTTGTCTCCTACGCTTGAGTTTGACTCTGTACTGGCTTTGACATAAGTCCCAATCCCACCACTCCATAACAAATCAACTTCAGCTTTTAAAATGGCTTTAATTAATTCATTCGGCTCGATCACAGTTTGTTTGATGCCAAATACCTTTTGCATTTCAGGACTTACAGGAATTGATTTTGCGTTACGATTGAATACGCCCCCGCCTTTCGAAATTAATTTACTGTCATAATCGGTCCAATTAGAACGAGGCAAATTAAACAAGCGCTCCCTTTCAGCAAAGCTTTTTTCCGCATTGGGATTGGGATCAACAAAAATATGTAGATGGTTAAAAGCCCCAACTAATTTAATGTGCTTAGATAAGAGCATACCATTTCCGAAGACATCTCCAGCCATGTCGCCAATGCCAACCACTGTAAAATCATGTTTATTGATGTCTATATTTAGCTCATAAAAATGACGTTTAACGGATTCCCATGCACCCTTAGCTGTAATTCCCATTTTTTTATGGTCATACCCAAGAGAGCCTCCAGACGCAAATGCATCACCAAGCCAGAACTCAAATTCTTGTGAGATTGAATTTGCAATATCGGAAAATGTAGCTGTTCCCTTGTCAGCAGCAACAACAAGATAGGGGTCATCCTCATCATAAAAAACTACATTGTTTGGTTTTACAATTTGACCATCTTTATAATTATCGGTGATATCTAGCAATCCTCTGATGAATAACTTGTAACAGGTAATTCCCTCTTCCAAAATTTCTTCGCGAGAACCATTGACTGGTAAGTGTTTAGGTACGAAACCACCCTTTGCTCCACTAGGTACAATCACAGAGTTTTTGACTTGTTGGGCCTTCATTAATCCCAAAATTTCAGTTCGAAAATCCTCACGTCTATCAGACCAACGTAAACCTCCTCTGGCTACTTTACCACAGCGTAAGTGCACTCCTTCAAATCGTGGTGAATAAACAAATATCTCAAACATTGGATGTGGTTTAGGAACTCCAGGTATAGATTTACTGCTTAATTTAATGGATATATAGTTTTTAGGATTCCCAGTATGGTCTAATTGATAAAAATTAGTTCTTAGTGTTGCTCCAATCGCACTGACGTATTGACGAATTATTTTATCTTCATCTAAGTTGGATACATTATCTAAATCAGCTAGAATTTCAGCAACCAAAGCAGAATATTTCTCTTCTCGATTTTTAATCTTCACGGGATTACAACGAGTATGAAACAATTTCACTAACTTTCTGGCTATTGAAACATTGTTATTCAATGCCATTTCAATATAGTCTTGACTAAATGTAAACCCGATTTGTTTGAAGTATTTAGCGTATGTTCTCATGGCTGCAACTTCACGCCAATCCATACCTGCTGCTAATACTAAATTGTTGAAGCCATCGTTTTCTGCGTCTCCAAACCAAACTCGAGCAAAAGCACTTTGGAATAACTCTTTGATATCGTCTAAATTAAAATCGATTTCCCTGTTTGATAGTAAAGCAAAATCATTAATCCAAGTCACCTTTCCATCTTCAAACTTCAATACATAGGGTCTTTCGCTAATCGCCTTTAATCCCATTTTCTCTAAAATTGGCAACACATCAGACAAAGGAATGGTCGTTCCATGTTGATACACTTTTAAACGAAAATGATTTTCACTTTCATCCAGTGGTTTATAAAAATTGATTCCTAACTTATTGGCTGGATTCAAGAGCTCAATATGCTTAATGTCATATACAGCTGTTCTTGGACTAAACACATCGCAATAGGACATCGGAAATGCATTTTTATACTGCGAATAGAGTGCATTCGATTTTTCTTCACCATACACTTCTAATAAATGATGCTGCAGATCATCAGTCCAAGAACGGCCAATTTCGATCAGTTTCTGTTCGATTTCTTTTAAATCATATTCAGGACACTTCTTAGGATTAACTTTTACAATAAAATGAATTCGAGCTAAAACAGACTCTGAGAAGTGCGTAGAGAAACTGATTTCCTCGGCTTTGAAACTCTCCGCTAAAATTCCTTGCATTGCATAGCGTAATTCAGTATTAAAACGATCTTTTGGTACATACACTAAGCATGATATAAAACGTCGATACACGTCCATTCGTGCAAACAAACGAATACGTTTTCTATCTTGCATATAGAATATGCCCATTGCAATCTCTAATAGCTCTTCTTCTGAACCTTGGATTAAATCATCGCGAGGTAATGTCTCTAAAATATTCAACAATACTTTTCCAGCATGACTATTGGGAGTCAGGTTAGAGTTTTTCATGATAAGCGCCACTTTATGGCGTAAAAAGGGTATGTGTTTAGGATTGGTATTATATGCTGCAGAAGTATATAGACCAATAATTCGTCTTTCTCCAATCACTTCACCCTTGTTATTAAATCGTTTAATTCCAATATAATCTGTATAGGCATCTCTATGCACTGTAGATAGTGTGTTCGTTTTAGACATGACTAAGATACGAGAGGACATAATAAACTCTTGGGCCTCAGGACCCATTGCAGTGATATTTCTAGCAGTAGACTTCGTTAAATTCTGTCGTAATACACCTAATCCTGTCTCTGGGATAGGTTGTAAAATGGTTTCATTTTTATTTTTAATTAAATCGTAATCACGCATACCTAAAAAGGTAAAATGGTGATCTTCTAACCAAGTTAAAAAGGCCTTTGTTTCTTCTACTTCACTTGGATCAGCAAATTTAGAGCAAGAATCCAATTCTTTAATGACCTCTTTAACATTAGCCCTCATTTGTAGCCAATCTTCAAATACAGCCCTGTTATCCTCTAGTGATTTTTCAAAATTTTTATGCAACTGAGATAAAATAAAAGGATCGGTTAACCTATCTATTTCAATAAAAATAGGAGCTTCGTTGATGACGTCCTTCTCTGATAGTTCACCATTTCTAGGGAATAGTTTACAGACTCGATGGTTACTGTCTCTTTTTACTTTAATACCCCCCATATGAATACTTAAATGAGAAGTTAAGCCCATACGATTAATGACAATACGTAATGAATCCACAATAAAGGGCATGTCATTGCAAATTACTTCAACAACAGTATGTGTTGTCTGCCAACCATGGCGCTCAAAGTCAGGATTATATATTCTGATCTTAGTTTCATTTGGAGAACGCTCCGCAATTAAAGACCAGAAGTTAACCACGGCTCCATATAAGTCCTCAATTTGCCACGTACGAAGATCCTCTAGGGCTACTGTACCATAAAATTGTTTTGCAAATTCAGCGCAAAATGGAGTTTGATCACCAGTCATAGAGTGTTTAATCTTCTCTACAACCGCATCAATAATTAAATCTTTACCTTCTTCAAATTTATAGGACATTAATTTACCCCACCAGGTTGATTAATATTTTTATTCTTTTTAGCGTCCTTTAACACATCACGAAATTGTGCCAATAAGCATCAATCATTAAGATGTCAAAAAACCTATTCAATGTAAACTAACGTATCTGTACTAACCCACTCCGAAATGTTGATGACGTCTTGGTTATTCATTCTTATGCATCCATGTGAGCCAGGTACGCCTAACTCGGTAGTATCTGGAGTACCATGAATATAGATGTATCGCTTTAACGTATCTACGTCTCCTCCTCTATTTCGACCAGGCTCTAAACCATCTAACTGAATAATTCGTGTTAAAATCCAATCGCGGCTTGGGAATTGCTTTGCCAGAGTTTTTGAATAGATTTCACCAGTCCATTTCCTTGATACCAACACGGAGTTCACCGGCAACTCTGTTCCAATAACAGAGTATACTCTATGCCATCCACGAGGAGTACGCTCACTATTTATTAGTTCACCCAAACCATTTTTTCCTGTGGAAACAGGATAATTAGCGATCAATTTATTTTGTTCATAGCAAAGCATTTCCTGATTTGCTGCTGAAATAAAAATTAATTTAGTGCATTGCATATTATCTGGATTCATTGATGGAAACTGTTTTTGTATTAACAAACTCTAAAATTCCTTCCCTTGACAACTCTCTGCCATACCCCGATTTCTTTATTCCTCCGAAGGGTAATCTTGGATCAGAGGCTACCAATGCATTAACAAAACAAACACCCGCTTCAAGCTCATAAGTTGCGATGTGTTCCCCTTTACTTAAATCTTGAGTAAATACAGCAGCACCTAGCCCATATTTAGTTAAGTTGGCTAACTGAATTGCATTTTTTTCATCTTCAGCAGTAATGATTACTAGAACAGGACCAAACAACTCTTCTTCAAATGCAGTCATTCCAGGCTTAACATTCACAAGCAACGTTGGAGGATAAAAATACCCTTTTCCAGTTGGGATTATACCACCAAGCAATAATTTAGCACCTTGTTTAATTGATTTTTCTACTTGAGCATGCAATTCATCTCGCAAATCTTTTCTTGCCATCGGTCCAATTTGAACAGTCGCTTCTAGTGGATTCCCCATGGTGTAGGTCGACATTTTTTCCTTAATTTTGTCGATCAGCATTGGAACCACTGATTTAACTGCGATGATTCTTTTCGCAGCTATGCATACCTGTCCTGTATTATTTAATCTAGAGGCGACTATACAACTAGATGCTAACGAGAGGTCTGCATCTTCCAAAACAACATAGGGATCTGAACCACCTAGCTCCAATACTGATTTTTTGAGTTGTTTGCCGGCTGTAGTAGCAACGCTCTTTCCTGCTCTCTCACTTCCAGTCAAGGTAACAGCAATGACATGTTCGTTTTCTATAATCTCCGCCGCACCCTCATTATCTACAATAAGATGTTGAAACAATCCTTCTGGAAAACCCGCCCGTTTGTATAACTCTTCAATTTTATTTCCAGTTCCTGATGAAATTGGGGCATGTTTCAACACTGCTGCGTTGCCAGACATGAGCGTCGGTACTGAAAAGCGAAACACCTGCCAAAATGGGAAGTTCCAAGGCATAATAGCAAAAACAATTCCTAGTGGTTGGTAACATACCTTAGACTTTTTCATTTCTGTTTTTATGATTCTTGGCTGCAAGTACTCTTCTGCATGCTCAGCATAGTGCTCACACAACCCAGCACATTTTTCAATTTCAGCACGTCCTGCTGTAATTGGTTTACCCATTTCAGTAGCCATAAGTATCGCTAACTCGTCCTTTTCTGATCGCAAAATCTCAGCTAGATTTAACATGAACACTTTACGTCGGTCGAATGTAAATTTTTTCCACTCTAAATAGGCTTCTTGACTTCTTAAAATGCGTTCTTTAATTTGCTCACTGGTTAAGCATGTGTACGTATGAATAACTTCTTCTGTTGTAGGATTAATTGTTTGTATTTCCATTTTTCCACCAAATAAACTAAATAAAGGGACCTAAACACGAAAATAATCCACCTAAATTAACAAAATTCGTTACTCAGCTTGCACTTTGCTTTTGAAAATTGGTAGTATTTTTATATTCTAGAACACTTTATAATAAAGAACAGTATTCAAAATCAATATGTTAATGAAATTTTGTTTATTAACTCCAGGAATCCTATGAATTCAAACTCTCCACCTTACACAATGATCCAATATTTAGCAGCATGGTTGGTACATATTTTTACTGCTAGTGCAGCTAGTCTGGGAGTCTTTAGTCTATATAAGATATATCAACACGAGTATGTGTTTGCTTTATGGTTGATGGGTATCACTGTTTTTATTGATGCGGTTGACGGCAGCCTTGCACGAATGGTGCATGTAAAAACCGTTCTACCTAAAATTGATGGTGCTTTGCTGGACAATATTGTCGATTTTTTAAATTATGTTATCACACCCTGTTTCTTCTTGCTTGTTAAACCTGACATGCTACCACACGATTACGTGATCTACATTATTGCAGCAATTACCATTACTTCAGCTTACCAATTTTGCCAGGATGATGCCAAAACGCCGGATCATTTTTTTAAGGGATTTCCTTGTTATTGGAATATCGCTGTTTTCTACATGTATCTATTTAACACTTCAGTTCTGGCTAACACAATTTTACTGGTATTGTTTTGTGTATTAATTTTCGTACCCGTAAAGTATGTATATCCCTCAAGATTAGATTATTTAACGGACTCTAAACTTTTAAAAATACTTATGCATTGTTGCTCAGCAATTTATGGAATAAGCTCAATATGTCTTCTTATTAGCTACCCACAAATGAACCAAATATGGGTTATTTTATCATTAGGTTATATTAGCATGTATTTATTCCTTAGCTTTTATAGAACGTATTACCCTATGATAAAAGCTAAGATAAATGCGAATAAATAGGATATCCATTACTACTGGATATGTTCATGCGCATAAGGGTTAATTGTTTAATAAATAAAATCAACTAATCCGATAGAATTATGAATACCCCCTGGACTTTGTAATATTAATATTTAAAATAGCAATCAAAATTTGTTTGCTGAGGAAATTATGTCTTTCATGAATTACTTAAATACATTGCTATTATCAGTTTGCTTGCTAACTACTACAGCTAACCATGCTGCTTCAACATTTCCCCGAGGCTGTGAGGTCACCGGATTTGGCTACAGCAATAACAATCTTATTTTAAATGAGACAGGGGTGCAAACCTACTATCTTATTCAAAATCGCTCTGATACCCGCATAGAATTAGAACGATTTGATAATTCTGATGCATTTATGGTCCCACCACTCCAAGCGACTTTAGAACCCATGAGTTGGGCAGCATTTGCTTCGGATGTTAAGAACATTAATTTCAAATGCTATAAGCATGCTGATGAAAACACCTCAGCGGTTGACTGCCGCGATGTTCTTGAAGTATGTCAATATCCACGAGTAAAATTTGCTTTAAGTAATATGGGAAACTATTGGATCTCATTCAATAAGACCCAAAATGAAGTTATCCAGGACTCTGTTGCAAAAGGAATCTATCTAAAATGGTGATAAGTGACTAAATCATCTTATGATTTAAGATACCTAACTCTAGGGGCATTTGCATCTCTCATAATCATTTATGGGCATATGCAAATTACCCCTCAGAAATATTACGTCACTGGATCTATTCTACTGCTTTATGTAGCCATTCATTATAAATTATACTATTTTATAGCTCTTGAGCTCATTTTGGGCGCAGGGCATTCAGCAATTTTACTTAACATAGGTCCGTATACTCAATTTGCACTCCCTCTGTTATTATGTACACAGTTACTCGTTGTTTATTTACTCATTGGTAAGGAAAATAACTTTTTTCTTTTTATTGGTATATTAGGTATTGCGCTGCTTTCAATAGGATTCGCCTACAACAATCAACCTATCTCTTTATTAGGAAGTTGTGGTATTGCTATTTATGGATACTATTCTGCATTTAATGATCAACCAGCCGCCTTCATTTGGGCAATTCTTAATACCATCGTCGCACTTTTTTCACTGTATAACATCATTTTTTTAGGTGGAATCTAAACATGGCAAAAACCCCCTCAAACATGCTGCCATTAGGCACTGAAGCGCCTCATTTTGAACTTAATGATGTAACTACAGGTCATCGAGTTAAGATAAGTGATACCAACAAATACAAAGCCACAGTAATTATGTTTATTTGCAATCACTGTCCCTATGTAAAACACGTCAACGAAGAGTTAACTCGATTAGCAAATGATTACATTCCGAAGGGAATACAGTTTGTTGCAATTAATTCAAATGATATAGTCAATTATCCGGATGACTCGCCCGATTTAATGAAGAAAAGTGCAGAATTGAATCGATATCCCTTTCCTTATGTGTTTGATGAAACGCAGGAGGTTGCTGAGGCCTATAAGGCAGCCTGCACACCGGATTTCTATGTCTTTGACTCCCAATTGTCTTTAGTTTACAGAGGTCAATTGGATGACTCTCGACCTGGTAATGGAGTTCCTGTTACAGGTGACTCAATAAGACGTGCCTTGGATTGCGTATTACAGGATAAGTCAGTCGACATTGAACAAAAGCCTAGCCTTGGGTGTAATATTAAATGGAAAGCATAAAAATCTAAAATCAACCAAACCAATACTTTAGTAGTCCATATTAGCGTTGCTTAATTCAGGATAGAAAAGTGTTAACGAATCCCTATTTTCTTGTAGTTGGCGGACTACTAAGCCTGAATTATTGGGGAAGTTCCCACCACTCTTGGGGACATCACTACCATTCATAAGGAATCAACCGTAGGTTGAGTCGTTTTCCCCAACCTACACGCTTCATTTCATTGTTTAGAATGCCAAAATAGGAGTATGCTGAACATCAATTTCATCTATGCTCCGCTGAATTGACATAAACTGTGCATGAGCAGATTTTGAGTTTGCGTAGTCGAAAAATTGATTTCTGTTTGTTCTATAAGGCAAAGAATTTCCTACCCATAATACTATATTAGCCAAAAGCTTCATGAAGTCAGTAAAATACTCACTAAACTCTACGTCATAATCAAAGCTATTGTTATCAGCAACTGTTTTACACGCGGTAGAACATGCCATCAAGAAAGTATCACCAGCTTGATTAATATCATTATCAATTTTAATTGAATCATACTCATAATTATTTTGTATAATAAACGATAATCTATCTCTATAGGCATTCAGTGCCGCAATGATATCCCTTTTAAACTCATCTCTTACCAAAATGACCGCGTCATTTTGATAATACAATGAATCAAGATCGTCAAGAGCTGATGTTATATGTAGTATCTTTTGATTGTATTCAGTGACTTTCCGAGCTAAGTCACGCTTTTTCCTTCCAATAGCCTCTAGCGCTAATCTTTGATTATCCCTTTGTCGACTACGTTCTTGTTCATCAATCTGGCTTGACTCCACTTCTAGAGGTAACTCATGTTTGGGCTTCTGTGTACTGAGTTGTTGTTTGGGAGTAACCATCGCTTGTTGTGGTCTAGTTCTCATCGTATCCGAATGTATTTCTTGATTGAGTACAACAACCTGATGTGGATGCACAACTTCTTCTTCAAAAACAGTTGGAAGCTTCGCTCTCTTTGTCATTATGGGTAATGAATGACGAGGCGATAACTCAATTTCATCATCGCGTTGGTTCATTGGTCTACCAATGAGAGCTTGTCTTGTATGAATTAGGATTAAAGCAATCTTCGTTAAGTCAACTAATTGCTCCATTTGAAAATGCACTGGTGGAGTTTCCTGGCTAACACTCTCAGCTGCACGCATTAACTCCCCTCCTTCAACTTCTCTACCAACTACAGAAGTTAATGCCAAATGATTTCCCGCTGATTGCACTACTTGGTTTGTAAGATATTGTAGACTTTTACCCCTTACCAGCTTTTGAGCATTTTGACCATCAAGATGCGTAAGAGCAGACATTTCTTGAGGAGAGGATAAAGTCATGGCTACTCGATGTTGCTCTCCTACCCCTTGTCTTAACATCGCCATAGTTATTTCAGTAATGTATGCTTCCGGGTCATTTAATAAATAAGCTAAACCAATGTGTAAAGAAGAAATTACTCCATTCAATTCATAGATAACTGAAAAATGAGTCTTATGACCCTCAATGAGCGGAGAAACATTGCCTAGAATGGCTTGAAGTAACCCTGCAACGGCGACCACTGTTTTATCGGAGGGTGAATTAGCTAACTCATGGTTTATTATACTGAGTAGATGAGTCTGAAAATCCAGCGGTGACATACTCAATAAGGGTAAACTTACTTGGGAATGTTCTTGAATATCCTGTTTACTCATGAAAAGCGATAGTTGAGGGCTTTTTTCTAAATGAGCGCCGTTCTCTTCTCTTGAATCTTGGGCTAGTGTTAATGCCTTATCTAAAGTCATTTGATTGACCCTATTCGATGCATCACCTACCACCTTTCTAACGGCTTTTTTTGCTGATTCTATCTGAGAGATTATCTTTTCGTAATGCTTATTCACTTCCATTGAAATAAGCCTTAGCTCTTCTGATCGAGATACACGCTCGGCATCATCTAATTTGCTTATTTCCTGAGCAATCTCTGCTCTTTTTTGTTTATATTCTCTTAAATCATGTTCAATAGTTGCTGAATGGTTTAAATCAATTTTAAGAAAATTGTTTTTTAGAACTTCGATTTCGAGCATTAACTCAGCAATTTTTAGTCTAGCTTGCTCTATGGACTCATCTCTTAAGACATTTTGCATTTTTTGACGAGCTTCTTCTTTTAAATTCTGGTCCTTAAATCGCTTTAGGTGTTGCTTAAGCTCCCGGCGTTGCTCGGGTGTAATGATTTCACGTATTTCAATTAATTGTTTTTTTTGGGTATGGCTTAATGCATTCATTTTACGATCAATGCTAGTACTTAAGGTTTGATAATCCATTAATAAAGTCTCTATTTTTTGAGCATTGTCTTTATTCATTCTAAGTAATAAATCAAATAGAGATCGAGCAACGTTTTCAAACCGGTCTAATTCCTGTTGTATTGGACTTACTTGATTCTGTTTCTTATGATTAATCTTTGAACGTGACATGAAATGACTCCCTAATGACAACAAAGCGCGCATTTTAGGCACTTGTAGCCATCAAGTCAAATATAAAGATCATATTGAATTCATGTTGCTCAAATATAATGCTTTCTAGGATGGGTTATACTATAAATGCGTAGGAAATAGGACCCCCTGCTAGAGCAGAGGGTCAAATTGGAATATTACTTAGCGGGTACAATTTCAATCTTAAGGTTAGCTATCACATCACTGTGTACATGAATTTCCACCTCAAAATTACCTATTGAATGCAAAGCACCTTCAGGCATGATAATTTCACGTTTACTTACTTCAATTTCTTTCGCGACTAAAGCGTCTTTGATTTCATTGACACCTACTGAACCGTAAAGCTTACCTTCGTCGCTTGCCATAGCGCTAATAACTAGTGTTATGTCATTTAATTTTGCAGCTCTTTGCTCAGCACTAGCCAATGACTTCTGTGCTTTTTTCTCTAACTCTGACCGACGCTGTTCGAATAATTCAATGTTTTTATCAGTAGCAAAGACCGCTTTATTTTGCGGAATTAAGAAATTTCTTCCATACCCAGGCTTAACGTGAACTTTATCGCCAAGATTTCCTAAATTACGAACTTTCTCTAATAATATAACTTCCATCAGTATACCCCTTTATGTTGATTCACTCGCCCTTGCAGGGAGGTATAATCGAATATTAAATAAACTATCAATTGAACCAATTACGACTAAGGCAAATGCAACTGAGAAGGGTTTGAGTATCAATAATAAACTCAATAAAATGAGAACCCTAAACTGCCATTTTTTAGCCAAAATGTAATAGGCCAAACAAAAACCTGATAAAAAGAAATACGCCAGTGTAAGTGGTAATAAATTCGTTGCAACAGGTACTTGAAAATAAGCCCCTATTCCAACAGCTATTAAAAGTAAAAATGCTAATCTACCACCACGAAACTCGAGCATTTCTTGGTTAAAACCACCAGGCATAAATAAACGTGATTGTATTGATCGGGCTACGATTAAAGAAATCATTAAAGAAATGATCACGCTTAGAATCTGTATACCGAAAAATAATTGTGCCAAACTAGCTAAGCTTAAGCCTTCAGTGCTGTACTCAATAACTTGTTGATATTCTTGAAATTGGGATAATATCTGTTTAAAGTGATTAAACTGACTCGCCACAAATCCAGGTGCTAATAATTGAATTAATCCAAAACCTATCAAACATTGTATAAACAATGCTCCACAAGCATATTGCCATTTAGCTGTCTTTCTCAAAGTTATTGCTGCTAAATAACTTGGAAAATACCCAATAAGCACATTCACAAGAACTGTTTTCAAAGAAAACAACATTAATAAAGGCACAGAATGTATCACCATTGCAGGGACTAATACTTCAGAACCAGGTTTTGCACCTTTCCTTAAAGTAACTAAACAAACCAATGCGACAGACAACCAGGATGCAAATGGGATAACCGATAAAATAGTTGCCCACAATATTGCATTCTTCTTGTTATCTAGAAGTGTTTTGCATTGATTTGTTAAAAATTGACCCTTTTGCATGGATGTATATCTTATCTATGGCTGTCACAATAAGGTAGCAAGCCAACAAATCTGGCATGTTTGATTGCTTTAGCCAATTGTCTTTGAAAGCGAGTTTGTGTTCCAGTAATTCGGCTTGGAACAATTTTACCCGTTTCTGAGATATAATTTTTAAGTAAATTAATATCTTTATAATCTATTTCATTACCACCTTCAGCACTGAAACGACACATTTTTTTTCTACGAAAATATTCAGACATTGTACACTCCCCTTAAGCAGCTCTAGTTTCTTTTTCTTTCTTCATTAGCACAGACTCAGTTGTAATAGCTTGCTTTTGAAGAGTGATTAAATTTCTTAAAATTGCATCATTGAATTTAAATGCTGTTTTAATTTCATTGAGTGCATCCAAACTGCATTCAACGTTCATAAGAATATAGTGGGCTTTATGCACATCATTGATTGGGTAGGCTAATTGACGTCGTCCTAGGTCTTCTTTACGATGGATTTTACCATTATGTTTAGTGATTATCCCTTCATAACGCTCTACCATTCCTGGTACTTGCTCGCTTTGATCGGGGTGAACAAGAAACATAATTTCATAATGTCTCATGATTTCTCCTTATGGATATAGCCTTCCGAATCATGTTTCAGTAAGGCAAGGTTAAAAAACCATTTATTATAGTCCTATTGTATTTTATACACAATCATAATCAGATTTAAATTTGATTATTTAGTTTGATTTTCTATACTGAATAGTAACATAGCTGAATAAATTTTAACCAACCAATATCTAAGTGAAAACAAGTTTTGGTTAGATTTATTCGATCCATGATAAGGTAAGTGCATGACTGATCCTGAAGTAAGAATATTAATTATTGGCGACAATCAGGCTATGGATCATAATTTAGTTCAGATTCTTACCATGTCACAAGAGTCTCAACTTCTTGACAATGTTGATCAATTTTTCTACCAGATAGAAGGAAGTCACAAGCATTCATCCATTGATACCAATTATCATTTTCCAGAACTTATTATTGATGTCGCTTCAGATATTGAGGCAGGAATTAATAAGATGGTTGATGCTTTTAGTCAAAGTAAAAAATATGCCTTAGTATTTTATAATATCGATACACCATTAAAAACCAACTCGATAGAATCTATAAAAAACATATGGACGTTGGACCCAGAAACACAAATCATCATCAACATGGGTTATTCTGAACATAATCAAGATCACACAGTACGGATACTCGGTATGGGTGATAACTATTTAATCTTAAATAATGCACTTGATGCTGTGGCCTTACGTCAGATTATTTCATCGTTAACCAAAAAATGGATCTTATCTAAAAATGTGCAACGCTACTCTGAAATGCTAAACCAAACAGTCGATGACAGGACTGACAAATTACATCAATCAGTCTCACTTCTTCGTTCAACCTTAGACTCTACTGCTGATGGTTTGTTAGTTATCGACTTAAAAAATAAAATCATCGACTATAATCATCGTTTTTTAACCCTATGGAATATTCCTGAAAAGCTAATTAAAACAAAAAGCTTTAAAAAAATTCATCAATTAATGGAAAAGGAAATCATTCATTCTAATAACGCTTTTAATTTATTCATGGTGAAGACCAATGAATTAAAAAACAAGTTGATCGTTAAAATTAAAAACAACAGTATCATCGAATGCTATGTACAGCCTCATCAATTAAATAACGAAACGATAGGTTATATATGGACTTTTCATGACATTACAGAACGTGCAAACTTGCAATATAAATTAGAGTATCAAGCATCACATGATATGCTTACTGGACTTCCTAACAGGCTACTTGTGATTGATAGGCTAAAGAATGCTATAGATAGAACACATCGAAATGGTAAAATTTCAGCTGTTCTGTTCATCGATCTTGACCGATTTAAGCTAGTTAATGATAGCTTAAGTCACTCAACCGGTGATATTTTACTACAACTTATTTCATTACGTCTTTCAACACTCGTCAGAAAAGAAGATACGCTAGCACGCCTTGGGGGTGATGAATTTATTATGATAACGCCTGATTTAACCAAAGAAGAGCATGCTATAAATATAGCAACGAAGATTCTTCGGTCGTTTCGTGATAGTTTTTCAATTGCAGGACATAACATTAACATATCAGCTAGTGTTGGGATTAGCCTATGTCCTGAGGACGGTACTAGTGTTGATGAACTATTAAAGAATGCTGACTTAGCGATGTACCAAGCTAAAGCCCATGGCGGGAATCAATTTCAATTTTATACAGAAGAACTCAATAAACAAACCAAAAATCGCTTTAAAATTGAATCGGAGCTCAATCAGGCTATCCTAAAAAACGAATTTTACTTAGTTTATCAACCTCAATTTGATATCAATAATCACTGTTTATTATCTGTAGAGGCTCTATTAAGGTGGAAACATCCTACTAAGGGTGATTTAACACCAATTGATTTCATGAAAATAGCTGAGGACTCTGGCTTGATTATACCCATTGGTGAATGGGTATTGCATGAAGTATGTCGGCAAATTAAGGTCTGGCAAGAAAAAAAAATCTCACCAAAGTGCGTTTCAGTAAATATTGCTATTCAGCAATTGAAGCAGAATAATTTTGCAATGAAAGTCAAACGAATACTCCAGCGATATAAAGTTTCTCCTAAAATTTTGGAATTTGAAATTAATGAAAATATCTTAATGACTCACCTAGATATGATAGACATGATTAACCAGTTGTATGATATTGGCATAAAAATAGTGTTAGATGACTTCGGTACAGGAAAATCCTTTTTTAATTATCTCAAACATATCCACATTAATCGACTTAAAATTGATCCTTCATTTATTAATAATATCGAAAACTCAAAAGACGATGAAGCGATGATTGAGGCCATTATCGCAATGTCGGAGAGTTTCAATTTTAAAGTTCTAGCAGAGGGTGTTGAAACTCCTGATCAAATGGCATTTCTTAAAAATCAACATTGTCATCAAGTGCAAGGTAATTACTTAAGTCAACCTATGCCAGCAGCAGCTCTAGAAAAATTTTTGAAGAATTTTTCTAATCGATAATTTTGGGGGTGCTTCTAAAAAAACACATGTGCTTTTTGTTTGCCCACAGAGGGTTTCATGATTCAAATTTCTAATTAAATTATAGGTTTTACAACGATTTATAGTGACAAATAGCTGTAATTTGAGTTACCGTTCCATATTCAATTTTATCTACACTCTGCTTTAATCTGTTTTTTTAAGAGGCTTTTAATGGACATTATAAATCTTCAATTTGAAGAACCGCTAATTATTCGTCTTTCGAATAAAATTGTGAAAATATTAGCATTTAAAACACATGAGAATGGCAATATTAAATTTGGAGTAGATGCACCAAGATCCATTAACGTTCACCGTGAAGAAATTTATAATGCGATTAAAGAAAAAGAATCTATTCAAATAGCTGAACAATTGTTGGATCATGCAGGAAGTTAGATTACACAGTTTTATACTCATAGGGGGCACAATAGTTGCCCTATCAATAATAGCTCTGCTTGTTAATCACTTCAAATTCAATTATATCGGTAATAATTACTTTCCTGATGGTACTTTCTATATCGCATTAATCTTACTGATAAATTACTTTGGTTTATTACTTTTGTTTGGCAAAAAGAATCGAATGAGTCACTCTGGATTGGAGCTCATTAATTTTTATACTGTAATGTGCATTATTGCTTTGGCTACCAATGCAGTTCAGCTCACGCCATTTAAACCCATTGATTTGCAAATAATAAAACTAGAAAACTCATTAGGAATCAACCTTATTGCCATAATGCAATGGTTGTGTGAGTACCCCATTTTTAAATTAATTCTCTCAATAATCTATGACAGCTTACCTTATCAGATGAGCATTCTACCACTCTGTGTAATCATATCAGGTCAATTCACTGTTTTAAATGAGTATTTCATGCTTATGCTGATTACTGCATTAATAGGTTTTATGATTTACTATTTTTTCCCTACAACTGCACCAGCAAGTATGCTTGATAGTAGTCTTTTCCTACCTGAACAAGTCGATACAGGTCTTAAATTTTTCCAAATCCATCACCATCAGACTCCTACAACGAATGAAGGAGGGCTGATTGCAATGCCATCATTTCATACGGTTTGGGCTATTCTTTGCGTGTATTTAATCAAGAATTGGAGGCTACCCTGTATGCTTTTAGGGTTAATAAACTTATTACTGATCATGTCCTGTGTATTGCTTGGCTGGCATTATCCGAGTGATATTATTGCGGGGTTTGCATTGGTATTGATTGCTTATTATTGGCTTAAATGGATTAAAATCAGAAGCTAGTTTATTGCCCGCCCTATCATGGTGACGGCCCCCAATGGGGTACGTCACCTTCTGTAACATATACGCGATTCAGCTATAAACTATTGTCAACTTTAAACCTATCTCCATACTTAGACTCAAAGGTTTTGAATAAAGTTTCCAATTTATCCTTACCAAAATCATTCGCATAATTCATTGGACCACCCCGGAATGGAGCAAAACCAGTGGCAAATATCATTCCTGCATCCAATAGGTCTGAGTCAGCTACAACACCTTCCCTCAAACAGGCTGCAGCCTCATTAACCATACGTAGTATTAAACGATCTGCAATGGCTTGGTCAACAATTTTAGGGGCCGTTTTTTTAACAGGTTTACCGTTTTTATACTTATAAAAACCTTCACCGGTCTTTCTGCCAAGCTTGCCTGCTTTAACAAAATCACGGAGTTTCTGTGGTACAGTTCCACCAAAGTGTTTTGTTAAATTATCAGCAACGGCTAAACACACATCCATTCCAACGGTATCTGCCAGCTCAACAGGTCCCATAAACATACCAAATTGTAAAGCGGCTTCATCAATGGATTCGGCAGTATAGCCTTCATCCAATAGCTGAACACACTCCATTAAATAAGGCATTAATACTCTATTTATTAGGAAACCTGGGCTAGATTTAACAGGTAAAGGTAACTTAGAAATCTGATTCACAAACGAACAAGCACTTTGCTGAACCTTTTTACTGGTTGATGAGCTGCTAACTATTTCCACTAAATCCATTCGTGCTACTGGATTGAAGAAATGAATACCAACTAATCTATCTGGATCTTTCATTGCGGTACTGATCTCATCAAGAGGAATACTTGATGTGTTTGTTGCGATAATAGCCACTTTCTTAGCCTGTTTTTCAACCGCTGAGATAATCTCTTGCTTAACAGCCAAGTTTTCAAAGACTGCCTCAATAATCACATCTGCTTTAGAAACCCCATGCCCCTCTGGATCAGGAATTAAATTATCCATGGCTGCTTGTACCAATCTTGGTTTCCGCAGTTTCTTTTTATACAGAGAATAAGCTCGTCCAATTGCTGGAGCAATTTGCTCGTAGGATTTATCTTGCAAAGTAACTCTTAATCCACGAAGAGCACACCAAGCCGCAATATCTCCACCCATGACACCTGCTCCAATCACATGCACATGTTTGGCAGTAAATTGATTGTCCTTTGCAAATCCTTTTAAACGCTCTCTCAGCAAAAATGCACGAATTAAATTTTTAGACGTGTCATTTTGCTTAACCAATTGCTCGATGGATTCAACTTCTTTCAAATAAGCCCTGTCACTAAAACCACCGTCTTTTTCCCATAAGTCAATCACTGCATATGGGGCAGGATAATGTTCTCTACGCACCCTTTTTGCAACATTTTGTCTCATTAAGTAAGCCAAAGGTTTTCTAACAAGTGATAGATTAGTAAACGATTCAATCAGTGAAGGTCGATGTTTCAGTGGCTTGTTTTTAATAAAATAGATGGCCGCCCTTTTCAGTTGCCGTACAGGGACAACTTCGTCAATCATTCCTAGTGCTTTTGCCTTGACAGAGTGAATAGCACTACCTGTTAATATCACTTGCGACAATGCCTTGAAGCCACCGATCAACTGAGGCAAGCGAACAGTCCCCCCCCAACCGGGATGAATTCCAAGCAGAATTTCAGGCAAGCCAATTTTTGTATCCAGCGCATCAGAAGCTACTCGATAAGTACAGGCTAAAGCAAGCTCATATCCTCCCCCCATACAAAAACCATCGATCATTGCAACACTTGGAAAAGGTAGTGTATGTAATCTTGCAAAAACCGATTGACCTTTTTGCAAGAATTCAACAGCTTCAGAAGAATCTTTAAATTGAGTAAATGAATTTACATCAGCACCAGCGATAAATCCCTTTTCCTTTTCAGAAAAAATAACGAGTCCTACTGCCTTTTTATCATGAGATAGTTCATGCAATAAGCTGTTTAACTCATCCAGAACTTCAACATTAATTGTGTTTACGCTAGTGTCACTTCTATTTAGCCCTAACCACAGTATGGCATCATTATCACGCTGTAAATTCCAATGTTTATAATTATTCATGTCCTTTCACCTCTGTCACTCGCTCAAGATACATAGCGCCACCCTGCCCACCACCAATGCATATAGCAGCCATACCCCGTGATTCATTTCGTTGTTCCATGGATTTTAGAGCATGCAACACTATTCTAGCCCCACTTGCTCCAATTGGATGTCCGGCTGCAATTGCACCTCCATCACGATTTAATTTTTCTAATGATGGGGCACCTAAAGCACTTTGTAGGTTTAGCTGCTCTTTGCAATACTCTTCATCGTCCCAAGCAGCAAAACAACCTAAAACTTGAGCAGCAAAGGCTTCATTAATCTCCCAGCAATCCAAATCAGATGGTTTTAGCTTTTGTCTTTCTAATATGGGGGTTGCAGCATGTACAGGACCCAATCCCATTTGAGAGGGATCAAGTGCAGACCATTGTGAATCAACAATACGACCTATCACAGGTAATTTATATTTTTTTACAGCTTCAGCGCTGGCTAGAAGCAGTAAACAAGCTCCATCTGTAATCTGAGAGCTATTTCCTGGTGTCACCATACCGTATTTTTTATCAAAAAAAGGTTTTAATTTGGCAAGCTTCTCTACATTAGAGTCAGCACGAAACCCATCATCTTGCAAATAAACACGACCCTTTTTATCGATCATAGGAACAACTTCTGTCATTCTTTGTTCTGCGTAAGCTTGGGCTAACTTTAAGTGACTTTGGTTTGCAAAATCATCCATTTGCTCACGGGTGATATTAAATCTAAAAGCAACCTTCTCTGCTGTTTGTCCCATGTTTAAACCAACAATTGGGTCAGTAAGGCCTCTTAACAATGCTATGACTGGTGCTAAAAAGGATGGGCGAAATTTTGTAACTAAGGCAACCTTTTGGCCTACACTTCTTGCTGAAAACCAACTAGCTAACCAACCAGCCATTTGCTCATTAAACAATAATGGTGCATGACTCATTGCATCAGTACCCCCAGCAAGAACTAAATTGCTACGACCACTAGATATTTGCATGGCTGCATTATCTAATGCTTGCATTCCTGAGGCACAATTTCGCATCACTGTAAATGCAGGAACCTTATCACCACATCCCAATCTTAAGGCAATTACACGGGCAATATTGGCTTCATCAGGTCCTGGCATTGCACTACCAATAATGACTTCATCGAGCTCCGATGGATCGAAAGACTGACGATTCAATAATGCAGTTCCAGCCGCTACCGCCAAATCAGAGCCAGTAAATGGTCCTATACCTTTTGCTTTTAAAAATGGCGTTCTGCTTCCATCAACAACATAAACATCACGACCACTTATGTTTGACTGGTGTTTCATTCATCCTCCTTGTTGGGGCGTGGATTTTACAAATTTATAACTGATATAAAATAGTATGTTAGATTAGCAGTAATTAGGAGCAATGTCCAAGTGAGGAGGCAGTTGGTCGAAGGTAGTTTGCTTCACTGCCTGTGTGGGAACAGGCTCTTCTTATGTCTCTTCTTATTCTTAACAACCTATCATCAGGATTTGATATGTCTATTTTGGAAAGCTCTGCTAGAACACCATCTACTGTCTTGAATTTACCATTATATATACCCAGTAATATATTTTTTACCTCTTCTTTATGCTCACAAATTGGCTTTTGATTAAATACAGAGAATTTAGTTTTACCCACCTCGTCGATATAAGGTCTTAATTTTCTCTGAATCAACTCAATGTATGAATTCTTAAGAGACAGCTGGCTATGTATTCTTTTATTATCAAGAGATATCTCCACTTTTATCAACTCAGGTTCTTTTATAACCAATGAGCTCAACTTGAGTTTTTCTAACTCTACTGATTGGATAAATCCATCAAATAAATGATCTCTATTTTTATATGAAGAAAGAAACTTAGACAGACCTCTCAAAATTTGGCTTTGATCTTTTGATCGATTGAGCAAATCGTTAAGGACAGAACAGGTTTCTGTAAGATCTGTCTTTACAGAATGATCGACTAGACTGAATGCTTCTCTTTCAATGTCAATGAGTTGATTTTTAAACAAAGCATTTTTAATTTTCTCTCTATTAACAACGTAATCTGAGTAACTAGTAATCTTAGCAAATGGTGTGATATTAGGATCATGACTTGCACCCTCTATGTATTCAAAGAGTTGCCTGCTTATTTCACGCTGCAAACCAAGGTTTGAATAGATTTTCCGTTTAGAAAGAACTGTTATAAAATCACTGCAGTATACTGATTTATCATCTGTGTATTTATAATAGAGAATTGCTAATCCAAGACTATGCCTTGCAAACTGATTCAACGAAACAGTCATGTTAGACTGTATTATTGCTTGATAGTATTGATTTAGAGCATTCATGAATCCAAATAAGAACATAGCCTCAAAATTTGGTTGATCCTCTATATCATTCTTTATAAACCTAAGCAGATCTGTTATGTAATCAGCTGCTTGCTCCTTTTGCTCAGGGCAAATCAATTGTGCTAATTGCTGAAATAATAATATATACCACATAAATAGCCTTCAAAGTCCTTTTCCTAACAATTTGATAACACAGATAGATGAATTTTGATACTGCAGGATTTAAAATAATCTATACCTTAATCGTGATAAAAGATTTCTTTTGACCACTGTAAAATGAGCATAAAGAACTTTATTATCATGGAATTATTGACGCCCGCTAAATACCTGATATACTCGGCAACCATTGATTGGAGAGATGGCCGAGTGGTCGAAGGCGCTCCCCTGCTAAGGGAGTATGGGAGAAATCCCATCGAGGGTTCGAATCCCTCTCTCTCCGCCAATCAACGCGCCCGTAGCTCAGTTGGATAGAGTATCTGGCTACGAACCAGGGGGTCGGAGGTTCGAATCCTTCCGGGCGCGCCATTTTTTATCCTTATAAATCAATTAGTTACACACTCAAGTTGGAATATAGAGTACTTGGTTTTTCACTTCACTGTGGCATAAACGTGTCATAAATTATCTTCCACAAGCCGCTGCAATTTTTCT
>NZ_LNZB01000060.1:457263-458246 GCF_001468085.1 Legionella waltersii | reverse complement strand
CAGGTGAACAGAGAATTTCGTGAGGCAATCAAAGAGCTGGAGACAGAAAGAAAAATTCATCGACGTAGAATCGTGGTATCTGCAGGCTCAAGTTCCACGTTTATTTTGACGCAATACCGAGGCAAGCCCAAGCTCTTTGCTTGTGGAGAGAATGGGTATGGCCAACTGGGTCTGGGGGATCAAAAAAACCAGAGCAGCCTGCAGACCGTGGAGCGTCCCAAAAACCTCAACTCACTGGAGGGTGTCGTCGCAGGTGCTCACCACACTATTGTCTTTGGACGCGACAGCAAGGGTAAGTCACTGCTCTTTGCCTGTGGAAGAAACAGCTTCGGCGAACTGGGGCTGGGGCATCAAAACCACCAGAGCTGCCTGCAGCCTGTCAATCTTCCTGAAGACCTCAATTCACTGGAGGGTGTCGCCGCAGGTACTCTCCATACCCTTGTCTTTGGCCGCGACAACAAAGGCAAGCCACTGCTATTTGCCTGTGGATATAACAACTTTGGCCAACTGGGGCTTGGGGATGAAAACGACCGGAGCAGCCTGCAGTCCGTTGAGCTTCCGGAAGAACTCAATTCACTGGAGGGGGTCATCGCAGGTTCTCACCACACTATTGTCTTTGGACGCGACAGCAAGGGTAAATCACTGCTCTTTGCCTGTGGAAGAAACAGCTTCGGCCAACTGGGGCTGGTGGATAAAAACGACCGGAGCAGCTTGCAGTCCGTTGAGCTTCCGAAAGAACTCAATTCACTGGAGGGTGTCGTCGCAGGTACTAACCACACCCTTGTCTTTGGTCGCGACAGCTTCGGCAAGCCACTGCTCTTTGCCTGTGGAGCGAACTTTTACGGCCAACTGGGGCTGGGGCATCAAAACCACCAGAGCTGCCTGCAGCCTGTCAATCTTCCTGAAGACCTCAATTCACTGGAGGGTGTCGTCGCAGGTGCGGGCCACACCCTTGTCTTTGGCCGCGACAGCAAGGGCAATTT
>NZ_LNZB01000060.1:456560-457253 GCF_001468085.1 Legionella waltersii | reverse complement strand
TACTCCACATCGGTCGTAATCTCTTAATAACCCTTAATCAACCTATTTAAAGGAGAACCGATATGACAGAATCACCTTTTTCCGCACTAGGCAAAGACGTGCTGAAAGAAATAGTTAAGTTCGCTACACCCAATGACCGTGAACGCCTCATTCAGGTGAACAGAGAATTTCGTGAGGCAATCAAAGAGCTGGAGACAGAAAGAAAAATTCATCGACGTAGAATCGTGGTATCTGCAGGCTTAAGTACCACCTTTATTTTGACGCAATACCGAGGCAAGCCCAAGCTCTATTGCTGTGGATGGAACGATGATGGCCAGCTGGGACTGGGGCATAAAAAAAACCAGAGCAGCTTGCAGCGCCTTGAGATTCCCAAAGAAATCAGCTCACTGGAGGGTGTCGCCGCAGGTGCTCACCACACCCTTGTCTTTGGCTGTGACAGTTTAGGTAAGCCACTGCTCTTTGCCTGTGGAAGAAACAGCCAAGGCCAACTGGGGCTCGGGCATCATAAGAAACAGAGCAGCCTGCAGCGCCTTGAGCTTCCCAAAGAGATCAACTCACTGGAGGGTGTCGTAGCAGGCTTCATTCACACCCTTGTCTTTGGCCGCGATAGCTTCGGCAAGCCACTGCTCTTTACCTGTGGAGACAACGATTCAGGCCAACTGGGGCTTGGGGATCAAGCTGACCAGAGCAGCT
>NZ_LNZB01000060.1:454843-456550 GCF_001468085.1 Legionella waltersii | reverse complement strand
CCGTGAACGCCTCATTCAGGTGAACAGAGAATTTCGTGAGGCAATCAAAGAGCTGGTGGCAGAAAGAAAAATTTCTCGCCGTGGAATCATGGTATCTGCAGGCTCAAGTTCCACGTTTATTTTGACGCAATACCGAGGCAAGCCCAAGCTCTTTGCTTGTGGAGCGAATGGGTATGGCCAACTGGGTCTGGGGGATCAAAATAACGAGAGCAGCCTGCGGACCGTGAAGCGTCCCAAAAACCTCAACTCACTGGAGGGTGTCGTCGCAGGTGCTCAGCACACTATTGTCTTTGGACGCGATAGCAAGGGTAAGTCACTGCTCTTTGCCTGTGGAAGAAACAGCTTCGGCGAACTGGGGCTGGGGCATCAAAACCACCAGAGCAGCCTGCAGCGCCTTGAGATTCCTGAAGCACTCAACTCACTGGAGGGTGTCGCCGCAGGCGCGGGCCACACCCTTGTCTTTGGCCGCGACAACAAAGGCAAGCCACTGCTATTTGCCTGTGGAAGCAACGTGGGTGGCCAACTGGGGCTTGGGGATAAAAACGACCGGAGCAGCCTGCAGTCCGTTGAGCTTCCCAAAGAACTCAATTCACTGGAGGGTGTCATCGCAGGTGCTCACCACACTATTGTCTTTGGACGCGACAGCAAGGGTAAGTCACTGCTCTTTGCCTGTGGAAGAAACATCTTCGGCCAACTGGGGCTGGTGGATAAAAACGACCGGAGCAGCCTGCAGTCCGTTGAGCTTCCGGAAGAACTCAATTCACTGGAGGGTGTCGTCGCAGGTGCAGGCCACACCCTTGTCTTTGGCCGTGATAGCAATAAAAAACCACTGCTCTTTGCCTGTGGAGCGAACTTTTACGGCCAACTGGGGCTGGGAGATGATGACAACCAGAATAGCCTCCAGCCAGTAATACTTCCGAAAGACCTCTACTCACTGGAGGGTGTCGTCGCAGGTTACGATCACACCCTTGTCTTTGGCCGCGACAGCCTCGGAAAGCCACTGCTCTTTGCCTGTGGAAGAAACATCTTCGGCCAACTGGGGCTGGGGCATCAAAACAACCAGAGTAGCCTGCAGCGCCTTGAGCTTCCTGAAGCACTAAACTCACTGGAGGGTGTCGTCGCAGGTTACGGCCACACCCTTGTCTTTGGCTGCGACAGTTTAGGTAAGCCAGTGCTCCTTGCCTGTGGACACAACGAGCATCGCCAACTGGGGCTCAAGCATCAAAACAACCAGAACCGCCCGACCACTGTCCCAAAACCCGTTATCTGCGACAGGGAAAAATACCGTCTTAAAGTGGCAATAGAGAGCCACGTGCAAACGCTGAGCAATGAATTCAGCTGGTTTGGATTGAAAAAAAGCCCTCAGGATAAAATTAAGATGCTCAAACAACTCTGTGAAAACCTTGAGCAAGTGGATAATCCAAACTCAAAAAAAGAGCTCTGGGAGACAATGGGTGCCTTTTTAGAAGAACATAAACAAACCATCAAAGAGCACCGCAATCCCTTCAGAAAGTGGTGCTTTTTTAGCCCTGAATCCCCCACCCGCACCGAAACATTTCTCACTGAGAAAATGAACAGCCTGAACACTTAAGTGTTAGTGGCATTTTAAACAATAAAATGCCACTCATTTTTCTACTATTGGCCCAAAGAAAGCTGTTGCCAAACGAGCCCCAGATAGGTGTCATTTAATTTTATAACAATCTTTCA
>NZ_LNZB01000060.1:452208-454833 GCF_001468085.1 Legionella waltersii | reverse complement strand
AGTGTTAGTGGCATTTTAAACAATAAAATGCCACTCATTTTTCTACTATTGGCCCAAAGAAAGCTGTTGCCAAACGAGCCCCAGATAGCTGTCATTTAATTTTATAACAATCTTTCTATTTTCCACTTAGGATTGACGATATTACATGCAGATTTTCAAGTCCGTTTTTTACTGTTTATTTAAATTGATCCTGCAAACCTTTCGCTAGTTTTTTTCATTCTTTTAGCGCCAACTGATGAAAAGGTAGCTCATAGCTCTTTACAGATTTAAAAGGAGAAGATAAACGATGCTCAACTATTTTAGCTAATTCATTATGATAAAGTAACTCCATCATTCGCTCATAAGTTTCTACTGGTATCAAATCAGCAAATGACAACAAACTCTAGTTAACAAACTGTAAGAATGACTATCAAATTATATTCTCTTGAGATCCCGGTAAACGTTTTCATGTACCCCAAGTGCTAATAAAATCCTTAATGTCGGATCCCATTCATAGGCTAAAAAGAAATTGTTGGTGATTTATTTTAAATTTGTACACATACACTCCAACTAAATCACCTTTTTTCTCTTCTCCAACATTGGGATTATTGATAATTGTACGTACAGCATCGTTAACGATGGATTTATGTGCGATTGGTAGTTTTTTATAAGCTTTCTTAAAAGCAGGCATTTACCGTATTTCGATATCACTCACCTTCACCCTCAAATTGAAGAGGTTCGGCTAAAGACTTGTCTTGAAGTTTAGACAGCAAAACGTCCTTTATAAACTCAATGGGTAAATCAGGATTATCCAACGCACTTTCCCAACTTGGCCCAATATTCTATTTGATTTGGAGTAGAACGAAATTCTGCAGCAGCCACCTTTTTTGCTTCATAATAAATGCTTTCGACAATTCTTATCGGAATTCCCATAGATCACCTGCATTGGTATTTTTTTTTGCTACATTTGTAGTATATGTATGATTTTAGATTAAATAAAAGCTAACGTTTATTATCAAATAACAACCACTCCTTTAATCCATTTTCGGCGTTTGCTGTCTCATAAAATGAGACAGAACCCCACTGTTCTAGGTGGTTTTAGACGGTTTCTCTCCTTCGTCAATAGGTGATTTGATGAGACCGACTAAAATGTCAAAACAGCACCTTTGTCTAATTTGAGTTTATTAGACCCTACCCTTCGTTAAGAAGTTAAATTAATGAATTACCTGCAACTAGCTGAATACTAATTCTACTCCAATACAGTTAAAGCAAACCAGCAATCCCATGCCTTTCTACAATATTGAGTAATTTAAGTATTGCTCCATGAGCATGACGCTTACCTTGTTCAAGTCCACGAATCATTGAAGGACTAACATTAAGATATTTAGCGAATACAGATTGACTCAATTTTTGCTTTTCCCTTAACTGCTGTATCTCTTCACCAGTAAATTCATGTAAAACAGGTAAGTCCTGATCAGTAAGATCTCTTAGGGTTTTTTTATCAATAATTTCAGCTTTATATAGACCTTGTGCAAGATCATTAATGGTATCTTGTATATTAGACATTTTTATTTACCTCAAATAGTTCACCCAATCCAATTAACTTATTTATTTGCTCCTCATTAAGCCCAAGCATGATATCAGCCAATTGCTTTAGTTTTTTGAGCTCAGATGTCGTGACATTTCCTTTATCATTCTTCGAAAATAAATGTAACCAATAAATCCCGTTATCCTTCCTAAAAGCAAGGATACTTCTTGAGCCCCCACTTTTACCTCGTCCTTCCTTAGTTGCCATTCTTAGCTTATAAAGCCCCGCTCCTAAGGAATATTTTTGTTGCTCATCTCTACTTAACTTTAAAAAGTCATCTAACGTTTCAATAAGTATTTTATCTATTAATCCAATTTTTTTTGCTTCATTGTTAAATTTTTTTATTTTTAAATGTTTCATAAATGCAAACCAAATTATAGCACTATGTGTCATAGTACAATGTATTATAGTACAATGTATTATATATTGCCAGATAAATTAATGGGGAGCATTTTACTCCGCCACCGAGCCCCTTCCTACCAAGAGATTTTAACTCAGCATGGAATAATTTATAGCATGAGCAAACGAGGCGATTTAGGATAATGCTGCCATGGAAAGTTGGAATCACAGCTTTAAAATTGAATCCATTTTTCGTATCTCCTCTGAACCAACATGATTTACAGCAACAACTCTGGCACGAAGTTTTTCTTGCAAATATTTAGGTGTTCTATTTAAGTCCTTTAGCGCATTTCTTGTTATTTGAACCTCTGTTATCACTTTAACACTTGTACTGTGACATAAAACGTGACATAGCCGTGGCAGCACCACACCGTTCTAGGCCGTTTTATACCGTTTTTCTTGAACATGATGCATCGCAAGGCATTGATTTTAAAAGAGATTAAATATTGACTGTCTGGCTACGAACCAGGGGGTCGGAGGTTCGAATCCTTCCGGGCGCGCCATTTTTTATCCTTATAAATCAATCAGTTACACGCTCAAGTTGGAATATAGAGTACTTGGTTTTTTACTTCACTGTGGCATAAACGTGTCATAAATTATCTTTCACAAGCCGCTGCAATTTTTCTACAATCCTTCTACATCAAGGATTATTTCATTAG
>NZ_LNZB01000060.1:451324-452198 GCF_001468085.1 Legionella waltersii | reverse complement strand
ACAATCCTTCTACATCAAGGATTATTTCATTAAAACCCTAAATCGAAGTACCTGGTTATTGTGACATTAATTCAAGAGTTACGTGTAGGCGCCATTAGGTGGGTCCGCTTGCTTACGAGACTGTGGTATTATCCAGAGTGCTCAATTTTACTACGTACCGCGGCTTGTCCTCAGTATCCAAACGGTGCTATTCATGATCCAGCTGGTCGAATATGCAGCAAAACAACCGAGATTTTCTTGATCCCTCGGACGAGCCGATGGACGTAGCTGATATTTTCCACAGTCTCTTACGCGCGCGGCTCGGTTCCTTCCTTGCTAACTGAATCAAATCCTAGTCTTGGCAGGGAGTGAACCGAGCCGCGCGCGTAAGCAAGCGGATACGGAACTATCCGCTTTCACGAATGACCCAAGTTACATTTGTTGCATACCTATAAGAAATTATCGCACTTAGTCTCTTTTTGGTTGTTTGCAACAGTTTGGATTTATTCAAAATCGAGGGAATGAAGGGGCTTTAATATAGGGCATGAAGTGATGTTGCCCCCCACCTTAATTTAACTTGCCAATCTCTTTATATTCTTAATTTGGAATTGCATAATGCTTAAATTAGACCTATACTGTTTTTAAGAGGAGAACTATCATGTTATCGAGTGCAAATAAGCTAATGGACTATTTTAAAGATCCTATTAAAGAAATAGAAATAATTAGGAAAGGCATTAATCCTGAGTTGATTGAGAATTTTCTAAACGATCAATCCTTTGTGGTTAAGGATGTTCTTAGTCGATTAAAAATTACGACTTCTACCTATTTTGCAAAGAAAAAAGATCATAAGTTACTCGATTCGGGCTCTACAGAGAAATTTTTAAGATTAATCTCT
>NZ_LNZB01000060.1:450506-451314 GCF_001468085.1 Legionella waltersii | reverse complement strand
GGAAAGGCATTAATCCTGAGTTGATTGAGAATTTTCTAAACGATCAATCCTTTGTGGTTAAGGATGTTCTTAGTCGATTAAAAATTACAACTTCTACCTATTTTGCAAAGAAAAAAGATCATAAGTTACTCGATTCGGGATCTACAGAGAAATTTTTAAGATTAATCTCCGTTGTAAAAAATGCAGAGGAAATTTTAGGCAGCCAAGAAGCTAAGGGATGGCTTTATAAAAAAATTCCTTCACTAGGGGATCAAATCCCGATGGATTTATTGGATACAGAAGCAGGGCATCGTCTTGTCGATCAAGCATTATTACAAATTAAGTATGGGATCTATAGCTAATGTCTATTTGGTTTAGAGGATCTCAAATTCAACAAGCCGATGCCGTATTCTCAGGTGAGGGTGGATTATATGTTGCAGGTAGATGGAATCACAAAGGGACAAAATCTATATATTGTTCTCAATCAATATCTCTTTGTACATTGGAATGGTTATCACACAATGGTCTATCAGTATCCGGTTTTAGTTATTATAAGTTTTCGATTGAAATTCCAGATGAGTTGATCATTAAATACATTATCTCTGATTTACCTAAAGAGTGGAAAAATACACCTTCACCAAATCTAAATCGTGATTTTGCTGCGAAAAATTTTTATGATCCGAACGAGTATTTGGCAATGGCTGTTCCCTCAGTAATGGTGCCTGAGGAATTTAATTTAGTAATAAATCCATTACACACCGCTTTTGCAAAGGTTAAAAAGACAATACGTATTTTAGGTCAGTTTACAGCTCCAAGGAGATAAGCATTA
>NZ_LNZB01000060.1:450123-450496 GCF_001468085.1 Legionella waltersii | reverse complement strand
CAAATCTAAATCGTGATTTTGCTGCGAAAAATTTTTATGATCCGAACGAGTATTTGGCAATGGCTGTTCCCTCAGTAATGGTGCCTGAAGAATTTAATTTAGTAATAAATCCATTACACACCGCTTTTGCAAAGGTTAAAAAGACAATACGTATTTTAGGTCAGTTTACTGCTCCAAGTAGATAAGCATCTATTAAAATTCCTGCGCAAAACACCATCCTTCTAAGCGGCATTATACAGTTTACGGTGCACTTTTTTGGGAAAGGGCTAAATAATCGCACTTAGGGGATAATACTAACCCTACGTTTTGCAAAATTCATCCAACATACGTTTTTTTAAAGCATGGTTACCTCAGCGATTCTTCCAACGCTGTG
>NZ_LNZB01000060.1:449838-450113 GCF_001468085.1 Legionella waltersii | reverse complement strand
CTTTTGCAAAGGTTAAAAAGACAATACGTATTTTAGGTCAGTTTACAGCTCCAAGGAGATAAGCATTAATTAAAATTCCTGCGCAAAAACCATCCTTCTAAGCGGCATTATACAGTTTGAGGTGCACTTTTTTGGGAAAGGGCCAAATAATCGCACTTAGGGGATAATACTAACCCTACGTTTTGCAAAATTCATCCAGCATACGTTTTTTTAAAGCATGGTTACCTCAGCGATTCTTCCAACGCTGTGTTTTCAAATGTAAATCCATCCTCAAC
>NZ_LNZB01000060.1:449233-449828 GCF_001468085.1 Legionella waltersii | reverse complement strand
CACCATCCTTCTAAGCGGCATTATACAGTTTACGGTGCACTTTTTTGGGAAAGGGCTAAATAATCGCACTTAGGGGATAATACTAACCATACGTTTTGGAAAATTCATCCAACATACGTTTTTTTACAGCATGGTTACCTCAGCGATTCTTCCAACGCTGTCTTTTCAAATGTAAATCCATCCTCAATTCTCCCATGCAGGTTTCCCTCCTTCGTTAATAGATAATTTGAGGCATTCAGTCTCCTACAAATATCCTAGCGGTTGCTTATTAAAACTGGTATAATTGACTAATAATTTCGCAACATGAGCTACTCATATTGCATAGTATGGAAGTCATCGAGATGTTAGCTGTATTAGGGCTTAAAGCCCATCAAAACATGAGACAGTGCTCTGTGGCTGAAATCGTTCATGCCATCGAATTCCCAAGCCATAAAATCCCCGCGCACTAACAACCACTCATTAAGAGAATTACGCCAGTTATTTGGGTTGTTAAGACAACTGTAGGCTGGCTGTCCGCTCCCTTATGGTCGCGGCTCGGTTGTTCGTGCTCGATTAAACATTGCCCCCAATCCAGTCCAATTCATCCGAGTCGCTG
>NZ_LNZB01000060.1:448893-449223 GCF_001468085.1 Legionella waltersii | reverse complement strand
AATTCCCAAGCCATAAAATCCCCGCACACTAACAACCACTCATTAAGAGTATTACGCCAGTTATTTGGGTTGTTAAGACAACTGTAGGATGGCTGTCCGCTCCCTTATGGTCGCGGCTCGGTTGTTCGTGCTTGATTATACATTGCCCCCAATCCAGTCCAATCCGAGTCGCTACCATAGGGGTGGCGCATAGCAACTCCTACTCCACATCGGTCGTAATCTCTTAATAACCCTTGATCAACCTATTTAAAGGAGAACCGATATGAAAGAACCAAGTTTGTCCGCTGACTATCTGTGCAAAGACGTGCTGAAAGAAATAGTTAAGTTCGT
>NZ_LNZB01000060.1:448725-448883 GCF_001468085.1 Legionella waltersii | reverse complement strand
GATATTGAGGCAACGATGCAATTTACATACTTATTTTGATACTTCTTCGGCAACAGATAATTTGAGGCAATTCGTTAAAAAAATATCCAAGCGGTTGTTTAATAATTCCTTAATAAGAAACGGGTATACTTGAACAATAGTTTCGCAATATGAGCAAA
>NZ_LNZB01000060.1:448386-448715 GCF_001468085.1 Legionella waltersii | reverse complement strand
GATATTGAGGCAACGATGCAATTTACATACTTATTTTGATACTTCTTCGGCAACAGATAATTTGAGGCAATTCGTTAAAAAAATATCCCAGCGGTAGTTTAATAATTCCTTAATAAGAAACGGGTATAATTGAACAATTGTTGCACGATATGAGTTATTCATATTGCATAGTATGGAAGTCATCGAGATGTTAGCCGTATTAGAGCTTAAAGCACATAAAAACATCAGACAGTGCTCTGTTGCTGAAATCGTTCATGCCATCGAATTCCCAAGCCATAAAATCCCCGCGCACTAACAACCACTCACTAAGAGAATACGCCAGTTATTTT
>NZ_LNZB01000060.1:448282-448376 GCF_001468085.1 Legionella waltersii | reverse complement strand
GCTGAAATCGTTCATGCCATCGAATTCCCAAGCCATAAAATCCCCGCACACTAACAACCACTCATTAAGAGTATTACGCCAGTTATTTTGCTTG
>NZ_LNZB01000060.1:448104-448272 GCF_001468085.1 Legionella waltersii | reverse complement strand
CCCCGCGCACTAACAACCACTCACTAAGAGAATTACGCCAGTTATTTGGGTTGCTAAGACAACTCTAGGCTGGCTGTCCGCTCCCTTATGGTCGCGGCTCGGTTGTTCGTGCTCGATTAAACATTGCCCCCAATCCAGTTCAATCCGAGTCGCTACCATAGGGAGGCA
>NZ_LNZB01000060.1:447736-448094 GCF_001468085.1 Legionella waltersii | reverse complement strand
CTCCCTTATGGTCGCGGCTCGGTTGTTCGTGCTTGATTAAACATTGCCCCCAATCCAGTCCAATTCAATCCGAGTCGCTACCATAGGGAGGCGCATAGCAACTCCTACTCCACATCGGTCGTAATCTCTTAATAACCCTTAATCAACCTATTTAAAGGAGAACCGATATGATAGAACCAAGTTTGTCCGCTGACTATCTGGGCAAAGACGTGCTGAAAGAAATAGTTAAGTTCGCTACACCCAATGACCGTGAACGCCTCATTCAGGTGAACAGAGAATTTCGTGAGGCAATCAAAGAGCTGGTGGCAGAAAGAAAAATTTCTCGCCGTGGAATCGTGGCATCTGCAGGCCATAATAC
>NZ_LNZB01000060.1:446320-447726 GCF_001468085.1 Legionella waltersii | reverse complement strand
ACAGAAAGAAAAATTCATCGACGTAGAATCGTGGTATCTGCAGGCGTGGGTTCCACGTTTATTTTGACGCAATACCGAGGCAAGCCCAGGCTCTATGGCTGTGGATGGAACGATCATGGCCAGCTGGGACTGGGGGATCAAAAAAACCAGATCGGCCTGCAGCGCCTTAAGCTTCCTGAAGACCTCAACTCACTGGAGGGTGTCGTCGCAGGTGCTCTCCATACCCTTGTCTTTGGCTGCGACAGCTTCGGTAAGCCAGTGCTCTTTGCCTGTGGATATAACTATTGGGGCCAACTGGGGCTGGGGGATAAAAACAACCGGAGCAGCCTGCAGCGCCTTGAGTTTCCTGAAGCACTAAACTCACTGGAGGGTGTCGCCGCAGGTGCTCGCCACACCCTTGTCTTTGGCCGCGACAGCAAGGGCAAACCAGCGCTCTTTGCCTGTGGAATCAACAGCTTCGGCCAACTGGGGCTGGGGCATAATACTGACCAGACCAGCCTGCAGCGCCTTGAGTTTCCTGAAGCACTAAACTCACTGGAGGGTGTCGCCACAGGTGATTACCACACCCTTGTCTTTGGCCGTGACAGCAAAGGCAAGCCACTGCTCTTTGCCTGTGGACGCAACTTTTCTGGCCAACTGGGGCTGGGGCATAATACAGACCAGAGCAGCTTGCATCGCCTCGAGATTCCTGAAGCACTAAACTCACTGGAGGGTGTAGTCGCAGGTGCGGACCACACCCTTGTTTTTGGTCTCGACAGCAATAAAAAGCCACTACTCTTTGCCTGTGGAGATAACGGTTATGGCAAACTGGGGCTCGGGCATCATGCTGACCAGAGCAGCTTGCATCGCCTCGAGCTTCCTCAAGACCTCAACTCACTGGAGGGTGTCGCCGCAGGTGGTTTCCACACCCTTGTCTTTGGCCGTGATAGCAATAAAAAGCCACTGCTCTTTGCCTGTGGAAGCAACGCGGGTGGCCAACTAGGGATGGGGCATCAAAACAACCAGAATCTCCTGAGCACTGTCCCAAAACCCGTTATCTGCGACAGCGAAAAATATCGTCTTAAAGTGGCAATAGAGAGCCATGCGCAAACGCTGAGCAATGAATTCAGCTGGTTTGGATTGAAAAAGAGCTCTCAGGATAAAATTAAGATACTCAAACAACTGTGTGAAAACCTTGAGCAAGTGGATAATGCAAACTCAAAACAAAAGCTCAGTGATACAATGAGTACCTTTTTAAATAAACATAAACAAACCATCAAAGAGCACCGCAATCCCTTCAGAAATTGGGGCTTTTTTAGACCTGAATCCCCCACGCGCAGCGAGACATTTCTCACTGAGAAAATGAACAGCCTTAACACTTAACTGCTAGTGGCATTTTAAACAATAAAATGCCACTGGTTTTTCTT
>NZ_LNZB01000060.1:445996-446310 GCF_001468085.1 Legionella waltersii | reverse complement strand
GTTACTGCGATGATAGCGCCAACGTAATGTTTTTAAATATAAATCCATCCTCAATTCTCCCATGCCGGTTTCCCTCCTTCGGCAACAGATAATTTGAGGCAATTCGACTTACCTATTGCCTAGCGGTTGTTTAATAATTCCTTAATAAAAAACGGGTATAATTGAACAATATTTTATCAATATGAGATAATCATGTTGCATAGTATGGAAGTAGTCGAGATGTTAGCCGTATTAGAGCTTAAAGCCCATCAAAACATGACCCAGTGCTCTGTTGCTGAAATCGTTCATGCCATCGAATTCCCAAGCCATAAAAT
>NZ_LNZB01000060.1:378789-445986 GCF_001468085.1 Legionella waltersii | reverse complement strand
CTTCGGCAACAGTGATATTGAGGCAACGATGCAATTTACATACTTATTTTGATACTTCTTCGGCAACAGATAATTTGAGGCAATTCGATACGTAAATTTCTTTTTAAAGTTTAATATTCACTTAAGTTCAATCTGTTAAGATTCATTCATTTATCAACATGATTCGATTGGAGTTTAATTAATGATCGAAGTTAACATTTGGTTATCAACTGCTAAGGTATTCAATAAACGAGTAAAACATGGTATTTTTGGACCTTTGTTAGCCTCTGAAGATGAGGGAGAGAACGTTGGTCATTGCAATCTATTGGTTGAAATTGATGAACGTTCCCCTAAATTTGAAGAAACCGGATCCCAGTTTGAAAGTCTAGTTCCTAAAAAAACGTTAAAAATAGTTCCTACACCCGTTAAACCGCAAAATCCACAAGACTCTCATTTAGCGCCTGCTGTTGTGAAAAGTAATTTGTACACACAAAGTTTTTGGCCCAAGAACAAACCTTCCATTAAACAACTGTTTAAGGATTTTGGAAAACTGATTCATATCAGCAAAGGTGGACAAGCTGAACCCGATTTTGGTAAGCATGAGATCGACATGTGTCGAGAGGAAACCTTGACAGAACCAATGATTATTGAGCATGGCAAATTCAGTAAGCAATCGATAAATGATGAAAAATTAAAAAATATTGACCTTTGCGTTGAACTCTCTGATTTAGAATCTGCTCTAGAGTCCCTTCCAGTATGGGAAGGCAATCTCAAAAAATCCCAAACTGAAAAGTCTGAATTACTACTAAATCAACAGGGTATTTCCAAAGATCATAAAGACAAACTGCAGAAGATTAAACAAGAGCAGGTTCGCACCTCTAACCAACTTCTTGAAAACGGTAAAAAACAAACCGCCCTAACTCGCACCAGGAATTACCTTTCTAAAATCAGCTATCCCGATAAAAACACTCAGATGCAACTTCAAGAAATTAATGGCCAATTCAAAGCATTAGAAGAAAACAAACGACAATTGGAGTCTAAACAACAGATACTCCATCAAGAGAGTGAGCTCTTGGAACAAGGGTATCAAGAAGCGCTCAGAAAAATTGAATCCAGTATCAAACAAATTGATGTTGAAATTGAATATGCACAACGTTTACTGAGCAATGCACACCAAAAAATTTCCGGACGAAGTCCAGAGGATGCAGCAAAATTAAGGAAAGAATGGGTAGAAAAAGTGGAGTTATTGGCTCGAAAAGAGCAATTTTTAAAAAGCCGCCATACAACGCAAGGTCGCCATCCTGAATACAGCATTAGTTTGCCTTCTAAAAGCAGTGGCTTAACTTACGCTTTAGATGATGAGCTGGTATTGCAAGCAATTCTTCAAGAACGAAACCAAAGTTACTCATTCATCCTCAATAATTGTGTCTCAAGTGTCAAACGCTGTATTATTGCAGGCATCGACCAACCCTTAAAAGAAAAATTAAAGGAAACTGGTTTAACGGATAATTTCTTCAAAGTGAGCGCTATAGAAACTTGCAAAGGATTAAGAACTTGGACAAAAACGCTTGAAGCCAAGCTAAATGAGCTTAACTTCGAAGTCAGCCCAACCATCAGAAAATGATCTAAAAACAATTTCCGCTGCGTCAATAAAAAGAATGATACAGCTCATGGAGATTGCTCATTTTTTAAATCAGGTACATGCTCCTCTTGTAGAAACAGATAAGGAGCGCTTCCAATGCGTTTGGGATGTCCAAAATGGCTGTTTATGCTGCGAAGGACCTTCAGGAAGATATCTGAATAAAAATTCAACCATTAGTGGTATGATGGTTAAGAAAGCATTGAAAACACAATTTAGCAAGAAAGCACAGTATTATGGATTTAATGCTGAGTTTATTGAACAATTTAACAAACATCTAATTTCTGAAGAACATTCTTCTTACTGTGTTCATCATTTTACAGATCAAGGCTTTATAAACCATTTGTCTGAACTTACTAAACGTTTTGAACATGCAAAAGCACGCCATTTTATAGAACACTCTACACAGGGTGTTTTGCGAGCTAAACTTCCTTTAACAGCGCTATTCTTTGGGGTTGGAAAATCAGGACTTACGAAAAACCCCAAGGTCGAGGCAAAAGAACTTTTTAATGAGGGAGTTTAGATGGACTAAATGACCGAATTAAAAAGTTCTTTTAACAAAGAGATTGGGGTTTTTCGTAAGTCCTGAAAATTTGTTAGTGTTGGGGATGCTTGTGGATTGTCCCGAGTTAATAAGGCTGGCCGAGAAGGAGCAAATTTTTTATCTATTAGTGAATAAAAGTAAGGGCAAGAGTTTTGATTGTCATGCGCAAAACGAATAGGAAAGGCCGGACGAGGAACACGACCTACACTTGATTCGGCAGTTAATTTAGTCACAATCATCTGGATATAAAGCTTTCAAACAATGAACTAATTATCTGCAAAGAGAACACCATATTTAACTCATGACGACCATTTATTGAGCCCCTCGAGCTTAAATAAATTTATCCACGCACATAAAATACATGTAGATCTAATGTTGGACATGTAGTATTATATTTGCTTAATGAGCTGCTAATGGCTTTGAAATCTATTCGTAGTGATTCAACTTAAATCTGCCTTATAGCGTTTCGATTGTCTAAAAATGAATAATCCTATATGTTGGAGCCAGTATTGAAACAGATTACCCAAGAGGAATTTGAAAAATTACTCGATCCATTAGCTCAGCAAAAAAAGGGTCTAAGTAAAGATAAAAAACTGTCTTTGGCTGAATTTTTAAAAGCCAATGGATTCTTGCCAACACTGGACAATCTTAAATTTTCCGTAACTCAAAAAGCCGTAACTCAGACTCCAGTAAAAAATGCTGATGGAAGTATCGTAACTGTGACTCAAGTGTTACGTAGAACTTCACTCTTTACTGATTTGGATTTTACTGGACTTACTTCCATAAAAAATTGTAATTTCGACACCTGTGACTTAAGTGGAGGAATTTTTGAAAATCTAAAAATAGAAAACTGCAGTTTGAATGATACTGTTGTTAACAATGCACAAATGGACAATCTAATTTTTAGTTCTACTAAATTTAAAGGGACTAGTTTTGATTACAGTCATTTACAAAATATTACCTTTAAAGAATGTCCAATGTCACTGTGCTCTTTGAATAATTTGGGCACACTCGATTTTGTGATTTGGCAGAATTGTCCAATGAGCTATATAACTATTGTGGGTGGAGCTAAAGCCTCAGACATTACCATGCAAGCTACTGATAGGCTCCGGGTAAGAGAGTTGCTTACCGATAAAACAATCAAATTTGATCAAATCATTGTTGATAAGAAACAGCCGACTATCCTGGTTTCATGGAATAATAGTGCACCTGGCATAGCCGCAACGTTAGCTGAAAAAATGTTGCGAGAACGCCAACTAAATCCTATAAATATGGATTATTGCCCTCCTGTCAATGAAAAGGTTTTAGATGCCGAAGTTGCTGAACTAAGTCAATTAGCTGAGGCAGAGATACAACAATTAAAAAACGCGGCATTTGTTAAATTTTCTGCACAAAATACTCAATTATCAGCCCTTGAAATTTTTCAAGCTTTCCCAGAGTACTGGAAAACAGTACAAATTGGTTTTCCTATGTTAATGATTAAATTGATGAGAGAGCTTCATTCCAAAGATCAACAAAAGTTTCCTCAGATGTCAGCAATATATGCTTATGCACAGTCTATGTTTGAACAAGTTGATGGTGTATTAATCCCCGGTGGTCAGGATATTGACCCACGCTTTTATGGTAAACCATTGGATCCTAAAACCCAACTGCCTAAATATCCGAATTCGGAACTTTTCGATGCAAGACGTGATGCCTTGGAATTTAGCTTGGTTTATATACAGCAGAGCGCCTCTAAACCCAAACCCTTATGCGGAATTTGCCGAGGATCACAGGTTATTGCTGCTTCATACGGAGCTAGTATGTATCAAGATTTGGGTGATCCAAAAAGAGCAGGATTTCTTGTAGAGTGCTTTGCTCCTAAAGCAATATCTGCAGATGTTGCCCTCTTTTCCACTCAACATAGATTAAATGCAAACAGTCGACGAGAGGCTTTAAAGGTCATTTATGTGCATCATCAAGGTTATAATTTAGATGCAGCATGTGGGCTTAAAGGTACTGCATCAATTAAAGTGAATGATTTATGCATTGACACGGTGGGAGAAAATTTAGACCAAAACATCTGCATGACCCAAGCTCATCCAGAATTTGCTTTTGATAAAGTGGAAGGGAGTGAGAGTGGATTTGGCTCTAAAGTAAGTGCCTTAGCGGCTGATGGAATTTTCGGGCATTTTGAAATGAGAGTACGTGCTTATATACAAAACCAACTATTTCATCAAATAGCCCTGACAACAAGCAAAATTGGCATTTTTAAAACAGAAAAAAAAGATCATGCTGTGGCCAAATTGTCCCCCAACCAAACGTTAACAAGTCAACAATAAACTTATTTTCAATTTTACATGGGCGGCTAAACAATCCATTGACCTTTACCATCAATGGATTTCCAAACAATTGCTCTAACGATTATAAAATCTTCTCTCTCACAATAGTGGATAAATTGAATTCCAAAAATTCAAATCCCCCGCTTGTTCTTTCACCACCTGTTTTTCATCTGGAGCTGGGTTTTCCCCTGGGAAAAAACTTAAATAGTCATAAATAGCTCTAGAAATACCCAGTGGATTACTGGGCAATTTCCCTTCAGGATTTATAGATCGATCAATGCATGCTTTAATTGTATTGCGCTGATCAAGTAGTTTTTGCAAGCGTATTTTGGCATCGTTCTCCCAGCTAAACTGAAATGCCTCATTATTGTTTAACTTTTGGTTTTCAATTTCCTTCAGCAAGCTTGATAGAATAATTAGTTGTTTTTCTCTATTCTTATCAGTAGTAGTCTCTTGCTGAAGAAGTTTATATAGATCGTTGCAATTAGAAGCCGAAATTTTTACGCCATGAGTGAGTAACAAAGTGATTAACACCTCATCGTTCACCAGAATGGCAGCATATAGAGGATCTGCCGATTCACCATTTACGTCCACACCTTTTGAGAGTAATTTTTTAACTACATTGATGCGTTTATAAAAAACAGCAGCATACAAAGCATTCATTTTATAATTTGTAGATGGAAGGACTTCGTCACTAATCCAGTTAAGTTCCTCTATGTTACTAGAGTCGATAAGAATATCAGCTAACTCATCTTGTTCCCGCATAATTGCTGCAAGCAATGGAGTAATACTCAAGTTAAGCATTGGATCTATCATTCGTTTAGAGATGGATGCGCCATTTGCAATTAACTCTTTTAAGACACCGGATTGCCCAAATTGAATCGCAAGAAAAACAGGGGTGGAATTTCTTAGTTCATCGCCGTATTCCTGAAATCGTTCATCCACATTGACTTTTTTTGCTGTTAATAGATTTTTAACGGACTTCGAATCACCTTCGCAAATCGCTCTTTTAAAAGGAATTTGATATGAAACGTTGTTACTTTTAACCTTCATTGAATTATTCCCGCCTATAGTTCTTGGCTTGTATTTGACATTGAAGTTAAAAAATAATCAATCTTTAATGTTGCTTAATGAAAAATGAGCATGAAAAAGTGCGTTTAATGGTTGAAGTCGTATTTTCCTATACCAACCACAAGTTGATAGCTTCTGCCATGGTCGGATGGGCAAACATGATATTGGCTAATTTTGTGTAGGGAATATCAAATTCCATCGCCAATTGAATGACACCCAATATTTCTCCTCCTTCGGCACAAAAAATGGTAGCTCCTAATATCAAGCCAGTCTTTGCATCAATCACTGCCTTCAATACCCCTTTTGTTTCACCTTGTGTTCTCGCACGAGGAATCATAGCCGCAGGAATCTTAGCTATTTTGACGGTATAGCCCTGCTCATTTGCCTGTGACTCCGATAAACCAATCCGAGCTAATTCCGGATCAAGAAAAACCGTGTACGGAATCAATCGTCCTTGCGCTGATACTTTATGATTTGGGTTGGATAAATTATGTTTTAAAATACGGAAGTCATCCCATGATAAATGGGTAAATTGAGCCCCACCTTTGACATCACCTAATGCCCATATGCCCTCAGCAGTTGTTTCAAGGTATTCATTGACTTTAATGAAACCGCGATCATCAAGCTGTACCCCAGCTCTATCTAGCTGTAAACCCCTTGTATTTGCCACTCGACCCACTGATACCAAAAGGTCCGTGCCAAGAATTTTTTTTACTCCACTCGGCTGTTGTAATGTAAGCATGACATTACTGCCTTCATTCTGTGCTGCTTTCACTTGCGTGTTCAGAAGCACGTCTATCCCTTCATCTCGCAGAGTTTGTAACACCTCCGCGGCGATGTCTGGATCTTCGCGATTCAGAAAATCAGGACTCGCTTCTATCACCGTTACTTTAGCACCTAATCGGCGAAATAGTTGCGCAAACTCTAGTCCAATGTAACCACCACCCATAATCAATAAATGCTCTGGGACCTTGTCCAACTCCATTAAGGTATCATTGGTCAGATAACTCACTTCATGAATACCGCTAATTGATGGAATAAATGGCAGAGCACCTGTATTGATAATGATTTTGTCTGCAGTAAGTTGTAGTTTTTTTTGTCCGTCACGAGGAGTTGATAGCTCCACCTCGAGTTGTTTGGGACCGATAAAATACCCTCGACCAAGCATCAGATCCATCCCTGAATCCAAAAACTGTTTCCTATTGGCCTCACGCATGGCTTGTACCACCGCGGTTTTATGAGATCGAATTGCTTTAAAATCGATTGGTTTGAGAGAAGCCTCTAAACCATAGTTTTGAGCATTATGAATATAATGAGCAACCTTGGCAGATTGGACAAGGGTTTTCGTTGGGATGCAAGCAACATTGATACAGGTTCCACCAATTTGGTTATCCTCGATCATCGCCACTCGTTGGTTTGCTCGAGCTAAATACATGGCAAGTGTCTTTCCACCCTTTCCACCACCCAAGATAATAGCATCAAAATTTAAGGCCATAGTTCTCTTCCCTATTCATTTATCGTGATTCATAAAAGGGGCCTGTAAGGAAGCATCCCTATTATTCTCATTAAAGTTTTGCAGGATCAGTATCTTTTATTTTTTCCCAAATGGCATCTGCTTTTTTAATATGACCTGGTATGTCTTGCAACCATTTGTCTCTTACTTTTGCCTTATTGAGATATAATTTTCCATCGACAACCAGAAAGGCTTGAGGATCAGTGGGATGTTTTTTTCCCAGTGTCATTGCCATCGCACAATAACCACCATAAGCAGGCAAATATTTCATCGGATTTTTATCAAATAAATCTTTATGGGATTGAGTAGCAAATAAATAAGTAACCCCATTGTTGAAACTAAAAAAATCACTGCTTCCGGGAACTGCTTTGTCGTCTGTTTGATAGGCCACTAAATCGTATCCATTTGCACCCAAAGCTTGTGTTTCAAATGCTTTTGCGGCGTGTAAATTAAAAATTAAGGAAAAAAAACTTACCAAGAAAATACATCCACTCCTAAGATTGCGCATAAAATCCCTCGTTCATTACAATTAACATTACTTAAAATCATAGCTGTTTTGGCATTTAATGCAAAGAACCTATTTTTTACCCTAAAAAAGCTGTTGAATCGAAGCGAGAACTACGATTCTATTTTTTGATTTAAAGAAAAACAGATAGGTTCTTTCCGCTTAATAAGCCTGGCTATTTATTCTAGTCAAGGCTTTCATTGTGACAGAACACTCAATTAAAAATTCACGCGTTTTTTGTAGCGATTTGCTGCCTCTTCAAATTGTTTTGAGTACTGTTATGATTTACCAATAATTTTAGATAAAGAAATAAAATCTAGGGGCTTAGATAAATAAAATCCTTGCAAAAGGCAATGTTCTTTTTGTGCTTGGCGCAATTGATCTTTGGTTTCTATACCACAGATGCATACCCTTGAGTTCATTTGATGCGCCAGATGGATTAAAGATGCCAAAATACTTTGCCCTTTTTTTTCATGATGAGCATGTTGAATAAATTGCTTATCCAATTTTAAGGTATCAAACGGAATATTTTTTAACAAGCTTAAACTAGATATCCCAGTTCCGAAATTGTCTATAGATAGCGCAATTCCATGTTTTTGGGCTATACTGATTAACATTTTGGTATATTCCATATAACTTAAAGCTTGCTCTTTGATTTCGAACTCAATCCATTCAGGACGGCACCCCGTATGATTCATAATTTCAATCAACTGAAACATGTGTTTTGGATTTTGTACTTGGCTCGTCGATAAATTAATCGTAAATTTTAAAGGGGATGTCAATATCTTATCTAGTGTTATACGAGCTTTACAGGCTTCCTCCATTAACCATAGACTTATCTCATGAAAAAATCCTAGTTGCTCTGCTATGGGGATAAAAGAACTCGGGGGAGCTTCATCTCGCCACCGTATCAGCACCTCTAATTTTTCTATTGTTTTAGCATTGGCTGAAAAGACAGGCTGATAGACTAGATGGAGTAATTTTGAATGAAACGCATTTTTTAATTCCGTACCCATTTGGTGGGTTTGTTTGTTTTCTTTTGTTAAGTCAGGATGATAACGAACATAATACTCGGTTTTCTTTTTTTTTGCATGATACATTGCACTATCAGCACGACTAATCAGTTCGTTTTCGCTTTGACTGTCACAAGGATAATAACTGACTCCAAAACTTGCTTGAATGCTAATTGTGTTTGGACCAAGGTTCACTTTTTTCTTTAAAGCCTTCTGTATTTTTTCAATGGTCGAATCAATGTCCGATTTATAGGTTAAGTTTTTTATTAAACAAATAAACTCGTCTCCACTCAATCGGGCTATATAGTCTTTGTTATCTAGCGTGTTTCTCAATAAGTTACCGAAGTAGACGAGTAATTGATTGCCGTATTGATGTCCTAAGGAGTCGTTTATCATTTTAAAATAATCAATATCAATGAAAATAACAGCGAGCAGTGTATTGCTTTGTTTTGATTCTTCAATATAGGTTTGAAGGGTTTTATAAAAGTGATGGCGGTTAGGTAAAGAGGTGAGTTCATCATAATGCATAAGATGGTCTTTTGAAGTGGCTTGTTCTATTTTTTCTGTTATCTCGTTGATTATCCAAATGTTTTCCTTATTGTGGGTAATTTTTAAATGAACTTCATAGGTTTTATTGTCCAAGGTTTGCAATAAAAAATCAGCATCAAAGCAGTGTGGTGTAAAAGGAAAAAATCGGTGAAGGGGATGATGTTGAGGTACTATACTATGAAAATACCTTACAAAGTCTTGAACGTTTTCATGATGGGACAATTGGAAACACTTAAAGAAAGAATCGTTTACCTTTATTATTTCTCCAGTCTCTTTGGTTTTGATGACTACTTCATTGATCGAGTTGTATGCTATATCGAGTATGTTTAGTGTTTCTTGTTTTTTTTGCGACAGCAATTGATGACCGGCAAGCATGGTTTCGTTTAAAGTAAGTAACTCTTTTTCCAGTTTAATTTGTTTGTTCTTTTGTAGAGTTAATGAACGCTGTTTTCTATTTAGAAGCTCTCGAAACCTCATAATTTTATTTAACCGTTTGTGTTTGATGAAAGAAAGTTCAAGGGATTGGACCAGATAGAAATACAATAGATTGGAGGCGTACATCGATACAACCATATAAATTAAGGCACCTATCCCAATAAAAATAAATTCTCCTCCTTGAGCCAAACATAGGAATATGTAGGGAATGAAAATCGATGCAATATAAAAAATATGTGTGTTTTTTGTGTAACAATGAAATAAGCTTCCGCCCGAAGTCAAAGCGATATAGACAATCCCAAGGGATATAATTAAGGTATTGTTGTTGAAGGTATAGAGAGTCAAGCAGGCTATATTGATATAGGTCAAGGCCAGACTGATTTTGTAATAATACAGATACGGTAATTTAGAAAAGTTGTCTCTATTATAATACATAAGGACCACCAAGAGCTGAACAAACAACCCACTGATTTCAAAATAAAGCCATTTTTCTATAAAAATATTTTCGGTGATGTGAACTATTTTTACAAAAATCAATGAAGCGATGAGCTCGCCCAACAAAGAAAGGGGTATATTACTGAATAACATTGCAAGCAATTCTTCGTCCTTGTCTCTTTTCTTATGATGTTCCAAGGGGATATGCTCTATGGATGATGGAAGATGTGTTTGCAGCTGGCTATCTAATTGGGTTGATATATCGCTTCCGAAACGCTCAATGCCCTCTAGATTATTATACTTGTAATTTTTTGACATCAGCTCATCACCTATTTTGAAAAGGTATAGACCTTATTGCTAAATATAGCCTGCTATTTCGCAAAGTGCTTGCAACTCGACTTTGGCATTTTTCCACTTGATGTGGTACGACTAGGTTGCTCACAATGAACATTGTGACTGCGGCGGAGAGATAAGTGCTTTTTAAAAAAGTCCAAAGAAAATTAAACAAATGATGTATGTTGCCGATGTATATAAAGACAGTTTCTTTTTTTGTCTAGAAAAAGAGAAGCATTAAAACCTTTATGGATCGGATGAAAAATGAAAATTGAGAAAAATCTATACCTCCACGATTTGGGTTGGAAATATAAACACAATACCCAATTGGACTCAAAACAAACCCTTATAGTCTTTTTTGGCTCTCAAATGCTTAAGGATGCTCCTATCATTGCAGAACTGAAACAAGCGTTTCCCCAATCCCAAATCATTGGTTGCTCTACTGCTGGAGAAATACTAAACGGAGAGGTTTATGATGAGAGCCTTACTTACGTCGTCATGCAATTTGAGAGGACTCAGTTTTTCATTGAAACCCTTGCAGATTACCGTGAAAAAAATTTAGTACAAATCGGTCAGCACGTGGCGGATAAATTGTACAACAAAGACTTAGTGCACGTTTTTATGTTAAGTAGCGGTTTTAACATGAACATAGATGATTTTATTTTAGGTTTCAAAAAAAACTCAGGACGAGAGATCCCTATTTCTGGCGGCGTAGCTGCAGATGGGGAGAATTTTACCAGCAATTGGATATACCACAACGGCTTTCATGACAGTGGGATCCTTTGTTTAGGCTTGTACGGTGATAGTATACAAGTATCCTCGGGGTGTGAGGGAGGTTGGGTTAAGTTTGGTTTGGAACGCAAAATCACCAAGTCCACTAAAAATATCCTTTATGAGATAGACGCTGAGCCAGCTTTAGAAGTGTATAAGCGTTACTTGGGTCATCTTGCAAGCAAATTACCCTCATCAGGCTTGCTCTTTCCATTGGCGATTAGGAAAAACACCGAATCCTTACCCGTAGTAAGAACCATTTTGGCCATCAATGAGGACGATAAATCGATCATATTTGCTGGGGAAATTCCTCAAGGATGGTTTGCTTCTTTGATGCGATGCACTAATGAAGGATTAATTGACGGAGCAAGAAAAGCCTTTGTTCAAAGCAATTCCAATTCCATAGAGCCTTCTGTAAGCATTATGATTTCTTGTATTGGGAGAAGAATGGTTTTAGGGGCAAGATCCTTTAATGAATTGAACTCCATGCACTCCTCGTACCTTGAGAATAAGCATATTGATATTGGTTTTTATTCATATGGCGAAATTTGTGAAAAAAAAGGGATCGATTCAAAGCTTCACAACCAGACCATGACTATCTCAACCTTATACGAGTTAAACGATGACCAAATTACATGATATTCTGCTGAATCAACTTAAACGACAGGATATAGGCCTTGATTTTGATGGCTTAAACGAGTCGTGGAAAAAACTGTTAAAAATGGTATCGGATACTTATGAAGATTACGATGAATACCGATATGCAATGGAGCGATCTTTAGATATCGCTTCAGATGAAATCAATAAAGTAAATACAAAATATCAGTATGAAATCAACAAAATACATAGCATGAACAAGGACAGTATCATTAGTGTTGATACTCAATGGCGTATTCAGAGTTTAAATAACCAAGCCATATCAACATTTTATAAAGAGATGAGTCAGTTGGTCAATACCCCACTAACCGATCATTTTGTATTTTATAACTCCCAAAATCGGATCGTTGATTTCGAGCGATTAAGCGATTACTTTGAATGCGGAGCGAATTACCATTGTCCTGAAGGGGCCTTGGTGTCTTTGGGTCCGCCCAAAAGAGAGTTTATTACCCAATATTGCATTAAACCAATCTATACTGATGATAAGTTAAGTGAATATGCGATTATTATTGAGGACATTGGCCCAATTTTTATTGAAAAATTAAAAGAAAACGCCAGGTACAGTAAATTATTACTGGAATTGCAATTAAAAAAAGAAAGTCTTCATGAGATTAGCCAAATAATGGCCTCAAATAACCAGAAAATTTTGAGCATTCAAGAATTACTAAGATGCAATGCAAATCCTGAGTTACAGAGCCTTCAATTGTTTTTATTTCATAATATGCTTCGAAAAGACTCTGGAGCTGAAATCTTCATGCAACACAAATTTTATAACGATGATCAAGAAAAACAAGGATTTTATCTCAATGCCCTTATTCCTTATTTTACGGAAGGATTAAATAACTTCTTAAAAAATGAGTTAAATACTATAGAATGTCCAGTAGATGTTAAAATAAAAGAACAACTCGATGTTTTTTCTGAGTTTTTTTATGACCTCATTACTGAGCTTATCCAGTTTTTTTTTACATCCGATATTACGAAAGTAAGCTTCAAACCGGTGCATTTTTCTGCCGGTTCCCAGCCTAAAATAGTCCTTTCTGTAGAATTTAGTCAAGAAGATGAACTCCCTGATGAGCGCATTACCTATAAATTGGACTGTTTAAAAAGGAGTCCGATTTATCGTTTTATTGAATACTATATAATCAATAACGAAAAAAGTAACTTTACAATTGATTTTAGACTTCATTTCTCTATCCAACTGGATGGATTTAACCATCATTCTTCTTTAGTAAAATTAAAGGCCCTTGTATTAGAACAATCAAAATCGTCCATTTTAGGATCTCTAACAGAGTATGGATTAACAGAATTGTTTCGATTTAAAGCCACTTCTTCATCAGATGAGGCTGTTCAGCTTATTAAAGATGGACGCTTGACGCAGGATGAATACCATTTGATTATTACGAATTTTGATGATTTATCACGAATTCATAAAGAAGTTCTTTTGGAAATATCCAGTTATTTAACACCCGATTTCTTAGGATTGATTGCTTTGGGGAGGGCGGACGAGAATGGACCACTCAAATTAGGTGTTCCGTTGGTAAGGATTGAGGGGGAATTCTGGATGCAGCATTTACAAAGTACATTGTTTCGTTATGGATTAAGCTTAGTGAGCACTCCTGATCAGCAAAATGCCCTGCCCAAGCTTGATTGTCAAAAACAATCCATTCTACTGATTGATTTTAATAAAGACTCTCTGTTTTTCTTTACTAATGTATTGCACGCCTTAGGTTACGAAGTATTTCCCTATGGATCGGAGGCATGCGCTTGCAAGTCGACACATGCTAAAGCCGATATAGCTATGGTTAACTTAAATACCCTGTCTAAACAGGCGATTACTATCCTGGAGGGTCTTTTTGTTGAACTCGACATGCCCACTTTAATATGTCTTCCTAGTCTTGAAGAAAATCACATCCAATCGTTTTTAAATTTTGGAGTAACCGAGTATATAGTAAAGCCCTTTAGCATTTATGAGCTTGTTACCTTAGTGAATAAACTGACTAGGATGAGAAAGAATGAATAGCTATACGGCTTTTTTTCGTTCATCTTTCAATAACTCTCCATTATTAAATAGGGGGTTGGATCTTTTGCCCCTTAGCGTTGCCTCTGAGTTTTTTGCAGTCCTCTTAACATGGCTCATTTTTGAGGACTCCTTGGTCGACTGGTGTTTTTTGTCCTTAATATTGGTGTTCATAAGGATTATTCTACTTTTTGTAAAAAATAGTATCGCGAATAAAAGAGCTCTTTTTATACTTAGTAATTTATGCTCGATGATTATTTGGTTTGCTTTGAGTATTTTTGTTTATTTTCATCCCGAAATTAATTGCATACTCATCGGATTGGTTATTGTTGGGGTAACTGCGGGTGCTACCACCTTCTTGGTTTATTTGCATTTTTTCTACGTAGTATACGGTTTTTTTACCTTGGCTTTTTTTGGACTTAGTATCTTATTAAAAGGAGAGCTTTTTTTCTATGAGGGCATAGGCTTAATCACCTTGTTTTTATTTTTATCCAATATGGCCATACAGTATCATAATTTATTAAAAAAATATTATGACAGCTTAGAGACAAACTCTCAACTCATTGAAACTGAATCCCAACAAGTTCAAGAAATAGGTCGACTCAATGCCTCCATTAAGAAGAACATCAATCAAAGATCAATAATTGAAAACAAGATTATGCAATCCATTGAAGAAATTCGAAAACTCAATCAGAACATGGTAAACAAAGAAATAGAATTAAAAGGTGATTTAAGTTTTTTGCTGGAAAAATTGGATTCAGGCGTTCTGTACATTGAAAAGTATTCTCAGAAATACCATGTAAATAATCTGTTCTCCAACCAATGGGACTTGGAGATCGGAGCCTTTGAGAAAATGACTGATTTGGTCGATCATTTAAAACAACAAATCACTGGATCGAATTATTTTTCTTTGAATTTCCCCTTCCCTATTCATGGCAGGTCTTTGGCTCCTTTTAAAATACAGAAAAATAAAGGAGGCATTTTTGAGGTACGTGTGCTGTCCTACCAAGATCAGGCATCTTCTACTTATGTGTGGATTTTTAAAGATATTACCGAGACCGAGATTCAAGAGGAAATGAATGAACTGGGTATGGCCGATAGTTTAACACAATTACCCAATCGAAGAACGGTTTATACTAGAATCCAAGAGTTCATTCATAGTCATGAAAATAAAGACCGTCTTTTTGCTTTGGTGTTTATGGACATTAATAATTTTAAACTAATAAACGATAGTTTGGGACATAAAGTAGGAAATGATGTGTTGATTGAATTTGCCAAACGATTGAAAAAGGCAATAAGACCCATTGATGTTGTCGGGAGGCTTGGCGGGGATGAGTTCATTTGCATTTTGTCCAACCTTCAATACAAATCCGATGTGGATCCGTTGATTAATAAAATAATTAAAAAAGTACAATCCCCTATCAAAATCGATGGTCAAAGGCACCTAATAACAACCAGCATGGGCATTAGTTTTTTCCCTTGTGACAGCATCAATATTGATAAATTGATTTCCTATGCTGACATAGCGATGTATAAAGCAAAGGAAAAAAAGGGTACTGTATTTTATGAACGCTATATTCCTGAGTATTCACAAAAAATCTCACACAAACAGTACTTAAGTGAAGAGTTAAGGTCCGCCATCATAAACGATAACTTTTATTTGGTGTTTCAACCCATTTACAATATAGAACAGCAAGATTGGGTAAAAGTTGAAGTTTTATTACGATGGAGGGATCAAGTAGGCCCAGATGTCTTTATCCCGCTCGCGAACGAAATAGGATTAATGAACGAAATAGGTTTATGGGTTTTAGAGCAATCCTGTCAAAAGCGTCTGGAATTATTAGATCATTGTGACAAACCCATACGATTTTCAATCAATATTTCGGCAGAGCAATTGAAAACAGCTGAGGACATAGATCGATTATTGGAAACCATACGTCAAACAAAATGCCCACCGGAGTTATTAGAGTTTGAATTTACAGAAGATTTGCTTTTTGATTTAGATAAAGCCCAGTTTTTTATTCAACAATTAAAAGAATTAGGAGTTACCACAGCCCTGGATGATTTTGGAATAGGGTATTCAAGTTTTAGTTACTTACAAAATCTTCATTTTGATTCTGTAAAGATAGACAAGCAGTTTTTACGATCGATATTTTCGGATCCACGTGAGATGAATTTGATTTGTTCCATCATAAACATTTGCCATTCACTCAATACAGAAATTACGGTTGAGGGGGTGGAAACAAAGGAACATTATACTTTTTGCGAAAAACAAGGTTGTCATAATGTTCAAGGCTATTACATTGCTAAACCTTGTGATTTTAACAGTATTGTAGACAAGCTTTGCAAAAATTAGCCTGCCAAGGGCATTAGAGCGGGTGATGGTAGTCTAACCAACGCTATGAGTTTGGGAAGCAAAAGATCCGGTTGTTCTAGTGATGTCACAAACAGTTTAAGGAACTGGAATTTGGATAGAACAGCGCCAGACTTTAATCACTAGGCTATTTTTCATGCGAACTCTTGAATACTTATTAAATACAAGGCAACTCATCTTTTATGAGTCTTTTTGCTGTTCAATCCAAGCAATAAATGACTCTCGATCAGAGCTAGATAGAGAATTAAATTTGGTTTTCACCCATTCAATAGGCTCTATGTATTTTCGAGGTTTTTTGGGAAATGCCTCTTTTAAAGACATCTCGCCATTTGTAACCTTATGGTAAGCCTCTTGGTCCGTGTGACGTAATTTTAAAAGTTGACCATCTTCTGATTTAGTGCGGGATGGTAAGTAGGTAATTGCGTCGTCTGTAGAAGCAGTTTGGGCCTTATCTGTATAATCCAAACTACGATGCAAGGCTTTCATTTGAATTTTATTCTTCTTAGCATAATTCCTGGCTGCTCCATCAACTAGTGTTAGAACATCACTCCATTCAACCGCATGCTGTCCATAAATATCCATAATGCGCTTTAATAGCCATAACTTGTTGTTATTGTTTACATTCAAACCATTAGATGATGCATCTAATGCGTACTCACCAAAATTGATGTGATTCTTCTCTTGCCATAGTTTTTGCTCAATGATTTGCTTAATAAGCTCAGGAAGAATTTCAAAGACAAGATGCTGAGCTTCCATGAGAGATTGATTCATTTGGTTATGTAAGTCATCAAGTCCTTTATTTTCCGCATGAATTAAGTCCTTATTAATAGTTTCTACACAATCCTGCATGGACACTCCCTTATTGTAAATAAACCCAGCCAATGAATAGAGAGCCGCTGGATCTTATTCATGCTGAAAGAATTGGAATCAATTACTAAAGTTCAAAAGCGTTGCTCCACAATAAAAGCAATAACCTCATCATTCAATATAAAATTATATGACGGATTGGATGTAAAATCATGTTGTTCTTCACTCATTACGCGATGTTCCATCAAGGTTATTCCTATTTGCCTTGATAGAGCATTGACAACTAGTGAAAGAATAAAGAAAAAGCTCAACCTATTCAACTGAGCCATGCTTGCAGCATTGCTTTTCATGTTCAAGCAACCATTGTTTTACAGCAATACCTCCACCATATCCCCCTAAAGTTCCATCGCTGGCTATTACGCGATGACATGGGATAATGAGTGCCAATTGATTCATCCCATTGGCATTGGCAACTGCTCTAAAAGAACTTGGCTTCCCTAACGAAATAGCTTGTTCCTTGTAACTTCGAGTTTCTCCATAGGGTATTTTACAAAGCGCATCCCAGACTTGCTGTTGAAAGGGACTTCCAAACACACGATAAGGTGTTTTAAACTCGAAAAGGGTGCCCTCAAAATACGCCTTAAGTTCACGAGTAATCGACGATAAAATGCTATTTTCTCCTGGAATAATGGCAAAACCCCTGCGTCGCAAACGTTCTACTTCACGTTCCAATCCTCGTCGAGTGACAAACTCCAGTAAATAAAGAGCATTATCATCTGCCATAGCAACCATAGGTCCTAAAATGGTATCAGTCCATGTTGCTTTCAACACTTGCAAATGCTGATCAACTCGGGCAGGTACATCACCTAGTATTTTTGAAAACGCATCACGAAAGCCACTTCCTGATTCATAACCAGTTTGCAATTGAACCTCAATCACCGAACTCCCACCTCTAATTTCTTTCATCGCTTCTCCCATTCTGCGAGCACGAGCATAAGCCACAAAGGTCATTCCAAATCGTTTTTTAAATTGCCGTCTCGCAGTAGATTCATCAATGGAAAGATTCTTAAAATCCACCGTCTTCCATCGTTTTGTAGGTTCTCTTTCTACAGCGTCAACCAAAAAGCGTACTAAGTCTGACACTTCATTCGGATGAGATAAAGGTTTACACCGCTTGCAGGGCCTATAGGATGCAAGTAATGCAGCTTGTGCTGATTTAAAAAACTCACAATTCTCTATTTTAGGTTTTCTTGCTGGACAAGTGGGTCGGCAAAAAACACCCGTTGTTTTGACTCCCACATAGAATACTCCTTCATACTGATTATCTTTTGCAAGGAGAGCTTTATAATACAGTTGTGTCTGCTTCTCAATCATCAATTCATACACACTAAACCCATCGAATGATTAAACTATAGCAAGCTCACTAGACTTTGCCACCGAAAAACGAGCATTGATTTTTTATGATTGTTTTTAATACTCGAACTTCGAGTTTTAATTCGCTCTCTAGTGAGTGTGTTTTAAACGAGAAGGTGATTGCAATGCTAAGCGGTTTAGAGTCATTGTTGGCCGATATAGAAACAGAAGAAACCAATTTAGGTTGAGATTTAAATGGATTGCTGGTATTGATAACTACGCGTGCAGAAACAGAGGGATAGTATGCCAATCATTCTGAGCTAAATTCCTGACACTGCAAATGCATTAAAAACGAATAGCTTGTTTTTATGCTTGTCAATCCAGTTTTTTCATTACCCCAAGAAACAATTCCGAGTTTAAAAAAAACTGCAACCAGGTGTACAAATTTGAATATTCACTTTGTTCAAACCATTGTGGGTCAACCATGCAAAACTGTCTGATAAAAGGAAATAACGCAACATCAGCTATACTGATGCGATCTGCTAACAGAAATCGCTTTTTCAGCAATAATGAATTTAACGCATTGAGATAATCCTTGGATTCGTCTCTGTAATAAATTGGATCCCTTTTCGCTGTCCTTTGTGGGTATTTATAGCTGTCCAAAATCGGTTTGAATTCTTTATCGTTCAAGCGAATTAACTCATTGGATTGATCTCTGAGTGTATTACATAACCATCCTTCTGGATCAGATTGTGTTAAAGCCCAAATCATGATCTCAATGCTTTCATCAATAACATGCCCATCTTCTAAAACCAGCACTGGAACAGTGCCTTTGGGTGAGGCTAAAAGCATCTCCTTGGGTTTATTTTTAAGATCTACCTCGCGTTGTTCGACATTTATCTTGGAGTAAGCAAGTGCCATTCTTGCCCTAATCGCAAAAGGACAGCGCCTGAAAGTATAGAGTACTGGATAATTCACTGGATTTAGACCATGCGTTTGTTCTTCAGAACAGAGGTAATTTCAAGGAGATCTTAACCAAAAGGTTTGTCATAAACAACTCAGAACACCTTGTTTCATGTTCATTGATAACGATTCATGAATAAAGGTAGCTTTGGTTATTTTGGTCTAACTTGCGTATTAACGATTGATGATGGCTCAATAGCTTACCTCAATTGAGCATTATATTTACACAAATCACACCCCAAGTGTATAATACAAATACATTATGTGATAGGTTTAACAAAATGGTCAAGATTGTTATAGAGAAAGATAACCATGAGGTCGTTCTGCTGGATACAGAACACATAAGACTCGGTGACGTGTCAGACTATTATACAAAACTTTCACACTACGGCAAATTCGATGACGCAATAGACGCAATGTCAAAAATAGACCTTAACGATGAGGACAACTGGAGAGTAGCTATACTCTTAAAAAACTTACAGAAGAAACGGGACGAAGCTGCAGAACCAGAATTTTCCTTACTTGTAAAAAAATGCAAAGAATTTATAGAGTTATCTAACTCGAATACGATTAAAAGCATGAAGAGATTAAGTTGTTATCGGGTAGGCGTTGATGCAGGAGCAGGATTTAAAGAAGATGACTTAGACATTTTAGGTACCGAAGGTTTTGTAGATTGTGTCGGTCTCTTGATTGCCACCCATGATCAACATGCAACTCCTTGTTATTATGTCGCGCATATCAACGGAAATCGCACAACAAAATTGGAAGTTCAAAAAGAACTGGACAAAATACTTTCAGACGTACAACATCTTACGGGTAGAAAACTCACTTGGTCAACATTAAGAAATCAGGTGACTTTGGTTGGTGCTGGAAGTGACACCGAAGAACCTAGTTTATGTTATAAGCAAACGTTTAAACGATTAACTCAAGAAAAAGCGAATCCTACCCCTTTATTTGGCAGTAGCGTGGTTTTTAACTTAGGAGCAAAATCACTTGATGATTTAATTGTATTAGATCCTAAAGGACAATTAAATCAGGGGATTCAATCTAAAGTGCCAAGGGCTGGTCATGGAGTCTACTCTCCCCTTGACACAACAATTGAGTCTCTAACTTCACTGACGATTGAGAAACAAATTGAAGAAGCAATGGTGGTGGAAGAACGTGAAGCTCAGTCGAACCCTCGAAGTATTCCCTTTTCTCACATAGCTTAATTTATGCCATAGTTTTCAAAAGTGCTGCCGTCTTTTGTCCAGTATGAAAGCCTCTTGCCACACCCATACCATTACAGCCAAAACCTAGAATGAGATGAGGCTGTGTTGGGACTACTTCAACTTTAGGCAAATGATCATGAGAATAACCCATCAGACCTGCCCATGAATAGTCAATTTTAGGATCTTGTCCAGGCACTATCACTTGCTTTAGAATCTCTTTAAGTGGTCCCATAATGTCAGGCGTGGTGCTCAGTGTAGTGGTGGTTTCTTGAGAAAAATTCAAATTTCTTCCTCCGCCGAATAAAATACGATTATCAGGCAAAGCCCTGAAATACCAATATCCTTTTCCCATGTGGCATGGTGCGTTAAATCGAAGAGGTTTTTCAAGCGGCGCCGTTACAAGAATTTGACCTCGACCTGGTTGAATACCAAACTCAGGTAAAAGATGTTGAGTATACCCATTCACACAAACTGCCGCTGCTTTTGCTCGGAATAATATTGTTTTTCCCTGCTCGCTTTTAACTGGAATTTCTAATCCACCAACACTATTACGTGGACGCTCTGCTTTACTTCCATATCGAATCACTACCCCTAAGGATTGTGCCTTTTGTTGCAATACTTGCATCATTTTCCCTGAATCTAGCTCGCCTTCAAATTGATTCAGGACGAGTGCTTTGACATGGTTCTTGGAAAATCCAAACTCGTCAATTTGTTCGTCCACACGGACAAATACATCGTCTTCAAAAATAGGGCGTAAGAGCTTGTTGGTGCTTTCTAGGTGCTGTAATTGAGGAACTAATTCCTCGCTAATTAATTCATAATTACCCTTTTGGCTAAAACCTATGGCGTCATCCCCTAAAGCCTGCCGTAATAATTTTAACCCCTCCCAACGATCTTTAACTTGGGCAATGGCTTTCTCAATGCCCATTACCTCTACATCGTCTAAAATCTCAGTTAAACTTCCAAAACAGGTGAAACCAGCATTTCGCGTGCTAGCACCTGAAGGTAAAACACCACTTTCTAACACCAAAACTCGTGCATCTGGCTCTGACTCTTTAAGAAAAACAGCTGTTGCTAATCCAATAATCCCCCCACCAATGACGACGTAGTCTTGATGTAATTGCGATTTATCATCCCAATAACTTACAGTCATCGCTTCTGGAATACCGGTAATGTCTCTTGCAGACGTTAGCGAGGAGGGTAAAAACACGTCAGATTGACGTTTGTCAGCGTCAGAAGAAATTGGTAAATTGAATACATCTGATGAATTGTACATCTTCATTATCCTTAATTGATTGTTTTCATGTTTGATGAGAAATATAACACATCGATTCCTAGAGAATGCATTGACTTCCATAAACAAACCTAGGCCAGCTCATTTAACTCAACTTCCAAACCATTAAAACGAGCTAATTTAATCCATTTTGATCTACTTATGACTTAATGGGCAAAATTCACCCAGATAGCCTCTAGGAAAAAAAGCACTATTATGGAATAATTATTGACCAATTTTAATTGTATTAGTCTACTTATATGAAAATAAAAGCAATTTCTTTACTGGTATCTATTTTGTTTCCTGTAGCACTATTTGCAAGCAGTTCGACTTGTCCTTTATCAAGCGGAATCAATGTAAACACTTCAAAGCGAGTTTTAAATATCTGTAAACAAGGAAATGTGGTTAAATCCTTTAAAGTGGCTCTGGGTTACAAAGGTGTGGGAAAAAAACGTGCTGGGGATAATAAAACTCCTGTTGGTTTATATGGTTTAGCTTATCCAAGAAAATCCAGCCAATTTAAAGTCTTTATTCCAATTCTCTATCCAACCTCAAAACAATTAGCAGCAGGCTATTCAGGTAGAGATGTAGGGATTCATGGTCCTACTCAATCGTCCAGAGCGTTTGGTTGGTTAAACAACTTACCAAGTTCAACACGCGGATGCATTGCCGTTGGCAAAAACAACTACATTGAATACGTAGCCAATTGGGTAAGAGCCAATCCCGGTACTAAGGTATTAATTATTTAAATGGATACGAAATTTGAAATTCCATAAATGGAATGAGGACGGACCCTGAGGAATCGACACCTATTATAGTGCCCCAACTAATCTCTTCTTTGATGGTCAGTAAGCGTAGGTTCGGGGCTTCTCCGAATGGCGCTGCCTTAGTAGCGTCATTCGTGAAAGCGGATAGTTCCGTATCCGCTTGCTGACGCGCGCGGCTCGGTTCACTCCCTGCGGTGACTAGGATTTGATGCAGACAGCAAAGAAAGAACCGGGCCGCGCGCGTCAGCAAGCGGACCGACTCAATCCCTGCTGTGACTAAGATTTGATTCAGACAGCAAAGAAGAAACCGAGCCGCGACCGTGAGGGAGCGGACCGACTCAATCCCTGCTGTGACTAAGATTTGATTCAGACAGCAAAGAAGAAACCGAGCCGCGACCGTGAGGGAGCGGACCGATGAGGGCCAGATAGATGAACCTAATAACACCGCTTAAGACAACGCCATTCGGCGAAACACCTGACCTTTGGTATAAATGCCCCTTTTTAAAAAATGTGTCGATCCCTCAGGTTCAAGACCAGCATCGTTAAATCGTTTTACAACCCAAGCAACGGCTTTATTCATCGCTTCTGAACCTGTCGGTCGACCGCCAATTGTGTTGGTTAGTTCCTGAAGATCATGAACAATTGGTGTAGGAAATAGAGTTCCTGGGAAGGGTTCGTTATTGAGTGCGCTATTGGTGCATAAAAAATAATGAGAAGGTTAAGTGATTTTAATGCTTTAATGAGGTGCACCATAATTCCCTTTAGCTGACTGAAAATATTAGAAGCCAAATGCTATCTTTTTTGTGGTGTATAGGCAATATTATCAGTCTAGGCCCGGCTTAGTCTGTTGGGTCGAATGCAGTTAAGATTATAGAACCGAAGACTTCGATATATTCAAAATAAATACTCAATATGATTAATAAACAAAAGTGGGATAAATTAGCAGATTGGATGATGAAACTTCAAATCAAAGAAGCAGATTTCATTGAGAAATTTATAATAGGCAGTGGTAAGGGTGGACAAAATCTGCATAAAACATCCTCAACGGTGTATTTGAAGCATTTACCTTCAGGATTGGAAATCAAATGTCAGGAATCTCGAAGCCGAGAGGATAATCGCTATTTTGCTAGAATGAGGCTTTGTGAGAAATTGCATTCGATGATCAGTGATGAAAAAACCAAAGCCCAGCAAGACCTTGAAAAAATAAAACGTCAGAAGAAACGACGCTCAAGACGAGCAAAACAAAAAATCCTTGATGATAAATCAAGGCAAAGTGAGCTAAAGTCATTAAGAAAAAGGCCTGAACATACCTAGCCCATACTAGACAAAGTCGTAATCCGAGGTTCAATGTATTATTTACCGGATTACACTTCGTGCTCTAATTTGAGCGACACATACTTATTATTTATTTTCTGCATTAGGGAAATACTGCACCTTGGGTTTTCCCATGACCAGTAGTAGCATCGTAATTAATATCCCAGTCATTGTGTTTCTGAATAACTGACTGAGCTTGACTTTGGATAGCATCCTGCAACAGCTTACAACTGGATTGTGGTGGAATGCTTAGCAGGGTATTTTCTACCTCAGTCGCTGCTTCATTACCGTTTTTTTCATGTCCTTTTTCATGAGCGATTAAAGCACTAAGATAATTATCCCATTTCATTTGAATGGTGGGATCGCCTAAACTTTTATCCTCCCACTCAGGAAGAGTACTAACAATTTTTGCAGTGACTTGCACATCAGTAATGTAGCAAGGATTTTGACTAGGGTTATCGTAACGCCAATTATAGTTCCAATTGATGTACCACGAGAGGTAAGCATCATAGTGTTTGCCTTTGTTAACTGGCCCTAGTGCATCAAGTTGTTTACGCAACTCTTCTGCGGTATAGCCCTTAATTTTATAATAGGTCTGAGAGAAATGAACGACAGGAGTGGCCCAAAGACTCGCAGGAAAGAGAATCACTAAAATGCAGAAAATAAGCTTTTTCATAATCTCTTCTTTAGCAGTTAGTTTGTATCAAGTAATCTTAGCTTTGGGGATTTGACCCAAGCGATTTGCTTCATGATTATTATACAGTATAGACCACCTGTAATTAGGCAAGATTGAGGTGTTTTGATCTAAGCCCCTTGCTTAGCATCCTGATCAGCCAATTGATGTCCTAAAGTATGTACTGTAAGCTAGAATGATGTTTTCTACTAATTTCCGTCCAATTATTAGGTAGACCAATGAATGACAAGCTATTGAAATGGGTCTCTGAAATTCATGCCCTCTCTCAAAACGGCCTTACCTTTTCAAAAAATGAATTTGATATTGAACGTTATCATCGACTGGATGAAATAGCCAAAGAGATGGCAGCTCATTTCTCTGATAAAAATTTTGATGCCGTTGCACAATGTTTTTCGATGGATAATGGGTATACAACACCTAAATTAGATGTCAGAGGGTTTGTTTTAAAAAACGATAAATTGCTTCTCGTCAGAGAACGATCCGATAATTTGTGGACTTTACCTGGTGGATGGGTTGATGTGAATGAATCCCCATCGGAAGCTGTTGTCAGAGAACTATTTGAAGAGACTGGTTTCAATGTGGAGGTGAATCGATTGCTTGCTTTATGGGACAAGCAAAAACACGATCACCCACCAAGATGGCCTCATACCTACAAAATTTTTTTTCAATGCGATATTGTTTCTGGTGAGAAAAAGGAAAATTTGGAAATCTCTGAAATTGATTTCTTCCCAATGAATCAACTTCCTGATCTATCAATACATCGGGTCACTGCTAATCAATTGTTACGATTGTATGATCTGGCATTACACTCTGAAATTACGTCATTTGATTAGCCTAATTTGTTCGGTAAAAATGACTCAACAAATTCGTTGATCAGTCTAAAAATGCTTTATCTGTACTTACGAAAAACCCCAATGTCTTTTAACGAAGAGATTGGGGTTTTTCGTAAGTCCTGTTTATAACACTGAGAACGGATCTGAGGACGAATCAATGCATAAATTGTATTCCGCTCTCTTCGCCAATTCGTCGCGAGTTTCTTTGCCAAATAAACGTGAGACAACGTATAAACTCATATCAATTCCTGCGGAAATTCCTGAGGAAGTAATGACTTTACCATCATCAACCCATCGGGCTTTCTTAATCCATTCGACCTTCGTGCTTTGTGCGGTTACCCAATTAAATGCTCGTTTATTGCTTGTGGCTTTATGACCATCAAGCACTCCAGCTTTTGCCAGCAATGCCGCTCCAGTACAGACTGACAATGTAATATCTGTTTGGGCCGAACGTGCCTTAATCCAGTCAAGCAAACCCTGATGATAAATCTCCTTTCGAGTACCCATCCCACCTGGAACCAATAAATAATCTAAATGTGGCGCATTATCCCAATCATAATCAGACATTACCGATTGTCCATGAGTTGATTTGACTAAGCCCTTGTTTTGGGAAATCATCGCGATGGTCATTTTATCAGGAAGCATCCCAAATATTTGGAGTGGTCCGAAGACATCAAGAGTCTCAAAGTCCGGAAAAAGTAATATCCCCAGTGTTTTAGCGCCAGCAATAGATAGATTCATAGCGAGAAATTGTGTTTGTATAATCCGAAAGTATAGCACAGTAGACTGGGTCGTTTTGGCCCCAATCTACTTGCATTTATGGTTTTGGCAATCTTGCTTGGATTGCATCCAGGGTATCCCAATCAATAGTTCCGCTTTCTATTTTCTCGATCAAATCGTCTAGCGTATCTTCAGCTGAAGCGTCTATTGACAGGTCTTTTGGTTTTTCAGGCACATATCCTGGCTCACGATAGCTCAAATGGCCATCTGAAATAAGGTTGAGTACCATCTGATCTCTATTGTCATCTGAAATTATCGCTCTAAAGTGAGGGTTTAGATATAATTTTGCCCTATTGTCGTCAGATTCTTGAGCAGCTTGAAGAATTTCCCTTTCAGTATATCGAGAGTAGACACCTGTATCTTTACCATGATGCATTGCATCTGGCTTTGGATATGAGGAAGATGCAGAGTTGTCTTCGAAAAACTTTATCGATATTGGTCTAGATAACGTCACTTTAGGTGTTGATTCAGTTGGATTTTCAAGCCCTAGTTTTTGCATACCTGTAGGTAAAATTCGAATGGCTTGTTCGCGATTATATTCCTTGGCAAGAAATTGATCTTTATTTTGGCTGACAAAATCGATTAAGTAATCAGTCAACCCAGGAAGCACTCTTTTTGCATCCGATACATCTCCCCAGTTTCTAAGAAACTGATCTTTATTTTGGCTGACGAAATCCATTAAGTAGTCAGTTAACCCTGGAAACAATTCTTTTGCTCGAGAGATATCAAACCAGCTTCTAAGATATTGGTTTTTACCTTGAATCACAAAATCCATTAAGTAGTCTGTTAACCCTGGAAACAATTCTTTTGCTCGAGATATCTCAAACCAGCTTCTAAGATATTGGTTTTTACCTTGAATGACAAAATCCATTAAGTAGTCCATCAACTCAGGAAAGGTATTTTTTGCAGTTTCCAACGTAAACCAGTCCTTTAAGAAGTGGTTGGAATGGGATTGGATATGCGCGGCTAAAAGCGGTCGCGACTCAGGTGACTCTTCGAGTAACCGTTTAACAAAAAACCAATCCGTTGCTTTTTTTTCGATTTCATCTGCAGTGTACATATCAATTACCTCTAAAATTCGTGTGAATCCCGATTGGGAATAGTACTTATCAATGGAGGTGAACACATTATGAACAACCATCAACAAGACATATTATTGTACTTTATGATCCAGTATTGAGCATGTTATTTGGGGACAAAACTGGGTAATTTTAGGACATATAATTAATAGGCTGGAAAGCTTAAACCGAATCTTGCTTTCAGTGTCCTTGAAAGACTAATACGCTATACTCTGTTTTTAGGATCTTCATAGGGACTGGAATGCGTTTAAGACATACACCGTTTTTTGTTGAACCACCAACCATCTATCACCACATCGTTCGGAATAGCTTTATAGGTTTAATGCTCATTGCTGTAGCGCTTTGCATTGGGATACTTGGTTACCATTTCACTGAGCAGATGTCTTGGATCGATTCATTTTTAAATGCATCTATGATTCTCTCAGGAATGGGGCCTGCCTCAACGCTCACAACTACTGCAGGTAAATTATTTGCAGGATGTTATGCTTTATTCAGTGGACTCGCTTTTATTGCTATAGTTGTGATCATGCTTTCTCCTGTGATTCATAAATTTTTTCGAAAGATTCACTTGGAAAGCAACACGGCAAAGGAAGACCTCTAAACTTCTAATGTTGGGCCAAAATGGCCCAAACCACTCACAAAAAGATGGATGCTTTACATCTGTTTAAGTCAGGGATTATTATCCTACTTTTATTGTATAATGGTTCTCTTTCATAGACAGAAGCTATAGCGGTCCGTCTTTCCTGCTGAGGAAGTATCATTAATGATTGAATGTGGTACCGAATACTCAGACAAGCAGTTTATTGAATTGGATTGTCAGAGCATTGAAATCAAAAACAATCGATTTGAACATTGCGTTTTCATAAACTGTATTTTTGATGCTGGCTTCATCAGACAGTGTAAGTTTATTGAGTGTGGTTTTAAGTCCTGCTCTATGAATCTGGTAAAACTGACTGGCTCGTCATTTGTTGAGACCGAGTTTACCGATTGTAAAATGAAGGGAATCAATTGGACAGAAATAACCTTCCCATCGGTTATTATTACTAGCCCTATTTTTTTGAATACCTGTGATATCAGTTATTCCTCATTTTATGAATTAAAACTTCCTGGTATCGCCATTGTTGATTGCAAAGCGCATGATGCTGATTTTAGAGCCGCAGATCTTTCGAACTCGGATCTAAGCGGCACTGATTTTGAAAACTCAGAATTCAATCATACTAATCTTAAGTCAGCTGATTTTAGAAGAAGCATCAATTATCGAATTGATCCAACAGAAAATAATGTACGTGATGCACACTTTTGTCTCCCTGAAGCTATTTCTTTACTTGCTTCTTTTAAAATTAAAATAGATGAATTTGAATAACTCTCTACCCATCATGAATACCACCAAATAGCTCATTGACCCTTGGTGCAGCCGCAGGCGTAACCAAGGTTTTCAATATCTAAAACCTATGACTCCACCAAAGCTAAGCTTACTTCGGTAACCCAGAAAATCTTATCGCATGGGATAATTTTTCTTCCCAAGATTTTTTAGAGTCAGTAAAAATATGGGCTGTGGGCTCAAAATCCTGATCACCATCCAAGCATCCTGCTGGTACCATAATGACCCTATTTTTACCATCGATAACTCTGGGTAGAGGACAGCCACATTGGCTACAAAAGCTTTTACTAAAGCGAGTTCCTTGGTGAGTATAGTTCACACAAAACTCTTCTCCTTGCTCCCACACCAAATTGGCATTATGAAAAAACAAATTACTGGCATGGGCACTGCCACTACTTTTCTGACAACGCGTGCAGTGACAGAAATAAAAACCATTGAGTGTGCCCTTTAACTGAAAATGAACTGCTTCGCATAAACATCGACCAGAAAACTCCATCATCCCCACCTTATTTACCCCATTTCACAATCAAATATCGCGTGCCTAAAAATCCAATCACCATGCCTAAAAAATTAAGCCAGTAAATGGGCCACGAAATAATTCCTAGCCCAACAATATTCGGCCCTGGGCATAATCCAGTGATTCCCCAACCTACACCAAATAGTGTTGCCCCAACAATTAATTTCCAATCAATTGCAACTGAAGTGGGTAGGTCATAACAAGCATTAAGAACAGGTTTTTCAAGGATTCGACGTACTTGAAATAAAACAAATGTCACGAATAGAGCAGAAATAAAGGTGACGTATAAATTTAACTGAAAAGTATCTGCGCCAATTTTCAATCCAGATAGAATAATATCAGGGCTGTACATGCCCGATAAGATTAAACCCAGTCCAAATACAAGGCCTAGAATAAAAGAGATAAGCATTTTCAAAGGACACTCCTAATGCACAAGATGAGAAATGATTATTGCTACGGGAAAAAAGACACAAACAGCGATTATTGAACGCTTACGCCAAAGAGATAACCCGCACAGCCCATGTCCACTTGTACAACCATTACTTAGAAAAGTACCACTACCCACTAAAACCCCTCCCAAGACCATAAGCCAATAATTTGTTTTGAAAAGAGACGTGGGATTTGGGATGTTCTGATAATAATTAAAAAGCAATCCTGATAAAAATAAGCCTGCTAGAAATAGAAGATTCTCCATATTCAGTGTATGGGTTGTTAAATCCCATGTACGAAACAGTATGCCACTACACCCTAATACCTTGCCTCTCAATAAAAGCATTAGTCCCGCTGCTAAACCCAACAGCACTCCACCTAAAACCACTTGCATTTGTATGATCATATTTACCCCCCCATTCTATTGATGGCTGGTCATTAGCCTCTATCGTTTTGTTACCAAACCCATATCACAGTCACTAAGGATTCCATTTGTTGCTCTGCCCAAACGTGAATAAATCAATTTTAATGTCGGAACCCCAAGTTAAGCGAAGAGCATTTATAATTGCCAAAACATCTATAATCTCCTGAATGATTGCACCACTTACAGGGGAAATATATCCAAAAGCAGCGAAACACATTCCAATGATGCTCAGTAACATTCCACCTAATGCGCTTTGCAAAACAACCTTCCGCGTAGTCAAGCACAAATGAAAAAGCTCATCTACTTTATTTAATGTATTTTCCATAATAACAACCCCTGCAGCTTCTGAGGTCACATTGCTGTTTTGACCAAAAGCAATGCCTACCGTAGCAGCAGTTAATGCTGGCGCATCATTAATACCATCTCCCATAAAAACAGTAGGCGCCGTTTTAACCTCTTCACGTACAATAGCTAATTTTTGTTCGGGCGTTTGCAAAGCATAGATATCACTTATATGAAGTAGTTTTCCAAGATAATCGACCTCTGATTTACGATCTCCAGAAACCAACATCACTTTATTAAATTGATGTGATGGCTTTAAATGGCTAATAAAAGGTTGACTTTCAGGTCTTGCCTCATCTTGAAAATACAATGTTGCTGCATAGTGGTTATCAATCAATACCATACACTCTAGGCCAGATTTTTCATCGGGAATTATTGAACGGAATTCTGGATGATTTATTAATAGTTTTTTACGCCCCGTAACATGAACGGAGTGATTATCAATCATTCCCCATAAACCTTGACCAGGAGTCTCTGAAATATTGGATGATTCGAGTAATACAATTCCGTCCTTTTCAGCTGCCTTTAAAACTGCAGATGCTAATGGATGCTTTGAATACCGTTCTAGACTTGCTGTGTACTGTATTGCTTGCTCTCGCGTATACGGTGAAACAACACGGACTTCGTTTAAAATTGGTTTCCCATAGGTTAATGTTCCAGTTTTATCAAAAATCGCCGTTTTACAAATTGGTAATTGTTCCAACACGGTTGGATCTTTAATGATGATGGATTTTTTTGCGGCTTTTGAAATTGCACTGATTATGGTAATTGGAATGGCAATCAATAATGGACAAGGCGTGGCTATGACTAAAACAGCAAGAAATCGTAATGAATCTCCAGTAAAGTACCACGCTAAGATAGCAAATAACAAAGCAACAGGCGCAAAAACCATAGCGATCTGATCACCTAAACGCCTTATCGCCGGGCGCTTCTGCACTGCTTCTTCAAGGACTTTTACTATAGAAGCATAACGTGAGTCAGTAGCTAAACGTGTGGATTTAATCACCAACAGGGATTCACCATTAATTGCCCCAGACATCACAAAAGCCCCTGGAGCTTTTGAAATTTGATAAGGTTCCCCAGTTAGATAGGACTCATCCATGGAACCATGTCCCTCAACTACGACGCCATCAACTGGACATGTTTCATGAGGATAAATGACTATTTCGTCATTTAGACCAATAGTGTCAAAATGAATGTTCTCAATATGGTTATCTACTTTTCGATGAGCTATGGAAGGCATGCGTTCAGCAAGCGCTAACAAAACGGAAGAAGCTTTGCGCATTGCATACCGCTCGAGGGACTGCCCACTAGCTAGCATTAGAATAATAATGATGGATGCCAAATATTCTTGCAGAAAAACACCCGTGATTAATGCCAACCCTGCTAATAAATCAGCGCCTAAATCACCCTTTATAAACTTGACAAGAATTTGTAACAGTAAAGGAATGCCACCAATAGTTAAGGCTATCAGCAATGGCCCGTTTGCATAAGGTAAGTCACCGACTTGCAAAAAAAAATGGGTGATAATTGCTGCTATCGATAACAGTGCAACAGATAGTTGCCAATGACGTTTAAAGTTCATTTTTGCTTATTTTATCCATTAGATGATTGCCAATTGAAGGACAATGACACTTACCCTAAAAATACCTGTCAAACGACTGGGTATGCAATGTAATTTACAATTTTCCATTGATGATTAGAGTCCTTTAAAAAAACATCTAAACCTTCATCTTGTGTCTTCGAAATGAGCCTTCCCTTCTTGTATTCCAGGAAATACCAGGTAATCCTCACTGCTGCAAGATTACCAGAGCGATATACTTGGTTTATTTTAAAGCGATAGTGATAGCGCTTCTCTTTTTGCCGAAATACTTTTTTAAATCCTTCACAAATGGAATCATAGCTCTTTATTGGTGCACCTTGAAAATCAGCTTTTAAGTCTTTGGAAAATAGCGCACAAGTTTGCGCCAGTTTTTTTTGATTAAATGCAAGCGTCCAATCAGTAAATAGTTTTTCAAATAAAGCATAATCGTTACTTTCATTAGCAGCATAAAGGTTGAGAGAGCCTAAAAGTCCACTCATTAAGACCAGAAACAAGACATAATGAAATCGCTTCATATGGATTCAAAACAGTCATTGAAAAACTTAACTTAGCAAACTTTTAACTCAAATGGAACTTACGAGAATAGGCCCTGCTTTAATTCATACATTAATTCATACAAACTGCCCATTTCTTACAGGGGTCCGTCCCGGTCCGTCCCTACTACCAAGACAGTATTAAATAGAATTAGCCTGTTCTATTTGAAGTTATGAATGAAACGAGCTCAGGAGGCCCCTAATAGGTAAAGTTTTTAGGAGCCCTTCTTGATTCCGCAATTAATTAAACCTAGGCTGGTTTTCTGACTTTTTATTTTCTATAAATTCTAAGGTATCTTTAACCTCTTGAATTCGCTCCTTATTTAAATATTGAAAAAAAGGAGGATACTTAGGATTCAAGTCTGCCTCAATTTTCATGTAATCATTTAAAACCCCTTGAATTCTCTCGAAGTTTCGTACCTTTAAATAATCAAATCCAGACTGATTCATCTCCTGTAACAATTCGATAAGATTGTGTTTATTCATATCTGTTCTATAGCTTTCGATATGCATTATTAATATACCTAGATCGTCTGTAATTTCTAATCCTGCTTTCATCAAGGCAAAAAGCAGATCATGCATCTCAGTAAGAAATAAGTTACTGTTTTTAGGGCAGTTAGCTGCTCCCAAATTGGCGGCTCTCCATAAATTCAATCCCAAATCGTCCAGTAGTGAACGTGCTATCGCTTCAACTAGAAAAATAGAATGCTTGTCTCTATCCGCAGGGATATTCATGTGGAAGGGGGGACAGAGTTCGTTTATATATTCTGGCACTTGAATAATTTGTTGAGTTAACTCTTTGATACCATTTAAAAATGCATCCTCATTTTGATTCAACCTCATATTTTCCCATATTAATTTCAATTTGTTGGGAACCTCTTCTTTTAATAATAAATAGCTATTGTATTGAGCTTCCTTCTGAATTGTCCTAAATAAGGCAAGAGGTAGGTAGTCCTTATGAACTAAATTATCTTGATTTCCATTTTCTCGAGCGTTTGCTAACAGTTTCCTATTTTCTTCAAAAAAACCGGGCATGATAAATATTCCTCATATTGATTCATTAAATAATTGTTTGTTTTGTTGCTTGTGTTAAGAATTACAAGGAAATCAATTTAGGAATGATTTTATGGCTGGGGTATCTTGGTTCTTTTTGAGTGCACACAATAGATTGAGAGTATGCAAAACCCAACTGATTTTGAATCGGATTGATTGTTTGGTCTTTCATTCTATTAAGTTCACTGATATGAGTTGATATTAAATTTATTCAATTTGAGCGATTATAATCCATTTATACCTCGTTATCAAGGAAAAGTATCACTGTGCTACTTTTTTAGATGGGTCCCCGCCTTTCGCGGGTAAGACAATTTTATAAAAATTGTGTGCCAATTTGGGGACGGTCCGAGACCATTTCTTACAGGGGTCCGTCCCGGTCCGTCCCTATTTAGTGTCAGGTTTTGGAGTTGCAACATGTTAAATCTGATCTGCTATATTAAACTTAAGGTGAAACAATATCACTATGTTCGATTTTCACGTGGTTCTACGTATTGATACACAATACGCGCAATCTGTATAATTATTATATCAACCGGATGTAGGAGATAGATAGAATGAACCAACCACAACGAATTTTTATTATTGGACAACCTGGTGCAGGCAAAGGGTTACTTGCAAAGACAATTGCAGACAGATTAGGCTGGCAATTTGTTGATGTTGACTTCGGCTTAGAATTTCAAATTGGGCGCCACCTGCATGAAATACTTGGAGAGCAAGGTCAAGATTCTTTTTATGATTGTCAGTACAACATCCTATCTAACTTATGCACTCAGGAACACATTGTTGTGACAACCGATGCAAGCGTTGCTTGCTCTGAAAAAAATCGACAGTTATTACAGAGTGAGATGACTGTATTTTTAAATGTGAGCACACCTGTGCAAATGGAACGTACCTCACGCAATACCCCGCATTTATTGCCCATGACCAGTTTGGATGATTTCTTTGATCAATTACATGACAAGAGAGACAGTTTATACAAACAAATCGCCAAACTAACTATTCAGGGAGATGATGGGCAATTAGATGCGCATGCTCACTCGATCATTAAAGCTGCGTTTGGTGATGACATAATTCCACCAAAACCCTTAAAATCAACTTTGGAAAAAAAGGATTTCACTGTGTTTCATAAGATACATCATACCAAAGTCGATTTGTCGGAACAGCAAGCACTTTATTTCAAGCTGTTGGCCCAAGGAAAATCAGCTAAAGAAATTGCACGGGATAACCATGTTTCCTATAGGACAGTCGAAGGGACCATTGCGAAACTGATGGAAACTTTAGGGTGTACTTCAAGTAAAGAGCTAATTGCCTTATATCATGAGCAACCATAAAGCGAGCTGCGTAGCTTTCATTGATATGAAGGGAATCATATCAATAACTGGTTTTGCTGCTAAGCCAGGCACTGATGTTGAACCAATAGGATGAATCTGAATGCCATTATTGCCTAACGCTTTTTTAACCCCCGCTGCTTCTTCTTCGAATTGCCTAGGCCAATCGGTATTATAAGAAACTACCTCAATACATCGGCGCTCTTCTTTGGCTGACATCATTTATTCTCATGTATGAATAGGGGAACTGTATCTTATCAGGCTCTTTAGTGTATGTAACAGATAAATGGTAATTAGTTGGTTTTCGTTAATTATAACAGTTACGAGGATTCCTTCTAGTCTGGTTTTCCGCTCCCTGACGGCTGAGGAATCGACTCCTATTATAGTGCCCCACTAATCTCTTCCCTGATGGTCAGTAAGCGAAGGTCCGGCGCTTCGCCGAATGGCGCTGCCTTAAGCAGTATCATTCGTGAAAGCGGATAGTTCCATATCCGCTTGCTGACGCGCGCGGCTCGGTTCACTCCCTGCTGTGACTAGCATTTGATTCAGACAGCAAAGAACGAACCGAGCCACGCGCGTCAGCAAGCGGACCGATTCATTCCCTGCTGTGACTAGCGTTTGATTCAGACAGCAAAGAACGAACCGAGCCGCGCGCGTCAGCAAGCGGACCGATTCACTCCCTGCTGTGACTAGCATTTGATTTAGATAACAAAGAAGAAACCGAGCCGCGCGTCAGCAAGCGGACCGATTCACTCCCTGCTGTGACTAGCGTTTGATTTAGATAACAAAGAAGAAACCGAGCCGCGCGCGTCAGCAAGCGGACCGATTCATTCCCTGCTGTGACTAGCGTTTGATTCAGATTACAAAGAAGAAACCGAGCCGCGCGCGTCAGCAAGCGGACCGATTCACTCCCTGCTGTGACTAGCGTTTGATTCAGATTACAAAGAAGAAACCGAGCCGCGCGTCAGCAAGCGGACCGATTCACTCCCTGCTGTGACTAGCATTTGATTTAGATAACAAAGAAGAAACCGAGCCGCGCGCGTCAGCAAGCGGACCGATGGGGGCCAACCTAATGACACCGCTTAAGGCAGCGCCATTAGGTGAAGCGCCCGACCTTTGGTATAAATGCCCCATTTTAAACAATGAGTCGATTCCTCAACCCTCAGGGTTCGCGGCTCGGTTAACAAAGTCCGTATTTTGTTTTTGACATGGTGTTTAAGGGATGGCTTTTTAAAAACAAAAAATGCTAAAATTTGATACCAAGTGATTAAGTGTGAACATCCATGAAAATTGCATTTATCGTCAATAGTGTTGGGGATAGTGATTTAGCGTTAAAAACAATCAATGCTCTAGAGCAGAAAGGTAAACATGAATCAGTGATTATTTCATTGACCAAAGCCGCTCAACAAAGAGTAGAGAATTTTAGAACGAAATCTCAAGTCTCTATAATAACTCTCCCAAGTATTCTTCAATCTAAATCTGATGAATTTCCCGAAAGTGGTGTAACTGAACAACAATTAGATGCAATCAAACAATACACACAAAAGCTTCACATTAATTACGCATTTATTGGTATACCTTCAGTGAATAACACACTACCATTTCAGATAGCGACTCAATTAGATACTCCTGTATTAATGGCTTATGAGTTTATGTTTAAGCCAGTAAAACATAGCTTATGGGATCATTTACCTGCTTTGAGTAAAAAATCCAATGTGAAATGGGCCCTCCCCCTAGCTACTGCCAAAGAGGATTTTGAAGTCCAGGAAGACAAAATCTATTTTACGGGTCATTTAAGTATTGATAATGCTTATGCCGCAACTTCAATGAGCTCAAAAAACCCCAAAGCAATACTAGACGCTTTACACATTGAGCCCAAGCAGTCACTTGCTTTTGTAAGCAGTACGACTCAACCCTTAGAGGTTGATACTGATTTTTTAAATTGCTTGTTAACAGAGTTAAAGAATCATCCGACTATCCAAGTTCGTCTCGGTTTACATCCTGGTATACAAGATTTAGACACTTATTTACAAACGATACTAACCATTTATGAAAAACATCCACTGATCAGCAAGCAATTTAAAATTATCCTCCCCGATGATATTGCCAAAAGGCTTAAAACACCGGAATTAACGATGAATAAACCCCTTTATGCAAATGCATTCATTAAGGCTACTATTTCAGGCTCAGAAGCAGCATCGGTTGCTGATAGAATCGCCCAAGCAGTACCAGGTGCATTACTAAACCAAGCTATTCTGGAAGGGAAACCAGCTTATTCCCATTTAGGGAAACCCTACTTGCCTGCAAAATATTTCTCGAAAAGTATTGCATCCTTTTTCACTGGAAAGCAGCAACCAGCCCCCTCAAAGAAAGATTTAGGATTAGAAAATACAACTACCCCAGAAATCTATGCACAAATAATGACTAGCTAAGCAAAAGACATTGGAAATTGGGTATTTAAAGTTATTTAAATTCGTGCCGACAACCTGAAAAGAAAAATAACAATCCTTTTACCAAGGTCATGCAATGATATCCATAAAAAACATAGTTGTTACTGCTATTGTTGTTGCCCTGATTCGTGTTTATACACACCATTATTGGGACAAAGGTAGCTATACCGATTTTGTTAAAACGTTCAAGGAAAGCTGCATTGAAGAGGGCAAAAAGGAAGTCACTGATCCACGATTAACGGCTGCGATTGAACCTCTATGTGAATGCATGACAAACAACAGTGAAATGCAAGCGGCTCTTAAAAACGCCTACGATACAGAAGATCTTGAAAAAGCAAAACGTGAAGTCAAGCCCATTGCAGTTCGAATTGCGCCTGGTTGTGTTAATGAATATTTTGGCAGCTCTAACTAAGTTTTGCAGGGTCTTCGCGCTTAAAATAAATCCTACCTATTAAAATTTCTTATTACGTGATGGATTCTTTCCATTACCCACAAGCCTTCAACTAGAACTATCCTCTAGATCAGGACTTACGAACAACCCCAATCTCTTCGTTAAAAATGTCTTTTGCCTCGACCTTGGGGTATTTAGTAAGTCCTGACATGCAAAACGTGAATTTTAACACACCCCAAAGGAGCAATTATGTTTGAAAATACCGATCAACAAGAACCCATCATCGTATATAAAACACTTGACAAAGACTACGGCAGAACTAAGTTTGCTGGCCCAGGATATGGCGAGTTTGATATCGAAAAATACGAGGAATTAGAAGAGTTACTGAAGTAGCTCCCTTTCAATACAAGGAGTAATGGTTATGGATATTTCCGATGAGGTTGTTGCACAACGCGCCTATAATCTAAAGGATGCATTATTAATAGGTTTAGAGGAATCTAGGAAAAACCTCATTACTCCTCGTTTTAAGTGCATTGGTGAAATGGATCGAGATGAGATTCAGTTGAGCACTTATCTCTGTGCTGCAAACGATGACCAACTGCAATTGTCTTCCTTAGGAGGTGCGAGTGGTTTAAGTCAACAGGCTCAAGTCAAAGCGTTGTATGAATCCTTAGAGAAATCCATCAGTATTAAGCTATGTAAGCATCGTCGTCTGAATAACATTCACTCCTTTTCCTCTGTTACTTCCCCCTCAAGCCAATTTTTGCAAGATAATCAATTAATGCCCAAACTCCTTCTTCAAAAACAATACCAACAAAAAAACTACCCATGGATGGAATTAACGCATTATCTAAACCCATCTAATACACTGTATTACCCTCTAAGTTTAATTTACTCGTTCATTCCTAAGTTATATCCCTTGCAAAATGATCATCTGTGTGAATTAAGCGATGATACTGGTTTATCGATAGGAGCTACGCGTGAGGAGGCAATTATCCATGGCATTAATCAATGGATAGAACGAGATGCTTATTCTTTGTTTCTTTTAAAATCAATTGTAACTAAGAACCCAGTCCCAGCTCGACTCCTCTTAAAAGAAACCCTTCCAAAGAGTTTGGCTCTCATAGTCTCAGCCATTGAAAAGAATTGTAATGAACATCTTATTATTTTAGAGATAACGAGTGATTTGAATATCCCTGCCTTTGTAGTCAGTTTTTCGAAACAGAATATGGTGTTCCAACCACAAGGCTTTGGCGCTTCACTCTCCAAAGAAGTGGCCCTAAAACAAGCACTGTTTGAGACAATCCAATACAAAGATAGATTAAATGAGGAAGCCGTAACCTATAGAGAAAAAACCTTGCATTTTTTTTCTAAATGCCCTTTATTGCATAAAGCCATGATTGGTGATTTGAACTCATTAATCGATAAACAATTATTTGTTGAAGTAAACTGGAATCAAATTGTCTCGTACTCATTGAGTCACAATCTAAAGAGCCAAATTGAACAAATGATCGTGCAGTTAACAAAACACCAAGCCAATGTTTACACGACTGTTTTGTATGAGTCAGATTCTGGTCTTGCAATCACATACACCCTCATTCCGGAATTGGAAAACTTTAGTTTAATAAGGGATGGAAAATTTGTTCCGATAAAAGCACGTGGTTTAGGAGTAATTCATGAACATCAATGCTGAAAGGCAGTATTCACCCGAAATTGCAATGCAAATCGCTGAGTCAACAATCAAAGAACTCCATTTAAGTGCTGAATTTTGCGCCTACGGGAAAGAGATTAAAACCTATCATTGCAAATTGATTGACCCTCAAAATAACACTGTATTTTATGGTTGTGGGAAGGGAATAGGCTTGCAATCGAAAGTCAGCTCATGCTTCGAAGCATTAGAGCATTTTGCTGTACATGCCTTCTGCCAACTCGATCATCCTACACATCGATATGACTCTTTAGAGAACCCAATCATTATCAATTCTCTTAAGAAATACGGCTTATTGGATCCTCAAATTTATCAACGCAAAGAAAAAATCCCTTTTACGCGATGTTTAGAAATCATCACGGGAGAAGAGCTCTATTATCCTCTGTATATGCTTGATCCGCGCTATGCAAAAAAGCCTGCACCAGGAGATAAGTTTGATTATAAACCCTATGCTTGGAATGCCTGCGATTCAGGCATTGCTTCAGGGACAAGTGAATTAGAAGCAAGTATTCATGCTTTAAATGAATCAGTGGAGCGTGACGCCTATTCCCTATTCCTAATCCAAGCATTTTTACTGAATCATCCAATGAATATCATCGATAAACGATCGGTACCTCAGCACTTACAAGTGATTATCAACCACATTGAAAAAGAATATAACGAAGAACTTATTCTAGTAGATATTACCAGTGATATTGGGATTCCTACCATTCTTGTTTCTATGACTAAGCAAGAGATGACCATACAGCCAATTGGTTGTGGAACCTCCTTATTTAAAGACTATGCTCTAGAAAGAGCTTTGTTAGAATCCTTGCAGCCCTTACATGTATTGAATAAACACTTATCAAGTAATCAAGACCAAATAATGAGCAATTTTGCCAAAGCCCCACTATTAGCACGCTGTGCAAAAGCCGATGTTTTGCCATTAATTCAACATGCTCGTACTGTCACTTTTGATTCGCTACTTGGCTATCAAGGAGACAAGTCTCTGGAGAAGCAATTTCATACCATTATCGAACGTATTCGCAGTAAAGGATTTTCAATTTATACTGCAACGATCGCTGGAACGAATACTGGATTTCATTGTTTAAAATGTATTATTCCAGAATTTGAGCAATTTTATTTAGTAGAAATAGGGAAATTTATTTTACCCAATCACCGAGGAATGGCCCTGATTAAGGAAAAATTTCCAGATAAAACGGAAGCTAACTTTCTTGAGGTCGTGGATAAATAATCATGAACTTAAAAGCTTCTCTACTCGATCCGCACTTACAGGTATTTCTTGCTGTAGCTCAACGCAAAAGCATGCACGCCGCAGCGAAAGCCATCCATTTAACACAAACCGCAGTGACTCAAAGAATTAGAACTCTTGAAACCCGTTTACAGACGACCTTATTCATCCGAACGCATCATGGCGTGTTACTCACTTCTGAGGGCGAAGCCCTACTACGTTATTGTTATGCAACTCAAGAACTTGAAGGACATGCATTGGCCAACATTAATGGAGCCGGTGTTGAAGCAACAGTAAGACTAAGCATTAGTGGTCCTACTAGTATCATGACCTCGCGAATTATTCCTAAGTGCCGAACATTAATGAGAAAATACCCCAACTTGCTTCTCAGCTTCGACATCAATGATTCGCCACAACGAATTAACTCGCTACAAACTGGCGCCAGTCATTTTGTCATCATAGAACCTCAATATGTTTTCAAAGAAATGCAGATCAAGCCGATCAAAGCAGAGCAATATGTTCTTGTCGGTCCATCATCTTGGAAAAACAGGGATTTGAAAGAAATATTGCAAGCAGAACGAATCATCGATTTTGATGAATCCGATACCATGACCTTAAATTATCTCAAGCACTATGATTTACTAAAACACATCCGACCAGAACGTCATTTTGTGAATATCAATGAATCATTACTGGGTTTATTTATTGAAGGCTATGGTTTTGGGGTGTTGTCTACTGAGTTATGTCAACCTTACCTGGACCAAAATCAATTATCAGTACTTAACTCTGGTCAATCGTACGAGAACGCACTTGTCTTAGCGTGGTATATGAGAAATGAGCCTCCTAGTTATTTTGCTGATGTGATTGATTTAATTGGTTAATGAAAACCTTGATTACGCCTGAGGCCGCATCAAGGTTTTTATCGTCTTAAAAAATGGAGGGTCGCTCTACGCAGCATCCTTCTAACTCTTCATTCGCTGTGTTCAGAGTTGAACCAATGATATCCATTAAATTAACGAGTGGGCTCACTAGAGCAGCGATACATAAAGCAATCGTATTCACTAAGCATTTAGCAGAATCGATAGCATTTTGTTTTAAAGCCTCTCCATTAAAACTAAGTGCGGATAGAGCAAGCTTTAATACGTTCACTGCAAAACCGATAAACATCTCAGCAGCGTATAGACCAAAGACCACTGGCGCAGTTAAGGGAGAATAAATTTTTAGCAAATCCTCTCTGGTTTTAAAGGGCTGGAAAAATCCCATGTTTGAAGAGTTATTGAAAAAGGACTTGAAGGACTTTTTATTACCAAACAAAATTTGTTCAACAACAAATTGGCCCGCTGTGCCTCCGCCTAAATACAAGAGACCAGCATTGATCGCTTTTAAAAACTCGCCTTGATCAATATATGGAATTGACATGTATAACTCCTAGTTATTTAATTTTTCGGAATCATACAATCAATTGATTAACAAACCAAGTTTTAAACTTAGTGCCTAGTTTTAGACTTCTATTACAACCTGACAATCCTTACTAAGGTACTGTTTTACCAACGTTTCAAATCGATTGATAAAGGAGATGGGTTAAAAACAACACTTTCTTCAGATTGAGGCTCAACTTTTTCGGCAGTATTGTATTGATTTTGATTCATCTCACCTTGTCCATGTTCCTTGATTTTACTTGATGGATTAGGTTTCATAGACAGCGGATTAGGTTCAAAACCATTTATTTGTGGCTCGTCTTTATTCCGTGAATTGAGACTTGGCCTCGGCTGTAAATGAGCCGCTAATTGTTGGATAAATGCATCGTATAAAGCGACTTTTGGTAAATTGATTCGAAGTGAAAGTAAATTCCCTTTTTCATCCTCTGCTACTTGAATGCATTCATCAGATAAATGATGTTGCTCTTTGAAAGCATTGAACTCCTTCTTTATAGCATTCATGAAGGTCTTTAGCTCTTTTCTTTGTTCTTTAGAAAGTGTCTTTAGATCACACTGCAATTCAATGGTTAGAGTCATTGATTTCCGATCAGGATTAATAAGCAATAAATCCTTAGCGACTAACTCTGCAATAACATCTGGATCAAAGCTATTGTCATCAGGCCGATCCTCTGGATCAAGTTCCTCTCCAATCTCTATGGTATCCACTCTATTCAATTCACCCATCAACTCCTCATGGTCCACGGCGAATTGATCATCCATGTTGAAAGGAGGTTCATTGTCTTGCTTATCATTCTTTTCAGCGGCGTTCTCAGAATCAGTTCCTCCGCCACCTGCACCCCCGCCATGACCAAAGCAACGAGGGATCGGCGCAATCTCCTTAAAACAAATCTTACAACGTACTTTTACAGTTTCTTCAGCAGTATCTTTCTTTTCCTTTTCTTTATTCAGTTGTTGTAATGTTAAGGCGGTAGATGAAGCTCTTGAATGAGCTAATGGATCGATGTGAAGCGCCAATTTTTCTTTTTTCATGAAGAACACCCGATTAAAACTTAAAAATAATTTAAGAATTATATGAAAAATGTAGGTTCGCTGCGGATATGGTGTAAAATTTTACGATTTTTTTACGAGCTTTAGTCGTTTGGGAGACAATGCGGTGAACATCAAAGAATTACAGGCTTCTCTAAACCTTGTTGCAACAACCTTGGATGATTACCCCATCCTCCAAAACATGGCCAGATTTTACGTCTATGATCTTTCGCGTGACTGTGGTTTTACATCAGAGGACTGGGCTTGCCCTTCTGATGGTTTGTACGAAAGCTTTGACTTCAAAACGTACTTCGAAGACCCCACGAGAAAAGCGTATTTTATCAAAGTTGGCAATGAACTGGCGGGTTTTGCTCTTCTGAATCAAGAAGGACACTATCCGAATACTGATTGGAACATGGGCGAATTTTTCATTCTCGCCAAATTTCAAAGAAAAGGCATCGCTAATCTTGCTGCTGCAGAACTGTGGAAGAGGCATCCTGGTGTATGGGAGGTTTCTGTTATTCCAGAAAATACCCGCGGTCTTTTCTTTTGGGAAAAATCCATTTCACGCTTTACAGCTCATGACTATCAGGAAGAGGTTAAAACAGTTAAATACGACACCAAACCCGTCAAACGGATTATTTTTCGTTTTGATACTCGTGCGTATCCTAACTGCGATTCTTTAAAAACGCAGGAAGAATATAAAATCCGATTTGTTGATGAAATTGATGCAACTACCGAAAAGCGTATGTCTCATGATCTCGTCGCTTATGAAACGAGTCATGGTATTGATGTTAATTACCGTCGTTTTTCCATAACTATTTCCAATCAAAATGGCCATGCTTTAGGTGTAATTAATGCGTTCACCGCATTTGCAGAAATCTATGTCGATGACATTTGGGTAGACCGTAACCACCGCAGTAAAGGGTTAGGAAGACAATTATTGATCGCACTTGAAAATCACTTTAAAGGCCAAGGGTTTAATAACATCAATTTAGTGACTAGCGCCTTTCAAGCACCTGAATTTTATAGAAAATGTGGGTTTACTGCTGAGTTCACAAGAATAAATAAAAAGAATCCCCTGTTAAGTAAGACTTTTTTTGTTAAATTTTTTAATGAAGAGATAGAGACACAAGGTTTGGTTAAACACAGCGAAAACGAAAATTCGTGATTTAACATAAATTTGTTATCCACTCCCTTACGGTCGCGGCTCGGTTGGCATTGTTCTAACTGAGACGCGACTGTGAGAGAGCGGATATACTTTCTTCGTACACCTGAGGATACCCTATTGCGCACTCATCCAAGCTCTTAACTTTTCAGCAAACCGACCCTGACGACTTAATGACATGGATGCGGTAGGCTCTATACTTCTAATGAGTCGATACTCCCCTAAGACAGCATGAACCGACCAACACTGCTCAATGAGCTTAATCATTTCAAATAAATGAATGGATGATTCACGGGAAAGCCATTGCCTAAAGCACGCCTCCATCAGCTGTCTATATTGACTACTTGGTAATTTAAAGGGTTCGGTAGATCGATAGATGCAATTAACCAAAGAGAAGAAAGGATGGGTAATAACGACTTCTCCTAAATCAATCAGAGTAGTTTGGTGGGTAGAGGGATTAACTAGAATATTTTTGTCATGAAAGTCAGCGTGACCAAAGGTGTCAGGAATATTGTATTGAGCCAATTGGTCACAAATTGTTTGTATTTTTTTATCCAAGCCCTTTAATAGCTCAAGTTCATTGGCTGTAATCCCATCACCAAGCAATAATTGTTCTTCATTAAGTAATTCTCGATACAAGTTTGGCAATCGCTGTAAGCGCCAGTCTGGTACTCCCAAGTTGAAAAAACACTCTATGTTATCCGCAGTACACAACTGAAGCTCTGAATAATGTTGCATAGTCTCTATCAGCACTTCAGCATTGTATCCTTGTTTAAAATAATCATGCAAAGGAACTCCAGCATCTTGCATTAAAAAACAATGCTGTTCCTTATTTTGAGCTAGGATGTGAGGAACATGGCCATGAAATTGTTTGTCTAATAATTGAATTACATCAGGCTCTAATGAAAGTGCTGGTGGGACTTTTTTCAAATACACCAACCCTTGATTGGTATGAAAACGATAAACTTGAGACCAAGCGGTTTCTTGAACTATTTCGTAACGTATTTTCTTGAGACGATAGCCCATATGACTTAAAGTCACGATAGCCCATTTGATATGGGGAACATTCATAATTACCCCCGCACTTGAAACTCAATACAAAGCCTATTAAAAAGCTATAATTTATCACATAAACTTCTAGAGAAGAGCTATGCATCACCACGAACTACCTATTTCAGATAAGGAGATCTCGATTGATACCGGTAAATCCTATCCGAATTGCAAACAATAAAATGTGATCAATCAGATAGGACTGTCGCTAAACTCTGGATTAGACCAACAGGTTCCTTTCCATAGGTGTTTGGTCTACATGCTCCAGTTTAGAACTTGAAAAGAAAGTGACAAGCTCTTTGTGAAGTAACCATTTTCTATCTAGCATGCTGTGTCGGTCAATAATCGCTGCTTTAGCGGCTTTCACCCTTTGTGCATCATCCAAGTTCTCAGGTAAAACAATGGGAAGATGTCTGACTGCATCTAAGTATTTTTTAAGGTCTATAATTGCTTGTCCATGATTTATGTATTCGTCTGCAATAAGTTCATAGGCCCAGAAATCTCTGATCTCAAACTTAAGTGTATCCTTATTTTCCTGGAGTATTTTATTCAGTGTTTCAAAATCACCATGTCGCGCATAGGCAAGCATACGCTCACCAACGGATAAATTCTGGGGTAGTTTACACAAATCCCTAGTGTCTATCCGCACATCATTAATAACTGGCTCTATTCCCAATTTCATCGCACACACATTCACTGCTCTAATGTTTGCAGGTGAAAAATAGGCGTGAGTAAAATTAACGAAACTAGTAAAGTTCACTTCTGCTCCGGAATGTACTGCAACGAACAACGCTTGAGTGTATTTCCCTGTATCGTGCTTAATGACACTGCCTATTTTAAACTGCCAACTATCACTCTCATCTTTGAAAAACAATATATTTTCAAATCCCATTGCATCTAAAATGATATTTGTCTTTTGATAAAAATCACGATAGTGATTTAGAAACTCGACCATTACTCCTCGGAGTCCTGGATCTTGATCCAAACGTTGTAAAATAGCCCCTATGGTTGGATCAATCACTCCGTATTCATTAAATTCAAACCCCAACTCAGCGCTTGGGTTGTTAATACAAGATTTATTGACTTTATTGAATAACTCTTGATGATGTTCCAACAAATAGGGGTCAAGTTCTGCTGGCATTATTTTAAAATCAAATTTTATTTTAGACCTGAAACAGGTTTCATAAGGTACTATTGAAAGTGCTGCATCTTGAGGATCTTTTTGGCCCGGTAATAGAACTGGATGAGTAAGATGTTGTTCCCTAATGCATCTGTGTTTCCCATCTTTGTCAAAACACTCGTATAAAACAACGTATTTTTTCACTAACTCTTCTATCTCTTTGGGGTTAGGATTTTGCTTCATGACTTTAATCACAAAAGGAGCGTCAGGGAATCGGTAGAGAATATGCGTGCCTCCTTCAGCAATACGAGTTGCTTTACTTAAATCTATAGCACCAGACTCACTCTTGGGCACAGTGGCAATCAATTTTTTAATGGATTCTAGCATTTTTGGTTTCAATCTGATTAAGGGAAATTGAGATTATAGTTAATTCAAATGGATGTTATTTTAACCATTCCTTTAATTTTACATACTATTTACAGATAAATGCCTTAGTTGCGTCTTGGGCTGTACCAAGGCTTGTATCTTTAAATACATTTAGAGGATAAAACTAGGGACGACGAAACTAGCGACACTAGGGGACGGACCCCACAGGGGTCCGTCCCCATTCCTTGGCCTTGCCATTCCTTGATAACAAAAAGAATGCGTGATCAGGCCTTTGAAAACCTACATTAAGAAAAAACTAAAGCACATATTGACTAATATAGGAACATCATGGTACTTTATAGAGATATAGATTTAGTTTAAACACACCACTACGATGATGAATTACCAATTAATGAACATGAATGCAAAACATCATGCAGTAAATACTGTAGATGTTGTGCTACGTGGTAATGTCTCTTCTTCAGTCGTATCTTCTGTGGTGGTCATTATTTTACCCTTCGTACCCTAGAGCGGCTAGCAGTTACAAATTCACGCACCTCTCTAGGGAGGTAAGCAAGCGTTTGTACTAACTGATTTATACGACTAGGGGTAACAATGAACCAAACAGAACAAATCCAACAATACAAGTATTTACCCATATTCATGTGGTTTTTTCCCGTTGCATTTTTTGCTTTTCAATTCATTTTACGGCTTTGGCCTGGGTTGATGATGCAGGAAATAATGGCACAATTTTCAATAGATGCAGCAGGAATTGGTCTTCTTGCAGCGTTTTATTATTACGGATACGCTGGCATGCAGATACCAGTGGCTCTCCTACTTGATAAATATGGCGCACGAAAAGTGATTTTTGCTTTTGCAAGCCTTTGCAGTCTTGGGGCGCTTCTTTTTATTTATACCAGTAATTTTTATCTGGCATTGTTAAGCCGATTTTTAATTGGTGCAGGGTCTGCAGTTGGTTTTCTTGGAGTTTCTAAAGTGGTTTCGCAATGGTTCAGCAAGCTCCACTACTCAAAAATGATAGGTTTCTCCTTTAGTCTTGGTCTATTAGGTGCAATTTATGGAGGCAAACCGGTTGCAAAATGGATCCTTGCTTATGATGGACAATCCGTTGGTGTTGCATTAGCTATTCTCTCAGGAGTTATAGGTCTTTGTGCTTATTTTGTATTACGTACTCCAAATTCAGTGAAGGAGACACAAACCAGTGACATCAACTTGTCACACCTGTCTGTGTTATTTTCTTCAAAAATATTATGGATATTAGCCTTGGCTAATTTATTAATGGTAGGTGCTTTAGAAGGCTTTGCAGATATTTGGGGAGTTCCCTATCTAACAACTGTCTACGGTTTTAGTAAATCTGACGCAGCACTTCTAACCTCTTTCATATTTATAGGCATGATCTTTGGAGGTCCCATACTTGCCTATCTGAGTAAAAAAATAGGTAATTACTCGGTGATTGGGTTATGTGGTACTGGATTGGCTTTAGCTTTTGTTGCACTTCTTATGAATGCGATTACTAATTGGTGGTTGTTAAGTGCTTTATTTTTCTCAATTGGGCTGTTGTGCTGCTACCAAGTGATTGTTTTTGCAGCGGGATCATCTCTCGTATCGACAAAGTATCTGGGAATAACGATCGCTTTTCTAAACTGCATCAACATGTTTGGCGGCTCTTTTTTTCACACCATTATAGGAAAAATAATGGATTTCTATTGGGATGGAACTGTCAATGCTGAAGGATTAAAACAATACAATCCCGAGTCGTTCCAATATGCACTGACTGTGATTCCCTTGTGCGCATTTTTAGGAACCCTACTCATTTACTTGATTTATAAGCTTTCGAAACAGCAGAGCTCATCAAGTGCTATTGAAAATGCTTCATTGTCCAGAGCATAAACATTATTGACTCTTCAAGTTGTAGGTTGTTACTGTATGAAACGAAGCACAACATTTTAGATGTTCTCCAAATCACGCTGGGCTTTACAGTCCAGCACACGCTTGCTCCGCTTCCTATTTGGACAGGACTTACCAATTACACATAGTCACCCATCTGGGAAGTCCAGTGACTGGATCATTGATTTTTGTGACAGGACAGGCATTAAATATGGGTGCTACTCCCAATGAAGGAGAAGGAGTTACCGCATGACAAGGATGCTCCGTATCGTTTTGGCTGGCACAAAGAGTAATGTCTGCTGGGTTAGTGTTGCATTTACAAGCTGCAGCATGAAGCTGAAATGATAAGAAACACATAATCGCTACTATGATTGTTTTCATCATGAAATCCTTTTAAATAGCTATGATGGTTTAACTTGATTTATAATTTAATTTCTTGATTATTATTTTAGCACATGAACGGGATTCGTGTTGAAAACAGGACTTACGAAAAAGCTCAAGATCGAGGTAACAATACATGTCAATGAAGGAATTTCAATGCTCTAAATGACTGAATTGACCTGTAGTGTTAATGAAGAGATTGGGAGATTTTAGTAAGTCCTGTAAAAATTAAGAGGATGATTTTATGCTCTTAACACCCACTAATTCATAGATTTTGTAGCTTCCCGTTTTCCCTCGAATGCTTACTTGCTCTAAGAACCGAAACTCAAAATGATCTTGGGTAGCATTGACCACATCCTCGCTCACCACAATGACAGAGCCATACTGTTTGCTTAAAGACTCTAGGCGACTGGCTGTATTAATGGTATCACCGATCGCTGTGTAATTAAGTCTAGAGGAAGAGCCAATGTTACCAATGATTGCAGAACCCGTATGAATTCCTATTCCCGTAAGTAACTTCGGTTTCTTTTGTTTTTCCCATTGTTCATTAAGTTCGTTTAAACGGAGTTGACACTTCAAAGCGGCATTGCATGCTTTTAAACAATGGCTTTCATCCTCAATTGGCGCTCCCCAAAAGGCCATGATGGCATCCCCTATGTATTTATCAATAGTCCCGTTCTCACTGGTTATGATTTTGGAGAGTTCCTCAAAATAGTCACATAAATGCAACATTAAAGACTCTGCATCCATGTTTTCTGAAATGTCAGTAAAATTTCTGATGTCGCTAAAAAAAGCGGTTATTGAACGCTTAGCGCCACCAATCTTTACGTCATCGCCACTCTGTCAGGACTTACGAAAAACCCCAATCTCTTTGTTAAAAGAACTTTTTAATTCGGTCATTTAGTCCATCTAAACTCCCTCATTAAAAAGTTCTTTTGCCTCGACCTTGGGGTTTTTCGTAAGTCCTGTCTGTATCAGTTGTCGAACAAGATCGGTTGGTACGTATTTTTGAAAGGACTTCAAATTGGATTTCATCGATTGGATGGCTTCAGCTAGAACAATAATCTCAGTGACATGAGATTTTATTGTTGTTGAAGTGTCTAGATGAAATTGCTTGATCCGTCTTGTATCTTCAATAATTAATTTTAAAGGCCTTGTTATTAAATTTGAGAAAATTCGTATTAGAAAAATGCCTATGACTAAAATCCCTAGGCTGATCAATTGGACTAGGAAATTAGCTTCTTTTAAGTCCCCCATAAAATCATTTTCCGGAGCTACAATCCCAATTTTTAAACCATGATTGCCTAATCCTGGAATGACTTTGAAATACGCCAAATAAACATTATTTTCGAATTCATATTTAAAAAAATCCCGCTGAGTTTGATTGTACAGTTCTATTGCTTTAACTTGCCAAAGTTTTCCTTTAGCCTTTAAAGCGTTGGTCCTATTGACCTCAGAGCCTTCACCAGTGATTTTTTCCATCCCTGGATAAACACTGAGTTGGTTTTTGCCATTCAAAATAAATATCTGAGAATTTTTAGATATCTTAGTCGTTGATAAAAAATTTGAAAGGCCTATCAATTTAATCTCGATTTCGAATACCCCTAACTTTTTTTGCTCTTTATTGAACAAAGGAACAGCAGAAGCGATTGTTAAGTTTCTGTAGGGTTGTGAATAATAGATGTCTGTCCATACAGGATGTTCAGCATTAATTGCTTGCAGATACCATGGGCGTGTTCGGGGATCATAGTTTACGGAAATGCTTTCCTCTTTAATGATTTCACCTTGTAGATTTCGATAATACTTGACATTAATTGGAGGAGTCTCAAATGGTTTAATCAAAAACGTTGAAAAGGTGCCATCCGTTTCTAGAACGGTGATCACGCTATTTCCATCAACATCCCCCCATGCTGCAATTCGCATTGGGTAATTGAGTTTGTAATGGGGAATATTCTTTGCAATATAATAGGTGTATTCTATCATCTCCTCAGGTTGTCCTATGTCTTGCTCAAACAAAGTTTGGGTGAGTTTGTTGAAGGAATAAGCGGGACTAACTTCATTACTAAATTCATGGATAACATTCATAGCCGTTTTTTCCATTAATTCTTTAGAGTAATAAGATATGGATTCAGAAAATTTATTGGTGGATAAATACATCACTGCGGCTATAAGAACTATAAACGTAGCAATGAATATGCTCTGAATGGCAATTCGTAATGAGAAATGCTTTATTGTTATCATTGGAACCAATTTCCTTGGCCTAACTATTTAATTAATAGACTAAAGTAGTGAAAACTACCAGGACTACGGTTTTAATCCCCACCTGTTTTAAGCTATATTTATAGAAAGTAACAAAAGGCCCATAAAAATGAGTAATCAGAAGTCCGATCAATCCATGATCAGTAGTATAGAAGAGCACCTTCTACACCAAGAGAGCGCGGAAGATCTCAAAGAAAAAGCTAGAAAAGAAGCTCGAAAAAAGGCTGAACAGTTGAGTCAGGCTTTTGATTATGAAGGCAAATTGCCTGAAGAAGAGCCTTTAATCGATCTCCCTTTTGTTGCAGGACTTCTCAAATCTGCAACTGCCGTGGGGTCAACAGCCACTGCACTAGCTCAAGTGACCGGCCATTTATCAAATACTAGTCAAGCTGTGGGTGGAGGTTTTCATGGCGCGAATATAGTGTTCAGTGCCGTTAATGTTGTAAGAATTCCAGCTGTCTTCTTTGCTGGTGTCATTGCTGGTCAAAAACCTCCGATTGAGCTGACTAAAGGTGCTCAATGGGGATACTCGGCAGCTTTATTGGCTTTAACAATCACTTCTTTAGCTCTACCTGCACTTGCTCCTCCATTAGCTATCGCTGCAGCTGGCCTCGTTTTAGTGGGTAGTGTTGTCACTCTTGGACACTTAATTATTCAGCGCAACAAAATAAAGAAAGCACTAGCAAAGACCGAAAAAGAGATTAGTGAAAATGAGGGGCTGTTAGAGTTAAATGTTAAAACAGCCAAAGATCTTCTTACTCAGCTAGAAAATAAAAATATTTCCCAAGAAAGTCTCGATCAAATCAATAAAGAACTCACACGATTGGAACATGAAAGACCTAAACTCGAAACAACGTTAAGGGAATTAAAGGACAATCAGGTTGAACAACAAACCAAACTGAAAAAGATGGGGTTAACTGCCTTTATGGATAAAGGTGTAGGTATTGGTTTAGCATCGGTCGCACTAACGGGCGCCATTCTTTCATTGTTTTTCCCACCTGTAGGAATAGGACTATTGGTTGGCTCAGCAGCACTTGGATTGTTATACGTGGTTGGGCGCGTGACTGTACCACTAGTAGCACCTTATATTAAGTCGGCCTTTAAATCGATAAAGGAAAAATACTTCAGTAAATCGGATGAGGATGAAAACAAGGATGAACATAGAAACCTGTTCGAAGAAAGCAATCAGCCCCAAGTATTGGACCCTCATGCAAAACATAGCTCAATGACAGAAATCATGGAAGGCTTATTTGGAAAAGAAGCAGAAAAGCAGTTAGAAGAGTTTGTAACGAATCAAAAAAATATACACAACCTGGATTTGGCCTTAGCAAGAATTGTCGCTAAGTCCGATAGTGACGCAGCTGAGCATGACGCCCTAGTCTTTGTCAAACATTTAGCTGGGGTAGTGGATTTTACTGGCTGTGAAAAAGCTAACTTTTCCTTGCTTTCTGACCGACTTGCTAATTTCAAAAATGCACTACCCATCATCCATAGGGCAATTACCAAGCATAACATTGAGAGCGTCTTGTCTGATAAGGACGATAGTAAACTGATAGAAAAGGCAAAACATCTTGCAGGAATACTTAAAAATCAATTTGAGGAATTAGAACCATCCATCCCGCAAGATAGAGGACCAGAAATGAATTCAGATCCGAGTGTTAACCTTGATATGGGTCCCAAAGACAATTAAGGCTTGTTGTTGGGCTTCCCTTTGTTTGATGATCATTTGCAGAAAATACATCCGCTCCCTTACGGTCGCGGCTCGGATTTGATTTGTACTATTCGTGGGGACGGACCCCAGTGGGGTCCGTCCCCGTACGACACTAATCCGAGCCGTGACCGTAAGGGAGCGGATGTTCTTAAAACAAAAAAAGGACGGGCCTCAATGAGGCTCGTCCTTTTTACAGCTTCGTTTCGTATCAATAAAGCAAAGAATTACATAGAGAAAGTTGATTGATTCTCTTCATCATGTTCTTCATCTTCTTCTTTTTCGTCTTCTTCACTTTCTGAGCTTGCTTCTTGTGATGGCTCGCTCTTTTCTTCAGAAGGCTGCGCCGGTGTGTTTACTTCTTGGTTTTCGTTATCAAGTTCTTCTACATTCATCTCATTTAACGCAGCAGCAAATAATATTAAGAAAATTTCTGGATGATTAGTTCCAACATGACCAAATCTGAAAACGCCATCCACTACTTCTGCTAGATGAAAAGTCCCTACTGAATGTGGGCATAAACTAACATGAGCTCTTGGTGAAAAGCCAAATAACGACAACACCGCACCCCTAACACGTGGTAGAGCGTTTTGGTTAGGTTGGTTCTCAGGATTAGGCTGAGCATTCTGTTGCTCCCCATTCGGATTCACCCCATTCTGTCCAGGATTGTTTACTGTTTGTTCTTCTTGTTTTTGATCAGATTTAGGTGAATTAGGTGGTGTAGGCATAATTAAAACTCCTTTAATCAATTAAAATAATTACTCAACCTATTAACAATCAACCTTCCTCAGAAGATTAATTGTGGAATGAATCTTACAATTAATTTACAGAAATTGGTAGCGTTAGTGTGCAAAATGATAATGATGTTTTTCATAACGCATAAATGATGATCTTAGTGTGCATAAAGACACACCAATTATAGGAATCGATCTTGCGCTATTTGCTTAAAAAACAGGGACATAGACTAAGACAAACGGACTCGCATTTGGCTCTCTACTGGGTTTGCTACTTTTTGAGTCACAACGGAAACTTCCATCTGTTCTTGAGAGCTTAGAACACCATCAATTGCCTTGTTTGCATTACCGTAATCCTGGCCTGCCATGGTTCCCCCGAATGAACAGGCTGTGTGAAAGTGGGCAGTCGATGAAGAAACTGATTTCAATCCTCTTTTTAAAGTATCCGCTGTGTTGTTATAGTCTCCACAAATACAATAAGGAACAGTTCGCTCAGTGTTTTGTAACGTTTGCTCATGCTCGAAAATATCCGTGAGTTGGAGTTGCCTGTCCCCACCAGGGTGGTGAATTGAGCCTATAATAAACTGCTCGGGTTTATCGGGAGTAGTGTCTATTTTTTCAAATTTACACAGAATACACGGTTTATTCTTTTCTTCACCCTTCCCTAATGCAAATTTGACAGGCTCTCCAACAGGTTTATATTTTTGAACGTTGTAAATGATGACACAATGATCATCTCCTCTGACCTTATGAGTAATCATTCCGTAGGTTGGTTGTTTACTTGCTTTTAGGTCTGCGGCATTGATGCTGTCTAAAATATCTTTAGGTTTGGAGCACTCCTGCAGGCAAATAAAATCCCTCGATCTAAACTCAGAAATCAGCTCACTGTCTTGTGCAAGATGTTCATACCTCTTATCCCATTTTAAGGTGTTGCTTATCTGCTCATACATCTGACAAGCATGGACAACTGCTAATAACCACTCCTGACGAATAGCGGTTGGCTGATTATTGAATAGATTAACGATTTCTTTTCTTGCTATTGCCTTGCTTGGGTCGGAATTAATAAATCGATTGATTAACTGTACATCAATAATCACTTCATTTTCCCGTGATTTTGTACTTAGAGCAAATTGAGCGAATTCAGCTAAAAATACGTGCATATTTTTGAAATAATCGTTTTTATGTTTGGACAGAAGATCCTCTTCTTCAAGTTCTTTTCGATATTTTTTGATGACTTCAACAATCAATTTATACCCAGAAACAGCCATCAGCTGATTTTTAAGATGCACATCAGCCAACATGTTCCAACTCATAATGCCTTTTTCTTGAAAGGTTGTCTTAATGGGTAGATGATCGGAATAAGACGTTGTCAGTAAACCAAAACGAGACGTATTCACACCATGTCTTGCTGCATTCTGTAGTTCTTCCTCAACAAAAGATACCTTTAGGGAAAATCCACTTGAAAAAATGTCGAATTGATTTTGGGAGGCTTTTGCTTGATTCCCTTCCACTGGTTTTTGGGGTGAAAGAGTTGTTAGATCTTTCATTTTTTGGTGCGAGGAAGTCATTTATGCGATACAAATTTAACCCTGTGTTCTTTTATTATACACCAAATCGGTACCTCATGAACACAGTGCTCTCTTAAGACTCAATGGTAAATAGGGATCGTTTGTTGGAGCAAATGACCTGAGTTATCGCTACTGCTTGGAAAGCATTTATTGAAAAAAGAATGGGGACAGCCCCTGGTGAGGGTCTGTCCGTTAAGCATTAAGGGATCATTGGATGGGTCAAACGACCCCACTTACCGTCTAATAAGACTCATTTGTTAGAATAAGGTCTTCAGTTCCAATTTTAGAAACAATAACCTTTTGCGACATCCATAAAAAGAACATGCTAAAAGGTAAGATACACAGTAAGTCCTCTGGGAAAGCCAATAAATTGATCCCACCAAAGGAACCAAGATAGGAAATAAGTGTTAAACCGCTCATATAAGTTAAGAACCAAACTATAGAGGCATCACAATCAGCGATGCGTTTACGTTGGTAGAGTAAACTTATCAATAAACCGATTAACAAGGCCACATCCAATTTCCATATGATGGAAAATCCGCACCAATAGAGCATTAAATTACAGACATAAAATGCAATATGGGAGAAAAACAAATGGTTTTTTAATTTAAACGGTCGATGCTCTGTTGGTTGCAAACGGCGCATTGCCATTAAGCAGATAGGCCCAATGCAATAGGACAAAATGCTTGCTGAAGACAAGAAAGCCACCAGCTTTTGCCATCCCGGGAATGGCATAAAGGAAAACAATCCCACAGCCAGATTCGCGTATAAAGTAACGTAAGGAATGTTATGTTTATTCACTTTAAGAAAAATCTTAGGTAAATGGCTGTTTTGTGCCATACCATAAAGAATACGTGAAGTTGCTGCGGTATACACAAGGGTCGTACCAAAGGGTGAAAACACCGCATCAAACATGAGCAAACTGGCGACTATGCCCAAACCTAATAATAAAGTTAATCCCACTAATGGGCCGCTATCGCCAGGGTAGCTCAGTGCGTGCCATCCATTAGAAAGATACTGTGAGGGTACTGCAATGATGAAGCTCAATTGCAACATAAAATACAATAAAAAGCCGATTAGTACAGCACCTAATATACTGATTGGGATGTTTCTTTGAGGGTTTTTAACCTCTCCTGCGAGCATTAAACCATTTTGAAAACCCGTAAAGGCAAAAGCGACCCCCCCAAGAGAAAGAGCACTAAAAATATCTTGCCAACTGCTTTGATGACTCAGATTAATTTCAAGATTCGCAAAATTTGGCGCATGTGATATCAAAGCCACTATAGCGATGCTTGGAAGTATAAATTTAATAAGACTGGCGTATTTATTACACTCAGCCAACAACTTAATACCGTAGGAATTTAGTAAGACCACGAACAGCATGATGACAAAAGCAACCACATAGCCCACTCCCGACAAACTTAAGGTTTGCGAACTATCAACCACGAGGCCTGGGAAAAAATGACTACCGTATTGCAAAATAGCTTGTATTTCAATTGGGGTCATCACCACATAAGACAACCAAGAAGTCCACGCAAATAGGAACCCCACCTCCTGGCCATGAGTATAAGAAGGATAATTTGACATGCCTCCTGAAACAGGGAACATAGTGCCTAACTCGCATAAGGGCAAGGCGATAAAGAGCATAAAGACAGCTGCAATCACCCAACTAATTAAGGCATTTCCCCCTGCAATCTGAGCACTGATAAAAGGACTAAACAACCACCCTGATCCTATCATGCCTCCAGCAGAAGCGATTAAAATATTGGTTGTAGTGATATCCCGCTTTAACATGTTTTGTTCTCTATCATTAGGTGATTAGGCAAACCAATATTAGTCTATTTTTTAATATATTGGAACATTTAGTACATTTACAGGACTTACGAAAAAATCCAAGATTGAGGCAAACAGTGTTTTTATTGAGGGAGTTTAGATCAACTCCATGACCGTCCTTCCAAGAATTATTTCATAAAATCCACCGGCTGCGGGTAACTCAGAAAATTCTTAGTCAATTGTTTTTCCTTTTGCTGATTTGGATTGGCATTTTGGCACCAATCAGTGACTTAAACATGGCTACGATTCCTTTCGCAAGAACTGTACAACTATAATACAACTTTTGGGTTTCTCCAATTCTCTGACGACTTTTATTGCTTAGCAAATGAGATCTCATCTTTTTACACGATTACGGGGTGAAATATCCATCATTCTCAACCTCAAAGCATTGATAATCACTGAAACTGATGAAAGTGTCATGGCTGCTGCTGCGATGATAGGACTTAAGAGCAAGCCGGTTAGTGGATAGAGAATACCCGCAGCTAAGGGTACGCCTAGTACGTTATAGATAAAAGCAAAGAACAAATTCTGACGAATATTACTCATGGTGTAATCGGATAAACGCCTTGCTTTAACAATGCCTTGTAAATCACCATGCAAGAGTGTAATGCCAGCACTTTCAATAGCGACATCAGTACCTGTACCCATGGCAATACCTATGTCTGCATTCGCTAATGCAGGGGCGTCATTCACACCATCACCAACCATCGCCACTATTGAACCTTTGCCCTTGAGCTCACCTACAATTCGACTTTTATCATCTGGCATAATTTCCGCTACAACTTTGCTTATGCCGAGAGTAGACGCGACAGCTTCAGCCGTTTTTTTGTTGTCTCCGGTTAACATGACTATGTCGATGCCATTTTGTTTTAACTCTTGAACCACTTCAGGGGTATTTAATTTGATGGGATCTTCGACTACCAGTAGAGCTCTAGTACTTCCATCCACTGCAATAAACATCACAGTGGCTCCTTTATTCCTATACTCATCCGCTTCTTCAAGAAGTGCCAGGTTATTATTGCCCTGCTCCTGCATTAATTTCCTATTGCCGATAGCAACCTGGTGTCCGTTTACTAGGCCGGTGACTCCCTTGCCAGTCTCCGACTCAAAGCCATCAACTGCCCCTAAAGCAAGTTGTTTTTCTTTTGCCGCTTTTACAATTGCGTGCGCAAGCGGATGCTCACTCAAACGTTCAAGAGTAGCAGCCATCTTAAGGAGCTCCTCTTCGCTGAGCACGCCATCACTGACTATTTGAGTTAATTGAGGTCGTCCCTCGGTGAGTGTTCCTGTTTTATCAACAACCAAGACGTTGACTTTTTCCATGAGCTCCAAGGCTTCAGCATTCTTTATCAACACCCCATTTTGTGCCCCTTTTCCAACACCAACCATGATGGACATCGGTGTAGCTAAACCTAAAGCGCAGGGACATGCAATAATGAGCACTGAGACTGCTGCAATCAAACCATAACTTAATGAAGGAGCTGGTCCTAAAAACACCCATAAAATAAAGGACACTATAGCTATCAAAAGAACGAATGGAACAAACCATCCTGCAACCTTATCTGCTACACGTTGAATCTGAGTGCGGCTTCGCTGTGCTTCACTGACCATTTGCACAATACGGGACAACATCGTATCACTGCCCACAAGCAAGGCTGTCATTACAAAACTACCAGTTTGATTGATAGTCCCTCCAATGACTTTGTCCCCAACTGTTTTAGTGACCGGAAGAGGCTCTCCTGTAACCATCGACTCATCGATATAACTAAGACCTTCCAATACTTCTCCATCAACGGGTATTTTTTCGCCAGGACGAACACGAAGCTTATCACCAGCATGCACCTTATCGAGAGATATTTCCTCTTCATTGCCATCGGAGTTAATGCGATTAGCGATCTCTGGGGCAAGTCTCAATAATGCACGAATAGCACTTCCAGTTTTCTCCCTAGCTTTTAACTCCAGCACTTGACCTAATAAAACCAATGTCGTTATCACTGCAGCTGCTTCGAAATAAACGGCAACCTGCCCCTCTTGATTTCTAAATGCATCGGGGAACAAACCAGGCAGTACTGCAGCTATCATACTATAAATCCAAGCAACACCAGTTCCCATCGCAATCAAAGTAAACATATTAAATTGACGGGTTTTAAGAGAGAGCCAGGCACGCTCAAAAAAGGGAAAGCCACCGTACAAAACAACAGGAGTTGCAAGTACAAGTTGGATCCAGGTGGAAATCCTAGATGGAATAAGCTGCACTAATCCATGCCCACCCATTTCGATGATTACCACAGGTAGACTCAAAACGAAAGCAATCCAGAATCGTCGTTTCATGAGAACATATTCAGTATTTTCATCCTCTGAGATCATTGCCACTAAAGGCTCCAAGGCCATGCCGCATAAAGGACAATTCCCCGGTGATGGTTGGCGAATTTCTGGATGCATAGGACATGTGTACAGTACCTCATCATTCGTTGTAGGTGAGGCAGTCTTTGGATAGGTTACCGGATGGCTCTTATGGCAACATGCATGGTGTTCAGTTTCATTAGGATGCTCATGATGATGTCCGTTCTTCATAGACGACTCCTTTCATTTCCACTCGATAGTTCGTAAGAAATAGTTGTGTCGTTATTTGTTTACGGCACAACTAAACTCACTGAGATAAGATATCCGATTACCTAATTTTAGACAAAGCAAATCCAATCGTCACTGCAATACCTAGAGCAGCAATGCCCTTTTCGAGATTCTCTCTGGTAAAGAAACTATTCTGATTCGTCGCTGGACTCGAGTCTGAACTAGAAACTGGAGTGACATCAGCGTATCGCTTTTTAATGGTTTCCTGAGAATCGTAAAAAACCGGGTTGTATAAGAGATGCTCACCTGTTGAGAGGCTGGGTTTTGCTACATAAGAACAGGCATCAGTTTCTGAAAAACCTTCTTCTTGCATTAAACGACGTATCTCCGCATCCAAAATCTCTTTGGTTGGACTGGAAGCCTCAAAAAACTGTAGATATTGTTTATCTATTTTTCCCTGATCGTTGTTATCATTCCAATGCACTGATTTCTTCTTCTTAACTCTTTCTTCAATCGGTACCTGAGGTACTGCTGTTGTATCTTTCTTTCCTATCATGTAACGCCCCATTCACAATAATCAAAATTTGAACAATCTTATGCTTTGCATTCTACTAGCGAACTTGCGCTAGCATCATCCCTATCACTCCTATCATTCTTCCTCATGTCGGAAAGTTGATTTGGCTTACATCGTCCTGATTGCCAGAACAATAGTTTCACTAAGTCTTTGTTTGTTTTATGTTCAAGATCTGGATTTCCAGAAACTAACTCATGGGTTTTTGTGTCAAAAAATCTTGGCTGAGTGGTCTCTCCAGGGATCATGGCATTTTGCCTTCTCAACGTAGGCGGCATTGGTGGTAATTCTGCATCAATATCAAACTCTTCCTTTTTTTCTTGCATAATAGGTTCACCCCTTAAAGATTGAATCCAAATTATACAATTAAATTATTAAGAAATTATTAATTAGGCTAATGGTCTGTTTTTCAGGCTTATTTTGTCAGAAAACCACTTAATGTGCTATATATTAACAATGGGTGCTATTTTAAACCAAAAAGCTCACTATGCCTCGATTTCCTCAAAAAAACCTAATCAAGAAGGCCATTCAGTGGCAAAGCCGATTTCTGGGCGAAACAGCCAGCTTAAATACTGAAGAAATGAATGAAGGATTATGTTTGGGTTTAAGCGTCTGGCGATTGTATTGCACATTAACTGGAAAATACGATGAGTATGAAAAGCTGCTCAAACTCATCGATGAATCGGAGCCAGAATCAGGCGATTTAAGCGCTGAAACCCATAAAGCGTATGAAACCGTGATTCAAAATAGTCTATGGTTGCATCGTCTTTTGGCTGTAGAGAGTGGAGCAATTCAAGATCGAATGGCTGGAGCTTTAGAAGCCTTATTTAAGAGGCAGGGCGAGCCCTTTCCACTGACGTATCACCATCATTTTTCTGGAGTACTTACTGTTGAGGAAATTAAAGCAACTCTTGTTAATTATTTAACCACCGATCCCAAAGTACAAAAAGGAGTAGGGTTTACTTTGAGTATTCATAATCACGCCATATCCATGACTCGTGTGGGCAATCTCATTGAAGTGGTTGATCCTGAAACAGGAGTGGTTATTCCTATCGAAATACCTCAAAAGGATACGCCACAAGAGAGTGCCGCAGAATTGACTAAAATAGTCAATGATCTCTTTGAGAAAGTACTTAGTGATGCATTGAATTTTGATGACCCCAACTATGAGGGAACCTACCACGAAGTTCGCATGCATGTGTATTCACGATTGCAAGATCCTAAAACAAGACCGACGATTTACCCCAGTACTAGTGAACAATTAAAAGCAATTTACAGCAAAAGAACAGACACTCTTGGAGAACAAGATAAACACACCAACAGCACCGCATTATCCCAAGCAGTTCAAAATGGAGATAAGGAATTGGTGCGCTACCTTGAAGCCACTCTTGGACCTGATAAGTTAGAGGCTTGTAAACCTCGGGCATTTAAAGCAGCTGTTTCATCAGGGAAGATTGGGTTTGTTGAACGTTACTATAAAAAAGAGTTTGTCGACAAGAATACCTTGATCAAAGCGTTTTATCGAGGTGACCTAAATGTGATTCATTTTCTTCTTGAAAAAGGTCATCGTTTTGAGACAGAAGCATTTAATTACCTATTGGCTCAGGCAGCAAAAGAGGACCAAGGTTATACGTTTAGTTTATTACTCGAATATTACGACAAGTACAACAATAATCCTACTCAGTTAACGAACCCTATACACGTTAAAGTTCAGCAGAAAAAGTCCGATGGTCCAATGCCATTAATGAATATTGCGGCAAGATACAATAGCGTTGAAGTCATGCGACTCTTAATAGCAAGAGGGGTTGATTTGGCCCAAACCGATGATTTTGGTAAGAATTGCTTGCATTATTTGTCGACACAACAAGTTGATCTTTTTGCGCAAATAGCAATGAAAAATCCTGATCTACTCACTCCAGATAAAGGGAAAGTTGCTGAACAACCTTTTTATCGTGTACTTAAAGCTGGGGGTAAATTAAGTGAACGACTCTTTCCTCTATTAGCCCAAAAGGGCAAATGGTACGAAGCATACCTGATAGCCTTGATGCTCAATAATCAAGTCATGATTAAGAAGTGCCAGGAAAACATCAGCTTTGCAGACATGCTTACTCGCGATATAAACTCGAAGAAATCAATGGGTGTTTTTATTGAACTCTGCAAGACACAAGAATTACCTGATCAACGAATACATCCTTTTATCCAAGCTTTATCTGGTTTGAATTACTCAGAACAAGAGGCTAACACATTACACCACATCTATTTGTTAGCGCTTGCCAATAATAAGTTGGATATTATCACCAATGTACTTAAAACAGGTAAGATGAATCCAAATGCCCTTTTTCTAGAGAGCCCTCACCTTCATATCAACCCAGGAGTACTCCTGTCTCAAAATTCTTCTGCGTTTGAACTTGTTGCAAAAAACGTGGACATGACCCAATTATCTCAAGAGCAGTTGGTTGATTTTTACTTGATTGCCTTGAGGTATAAACAAACCGATTTATGTGTAGCCATTAACAAGCATATCAAAGATAAAAATACTCTATTTGCCGAAAGCCAGCGTTGTCATATCGATCCCAATCAACTATTTGCAAAAGATGGGGCTTTATTCAATCAAATGATAGGCCACATTAATTTGGCTGATTTAAAGCCTGAGGCACTCAACCAAGTCTACAAATTAGGTTTGCTCCATAATCATCAAAATAGTTATCGAAAATGCATCCTACTTTTAAAAGAAAATTCTCTGTACCTTTCCCGTACAGACGATTTAGACCTTTGCTATGAGAACAAAAACACTGCCTTATTCAAAGAATTATTTTTGGCTAAAAATGCAGGAGAAGAGTGGTGCAAAAAAATGTTTATTAAAGCCTTGAGGGATGACAATTACGAGGTTGCGGATGCGATTTTGGGAAAATACCCAGAGATCGTCAACGCAGAAGTAGATACTATTAGAGGAACCCCTCTGCCGCCTTTGCGGGTTGCGATTGTCGAGAAAAACGTTGAACGGTGTAAATTTTTACTATCACACCACGCAAACCCTTACACAAAATGGGGGCTCAGCCAAACACTGATGAAGGAAGGTCAACTTGTCGCGGAATTAAAACCCTTGTTTGATTCCTATGAAAAAAACATTGCCCAGATGCAGGGTGAGTTTTCGGCTGTTTTCGATCAGCTAGTTGCCTTTAAAAAATGGAATTTAACCAAAAAATATGGGATTTTTGGTGATTATGAAAACGTAATAACCTTAAACATGAATGGTAAGAAAATAGTTTTACCCAGAGAAGTAAAAGAAATACTTGCTGTTATGCAAAAATCAGAGGGAGAAGTTCGTATCCCAGTATTAAAATCACTGATCATGGACATGTCTGCCACAATTGAATCCATGCCAGACAAGGTATTACCTGCGGCTTTAAAATCAACACTAAAAACCACCATCAATTCGTCTAACGCCCAGCTTGCCGCAATTGAATCCTCTAAATTTTCTCCAGATCCCTTTGTGTTTACTTCTTACAAAGAAACGTTAAAGCAAGTAAAACCAAGTGCGGAGAATCGCAACGATAGCGCTTTGGGTGCCTCAATCTAGAACTAAAATTACTGTTCACTATTTACAGGATTTCATCCTGAATTGAACACCGATTTTTCAATTTCACTTCGAACTTCCCCCTCTCCCGGGATAGAAACTTTGAAAAAAGTCATTTGAGTCACAGCGAGATTACATGTTCAACGGATGCTTAATAATCCCTTAAGGAATACATTGTATAATTTTGAGTCATTTTTGGCTTGAACAGCTCAAAATGACTTTTATAATGCCTCTGGAGGAAGAATAAAATTATGTTATCACGTCATGAAGCTCAGCTTATCGGAAAATCTGTTCATGGAGAGAGTCAAGTCTATACTCTTAATATAGAAAATGTTTCACCAAAGGATTGTAAGAGCGGTCAATATGTAGTTGTTCATGGAGACAAGAAACCCATTTATTTAGCAGTTGCATCTGGGCCAAATGATTCATACGTATACATTAGCCAACTTTTAAAAGGTGGTGCTAAAAATATTCTAACTGAAAGTGCTGTTAATGCGAAACTTCAAGTTGATGCACCCTGTGGAAATGAATTTAAACCGGTAGGACAAAAGGTATTACTCATTTGTGCTGGATCCGCAGAATCCATCATGAGAAACATATATATGAATCTATGGGCTCAAGGCAAAGAAGTTTCAGTGATTTATTCTGCAAAACGCCTTGAAGACCTCCCCTTTCCTAAGCTGGTGAAGAAACTTAATTGTGACAGCAATCACTACATTACTCTTACAGAAGAAACGGGCGGCAAATTTAAATCAGGTCGTATTACAGAACATTTAAAAACTAGAAAGATTGATCCAGAAACTTCCGTTTTCGTTTGTGGTCCGGCTGGCTTTGAAAATGATGTGGTAAATACATTGCTTGAAAAATCTCACCCAGCGAAAAATATTAGCATAAGTTATTGGGGAAAAATCCTACCTGTAGACTCAGCTGACCTCGTTAAAAGAGGTTTTAAACTTAAGAAAGAAGAATCTGTTGAAAAAAAGGAAGATGAGTTAACTCCAACTCCCCAAATATAAGCCATACAGCCTAAGCTGGAAAAATATACCGGAAAGTTTAAACCACTCGCCATCAGATGCCATGAGTTTGAAGCACTAACTCATGGCCAATTTCAGACTTTAAAACGTCTGATCTAGTTTCGCTTCTGGGTTTCGCGAATACTTGACTATCTTTTTCAAGATCAACTTTAACCGTTGTTTTAGCTGAGTTTGTATCCATACCATGTAGTGCCCTCATACGAGTATAGGAACTTTCTGATTGAATAGGCTCTTCCATCTTTAAAAACTCTTTTAAATAACTTTTTATCAATCCCTCAGTTAATTCCTGGTCATCACTCAACACGTACTTAGGATGCTTTTCTAACATAAATTTTGCTATCCGGGATGGACTAAAGGCTACTCTCAAATGAGAGATATGCCATTCTACGATACCAATACTCTTTTCGGTGAAAACTTCCTTGATGTCTGAGCGAGTCATTTGGTAATGTTGACCTTGTTTCACTTTTGTTAGTGCAAGCCCGTAATCCTCATAAAGAGCACATAAATTTTCCCAGTTTTTTACACACCTTATAAACTGTTCCTCTGCAAAATCTCTCGCATATTCTGATAAAAAAGCGTGCATCCCAACGTGAAGTGACATCTTAGGTTGATCTCTAACTTGTAAAAAATTAAAGGCCGACTCAAGCTGGCCATCTAGACAATAACCCAAAAAATTACTGCTCCATTCATACAATAAATCTAATTTTTTTGCTCTCTCATACTGAGAAATAAAGGAATCAATAATACTATTTAGGCCATTAAGCAAACTCACATGCGCATAATAGGAATTAAGAGGAGCATAGGGATCAATGTGTAACTCCAGCCCTTGGATCACTAATAATCTAGGTTGAGCGGGATTTAATTTTATCATCTCATAACCCATTTCCGTGAAAGCTCTTTTGTTTTCTAGTAGTTCCTTTATTGCCTCGAGGCAATTAAATCCTGTAATCCCATTGACGAAGCAATCCTTATCAATTTCCGATATTTTTCTGAAGCGGTCTAAATCTATCCGTGCCTCCTCACTGAGCGATTTACTAGCTGCTTCAATTTCAAGTTCGATCTGTTTCATCGCTAGCTTTACTTTCTTTGATTCTTGACTACTCAACGGAAAAGAAGCTCGTCGGCCTAATAGGCTTTTTAGCTTTTCAAAAGAGCTCTTCTTACGGAATAGTTCAGCAATTCCATGTTCTAAGGATTCTCTAAGTTTTCCATCCAGCGGCGGAAATTGTTTTAATAGATTATTGAACGCTGGCTTTTTGAACACGGCATTTAATGCATTCTTAGGACATCGTTTTTCAAATTCGTTCAGAAAATCGTGCAAAGGTCTTTGATTGAAGTCACTGTCTGGTGGGATTTCTTGATTTAGCGCTGTTAAGAACTGCACGATATCTCTATTTTGTGTCAGTTTCGAAAGTACCGCTTTAATTGTTGCTTTTTGACGATACGCGACTTGCGATTCTTTTTCACGCTTTTGTTTGTCAACTGCCTCATCGTCATTTGCCGTACTCAAAAGACCAGTTAGCCTAATGACTTCGTTCTCTGAGCGCTCTGGTAATTGATGTCCCTCACAAGGCTCAATGTGTCCAGAAATCAGTTCTATCATGTTTGCTGCCGTATGTACCCCACAACTTATTTTATCCTTTTGTTGTATTCCAGAAGCACAGGTTATTTCATACCCTTTCAGTACTCCCTGTTCTATACACCGAGTCAGCTGCTTTTTTGCTTCGGGATAGGTTTCACTTAAGGAATCCATGATATGTATTTTTTTCTTTTTTTTATCGATAACCACTGCATTTGAGTGTTCACCTAGTTTTGTTGGCAAAGAGAAAAACACGTATCGGGGGGCAGATTGACTAAAATCCATTTTCTTTTCTTGCAGCTGATCAGCAAGAATAAAACTGCGACCTACTCTGTCTGGACCTACCATAACGGCAATAAAATCATCGATATTCAGACTCTTAAGTACACGTGAAGCACTATTAACAATGGACGCATTGTCAAAATCAATTTGATTTTCTCTATACTTCTGGCCACGTTTAAGTTGAATGCTCAGATCGAGATCATCAAAGGGTTTGTATTTTACTGCCATAATATTTGCTAGTTTGTACAACCGGTAAATCAGCGATTCTAACTTAATTTTTAATGGTTGGGCATTAAAATAAAAACCGTGACTAAAATTCAAATGGCTGAATGGGGACGGACCCTGAGAGTTCCACACGAATAATTGATTTAACTTATTGAAAATAAATGATTTAAAAAATTTT
>NZ_LNZB01000060.1:375631-378779 GCF_001468085.1 Legionella waltersii | reverse complement strand
CCCCGCGCACTAACAACCACTCACTAAGAGAATTACGCCAGTTATTTGGGTTGCTAAGACAACTCTAGGCTGGCTGTCCGCTCCCTTACGGTCGCGGCTCGGTTGTTCGTGCTTGATTAAACATTGCCCCCAATCCAGTCCAATTCAATCCGAGTCGCTACCATAGGGTGGCGCATAGCAACTCCTACTCCACATCGGTCGTAATCTCTTAATAACCCTTGATCAACCTATTTAAAGGAAAACCAATATGAAAGAACCAAGTTTGTCCGCTGACTATCTAGGCAAAGACGTACTGAAAGAAATAGCTAAGTTCGCTACACCCAATGACCGTGAACGTCTCATTCAGGTGAACAGAGAATTTCGTGAGGCAATCAAAGAGCTGGAGACAGAAGGAAAAATTCATCGACGTAGAATCGTGGTATCTGCAGGCGTGGGTTCCACGTTTATTTTGACGCAATACCGAGGCAAGCCCAAGCTCTATAGCTGTGGACGGAACTGGTATGGCCAACTGGGGCTGAGGGATAATACTTACCAGAGCAGCCTGCAGCACGTCAAACTTCCTAAAAACCTCAACTCACTGGAGGGTGTCGCCGCAGGTGATGGCCACACCCTTGTCTTTGGCCGCGACAGCAAGGGCAAACCAGCGCTCTTTGCCTGTGGATGTAACGAGTATGGCCAACTGGGGCTAGGAGATGATTACAACCGGAGTAGCCTTCAGCGGCTTGAGCTTCCTAAAGACCTCAACTCACTGGAGGGTGTCGTCGCAGGTGCGTACCACACCCTTGTCATTGGCCGCGACAGCTTCGGCAGACCAGCGTTATTTGCCTGTGGAAGCAACGTGGTTGGCCAACTAGGGCTGGGGAATCAAAACAACCGGAGTAGCCTGCAGCGCCTTGAGCTTCCTGAAGCACTAAACTCACTGGAGGGTGTCGTCGCAGGTTACAATCACACCCTTGCCTTTGGCTGCGACAGCTTTGGCAAGCCAGCGCTCTTTGCCTTTGGATTTAACAAGTATGGCCAACTGGGGCTGGGGCATCAAAACAACCAGAGCAGCCTGCAGCGCCTTGAGCTTCCTAAAGACCTAAACTCACTGGAGGGTGTCGCCGCAGGCGAGTACCACACCCTTGTCTTTGGCCGCGACAGCAAGGGCAATTTACTGCTCTATGCCTGTGGAAGCAACGCGAGTGGCCGACTAGGGCTGGGGAATCAAAACAACCAGACTAGCCTGCAGCGCCTTGAGCCTCCTGAAGCACTAAACTCACTGGAGGGTGTTGTCGCAGGTGCTTTTCACACCCTTGTCTTTGGCTGCGACAGTTTAGGCAAGCCAGTGCTCCTTGCCTGTGGATACAACGAGTATGGCCAACTGGGACTGGGGCATCAATACAACCAGAACCTCCTGACCATTATCCCAAAACCCGTTATCCGCGACATCGAAAAATATCATCCTAAAAGGGGAATACAGAAATCCCATTATGACCAATTGGGGCTGGGACATCAAAACAACCAGAGCAGCCTAACCAATATGACAGAATCACCTTTTTCCGCACTAGGCAAAGACGTACTGAAAGAAATAGTTAAGTTCGCTACACCCAATGACCGTGAACGCTTCATTCAGGTGAACAGAGAATTTCGTGAGGCAATCAAAGAGCTGGAGACAGAAAGAAAAATTCATCGACGTAAAATCGTGGCGTCTACAGGCGCAATTTCCACGTTTATTTTGACGCAATACCGAGGCAAGCCTCTACTCTTCGCCTGTGGGGGAAACGCATATGGCCAACTGGGGCTGGGACATGAAAAAAACCAGAGCAGCTTGCAGACCTTGGAGCTTCCCAAAGACCTCAACTCACTGGAGGGTGTCGTCGCAGGTGATTACCACACCCTTGTCTTTGGCTGCAACAGCTTGGGCAAGCCAGCGCTATTTTCCTGTGGATTTAACTATTGGGGCCAACTGGGGCTGGGAGATAATGAAGACCAGAATAGCCTCCAGCCAGTAAGGCTTCCTAAAGACCTCTACTCACTGGAGGGTGTCGCCGCAGGTGCTCGCCACACCCTTGTCTTTGGCCGCGACAGCAATAAAAAGCCACTGCTCTTTTCCTGTGGAAATAACGGGTATGGCCAACTGGGGTTGGGGCATCAAAAGTATAAGTTCATCCTGCAAGGCATCAAACTTCCTGAAGAACTCAAATCCCTGGATGGTGTCGCCGCAGGTATGTACCACACCCTCGTCTTTGGCCGCGACAGCTTCGGCAAGTCAGCGCTCTTTGTCTGTGGAAAGAACAAGTATGGCCAACTGGGGCTTGGGGATAAAAACAACCAGAGCAGCCTGCAGCGCTTCAAGCTTCCCAAAAACCTCAACTCACTGGAGGGTGTCGTCGCAGGTGCTTTCCACACCCTTGTCTTTGGCTGCGACAGCAATAAAAAGCCACTGCTCTTTTCCTGTGGAAAGAACGAGTATGGCCAACTGGGGCTAGGGCATAAAAACGACCAGAGTAGCCTGCAGCCAGTAAGGCTTCCTCAAGAACTCAATTCACTGGAGAGTGTCGTCGCAGGTTACGATCACACCCTTGTCTTTGGCCGCGACAGCTTCGGCAAGGCAGTGCTCTTTGCCTGTGGAATGAACAAGTTTGGCCAACTGGGGCTGGGGCATCAAAACAACCAGACCAGCCTGCAGTCCGTCAAGCTTCCTCAAGACCTCAAATCACTGGAGGGTGTCGTCGCAAGTTTCAATCACACTTTTGTCTTTGGCTGCGACAGCTTCGGCGAGCCAGCGCTCTTTGCCTGTGGTGAGAACGATTATGGCCAACTGGGGCTGGGGCATAAAAATAACCAGAGCAGCCTGACCGTTATCCAAAAACCCGTTAACTGCGACAGCGAAAAATATCGTCTTAAAATGGCAATAGAGCGCCATGCACAAATGCTGAGCAATGAATTCAGCTGGTTTGGATTGAAAAAAAGCCCTCAAGAAAAAATTAAGATACTCAAACAACTCTGTGAAATCCTTGAACAAGTGGATAATCCAAACTCAATAATAGAGCTCCGGGAGACAATGGAAGCCTTTTTAGAAGTACATAAACAAACCATCGAAGAGCACCGCATTCCCTTCGGAAAGTGGAGTTTTTTTAGTCCTGAATCCCCCACACGCACCGAA
>NZ_LNZB01000060.1:374890-375621 GCF_001468085.1 Legionella waltersii | reverse complement strand
AAAAAATTAAGATACTCAAACAACTCTGTGAAATCCTTGAACAAGTGGATAATCCAAACTCAATAATAGAGCTCCGGGAGACAATGGAGGCCTTTTTAGAAGTACATAAACAAACCATCGAAGAGCACCGCATTCCCTTCGGAAAGTGGAGTTTTTTTAGTCCTGAATCCCCCACTCACACCGATACATTTCTCACTGAGAAAATGAACAGCCTGAACACTTAAGTGTTAGTGGCATTTTAAACAACAAAATGCCACTGGTTTTTCTTAAAAAAATATCCAAGCGGTTGTTTAATAATTCCTTAATAAGAAACGGGTATACTTGAACAATAGTTTCGCAATATGAGCTACTCATGTTGCATAGTATGGAAGTCATCAAGATGTTAGCTGTATTAGAGCTTAAAGCCTATCACAACATAAGACAGTGCTCTGTTGCTGAAATCGTTCATGCCATCGAATTCCCAAGCCATAAAATCCCCGCGCACTAACAACCACTCACTAAGAGAATTTCGCCAGTTATTTGGCTTGCTAAGGCAACTGTAGGCTGGCTGTCCGCTCCCTTATGGTCGCGGCTCGGTTGTTCGTGCTCGATTAAACATTGCCCCCAATCCAGTCCAATTCAATCCGAGTCGCTACCATAGGGTGGCGCATAGCAACTCCTACTCCACATCGGTCGTAATCTCTTAATAACCCTTGATCAACCTATTTAAAGGAGAACCGATATGACAGAAT
>NZ_LNZB01000060.1:374768-374880 GCF_001468085.1 Legionella waltersii | reverse complement strand
TAGGGTGGCGCATAGCAACTCCTACTCCACATCGGTCGTAATCTCTTAATAACCCTTAATCAACCTATTTAAAGGAGAACCGATATGAAAGAACCAAGTTTGTCCGCTGACC
>NZ_LNZB01000060.1:374616-374758 GCF_001468085.1 Legionella waltersii | reverse complement strand
GATATGATAGAACCAAGTTTGTCCGCTGACTATCTGGGCAAAGACGTGCTGAAAGAAATAGTTAAGTTCGCTACACCCAATGACCGTGGACGCCTCATTCAAGTGAACAGAGAATTTCGTGAGGCAATCAAAGAGCTGGTGC
>NZ_LNZB01000060.1:374477-374606 GCF_001468085.1 Legionella waltersii | reverse complement strand
CACTTTTTTCCGCTGACTATCTAAGCAAAGACGTACTCAAATTAATATTTGAGTTCGCTACACCCAATGACCTTGAGCGCCTCATTCAAGTGAACAGAGAATTTCGTGAGGCAATCAAAGAGCTGGTGG
>NZ_LNZB01000060.1:374265-374467 GCF_001468085.1 Legionella waltersii | reverse complement strand
TAAGTTCGCTACACCCAATGACCGTGAACGCCTCATTCAGGTGAACAGAGAATTTCGTGAGGCAATCAAAGAGCTGGAGACAGAAAGAGAAATTCATCGACGTAGAATCGTGGCATCTGCAGGCTTGGGTTCCACGTTTATTTTGACGCAATACCGAGGCAAGCCCAAGCTATTTGCTTGTGGAGAGAATAGGTATGGCCAA
>NZ_LNZB01000060.1:373636-374255 GCF_001468085.1 Legionella waltersii | reverse complement strand
CAGAAAGAAAAATTTCTCGCCGTGGAATCATGGTATCTGCAGGCTTAACTACCACCTTTATTTTGACGCAATACCGAGGCAAGCCCAGGCTCTATGGCTGTGGATGTAACGAGAATGGCCAGCTGGGACTGGGGCATAAAAATAACCAGAGCAGCTTGCAGCGCCTTGAGATTCCCAAAGAAATATGCTCACTGGAGGGTGTCGTCGCAGGGAACTCTCACACCCTTGTCTTTGGCTGCGACAGCTTGGGCAAACCACTGCTCTTTGCCTGTGGATATAACGAGTATGGCCAATTGGGGCTGGGGGATAATTACAACCAGAATAGCCTCCAGCCAGTAAGGCTTCCTGAAGCACTCAACTCACAGGATGGTGTCGTCGCAGGTAGTAACCACACCCTTGTCTTTGGCCGCGACAGCCTCGGAAAACCACTGCTCTTTGCCTGTGGATTGAACTTTTACGGCCAACTGGGGCTTGGGGATAAAAACGACCGGAGCAGCCTGCAGCGCCTCGAACTTCCTCAAGACCTCAACTCACTGGAGAGTGTCGTCGCGGGTTTCAATCACACCCTTGTCTTTGGCCGCGACAGCAAGGGTAAACCAGCGCTCTTTGCCTGTGGTGA
>NZ_LNZB01000060.1:372043-373626 GCF_001468085.1 Legionella waltersii | reverse complement strand
CACTTTTTTCCGCTGACTATCTAAGCAAAGACGTACTCAAATTAATATTTGAGTTCGCTACACCCAATGACCTTGAGCGCCTCATTCAGGTGAACAGAGAGTTTCGTGAGGCAATCAAGGAGCTGGTGGCAGAAAGAAAAATTTCTCGCCGTGGAATCGTGGCATCTGCAGGCCATAATAACACCTTTATTTTGACGCAATACCGAGGCAAGCCCAAGCTCTATTGCTGTGGATGGAACTATGATGGCCAGCTGGGACTGGGGCATAAAAATAACCAGAGCAGCCTGCAGCACCTCGAGATTCCCAAAGAAATAAGCTCACTGGAGGGTGTCGTCACAGGTTACTACCACACCATTGTCTTTGGCTGCGACAGCAAGGGCAGACCCCTGATTTTTGCCTGTGGAAATAACAGCCGCGACCAACTGGGGCTTGGACATGAAAATAACAAGAGCAGCCTGCAGCGCCTTGAGCTTCCTCAAGCACTCAACTCACTGGAGGGTGTCGTCGCAGGCGCGGGCCACACCCTTGTCTTTGGCCGTGACAGCTTCGGCAAGCCACTGCTATTTGCCTGCGGATATAACGAGTATGGCCAACTGGGGCTTGGGCATCAAAACAACCAGAGCAGCCTGCAGCGCCTTGAGCTTCCTGAAGACCTCAATTCCCTGGAGGGTGTCGTCGCAGGTGCGGGCCACACCCTTGTCTTTGGCCGCGACAGCAAGGGCAAGCCAGCGCTCTTTGCCTGTGGATATAACGAGTATGGCCAACTGGGGCTTGGGGATCAAGCTGACCAGAGCAGCCTGCAGCGCCTTGAGATTCCCAAAGAACTCAACTCACTGGAGGGTGTCGTCGCAGGTTTCAATCACACCTTTGTCTTTGGACGCGACAGCAATAAAAAGCCACTGCTCTTTGCCTGTGGATGGAACGAGTATGGCCAACTAGGGCTTGGGCATGAAAATAACAAGAGCAGCCTGCAGCGCCTCGAGCTTCCTGAAGCACTCAACTCACTGGAGGGTGTCGTCGCAGGTGCTTGCCACACTATTGTCTTTGGCCGTGATAGCAATAAAAAGCCACTGCTCTTTGCCTGTGGATGGAACGAGTATGGCCAACTGGGGCTTGGGGATAATTACAACCAGAATAGCCTCCAGCCAGTAAGGCTTCCTGAAGACCTCAATTCCCTGGATGGTGTCGTCGCAGGTGCTCTCCATACCCTTGTCTTTGGCTGCGACAGCTTCGGCAAGCCAGCGCTCTTTGCCTGTGGATACAACGAGTATGGCCAACTGGGACTGGGGGATCAAAATAACCAGAGCAGCCTGACCGTTATCCAAAAACCCGTTAACTGCAACAGCGAAAAATATCGCCTGAAAATGGCAATAGAGAGCCATGCGCAAACGCTGAGCAATGAATTCAGCTGGTTTGGATTGAAAAAATGCCCTCAAGAAAAAATTAAGATGCTCAAACAACTCTGTGAAATCCTTGAACAAATGGATAATCCAAACTCAAAAAAAGAGGTCTGGGAGACAATGGGTGCCTTTTTAGAAGAACATAAACAAACCATCAGAGAGCACCGCAATCCCTTCAGAAAT
>NZ_LNZB01000060.1:371143-372033 GCF_001468085.1 Legionella waltersii | reverse complement strand
GGGCTTGGGCATCAAAACAACCAGAGCAGCTTGCAGCGCCTCGAGCTTCCTGAAGCACTCAACTCACTGGAGGGTGTCGTCGCAGGTAGTAACCACACCCTTGTCTTTGGCCGCGACAGCCTCGGAAAACCACTGCTCTTTGCCTGTGGATTGAACTTTTACGGCCAACTGGGGCTTGGGGATAAAAACGACCGGATCAGCCTGCAGCCAGTAACTCTTCCTGAATGCCTCAATTCACTGGAGGGTATCGCCGCAGGTGGTCTCCACACCCTTGTCTTTGGCCGTGATAGCAATAAAAAGCCACTGCTCTTTGCCTGTGGATGGAACAACTTTGGCCAACTGGGGCTTGGGGATAAAAACGACCGGAGCAGCCTGCATCGCATTGAGCTTCCTGAAGCACTAAACTCACTGGAGGGTGTCGTCGCAAGTTTCAATGACACTTTTGTCTTTGGCTTCGATAGCTTCGGCGAGCCAGCGCTCTTTGCCTGTGGTGTGGAGCATCTCCTGACCACTGTCCCAAAACCCGTTATCTGCGACAGCGAAAAATATCGTCTTAAAGTGGCAATAGAGAACCACGTGCAAACGCTCACGAATGAATTCAGCTGGTTTGGATTGAAAAAAAGCCCTCAGGAAAAAATTAAGATGCTCAAACAACTCTGTGAAAACCTTGAACAAGTGGATAATCGAAACTCAAAACAAAAGCTCAGTGATACAATGAGTACCTTTTTAAATGAACATAAACAAACCATCAAAGAGCACCGCAATCCCTTCAGAAATTGGGGCTTTTTTAGACCTGAATCCCCCACGCGCAGCGAGACATTTCTCACTGAGAAAATGAACAGCCTTAACAGTTAACTGCTAGTGGCATTTTAAACAATAAAATGCCACTA
>NZ_LNZB01000060.1:370698-371133 GCF_001468085.1 Legionella waltersii | reverse complement strand
ACATTTCTCACTGAGAAAATGAACAGCCTGAACACTTAACTGCTAGTGGCATTTTAAACAATAAAATGCCACTGGTTTTTCTAAAAAAAAATATTATAGCGATTGTTTAATAATACCTTAATTAAAAACAGGTATAATTGAACAATAGTTTCGCAATATGAGCTACTCATATTGCATAGTATGGAAGTCATCAAGATGTTAGCTGTATTAGAGCTTAAAGCCTATCAAAACATCAGACAGTGCTCTGTGGCTGAAATCGTTCATGCCATCGAATTCCCAAGCCATAAAATCCCCGCACACTAACAACCACTCATTAAAAGAATTACGCCAGTTATTTTGCTTGCTAAGGCAACTGTAGGCTGGCTGTCCGCTCCCTTATGGTCGCGGCTCGGTTGTTCGAAACATTGCCCCAATCCAGTTCAATCCGAGTCGCTG
>NZ_LNZB01000060.1:358909-370688 GCF_001468085.1 Legionella waltersii | reverse complement strand
CTTCGGCAACAGTGATATTGAGGCAACGATGCAATTTACATACTTATTTTGATACTTCTTCGGCAACAGATAATTTGAGGCAATTCGTACCTCAAAATATCCTAGCGGTTGTTAATAATTCCTTAATAAAAAACGGGTACAATTGTGCAATGGTTTGGCAATATGAGCTGTTCATGTTGCATAGTATGGAAGTCATCGAGATGTTAGCTGTATTAGAGCTTAAAGCCCATCAAAACATGAGACAGTGCTCTGTAGCTGAAATCGTTCATGCCATTGAATTCCCAAGCCATAAAATCCCCGCACACTAACAACCACTCATTAAGAGTTTTACGCCAGTTATTTTGCTTGCTAAGGCAGCTGTAGGCTGGCTGTCCGCTCCCTTATGGTCGCGGCTCGGTTGTTCGTGCTCGATTAAACATTGCCCCCAATCCAGTCCAATCCGAGTCGCTACCATAGGGGCGGCGCATAGCAACACCTACTACACATCGGTCGTAATCTCTTAATAACCCGTAAATACCACGTTATTGAATAGTAACTAATGAAGAGTTGATGGCCACATGGATGAAAACCATGAAGAGAAAAAACAAATCTCCTGTTGATATTTTAGCCGATTGACCTAGTCAGAAAAACCTAGAAGCAATTAGCCAAGAGGAGATGCTCTTAGCCATCACCTAGAGGAAACGCAAATTAACTAACCTCGCGCTCCAAAACGATGATGCGTGTTTAGCAAATAGAGGTAAAAAATGTATCTAGAACAAGCTATAAATGAAATTAAATCAGGGAAGATGTCGCAAGGATTTACACTTAACCTTAGGCGCTACCATATTGGTGATGATGACGCTGAAAAACTGGCCCAAGCCCTACAATCAGGGAAGGCGCCGCAAGGATTAACGCTTAGCCTTTGGAACACCGGAATTGGCGATGCGGGTGCTGAAAAACTGGCCCTTGCCCTACAATCAGGGAATGCGCCGCAAGGATTAATGCTTGACCTTGGATGTAACGATATTGGTGCTGCGGGTGCTGAAAAACTGGCCCTTGCCCTACAATCAGGGAAGGCGCCGCAAGGATTAACGCTTGGCCTTGTGCACAGCGCTATTGGTAACGCTGGCGTTGAAAAATTAGCCCTTGCCCTACAATCAGGGAAGGCGCCGCAAGGATTAACGCTTGGCCTTGAAGACAACGATATTGGTGCCGTTGGTGCTGAAAAACTGGCCCAAGCCCTACTATCAGGGAAGGCGCCGCAAGGATTAACGCTTGACCTTGAAGACACCGATATTGGTACCGTTGGTGCTGAAAAACTGGCCCAAGCCCTACTATCAGGGAAGGCGCCGAAAGGGTTATCGCTTAACCTTGGGCGAAACGCTATTTGTGCTCCCGGTGCTGAAAAATTAGCCCAAGCCCTACAATCAGGGAATGCACCGAAAGGATTAACGCTTGAACTTTGGGAAAACAATTTTGGTGCCGTTGGTGCTGAAAAACTGGCCCAAGCCCTACAATCAGGGAAGGCGCCGAAAGGGTTATCGCTTAAGCTTGGGCAAAACGCTATTGGTCCTGCTGGTGCTGAAAAATTAGCCCAAGCCCTACAATCAGGGAATGCACCGAAAGGATTAACGCTTGAACTTTGGGGAAACAATATTGGTGCCGCTGGTGCTGAAAAATTAGCCGAAGCCCTACAATCAGGAAAGGCGTCGCAAGGATTAGCACTTGGCCTTAGAGGAAACGATATTGGTGATGCTGGTGCTGAAAAACTGGCCCAAGCCCTACAATCAGGGAATGCTCCGCAAGGTTTAAGGCTTGACCTTGAGAGAAACAATATTGGTAATTGGGGGGCTGTAAAAATAGCCCAAGCCCTACAATCAGGGAATGCGCCGCAAGGATTAACGCTTAACCTTGGGAAAAACGCTATTGGTGCTGCTGGTGCTGAAAAATTAGCCCAAACCCTACGATCAGGGAATGCGCCGCAAGGATTAACGTTTAAACTTTGGGAAAACCATATTGGTGACGCTGGCGCTGAACAATTAGCCCAAGCCCTACAATCAGGGAATGCGCCGCAAGGATTAACACTTGACCTTAGATATACCGGTATTGGTACTGCTGGTGCTGAAAAACTGGCCTATGCTCTACTATCAGGGAATACGCCGCAAGGATTAACACTTGACCTTAGCGGAAACTTTATTAATGCTGCCGGTGCTGAAAAATTAGCCCAAGCCCTAGGTTCAGGGAATGCGCCTCAAGGATTAACACTTGTCCTTAGAAATACCGGTATTGGTACTGCTGGTGCTGAAAAACTGGCCTATGCCCTACTATCACGGAATACGCCGCAAGGATTAACGCTTGACCTTGAAGGCAACAATATTGGTGATGCTGGTGTTGAAAAATTAGCTCGGGCGATAGCTTATCAAGATCATTTTAATAAAAAAGCCATTGTTGTGAAAGGGATACCGGAGTACATCTTAACCAGGGCCAAGGACGAATTGCTTGAGGAATGCAAAACTCTTGCTTTTTGTATTAAAAGTAACCCCAATTTAGAGAGCAACACTAAAAGTATGTTTCCGAGCATCATGTTTTGTATCAATCACTCAGAGGATACGCAATTTAACCAACCCCCTCGCTCCAATAACATGCTGGCTGTTTCGCCTATAATCGATACAGTTTCTCATATTGATGTACAAAATCTATTGAAGGAAATTCTGGAACGATTAACAAAGCATAATTATATCTTGCACGGTGGTGGGATAGACATTAATGGCAAGAAATATGCTCAAAGCGCTGGATTAATCGTACAAGAAATAGAATTGCTACTTAAAAAAATAGATTTTAATGACGATAATCAAGTGAAATACGAATGCAATAACTTAATCTCTAAAATAAAAAAGGAACTTAGAACAAAAACAACTGCGACAAAAGGAAGTTGGTTTTTTGGACTAGGTGGTAGAGATGAGACAACGGCAAAATTGTACTCAGAAGTTTTAAATTTAGTTGAAAACTATAATAATCCATCAGACAAACTTCTTTTGAAATAAAGCAACATAGGTGCAGGCGGCGGTTAAATATGTAACCGTCACTTACACCTAAAAGAAACCCCTATGACGCCCCTTAGCTGAGCATTTATCTCGTGGAGTCATTAAGCGCGACATTACAGAAGAAGAAAAGGTTTGTGCTTGTGGATGCCATGAAACAGCTTACACTGCCCTATGCCTTGGTTATTTCTGCCCCAATCCACGGATAATCCAAGTCTTATTGCTTACGCCAGGAGGATGGTTTATAGAAATGATAATCATGACCATCCGTATCCTTGTTATCAATTTTCGCACCTTTTGAAATTAGGTAGTTGACGATTTCATTATTCCCTTGCCATGCGGCATACATCAAAGGTGTGCGATTACCAACTTGAATTTCATATTCACAATCATCCATCGGGCCGAATGTTGCCAGATTCACATCTGCTTTGTTCTCAACAAGTAGTTTAACAGTCGTAAAATTTTCATATTGAATGGCATACATTAATGCTGTTTTACCAAATGCATTTTGTGCGTTGACGTTCGCACCATGATCGATTAATAGTTTAACGACATCGGGTCTAGTGACGGCATTCATTAACGCCGTATCGGATAATTTTGGATTTTTTAGGTTGGCACCATCATCAATCAGCTTTTTAATATCATCGATGGAATATTGATTGACGACTGCTATGGTTAAAAAATAAGCAAGAATTTCAGGCTTCGCTTCTTGTATATCCGATGGTGCAGCATTGAGCTTCAAAATGATTTCATATTGATAATCATCGTTACTTGGTAACGTGCCATTTTTAAGATAGGCATCCAGAGTTTGCAATCCCCATGAATTTCTGCTGCTCACATGTCCAACATATGCTTGTGCAAGATTGTTGGCGTGGTATGTGGCAATAAATTTCGCCTTATTTGCATCAAGATGAAATTGTTTAACATAGTATCGTTCCAAGCCAGACTCGGCATGTTGTTTAAACTGTCGATATTGTTGATATTGTTTTTTGTTCCATAAGCTAGTTAATGAATAATGGTGTAAGAGCGAGTCATTCAGATTCGTTGAATTAACATCAATATCATAAAGCGCTTCGCCTAAGGCGGAATTTTGTGCACGGTATTGACCGTAACGTAATGTTCCGCAAGCATTTGTATCGGGTCCATAAAGTGTAGCCAGTAAAGAAATGTATTGTTGTAATCCATCTATTTGTTTTGCTTGGTGCATAAAATCACATGACGGTGTGAAGTTGTCCTTGTTGCTGCCGTAGCAGCTACCAAACAGGCGGCTGGCAATTTTGGGGTTCACTTGATAACTTTTGCAAGCGAATTCACTCATTCCATCGGTGATAAACCAATCATTGATATCAGTTCTTGTGATGTCTTCACAGGTTTTATCAGTAAAATAAGTAATTAATGCTTTCACAGCTTGTGTTGATAACTGTTTTGGTGCGCCGGGAAAAGAAAGTAATGCAATTCGTTCTTCATATTTTTTGATGAGACACTCGTTATGACAGTTATTTTTATCACGTTCTTTTAACCAGTTGCGCTGATCTGCGACGAGTGTATTCACTGAAATTGTGAGTCGACCGGTTGGATGGTTTTTAAGGCTTTCATAAGTGGTCGCAAGATCATTATCTAGTTTAGCAAGGGTAGGGTTTGCGCATATCTCCTTTTCAGTTGGCGTTCTGGCCTTGTGGCAATCAAAACTTGGTTGATTGCTAAGTGCTGTTGTATTCAACCCTATGATTAACAGAATAAATATGAAGAAGCTCGGTGAATTCATTGTAAAACTCGATACTATTTTTTTACGACTTTAACTGAGTTTGACGTAAGGTGAAAGGAGAAGGCAATCAACCCGTATTTAGCCGAACGCTCTTTGAATTGCATAAAGGCGTATTTTGCTTCCAAATTGTTACTTAGATATTTATTAAAGTCTATAGCAAAGTTTATGCTTTCAGAGTTCTGAACTTTACTCGTGTTTAAAGAATTGGTATGGCCATAGTTGCTTTTAAAATATCCTAGCGGTTGTTTAATAATTCCTTAATTAAAAAAATAGGGTATACTTGAGGACATAGTTTGGCAATATGAGCTGATCATGTTGCATAGTATGGAAGTCATAGAGATGTTAGCAGTACAAGAGCTTAAAGCCCATCAAAACATGAGACAGTCCTCTGTTGCTGAAATCGTTCATGTCATTGAATTCCCAAGCCATAAAATCCCCGCACACTAACAACTAGTCATTAAGAGTTTTACGCCAGTTTTTTTTGTCATTGCTTGGGCAATGGCTGGCTGTCCGCTCCCTTATGGTCGTGCCTCGGTTGTTCGTGCTCGATTAAACATCGCGCCCAGTCCAATCCGCGTCACAACCATAAGCGATGGCGCATAGCAACACCTACTGCAGATCGGTCGTAATCTCTTAATAACCTGTAAACACCACGTAAGTTTAAGAGTGGATGGCCACATGGATGCAAACCAATAAGAGAAATAAACGAATCGCCTGTTGATGCTTTAGCTGATTGGCCTAGGCAGAAAAACCTAGAAGCTCTTAACTAAGAGGAAATGTTCGATGTTTTTTAGCCATCACCCAGAAGAAATGCAATTTAACCAACCCACACGCTCCAATACGATGAAGCGTGTGTAGCATATAGAGGTAAACAATGAATCTAGAACAAGCCATAAATGTAATTCAATCAGGGCAGAAGCCGAGTGGATTTACGCTTGACCTTAGGGACAAAGATATTGGTGATGCTGGTGCTGAAAAACTGGCCCAAGCCCTACAATCAGGGAATGCGCTGAAAGGATTATTCCTCTGCCTTAGTGGCAACAATATTGGTGCTGCTGGTGCTGAAAAATTAGCCGAAGCCCTACAATCAGGGAAGGCGCCGCAAGGATTATCGCTTGACCTTGGGCTCAACCCTATTGGTGATGCTGGTGTTGAAAAACTGGCCGAAGCCCTACAATCAGGGAAGGCTCCGCAAGGATTAAAGCTTAAACTTGGGTACAACAATATGGGTGATGCTGGTGTTGAAAAACTGGCCGAAGCCCTACAATCAGGGAAGGCTCCGCAAGGATTAGAGCTTGACCTTGGGGTCAACCCTATTGGTGCTACTGGTTTTGAAAAACTAGCCCAAGCCCTACAATCAGGGAGGGCTCCTCAAGGATTAACGCTTTACCTTATTGGCGGGGATATTGGTGATGTTGGTGCTGAAAAACTGGCCCAAGCCCTACAATCAGGGAAGGCGCCTCAAGGTTTAACCTTTAACCTTTGGTGTAACCATATTGGTGCTGCTGGTGCTGAAAAATTAGCCGAAGCCCTACAATCAGGGAAGGCGCCGCAAGGATTATCGCTTGACCTTGGGCGCAACCCTATTGGTGATGCTGGTGTTGAAAAACTAGCCGAAGCCCTACAATCAGGTAAGGTGCCGCAAGGATTAACCCTTTTCCTTGGGAACAACAAGATTGGTGCTGAAAAACTAGCCGAAGCCCTACAATCAGGGAAAGCGCCGCAAGGATTAACACTGGGCCTTAGAGGCAACCCTATTGGTGATGTTGGTGTTGAAAAACTAGCCGAAGCCCTACAATCAGGGAAAGTGCCGCAAGGATTAACACTGGACCTTAGAGACAACGCTATTGGTGATGCTGGCGTTGAAAAATTAGCCGAAGCCCTACAATCAGGGAAAGTGCCGCAAGGATTAACCCTTAAACTTCGTTGCAACAATATTGGTGCTGCTGGTGCTGAAAAACTGGCCGAAGCCCTACAATCAGGGAATGCGCCACAAGGATTAACGCTTAATCTTAGGTGCAACGATATTGGTGATGCTGGTGTTGAAAAACTGGCCGAAGCCCTACAATCAGGAAAGGCGCCGCAAAGATTAACCCTTAAGCTTTATAATAACGACATTGTTGATGCTGGTGTTGAAAAATTAGCCGAAGCCCTACAATCAGGGAATGCGCCGCAAGGATTAACACTGGACCTCAGAGAAAACGATATTGGTGCTGCTGGTGCTGAAAAACTAGCCGAAGCCCTACAATCAGGGAAGGCGCCTCAAGGTTTAACCCTTAACCTTCCGTATAACCGTATTGATGATGCTGGTGTTGAAAAACTGGCCGAAGCCCTACAATCAGGGAATGCGCCACAAGGATTAACGCTTAATCTTAGGTGCAACGATATTGGTGCTGCCGGTGTTGAAAAATTAGCCGAAGCCCTACAATCAGGGAGTGCGCCGCAAGGACTAACACTTGACCTCAGAGAAAACGCTATTGGTGCTGCTGGTTTTGAAAAATTGGCCAAAGCCTTACAATCAGGGAGGGCGCCGAAAGGATTAACCCTTAAACTTGGGGACAATTTAATTAGTGATGCTAGTGCTAAAAAAATAGCTCGTGCGATAGCTTATCAAAATCATTTCAATAAAAAAGCAATTATCGTGCAAGGGATACCCATGGATATCTTAACCAGTGCCAAGGAAGAATTGCTTAAGCAATGCAAAACTCTTGCCCTTTGTATTAAAAGTTCCCCTGATTTAACGAACTACACTCAAAGTATGTTTCCGAAAGACCTGTTTCCAAGCATCATGTTTTTTAGCCATCACCCAGAAGAAACGCAATTTAACCAACCTACTCGTTCCAATACGATGAAGCGTGTGTAGCATATAGAGTTAGGACTTACGCAAAACCTCAATCTCTTCGTTAAAAATAGAGTTCAATTCGGTCATTTAGTTCATCTAAACTCCCTCATTGAACTCCATTTTTGCCTCGACCTTGGGGTTTTGCGTAAGTCCTGAGAGTAAACAATAATCAAGAAGAAGCCATAGATGAAATTCAATCAAGGAATGCGCCGCAAGGATTAAACCTCAAATTATGCGCAAAGTTTTAATAAATTCTTAATAAAAACAAGATATAATTAGATTAAGCAATGTCATTTTGAGAGATAACGATGCCTAATCCATTTGAACGTGCATTAGCCCAGGCGCTATACCTGAAAATGCTGTTATCTAAAGCAAAAACAAATCTTCCTAAAAATCCTCCAGTTGATCCACAAGGCCGATTTATTGTGGATGTTAGTCTAAGTTACGAAGACTGGGAATCAATGTATCTTGAAACAATTCCCCTTGATAAGAGAAATGACGTTAAGAAACTGGATGTACTTAATTTTAAAGCTAGAACTCTAAGGGATCTAGGACATGATGTTACAGATACCACTTCTGTGAGTCTGGATTGTCAAACTAAATCAACAGAGGATGCTCCTGCAAAATTAGCTACCCATCTAGAGAAATATTTACCGAACGACAAACGTCAGGATATATTGAAGGCATATCAGGGCCTAGCTAAAGGCCGTATCATTAGTCTGCAACAAGAAACCCATTTCCACGCCCATTTGATTGGTCAGATGCTGATAAAAGCACTTGATGAAGGAGCCCCGCTAGATAAGCAGCAGAAGGTGTTAAGAGATAAACAACTCCTAGAGGGTGTTGGAGTAGCTCTTTTAAAACTTAACACGAAAGTGGTCGAGTTCCAGGCAAAAGCGCTGGAAAAAGCTTATGCTAAAGCAAACAAAAAGAAACCGTTCAATCAAGAAACCTTTGCAATTGCTTTGAATGAAGAGTTGGATAATGCGCGAAAAAAGTTATTGCCCTATATTGCGCGTCAAGTCCGTAAAGACGTCATTAGGCATACAAAAATTCAATTTACAGAAAAGATTACCAGGCATTTATCAAAACACCTAGCCGAAGCAACCAGCGCCACCCCCAATGATGTGTTGCATATGAATAAAGGAACTGGGACCGTTAGTTTTATAGGGGGTAGCAAACGCACCTCGCATCACCAAGAACTAGGTGAGGACCATTTGGCTGATCGCATGATCTATTCTCACCACCTTACTGCAGACGAAGACGTAGTCCCATTGGCTCATCGTCAGCAGGTTCGCGTACCCTCAATAGCGGTCAAAAAATTACATCCAATCACATTAGCTCTTTTAGAACAAGATGTTAAGAGGAAAAAGCTTCAGATAGCAGAGAGTCAAGGTATAGAGGCTCGAATAAACGAGCTTGATAAAAAAGGAAAGCTATCGGAAGAAGAAAAAAAACAGATTGTTGAGGAATATAACGGTATAGAACAGATTATTCTCAATGCACCTCGTGAACATAAGGAGATGGAGAAGAATGTTTATACCGATAAACTAGTAAAACAGGCTATTAATTTACGAATCCTTAAAGACACAGAAGAAAAAATCCATCATTTACAAGATAAATACAAATTAGGTGGGGATAGTCGTCAAGAGGTAGGCGCTCATTTACCAAATGCATTTGTTTACAACCTTTATACTGCACTAAATAATAACACCCCCCTTGGAATTTATGATGAAGGGCGAAACAAGCAAAGTCAAAGTGCTGATCACATTTTGCAAGCAGCTCATGCATATAATGCAAGGAATAAAGATAAACCTTTATGTCTAGTTCAAGCTGAATCGGTTAATGGTTGGGGGTATGAGCTGTCTATTCAAGAAGGAAATCCCGATCTTGTGAACGAAGCCGCATTAATGACACAACTGGCCTCATTGCATACTGTTTACGGGGCTTTGAGGTTGGATGATCAGAATCGCGTCAAAAAGTTATTTGATGTATATAAAGAATTTCTTGATTCTCCAGACACGAGTTTTTACAAGTACTTAAGAACAACTAGAGCATCAGACAAAACAAAACCCGAGAAGTTAGAGCTGGCGGACAGTAGATTACAGGAAGTATTAGACACTCTGAACGCCATTAAAAATACAAAAACTAAACCAAGTGACTTCCAACCAGAGAAGGATTTTAAAAAACGCTCTGAATTTGAACAACATCGACAAACTTTTACTTACTCCGCAAAGGCTGCATTAGTACAATTTTTCAAAGAAGGCGCATTTGGCCATCATGAGAATGGTTATACTTACCAAGCACTCTCGGTGTTTGTGGAAAACTCCTCTATTGGGGGGTGTAAGAGTGCGAATGAGCGAGCTCAGGCCGTTAATGGGCGGGTGTCTATTCTTGATTTCGTAAGTCTGCCTCCAGCAACTCGAAAGCTCTTTTAGACGATTACCTTTCTCCTGAGGAAGCAACTAGACTCAAGGGCTCAGTAGAGCATTTAGTAAAGGCCATAGAAAACAGAAATCTTGTAAACCTAAGAGGGAATTTGGATCAACTTTACGAGGCTCTAAATCTTGAGGGTTTCCAAGCGTTAATTAGCTTTATCGATCAAGGTGGACATGCAAAATTAGCCTCAGGTTATGGATCTTGGAATACCAACAATTCAGAAACCGTTAAAACACATGTAAAAAATGTGAACGAATGGCAATGTCATAAAGAAGGATTGATAGATAATGTATTAAGAGAGTTTTGTGGTGTTGAAAAGCTAGGTATCGGCAAAGAATTCAAGCAGCTACTTAAAGCAGTAGGTATAGCTGTAGGTGTTACTAGTTTAGCGACTGCAGGTGTGGCAATTGGTATGGCAGTCACGGTTGGTATCGCTGCTTTTCCACCTATTGGTATTGCAATTGCTGTTGGTGTGGCTGTCGGTGTTGGAGTAGTTGGGATAGCTGCTCTTGTTAGATGGGCGTACAAAGCAGCTACGCAAAAATCTGCTACAGCTGCTCGTTTTGAAAGTATACAGGCTGAAAATACTGAGTTAGCTAAAGAAGAGGGGCATGAACCAGATCGTAAACCCTCAGTATCTCTCGAGGACAGTCCAGAACATGAACCTGAACGAAATCAGAACAACATATCCCCTCCTCTGGTGGATCTAACTCGAAAAGGACGACAAGTTACTTCAAAACCAACTCTTACAATTTTACCAACAGAGCCTAGCATAATAGGAACGGGAGCTCCTTTAAATAAAGGTAGTTTAGGAGCAACCAAAGCGGATGTGCGAGATACAGTTGTCACAGAACCGCCTAGAGATGCTCAAAGCTTTCAGAATGTATAGTAAACGTAGCCTGGATTGGACGAGGTCGTAATCTGGAATTCAATCCTTTTTTCCCGGATTACGACTTCGTCTAATCCGGGGTACTTGAATACAAAGTTAATGGGTCAAGCTTTCATTAATAAAATTCGATTGTCGTTGTTGTCACATCCAAAGGCTCAGGGTCATCCACATCTAAAATAACTGGCTCAACGACGGGAGCAACGGCTACTTGCCTGTATTCTACTACCGGCCCCGTACAGCAACATCCACAAGATAATAGGGTTATTCCAATTAACATAATCCATTTCATTATGATTCCCCTTCCAGATATTTAATCAAATTGTAGATGAATTAATCATTTATTTCCAATTTCATGACTGTAACCATTCACCCTAATTGATCAAGAACCAATCCGATCCGCGACCGTGAGGGCTGAGGAATCGACTTATTTTTTAAAAGGAGGCATATATACCAAAGGTCGGGTGCTTTGCCTAATGGCGCTGCTTTAAGCGGTGTCATTAGATTCTTCTATTTGGCCCACATCGGTCCGCTTGCTGACGCGCGCGGCTCGGTTTCTTCTTTGCTGTCTGAATCAAATCCTAGTCACAGCAGGGAGTGAACCGAGCCGCGCGCGTCAGCAAGCGGATATGGAACTATCCGATTTCACGAATGACGCTGCTTACGGCAGTGCCATTAGGCAAAGCCCCCTACCTAAGTCTACTGACGATCAGAGAAGAGATTAGTTGGGGCACTAAATTTGTGTCGCTTCCTCAGCCGTGAGAGAGTGGAGCCGTCAGCGGTGTATGCCTATACTACGTGTACTATCGAAAGTTCCGCTCCCTCAC
>NZ_LNZB01000060.1:151600-358899 GCF_001468085.1 Legionella waltersii | reverse complement strand
GCAATGGTCGTGGTTCGGTTTGATATTGAGTAACGGTCGTGGGTCGGTTTGATATTGAGCAATGGTCGTCGTTCGGTTTGATATTGAGCAATGGTCGTGGTTCGGTTTGATATTGAGCAATGGTCGTGGTTCGGTTTGATATTGAGTAACGGTCGTGGGTCGGTTTGATATTGAGCAATGGTCGTCGTTCGGTTTGATATTGAGTAATGGTCGTCGTTCGGATTGATATTGAGTCATTAAGGAGAATAGTTGCTTCGGACTTACTAAAAACCCTAAGGCAAAAAAAAGTATTAACGAAGAGATCTGGCATTTTAGTCGGTCCTGAACTCATCCTTTTTTAGGTTGTTTTCCCTCCACGTAGTAAATAAAAGCAAGAATCTGGGCAACTGCTGTATACAGCGCCCTAGGAATCTCTTCGTTGAGTCGAACTTTGGATAACAGAGCGGTTAATTCCTCATTCTGTTGAATGGGGATATCATGCTCTTTTGCTGTTTTAATAATTTGCTTGGCAATATTGCCTTCCCCTTTGGCCGTAACTCTTGGAGCCGATGTTCCATCGTAACGCAGGGCAATTGCGCGAGTTTTCTTTTTTTTCATATTTTGATGTCCAATAAGTGTAAGTTAGAGGTGTCAATATGATTTTCCTCTAAACCCACTTGTAATGACCAATTTCGCAGGTATAAACCCGCTTCTAAGAGAACTTGTTTTAGCTCATCATTAAATTGATTCATGATGTGCATTGTCGCTGGGCTTTCCGCATTAATTTTTACATCGATGTCTTTTGCATAAATGGACACGGTTGCCTGCATTTTTCCAAGGGTTGGTAAATTGACAGCAAACGAGATAGACCATTTGGAGATTTGCATGGGCTCGGCTTTGTGTTGTTTTATCATCAGTGGAATCACATCAATACGATCTTCTGTTTGCAATGGGATGTCCAACATCATGACATAAGCATCTTGTTGGTCTTGCTTTAAGTGATTAATTTGATTGGCATTCACTCTTGCTAGTACATGGCTGGTTTCCTCACGTAAAATATGCTGAATTTTCTCAGAGGATAACTCCAATAGACTAATAATGGATTGGTTCTGTATGGGTTGGGGGATCGCTCCTGGAAGCGGTAATGGTTCATTATTTATAAATCTAGATTCAAGATGATCTGGGTTAATGGATTGCTTTGTTTCATGGCCGTCAACTTGCAATTGACTCAGCAGTTTAAAATAAAGACCTTTTAAATCACCTCTCAAGTAACGCGGTGATTGCATTTTTTGTGTTTCAAGTAGGTGTGATTCTAGAAATACCCCGCTTTGTTGAATAGCCTGTACAAGCTGGGTGGGCAACTGGGATAGTGTGGTTACATTGGCCAATATGGCATGGATGCTTTGATTCACGGGACCAGGCAAGTTGTTGTTATTGGCAATTTGAGCCAAAGCTTGCAATAGGTTATTTGGGGGAGCCTGTTTGGGCAGGTATTCAACCAATGCATTTTGCAAAACAGAGGAGGGGGCAAGGGGCTTTTGCACTTGTAAAACGGTTTCTTCCTGATTAGCAATGACCTTGACTTCCAATAACTCACCTGGTGAAAAGTGATGTGGAGTTCTGGCATTGAGGTGTTGGCCATTGATGTTAATAAGGACTTGATCTTGGCTTAGAGAGGCGATAACGACTGTTTTGAGGATTTGCCCGACATAGAGCTCTGTTGCCGGTTTGATGAGTTTAATTTCTTGACCCGGCGTCAGTTTAACATTGTCTAAACGGCCCATCTCAACAGCCATGCAAATTTCCTTGTTCTGGGACTTGCTAACAGTTTCCCAACCTGGTTAATAAGTATATACTCTTCATTTTTAATTATCGGCAGAATTGTAAATTTCTTTATAATTCATGAGGAAAGGAAACCAGAGAAGCGATTAATCTGGTCAGAAAAGGGTGTGGTGATGTTAGATAGAGCCAGCGTTGTGGACGAGCAATTTCTTAATCGAGTATTGCAGGGAGATTTCCCTACGCCTAAGAGCAGTATGAGTCCTGATACTGCAGAATTGGATAAAAAAACAGCCATCGAGCTGTTTGACTCACAAATTAAATCCCGTTTATTGGATATTATTGCCAGGCAGTTGAAAGAAAAGGGCCTATCCTTTTATACGATAGGAAGTAGTGGTCATGAAGGGAATGCAGTGCTTGGGCAGGTATTTAAAAGTACGGACATGGCCTTTCTTCATTACAGAAGCGGGGCTTTCTTTATCCAACGCTCCAAGCAGTTGTCAGGAATGGATGGTGTGAAGGACATACTGCTTTCATTGGTCGCTGCAGCCTGTGATCCCATTTCTGGTGGAAGACATAAAGTCTTTGGGAGTGTTCCATTACATATTCCCCCCCAAACATCGACAATTGCATCGCATTTGCCTAAATCATTAGGTGCAGCCTTGTCCATTACTCGTGCGAAAGAACTGAATATTGCCAGCAAACTGGATTCTAACTCAGTCATTTTATGTTCTTTTGGGGATGCCTCCACGAATCATGCTTCAAGCCAGGCTACTTTGAATGCATGCTCTTGGATAACGCAACAACAATACCCGTTGCCAATGGTCTTTGTGTGCGAAGACAATGGAATTGGAATTTCAGTGCCAACTCCAACCAATTGGATTGAAAACTCTATTAGTGCACGTCCTGGCCTACATTATATTTCTTGCGATGGCTTAAATATCGCAGATGTGTATGCCAAAGCACAGGAAGCCGAGTATTTGGCGCGTACTAAAAAACAACCCGTGTTTTTACACATGCACTGTGTGCGTTTGCTTGGGCATGCAGGTTCTGACATTGAATCACAGTACAGTACGCAAGCTGAAATTGAACAACGAGAAGCCAATGATCCATTGCTGCATACGGCAAGAATTTTACATTCTGAAGGCTGGATGACGCTGCAGGCGATGGTGGATCTCTATCAAGATAATCGTTCACTGATTGAAGCAAAAGCAGTAGAAGCCATCCGAGAAGCTCGTATGGGCAGTGCTGATGAAGTGATGTCTTCATTGATACCAATCCCTGAAAACAAACCAGAGCTGGCAATTCCTGATGAAGAGTATAGAAAGAAGATATTTGCTTCAGCTTACCAACAACTTAGCCAAAAACGAAACTTATGTCAGAACATTAACTTTGCTTTGACAGACTTAATGATGCAATATCCAAATCTGTTAGTGTTTGGCGAAGACGTGGGTAAAAAAGGGGGCGTGTACCGGGTTACGGCTGACCTGCAGTCGCGGTTTGGTCAGCGTCGGGTATTTGATACGCTTTTGGACGAAACAACGATTCTAGGTACTGCTATCGGTATGGCACACAATGGATTTATTCCAATTCCAGAGATACAGTTTTTAGCGTACTTGCATAATGCCGAGGATCAGTTGCGCGGTGAGGCATCTACCTTGTCCTTTTTCTCGAGCGGCCAATACCAAAACCCCATGGTCCTACGTATTGCATCGTTAGCGTATCAAAAGGGTTTCGGTGGTCATTTCCATAATGACAATTCAATCGCTGTTCTGAGGGATTTGCCGGGTGTCATCGTTGCTTGTCCTTCCAATGGACCGGATGCGGCAAAAATGTTGCGAACGTGCGTTCAATTAGCGTATAAAGACGGTCGGGTTGTGGTGTTTCTTGAGCCTATTGCATTATACATGACCAAAGATTTGCATAGCCCGGGTGATAATGGATGGCTTTTTGAATACCCAGCCCCAGATGAAATGATTGCACCTGGAGACGTTGGGGTATTTGGAGAGGGAGATACGGTTATTTTAACCTATGGAAATGGTTATTATTTATCCCGCCAAGCTGAGAAAGTATTGAAAGAAGTGCATGGTATTTCGGTTAAACTTGTGGATTTACGTTGGCTTTGTCCATTGCCCAAAGAAGCGATATTACGGGAAATACACAAAGCAAAACGCGTTTTAATTGTTGATGAAGGTCGACAAAGTGGTTCAGTGAGTGAGGGTTTGATGACCTTATTAATGGAAGAGGCCTCATCTCGCTTAAAAGTCAGACGAATCACCGGTAAAGATTGTTTCATTCCATTGGGAACGGCTTGGCAGTTTTTGCTACCTAGCCAAGAAAGTATTATAGAAGCGGTAATCGCATTACAGTCAGAAAAAAGGGAGAAGGAAAGTGGACGACTTGTTATTTCTTGATGAACAATTGCATGATGACGAGCGCATGATAAGAAACAGTGTTGCGCGCTTTGTTAGCAATGACGTAATACCTTTGATGGCTGAATCCTATGAGCAAGCCCATTTTCCTAAAGAGCTTATTAAAAAGTCTGCCGACTTAGGTCTTTTGGGATTAACTTTACCCGCAGAATACGGTGGATCAGAAGCGTCTTACGTAGCCTACGGGCTAGTCTGCCAAGAGCTGGAGCGAGGAGATAGTGGGTTACGTAGTTTTGTATCCGTACAAAGCTCCTTGTGCATGTACCCTATTTTTAAATTTGGAACTGAAGAGCAGCGCAAGCAATATCTTCCAGCCATGGCCGCAGGTGAAGTGATTGGTTGTTTTGGTTTAACCGAGCCCGATTCTGGCTCTGATCCAGCAAGCATGAGAACCAATGCAAAAAAAGTAGAAGGTGGTTGGATTTTAAATGGAGCAAAAATGTGGATTACTAATGCTCCTATTGCTGACCTCGCCATTGTTTGGGCTAAAACAGACGCAGGTATTCGTGGGTTTATTGTCGATACTAAAGCCAAAGGGATGAGTTGCCCCGAAATTAAATTGAAAATGTCTTTGCGTGCCTCAATAACTGGGGAGTTGGTTTTTGACAATGTGTTTGTTCCAGATGATCATTTACTGCCTGGAAGCGAAAAAGGATTGGGAGCCCCCTTAAGCTGTTTAAGCCAAGCTCGTTACGGAATTGCATGGGGAGCGATGGGAGCCGCTATGGCTTGCTTTGATATTGCTCGAGATTACACCCTTGAACGCAAACAATTTGCGCAGCCATTGGCCTCCTTTCAGTTGATTCAAAAAGATTTGGCTGATATGTATACAGAAATTGTGAAAGCACAATGCCTTAACTTACAGATTGGTCGTTTGAAAGATGAACATCGAGATACTCCAACGATGATCTCTTTAGCAAAAGGAAATGCTTGTCGTGAGGCATTGAAAATTGCTAGAAAATGTAGGAATCTATTGGGCGGTAATGGAATAAGTTTGGAGTATCATGTCATTCGACATATGCTCAATTTGGAATCAGTCTTTACTTATGAAGGTACAGATAATGTCCATACCCTGGTATTAGGAAGACATATAACAGGGATTAATGCTTTTGGTTAAAGAGTTTCTGCTTTTATCGAGTTAGGTCTGGAAACCATTAGTTTTAAATGAATAGAAGCTTGCCGACTTCAATTTGAGACCTTTGTTCATTGAACAAAGGTACTCAATGAGTATTTTTGTGTCTTTCTTTAGGATAAAGCGATGCACAAAAGCAATTGATCAAATGGGATTGATCAGTGAACTGTTTTAGAAGGATGTTTTAAAACAGATTTTGGACAATTACAGGAGTTAAATATGCTGAACATGAAATTTAAGAATGTATTAATCGTATGCATATCAGTTCTTACTATTAATTGCTTTGCCTCTTCACTTCCAAATAAAGAAACCCTCATTCAAGAATGTCGAGATTTATCCATGACGGTGGCTTCATTGGTTTCTAGTCAACAGAAAAAATCCTGTGCAGAAAAATTGGCACTGGCTTCTATGCAGATCGACGTCGCAGCTGATTGGATTGTAGATGATGTTTATGACGCAGCAAAAGACGAACTGGATAATGCCGTTTATTCGTTGCAATACGCTGAGTTGAACAGCTGCAATCGTTTTGTACAAATTTCGCATTCAAAACAAGTAGCGCAAAGACTTAAAACGCAATTATAGAAATAATTTTTTAATTTTATTGCAAAAAAGCTCTAATTATTAAACAAATAGAGAGCTTTTTTGCCCTTATTGATAACACAATAATTAAACAGAAAGCAATAATTGTGTTAATTCAAGTCAATCAATTACAAATATCCTATCAATGCCTTCATTTAACGCACTACTTGTTAAATACCCATACTTTTTTTATTATTTTAAGGTCTGTTTTCAGGGCTTATTGTTCTGAACAGAAAACGACCCTTTAATGATGGTTGAAATAAAGGGTTGTAATCAGGGCGTTCTGCTGTTGAGATTCTGATTACGCTTTAAAGCGTTTTTAGTCCAACAAGTTGTACTGCAGGCCTCCGACCTCCAAGCGAGATTAAATCTTTTGAGATTTTAATTGATGCATAAGGAGGACATTGCCATGATTACCACCGTGTTACAACGAGTTCAATTAGGTTTTCTTCTTCTTATCCTGCCGTTTGCGATAAGTGTTGCTTCTCCACCTCTAACCTTTAATACTGCTAAAAAAATAGCGTTTGAATTATTCAGCGAGCATAAAGTGACTCTTTATTGTGGTTGTGAATACGATAGGGACAAGCAAATCAATTTAGCCAGTTGTAATATGATGACAGCAGCCCCAATAACTCGAGCCAATCGTATTGAATGGGAACATATGATGCCAGCCGAGCATTTTGGTCGTTACCACCAGTGTTGGACAGAGAAGTTATGTGTCTACGAAGAAACGGGTAAAGCTTACAAAGGACGTAAATGCTGCAATAAAATCGACCCTGAGTTCCGCCGAAAAGAAGCTGAGCTATACAACCTTTGGCCTGCAGTTGGTTCTGTAAATCAAGAGCGATCTAATTTTCAATTTGCGATTTTAGAAAATAAAAGAGGCTACTATGGTTGTGAATTCGAAGCTGACAAAGAGAAACGATTAGCAGAGCCACCTGATCGAGCTAAGGGAGTTGTTGCTAGGGCTAATTTGTTTATGGCGGACAGGTATCATGTTGAATTAAGCCCAGAGCAGCGAGCATTATTTGTGCAATGGAGCCATCAATTTCCTCCAGACTTTTGGGAATTAGCCTGGGCATCACAGGTAGCAAGCATTGTTGGTTATGAAAATCCCTACATTAAAGTGGAGCTTGCTGATAATCGTTGATATCAAAACAACTCTAGCAAGGTGACGGACCCCAGTGGGGTCCGTCCCTGAGGAATCGATTCATTTTTTAAAAGGGGCATTTATACCAAAGGTCGGGCGAAGCGCCTAATGGGGCTGCTTTAGGCGGTGTCATTAGGTTCATCTATCCGGCCTGCATCGGTCCGCTTGCTGACGCGCGCGGCTCGGTTCCTTCTTTGCTGTCTAAATCAAATCCTAGTCACGGCAGGGAGTGAACCGAGCCGCGCGCGTCAGCAAGCGGATACGGAACTATCCGCTTTCACGAATGACGCTGCTTAAGGCAGCCCAATTCGGCGAAGCGCCGGACCTACGCTTACTGACCATCAGAGAAGAGATTCGTTGGGGCACTAGAATAGAAGTCGATTTCTCAGGGGCCGTCCCCATCTCTCCAGCATTCTTATTTCTGATGTTGGAAAAACAACACCTTATCACCATATTCTGAAGCCAGAATTTGGCTTTCTAACATAAGAGTACCAATATGGTATTCATTTCCTAGGTATAAACCATACACTTCATACAGAGGACCAAATGGCACTTTAGCGAAAGAGACTCTGAAATCATCTCGAGAACTCTCAGAAATGATGTCTTTTACTGCAGCAGCGGGTTTAAAATAAATGCGCTCTGGGTAGACAGGAATTCCAGCGGGTTTTCCATCAGTGTTCCAGGCAGCCAAATGAACTAGAGGTAATCGATTTGCAGGATCATGGGTCCACTCAAATATTTTTTCTATGGCTGAGAGAACCCAACCATTGGGATGGGCGACTTGGTTAGAGAAGTCTTTAGCAAAGTAGTTCCAATTCCATTCTTGTCCTTCCAAGGCATTCATCACATGTAAATTCAAAGAGGGGTGATTATTTATTAAAAATTTGACAGCCATTCCAGGAATATAACTATTTTCGCTCGCAGGCATAGCGAGAGATAGCCTAGCTAATCCAATTCCACCCGTTTTATATATTCCAGTGAAGGGATGTTCGCTTGTGGGAATGAAGGCTACTTTACCCACAGAGCCATTAGCATGAAGAATTTTGGTACGACCTTCTGGAACCTCATCACTAGCATGGTCAAATGTTGGACTCAGATTGAAGAGACCTTTAAGCTTTTCATACACGGATTGAAAGCTATTGGCTGTGATATCAGGTAAAGGGTTTTCTGCGTTACTTTTAGTGATTTCACTCCAAAGTAAGTCTTGTTTTTCAACAGCAGTCAACTCTTGATAATCAACTGGCAATTGAGCTAGAGAGGTAGACTGTATAGAAAAACACAGTAATGAACCAAAAATTAACTTCCAATTACAACGCATTACATCCTCCTTGGATTCCATTAATTAAGGCAACAGGGTATAGGAAAATGCGTTAAGAATCAAAGAGAGCGGGATTATACATTCTTTATCTATGTATCAGCTCCATTACTTATCGAAACGGGGAGGGACTCCACTGGGGTCTGTTCCCACTCGTGGCTTGCTGTCTTTTTTTATCTGCTCCCTGACGGCTGAGGAATCGACTCCTATTCTAGTGCCCCAACTAATCATCTTCTCTGAAGGTCAGTAAGCGTAGGTCCGGCGCTTCGCCTAATGGCGCTGCCTTAAGCAGCGTCATTTGTGAAAGCGGATAGTTCCGTATCCGCTTGCTGACGCGCGCGGCTCGGTTCACTCCCTGCCGTGATAGGATTTGATTCAGACAGCAAAGAAGGAACCGAGCCGCGCGCGTATGCAAGCGGACCGATGCGCACCGTGTAGAAGAATTTAATGACACCGCTTAAGGCACGCCATTAGGCGAAGAACCCGACCTTTGGTATAAATGCCCCTTTTAAAAAATGAGTTGATTCCTCAGCCCTCACGGTCGCAGCTCGGTTTTTTCCGGGTATCCGAGCCGCGACCGTGAGGGAGCGGATAAAAACATCAAACTATCTCTAAAACACTTTCACCCAACTTACTTTGCTATAATTACACTATGAACTTCAAGAAATAAGTGATCAACCTATGGATAACAACGACACACCCGAATTCGAACAAGAACCCGATACTGTGTTTGACCCCTTGGATATTGTAAAGCGGATGCGCTTGGCTGGATCAGACAACGACATGGATAATAATCAATTCATGGGTGGTGATGAAGTTGACTTGTTAGGAGATGGAGTACCTGGGTATGAAACGACAGGGGTTCCAGAATCCAATGATGAAACGGAGCTGCATATTGAAGAAAAATACGCGCCAACATTGACTCCCAATTCGAAGAAAAATCCCTAGAAAAAGCCTATTTGTCTCCATGCCTCATATAAAATAATTGCTACGGCATTGGATAAATTTAAGCTGCGGTTGTTCTCACGCATAGGAATGCGGATTGAAGGGTAATGTTCAAGAAATTCCGTTGGTAGTCCGCAAGATTCCGGACCAAACAACAGCATATCCTCTGAGTTGTATTGAAGATCCGTATAAGTGGTTTCAGCTCTCGCGCTACAACAGAGAATCCGTCGTTGCTGATGTTGAGACAAAAAGTCATCCCAATTGCTGTACTGCATCATTGAAGCCCATTGATGGTAATCCAATCCTGCCCGCCGAAGCTGTTTATCAGTTAGAGTAAAACCAAGTGGATGAATCAAATGCAATTGAGCACCTGTATTCGAACATAGACGAATGATATTACCGGTATTTGGAGGTATTTCGGGTTTGAACAAAGCAACGTGAAGCATAGGTATATTACCCTTTCTATTTAAACAGACTTGGGTTATTATACCTCACCAATCGGGGCGTAGCGCAGCCTGGTAGCGTACTAGCATGGGGTGCTAGTGGTCGAAGGTTCAAATCCTTCCGTCCCGACCAATCCCAGTAAGGGTTTTAAGAATATACCCCACATCAGAAACACCTCTTGGCTACACTTCTGGCTACACTTTTAAATTTTTTGATTAGTTTTGGCTACATTCACTAAATCGATTAAACGAGTAATAATATAATAGGCAACTATCAAAGCTAATAGAAGATGATCTGGCGAACAAGACCATTGTAAATCATATGAGGGTTTAGAAATGTTATCTGAAACAATTTTATATGGAACATATCGGCATTATAAAACCAATAACCTGTATGAAATCATTGGCAACGCCCGTCATAGTGAAACATGTGAGGATATGGTAGTGTATAGAGCTCTATACCACTGCCATGAGTTTGGAGATAATCAGCTTTGGGTCCGTCCTAAGCAGATGTTTTTTGAGCAGGTCATGCATAATGGACAAACGGTCCCTCGATTTCAACGAATTGAGTAAATATAAATGACAAGAAAATAGGCTAGTGTAACCTGTTCGCTGTTATTTTAAGTTCGCTTAAATGACTGTTTCTACTTCTTCCTGTTTGATATTGTTATGAATCCATTGTTCGATGCTTTCTATATGCCAAGCTAAGGTAGTACCATTTAATTTAACTGGTCTTGGGAATTTACCAATTAACCACCAACGTCTTATAGTTAACCGATCGCGACCAAGGATCTGCTCAAGGTCACTGATAAATAAAATTTGTTGCTTGAATTCGGTATTTTGCATGATAACTCCCTATCTTATTTATTACTTATCAACATTTTTCTTGAATATATCCATCTCAAAAATGCTCGAATCGAGTAATTATTTAATCATATCGAGTATTCGTATGCAATAATTATTCTTCAAATTTTTTTATTACCGCTATACCTTTGCTCGTTTTGTTTATACAATTGGCCATAGGAGTAATATTACAGAGGAAATAGGGATGAATTTACTAGATGCAGTAGAAAAATCGGTAGGTAATGAGTATTTTAATGATGGTGAGCACTCAGAAATGTGTTTTGATCTGCAAAAGGCAGATACCAAGCTATTACTATCATTAAATCAATCTCATCAGCCCAATTCCAACAAAATTGTAAATATAAAATAATTAATGCACACACTTATTGTTGTAGGCTCAGGAATAAAGTCGATTGCTCATTTGACGGAAGAGACTAAACGAGTCATTCAAAAAGCCGATAAAGTTCTCTATTTAGTAAATGAAGAGAGCTTGAAAGATTGGATTGGTCGTGAGGCTAAGGAAGCTGAATCATTAGAGTCAATTTATTTTAGCCTTGATAAACGAGTTGATGCTTATCAAAATATCACTATTCATATAATTAACGAATATCAAAGGGTTAAAAACCTTTGTGTGGTTTTTTATGGTCATCCTACGGTTTTTGCTGAATCTGCCTTAAGCGCAGTAAAAAAAATCAGGGCTGAGAAAGGAAATGCAGTAATATTGCCGGGAGTATCCTCTATGGATTGCCTCTTTTCAGATTTACTAGTTGATCCTGGAGACCAAGGTTGTTTTGCAATTGATGCAACAGAGTTGCTAATTTATGAAAGGCGAGTTGATGTATATGCGCACATCATTCTTTGGCAAATTTCCAATCTGGGTATGCATGACACAAAACAAACTCAAAAACTAAATATTCTATGTGACTACCTACGAAATTATTATCTTGAAGAACAGTTAGTATGTATTTATGAAGCAGCCATTCTACCTACGCAGAAACCAAGAATCGAATGGATTAAACTCCGAGAATTAAAACAAGCCGTGGTTACCCCAGTTTCAACCCTATATATACCCCCAATAACCCAGCAAGGTGTTAGTCAAAAATATCTGGATCTATTGGAAATGGATGCTCAGAATTTTAAGTTATCTAACAAGTCGCACACACCCTCTAAATAGCTTGGCATCACTAGAAAAACTGGTAATTTCATTACAGTGTGAGAAAGCAAACCGTTTGTCAGACTCTAAAAGTTCTAATGGATTTTTTATGGTTTGTTTTCCTGTAGATTTATAATGGTAAAATGAGAATTCGGTTTCCATGCTCACTTGATAAAGCGAGCTTCCAAAAGCATCGCCATTTTCCTCTGTAAACTCTTCTTGGTAGGCAAGTAAAACATTTTTCAATGTTTCCAGCTCAGTTAATGTGCTGTTACTTTGGTTTGTTTTAAAAGTATTTATTTTGGCAAAAGGGCATTGTAATGGATAATAAACGCTGTCATTTTTTTCACTCAAAGAAGAAGGGACCATTAGTGTGGGCGTATATTCAAGGCCATAACATTGATTATAAATTTTTTGGATAGCTTGAACTGGGAAATATTGGTCATCAATAGCCGGTTTAACTCCGATGCCTGATCCCATACAAATATTAAAGATATACTTCGCTGTATCCATAATAAAAGGGGTGGGTCTAAACCGATTGACTTTTTTTGCGCTTAAAAACAGATCGTTACAAGAAGCATCATAAGTATTTTGGGTGATTTTTTTTCTCAACGACTCTGAAAAATAGAGTTTTAACTTAAGCCATTTATCATTGTCTTTGACTTCCTTAATAAACTGCTCTGAAAAATAAAGAATTTGGCTATACCAATTGGGTTGAGTATTCTTATCTTGCAGAATTTCTTTGAATATCTGGTAGTGCTCATAAGGTGATTTAGGTGCGGAAACAGATACGTTATAATGTTTTTGAATTCTTACGTGCTTTCTTTGGCAGCCAATATTAGGTAACAGGAATGATGATAATGCACCGGCAGATACCGATAAGACGTTGTTATCAATAGTTTTGTCTTCATCAAACACAACTTGCATATTGAAAATAGCGCCCGGACCTTGTACACAGTCAGGAAATATACGCTCATTTTCTCCAAAGTAATGCCACTCACAATATTTATCCAGGATCATGCCTAAAGGCAGGCTATTTTTACCATAGCCTAAGTGCTTAAAAAGTTCATTGTCAGTATGCTTGCTATCAATTTTTTCTAATTTGCCCGAAGCAGTAGGTAAGTAAGCATGATTTTTGACACCAAAATGCTCACCAAACTCATATTTGGCAAGAAAAAATGGGATGCTATCATCAGGAGTAATTTGCTCAATTACTTGGTATATAGAGGGGTTAACTGTTTTTACTTTGTGCTTGATTTCTTCCCATGAAACTTTTTGAATACTGTTCATTCCTAAACACCTTATAAATCAATGCACTTACAATTATTGCAATTTATAAAAATAGATAAATGCTGAAAAGACTTAATACTAGCCAATTTTAATGGTAGAGTCACCCACCAAAAGGAATCCAGGGAGAAAAAATGATTAAATCATTGCAACGAATGCCGAAAGGAGTAACCTCGCTATATTTCATACAAGCTTTTTCAACATTTTCATACGCTATTCTCTATTCGTCCCTATCGCTCTATATCACGAAACAGCTTGGTTTATCCAATACGGTTTCAAACAGTATCGTTGGCCTATTTCTAGCCTTTAATTTCGTACTGCATTTGGTAGGCGGATTAATGGGAGGGCGCTATCTTAGCAACCGTGCCTTATTTTTTATTACTACCATCACACAAAGCTTCGGCATTTTGTTTTTGATTTTTTCCCAAGCATCAACTCTTTATTTGGGTTTAAGTTTGTTTTTAGTGGGATGTGGACTCAATACCACTTGTTATAACACTATTTTAACTCAGCGCTTTGATCCAGATGATAATAGACGGGATAAAGCCTTCTTTATGAGCTATTCAGCAATGAATGTTGGGTTTTTTGCAGGTTTTATTATTAGTGGGTTTTATGATTATTCTAATCAATACCAACAAATATTTTACGCAAGCCTCTTTATCAATATTATTACGTTACTTTTAATGGCTTTTAGTTGGGCTGATCTTGCTGATAAAAATACACCTTTGATGGAATTGAAAGATCGTAGTAGCCGGAGACTGAAGCATTTGTTAGGTATAATAGGCACTGTTCTACTTGTCCCTTTCCTGATGGTCTGTTTTAACTCAGCGGATTTTAGTAACGGAATGGTGTTGGTGGTAAGTATTATCATGTTCTTTGTTATTGTTTTTTTAAGACAGAAGCAACCGCTTAAGGCAGATAAACAAAAAATTAAAGCTTATTTAATCCTGACGGTAACTTCTATAATCTTCTGGATGATTTATTACACCGGTCCCATGGGTATAACCATATTTATTAAAAATAATGTTGATAAGCATATTTTAAGTTATGAATTGGCAACTCAATGGATTTTAAATATCAATGCCATAATTATCATCGTGGGTGCACCAATTACTGCAACGGTCATTAATAAATTACAATCTAAAGGCTTTAATTTCTCTGTTTCCATGCAGTTTGTATGGGCATTTATATTTCTAGCACTTTCTTTCTTCTTATTAGCTTGTGGTGTGATGTTATCTGATAGTCATGGTTTTAGCAGCATTAATTGGGTGATATTGCATTTAGTGGCTCAATCCATTGCGGAGTTACTTATTGGTCCAGTAGGGTATGCAATGATAGGACAAATTGCCCCTCCCAAATTACAAGGAGTTTTAATGGGTACATGGATGATGGTTTCTGGGGTTTCAGCTTCTTTATCTACTTATTTTTCTAACGCGATGATGAAAACGGATTCTATTGATCCTCTATCGACGAATGCTGATTATCTTTACGTTTTCAATCAATTGGGGGTCTGGGCATTGGTAGCCGCAGTATTTTTGTATTTCATTGCTGGAAAAATCCGTAATCTCATTGATAATGCAAAAGGGCAAGAAAGCACAATAATTGAAACAATTACCGCTTAAAGTGCGCCCTGGACTAAAAGTTTATATTGACTATTAGTAATACAGTTCTGCATTTTATTCCCAACATTCTCTAGGTAAAAAAACTAATTTTTTTACCTACTGCAGTATGTTTTACTGCTTTCAGGGGCAGTGAATAAGCCCCAGTTGTTGGAATAAAGGGGAGATTGTTACATGGGATGTTTAGCCGAAGTTTGGGCATCAGAAGTTGGTGTACATTTTGAGCGTAGAAAAGAAGCGCAAAAATATTTAATTGAATTTATTCTGACACACAGTGAGTATGACTTGAAAAACCTTGCAGAAATCCTGGATGTGAACCCACTGTTGCTAAGTCAGGTTCTTAGTGGATTTACTTATCTTGAGGATACTATTGCCTTAAGGTTGTTTGACTGGTTCTTTCTGTTTATTGGCGAACGAAATTAATTTGAGGTAAGAAAAAATTAACAATTTGAGTTATGAGTATCTAAAAACCTTTATTGATGAGCCATTTAATTCCGCATTTAAATCGCCATAGAGCATTGTAGCTAGGACTGAACAATTTATTCCATACGTTCAACTTGGCTTATCATGAGGTTAGCTTCTTTTACCAATACTGCCAAAACCAGATCAATGGCAAAGTAGTATTCTCCAATTTGATTTTTTAGGGTTAAGTCGGTGCCCCAAGTTTTTAGGGTTTGATCATCAAAAGTAGTCTTCGCAACCTCTGTTATCATATTAGCCATAATAAATCCGTAATTTCCTGTTTGAAACTCACGTTCAACAATTCGCCAAGTTTTAAAGTTGGCATTATCTTTAAAAAGACTTGCCTCTACCAAGCCAGGAATTTTGCGTCCCATTTGTCCATCACAATGTTTCTGCCAGGATTGCTGAGTGTCAGCAAAGTGATGAATTAGTTCACGAGTAAGTTTTTTATAGTTACTATTATAAATAGCTGAATCAAAATCATGGTGAGAGAGAAGAAAAATTCCCTGAGGTATTAATAGCCTATTAAAACTATTAATAAATTCTGGTTTGTCCTTCACACATTCAAGAACATTATGGCAAATTATTCTGTCAAATTGAGTATCATACAACTCAGTTGGGTTAGAGCATACTCTAGGAATTACAATGCCTTTTTCAATATAATTGGCAAAACGGATTTGAATTTTTTCAATCATTTCCTTACTTGAGTCAACGGCGTAAATTTCTTTTGGTTGGCGCGATTCAGAGAGAAATAGCTCTATAAAATCCCCTGCACCACATCCATAATCAAGAATTTTAGCACTAGCGATATCACCTAATTCAAGTATTAACTGCTTTTTATGAGCCATTATTTCTGTCATGATTACTCCCTAACTGTAAAAATTTGGCACCTTTTAGAGTGATGCGTTTTTTATACAGTGTGATGAGATTATCCATTTAAGACCTGGTTTAGTTAATCATAACTTTCATAAGACCTTGACTTAAAGCACCAGGAAAAATGGTATCGTGATCCATATCGTTTATAATACTAAAAGAGGTGTTAAGATTTCTGTGGGATTTACCAATGATCGTTTCGTTCAATGATTTTAAGTCATCTATCATTAGATATTCCCCTTTGTTTTCTTGGTCACCTATAATAAAACAAGCGCTTGTTTTTTGTTTCAAGTTAAAATCCCGCTTTCTTTTTGCCATTTTTAATGCCAAGTGATTATCATACCAGAGAGAAGGACTAACGATGATATATTGATTAAATACTTCTGGATGATTTATTAGTAAATAAACACCGAATAATCCACCATAAGAATGACCAACAAAAGTAGAGTTTCTATTTATCCTATAATGTTGACTCAGGTATGGAATTAATTCTGAACGAATAAACTGATAAAATCGTGCAGCACCACCTGAATATTTCTGGTATTCGGTACCGTAACCTCCTGAGGCAACATAACTTGGTGTATAATCCCTGGTTCTATTTTTTTTATACTCATTAGGATTTGTATAGGCTATTCCAACAATGATGGATTCACTAATTCTATTTCGGTCAGATAAATGCTCACTAATTTGTTTCGCTAATGCAAAGCTATAATCAGCATCTAATAAATAAATAATAGGGTAACGTTTTGTAGTGGAATGGTAGTTTTTAGGTAAACTTATGTATAGCTTGTATTTAATCTCATTCACCTTGGATTTTATTTCTTTGGTTAAGGTATTTGGTAAGAAAAATTGATTATTAGGATCTACTGTAGGGTAGTTGTCTGATGATGAACTTAATTGCTTTACATTCGTTATATGCGCTTTATTATCCGCAAATACCGAAGTGGTTAGATACAAACTTAACATTAAAAAGGTGCTTATTTTTTTCATGAATTATTACTCAGGAATATCAGATGAGAGAGAAAAATCTTTGCGTAAAAAATAAAAAACTGAATCTTTGAGAAATCCATGTCGTTCAAACTCAATCTTAAAGCCGATTTTTTGATAAAAACCTAAAGCTTCCCAATCAAAAGTATTAACAGTGGCAAAAGTACAGCCTTTTTCTTTGCCATATTCCAAAGCCGCTTCTATAAGTGCGGTTCCCCAACCTTGTTTTCGTAGTAGATCACTTACCCAAAGCTGATCGATATAAAGACATCCATAAAGTGCACACCCATTACAGCCCCCCACAATGGTATTGTCTGCATCTCGGATAAAGAAAGCAAAAAAATCCAAAGGATTAAATCCCTTTATCTGGGTAGCTTGTTCCATAATAGCATTACCAAGAACTTGAATGTCTTCTTGATTTGGGTTGCTCTCAAAGGATAATTGATAAGTCATTTTTTAAGGTTCACCTTAATCATACTAGCTTTTTAATTAATTCGTTTATACGCAATATTGTAGGTATAACTTGGGTCACTTGTTCTATTCCCATTACACGCTGTTCAGTGTCTAGCCGGTTGCAAGAACGCTTTATGTTATAGGCGAACCAATTTATCCAATTTCCTAAAACACCATAGAAGGATGCTTCAAAATCTGATTTGTTAATAATTCCTCCGGCGTTTTTGTACGCCTGAATCATTTTATTGAACAATTGGTGATTAAATTCTGTCGTGATCCCACTCCAATCTAAACTGCCATTTACTATTTCATAAGTTGGATTCAATTTGCGAGCAGATTCCCAATCAATGAGAATTGGATTATTAGCCCTATCCCATAAAACATTTTTTTGGTCCAAATCACCATGACTTACAACACTATGTTTTTTAAGAACTGGAACCGCCTGATGGTAAGCAGTATTTGCACTGAGTAAATCTGCAAGATGCTTATTTAAAAGCATGGAGAATGAGCTACGATATTCTTCGGTTCTTTGAGTTAAGGCAATAAGATTATCGTTTGTATGAATATCATATTCGGGCTCTAAAATCTCTGGAACTTGTAGATTAATCTCATGCAAACGAGCTAGGATCACTGCAATTTGCAGGGCCTGAGATTCCGATACAGTATCTTTATGCTGTGCTTTGGCAACAACCCACGGATAAACCAAAAATCCTACGTCATCGATTATAAATAAATATCTACCTGCTTGTTCCATGGCGCAAACAGCAGCGATACCCTTTTGAGTAAATTGAGAAGCAATATGTTCGGTAAGGTTATAATTTTCAATAATGTGATTATCAGACAGATTGATATCCCTGGATAACTGTTTTACTGCATAAATATTTTTATCAGTCTCTATGCGCCACATTATGTGGAGTAGTCCTCCATAAATTCTTTTGGGAGGTTTTATGGGCATGCCTAGTTTAAAGTAAGAGCAAATCGACTCTATCTGATAATTTTTCACACATTAACTCCTGGAGAGCGCTTTTAATGATTATTTTCTGCATTCATAAACAATAGTTTCATCATGTTCTTCATACAGAGAATTTCTATCAAAGGCTTTTAGCAATTGGATGTCTTTAAAACCAACTTCACTAAGTATGTTAACTAATAAGGAAGGGTCATTGTAAATTCGAATTTTATACTCTTCAATTTCAGTTTGAACGATACGATTAGAATCAACGAGCTCATATTTGCCTATAGAATAACATATAGATTCCTCAAGCATAGCCAACTGACTTAACAGGATTATCTTATTATCAGGTCTTTGCCACCTGGAACCGCGCCAAACTCCTAATTCTTTAGGTACGGCTTTTAAAGTTTCTACTTCAAAAACAAAGATCCCTTTATCTGATAAAAGATTATAAATTGTTTTTAAAGCATTTTTTATAGCAGTTAAGTCAACGATTAAGCCAAAAGACCCGCTTGGAATAAAGATTAAGTCATATTGTTTCGAAATCTTAAGATCTTCCATGAATCCATGCCAAACATGAGGATTAATATTTTGGCATTTCGCTTTGGCATGTAATGCCTCCAGCATAGCTTGACTGGCATCAAAGCCTTCTATGAGGAATCCTTCTGCATGTAATGGAAGAAGATACCGACCTGTTCCACACATCGGCTCTAAAATGGGTCCGTTAGTTTCTCTAACATAACTCAAATAGAAGTCATAGGCATCCTTAGGAGGAGTTGGTTTGCTCAAATCATACACTTGAGTGCATAAATCTAAATAGGTATCCAAGGATTTTGTCATAAGTGAAATTCCATTACGGTTACAGTGTGTCCTTTGAATTCATCAATTCCTATTACGCTCCATCCAAGACGAGAATAAAAATCAGGGATGGTGGGATCAAATGCGAATAAATAAATTTTTTTAAAACCCAAATCCTTTGCCTTTTGTTGGGTCGCCTCAATAAGCAATGGGGCTATCCCTTGCTTTTGGTAGGCAGGGGATACAACAAGTGATCCTAGCCAAGGTGTTAGGTCTGGTCGTATTCCATCATTTTCTCTTAAACTACACATGCCAACTGGCTGCTCACTATCTGTTGCCACAAAAGTTATAGGTAATTTAGTGTCATTTAAATGGGATTCATATTTTTGAATGACTCGTTCTATAGGAACATCAGGCACCCATATTTTCCCAAGAACTTCGTGCCAAATTGTGGCAAGTTTGGGAATTGAATCTTGGTGATTTTTAAGGAGATCAATTGTTATCATTTTTATCCAAAAAAATATTAGGTTTCATAAAATAAACATCGACTAAAACATCCTTAAAATGAGTGCGTTTCAAATGATCCATTCCAATATTTTGTGCTACTTTTTTTGAAGCTAAATTATCCACTTGGATGATAGAAATAAGATGGGTTAGTCCTAATTGTTTGAATGCGAAGTCTCTTACGGCTTTGGCTGCCTCACTTGCAATTCCTTGCCCCCAAAAAGCACTATCCAGTCTATAGCCAAGTTCAATATAGGACTCGCCATCAACAACTTGTGGCATTAAGCCACAAAATCCTAAAAATTTGCCGTTTTCTTTTAAGGTGAGAGCTAACAATCCGAATCCTTGCTCTTCATATGAAGTTATCCAGGATTCCATTCGCTCTCTAACGGTCTCTTTATCAAGAGGTTGTCCATCTCCAATAAAGCGCATTACCTTCGGATCTGAGCATATTAAAGAAAAAGCATCTAAATCTTCAAAGTTAAATGGACGAAGTACTAATCTTTGGGTTTCAATTTTAAAATCATCATTGTTGCTATTCATAATTATTACTCTGAATACTTAAGTAAACCTTGAGTTTGGTTTTCTTCTTCAAAAAATTTCACAAAGAATGTTTTTGAAAGCTGGGGATTAATTTTATTTATTCGGGTAAATTCGGCTGTGAACCCGCATTTTTTATAAAACTCTGGTGCTTGAAAAGCACTGGTCACAAGATTGATGTTATTAAATCCTTGTCCTTTAAAATGATCTTCAAGAGCCTGTAATAATTTTTTTCCAAACCCTCTGCCACGATAGGCACTATCTACCCAAATATCATCAACATAGATTTCGGCAAAGGCAGTGAAGGCATTGATCACGCCACAAACACAATTGTTCTCCTTGGATAGCACTACTGAAAATCGTTTGTAATTTACATCAATGCCATGATTTTTTTCATAGGCAATGAAACCTTCTGTCATGCGCTTGTCAAGCTCATCACTTAAGCTATCAACAAAGGTGATTTTTAAGCTGTTGTTATCATCAGTGTTATTAATTGATGAATTGCTGTGCGTATCAAAGCTTAAAATATAACGTTCTGGTTGATGTGAATCATATGTAATTGCTTTGTGTTCTTCAGTATAGTTACCTACTGTAAAAGTCGAGATGGTTTTACGCCAAAATGCTAAAGCGGGCTTATTCTCAGGAATGACAGATACTTCCCAAAGGCCAGGATGTGTTTTCCAAACCTCATGGGCTGCACGGCTCCCTATTCCACTCCCTTGATATTTAGCGAGGATAAAAAATTCTCCCATATTCCAATCAAGGTTGGGTTGTGTACCTTCTTTATTCAGCAGAGCAAAGCCTGCTAATTCATCATGGACTTTGATTAGAAATGCTTGCCTTTGGGGATTATCAAAATACACTTTAAAGTCATAACTTTCATAAAGCCCATCAGATGGACAGGCCCAATCATCGCTGATGAAACCGCAACTTCTGGACATATCATAAACATAAAATCGCGCCATATTTTGAACGGTTGGATAATCATCTATAGTTGCTTTAATTATTTTGAGTTGGAATTCAATGTCTTTAATAGTCATAAGTTTTTTTCTCTTTCACATTTTCCAGCATTCGTCTTGCGAGCGTTGCTAAAACAGGATTTGAATTCTTATAATACGGCAACATAATAAGTGCTATTGATAGAGCCCAGCCCTTACCTCTTTCCCATGTATCATCATCAATATGTTGTAGATTTTCCCTAAAGATTCTTCTTGAATGTGAGTTAAGTAAACTCCAAGCGATAACCAGATCACAAGCAGGATCACCTATACCTAAATCGGAGAAATCAATCACCGCATTTAGCCGATTGCCTTGAACTAAAATATTTCCGGGTAAAAAGTCTCCATGAACCCATACAGGTTCCTTGTTCCAATAGGGGACATTTGATAGCTGATTCCATAAAGAAGCTATGGATTGAAGATCAATTTCTCCTTCAAGTTCACCTATAGCTTTCCGTGTCTCTTCATCGAGTTCTTTTGTTTTTAGGGAAATACCGCGGCGGGAAGTAGGGCCGTCTGATAGTTTTATTTTGTGTAGATCGTTTAAAAACAAAGCTAAGTCTTTAGCAAGAAGTTCATATTCCTTATCTTCTTCAAAATTTGGGTTATGCCCTTCATTCCATTTGGTCACTGTCCAAAACCAAGGATAGAACTCTTCAGGATTACCTTTGAACAAAGGTTCAGAGACCGATATTTTCAAAAGTCGAGCAATTTTCGGAATCCACTCATATTCTTTATTAATACTTTTATTGATACTTCCTGGAGCCCATTCGATTCGAGGAAGACGAACAACATACTCACTACCTAAACGAAATAACGCATTGTCTGTTCCACTTGATAATATAGGATTTATGGGCAGATTAGCCCAATGAGAGCACTGATTTTTAAGAAGTTTATGTACAAGACCTTCGTCTATTTCAAGCTCATTTTCATGCATTTTTGCCATGATTTTCTGTCTCTATGTAATATTATTTTTAACAAGCATTTTACCCATGGGGATATCTTGCGGGAAGCTTAAGCCATTTTCAGGGTCGTTAAATGGCATTTCAATATATCCTTGGCGCACATAAAATTTTTTCGCTTCGGGTGAAGACTCCATTTGCAATACAACAATGCCTTGTTGATATAACCAACGTTCACAAAGTTTTAGAAATGCTCCGCCTATTCCCTGATTTCTCGAATGTTCTTCAATAACCATGATACGAAGCGCGGCTCTTTGCTCTGGCCAAAATTGAATATGAGCATAACCCTTAATCTGGGTTCCTTTATAAAGAATAAAGTGGACATGAGCTTCGTGATCAAAGGTCCAGGTATATGGATCTGATACAGGTACTTTATCAAAAAAATAGTGTTGACGAAAATGACGCACTGCTTCCCATTCACGGGGAGTTAATGATTTCACTATGCGAAGTCCAAAACACCCAGCTTTATTATCAATGTCTGCAATAAATGCCTCTTTGCCTAGACAATAAGCCATGATGTCATTGGGATGATTTTTAGCTAACTCTTGCTTCAGTGCCGCATAAGCATCCAGGTCAGTGGGATGGGATCTCATCCAATCACGAAATTTTAAGTGCCTTTCAATTTCAGGACTGCCTTCTTCAAATACATGAGCATGATGGGTTCTATATTCAGCCCCTTTCTGAAAGTAACGCCTAAATGCAATTCCATACTCACCCTTTGCTTCATAACCCAATAGCTGCATAGCATTGTTAGAGTTGTCGACTTTCGTGATGTCACGAACTACTGGGATCATATCAATCACCGGTTTCGCTGCTAGGCCTGGCACAGAAGTAGAGCCAATGTGATGAATGCCAATGCAATTTTCTCCAAGAGCTTCTTTGATAAGACTTGCTTCCATTCTATATAAATTGGGCCACTCTGGATTATAGGGAACAACTTCAATTATTCTTTGAGTACTCATAACGCATTATCCAGTTGCTTGATGAAAAAATTAATAAGTGCATGAATATCACTACACCGATTTGAATGTGGACCATAAGGGCATCGCGCGAGACAATCAAGTAGGGATGACAGATTAAGTAAGTGAATACTAATGTGAAAGTCTGGTGGAAGAGTATAACCTTCCTTTAACCCTTTTAAAAATGATTCCTCAAATTGAACAGGCATTTGATGTGCATAACGGAGCATGTTGGCCACATCCCAAAGGGGAGAGCCAGAAAAAGAAAATTCCCAATCTAAAATCCCTGTAATTTCCCATTGCCCATTTTTTATATCAACCAGAATATTAGCGGGATCAAAGTCTCCATGAACTAAGTGATTTTCATGATCATCTGGAATATATGATTTAAAGTGATCTATATGTAGCTTTAACTTTGTAAGGACTTCGTTGCCTAAGGCTTGAATCACTAATGTATGTTTTAAACACTCTTGATCAAATTGCAGCAAGTCATCTTTGGTTGTTATTTCAGCTACCATTAATTCTTTATTGAAAAAACCAGCAGAGTCAAAGCGGTTAGTTTGAATGATAGATAGCATCTTCCCTACAGAAAACATAATCGAATTCAGGTCGTAGGATTGATTACCCAGTAACAGATCGCGGAGGGTAATTCCGTGGATGTATTCAGTGATTGCAAAGCGATAATGTTCATAATCTCCAATAAAGTAAACTTGTGGTATTGGAACAGTTCGTTTTAAAAGTAAGCTCAAATTTTTTTCACGGTATGCAGCCTCTTTATCCCGCAAATAAACGCGCAAAATATAGGGTGTGTTATCTGCCTCCAAGTTGATTTGGATGTTTAGATTGGCACAGCCACCAGAAATTATCTTATAGGAAGACATCTTCTTATTAGGAAAGGCCATCTTTACCATAGACTCAATGGTCTGAACTGGCAGCTGAATTTGCTCGTCTACTTTTTCCCAGTTTGCTTTAAATGTCATGGTTAATTCACAATTTTGGAGGGTAGTGGATTATGTCATGAAAGATTGAGGTTTTTGATGTGATATTACGATAACCATGAACTTGATTCGCATTAAATCGAAGTCCTTCTCCTTTAGATAATGATTTCCAGACACCATCAACTAAAACTTCAATTGTACCATCAACCACAACAACATGCTCAATAACACCATGTTCATGTGGTGGAGATAAATGTTCGCAGCTTGGCAATAATTCAATAACAAATAGTTCAAAGTTAAGCTCATTATCAAAAGGAAACAATGGCATCACCCGAATTTTTTCATCAGTAGGATGTATCTGTTGCACATGTCCAGCCCGATAAATGGGTTCATTAAAATTAGTGCTAATATCTGCAATAAAAGAAGAAAAAGAGGTTTGAAATCCACTGGCAATTTTCCATAAGGTTGCAATAGTGGGGCTTGACTCTTGTCGTTCAATTTGCCCTAACATGGCTTTACTAACGCCAGTTTTTTCTGCTGCCTTATCTAAACTCCACCCACGATCTCGACGTAATGTTTTTAAAGTCAATGAGATATGACTGTATATATCGTTCACAATTCACCTTTATTCAAAAAAGCTTGTGCGTTATGGCGCACGATGTTATTATGGGCTATTATGCGTTATAACGCACAGATTGTGAAGCAAATTTTTGAGGTGTTGCATGGCTGACGAGCAATTTAAAAATAAATTAGTGGCTGTTCTTAATAAAAATATTGAACCTGGTAAAGTAATGAATGCCTTAGCTCATATGTGTATAGGCTTAGGTTCTGTGATAGGCAAAGAAGAATTGCGCCTAACGGATTATAGAGATGCTGATGGTGGTTCACATCCATTTATTTCAGAATTACCGTTTATTATTTTGTCAGAAAATTCGAACAAAATTAGAAAATTACGCAATGAAGCCATAGCAAATCATATAACCTTTAATGATTTCACTGACACAATGACCATTGGCTCTTACAAAGAACAGTTAGCCAGAACAGTACAAGTGAGAGATGAGGATCTTATTTATTATGGTATTGTTTTGTACGGTGACTGGGAGAAGGTAACGGAATTAACTAGAAAATTTTCTCTGTGGCGATAATTTATCTGGGGGAATGAAATGAGTGAATATGAAAATCTGAGAAAAAGTGCTAAGGCTATTCAAGATGTACTGTCCCAAAAGGGGTTAACTTTTAAAGTGATTGAACTTTCTTCCAGCACACGCACTGCAAACGATGCTGCTACAACAATAGGATGTGATGTGGCTCAAATTGTTAAGTCATTACTGTTTCGTTCAGAAAAGACGAATCAACCCATTTTAATTCTAGCTAGTGGCATAAATCGTGTGAATGAAAAAACAATTGAACGTTTGGTGGGAGAAAAAATAGTTAAGGCAAATGCGGACTTTACCCGGGAAATTACAGGATTTGCAATTGGCGGGGTGCCCCCCATTGGGCATAAAATTACAATTACTACTATTTTTATTGATGAAGATCTATTTAAGCATGAGACATTATGGGCTGCTGCAGGAACCCCTAATGCAGTTTTTAGTTTGCATTCAGGAGATCTTAAGAGATTAACTAAAGGTTCAATTATTTCAATCCAGTAATTTGATCTAAGGCAATTAAAATGAAAAAAGTATTTTGGGATGATCCTTATCAACACAGTTTAACAACTACCGTTTCTATGGTGAGTGGTGATCGCATTTTATTGGAAGAAACAATAGCATTTTCATTCTCTGGAGGCCAAGAAAGTGATAAAGCTTATATTAATGACATGGCAGTTATTAATTCAGAAATAGAGGGTAATCTTATTTATTATATTCTTCCAGAGGGTCACAAACTTTCCCCAGGTGATAAAGTGAGTATGGAAATTGACTGGCCTCGCAGATATAGGCTTATGCGCTTACATTTTGCTGCTGAGTTAGTTCTTGAACTTGTAACGCGAAAGCTTGGTATTGAAAAAATTGGTGCACATATTGCTGAAACCAAAGCAAGAATTGATTTTATTTATGAAAAGAATATTTCTTTTGTTTTAGAAAGCATATTGGTTGAATACAACAAAATTATCGCAGGAAATGAGGTAATTAAAACCGGCTTTTCCAATGTTGAGAATCAGAGGCGTTATTGGGAAATTGAAGGTTTTTCCAAAGTGCCTTGCGGGGGCACACATGTAAAATCCACCGCAGAAGTGGGGTATATCACTTTGAAAAGAGTGAACATTGGTGGCGGAAAAGAGCGAGTTGAGATTCGGCTTGTTGATGATTCTGTTTGATCGGCAGCAGGACCACCAGTGAACAAAAAGAAATTAAGATTTTCAATTGTATTCGTAGTTAATCCTTCGCATTACATGCGGCTATAAATTCTTTCAATGGATTACTGGGTTTTCCATGCCTTTGAAATGATGATGTAAATTTTGCTTTATCACATGCGCTCATCAATCGATTACTGCTTAATGCCCCATAAATAAAAAATAATATGCGTGCCGTTGAAAAAGCGTCTAATAAGTGCTTTTTAGATTCAAAATTCAAATAATTTTTAAGACAACAATCCTTGATCCTCAGATAGGTATCATCTTTGTCTGTTAGTGCATGATGTTTTTTAATTTGTAATAAACAGTTTAACAGTGAAAAAAATGGATGAGAAATCACTGTTTCACCCAAATCAATGATGGTGATATCTTGCGATATATGGTCTATGAGCGTGTTATTGTCATTAAAATCAGGTTGAACAATGGTTTGTTTGATAGAATAGTCAGATAATTTTTTACATAAATGTGAAACTTTTGGATGCAACGCCTCCAATTGACTAATCTCTATTTCTGATAACCCATCAGCTATCAATAAATCTTGTTGTGAAATTAGCTCATTGTATAAATCAGGAAGTTTATCTAATCGCCAATCTGGAACTCCAATATCAAGAAAAACATCTACACGATCTGCAACTGATATCTGAAGCGTTGTAAATTGGTCAATAGCTTTGCAAAGCAATGCTTCATCGAATTTATTCTTTAGCATTCCTCTTAATGATTTGCCCGCATCTTTCATTAAAAAGCAGTTTAATTCAGTATTGTGCGCGATAACTTTTGGAACAGAAGCATGGAATTGATCATGCAAAGTTTGGATAATGGTCGCCTCCAATGCAAGGAGCTCTGGAGTATGTTTCAAATAAATGTACCCATCAGATGTTGCAAAACGGACCACGTAAGACCAAGGTGTTTCTTGCACACGTTCTGGCAGGTTACTTTTTAGCGTATACCCATGAGAGGAAAGATATTTACAACCCCATTGGATGATTTCTTTATTCACATTGTCATTTCCTGGCGCAGGTTCAGTAGCCATAATTCACTTTTAGTTTCACAAAAACTCCTTAGTAAACCAAAGTACTAAATCGTCATCAAGGCAAACATTGGCACCGGGGGTAACATGATTATAATTGTAAGTAACACCCAACCCATCGGGTATATAACCTCTTTTAATATACAATCTCTGCGCACTGCCATAGCCATCATAAAGCCCAACTCCAATACCTACTTTATTTTGTTTCTTAACCGCTTCAAGCTCTGCCATATCAAGTAACGCTGTAGCAATTCCATGGTTACGAAAAGGAGGTAATACGTTTAGATCCATAATTTCAGGGATGCTTTGAGTTTTAAATGATTGATATAAAGAATTCCATTTCAATGTGATGTAACCGGCAAATTCATTTTTATAAAAAGCGATCCAGACGATACGTTCGATAAGTTTTTGTTCATCAAAGTAGGTTTCAAAAGTAGATGATGGTTTGGGCCAGTGGTGTTTGGCGAAATTACTTACGATAAGGGGAATATCCTCAGCAACAAATGCCCTTATAGAGATGGTTTGATTATGTGATCTGCTTTTGAATTGATTTAGATTCAAAGCCATATAAACCATATTCCATTCATAACCTGCGGGTTTTAAATTCAGTAAGGGATTAAAACCTATATGTTCATAAAAGTTATAGGTTTTTAGATAATTTTCATCAGATTCTTCTGGAGCCAAAGTTTCAACCGTCATGGTAGAGGCACTTTGTTGTTGTGCATATTTTACCGCTTCCTGGATTAATAGGTATCCTATTCCTTGGCTATGAAATGCTCGTAAAACTCCCATCCAATAGATATTGCTGTTTGCAGGGTATGGAAAATCAAGGCTTAATAGCCCCACATAAGCCTCATTTGATCTGGCCGCAAAATTAATGCGTGATCGAACCCCTAGCGCATAATGTTCATTACACTCTGGCAATCCAAAATATTCAGGTAAGTCTGTTGTAATCTGACGACACAACAGCTCAGCTTCATCAGCTGAAATGTGTTCAATTTTGTAATTCATTAGTATTCTCGGTTTTACTATAATATGAAATGATTAAGCATTGTTCAGAGTGTTCTCGTTCCAAATAATTAACCAAAAAAAGAGGTAAGTTATGGAGACAACAACGTTTTAATCCAGCTATTATCGACATAGCGATATTCAAGCACATCTGATAGTTCATCAGTGCGATAAGCATAAAATACCATACGTACAGGTTTTATTCTAAATCCACAATAAAATTCGCTCATGGGTAGCGGTTTGTCCTGATAATTAACTTCAATGTCCTTCTTTTTCTTTTCGAGTTGATGCTTGTTTAAAATGGGTTGGGATGAAGTAGCTGCATAGCTATAAAATCTAATCTGCGCTTCGCGGGGATATGTTTGCCAATATCGTTCATTTTCCTCAGCCAATAAAGACTCAACTACGCCTTCAATAATCACTTGACGCTGTAATAACTCGAACCAAAAAGTGAGCGAAGCAATCGGATTAGTGGTTAACTCGGTCACCTTTCGGGTGCCTTTTTGAGTGAAAAACAATAAGCTTTGTTCACTAATCTCACGAATAGCGACCACCCGTGCATGGGGAATGGACTTTTTTGTTGCAGTAGACAGGACTGCTTGTTGAGGATTGGGCGCACCTTTATGACGCTCCTCATCTATCCATATATTGAGTTGTTTTATGGGGTCAATCATATTTCTTTATACCGCGCTCTCTAGTGGCCCATTAGTAAATGACTATAAATAATACAGCATTTCTAGGGCAATCCTTTTTTTATCCATTATACAGGTTCATTAATTGCAAAATAAAATTAACCCTGTTTTCTATAGTATCTTTTGGTACTTCGATTAAGTCATAGCCACAGACAGTATGTGCTTCCTTAATCGCTTTCCAAGTTTCTATTGCTTCCTGAAAATCCTGTTGTCTTTCCAAATCATGTTTATATATCTCAGGCCATGGTGGGAAGATAAAAACTGAAGTGTTATATCGATATTGCTGAGTGGCTCGCACTATTTCGGTATTTATTTTGCCACAAAATCGTTGGGAATAACCATATAAGTCCGGAATGCCGCGGTCAAAAAAAACGGGCTGATTCACCAGCTCCATTCTTTTAAAATCTGCTATGGACTGTTCAAGCATTAAATCACAGAAATTATCTCTATTGCCGGAATGTGTTGCATTGCCACCAACGGCATTTTGAGCTTGGATAATTTTGCGAGCTACTTCAGGCACAACAAGTTGACCTTGTTTGTTTAATTCATTTAATACAGAGGTTTTCCCAGCGCCTGGGCCACCTGTTATTAAGAAAAAATTGGGTTTGTTTATGGGGTGATGAGCGGTGCTTGTGGGCATAATGAAAATTCCAGTTATTTCATAATTTAAAAGGTGGACTCATAGGCGGTTTTCATAGCTGATGATTTATTCCAGTTGAAACTTCCCCATCTTGGTGTAATTCCAAGTGAGATATTTGACCTTGTTTATTTTTGATAAAATTAATTTGGATGTCTGGTATCTTTCCAAAAAATAGAGTTTCTGATTCGGGAAAAAGTCGCGTTTTGGGTTGATTTGTTTCTTGTGCGATTAAGTAGCCATTTTCTAGAGAAATAACGAGTTGCTTTAAGGGTGTTAAGCCGTATGCACCAATATAGGGCTCAATGTTATAAGTACCAACATATTGAGCAAGTGTTTCAGATGATACATTTATTTCTTTTCTTTCCGAGGGTATTGTAACTGTCTTGCCATGAGCTAGGGTCACCATTTTCAAAGCAAGATCCTGCGCAACATATCCTAATGCATTAAGATTGGCCAATACGATTACTGTCAACTTGTCATCTGGCGAGTAGATTAGTTTTGTATTGAATCCACTGGTGCCACCGGCATGTGTTATTGATTTATGCCCATCTAAAGAATGTATTCTTACTCCGAAGCCATAATCATTTTTAAAAGGTTCAATCATTTTCTCTAGTGATGCCGATGATAGTATTTTTCCTCCAAACAATCCTTGTTCCCATAGCAGTAAATCGTGAGTGGTAGAGTAAAGAGAACCCGCTGAATAGGGGATGCTCATATCTAAGTAATCTGCATTACAAAGTCCATTGGGACTCACCATATAGCCAGACGCGCGATGTAATATTATCTCAGAATGGGAGTCATATCCTGAATCGTTCATATCAAGAGGTTTGAAGATATTATTGACAACAAAATCTGCATAGCTTTGACCACTTATTTTTTCGATAAGATAGCCCAGGAGCACATAGGCCGAGTTGTTGTACTCAAAGTCTGAACCGGGTTGGAAATTTAATGGTTTGTTGCGAAAAAAATCGATTTGTTGTTCTGGTGTTTTGGTACTTGTGGTAAATGCAGCAAAATCAGGAAAACTAGTGTAACTAGGAATTCCAGAAGTGTGGTTTAACAAATGGAAGAGAGATACCTTTTCCCAAGCAGAAGGTGCATCTGGCATGAATTTTTTAATGAAATCGCTTATTTTAAGTTTACCCTGCTCTTCAAGCAATAAAATCGCTACGGCGGTAAACTGCTTTGTGAGCGAGGCGATGCGAAATTTTGTAGTTGTTGTATTAGGTATTTGCCATTCAAGATTGGCGTAGCCATAACCTTTATCCAGAATAATATGCCCATGTTGTGCGACAAGAATTGATCCCATGAATTGTTTATCTGCTACATACGACTGTACAACCTGTTCCATGCGCAATACTTGTTTATTCATCCTCATCCTCATTCTTAACCCAATAATCGGCAGGACCACCGCCAGGTGTTGGCCTGGTTGATAATGGACTTAGCTTATATGTTGATCCTTTCTCGTTACCACTGGATCCACTAGATTCTTTTTTTCGATTTGCAATGATGGTTTTGTTTGCCGTATCAATTAAAATTTTATCCTTAAGTATTAAGAGCAAATCGTTATCATGTATCGTATTATCATGCTCGAATTTACAAACGACAAATAGATAGGCATCATTTTTATCATTAAATTGAGCAATTGTTTTTCTTTCCAAAGAGTCCATGGTTTTTATCATGACTTGAAAAATAAATGGGGCTGCATTATTAAAATCACCATTACCCTCTGCATATTTGGCATGGGTAATGGAAATGTTCTCTTTATTTAATTCATGCAATAGTTCATGGTCATCATATAGTCTATAAATAACTTTTTTTCTTTCCACATCATCTATAGATGATTTTTTTGACATAAAAAATTTTGCGTCATTTAATTCATTAAACTCAGCAATAAATTTTTCTTCCCCTCTTGCATAATGCTCGGTAATTTTAAAATTCATATGACATCTCAAATAAATAGTCATTTTTAATGATAGCATATTGATGTACTAAGGAAGCCAAGAAGGCTCCCGACCCTTAACCTGAACTCATTAAATGGAAAGAGTGTTTTTCCCCGCATCTAATATAACCTCTTTTCCAATTGGTAGAACGCATCGTTTTGCGCCGTGACCATAAGGAAAGTCTTTAATGCAAGGAACTTTAAAATGAGAGATCCATTCATTAATTACGTCATCAACAGTACCTTCCAGAGAATTTGAGTCTTTTCCGGGGGAATTTTCAAATTGACCAATGATAATACCCGCTACTTGATTAAAAATACCAGCTAAGTCCAATTGAGAGAACATTCTATCAAGATTGTAAGGCTCAATATTAATATCTTCTATCAGTAGAATACTTCCTTCAAATTCAGGTTGAAAAGGAGTTCCCATTAACGTTGTGAGTAACGTTAAATTCCCTCCAACTATAGGGCCTTTAGCAATTCCTGGACAAACGCCTATTCCTTCAGTGATTCGATAAGATTTTCCAGATAAACAAGCCATTAATGTTTGTTCAATCAGGGTATTGGGCTGAACGGTTAAGGTAAACCCTGTGTAGGTGGCAAGCTTGGTTTTTTTCAACAAACCGAGTTGTAAAGCAGTTGTATCACTAAATCCAACCAATATTTTGGGGTGAGAGCGAATTACATCATAATCAAGTAAAGGTAATAGTCGCTGGGAGCCTTGGCCGCCACGCGTTGCTATAATCGCTTTAACCGTAGAATCTGTAAAAAAATCCATGAGGTCCTTTGTGCGATCTATATCACTACCTGCTAGAAATCGATCTGAATCATAAATATGATTTCCAAGTTTCACTTTAAATCCATTTTTCTCTAAGAATTGCACACCCGCTTCAATAGCACCAGGCATTAAGGGGCTTGAGGGAGTAACTAATCCTATGGTGTCACCTGGTCTTAATGGCGCAGGATAAAGAGATCGCATTTTGTTCTCCAAAAAATAGTTTGGTTGTAGAGTCTCTCATTAGCAATTTATTTTAAAGCCTAAATTTGACAATTTGTTCCCTGATGAAAAATCATTTGCCAATTGCTTCCATTATGTCTCCATATGGAAGAGCGTAATGACTGCCGAGTGCCAATAGTTACTTTGTAAGTTGCAAGAATGACATTTTTTGAAAGCTCTGATGAGGTGAAATCCTCAACAGCATAACATTCCTGTTTTTCTTCAGGGAGGGATTCAAGCAAATCTAATTTATTATAAATCCTGCCTGAGCTGCCATATTCAACAAAATCATCGGCAATTAACAGTCTTAATTGATCTGTAGATTGTCTTACAGAGGGCGTTAAGAGCAATAACTCTAGATTGTAGATTTCTTCATTCTTTATTGTTAACTGGGGATCTTGTCGCATAATCAATCCTGTTGTTCGGTTTATCAAATTAATATCAAAAGTTAAAGATGTTTTTCCATGATGATGGTCCTTTCTTCTCCATAGTATTCATTACGTAAAGCTTTATAACCAAGTTTTCGATAAAATCCTTCTGCAGTAACTGAAGAGGGAACTGTGAGGCTCTGAATATTCTGTTCCCGTGCGATCTTTTCTAAATAACACATTAATAAAAATCCTATATTTTTACCTTGCTTGCCGGGTAACACAAAAACGGAGCGTATGACATTTTCCTCAAGGCTTGCAGTACCTATGATGCAATCTAATTCTGTTATGACAAAAACCTGTCTCTGAGTCATAAGTTTTGTTATTTGATCTGGAGAGAAATTTTCAATTACCCTTTTTATGATTACATTAGAATAATCTTTTGAATTAACTTCTGTTAATGTTTGGATGATAAGATGACTTATTGCTTCTGCATCACTAGGCTCTGCTTTGCGAATCAATGTACTAGTTGTCATAGGTTCCTCTTTGTATTTTTAAAAGTTAAAGAGGGAGCATAGCGCCATCTGTTTAAGTTCACTTAGCCATTGATCCCTTGGTTTTCCGCCTGGGGCTGTGGGCTCATACCAATTGTTTTTGCACCAAAGGTAAATATCCAAGCTTTTCATTTGTGTAAACCAGTTGATTTGCTTTAATTCAGTATTATTTATAGGAAGTATGGTGCAATACCCCTCGATATACCAATCGAACAACTGTTTCCATGTTTCATGGGGCTTGGCACATAAATCCAGATATGGTTTGGCTATGTCAGCCATATACCAATGATGTACGGGTTCATCAAAATCAATAATATAAACTTTATTCCCATCATAAAGGACATTTCCTGGTCTGTGATCGCCGTGGGTCAGGCCAAAATTTGATGGTGTAGGTGTAAGCTGATTAAAGAATGAAGCAATTTTTTGATGAAGGTCTTTTATTTCATTACTTTCACCATGTAAATAGTCCTCTGTTTCCTTCCATAAATCACGCCAGGTTCTAAAATGATGCTCTTTAGGTTGGTAGGATTGTGATGCACGATGAAGCGTTGCAAGGCTCTTGCCCCACTTGAAATATTTTTCTTTGCTTGTGTCGTCAAAATCGATAACATTGCCTGGTACTTCAATACAAACATGGGCTAAAAATTCCAATTCCACTTGCTTGATTGTTTCAATAAATGCATTGTTTTTAGAGTTAATCGCTTGGCAAACAGGGGCATCGTTGAAAAATAGGTGGTTTTGAAAATCAATTGCGGCTGCTAGTTCGTTATAGGGTCTTATCTGCTCATGAGTGATACGTAAATAATAGCCTTGATCTTCGAATTCAAAGCGGTAAACACAGTTAATTTGGTTATTTATAAGCTTTAGATTTGTAGGTTTATCAACCCACATCATTGCAGCATTATAAGCTGATTCGTCAGTTATTTTTTTTAAGGTTGTTTCCCAGTTCATTTCGTTATACCTATCTTTATGAATTCAATATTGATAACTTGGATAAGCGATCTAGGTGATCATCAATCAATTTTTTAACTTTGTTTTTATCAAAGTCTGGGCAGAATCTTGGGTAAGTACGGTCAAGACCATAGGCCCATTTTTCCAATATGGCATGATCATATTCCAGCATCTCTTCTATGATAAATTGTGGAGTATAGAAATCATCAGAATGAACACCTACACCACCATCGTATAATTCTCCTGTTGGGAGTCTAATAACGACATGATCACATTCATCACCTGAAGGCATCATAACAAAGCAGATATGTACTTTTTCAGGGAAACGATTATTCCATGCTTCATAAAATAACTGAGCAAATACCCCACAAGGTCCGTAATTAATTCTAGGGGTGTTCTCATGAAAACCTAATAATTGGTTTATGTCATTTGTTAGACCATTTAGTATGGTTTTTTCTTGATCATTCATTAGTTCGATGCATCCTATGAAAATGGAGTTAAAGCTCTAATCATAACAATATAGTCTGGGTCTTGGCTGAACGTTGATGTTACAAACCCTGCTTTTTCATAGCATCGAATTGCGTGAATATTATTACTATTTGGATCAACGAGAACAGCCCGGAACTGAGTTAAATATTCTGAGATAAAACTGTTTATTATAGATTCCCCTATGCCCTTGCCACGTTCTTTTGCTTCTGCAATAAAAAGATCTATTCCAGCAAGTTGATTTGGAGTGTATTCTTTGAACAAAGGGTTGTTATAAACTTCTATGCCTTCAGGTAAAGACCCTGTCAGGCAATAATATTGTATAAACCCTATGGCTTTATCATTTTTGATAATGATAAAGCTGGGTACATTTTCTTGGCCTAAAATTCTGGGTAGGTATTTCTTTTGAATATCTTTAAGAGACCAAGCTTGGTTTCTAGCATACAATTGGTTAATCGTTGGTTCTTTGAACCAAGTGTAGAGAAGCTCCAGGTCATTTTCGCATAGGTTCTTGAATTGGAGAGAGTTCATTCTGTAGGCCAATTCACGTTTAGATTGGGTAGATTATCAAGATCATATTTTGCGTAAACAAGGGTATCGCTGATTTCACCTGTAATTGGTTTTTTTCTATTTGATTTTAGGGTTGCCTCTAAAGTGTAATTCAGTCGCTCGGGAATCATTCGACTTCTGCTATTATCAAGGTCACAGGTAATGGCTATTCGTTTTACACCTAATAGTTTAAACGCATATTGCGTAATGGCATTAATCGCTTCGGTCATCAAGCCTTGTTTTCCACGAGAGCTGCGTATCCAATATCCTGTCTCAACAGAGGGTACTTCCCAAAGAATATGATGATATCCGGTCCCGCCAATAAATTCTCCAGTGGTTTTGTCATAAATAAATAGTTGAAGCCACGGTTCTTCATTTCTCTTTAGAATCCAGTTGGCTGCAGCAAGTCGAGCCTGTTCTTCAGAGTCCTCTATGGAGGGCTTTGTTTTAGCCCAATCCATAAATCGATGCAGCTCTTCATAGGATTCTAAAATCGCAGCATTCACAGCCATACCATCATTAACTTGCGTGGGTCTTATTAATAACCTGGGGGTTATTATCGGCATAGGTAGGTTCATCAAGATCGGTTTCATCAATTATCCTTGGATTCATCTTAAATAGATCATAATTTAATAAATCTATTTAGGCTTATAACCGCCCCAACTAATTCACAGCTGGTATCGGGATCGACTCGAACACTTGCCCAATCTTCATTAAGCGCAATTAATTCAAATGCTGGAGAAATTTTAGAAGCAGAAAGCTGCTTATATTTGCGAATAAACACTTCATTGTCAGTATCAAGCTTAGCCACCACAAAATCTCCTGGATTTGGAGTAGTATCAGGATCAATGATGAGCACATCATTCACTCTGAATTCTGGAGTCATGCTGTCATCCCTTACTTCCATCGCAAAGGCATTTGGACCGATACGCTCAGTCAGTCCTGAACTAACTGGGATTAATGCAACCTTTTCAGAGTAGTGTTCCTCTTTGATTTGTTGAATAAATAGCGCAGGATTTACAGCCTGCTTGTAATCCAGCACTGGAATTAGAGCACCCAAGCCAGGGGTTTTATTTAATCTTCCTTGTTTGTCATCGGACAAACACATTAAAAAGGATGGAGATACCTCTAGTGCTTTAGCTAGTTGTTTGATTTCTTCGGGACCAGGGGTTCTTTCGCCGCGCTCGTAATTGTTGATGCGAGAGACTTTTAAATCCTCTGTTAACTCTGCCAGAGCCTTTCTCGTTAGGCCTTTTGTGGTTCGTTCATGCCTAATTCGTTGTCCTATTTTCTCTTTGATGTTCATTCCATGTTACGTCCATAAAAATACTTAATAAATATGATACCAGATATTGACACATTCTCAATATGTGTTAAGTTCTAATTATAGTTGCTCGATTTGAGTAATTATGCTCAATAAGAGCATTGATGTGGGTCATTAATTTTCAAAATATACCATACAGCAAAATTGATGATTAATTAAATCAACGGAAAAAGAGGGAGCAATGGAGTTCACTGTTAATGACAACGAGATGGTTGCATTGTGTGGCTTACCGCACATTCAGCAATTAGCTTATTTTAGAGGGATTAGGCCTTATATGAATGTGAAAACCGGGATAGTGGGAATTGATAGGGGGATAAGCTATCAATCAATTGCTGAACAACTGTATATCGAACCACATCAAGGCATCAAAAGTGTTAGCTTTTCTCGTGCACAAACACGCCGTGCAATCGCTGGTCTTGAAAGAGCGGGTCTTATTAAATTCCAATCCAGAGATCATCAATTAATTTTAAAATGCCTTTTAGCGACAAGGGATTATTATGTCCAGAAAAAAGCCGTCACAAAGCCGTCACAGCAAGGCATCAGTCCTGAATTTCAAGATGTCCTTGATAATAGTAGCCAATCGAACTTCGAACCAGTTAAAGCCGACATAGCTAAATGTGTAAAAGCCGACATACCTCATAAAGAGAATAATTATTTATATTTATTTACGCAATTTGAAAAATTTTGGTCGCATTATCCAAGCAAAAAATCCAAACAAAAAGCATGGCAGGAGTTCAAACAAATCAATCCCGATGATTTTCTAGTGGACAAAATAATCAGCGCTCTGATTGCACAAGTGAAGAATTGGGATGAGCAAGCCCTTGCAGGTGATTGGGTTCCTCCATGGAAGTATCCAGCCAACTGGTTAGCTCAACACTGCTGGGATGATGAAATTTCCACTGTCAGAAAACAGGAGCATAGCAATGCAAAACATACAGCAACTCGTGCAAAAAAATCTCCAATCGAAATTTTCTGGGACTCATGCGGAGACACGGACTTCGATTTCAACGATGAAGAGCCCGGGCAATCATCAAGCAACATCGTCCAGTTCAGCAACCCCAGAAGTACATGACAAGCGGATTGATACCCTGTTTAGCCGGCTTGGAGCGATTTATGGCCATATATGGTGGAGTAATTTCCAAAATGAACGCGGGTTGGCTGGTGCTAAAAAAGAGTGGTTTGACGCTTTATTGCGTTTTGACAACCAAATCCTGAAAGAGGTTTTGCTCATGCTTCGTGAGGGGAGAGGGTATCCACCAACACTGCCTCAGTTTATTGAAGATTGTAAAGCAATCCAGGGTCGCAGAATTCCTCGCCCTATGAATCAAGATTCCAACAAACCAGCGAGCCGTGAAGTCGCTGAGATGCATATCAAAGCCATGTTAAAAAAATTAAACAGTTAATCAAAACAGGAGTGTTGCCATGCTAGTACTTACCCGCCGTGTTGGAGAGGAAATCCTCATAGACAAGGGCCAGATTCAAATCAAAATTTTATACGTTCGTAGAGGTCACATTGCGGTAGGGATTCATGCGCCGTCAAATGTGGATGTTGATCGCAAAGAAATCTATTTAAGGAAGAAGGCTAATCCTGAGGTTGTCACACAGCAAGAAATTATTTCAGAAACCAATTAATTATCAACTCAGGGCATGAAGCCCTGATGGAGTTTGTTATGTTCAAAATGTTACTTGCTACTTCACTAAGCATCTTAACTTTTACGACCCATGCGCTGGCAGATGTTACTCAGATTAATCGTTATGCGACAGTCGCTAATAAACCTTTAGCTGCTCAAGTTAATCCTTTATTGGCAGTGCAACAAATTCATTTCCCCCAAGAAGTTAAAACTGTTGGTCAGGCAATAGAATGGTGGTTGCAATACTCTGGTTATTCCTTAGCTGTAAAAGAAAAGCAACCCCAAAGTTTGCAGGCAGTAATGCTGCAGACCTTACCTCAAATCGATAGAAATTTAGGCCCTTTAAGCGTTAAAGATGGACTTGAAGTCCTTGCGGGACAGCAAGTCTTTATGCTGGTTGTTAATCCCTTGCTACGGGAAGTGAATTTCAAATTGAAACCTGGCTATCAATCTGTTGTTAAAAAAATAGTAAGGAGTAAATCATGATTTCATTTAATAAACCTGTGAATAAATGGGTATTTATTGCATTAGTTAATGTCGCGATTGTTAGTGGCATTGTCCTTGGAGCAATGCATTCGAATGACAATACAACAGACAATGATGTCATTAGTTCTCGTTTAAACGACATTCAATCTCAGCTCATTACTCTTCAAACAGAAATTAAAAAGCCAGTAGAAAAAATTGATTTGAGTTCCATCAATCAGGGTTTTAATAAACTGGCCGGATTAATTGAACAATTGAAATCTACAGATGAAAGCAAATTAAATCAGTTGGTGCTTGAAAGCAGATCAGAATTAACCCAGAAGCTCGATACTATCCATAAGGTCGTTAACACTCTGGATAAGAAAGAACACCCCATCAAATATCTACCCGTTACTGCTTTGCCCTTTAAAGTTCTGAGCGTAGACAGCATTCAACAAGTCAGTGTAGCTAGTGTTATCTATGATTTTAAAACTGTCCCAATGGAAAGAGGGGATACCCTGGCTGGATGGTCTGTTTTAGAAATTGATTTTGGCAGGCAACACCTTGTATTTGAAAACAGTAATAAAGATCGTGTTTCAGTGAATATGGAACAAGGTGAGCAACATGTTTAAACGAACAGTACTCACTCTCACTTTGTTATCAACTCATGCAGTACACGCTGAATTGAATATCCCTGGCATTAATATCCAACCATTGAATACTCAAAATGCACAAGACCAAACTTTAGCGAGGGCTGGGTTAACTGAAAATAATGACGATCTAACTTTGGAACAAGACGTAAACAAATTAAAGCTCAATGAACAACAACTTCATGAAGCCAAAGTTTGGGAGTTAACCCTTGAGGAAGAAAAGCGTTATGTATTCCTTATGAAGAATCGTAGCCAGATCTATTATCAGGGACTAAGACAAACCCCATTGGATATACTGGGGCTTAATGCCAGAAATGAAGCCGAACGCAATCATTTTGCAGAACTTGCAGCAGCTCAGGAAGCCCAGAAAGTCTCTAAAAATATTGCCTGGAATAATGCATTTTATAAAGCCTATAACAAGCTCTTTGCCAATGTACCTGTTGTTGGTGATTTTGATCCGTCTCCTTACTCACCCTATGCCCATAAGTCTGTTCAACTAAATCAGGGAGACATCCTTTATCTGTTTATGAAACCAGATGAAGCAGTCAAAACTATTTTGATGATTTTAACTGAAGCAATTGAAAATACTCCTGATACTCGCTTACACCTCATGCTTTTGGATAGTGATGATTTATCAATTCAATTATGGGCTAACAAGAATCAAATACCACAACATCTGATAAACAGTGGCCGTCTTACGCTCAATCATGGTGACCTGAATTATCAATCTCTAAAGGCTAATAAAAAAAACACCCCATTGTTATTACTTTCTAAAAATGGCAGTTCAAGCATTGTCGATCTAGGGAGGTTTTAAGATGAGAAAGATATCACTAATTGCAGGTTTATTGATGATTACTTCCTGCTATGCCTATCAAGTCATCGATATGGAACACTACATCAAAGAATCGCAAGAGCAACTCACAGAAGAATCACTGAAACTTCAGGAAAAACTGGATGCGCGATTACCTGCAACCAGCAAAGCAACAGCGGGCAAAGTATTAAAACGCAAATTAGAATTAATTAACTTTTCTTATTCTATTTTTATCATTGGTGATGATGCTGTATCCCGTGAATGGTTAAAAGATCATGCACAAGAGTTAGAAAAAATAAATGCTCTGGGTTTTATTACTAATATAAACAGCAGCACTAATCTGCAGGAACTCCAACAATTAACTAAAGCACCATTATTGCCTGCCGATGTCGATGATCTCTTAGCCATATTCAATGAAAGCCATTACCCACTAGTTTTTCATGAGGGTGAGATATGGCAATAAAGACTCAAACCCAAAAGAAATCCAAAAGAATCATCATGAGCTTGCTGTTACTTGTCTTTATAGGCTGGTTGATGTTATTGGGTTGGGCATTGAGTCTATGGGGAATGACTGGCTTTGATTCAGCCTGGCAAACTATCTATGAACTATCCAAACAACAAACTATAGCAGTCGCAGAATTTAATGATGCTTCAGTGGCTGAGCGTTTCAAATCATGGGTTACTGCAGTACCAACTGAAAAGATGACTGACAAAGTAGCAAAAGTTACTACCGTTATTAAAAATGAATTAAATACTGTCCTGCCAGAAAACAACTCTGAATTAGATCAGATAGTGGATGACTTATTTACCACTACAAAACACGTTGGGTTGCTTATCAGCCTGACTGCTCATGTGATGTTTATCAAGCTTATGATTCTTTTGGCAAGCATTCCATTATTTGCTTTAGCTATGACAGCAGGTTTGGTCGATGGTTTGAATCAACGAGCCATTCGCACCGCCTCGTTGGGACGTGAGTCCTCATATGTATTTCATCAATTAAATCGCTACTTCAAACGTGGTTTGCTGATGTTATTGGCCTTATGGCTAGCAGTTCCGTTGAGTATTACCCCAGCACTAATGTTCGTACCCGTCAGTATCTTATTAAGTGTGATGGTTTCCATTACAGCCAGTCGCTTTAAGAAATATTTGTAAGGAGAAAAAATGAAAAGATTGTTTTTGATTTTAATGCTGAGCATGACTTGCTTTGCCACACAAGCCAGTGAAGAAGCTCTTAATCAAACGTTGGTCAGAGTTATTAACCAAATTAACGCCATCATGCCCTTGCTGGATGAAGCCCAAACGGAAATTGAACCTAATACTCGAATCCAATTACACATTGAATCTTTTGAAGGATCTGATGGTAAGTCACATCCTGGGTTGCGTAATGATTTATTGGCTATCCGCAATTCACTAATTGATTACATCAATAAGCCCGCCATCGAACCTAAAACTATCAAGCCTTTAGCGCTTGATTTCATTGGTAAGTAGCCATGGGCAAAGTGGATATCGCTAAAACATTTGCCGCCAGCTTCAAGCAAGCGGCAGGTAATACAGCTGCTGGGGTGTACTCAAGTTGCATTCGGTTCATCGCGATCATGATGGTCATTATCGCAGTGATCTGGTGCATCAATCACTTTATGGGCAATGAAGAAAGAGAACAAGATGGTTTTCTCATTCGTCTGGGTTCTCGTTCAATTCGCATTGTAATGGGACTTTGCCTATTCATTCTAATTTTAATAGTAAAGGGGAATTAACCATGAAAAATAAAAACGTCCAGTTGAATCAATGGTGGCAAAAAATCGGTACGGGTTTTATCACTTTAAACTACGCACCAGCCCTGTTTGCTGATAATTGGTTCCCTAAAATTTCTAATGCTGATGATATTAGTGACGGCAATAAAAGCATGATGACGGTGACTGGAAATTACGTCAGACAAGGATTGGGATTATTACTCTTTATTGCTGCGGTAATGAGTTTTATCAAGTTCATCACAACAGTTCAACATGGTATAGAGGAATCCAAGAAAAATGACGGTTCGATGGTGGCTTTTGGTACCTTTGCGGTGATGGGTATTACTTATCTGGCAATCAGTATTGTTGCAGGGTATGTGGGTTATACCATGATTACCAAATTCAAGATTTAGGTGGCTGCCATGAACCGACCTTCATCACGCCATCTGTCTCATGATTACGAAGCCTACAAAGGGTTAAGTCTGCGTGAACTATTCTGGATTGTCATTGTAGCAACACCAGGTACTAGCTTGCTTTTTACCTTAAGCGGTATACCTGCAGGCTACCCATTGGCTTTTGGTTGCGTTGGTTTTTTGGTGGGTTTTGTTTTGTCCATTACGGTTTGTCCAAAGCGTGTTGCCCGATTAAAAGCGGGCAAACCTTATGGTTATCTAATGAAGAAAACCATTTTAGGGTTTGCACGTTGGGGCATAAGAACTTCGCCTTATCTTTCTCATAAAGGCATCTGGCAAAAATCCAAATTAGTAGGTGAACCTCATGTTTAATTACTGGAAGAAAATCGATAGCTTAAATCATCTCAACCGCCTTTTATTGGCCTTTATCTCAGTGCTTGTATTCATTGTGGCTGGACTGATTATCACTCTGGCCAAATCTCCTAATCGTTATGAGTTTTGGCTAACCCCTTCAATGGCAACAAATGGTGGATTAATTAAATCAGAGCAAATACCTGCTGAGTATGTGCAAGGGTTTGTTGCAACGTTAATGCCTGCTTTAAATACCTGGTCCAAAGCAGGTAAAAGTGAATTCACTAATAACCTCGCCAGTTTCCACTATTACTTCACCCCACGTCATAGACATTTAATGGAGCAAACACTGGCAGCGTATAAAGATGCTCAACTCTTCAATAGAGTTCAAGTGGCTAGTCTTTATCGCTTTATGGAAGACAGTGATGTGAAAGCCATAGGCAATAACATGTGGGAAGTACATCTGGTTTTACGCATCACGCAAAGACTTAAAGACAATAGCCCTATGGTCATTGCTGACAAGGTAGTTGATTACCATCTTCGAGTAGTCAAAGTGACCTTATCTCGCCTGCAAAATCCCTTTCAATTAGCTCTCGATGGTTATACCCAACCAGAAGCCCTGGTCAAAGATTTGTTAGCTACACCTTTGGAGGAAAAACAACATGACAAAGTATAAATGGTTGTTCGTATTAATCAGTGTTTTGGTCAGTATGGAGGTTTTCGCACTCGATGCCGAGCATGTGTTATGGGATAAAACGCCTATTCATTTGAGTATTTCTTTAAATGAGGAACGATTAGTTCATTTCCCCCAAGCCATTAGCATTATCGACAACGAAGCTGGCGAAAAAATCGCAGTATTAAAAATTCAGGATGCTCTTTATCTTAAAGGAAAGGAGTCTTTTGATAACAAACGCCTGCTCGTTCAGCTTATGCCCCAAGGCGAAGTGATTATTCTTAACTTATCTGCCAATGAGAAAATCACCGCCAATAAACCTGTAGAAATCTTGTTGGAAAATAAAGAAGAATCTAACAACAATCAACCGGAAACGGCTAACAGTTTTGATATCAACTCAATCACATTGACTCGTTTCGCTATCCAATCCTTATATGCCCCACAAAGACTATTAGTTATCCCTGAAGGAGTTGGTCGTATTCCCATGCAAACTAGAAAACAAATAAGTCTCATTTATGGTGCCAGTATGGAATCTCGTCCTTTGATTTCATGGCATGGAGGTGCCTTTTATGTCACTGCGGTCGAATTAAAAAATCTGTTGAATAAAGAGGTAGTAGTTGACCCTCGTCGCATGGTGGGAAATTGGCAAACTGCTACTTTCTATCCCACCAATACATTGGCACCGCGAGGTAAAGAAGACACAACTACCGTATTTCTGGTTTCGGACAGACCATTTAATGAAGCCTTAGCTACTGGTAGGGAGTTTGTACGATGAAGAAAAATGCCGGATTAAAAGTATTAACTGGTGCTGTAGTAGGAGTCGCTGCTTTGATACTAATGAATAGTGGCCATCATTCATCTGCACCTGATAAACAACAAAGTGATCCTAATAACTTAAATGAAGCCATAGCCAGTCAATTCAATGACAATATTCGTGATGTTGCGGCCAGACAGCAAGAGACTGAAAAGAAACTGGCAAGTCTTGAGGCGCAGAATAAAATGCTCAAGGAGCAAAACACTCAAGGAAACATTAATGCACCACAAACCAACAATCTAGAGTTAACCAAAGAGCTTGATGCCCTAAAAGAACAAATCGCAGAACTTAAATCATCACAGGAACAACAGCCTCAGGATCAACCTTATTCAATTAATGGTGAGCCAGCAAATAAACCAATTAAAAAAAGCACTATTAAAGACATTGATCAGTTACTTATGAAGCATGAAAACAATCAAACCGAACTTGCTTATTGGGACAGACTCAATGCCAAGCGTAAATCTTTAACCGAAAAAACTATAATCAATGTGAAAAAAACAGGAGTAAAAAAATCTATTCCTTTCTACACCATTCCAGCTGGATCGGATCTTGGTCACACCACTTTATTATCCGCATTAATTGGTGAAGTTCCAGTGGAAGGAAAATTAATGCAACCACTCTTTCCCTTTTCAGCGGTCATTAATCGAGGAGATCTAATGGCTGCTAATGGTATTCCTTTACCGCCTAATATTTCAGGGATGAAGGTTAATGGCTATGCCATAGGAGTAGGCTCATTTCTCGATAACATCAGTTGTGCACGAGCTTATGTCACCTCTGCGTTATTTGTCTTTGATGACGGCCATTTTGTAACCATTGGCAAGGAGCAAATGAATGGAACCGCTGAGATGATTAATAACGAAAGTCTGGGTTATCTGACGACTGCCTTCGGTAACCCATGCATCAAAGGCCAATATTTTACCAATGCTCCGCGTGTATTAACCGCCATGATTGCAACAGATGGATTTAAAGGGTTTGGTAATGCACTGTCTCAATGGCAAATGACCTACACGGCCAATGACAATGGCGGAACTGCTATACCAACAGGATCTATGGGTAAGTACGCTTTAGGTGGGGCGCTATCTCAAAGTTCAGTTAAAGCAGCTGATTGGCTGGAAAAAAGGATTCAGGGCAGTTTTGACATGGTATTTGTTCCTGCCAGTGTCGCTTATAAATCAGGGTATCGACCCAATCAGTTTTCATTTCATTTAACACAAACCATCAAACTCGATAAAGAAGCGAACGGGAGAGTATTAGATTATGGCCACTCACAACAAACTACGCATGATTTTAGCCTTAGGTAGCACATTGACTTTGAGCGCATGTGCTTCTTCGATAGTAGCCTCCAAAGCAATACCTGAAGGAGGTTTGACCGTCAGTCAGCTCTATCAGCAAAGCATTAGTGAACCTACACAAAGTTGGTCTGTAAAACGAACACTAAACAAGCCTGTCAATTATGAAGGGTATACCCGTGATGCCTCTAATGAAATTCAGAATTTATTTAAGCCTCTGGATAACCCACAAATCCCAATTTATGTGTTTCCTCATGTGGCTTTAATTGGTGATGAGCAATTGATTAAACCTGGCTACACCACAGGTTTTTTTCTCTACAAACAAAACCAGTTTGCTTTGGCATCTGAACAATATTGAGGGGATGGTATGAAGCTATTATTAAATGATGCCAGCGATTGGTTGTTAGGTTCTAAATCCAGGAGTGCTATTACAGAGAAGGAAGTTAAGAAAGGGTATAACAATCCCCATCCTTCATTACCTGATCAACTCGCTATAGTCGATTTTTGTGATAAACAAAATCTGTTTTTGTTAAATGATGGAATCAGTATCGGCTCAGGATTCGAATTAGCCAGCATACCTGCAGAAGCCGCATCTCCTGCTCATCTGGAGTCCGTATTTAATAAAATTCGTGACACTTTTGCAGCAGTAGTTCCCTTACATAAAGACGATCCTTGGGTAATGCAAATGTATGTGAATGATGAGTACAGCTTAAAACCTGTTTTGAATCACATAACAAATAATCTTGACCCCAAAATCGCTCAAATGTCCTTTACTCAGGATTATCTGGCCAGACTCGATGATCTATTCACCAAGATGGTAAGACCAGAGGGATTATTTTTAGATCCAAAAACTGATATGCCTTATCGAGGCCGAAGAAGACGCGTTCGTGTTTTATTTTATCGCTTATACAAACAAGTTCAAACAACACGAGATCAGGCATTGCTGGAACATCAGGAAGTGATGGCGCAGATTGAAAGCAAGTTAAAATCACCAGGCCTACAACTGAAAAGACTAACAGGTAAGGACTATTATCAATGGTGGGTACGTTGGTTTAATCCTGAACCTGCAATGACTAATGGCAATATTGATGAATTACTCAGTCACTTTCCCTACCCTAAAGAAAAACAACCCACTGGATACAATCTAAGTCAGGCTATATTTTTTACCCCACCTGAAAGTAATGAAAAAGGGTTTGTATTTGATGGTTATCAACATCGAATATTATATGTAGATGGCTTAAGAGAAGCGCCTGAAACAGGTTTGTTATCTCGTGAAAAACCTCAAGCAAATCCCAAACATCGTTATGCATTATTAGACAGATTACCAGAGGGAGCAATCTACACAATTCAGGTCACTTTTAGCAATGATGAAGCTCTTGATGCTCATTTAATGCGACTTGAAAAAGGCATCATTGGTACCAGTTTAAAACCCCAACAGGTCAGAGACGATATTAGAACTGCCCGAGATGAATTATCAATGGGCAACAGACTATTTTGGGTTAATCAGGCAATATTCTATCGTGCAAAAACTGAAGAACAGGCAATCCAAATTGAAAAAGACCTAAAGGACTTGTTCATTGATGCCAAAATGCCTTTAATACCTTCCAGTTATGATCTACACCCAATCAACAGTTACCTTAATGCATTACCTTTTAATTTTGTACCAACTTTTGCGCGACAATATTTACGATTTGACCGTTTAATCTATGCCTCTGAATTAGCAGCTTTACTTCCCGTCTATGGTCGCAATCAAGGTGCACGACATCTGCCTTGTCTTACTTTCTTTAATCGTCTGGGCGAGCCGGTCTTGTTTGATCCATTGCATACTGACTTTATTAGCCAAAATTCCCATATGGCGCTTTTTGCTAATTCAGGCGGAGGAAAATCTGTAGCAGCAGGATGGATAATTAATACATTAATGGCTACTAAAAACGCGCGTATTGTATTGTTTGAAATGGGTAACTCTTTTGACCGTTTTCTCACCCATTGTCGATCAAAGGGAAAAGTAGTCAAACAATTATTATTAAGTAATCAAAAAAGCAAAGCTGTTCCTTTAAACCCATTTTGTGAAGCCTACAAAGCGCTTGATGAAATCAGTAGTAATTTAAGTGATGAAAAGGCCAAACACTTGGCTGAAAAAATAATGCAGATGAAAGAAGGATTACATGAGGCTGCAAATTCTGCTGAGCAGGCTTGTAACGAAGAATCACGTAACTATTTGGCTGAGTTGTCACTTGCTTTGCGTACCATGATTACTGAGGCTAATGATTTAGAAGAAAAAAGCTTCACTCTAGCTGATGAAACCATACTAATTGAAGTCTTAAGTGATGCCATATTAACTTCCTTCAATGCCAATATTCCGCAGATGCTAACTGAACATGTATTAGCTGCCTTTGCCAGAAGAATGGAAAAAGAGACAGTTCCTCGCAAAAAAGATCGTATTTTAGATATGCATGACCGATTAAAAAGTTATGTAATTAATAGCAATAAATCACGCTTTTTTAATGTACCAACAGAACCTTTGGGTGATTTTGATATTTTCCATGTCGATGTGTCAGCTATTAAAGATGATAAAGGGAAATTGGCTCTGGTTATGGTATCGCTCTTACCACGAATTCTTGCTATGGCTGAAGAAAACCAAAATAACAATCGCCCAACGTTTCTCTTTTTTGACGAAGCCCATATCCAGTTTCAAATTCCATCTGTGGTCACATGCGCACTGCTTGTAGCTAAAGTTGCTCGTAAACTTGGTTTGTGGCTTGTTCCCAGTACCCAAAATGTTGCAGACATGAATTCTGAAATGGCCACCAAGATTTTATCACTGATTGAAACATGGATTTTATTAGGCATTGATGAAAAGGAACTGGTTGATGTCCAAAAATTCAAACAATTAACTCCTGAGCAAATAGCGCTTATTCGTGACATTGATTCGCAAAAAGGACTTTACGCTGAGGCAGTCTTACTCGGTTCCCGTTATCAAGGACTATTTCGTGTCATTCCAACGCGCTACATCCTGGCGTTACTACTCAATGAAAAAGCAGAAAAAGCTGAACGTCATGCACTAGAAGAACAATACGATGTTCTTAAAGCAGCTGAGATAGTGGCTAGCAGATTGGAGAATAAAGTACGCAATCAAAATGATGGGGGTTATTTTTATGAAGATTAGCCATTCTGCATTACTGGTATTGTTCATTGGTTCTACAGTTCTGCATGCTCAGGAAAGCCTCAAACCACCTAATCCTATTAGCAGTTTTGGTATTGCTACCAAAGTCATTAGTAAAATCTTTACCTATAGCCATTATAAAGTCATAGGCAATTGCACTTGGGCTGTTGGAAAGCTGCCACCAAAATTGGTTCCTGTGCCTTCGGTGGAACAGTTTCTTCCTGATTTAATTATCACCGTTGCCAATAGACCTGAAACCAATCCATGGATAGAAGCTAAAGCTTTGTTTGAAAATCCTGCCAGTCAGGCGTTGTATAAACAAACTTATACGTTGGCGACAGGTTCAGATTTGGGTTTTGGTGATGATGCAGGACAGATTAACTCAATGCACCTTAATGATGAGCGAACCAGAATCGTAGATGTGATAGGCAGTCCTGCTGGATTGTATCGTTTTCCTTACCTTTCGCACCGTCCCGAAACACGATTCGGATTTCCCTATTACATTAGTGAAGCTGATGCTGTATCTGATAGAACTGAAATAGCTGAAATTGCTTATATGGCTACTCATCCTCAATTACTGTTTAACCACGATATTGGCAGTCAGGCTGATATCTGGGGACATGAAATTCCACGATTAATGAGAGTAACTCAACCTTCACGATTTCGTGCATCAATTGTTGCTGCAATGCATGCTGCTGATATCGTTACCAATAAAAACAGTCTGCATGTCACTCAAAGTACCAGTAATTCTTGTGGTCCAAATTGTGTTGTTTCCAACGTGATTTTTGACCCAAAACGTAAGCAGGTAATTTGGCAGGAAGTCTATCCTAAGAATCGTAATATAAACCCAACTGACTCAAGTGATATGGGCATAGAAGATGATAAAGCAGGAAATGGAAATTACGTCTTTGTGGTTTGGCGTAAATATCGTGGCTGTATTCATCATGAAGGAAAGTACATCCGCGCTCTATCATTCCCTAAAGTAGGCCAATCTCAAAAAAGATAGGAAGATATTATGAATAAAATAACAATTGCACTAATTTGTTTCCTCCCAACAATCTTATTTGCCGATTCATTTATGCCCAATGAGTCAGACTACTATTATAAATTGGGTGGTTCATCTAACTTGTACATACCTCCAGTTAATAACGATCAAACCATTACTATAGGAGGAAATGTTGATGCTCGTCTGGGTTTTACCTGTAGTGGCTTTAATCCCGTCGTATCTATCACCAATACTTTTCAGGATATGAAATCTTCAGCAATGAATATACCTGGTGGAATTATTGATAATTTGAAAGGCTCAGTAGCTGGTTACCCGATGTATAAGCTACAGCAATCCATGCCAGCTCTTTATAACGTTTTGCAAAATACTGCTTCTGGTGCATTAAATGAATTTGCCGTCAAAGTGAAAGATTGCCAGGACGTTAAACAGACTCTGGAAGAAGGTCAATCGCCTATGGAAAGTATGTTATCAGTTTCAGACAGTCAAGGTTGGCTAGATGCTGCTAGACGTGCAAAAACAGAAAATGTAGATGTTACTGCAACCGCCAAAAACATCGCAAAGAAAAGAGATGAATATGGCTTACCTTGGATTGGACATGAAGCAGGTAATGCAGGTGGTAAGTATCAAAGACCAATTAAAGTCATTAATGATGTGGTGATAGCTGGTTACAACATTCTACTAAACCGAAAACCTTTAAATAACGATAAAAAAGCCGATGTAATCACACCAATGACTCAGAACTGGAAAACTCCAAAGGAGGCTGCTGACTGGGCAGTAAAAATTTTAGGAGATATTCATGTCAGCGCCAGTGAAGATAAAAACGATAAAACCAAACATGATGCCAAAGCAGGTATAGGATTATCTGCTTTATTACAAAGCTGCGACAGTAGCAACACATGCACCTCTAATGTAGCCAAAGCACTGTGGAAATTGGTTGATAAACAATGGCCTTTGACTGAAGAAAAACTTAAGTTAGTCAGTGCATCTAATTTGATGATTACTGATGAAATTATCATCACCATTCAGCGTTTACCTCGTGAAGAACAAATACTCACGGTATCTAAACTAGCGGAGCAAATTGCTGTGCAAAACATGCTGGATAAGGCATTGATGATGCGCAAAATTCTTCAAGCTGGATTACAAGTACAAGAAGTACAAAACCTGAAACCTGCCTTGGATATGGTGCGGTTTGCATTAAAAAAGCTGGATGACGATATTCATTCACTGGCATTTGAAAGTGAAGTACGCAAAAAAATGATGACAGAAACTCTAACTATGTTAATGGACATGCGCTCCAATGAAATAGCCAAAGGTTTACCAGGTGATGATCATGAGCAATCAAGTGTGAAAAATGGAGCTGTGTATGTGAAACCCCAAACCAACTTCAAAGGAGATTGATATGGTAGTTTTTAGTCCATTATCCCTCTACACCACTTATTTAGGTTGGCAGCAATATGAGGTGTTGTTCAATGCCCTGTGGCAAACAGGGCTACTTTATCTTGGCTTTCTTATGGTGGGCTATCGGTTTTTGAAAAATGTCCTGGCTCCAGCGGGATCTACCCATCATGCAGCCGAACATGCCTTAAATAATTTTCTTTATGAATTGGCAATGACATTCTTAATTTGCGGGATATTCGTTTATCCCTGTGTCCCTTTGGAAGAAAAAGCTCTAAATTTTAAACCCATGTGTGGAATTAAAAAGGGTTCTGATGCCAAGACTTCTACATTAAAAGATACCGGAACTACTTACGATGAAGCCTTCGCAGATGTTTTGACCCCCAGTGTCAAAATGCCTATAGGATTTGCCATTTTGCAAAACTATATGTCTGGGATCACTTATGGCTTAATGAAAGTAACAGGGTGTACCGATAGCTTACAAGCCATCGAAGGCGATTTAATTTCCACGTATCTACCAACAGAAGTTCGGGAACAAGCCCTAAAATTTCATAGGCAATGTTTTTTGGAAGCCAGAAATAGTTATCACAATGAACCATATGACAAGGCCAAGGTAAAAGAAATCCTGAAAAAATATGGTGGTGAAGAAGATCTGAAATGGATAGGTTCAAAAGTCTATCAAACTCTGTATTACGGAAAAATTCATGCCCGACAACCTGTACCAGGATTTAGTTTTAAAGAGGCTCCGAATAGCAATTTGGAAAAGGCTGCTCAACGAGGTGATATTGATTCAAAACACTTGCCAGAGGAAGGTTATCCAACATGTAATCAATGGTGGGGTAAACTAAAAACAGATTTGGTGAAAGTCGCTAATGAAGCCAGTGTTTTTGATAGCCATTTGAATTATTTCGCTGTGTTAGACAGAGTTCGGACTTTTAAAACTAACCATCCCAAAGCGTGGGGATCGCAATTAAGTTCAGAAGATTACATCGCCAAAATGCTGCTTAATGATAGCCGTGATATGCAAGCCAACAGTGTTAAAAATCTTATGGATAATACTAATGGTGCATTCGGTGGTGCCATATCGCATGGACTGGTTAACATGGGGCAATGGACAAAATCATGGACTTCTACTCCATTAAAACGAGAAGCAATAATGCAAACACTCCCCGTGATGCAAGCCTTCCTTTATTTTTTTCTTATTATTATCACTCCTGTAGTTCTTGCCTTAAGTGGATATAACCCTAAAGCCTTAGGCAGCATATGCGGACTTTTTATCATGGCGATTTTTATGCAATACCTCTGGCATCTTGTGGGTTTCGTTGAACGGAGTGTTCTTGATCCCCTAGGCCAAAACGATGCGGTATCTGCCATGAGAAATGCGGCTGTACTGTTTTATTTTATCGCACCTATGTTGCTCTTAAGAGTATCTAGCCATTTTGGTGGAGAGGCAGGTGCAGCATTAACAGGGTTAGTAGCAGCATCAGGTGAGCAAAGTGATAAGGTGGCTCGTTCGGGAGCACAAGTTATGGAGCAAGGAGCAAGAATCGCCCGTATGGGAAAATAATGAAGAAAACAGACTTAACCATTTCCAGGAAAAACGGATTTAGCATACTCCTTATCACTAATTAATCCCTCATCATGAAGATGTTGGGCAGTAAGTGCTGAGTAACGTTTCCTGGTGGGTTTGTCTGAGGCAAAAGCAATAATAAATTGCAAAGCAAAAAGAGCAAACTTCCCAAGGATTTTAAATGCCATAAAGGCTATGGACTTATAACTTTTCCTAATCATAAGGAGATTTCCAATGTTAAAAAAATACATCCGTTCAACTATTATAGTCATGATTCAAGTAATCCTGCCAGTGTTGCTGCTTTTAATGATTGCTCCTCAACTGTTACAATTTAGTCATGAGTTCAATCAAGCCAGTAACTTTTTTATAACCCATAAAATTGGCTTCCTCATTATTCATATAATCTTTTACCTGGCACTGTTTGGATTATGGCGAAGAATCATTTACTTCTATGTTAAGCGAAGCAATATCGAAATTACTGCTGAGCAAGTTCAAACAGCTTTGAAGGCTAAATGGTACTTGTTAGTAGCAATGGCTTTTTTTGAGTTAATGGTTTGGTGGAAATAATTATGACTAATTATCCTGTTGAAAATCTGTTACGTGAGCCAACCGAGATCTATACCAGTATTACTTGCACCGCCCTTGCCTTACTTGCTGTTACAAAACCGCATTTATTTTTATTAACCCAAGGCATGGGATACTACGCAGGATTGAGTCTAGGTTGTTTAAGTTTAGTCAGAGGATGGCAAGCCTTTAAAATCAAACGCTATCATCGTCGATTAATTACTATGCCGTATTATGCATTATCAACTATTCAAGTACCCTTATCTCAAAAATGGCTATTTGTTGGCAAAGGGTTTCGTTGGTTCCCCCATCACACCCAGCGCTTGCATCAGATTAAACAAATAAAGAATGAATCATTTATGCAAAGAGGAATATGCTACAGAGCAGTAAGAGAATTTTGCCAAAACCAAGAAAAAACATTATTAGCGAAACTGTTATACAGTTCATCCAAACTAAATCCTTTTAAACCAGATCCACCAGTAGGTGGAAGTCCTTTTCTGCATGGATTAGGTGAAAAGGATAGCCCAGTTTACATACCTCAAGATGTGCGTGTTGGACATACCTTTGTTGTCGGTACAACGCGGGTAGGGAAAACAAGATTAGCCAGTATCCTTATCAATCAGGACATCCGAAATGGTGATGCAGTGATTGTAGTAGATCCCAAAGGTGATTTAGATCTAGTACGTGACATGTACGCAGCCTGCGAAGCATCAGGACGTCTAGAGGATTTTCGTATAGTGCATTTAGGATTTCCCGAGTTATCAGCCCATTACAATCCCTTAAAAAATTATGATCAGGTAAGCGAAGTTCCAACACGAATAACTGATGCAATTGCTGCAGAAGGAGAAGGCAAACAATTCGCAGCCTTCGCATGGAAATACGTTAACATAGTCGCAATTTGCTTAGAGGAAATGCAACAACCCATCACCTATAAATCAATAGCATTCTACATCAGCCGACTAGATCAACTACTCATGGCCTATTCAGACACCATCATGCCAAACCACTATCCTGATTATAATGATCAGATAGAGGCTATCCTAACCAACTATGAAGAACGCCAAAGCCGTAAAAATAAAAATACAGCTCCTATGGATAGATCCAAAGCAGTTGCTGAGTACTTAAAAAATTATATAAATAAAACTATCGCTGCAGGAAATGTAGAAAGCCTCCATGATCAAGTTCTAATAGATCTGTATGATGCTGCGATCATGGATAAACATTATTATGACAAAATTACCGCAAGCGTGGGGCCCGTTTTATCTGAGATCAATAAAAGTAACGCTTCTGCTATTTTCTCATTTAACAAAAGTCCTAATGAAATTGAATTAATGACTGCAATTAAAGAAAAAAAAGTCATTTACATAGGCCTAGATAGTCTGACTAATCCGAATATAGCCCAAGCAGTGGGTAAAGCATTCTTATCCGATTTAGTCTCTACTGCAGGAAAGATCTATAAAGAAAGTAATGCCAATTATCGTTTAAATCTGCATTGTGATGAACTTTCAGAAATCATCCAGGATTCTTTTGTAAAAATTCTCAATAAAGCAGGTGGTGCAGGATTCCAGGTAACAGCCTATGCTCAAACCATACAAGATATGGAAGTCTCTCTTGGCTCAAAAGCTAAAGCTGCAGTAACAGAGGGTAATTTTAATACTTTGATTATGCTCAGAGTCAAAAATGAGGAAACCGCTAATTTATTGGTTAAAGCCCTACCTCAAGTTGGTGTTGTTGATCATACTCAAGTATCTATGGTCAATGATACTCCAAATGGAGAGGAAGGGATTTATTTTAATACTACTAATGAAGATCGTGTACAAACTACCTCAGTACCCATGGTTGATGTAAATGACCTTATTTCTTTACCTAAGGGACAGGCTTTTGTTTTGGTGAATGGAGGCGAACTTTATAAAGTTCGAATTCCTTTGCCTTCGAATAATAAAAGCTTAATTAAAAACTTCACCAACATTACTAATTTAGTCAATGGCGTTAGGTTTTAAATTCGGTGGCTAAATCACATTACCAATTCAAGAGATTTACTTGTGCCAAAACCTGTAAAAAAGATTGATGAACACTATGTCGTTAAAACTAATATTCCTTCAAATCTCGATTTTGCATTGTTTTTGAATGGCCAAACTCTAAGTTTCACTATACCATAGGACTAGCTCTGAACAGATAATGTTCATAAAATTCGTCAATTACTCTTTCTAATTCTTTTAATCAGGCCAATGCCAGGAGGGTGTTTCTAAAATCGATTGACCAAATATTTTTGTTTGCCCCAATTTTTTTTCAAGCTCAATAACATTGCATGACCAATCTTTTCTTAGAATATCAATAAGGGGTAACGCATGAGAGACAACCCAAATTTGTGTTTTTTCAGATGCATGTAAAATCAGTTTCGCTAAAGCGGGTATTAAGTCAGGATGCAAACTTGTCTCAGGTTCATTTAAAATCATGAGCTTTGGTGGTCGTGGAGTTAATAAGGCAGCAGCTAATAATAAATAGCGTAAAGTTCCATCTGAGAATTCTGTGCAAGTTAATGGCCGCAATAAACCTTGTTGAGAAAGTCCTACTGAAAGATAGCCACCATCATGAGAGGTTAGTACTAATTTTGTCCCTGGAAACGCATCGCTTATTGTTTGATCAAGTGCCTCATGATCACCTATTTCTCTAATCGTCTGTAGTGCTGCAGCTAAATCATCACCTTCATTGCTTAAAATAGGTGTTTGTGTACCAATTTGAGTTTTCCGTGCAGGTGCCTCTCTGTCAGTGCGGAAATGATCATAAAACCTCCAATGACGAATAGTCTCTCGTATGTAGCTAATTTCTGGTGTTTCTTTAATATTACCAATTTGAGAAAAAAGGCTATCAAAAATATTTAATTGATTATCTACTACTTGCCAAGCTCGAGAAGGGCGCACCTTTACTATGGGGCCAACTCTATCAACAATTAGACTTGATGGTCTAAAGCATGGACCAGCCCAAATACACTCTCGTTTTATTTCTGGATCTAAGGAAAAAGCAGATCTGGATGGTTTAGGTAAACCCAGCGAAATAGAGTAGCTTAACTCAGGTGTTGAAAAACCAAGCTGCATTCGTACTACTTTTTTGCGAGTACTACCTACAATTTCCGCATCACCTTGTAACATGCTTTTAGACAATGTTTCAGGTCCTGCCCAATACGTCGAGTTTAATCCCCCTTCCTGCGCTAATGCTTTAATAACTCCACCGCTTACGGTTTGTGAAAGGAGGTGGAGAGCTCGGTAAATATTAGATTTACCACTCCCATTAGGACCTGTAATTACATTAAGTCGACCTAATGGTATTTTCAAATCTAAGATGGAGCGATAATTGTTTATCGATAATGTGGAGATCATTTCAGATACTTAATTAATGAGTTAAAGAATTTTCTTCAAATAAAAACGTTTATGTCCCTCTGGACAATTATCAATAACGCCAAATACTTCATAACCAAACTTCAAATAAAAATCTTTAGCCTGCCAATCAAATGTATCGGTCTGAGCAATTAAGCTACCCCGTTTTTTGGCTTCTTGCTCTACTTGTTCTAATAAAAGTGTTCCTAAACCTTTTCTTCTGTACTGCTCTGCAACATAAAACTCACTGAGATAAAGCATTTGCCAGCAAGAAAAAGAATTGATTCCAGCAATAACAGCTCCTTCTTTATCTTTAATATGAAAATTAAGAGGGAGATAATTCATTTTAGAATTATAGTTAACTTGCGTTTTATTGAAATCGCCCAGTGTATTATCAATGTATTCTATAACTTCATTGGAGCTTTTAATTATTTCCCATTGCATATTGATACCCCCATTACCCTGTTAAAATAACTTTTTAGACATGCAATTTATTAAGTCGATCCCAAGATTGATGAAAAATGCATAAGAGCTTCTCAGTATCAAACATAACCTTTTTACTATTGGCTGTTTGCATTGAGTGTTTTCGCATAAACGCTATAGAATAAAATAACTTATAAAAATCAAGCCTATCTTGTGCTGATTTATCAAGATTTAAAGCTGCTGTCCAGTAATCAGTATATATAGTATCAAGACCTTCAAGCTCAAGACATGTACTTGTAAGTGCAATCACTAATAACGGGTCACCAAAACAAATTTCATCGACGTCTACAATACCTGCGATCTTACTATCATGTATCAATACGTTGCGCTCGCTGGCATCCCATAAAAAAGGAGTTGGTCGAATAATGTTAAAGTTCTCTTTCATTTGTTGAGCCACATTAAGAACTTGAGTAACCATAACTGGATTAAAAACAGCATTTTTGGTTATATGCTCTTTGTATAGCTCCAATCTTTTTGTCAAAAATTCATACCATGTTTTTTCTGTTGGAATTACGTCATAACTGTCCAAAATACCATAACCTGGCCCGTCAGGAAGGCCGGCACATAAAGACTGGATGCGAACCATTTCATTAGCTAATTTGTTTTTTTCTACATTTGTTAGTTTTTGATAAACATTAATCAAATCATCACCAGGCAAACGCATCATCAGTAATGCAGGAAAAGGGGAATACTTCCCCTCTAAATCTGAATTAATAAATTCAGCTAGAGGGACTCCAAGAGGGATTAGCATTTTCTGCCATGCAATAGCAGACTGAAATTTATATTTGTGACTGATATCAGTCAAACGGAGTACATATTCTGCCGCCGTAGTCTTTACCGCATATACAAAATTTTGATCACCCGTTGCTAGTCTTGTCGCAGATAGCACCTGTTCTCCTGTCATTGAATGTACAACAGAAGATGTAATTTGTTCATTGGGTATTGGAGTATCAGTATCCATTAGAATAAGTGCAACTTAATTGAAATTGATTTTCTATACCTTAAGTATACCTTGATCTGCATTTAATAAAACCTCTTTACCGAGAGGTAGCACGCAGCGTCTAGGTATATGTCCGTAAGGAAAATCTTTAATACATGGAACATTTATTCGCGATGACCATTCATCAATTACGTCTTCCACAGTACCATCTCGTTCAGGAAAATAATTTGCTTTACAACGTGCGAATTGCCCAAAAACAACACCAGATACTTGTTTGAAAATTCCTGCCAAATCAAGTTGCGATAATCTGCAATCTACTTGAAAGGGTTCAGCTCCAACATCTTCGAGTAGTAAAATAGAATCGTTTACAGCTGATTGGTAGGGAGTTCCCAATAGGGCAACCCAGCTTTCTAAATTGCCACCAATTAATGTCCCTTTTGCAATACCTGGGTACACTGATTGACCCTCAGCAATATGAAAAGACTCTCCTTGAAGACACGCAAACAAGGTTCTTTCAATTAAGGGGTCTAGCAAGCCATCGTCTAAGTCACCAAATACAAAACCAGTGCAAGAAATAATACCTGCTTTTTTTAATAAACCTGATTGCAGGGCTGTGGTATCACTAAAACCCGTTAAGATTTTGGGATTGTCACGAATCACATCATAATCAAGGAAAGGGAGGATTCGTTGCGAACCATATCCGCCACCTGTAGCCATGATAGCTTTTACCTCTTGATCAAGAAAGCAATCCATAATGTCCTGAGCTCTGTTTTCGTCGGATCCTGCCATAAAGCGCTGAGCATCATGTACATGCTTACCCACTTTTATTTTAAATCCTTTTTGCTGCAAATAGGAAATACCAGATTCAAGTCGGCCTGGCATCATAGGGCTTGAAGGAGTAACCAGACCAATGGTATCGCCTATTTTAATTGGAGTAATCATGGTTTTTACCTTTTATTTATTCTTTCATCGCTAAAATGACTTGATTTCCAGGTTGATCGATTTTATCTCCAATTATTTTAAAACCAACAGATTTAACAATTTGGCTATTAATGGAAGCCGGGTTACCGCTATGGTAAAATCGTTCGCCAAACATTTCAGATTCAATAGTATGCTCATCGATTATGGTCAAGTCGGTTCCCTCAGGCTCTATACTAGTATCTGCAAAGGTGATTAATAATATGCCTTTAGGTTTTAATAAAGAATGAAGCTTTTTTAAAACTTCTGGATGTTGATTTGCATGGATATGAAATATAGTAAACCAGCAAATAATAGCATCAAAGGTAACAGTTGTTGAGAATGAAAAGATGTCCGCAACAAAAAGGTTCTCTTTCGGAATAATGTTTTTTGCATGCTCAACTTGTTTTTCTGAAATATCAATTCCATACACATCATAACCTTTAGAAAGTAGGTATGCCGCAATAGGTTTACCAGAACCACATCCAACATCTAAAATAGAGGCACCTTTTTCCAGATATGAGATAGCTTCATCAATAGATTCTTGTTCTATATACCATTCTCGTTTTTCATTCCAAACATCGGCTATGCTGTCATAACCCTTTTTTATTTTAGGGCCAAATTCGTTGGTCATTTAAAGAAATCCTCATATAATTCACTATTTATTGTATTGCAGTGAGAGAGACATACATGGAATTATAAGCTGTTTTTTTCCTAAATCTAACAGATAGGCTAGCGTTAAGACATATTATTCTAATCGATTAAAACAATTGAGATCTTAATTTGAGGCAACCCAATGATTAAATTCGCCAACATTATTTTTCTTTTAATGCTCTCTTATGCAGCTTACTCCTCTCAGAATCCCTTTCCTGTATTCGATTCCCGGATTAATGTGGGGAACCATAAGTTACATGTAGTGTGCCAGGGTAAAGGTAGTCCTACTGTTATTCTTGAAGCCGGCAGCGGAACAGATTTATCAACTTGGTCAAAAGTACAACCAGAAATAGCCAAATTTACCCGTGTTTGCAGTTATAGTAGAGCAGGACTAGGAAAAAGCAGCATTCCTAAAAATAAAATACAGTTCGATGCGCTTAAAACAGCAAAAGATTTACACGTTTTATTAAACAACCCCTTGATTAAAAGACATAACCCCCCACCCTACATTTTAGTTGGCCATTCTTATGGAGGATTGTACGTACGCAATTACTTGGAGGAATATCCAGACGAAGTTGCTGGCATGGTTTTAGTTGAAGCAACTTCTGGTAGTATGAACATGAAGGATTATGGCTTTTCTGATGAGCTGGTTAACGCCCTCATTGTCCTTAATGAAAAAAAAGATGCTTACTTAAAAAATCATTCAGAAGTTAGTGGGGATAAGCTGAAAGCCACCAAACAAAACCCTGAATTAATCGCCAAAATTAAAAGCCAATCAATACCTAATGATTTTTCACATAAAATCGATATTTTTCGCAAGATAGAAAGTAAAGATATGGATGATTTGGATAAAATAAATAAAAAAAATCCCCATATGTTAGGAAATAAGCCTCTAGTTGTTATTATTGCTGAGCAAAATGAGATGATTCATTTTGTTACTCGTTATCGAGAATTAAAACATTTTGTTAATGCGGTAATTAGTAAACATCAGCGTGGCGCATTTAATGCCATGCTTAATCTTGATCTCAAGAAACCTATAGCATTAGCAAAAGCTGAAAAAATTAAAATGCTTGCGTTATCCACAAATAGCATTCTTAAAATAGTTAAAAAAAGCGGGCATAATATTCACATTGATCAACCAGAAATTTTTATTAAAAGCGTAAAACAGGTTGTTTTCAATATAAGAGGTATTAATTATGAGCAATAAAACGGTCAATCTTGGGTTACCAATTGAATACCAACAATTACCCCAGTTTTTTGATGCGCATAACATTAATGATAATACCGAAAATAAAAATGCGCTGATCGAAAAGCTTTTAAAAGAGCGAGGAGCTAAAACAATTCTGGACATGACTTGTGGTACTGGTTCGCAAGTGCTCTATTTGGCTCAACATGGATATAAAATTACAGGCAGTGACCTAAGTCCCGCTTTAATTGATTCAGCACGGAATAAAGCCAAGAAAATGAATCTGAAGGCTCCGTTCATTGTAGGAGATATGCGCACTATTAATGTAGGAAAATTCGATGCAGTTATAACAATATTTAGTGCTATAGGACATATTAACAAATCAGATTTTGAAATAACTCTTCAAAATATACGCCATAACTTAAATGATGGCGGCATATATATCTTTGATATATTTAACTTACAAGCTCTTACGGACGAGATCATTAAAGATTTTGTTATGGATATCAATAGCGTTGTTGATGGTGTTACATTTCGCAATCAGCAACATTCAGAAATAGACAGAGAACGTGGCCTGCTTATTTCTCATGATAAATATACGATTACAAAAGAAGGTAGCAAACCGGAATACCATACAAACACTTTTAGTCTACAAATATACACAGCACAAGAATTGCAGAATTTACTCGAAAAAAATGGATTTGAGGTGCTTAACCAGTATGATATGGATGGCCATCAATTTATACCTGATAAAAGTCTTAATATTTTAACCCTAGCCAAAATGAAATAAAAAATGAAACCTTTGATATTTCCTTACCAACTTATTGAATTAACCCATACTCTAGATGAAAACAGTCCCGCCTGGGAGGAAACCTGTGGTTTTTCGTCATCAATAGTATTGGATTACGCTGACTCTACCAGCGAAACCCCATTTCGAGTGCAAAGCCTCAGTATGCCCGCAGGGATGGGAACACATATGGATGCCCCCGCGCATTGCTGTCCTGATGGCCTATCTATAGACCAAATTCCGCTGGATCAATTGGTCTCTCCTTGTGTGGTTATTGATGTATCCACAAAAGCGCATGCACTATACAATGTGACACCCCAAGATATTGCTGATTTTGAAAAAACGCATGGTCTTATTCAACCTGATTCATTCGTTATCATGAAAACAGGCTGGTCACGTTTCTGGGGTAACCCCCTCCAATATCGTAACAACCATAATTTTCCCTCTGTCTCGGCAGAAACAGCTACCTTGCTGGTGTCACGGGGCATTGTGGGTTTAGGCATAGATACCTTATCACCTGACAGGCCAGATGATGATTATCCTGTGCATCGCATCTTGTTAAATTCAGGACGATACATCGTGGAAAACATTGCAAATAGTGAACAATTACCCTCTATAGGTAGTTTTGTCATGGCCTTCCCACTGAAAATCAAACAAGCAACCGAAGCGCCCATGCGTTTAATTGGATTATTGCCATGAGTTCTCCTAATGAACAACTAGAAAAAAATCCTGATGCGCAACAAATCAAGGAATGTCTTGATTTAGTCACTAAAATTTTAGGTGACAATATTTTGGGCGTTTATCTTTATGGTTCAGCCCTTGTTGGTGGTTTACAAAAATACAGTGACATTGACTTATTCGTTGTAATTAATCATGCCACAACCTTGAGTGAAAAGAATGAATTGACGAAACACCTGCTTCACATATCAGGCCTTTACATGAAAAGCGCAAAACGGCCTATAGAAATGACGGTTGTTGAAAAAGGAGCAGTTAACCCCTGGCATTATCCCCCTCGTTTTGATTTTCAATATGGAGAATGGCTAAGAGCTTCTTTTGAAATGGGTGAGATTGAATCCCCTAATCTTGAAATGCCTGATCTTGCCTTGATTATCACTCAGGTTTTATTGAAAAGTCAGACCTTGTTTGGGGAGCAGCCAGAAAAAATTTTAGCGCCAGTTCCCTACGCTGATTTTATTAAAGCGATGCTTCAAGACCTGGATAGACTTGCAGCCGATATCAAAGATGATACTCGCAATGTGCTACTCACCCTAGCAAGGATTTGGTGTACTTTAGAAACCAATACAATTTGCTCCAAACCAGATGCAGCGGATTGGGTAATAGAACGGTTGCCAAAAACTTACCAAGCCGTGATGAATAGAGCTAAATCTATCTGCATCGGCGATGAAAATGAATATTGGGAAGATATCAAAGCATCGTTAGTACCTTGTGCAGATTGGATACTACAGAAAATTAACGCAATCAAATTATTCATAAATCCAAACAAAATAGCCTACAAGGTGAGCGAATGAAAGAACTTACTTTTTTTAAGGGTTATCAACAAGATGAGCAAAAGCGCGCCGCGTTTAATCATCTTGCAGTTAAAACCTTTGATTTATCGTTTGAAGAATGGTACCAATCCGGCTATTGGCGAGATAAATACATCCCCTATACCTTGTTCGATGGGGAGCAAGCCGTTGCCAATGTTTCAGTAAATATTATGGGTTTTAGCATCTTTGGCCATCAACAAAGAGCGATCCAGATTGGCACCGTGATGACAGAGGAAGCCTACAGAAATCAAGGCTTAAGTAGAAGGCTCATGGAAAAGGTCTTTGAAGATTGGAAAGCAGAGAGCCATCTGATTTATCTTTTTGCTAATTCAAGCGTATGGGGTTTCTATCCTAAACTCGGATTTAAGTCAGTTAAAGAGTATCAATACCAGCGAACAATAACATCCACAACGCAAGCTAACTCCGTGAAATTGGATATGGATAAAAATGAAAACAGGGATAAACTCTATGATTACGCCCAAAACACCTGTCCATTTGGCAAGATCTCCATGCAAGAAAACGCCGATCTGGTGATGTTTTATTGCATAACAGTGTATAAAGACAATGTGTTCTATCTGCCTGAATTGGATGCCATCGCCATTGTCGAAATAAAAGATCGAAAGCTGAACTTATTGGACGTGTTTAGCAAAAAAGAGCAAAATTTAGGCGATGTTATCCGTGCCTTGAGTGATGAAAACATAGATACTGTGCAACTTGGTTTTGTTCCAAAAGACTGTTCATCCTATGAAAGAGTACCTGTCGATGAAAAGGCAAAGGATGAAATGCTTTTTGTTGAGACAGAAAAGACCGCTTTATTCGATGAAAACCAGTTGATGTTTCCACTGTTATCACACGCATAGAGCATGGGCTTTTGAATTGGAAGAATAGAATGAAGAAAACCATTTTTGACGACATTGAGCATTTAGAGAAGGAAGCTGTTCTTTTTGGCCTACAATGGGAAACCAAAGCTCAAATTATGACGCAAATTCGCAGCGAGTGTCTGGAAATTGAAGAACATCTGGAGGAAAAAGACAAAAGAGAATCCTTGCAGGATGAAATAGGCGATTTACTGCATGCAGTATTTTCTTTATGCACTTATTGTAACTTTGATACCGAGCTTACCCTGCGCAAAAGCCTGGATAAATTTGAACATCGTTTAAATGCAATGAAGACCATTGCTAAAGAGCAGGGCTTGGAAAATCTACAAGGCAAATCTTTTGATGAGTTAATGCGCTACTGGGATTTGGCAAAACAAAGAACCTTGAATCCAGAAATTGCAGGTGTTTGTGGCACCAAAAAGGCGCTCCACCTATGGGAAAAAGTAAGGCAGAAAGAGTTAATTTTAAATAATGTCTGGTGTAGTCAATGCAGTGGCGTATGCAGAATGATATCACCTGTTGCCATAGAAAATGGTAGGACAATTACGCTTGAAGGCGAATGTGCAACGTGTGGTGCCAAGGTTGCAAGATATCTGGAAGAAGCATGAAAAATAATGATGCTGCGACCCAATGGGCAGTGGATTATCTGGAATCTCATGATTGCAAACTGGTTGCTATTCAAAAAATAGTTGAACCAGCCCATTCGATTGTGAAAAAAATAAGTACTTCTCAAGGTGTTTTCTATCTGAAACAAACGCCACCCGCGCTATTTCTTGAACCCGACACAATTTCCTTGCTTCAAGATCAAGGATGTCAACATATCCCAACCGTCATTGCAAAAAATGACCGCTATCATTGCTTTTTGACAGCCGCTTGTGGCGATGTCTCTTTACGCGTTCAGTTTTCAAAGGACAGTATTGATATGGATTTATTGGCGCGTGGCATTAGCCATTATGTGTCTATTCAGAGAACCTTAGAAAATGATACACCTAAGCTGATTGCCTTCGGCCTCCACGATTGGCGGCTTGATAAATTTCCTTTGTTGTACCGCGAGCTTATACAAGAAACAGATCTCTTGATTGCTGATGGCTTATCTCAAAAAGAAATCACTACGCTTAATCAGGCTTATGATCTCTGTGTAGAACAATGTGAACGGCTGTCACAGTACAAGATCCCTGAAACCATCAATCATTGCGATTTCCATGATAACAATATTCTACTTGACTCAAAAACAGGAGAGCTAAGCATTATTGACTGGGGAGAAACAGTGATTGGCCATCCATTTTTCTCACTAAATACTTGCTTATGGAACCTGACTTATTTCCACAACATAAAGCCAGATGACTTTCGGTATCAAACATTAGAACGGTTCTGTGTTTCCTCCTGGTTAGATAGCCATGAAGAAAGCGATTTAATAACGGCTTTCACGATCACGAACGATCTTTTGGGTGTTTTCGCAGCCTTGAGTTACAAACGCATGTATGAGGCAACTTCAAACCAGTCAAAGACCGTCCAAGAAGAACATCCTGGCTCGATAGCCGGCTGTTTAAGAAGCTTCTTGCACAGGTAACCGTTTGCTAGCCTGAATCTCGTCTCTTCTGCGTCACTGCAAAATATGTGCAGTGACGCAGAACAAAACCCTTGATTTTACCCAGTAAAATCAACACATCCAGTAATTTTATCCTATCGGACCAAATCCGATAGGATAAAATTACTCTTCAAAACCCCTTGCCCAGCAAGCACCATTTTGATAGTTTTAAATCAAGCATAACTGATGAGCCTGGGCAGTTCAGGCGAAACCTTATTAAGGTCTTATGCTAAGCCATCCTGTTCCCTAACCTAGTGGCTGGACGTTTGAGTCGGGAAACCCTTCATGGATATCTGCCATTCGGCAGCGTAGATTTCTTTAGAAATTTACTGTCATCACAACACCTTGTTATGACGCAGTCTAAGCGCAGAGTACTTTTTTGCGTATTCATTTACCTAAATAAAAAAGGAGAACAACACTAAAAAACCGCAGTAAATCGGCAATATCGTTTGCCTTATAACGATTGATTTGCCCCCCCCGTTGGAGCCTTGTGGCGTAAGCCTGGTATCGCTTTTGAGTGAGCCGCTCGATCAACACTAAACCAAAGTCAGGGCAAGTATTTTTAGAGAACAATATCATGCGAAAAGAGTCTTTGAGGCGATCTGCCAATCGCTACTTAAAATCGGATACACGAGGCAGCTTCAAGGATAAACAAAATCGAGCTTTCGTCATTCACAAAATGATTGATGATTTATTCACGAATGGTGAGATCCCCAGTTCTTGGTCTGTTTTAAAAATTCAGCATATCCAGAACCTGATTCAGCTTTGGCAAGACAATAAAGTTAAGCCTGCTACTATTATGGATTATATGACCACGATACGAAGTTTCTTAAACAACATCGATTGTCCATTACAAGGAATCGATAATAAATCCTTGGGATTGGGTCGAATTTATTCTTCCAAAAGAAAAAAAATAGTTCCAACAGATATTTGGACCAATATAAATGAGCCGGTCGCGCAAATTATTATGGCCTTTCAAATCCAATTCGGTTTGACCTTCAATGAAGCCATTAATCTAAGACCAGACATACACATCAAAGAACACAAACTTTTGCTCACCCGTGAAGTTACCTTTAATTCAGAAGATAGAAAAATCCCCATTCGTCACGAGAGCCAACTCGTGATTATTCAGGCATTGATACAATACAGCAAAGGCCGCCAAAGTTTGGTAGATATGCATCCCTACAATACCATTCGCACCCTTTGGGATATGGCACTAAGTGCTTATAAATTACCAACCAATAAAACCTATCGATACCTCTATGCTCAACAATTAAAAAAAGAACTGCAGCCTATTCTTGGTAATTACCAAACGAATTGGCTCATCCGTGATGAAATGGGGATTAAATCCCCTAATACACTATGGCTCTACTTAAATGAGTAAATCAAAATTAAAAAGCGCCCAGTTCTCCATTAATGAATGTGTTAAAAGTATCAAGGTATACTCCTTTGCCAGTAAAGCCGATATGCGCCATATGTTAAATCGCTGCATTAAAGACTTACATGAATTAGGATACCAGGTAGGACACATTAATGGCCTCAAACCCAAGCATATTCATATCTTGGTCGAGCATTGGAAAACCCAGGACAAAAATCCTGCAACAATAAAAAACTACATGGCAAAATTACGCAAACTAAGCATTTTACTGGATAAGCCTCATCTGGTTAAATCCGATAATGACGCTTATCAAATCCCAAAGCGTAGCTATATCCCTACTCATAGCAAAGCCATACATCAGATAGATTTTTCAAAATGTACTGATCCGATGATTCAATTATCCCTCGAGGCCCAATCGCTTTTTGGATTACGTCGGGAAGAATCAATGAAATTGGTTATCAGCGAGGCCTGGCAAGGTGATTGTCTTAAAATAAAACCTAGCTGGACAAAGGGAGGTATTGGGCGAATCGTTGAAATCACCAATGAGGAACAACGTAAGTGGATTGCTAAAGTCATGCAGTTAGTGTTACCAGGTCACTCGTTGATTCCCAAAGACCGAACCTACAAACAGCACCTTAGTCATTATCAAGTTCAAACACAAAATATGGGCCTTAGCAAATGCCATGGCCTGCGCCATGCCTATGCTCAGAGGCTATACGTGGAATTGACCAAAAACTTTGATGCTACTGGGAAGGGTTTAATTTGTCCAATTAATGGTGGTACTTCTTCAAGAAATCTGAAAGGGGTTGAGCGTGAGTGGGATAGAAGCGCAAGAGAGATAATTAGCCGCCAATTGGGTCATTCTCGTTTGGCTATTACTAATACTTATCTTGGGTGCTAAAATATTAATGAAAGCCGGACAAGATATTGCTAGCTGGAATAAGGATAATATGATGACTGAAATCTTAGTAGCTTTGATTTCCTCAGGATTTTTAATTTTTTTATACAATGAATGCAAAAAACATACTTATAAAAATTTTAAGCATGACCGGAAAATTTACAGTAAGATAAATTCAATAATTAATGATGAGCATATTCTTTCAGTAATCAAAGGAACTCAAATAGGGTATTTACCAAAAGATACTTATTGGAAAGTAGATAGTTTGGTTGAGTTCATCCAGCTTCCCAAAAATAAATTCCTTAATAAAAAACTAAATGTCTTGTTATCAGATTTAACTGTCGATCTACATAAAATTGCTGAACATTATTCAATGTGTGGAAGATGCGAGCTTATTGGTGACCAATATAAATTAGTCGCATATAAGAACGGGGACCCAGAAGAGTTTGAGTTGTTACATAAAAGTAAGGAGTACTCCAGTGAGCTATTTAAGTCATATAAGATTTTTCGCAATAAAATTAAGAGAAAATTCAAGCTATGAATTTTAGTGCTAGGTTGAGTTAAAAATTATATTAAATTTACTTTGGTTAAAAGTAAATTTAAATATCAATTAATATCAAACAGGTTCATTTGATAACAGGCTCTGAAAAGGTATTGATTTTCCAAGAATGCTAAATTAAATTGAAGCTACACAACTGATGATCCAGCGCAACTCTGGTGAAACCTACGGGTCTTGTGATAACACCATCTTCTTCCCTAATTTAATGGTGGGACGTCTAGTCGGGAAACTTTTGAATCTTGTTTATCTCAAGTTCAATTTCATGGATATGATTCATGGCTTTATGCCCAGGAATGCTTAGAGCATAACTTCTTTAACAATCAGGCAAATCAACCACTGTGTCGGTGATATTTGCTTTTGCAAACCCAATGGGGATTTTTATCCCGATTTGGGTAGGTAATCCCTTTAAACCAGGAGAAATACCATGCAAAAACTCGATACTGTATCTTTGAAAATTGAACATCTGCTTGTTGAGCTGGCTTGGTGCATCAATGATCTGCAAGGTTTTCGCCAGCAGTTATCTATAGATGATGCTAAGCAGGCTGATCTTAGTTTAAGTAAGTTGGAGTCACTGATTTCGTTTGTTAGAAATCATAAGAATCCAATTAGACTTGCAGCTGTTTAATTTATAACCCGATGCGGGAGCATGCTCCCGCTGGGGCTCGCTCTCTTTATAACTTTAAGGAGAAAAATCTCATGGATAAACCTCAAATTTATGTAGCCTGTTTGGCATCTTATAACAACGGGATCTTACATGGTGAATGGATAGACGCCAGTCAAAGTGAAAATGATATTATGGCAGATATCCAAGCTATGCTAGAAAATAGTCCTATTGAAGATGCGGAAGAGTTTGCGATACATGATTATGAAGGCTTTGGTAGTCTTAGTTTTAGTGAGTATGAATCCATAGCAACAATCGTACCTTATAGCGAGTTTATTGTTGAACACGGAGAGCTGGGACAAGCGCTTCTGGGTGAGTATGTACTTGAAGATGCAGAAACTATGATAAGTGATTGTTATCATGGCTTCTATGATTCAGAAGTTGATTTTGCCTGGCATATTTTTGAAGAATGCTATAGCAATGCGATACCGGATAATTTGATGTGTTATTTTGATTGTGAGGCTTTTGCTCGTGATCTGTTTATCAATGATTATTGTTCGGTTGAGGTAAATGGAGTGATTCATGTGTTTTCAAGGTACTGAGCCCCTACTTGGGGCTTTTTTATTGCTATTGATATATTAGATTATACTGCTTAATCTATTGCCGGATATGCCGGATATGCCGGATATGCCGGATATGCCGGATATGCCGGATATGCGCTGAAAATTAGTTTTTAATAAAATACCAAGTAGTGAATCTTGCCTGTCCTTGAGAGTTAATAATACCAGCATTTTTTAGATAATTAAGATCTTTTCGAAGCGTTCTTTCTGCAGGTTTTAATTGTAGATGGTCCATTATGTCTCTAATAGACATCTCCTCAACATTTTTTAAAACCGCAATTATTTCCATTTGACGAGGCGTAAAATCAGAGGGAGGTGTAATAGTTACTGCAGTATTCATCGCTTCTTTAAACCTGAAAATGACGGCGAAACCACTTTTATATTGAGCAAACTCAGGTTCTGGAGTTTGATTATTTTGACAATAACCAATCATTCTTAATGTACCGGTTCCCCAGTTTTCGATCCATCCACGCTTGTAAAAAACGTCGGCAATTTTTTGGTTTCTGGGGTATGAATCATGAGGGACTTTTAAGCTTTCAATATCAAGTTCAGGTGGTAGTTCTCCAATATTCCATATTTCGAGGCGGTCATCATATATAGCTAAGGAAATTGTGGCATTTTCGACCATATAGTCTCTATGACATATGGCATTAATTAGTGCTTCTCGTATTGCCAATGCTGGGACTGCTGGTTGATCAATACGTTGTAGTTTGCCTGGTTCAAAATATCCGGCAATTGGTAAATGACGTATTGAAAAATCAACTGCAGCTTTAATTAATTGAAATGCATTACCGTGTACTTGTAGGTTATCTATAAAATCACCGACTCTATCTTTACCCCTGAACCGAGCTAATCGGATCATGCAATGTGAGAAAATGGTGCTAGGATCTTTTGCATAAAGAACCACTGCAGCATTGGTTAATTTGCCGTGTTCAATTAGTTTGAAGTTTTTAAGTATTAGCTCAATATTGTAGGTAAGGGCCTCAGCACTTATTCTGTTTATATCAACACCTTCTTTAATGGTACGTCTGATTTCTTCCTGATCCAGATCTTTTATTGTTAAATCATTTTCGGTATATGAATCCCATTTATGATTTAACTGCCCACGGCGAATAATAAGTTGCTCATAGCGATGTTGAGACATACGCTCAGTAGTTGATTGGTTTCTTTCATAAGAACGGCCATCATAAGTATAGGGGATATGCTTACCAGCAGAGCATTTGATTACAATAACCTGTTTATTTTCGTCAACATCAATATAGTGAACATTCAGGGACGTTTTAGGCTCAATTTTTGATATTTCTCTAGCTATTTCTTGCTGAGTTTTGTCATTTACTTGTTGCCCTGCGATTTTTCCTTTATCAGTTACGCCTATTAGAATGGTGCCACCTGCTTCATTAAGAAAAGCGCATAGAGATTCAAATGCGGGTTTTAGTTGCCCTGTAGATTTTTTAAACTCAAGCTGGTGAGATTCACCTTTGCTTATCAGCTTATTTAATTGCTCAATATTCATTAATTACATCCATTATAGTAACTGCAGTATAATCGTTGTTATGTAGTTCTAAAACAAGTTTGCTAACAAAATTAGCCCATTTTTCAAGAGCTTCTTTTCTTTGTGGAAGCATTTCGTTTTTGTTATAAGTCGCCATGATTTTCGGCATTTTATGCCCCAGGCATTTTTCTATTACAACAGGATCAATATTTAATGTTTCTCCCAGTTGGGTCGCGAAAGTCCGGCGTAAATCATGAGGAGTCCATTGAGGAATATTGAGCCGTTCCTGGATGCGGTTGACTGCTTTGGGAATTGCTTTGTCTGATAAACAAGAAAGGCCATTCAGGCCGCTAATCACATACTCACTACTATTATTTTTCTTCAATTCTAGTAATAGGCTTTTCATGAATGGGGTTAAATGGACGCGTAATATTGTACCTGTTTTGGTATTTACGGCAGGGATTGTCCAAAGAGACTTATCAAAATCAAACTCTGACCATTTGGCCACACGAAGCTCTCCACCACGCACACCTGTCAGAAGAATGATCTTCAGTGAGTTTTTGATTTGCACTGATATATGATTTTTGTCGCTATCTAAAAAGTGCCAAAGCTCTTTGATTTCCTCTAGTGTTAAGTATCGTTCCCTGGCTTTTTCTAAACCGCCAATATCTCTAGCACGAATATTGGCAGCGGGATTTGAGAGCATATCACCACGGCTTTCCCCATAATTAAAAGCCTGTTTGAGTGCAGCCAGCACTTTATTGGCATGGATAGGGGAGCCCCGATTAACAATTTTATCTAGTGCCAGTGTTATTTCTTTGGTTTTGAGTTTAGCCAATTTTTTATCACCAAGCAGGGGGATAATATCGGCATAAATAATCTGTTTAATTTGTTGCGGGTGGGCTCGATGTTTTTCGATGTACCCTGAATACCATTCTGTTACCAACTGCTCAACAGTGGTGTCAGTGTGTGATTCTGGTTCTTGTTTAAGGCATTCTTCGGGGTTTTCCCCATTTTGTCGCTTATTCCATAATTCATTAAACAGACTCCTGGCTTCAGCTACTCCCATCGCAGGGAAGTGTCCTAAGGTGAGCCATTTTTCTTTTCCATTATGTTTATATCGATAAAACCAGGTTTTAGTTTCAGCAGGACTGACTCTAAGGCAAAATCCATTTCCCTCTGTTATATGATAACGACCTTTTTTGGCTGTCAGACTAGCGATTTTCTTATGAGTAAATTTTTCCATAAACATCTCTTTTTATTTTTGATTTGGCTACACCAATGGCTACACTTTTTTGTGTATTTAAATTATAATAGATTTAATCGATTGATATGTCAAAATAAATAAAACTCAGTGTTTATAAGGGTATTTTGGCTGTAAATATAGTTGTTTGATAGCAATTGATATTGATTGGAATTATCATGGGGTGCTAGTGGTCGAAGGTTCAAATCCTTCCGTCCCGACCAATAAATCCCCTTTAAAATCAATAAGTTACACAGAAAACTTTGAATCCATATATTTCTAATGCTATTTTACTGGGTACCTTGCTGGGTACTTTATGAAACTCTAGCCAGCGTTTCTTGTTACTGGTTACCCAGCTGGTTCCTTTATTGAGTTTTGGGATGAGTACCCCACCTTAATTGGGGTAGAGCCCAAGTTACGCACGATATTCAAATCAAATTTTTTATCCAGGTTAAATTTAGGTACACTTCTAGGTACACTTTTTAAATTTCCCTCCTTCGGCAACAGTGATATTGAGGCAACGATGCAATTTACATGCTTGTCAGGCCTGGGCTTCGGCAACAGGTAATTTGGCAGTTCGGCCTAAAAATAGCCAGCGATTGTTTAATAATACCTTAATAAAAAACGGGTACAATTGAATAATGATTGCACAACATGAGTTGTTCATGTTTCATAGTATGGAAGTAATCGAGATGTTAGTTGTATTAGAGCTTAAAGCCCATCAAAACATCAGACAGTGCTCTGTTGCTGAAATCTTTCATGCGATTGAATTTCCAAGCCATAAAATCCCCGCACACTAACAACTACTCATTAAGAGTATTACACCATTTTGTTTAATTCATTGCTAAGGCAATAGTAGGCTGCCTGTCCGCTTCCTTATGGTCGCGGCTCGGTTGTTTGTGCTTGATTCAACATTGCCCTAGTATGAAAAATCTAGAACCAATTAGCCAAAAGGGGGGGGGCTCGATGTTTTCAGCCATCACCCATAGGAAAAGCAATTTAACCAACCACACGCTCTAATACGACAAAGCGCGTGAAGAAAATAGAGGTAAAAAATGAATCCAGAACAAGCTATAAATGAAATTCAAACAGGGAAGGCGCCGCAAGGATTACAATTTAATACAACAGATCTTGATACTTTAAGAGATAGTTACAATGCTTTACCTTGGTACAAGAAAATGTTTTATAACCCAAAACTTAAACGCAGTTTAAATGCTATTGGCCCTAATGAAACTGATGCTCAAAAAATACTTCAGGTATATAAGGATTTAACCACATCAGATTGGTGGTTTGACGGTTTTTTTGCTTGCATTCAAATCGTAAAAAAAACAAATTCATTTAATTTGATTTCTACGCTTCTAAACCTTTCTTTTTTTTACTTAAGCTATGAAAGCACATTAGCTTATATTTTAAATGAAAATCCAACGGTTGACGCGGTGAATAAATGTCTCACACACTTCAAATATACGAGCGGCAAGACCATCATTACAACTCCAGTTACTCAAATTGTTACGCTTTCGCAAGATGAATTTATAACTTTCATTAAGTTGACTGGAAATCAGTCTAAATACCACAATCAGCTTCTCTATACGGCAGCGCGTTTAAATAAAACACTTCAAATAGAAATTTTATTAACTTATAACCCGGACCTTTTATATTTTTCCCCTGAAATAGGTTATGCATTGACCCCAATTGAGTTGATGATGAACCATCTAACTCCATCTGAATTTGAAGAAATGGTCCGGCATGTTGATTTTAAGAAAACCCAAAATAGTTCTGCTGAAATGGTACTGCATAGAATTCTAAAGCAAGAGAACAGTAAAGAGTACGTTATTGAGGGGCTCATTGCTCAAGGGGCTCCATTGGATTATAAAGACACTGAGGGTAATGGTCCTTTAGAGGCAGCCATTTTTTCTGGGAGTGTTTCTAAAGTCAAATTAATGTTGAAAGCCCTTAACATGACCCAAGATGACTGGGCTCAGTACTTAATTACTGCAAGGCCCAATAAAAAACCGCCTCTGTTTGAGATAATTGAAAAAAATCAAAGAGCATTGTTTGATTTTGTTTTAAATGACGAATTTGTAAAAAAGGTAATTTCAGAGTCAAATGTCGCATATGAGGATATGAGTTTATTCAGTTTAGCGATAAGATATCATATTGAAAAAATTTATGATATTTGCTTGCCAAGGGTGCCTGACTCTTCTGTTAATCTATATTTCAAAGAAGCTATGTTGCATGATAGAGAGGAGCTGGCTATATCGTTAATGGATAGAGCATCGTTTAACATAGAAGAGATATCCAATGATGGGAGAAACAGTTTTTTGGCTTTAGCTATCAAGCATGGGCTAATTAAACTAGCGACCATTCTTATTGAAAAATCCCCTGAAAATATAATCAATTTTCAAGATTCCAGAGGAGATACTCCTTTAATATTAGCGACTAAACAGGATCAAAGTTTGCTTGTTAACATGCTCTTACAGAAAAATGCAAACGTCGATATTGAAAATAAGAATGGATATACGGCATACCTTTGGGCTCAAGAGTATAGGAAGTTCCAGATCGCCGAATTAATTCAGGCGAAAAATCCAGCTGTAGGCATAAATAACTGGGCAAGCGTTCTTGGTGAAATACAGAGGAAAGAGAAACAAGATTCTGAATACGGAAGTTTCTATCAAAACTCACGGCCTAGAAAAGACTCGTCTATTCACGTTACAGTTGAGCATCGAGGGAAGAGTAAAAGACGGGATGATGAATTTCAAAGTTTTTTTAGAAATATACTTCATTAATTGAACGTAGTTAGTAACAATCTGTAGGCTGGGTGAGCTGTGTGCTGTCACCAAAAGTATCCAGTATTAACCTAGCCTCTTGGATCCTTCGCGCATTGGTCGAGCATAAAATCACTGTATCTAATTGGTTCTGTCGAAAATAGAAAACCTTGGTTATAGTGCAACTTCAAAAAAGGTTCACTATGATTAGTTTCGAAGGTCGTCATTTTCCCAAAGATTTAATATTGATGGCAGTACGCCGGAAGCTTGCTTATCCACTAAGCTACAGAAATTTTTTGATTATTTCATCAGCCACTTAGCGGACAGCTATTTGGGGATGCCATTCGTTATTAATATTAATCATTTCTACATTTTCTAATTCAATAGGAAAACCAAGTCCATCATAGAGGAAGGTGGGTTCAATTTTGGTTTTCATTAGTACGCGCTCTTATTTGATTTCCGTTCATATATTATACAACTATTGACAACAATATAAATTTTATTAACAAGTACAAATCCGTGGTGATCTCGGGTTCAAGTAACTGGCTAAGCATAAAGGGATCAAGCCTTGCTCTTGGCTTTCTTAGTACATCCAGCATAAATAGCAAAAAGCAGCCTTGCCCCCTTTATTTCATACATCCTTGCTTATCTTAGAAGCCTTGGATTTAGCTTGCTTTGGTCCGCTAACAGGCTCTAAGCAAGATGACATAGTTTTAAATTTTTCTGTTCGATGATCTCGACCTGTCCGAGCGCTACGAACTCTTAACCCCTGGGCATCGCGAACCATTCTTCTTACTTCCTCAGGGTATTTATCGATTACCTTGAGAAATGTTACCTCCGTTGCAGATGGCTTTTTTGCTCTTTGCTCCCACCCCTGGAGGGTTCTTTTGTTAATGCCGTAACTAGAAGAAAATTCCTCTTGAGTCATCTCCTGTCTATTTCTTATAAATTTAACGTCAAACTCAATGTCGGGGTTTGCTCTCTTGAATCCTGTCAACTCTTCTTTAGTTAAAAGTGGTGCATCAGGATCAGATGAGGCTGCCCTCTCAATATCTTCCTCGGTTAAGGATTTAACCTTGTCCCAATCAGTCTTTCCTTTAAATTTCATAGTATGATTTTCTTTCATTTCTACTTGCCCTCCTCGCAGAAATTAACCTGTAAACATTTCCTTCTCTTATAACATATGCAACCAGAAGGATATTACTATTAACTTCTCCGATAACTTCGTAACGATCTTCATAATTTTTATAGGATTGGCGCTCAATTCTATAGGGATCTTCAAAAATATGTTTCGCGTCCTGAAAATCTATTCCATGCTTTTCTATGTTTATTTGACGCTTAGGCTCGTCCCAAGTGAACGTTTTATTTTTGCTCATAATAATATTATACGCCAATAGCGTATATAGTCAATAATTAGCGACATCAATTTTTAGATACTCTTAGAATCCAAATTATCTTCTCGAAGCTATTTAAACCAATCTAATCGCAGTTATTTGCGCTTTTTTCAATTATTTCTGATTAGTGATATTAACGCGGAATGATCAATTACCTACAAATGGCATATTTATATATTTGCTGATTTCACAGGTAATTGAGGTGGCGTTATTTTGAGGAAGGCTTTGCTCACACAAAACATAGAGTGATCAACCGTTGCGCTTTGCTTTCTATGTAAATCCAGCATAAATAGCAAAATGCAAGGCTTGACCCTTTTGTTTATATTATTTTCCTAGGATTTTTAAAACAACGTAAATCATCCAGTCTGGTAGCTGATTTAATATTTTTTTAAGTTGGGCTTTATCTCTTTGCGACAATATTTGTTTACTTTCTGCACCATATCATCAGTAATATGATTCTTTCCAATATGGTTTAATGCATTAAGTACCTTAATCACATTGGGATATAAAGGTATATTATTCATAAATTTTGAATGAATAAATTTTATTGGATAGTTCGCTATGTTTTTTTGTCGAGAGACACCAGAAACAATATAAGAAGGTGTTGCTGATACTTGATCATCAAAACCAAGCTGATTAGCTAATTGAGCACCACCGGGTTGAATAGTATCACCTTTTTTTGATGCAATCGCTCTTGCTATTGCATCTGGATTTGCTGATAAAGTTCCGAGTTTTGAATGTTTGATAGGAAAATCATATATCCCATGCCCAATTTTTCTGATAATCCCTTTTTCAACCAGCCTGAGTAAGGTCACGCCTACTGTATTGCGAGGCGCTATATCAAGAAAATCTTTAGGCGTGAAAACCCAACCGCGTTGTTTCGCTCTGATTCGCCTTAAAATGCTGTCACTCGTCGATTTCATGATTAGCCCATGTAATAAATTTTATATAAAAAACATTACATCAAATAATTGTATTTAATGATTATCTCTATGATATATAACGCTTTAATTATCTATATATAAAAAATGCTTTTTAATTTTATAGCATGCACAAAACAAACAACAATGTTTTGGGTGATAAATTTTCAATTTGAATAAAATTAGAGGTAAAACGATAAAGAACATACTTTTGTGGTAAAATGTCACTGGCTCTTCTTTAAGGATGACTTTTATTCTTTATGCCAATTATAAGGTATACTTAACCAGCTTCCAACCGGCTGATATTTATGGTTACCCAACATTCTTCAATCGCAGAAAAAATCGCATTATTTCAATCTCTCTTTCGAGGGCGTTCTGATGTCTATCCTCGCCGGTTTCAAAATAGAAAAACACATAAATCTGGATATGCGCCTGCTTGTAAAAATGAATGGGTTAGAAATGTCTGCCAAAAACCGCGCATCAAGTGCATGGATTGCCAACATCGGCAATTTATTCCTATAGACGATGAGGTTGTATATTGGCATTTGCAAGGATATGACAACAAAGGCCAGGACTTTGTTATGGGGATTTACCCTATGCTATTGGACGAAACCTGTTATTTTCTTGCAGCTGATTTTGACAAAGCAACCTGGGAACAGGATGCGGTTGCTTTTCTGAAAACCTGCCTTCAAAAAAATTTGCCTGCGGTACTTGAACGCTCTCGCTCTGGTAAAGGTGCCCATGTTTGGATGTTTTTTGAGGACTCAATACCAGCAGCATTAGCAAGAAAATTAGGAGCATCAATTTTAACAGAAACAATGGAATCTAATCCTGCAGTTGGCTTGGATTCATATGATCGATTTTTCCCCAATCAAGATACTTTACCTCGAGGTGGTTTTGGCAACCTAATTGCCTTGCCTCTACAAAAAGCAGCACGGCATGCTGGAAATAGCGTATTTATTAATGAACAATTACAAGTTATTGAAGATCAATGGGCTTATCTTGCAGATATAAAAAAAATAACTCGTTTTGAAATAGAGCAATTAGTTAGTGAAGCAGAGGCTAAAGGACGTGTTGTTGGTATACGATTAGAAATTATTGAAGAAGAAAATAGAACGCCTTGGAAACCGCCAGTACCATTACCAATCATTGATACATTACCTAAAACGATTCACTTGATTCTCAGTAATGAGATTTTTATTGAAAAGGAATCATTGCCATCCCCGTTATTAAATCGACTGATTCGTATAGCCGCTTTTCAAAATCCTGATTTCTATAAAGCACAAGCAATGCGATTACCTGTCTATGATAAGCCTCGTATCATTGGTTGTGCTCGTGATTACTCGCATCATATTGGGCTTCCCCGTGGTTGTTTGGATGACATTACGAAATTGCTGCGTGAACTAAAAATTAAATACACTACCCAAGAAGAATTGTTTACGGGGGAGTCATTAGATATTCAATTTTGTGGTGAGCTTAGACCCGAACAACAAATTGCCGTCGATGCGTTAATTAAATCAGATATTGGTGTATTGTCTGCTACGACAGCATTTGGTAAAACAGTTGTTGCTGCCTGTATGATTGCTAAGAGAAAAACCAACACCTTGATTATTGTTCATACGAAACAACTGCAAGATCAATGGGTAGAGCGATTGCAAACTTTTCTTGGGCTTCCTGCTAAAAAAATTGGTCGATTTGGTGGAGGGCGAAAGAAAGTTACAGAGTTTATTGATATTGCTCTGATTCAAAGTCTTACTAAGCATACTGACATTGAGAGTATGATTTCTCCGTATGGTTATGTAATTGTAGATGAGTGCCACCATATCCCGTCAGTCAGTTTTGACGATATAATTCGGCAAGTCAAAGCTAAATTTATTACGGGATTGTCAGCCACACTGGTGCGTAAAGATGGTCGTCATCCTATTATTATGATGCGCTGTGGTCCTATTCTTCATCGCGTGGATGCTAAAGCACAAGCTATTGAGAGACCATTTGAACATTATGTTTTTGTGCGTCCAACAAGCTTTCGTCCTTACAAGCAAATCCATGAAAACTTGCGCATTCAATTTCAAGATTTATATGAAGAATTAATGCATGATGATTACCGCAATCAAATGATTTGTAATGATGTTATCCACGCTGTCAAAAAAGGACGCTCACCTATTATTTTAACGGAAAGAAATGAACATCTTGATATACTTCATCAACAATTAAGCTCAGAAGTACAACATTTAATTGTGCTTAAAGGTGGCCTCAACGTTAAAGAAATGAAACAAGCTATTTCGCAGTTAACTTCTATTCCATTAAACGAAGAGCGTGTTGTGCTTGCAACGGGGAGATTTGTTGGTGAAGGATTTGATGATGCGCGATTAGATACTTTATTTTTGACATTACCTATTTCCTGGAAAGGAACGATTGCACAATATGTTGGTCGGCTTCATCGATTACATGATACAAAAAAAGAAGTGCATGTATATGATTATGCTGATTTCGCTGTTCCTATGTTAGAGCGTATGTTTCAACGAAGATCTAGTGCTTACGAATCTGTTGGTTATAAAATAATACAACCCGCAAGTGCTTATCCCGGATGGCCGTCGGATGTTGTTCTTCCTGTTGAACCTCTTTGGAAAAATGATTATGGCAGTACCATTAGACGTTTGGTTTCAGATGGCATTGATAACTCATTAGCGAAATTATTTTCGGACGTTGCAATGTTAGAATCTGATCAAATTGATCGTGCACGTAGCCTAATTGAGGCTTTCTTGTTTTGCCGCTTAGAGACATTACCAGAAACTAAGGGACGGTTTCAATTAAATCACGTATTAACGATTCCATTTGATGGGCTAGGTGGTATGGAAGTAGATCTGATCTGCTGTGATGCACGAGTTGTTATTGAAATTGATGGAATTCAACATCTTTCCTCTAAAGAAGCCTATCGTACAGACAGGCGTAAGGATTTGTTACTTCAGGAGCATGGTTATATGGTTTTGCGTTTTCTTGCTGAAGATGTCAGTAAACGACTTGATGTGGTGCTTGATGCTATTATTCGAGTGCTTCATAAGAGCAATAAGCCAATGTTATTAAAAGATTAAATTAGTGTTATAAGTATCTTTTTCAATCGGTTACAAAATGTAACCAGTTGCTTATTTTTCAGTTATTTCCATTTTGGAAACATCTAGTTTTTTAGTGTTACAGTAAGTCTAATTAAAAAGGCTAAAACTGCATTAAGGCTTAGTAGCGTTATTATTCCATTTTTCATAAGTACGTTGATGATTTCAGATAATAAAAACCCGCTGTACTCGGTTTCAAATTGTTCGCGAAAAAGAGAATCTTGCATTTCTCTTTCAAAAGTAGATAACTGTTTTTTAGTCATAATATTCACCTGTTTTGCATAACTTCTTTTATTCAATTGAAAGGGGGGGGCAATTTGCCACTACCCTTAATCTTACTTTGTTCATTATTTGTTAGTACCAGTCGGTGATAAAATGTCACCGACTGGTACTAAGTGAAAACAATTTATGTTATGCGCATAGGTTTAATTGCAGAGGTTTGGGTTTTTTACCTTTGGCATTTACAAAAGCTTCGCTTCTTTCGAAATTCGAATAGAAATTCTTTTGCTCAGCTTTAGTCCTAGTTAGTGTTTTTTTGATAATATAAAGTCGTAATACTTGCTCCGTATTTGCATTCATATTGGTTATCTCATCCTCAAATTTTTCCCATTTACTGACAGCTGTGTGTGATTCATGAACCACTGTTTCACCAAATTCACGTAGAGACATGGAAAAATAGGAGCGAATGAATTTAACTTGATTGCCAGTTAATCTTTCTTCTTGGGTAGCCAGTTTTTTGATTATTTCATCAGCCACATAGCGAACATCGATTTTGGGATGCCATTCGTCATTGATATTAATCATTTCTACATTTTCTAATTCAATAGGAAAACCAAGTCCTTCATAAAGGAATGTAGGTTCAATTTTAGTTTTCATGGTGTTTCCTCCTCGCTTAAATTGATCACTGTAATGATGGGCATCAGAGCATCAGTAAATGTAAGGATAATTCGTACTTTTTTCTCATCTATATCTTTACCTTCAATACAGTATTTCCAATCCTGCGGTTTTTCATGTATGTAGTTGGATTCATAGGAATCCTTGCTTTTGTTTCTTTTTCTTTCGTAGCCTGATTTACCTTCTAAAATATTGAGCACATCAAGATCTGAAATATTTCTTTGTTTTTGCCTTTCTTTTGCATGCGGCACAAAGATATAGTTTCTTTCTTTAATTTTCTTCTCAATCAAAGCAAAAAGCTCTTGGTCTGTTTTTTTAGAAGGTTTTTTAACCATTACTTCTATTCCATATTGTTATTATAGTTTTTGTAAACTAAGTTTACAAGATTTGATATGAAATTTATCAAAGATTGTAGCTGATTGTATATAAATATCATATGTTCCATTTTGGAACATGTGCTTTTTTTGTTAATTTTTATCCTTAAATAAAGTTCTAATATTGAACTCTTCCCAATTTGGAAACAGTTGCTTACTACTGAATTATGTTCATTAACCAAGGGTAGAGACAAATTATCCCTACCCTTGGGCATTGTTATTAATCTATGAATAGATACTTATTAGAATGAATTCGCTGCGCTCATGGGTTCCTGGATTTCACGTTGTTTCATCCAGGCTACGTCTGATTTGTCGTGAGAGAAGGATTCAATTTGTTGGTTCCACCTTTCCAATGCTTCTTTTCTTTGGGGCAGCATTTCATTCTTATTGTAAGTGGCCATAATCTTCGGCATTTTATGCCCTAAACATTTCTCAATCACCACTGGATCAACATGCAACGCCTCACCAAGCTGAGTTGCAAAGGTGCGTCTTAGATCATGAGCTGTCCAATGGGGAATGCCGACTCGTGATTGTATTCTGATTACTGCTCTTGGCATAGCTCGGTCGGATAAAATATTTTGGTCATCTGCGCCTGTAATGACGTATTCTGAATTGCTATGTGCTTTGAGTTCTCTCAATACCTTTTTGGTCAGTTCAGTGAGGTGGATTCTCATGACTATATTGGTTTTGGTATTTTCGGCTGGGATAGTCCATAAGGAGTTTTCAAAGTCGAATTCTGACCATTTGGCTACTCGGATTTCGCCTGTTCTAACTCCTGTAAGCAGGATGATTTTCAGGGCTGCTCTGATCTGGAACGAGGTGCCGTGTTCTTCACTGTCTAAGAATTGCCATAAGGTTTTTACTTCATCGAGGGTTAAATAGCGTTCTCTGGGTTTTTATATACCGCCTATGTCTCTTGCTCGTATAGTCATGGCAGGGTTTATCAGCATTTCACCTCGGCTTACAGCATAGTTAAGGGCTTGCTTTAGAGTACTTAGCACCTTGTTCGCATGAACAGGGGAGCCACGGCCTACAATCTTATCGAGGGCTTGAGTTATCTCACGAGTTTTTAAGTGCTCTAATTTCTTATTGCCCAAAAGGGGAATGATATCTATTTGATATCAATTGATACTGTTTGAAAACGGTCTTTTTAAGAATGGGGTGCTAGTGGTCGAAGGTTCAAATCCTTCCGTCCCGACCAGTTAAAATCCTTTTAAATCAACAAGTTACGCATAATAATTAAATCAAATTTTTTATCCAACCTAAATTTAGGTACACTTCTAGGTGCACTTTTTAAAATTAAATAATTTGGTCATTGGGCTTAAGGAGTGATTGAGCAATTTTAAAAAGCAAAATAAAGCAGACCTGAGGCCTGCTTGAATTGTGAGATTATTATTGTTAGGAAACGTCTTTCTCACCATTTAAAATAGTTTGATCAATCCATGATTTAGTTTACGCTCAATTTATGTTGACTGTAATAAATCGTCTTGTCATTAAGATTTAATTTGATTGTTATCTGAAGTTCAAGGGTAATCATTAGAAGATAAGTTTATTTGTTGTGCATTTGTAATCTCAAACGTTGCTAAAAACTGCTAACTTGGTTTACTCGATGCTGTTCATGATTTGATGGCACGCTTTTTACAGATTCAGATGCCAATTTCGTGGAATTGATTGTCGGAGCTTTTCTCACAAGGTGGTGAGACTATCGAATAATAGGAATAGGACTCATATTCGTATCTACAGCAACCATTGTGAACTTTCCTTCCGTGCATAGTTTTCGCTCACCAGTTGGCAAGATTTCGGAATACAGCTTTACATCAACAGTTAAACTTGTTTTTCCAACACTCTCGACAACGGCAACAAGATCAATGAGCTCGCCCACTTTTACAGGAACTTTAAATTCGATTTTATCACTTGCAACGGTGACAACAGTAGTTCGAGTATAGCGAGTTGCCGCGATACTTGCCACCATATCCATCCACTCAAGCGCGTGTCCGCCAAAAAGTGTTCCAACATGATTTACCTGATTCGGAAAAACGATCTGCATCATACGTGTTTCCATCGATGTGTTTTTAGTCATCATTATCCTTAAATTTTTTTTATTATTTAGTCTAACTCAAATTCAAGTTTGATGGGGGATAGTGCTATGTTATTTTATCCCATTGCTATGCAAATTAAATAAAACGGCTGGCTTATCTGTAATACCAACATCAGTTATTTTATCAATAACTTCCTTGTCGCTGTGTTACTCTAAAAATAATCCAGCCTGTTATCGAGCCCAATTCTTTGAAACCATTCTCTCAATTTTCTTTAGTTCATGCGGTTGTTCGACAGGCATGGATTCATTTTCTTCAGTTTTGAGAATAACTGCTGTTCTTGCAGCTCCTCGCGCAAGTGCATTCATTATAAAGATTGATGCAAAAATCGAGATTCGGATCGTTTTAGAGCCATAAATCGATATCACGTTAAAAGATCTGCTTTATTTGTCTTATCCTCTACGCGCAAAATGCCCCTACTTACTGTTTAAAACCATATTGATATATTTTAATACAATATTGACGTATAATATAATCGTTTACGCACTTAAAGAGTAGATATGCCTTATAACAAAGTATTCCCATTAATGGGAGTTGGAACCTTTATTGGTGTTGAATTAGATCGCATTGAAGATGTAGAACAGCGAATGACAGCTGTCAAAAATACTGTGTATAAAGCTTTGGAGCTAGGGTACAGACATATAGATCTTGCATTAAGCTACGGCAATTTACCCGCAATTGGTGGAGCAATTCAGCAAGCGATGAAACCCAAAGCGGAGGGTGGCCTGGGGATCTCTCGCGATGAATTATGGCTTACCATGAAATCAGATCAGTATAAGCCTGACGATATTCAAGCGTACCTTAAGGCTTTAGGCGTAGAGTACATTGATACGTTTATGCTTCATCATCCTTACAGAGATCATATTTTCGGTAGTGAAGAACAACTGACGAATACATGGGAGGCAGTAACATCTCTTTTAGGTGATAAAGTTAAAACGGTGGGGGTGTCTAATTGCTATCCAGGCCATCTCTCACGACTAATCGCTGTATGTGACAAGAATAAATTGCCTAAGCCATTCAGCAACGAAGTTGAGTCGAATTTATTATGTCCTAATGATGCAACCATTAAATTTTGTCGAGACAATGGTATACAAGTTATTGCTTATTCACCGCTGGGATACAATATGTCGTCTATTATACTCAAGTCCGAAATTTTAGTAACAATTGCTGATAATATGGATGCAACACCTACTCAGATTGCATTGGCATGGCATATGGCTCGAGGTGTGGCAGTGATTCCTAAATCAACTCATACGGAGAGACTTCAAGAAAATTTGGGGGCATTGACCTATGTTGATCAGATAGACGTAAACAAACAGAGAGAATTGTCTACAATAGCTTTTGATGGTATGGATGCTGTGACTCAAACCGCAGAAGAGGCCAAAGCGCATGCTGAGTCATTAGTTTGGGTTGTGGCTGAACCTGAAAGAGATTCAGAGGTAGATGATGAAATTCAGGGTTTAAATGCGGTTAGAAATTTTTGTTGAGAGTCATTTGATATTCATCACGCTGTAGCTTGATTTTACCCCACTTTAGTAGACACAACTGCATGAACTTTTGCATCTGCTTTTCAAATCGCTAATGAGATATAGTATCTATCAGAATTGATTGCTATAATTTTCGCATATTATCAATAAATTAAACAATAACGCTTTATGCCTCATTTTTTTAAAGTGCTAAATCCTACATCCAAGTCGTCAGGTATTCGTTATCGTAACAAGCCTATGCTCCATGTATTAATGTCTGAGGAAATACCCGATCTGTTGACTCACGAATTTATTCAATTACAGTGGAATAGAGATTTATGCTGGTATGAAACTATCGATGCAACCTATACCTGTTTGGTCGGTGATCATTATGATCATCCACCTTCTGCTTCTCAAAAAACGGTGTTTGAGCAAATTATGACGGCTTTTTTTCGTCCCTATCTGATCCCTTTAATAGTAGGTTCCGAAATCCATGCTGTTTATAATCGTAAAACAGGGGTCAAAGGCGCATTGGATTTTTTAATTTTTCCATTGATAGCACGTAAATTAATTGCTGATACCTGGTTAGAGGAGAGACAAAATACACCCATAATTAATGCAATAGCTTGGGCAATTGCAATTCCCCTCGAAGTGTTAAGACATTCGCTGGCCATAGCATTAACCATTGCTATTATTCCTATTGTCTCTTTGATACATCTGTTCAGAAGCTTAATTAATACTTTCTCAAATGAACCTTTAGACCTAATGTGTACATATGGGCAATTTTAGGTAAAGTTTAGTTCCCATTTGCAAAATGCAGCAAGCCCAGCGCTCTATTCTCAAAGACCTCATTGATTTGAGCGGTAACGCATGGTTTTGGGCTATTTATTATTTCATTTGGTTGCTGTAGCTCGATTTTGAGCGCTATTGAATATTCGAGGCTGAGTGTATGGGGGGCAAGGCAATGACTGTTACTGACGCTGCTGATTTTTTACATCAGCAGCGCAGTAGACTATTGAACAATATCCATGAAAACGCACTGAACAGTGCTTCATTGACTCAGCCCTTCTGCCTCATTTGGATTTTGGAAAAGACTGAAAATTGTTGTCTTGATTGTCTGACGTTAAAGGCTCACTTTTTTTAGATTTCGGTTCTTTCTCAACTTTAATCTTTTTTACCAATACAATTTCTTCCTTGCCATTTTGAGCACAGTCTTCTTCTTTATCTCTTTGTTTAAATGTATCGGAGCGAGTGGGTTGGTCAAATTGCGTTTCCTCTGGGAGATGACTAAAAATCGTGATGCGTGGAAGCCGCTCTTTTGGAAAAGACTTAAGATTGTTGTCTTGTTTATCTGACGTTAAAAGCTCACTTTTTTTAGAATTCGGTTCTTTCTCGCTTTTAATCTTTTTTACCAATACAATTTCTTCCTTGCCATTTTGAGCACAGTCTTCTTCTTTATCTCTTTGTTTAAATGTATTGGAGCGAGTGGGCTGGTTAAATTGCGTTTCCTCTGAGTGATAGCTAAAAAACATCATGCTTGGAAATAGGTCTTTTGGAAACGTATTGTGGGTGTTGTCCGTTAAATTGGGGCTCTTTTTAATGCAAAGGGCAAGCGTTTTGCATTGCTCAATTAATTCCTTCTTGGCGCTGATTAAGATATCCTCGGGTATCCCTTTTACGACAATGGCTTTGTTATTAAAATGATTTTGATAAGCTATCGCGCGAGCTATTTTTTCAGCACCAGCATCGTTAATAAAGTTGTCCCCAAGTTTAAGGGTTAATCCTTGCGGCGCATTCCCTGATTGTAGGGCTTGGGCCAGCATCCCAGCACCATCATCACCAATTTCGTTGCTTTCAAGGTTAAGCGTTAATCCTTGGGGCGCATTCCCTGATAGGAGGGCTTGGGCCAGTAGTGTAGCGCCTTCATCATCAATTGAGTTGCCCTCAAGGCTAAGCGTTAATCCTTCCGGCGCATTCCTTGATTGTAGGGCATCAGCCAGCATTTCAAGACCATCAAAACTAACTACGTTGCCCTCAAGGCCAAGCGTTAATCCTTGCGGCGCCTTCCCTGATTGTAGGGCATCGGCCAGCATTCCAACACCATCATCACCAATTTCGTTGTCCTTAAGGCCAAGCGTTAATCCTCGAGGCGCCTTCCCTGATTGTAGGGCATCAGCCAGCCTTATAGCACCAACATTACCAATTTCGCTGCGTCCAAGGTTAAGTGTTAATCCTTCCGGCGCATTCCCTGATTGTAGTGCATCGGCCAGCCATCCAGCACCATCATTACCAATTTCGTTGCGCCGAAGGTTAAGTGTTAATCCTTGCGGCGCCTTCCCTGATTGTAGTGCATCGGCCAGCCATCTAGCACCATTAGCATCAAATTTGTTGCGCCGAAGGTCAAGCGTTAATCCTTCCGGCGCATTCCTTGATTGTAGGGCATCGGCCAGCTCTCTAACACCCTCATTTTCAATTTCGTTGTACTTAAGGTTAAGGGTTAATCCTTGTAGCGCACTCCCTGATTTTAGGAAATCGGCCAGTTTTTTCGCGCCAGCAGAAGCAATATCGTTGTTCTCAAGGTTGAGCGTTAATCCTTGGGCTGCCTTCCCTGATTGCAGGGCTTCGGCTAATTTTTCAGCACCATCATCATCAATACCGTTTTACCCAAGGTCAAGCGTTAATCCTTGCGCTGCCTTCCCTGATTGAATTTCATTGATAGCTTGTTCTAGATTCATTTTGTACCTCTATTTGCTACACACGCTTCATTGTATTTGAGCGTGTGGGTTGGTTAAATTGTGTTTCTTTTGGGTGATGGCTAAAAAACAGGATGTTTGGAAACAGGTTGCGTTGAAGCATACTTTGAATGAGTTCCTTGCCCACTAAATCGGGGTGCTTTTTAATGCATAGGACAACAGTTTTGCATTGCTCAAGCAATTCCTTCTTGGCCTTGGTTAAGGTATCCTCGGGTATCCCTATAACTTCAATGGCTTTGTTATTAAAATGATTTTGATAAGCTATCGCGCGAGCTAGTTTTTCAGAACCCGCAGCACTGATATTGTTGCCTTTAAGGTCAAGCGTTAATCCTTGTGGCGCCTTCCCTGACTGCAGGGCTTTGGCCAGTTTTTCAACACCGGTATCACCAATTTGGTTGTCCTCGAGGCTAAGTCTTAATCCTTGCGGCGCTTTCCCTGATTGTAGGGCTTCGGCCAGTTTTTCAGCACCGGTATCACTAATCTTGTTGTCCCCAAGGTAGAGCATTAATCCTTGCGGTACCTTCTCTGATTGTAGGGCTTGGGCTAATTTTTCAGCACCGGCATCACCAATCTTGTTGTTCCCAAGGCAGAGCTCTAATCCTTGCGGTGCCTTTCCAGATCGGAGGGCTTCGGCCAGTTTTTCAGCACCAGTATCATCAATATTTTCGTTAGAAAGGTTAAGCTCTAATCCTTGCGGCGCTTTTCCTGATTTAATTTCATTGATAGCTTGTTCTAGATTCATTTTTTACCTATATTGGTTACACACGATTCATCGTATTGGAGTGTGTGGGTTGGTTCATTTGCATTTTTTCTAGCTGATGGCTAAAAAACATCGGGTATCTCTTCTTGGCTAATTGGTTCTAGGTTTTTGTGACTAGGACAATCGGCTAAAACATCAACAGGCGATGCGATTTTTTTCTCTTGTTGGTTTGTATCCATGTGGCCATCAACTCTTCATTAGTGACTATTTAATAATGTTATATTTACGGGTTATTAAGAGATTACGACCGTTGTGGAGTAGGAGTTGCTATGCGCCACCCTAATGGTAGTGAATCGGATTGAATTGAGCTGGATTGGGGTAATGTTTCATCAAGCACAAACAACCGCGATCTTAAGGGAGCGGACAGCCAGCCTACAGTTGCCCTAGCAACCCAAAAAACTGGCGTAATACTCTTAATGAGTGGTTGTTAGTGTGCGGGGATTTTATGGCTTGGGAATTCGATGGCATGAACGATTTCAGCCACAGAGCACTGTCTCATGTTTTGATGGGCTTTAAGCTCTAATACCGATAACATCTCGATGACTTCCATACTATGCAACATGAACAACTCATATTGCGCAACTAATGGTCAATTATACCCGTTTTTTATTAAGGAATTATTAAACAACTGTTAGAGTATTTTTTTCTAATTGTCTAATTTTCAGCGTGATTCAGGGTTTAAATTATCTTACTGAAATACGCAATCTGAACAACTCCAAAGTTTACTAATGGGGTTTCATCAGGACTTGCCCCCTATCGACCCCTATCAAAGGTTAATCTATTTTGCGCTTTACCAACTATTAAAGATTTTGATCCAACTTTGATCATGTTTTTCAACAAGCCGCCCCGATTTTCTTCCTATTCACTGTTGTAAAGCTATAAGTGTCCCCTAAATCCCATCATTAAATTACTGTTTAAAATTTACAAATACGGCAAAATGCCGTATAATTAAGTTAATAAATAGGAGTATCTGCTATGGTACATGTTTCCAAACATTCAAATGAAGTCGAACGCTTAGAGGCTAGAATAAGTTCGGCCAAAAAATCAGTTTTAAAAGATGCTGCCTCACTTAAAGGCATTAGTCTTACAGATTTTGTTGTTAATTCAGCGTATGAAGCAGCACAACGCGTAATTAAAGAATATGAACAACTCCAGCTGACGGAAGCTGATAGAGTTATTTTTATTCAAGCTTTATTAAATCCACCCAAGCCAAGCGAGAATTTGGTTAAAGCAGCTAATCGTTATAAAAAGGGTGTTCAATCTAAATGATGGAAGAGGAAGAATATATAATCGAGCAATTGGATAAACATGATCGATCAAATTTCTCTTGCGGAAGAGATGAACTTGATCGTTATCTGCAGACTCAAGCAAGTCAGGACATTAAAAAAAATATGTCTGTAACCTATGTTTTATCAGAACAAGGAAGCGATGTTGTTTTTGGTTATTGCTCTATTTCAACGATAGGAATATTTCCTGGGGATTTACCAGAATCTTTAATTAAAAAGCTACCCAAATATCCGGTATTGCCTGGAGTATTATTAGGTAGATTGGCAGTAGATGAAAAATATAAGAGAAGGGGATTAGGAGGGTTGCTCTTAATCGATGCTATGAAGCGAACTATAGCAGTAGGAAAGCAAGTCGGGATTGTTGCCATAGTAGTTCATGCCAAAGATGATAAAGCCATAAGTTTTTATAAGCATTATGGATTCTTGGCATTATCAGAAAACAACTTTAAATTGTTTTTACCCTTAAAAACTATCCAAGGATTACATTTGGAGTAGCTTAAGATGATATCTATAAATTCTAAAGAACAAATGTTCAAGGGAATTGGGACGGACATGGAGCGTCTTGGCCTAATGGATTTTGACAACCCAGTTAAGAGATGATGCACTTAACCGGATAAAATAATCGCATTCAGAATAAATAGGGGTCAAGTCCTGATGACCCCCTATCTCTTATAGTTTACCCTGGTCAATACTCATCTCAAAAAATGATATTAAACAGCACTTTGTTTTCTATGGCGGGACAGCAATAAAAAGAATCTATTTTGAAGATCGTCGCTTTTCTGAAGATATAGATTTGATCTCTGAAAAGAATATTTTCAAAGGAACAGCTCATTCAATTTTTGGCATGCCTTGATAAAATTAATGAAGAAGCGAACATAGGCGTGACTATCGATAATGTATCAATCCAAATGCCCCAGAAATTTCTTTTAACGATAATAATCCCTTTATCAAAAGACTTGATAATCACTTATATACTGGTTGCTGTGCATAAAGCACAGCACGAAGGCAAAACGCTGTTTAGTGTCCAAAATTTAGATGTGTATGCTGGGATAGAAACGATTAAAATTTCATATGTTTAAAAATATCATCAAATTGAAAGGTTTCCCCCTCACCAACAACAACGTCAGGAGACGTGAAGATGTTGGTTTGATTTCCATCTTTGTCAGTGCTGCTAAAAAATGTATTGCTTTGAGCCCCAGGGGTAAAGAATGTTGTTCCCCCACTTGATGAGGTATGAGACGTTTTTGGTCCACTTTTACCAATGCCATAGTTATTCCCGATCACTTTAGTCGAACCATTTAAACTACTAACACTGCCGTAGACATTCCCGACCACTTTAATATTACCATTTACACTACTAACAGAGCTATAGACCTCCCCAGTCACTTGAATCGTACCATTTACAGTACTGACATTGCCGTAGATCTTCCCGGTCACATTAATAGTGCCATTTACACTACTAACATTCCCATGGATATCCCCGGTGATAGTTATAGTATCGTTTACGGTAGATATATTCTCTCCCTTAGCAATATCACGGTTATATATTCCACTAGCTGTACTTGAAGAATAGGCTGGTTTAGAAGGACCTGGTTTAGAAGCAGGCTTCTGAGAAGATTCAGTTTTTGCAGAATGAGAAAATGATGAGCTAGATGAGCTAGATGAGCTAGATGAGCTAGATGAGCTAGATGAGCTAGATGAGCTAGATGTATTACTTTTAGATTCACTTTTCGTATCTTTTTGTTCGGAGGATTCGGGAAGAGTAAGACGGTACTTTCTTTCTAGCGCAGGCTCACTCAAAGTATCATAAGCATCTTTCACAAGCCTAAATAATGTCGTAAAGTACTCCTTAATAACTGGAACGGTCGTTTTATCAGGGTGGCATCCTTTTGATGTCGTTAGGTAAGCACTCCTAACGTTTTTACTGTCCACAGTGCTTAAATCCCCTTCTGGTTTAGGAATACCTAATATCTCATAATAAGTAGCTTTTGCGTATTCTTCGCAAAGACCCCTCACATGGGCTTCCTTCTCGGCATCGGGACATTTTTTCCATACCTCGTCATTTAAAACTTTTTCTTTTAATCTTTCTAATAATGATTTCATCTAACACCTCTAAAATAGTTATAAAACGCATTAATTGTTTATCTGTAAACACATGATGTTCTGTAATGTTCCAATAGCTTTAGGACTAAACTTTGCGGTGACATAACCCGCTTCTATATAAGATTCGTTATGAATACCTTTTAGGGTCTCGACAACATCGCCTCGGTTAATAGCATGAGTGCCTGAGTTATTGATCCAATGAATCAAGTCGCCCATATAGCCATTAGCTTCAGACCGGAATCTTCTAGAACATCTTTCCTCTAAAAAAACCTCACTTAGCATTGTTTTTTGTGCTCTTGTAAGAGAGATTTTTATACATCTACCATAATTACCACTCCTATTGTTTAAGTTATGAACAATATTGTAATTTGGGTTGGTTATAGTTACATCGGTGAAATTCACCTATTGACATTTACTGATGTTCTACTAAAGGATCTACATTTGGTATTTGCTCGAATTGGGTTGCAAAGGGGCGCTGCAAATCCTGTGCTGTCCAATGAGGAATGCCAACCCGGTTTTGAATTCTGCTAACTGCTCTGACAATGGCTTTATCAGTTAATGGTTCTTCGTCATTAATATCTATAATGACAAAGGATTCATGACAAATATTATAAATAAACAATATGCATAAAATATATGCAAAAATTCTTTTTTAATGTATAATTAGTTTGATTGGTTTTTTATAGACATCAAAGAACTTTGATATGCATAAATTGAGCAATGCTAATAAATCTGAGATTAACGATTTAATGCCGTTACTTAGCATGGACAGTCTGTTTTCTTTACCGAATTGGCATGTATATCATTTAGATTCAGAAGGCAAATACATCAATTGTAACGAAGAATCTTGTCAATTCTTAAAAGTGCCAAAAGATGAACTATTGAACAAAACAAATTTTGACTTTCCCTGGCGAGAGAGCGCATCAGCATGGCGCGCAAATGATCTAAGAGTGATGTCCTCAGAAAGATCGTTTGAGTTTACTGAGATGATGTTGCATCAAAACACAGAGTATAGTCTTACTGCTGTTAAATTACCTGTTTATGTAAGAAGTACAGTCGAAGGTGTGCTAAGTTTAATCAAAATTGCTAGCTACTCCCCTTTAGTCAGCTCCTCTAATAACCAAATTATTTCTAAAAGAGAGTTGCAATGTCTTTATTATTTAATAAGAGGATTTGCGTTAAAACAAATCGCACATGCTTTGGAAATTTCTCCTCGTACAGTGGAGCATCATATAAATAAATCTAAAATTAAATTAAATTGTTACCACCGAAGTGACTTAATAGAAAAAGCTTCGCAATTAAGCGCTATAAAAAATAGACTATTTCTAGATTCTATCCATCAAATATCAGACTTAAAATAATAGTAATTCTTGATTCCTATCTATTTTCCAACGGTAAATACAATACTTGGCAAAATGCTGGGCTGTTAAGCCTAAGGGATCCTCATATGAATAAAAAAGTGAGGATCCATCAGGCTTAAAGCCCAGCCTACTCGCTATTTTGTTACCTATGTCTCAATTAGGACAGCCCTTAAAATCAGTAAGTTAAACAAAAGACTTTGCCTCTGATTAAACTCCCTATATTTGGGGGGCCGACCAATTGCCTCAATGAAAGGTGTTGTGAGTATTTTGATTTAATACTATGTTAAGAATACAAATGTACAATACAAATACTTTTAGGTTGTTATTATAACAGGTTGTCGATGTATCCCAAAACTGATTCTTCTATTAAAGGTTTTACGCTCAAATACACAGGTAGAAAATTTCAACAAAAAAACGATTCTGTTCATGGCATGGAAGCATTAAGAAAGAATTTTTCGGAAATGGGGGCATTGGCCATTAGATTCCAACTCAGTCTAGCTCAATTTGCTGCTCTGTTAGGTCCTGTTTGTGAAGAACATTATGAAGATTACTCTACTGAATTCACTGCTGAAGGAAAAAACCAATCTGATTTGTTTGGTCTTTCAAAAGACTCATCAGAAGTCGCCCGTAATACGATAGTATTAGAGCAATCAAGTCATTATATTGTTGGTATTGGGAAAATATTAAATGAGCGTAGCCAACCCCTAAGATACCCAAATACATCAATGACTCGTGGGGGTGAATCGATTTGGGATACCATTCACTTTTCTGTTTGGCAAACAGGCATCAATCTTAGTAGCCAGCTGTCAAAACAAGGATTTCTTTATCTTTGTCACCCTCACGGAATAGAGGCCGAGGACTATAAACGCATCAGTGAAGAATTAAGTAGAGGTGAGTTTGAAATCATCATTGAAAGTGATAAAAAATTAGTTAAGACGCATTCAGGTATAGTAATCGAAACATCAGCTATTCCATCCAGCAGTAAAATTGATCTTGATCCCGAGCATGCACAAACCTATCAGAGTAATGGTTTTGTAGTTAATGTTAATGAGAAACCGGCTCCAATGGGATGGATTCTTCAAGAGAACAATAAGAAGTTGGTTGATCCAGAATATGCCGAAGACATCATTCGAGTCATACGAATTTCTAAGAGTGGTTTTAGACGCCTACCAGAGGAACAAGGAAAATTATTAATGCTTGGTCTAATGAAAGGAAATGAACACATTCTTCATACGCAAAATCGATCATTTAATGCAATGGATATTCTTCTAGAAACTCTGGAAAAGGAATATGGATTTGACCCTTCAAAATTAATGGATGATGGCGTCACATCGCGTGTATTTGAGCAAATGCAAAAAGATGCAAAAGACAAAAATACCGTAGAGGATCTATTAACCATTAATCTTGCTATGGAAATGATCCAACCACTCAAAGCGACATTAGGTAAAAGTACTCGACATCCTTTATTAAAACAGTTGACGAACCCCTATAAAGTAACTCAAAACACGCTCAAGGCAATCATTTATGCTTTTGATTTAAAGAAACAAGAGGGCAGTCCAGCGCTGTATTTAGATCCGGAAACACCTCTTTCAATCGATGAGGAATTGATAGACGTCCGAATTAATGGCCAATTGGCTAATCCAGATTTAACGAACCCCAAAAATACAGCTGCGTTATTGTCCATTGCGATTCTCGTTTCAGAACAAATGATTGTCGAACAATTATTAAAAGATCTTGTTCTTCACGGAATAGAGCATCCAAGTGCGCAAGCGCTTAAATCCCTATTAAACGATGAAGAATTATTTTTAGCTCTTCAGCAACAAGCTTTGTCTTTACCAAGCAATGAGACTGGGCCAATTTTAGGATTGCAGTTACCTTACTGTGAAGAAATTGTTGCTCAACTAAGAGAGAAGCTGGGATTTAACCAACTCGTTGAGGTTGTTCAAAAACTTGAAAATGGGGAGTCAGTGGAAATGAACGCTCACCAACTGGATGCCCTTAAAAAACTAGTTTCAATTGGTGACACCTTGCAGAAACTTGAAACAACTTCTGGTATCAATGAGAACTCAAGGGGCATTAATGCCGGATTAATTCCAGTGATTCAGAAACTAGCTCCTTCGTTATATGAACAACTTCCTCACGAAACTACCTTAGACCCAATCGGTTCATCAAAGACAAGCGGTCCAAGGGTAAATGAAGCTATGGAATCAGATGAAATAGACGCTTGTCCTTTCCTCAATGGTAAGCTAGGTGCTAAGACATCGTTGCAAAACCCTCACGTGCAAGAGGAACTAACTCCACTAGTAAAGACAGAGCAGTCATCTGGGTCATGGTGTAATTTCTTTGCTAAAGCAATAGTAAGCGCAGGAGTTGTAACCGCTGGTGTAATCTTTGTACTCAAATGATTTAATCTGGGTCTTATTTGTACTTCTATGTTCTCTTACAGACATTTAGTTTTTCCGTATAGATCTTATTCGTTCTCTCATGATATTTACTAATAAGTACTTATGAGGGTACTCCAGGGGTTACCGATTTATTGGGGGTAAGAAGTGTATATATTTTTGATCAAGAGGGCTGGTTAAATTCAAAAGCACCACAGAAAGCAGTCCTTGAATGTGATAGTGAAGCAGTCATTTTAGGTGGAAGAGATTTATTTCGGGGAGACCTGGTGTTTAAGCTCGATCCAAAAGCAGGAACAGAATCGTTAGTCCATTCGCATCAAACTGCAAATTTTAAAGAAAGTTTAGAAAGTATGCGCTCCACTGAACCATTTTCGGAAGTCAAAGAGAAGTTAGCAATGGACTATTTAGCCAGTCTCGACATAGTGGATCTATGTAAACAATTTGGATTTAATGAGAAGGAAAGACAGGCTTTAAGTACTTATCATGTTGTGGAAAAATTAAGTCCAGTTAATCCACGGAAAACTAAAGAAGAGAATAATACGTTTTCCTTTCAGATTGAAGGTAATTATTGTTCGGATAAACCTTATACGCTTTATGTATCTAAAGATCAATTACTAGAGTTTGCCAGCCGACAACAAATAATCGAGCAACAAAAAGAACAAGAAAGTACTTTTTCTCCTTATCAATAAAACAGGACTTACGAAAACCCTCAAGCTCGAGGCAAAAGTCATTTTTAATAAGGGAGTTTAGATGGACTAAATGACTGAATTAAAACCGTCTTTTAACAAAGTGATGGGGGTTTTTCGTAAGGCCTGTAAAATTGGACCACTCCATTTTAACGATGTGTCCATCAAGCTTGCTTAAGTGGTTTGCAAAATGACTGATTGCTGAAAATAAAAAAGCAATTTTTTTAGAATGATGTGCAACCTAAGTCGCCTCTTCCATGACGTCACAAAGAAAAACTAGGCCATTGTGTTTTTCGATCTTGTAAGAAATTAAACACACCAGCACAATGCATTGAGCTGGTGTGTTTGTATCCTACCAACACTTACTCTACGTTCCAACGCTTAGGATTATTTAAATCTGGAAGGAGTAGGCGGTGGGTTACAGGATGAGGAGTTATTGGAGCTTTGAGCAGTACTGGTTGCAAAAAAGCCATTTGCAGAGGTCAAAGATCCCTGTTTAGAAGCGGACTGGTTACTGTCCTGATAGGGTTTAGCCATAAACCTTGGAAAGTGAGCTTGAAGCTTCGGAAATTCAGTGGGGTGGATGCGTACAAAATCTTTTTCCCCCTTGGCACTCATTTCCCCCTTTATGTCGCAGCTTCCCAAAGCAGCTTTAATCGCTTTTTTGGCATAATATCCGGCAGCTGGGATGATTAAAGAGCCCCTTGTGTCCACATACGCATCTCCTGTAATTCCTTGACTCTCTAATCCACACTTGCCTACGAGTTTATTCACAAGTTCAACTTTAGCAATACTCATCACCGGTAATGCATTTTCCTTTGCCTGCACAGGAGGAGAAAGAGCTTCGATCTTTGTGGGTTGACTGTTGATTTCGTTTTTAGAACGCTCGTTAAATTCCTGTGGATTAGACCATAGACTATCGCAAACACTTGAATACAGCGTGCTCAACATGGCCTGTTCAAACCCTCTCGTCTTCGCTATTGCTTGTTGAACATACTCCACAATCGCTTGTATGGCCTGAGGACGGAGTTTGGCTGCTTCTTGGTGATATTGACCGTATAACTGCATGGCTTTAAGAAATGCGCTTGCTTGATCTTTCGATAGTGAAAACTGATTACCGCCTCTTTTGGGCTTGATATGTTTCAAATGGGGTGGCCAGTCTTCCTCTGGAATATAGGCTTTGATGACTCCGACAATTGCTTCACAGGCAATTGTCGCATCACCATAAGAGTATGTGTACAAGCTGCCATGATGATGGTTTTCAAGCTTGACACTATTCTGGAGCATTCTTAATGCTTCACGATGCTTGTCCGTTAGTTCTGGGACCGCCCCTAAAACGATCGCTAAGTGACCACCTGACGACTGTTTCATGATAGCGAGCGCAGGGATATGGCTAAGCGAATTAAAAATATCCTGAGAATTAACCCCTTTAAACGTCATTTCATTTGTAAAGCGGTCCCGTTGGGATTCACGATTTCTATCGAGCACTAGGAGCCCCGTGAGAATTGTTCTAAGGTCTTGATTTTCAAAATGGGTTTTAAATCGGCTCTCAGAAGCAAAAAAGGACAATGGTTTGCCCAATTCAACCTCCTTAAACGTATTTGGTACGTCAAAGGGATAATGCCCATTCCCTTGACCTCCAATAGATACACCGCTATAAGCAGATTCAGCGGTTTTAGCCAACCAATTAGTCATGAAATCCAGCTCTTGTGATTTGATCAGGTCCACTGACAACAACACTTCTACAATATCATCCCGACCATATTTCAAAGCCAAGTTCAAAGGATTGATATTTCCTGGTTTAACTACATTCTTGTGACTTATCAACCCATTAACTACAAGCATCTTAGCCACTTGCTTATCTGGATTTTGCAGGGCTTCTCTAAAACACTGGAGTTGAACATTGTGGATTCTTACAGATATCGATCCAGGACTTTCAAAAACCTTTTGTAGAAAGGGTAATTGTGTTTCTAGAAGGGGGGATGTTATGGTTTTTAATAGGCTGGGTTTCCCATGAATTATCATCGCGTAATAGTCCATAAAACTCAAGGATGCTAATAGATTAGACTTCTGTAAAAGAGTTGTGTTGCGTAGTTTTTCAAACAACGTGTTCACATAATCGTCGTTAACTTTACTATCTAGAAAGTCGTATCTTATCCTCTTTCCTTCAACTGAACACCCTGCAGCTTTAGCAGCGAGCACTGTCCAATCCCAATCCGAGTCAACGTTTTTCGATTGGTTTTCATCGGGCTCAGGTTGCAACTTGGTTGCTTTTTTGTTCTTAAATCGCTCATAAAGTTCGAGGAGTTTCTGGGTTATACGATTGGCATATGGATTTGTACTATTCTCTGTTTGTGGATGTTTATCAGGATGGAAAGCCAGTAAAGCTTGACGATATTGAGTCTTAACTAACTCCTCAACTTGAATGCCCGTGTTATTTTTCGATAAATCCCAAAACCCTAATTTATTTAACACGGTGATGATGTCCGTGTCGTTTTCGATCTTTGCCCATAACTGTTCTAAATTATTACTTTCTGTGATCATAATGATGACTCCTATTTTCTCTATGCGTTTACAAAACCAGGTGCATGAGGGATTTATGCCTCAAGACAAGTAAGCGGAATGCTCTGATTTTGGTTTAAAATTGGAAAAATTTTAGCGTATCACTTAACGCTTAGTGTTAATTGAAGTCAGGAATGATTTTGTGGCTCGGAAATCGGCTGTTAAAAATAATGATCAGGTTTATTTTCATGGCGCAACAACGGTTAGTACGTTATCTATTATCAATCATTATACCCAAACAGAAGAAAAAAATCAATCATAATTTACTATTAATTGCCATATAGTTTGATTTTTGTTCAGAAAATGAGTCCTGATTTATAAACGAAGTCTTTTGGGATTGTCTTCAAGGTGTTTATCACCATTTTGATTCGGTGATCTCTTTTGATTTGGCTGGGTGGGTTGAAAGAAAAGGTCGGGAAAACATCAGTGGGGATTTCTTGTTGTTTTAAGGCAATTAGATTTTGGTTTAATGCAACTGTATTTTCCATGATTTTCAATTGCGCTTCTCAAAAACTCAATTAATTGTTATTGCTCTAACTGACTATCCAACTTTGTCTGTCTTCGAGAATACACTGACCTCGATGAAAAACAGGAAAGAGATGGTTTGAAATGCCTATCCGTTCATTGACATTAGCGACATAGAGTTCCAAGATGCTAAAAGGCGAGCAAAAGAACATTCTGACCCTAAAATCCCTTCTCCCAAATCATGGAGAGAAGGAGCATAAAGGGGCGGATGAGGGGAAGCTGATGAAGGAAGATACCAACTACTGGCTGGAGCAACTCAAAATCATAGGAGTTAAACCCTGGATGTTGAAAAGCTCCAAAATAAATAGCGATTTGTATCAATTGGTGTTTCAGCGCTTAAAAACAAAACTACGATATGTGGATAAGCCCTTAGACATAAAGGCTTCTTGGCAATTAAAAGCACTCACAGCAGAGCTATCAAACTATCCCAATTTTACACAGTCCGAAGACCCTAATAAGGCCAATTTATTTCACTATGCCGCTTGGTCTGGCAGTGCCCAAGCGCTCGATTGGGTGAACAACAATACCTCAATTTCTGCCGCATCTAAAGACGACTACAATGAGCTGATATCGCATTACGCTGCCTTGTCAGGACGTGTTGAAGCGCTTAAATGGATTCAATTAAAACACCCACAATTATTGGATTTGATGTGCAATAACAAAAGAAACATTGCGCATTATTCCGCCTGGTCTGGCAATTTGGATGCATTAAAATGGGTGCATGAAAAAGCGCCTCACCTTATGTCTACCATGGATGCTCATGGATGCTTGATAGCACACTACGTGGCCTGGTCGGGGAACACTGAATCTCTGGATTGGATTAAAACACACTACCCGTCTCAGTTACAGGCACTCGACAACAGCGGTCTAAGTTTAGCTCATTTTGCTGCCTGGTCTGGTAACGAGGCCGCATTACAATGGGTTATTGACAATATCCCCAACCTAATGACTCAACAAGACAAAGCGTTCACTAAAATTGTGCATTATGCGTCATGGTCAGGGAATACAAACTCGTTAAGATTAATTCAAGAAAACTATCCTTGGATGATTCCTATCAAAAGAGGGGATGAAAAAACAATCATTCATTTTGGTTTATGGTCTGGCAACAAAGCACAAGTGAATAATGCTTTTGCGCTCAGCGGCCACCCCACAGAACTTAAAATTGCCAGCACATTAGCGGATTGTAATTTTGCCATTCAGACTCTTTGCAGAGCATTGGAAACGAATTATAGTTTAACCAAAGTGTCGTTGCCTAAAGGGACTCATCTTGACGTAAAGACTATAATAGATAAGTACCTTGAACGAAACATGCAATTGAAATTAGCCGTAATCACGATTAAAACTCTTTTTCAAGGCCTAAGACAACCCCAAAGTGGGATGCATGGATTATTCCCTGATGTCCTGTTTGAAGTGTTTAAAAAACTACTGCCTGGCAAAATAGATGAACAACACAGTTTGACCGTGTTTAATCGAATCAAAGACAAGTGTGATCTGGAGCCACGCCCAAGTCTATTTCAGCCTGCAAAAAAACCGAGTATTGTACAAAAACTCACGGGGAGTAATTACTTAAAAATGTAATTTTCTAGAATTGGATACACGGTAATTGATAAAACTCAACTTCTCTTTAGAAAGGGAGGATGGGAATGGTAGTCTGAAACTGATAAGCTGTTTCAATAACTCAAAAGCACTTTCAATGCGATCCTTTGAAGATCAGCATTGAAAGCCATGGTCATTAAGGGTAAGGGGTGAAGGAACGAACACAACGGACGTAAAAGGGACTTGTTAGTTTATTTGATGTTCCTTGAAACGCTCCTCCTATCATCACCTGGTACCACGCATCGCTTGCAGAGGCTTCCGTAGAGCTCCAGTAATCCGCATTGGAAAAATTACCAATGGCTACCTCATTCGTGTGGAGACAATTCAGCTGATCTTTAGCGGGTAAATACCAATCGTTATAACAAGCGCCGGTCATGCAAGGTGAATTGCCTTGAGAGTCAATTTGATAATCCGAGCAAACTTTTGCTGCCGACACTGGAGTTCCTCCTGCGGATGCGACAATAAGCGTGGTGTTGTTGGCCCCGTTTGTAAGGCTAGTGGCGCCTGTATTTGTCCCTGTATCCGTTGACCAGATGACACCTGGAGAGTTGTCATTGGTCGATGCAATTAAATCGAATCCACCACTGCTCATAAGACAGGCAACTTTCCCTCCATTCGTCGGTTGTCCAATTGCGGTGGCCACATAAGTAAAAGCATTATTCAGTGTTGCACTGCCATATGGGGTGGTGACCGACACGTCAACTAGACCAGCGGTATGGGCTGGCGTAACGGCGTTTAGGGTCGTGTTGTTGATGACCACAAGGTTGGTTGCCGAGACTCCGCCAATGGTCAATGAACTTGTTCCAGTCAAATTAGTCCCTGTAACCGTAACTCCAACCCCACCTGAGGTGGAGCCTACATTATTAGCAATGTTAGACAGTGTTGGTGGGGGGCATTAATGGCAATGGAGGCCGTTATTGGTAAGGTATTAATCCCTTGAATGGTAAAGTTTGTTGCTGCAACAGGGGTACTTCCAGGTGTGTAAGTAAGCGTGCAGCTGCTGTTTGGCATTAATTGCTGACAGTATTGCCTGTTTCAGTCACTTTGCCCACAAGAGCTCCGGTGAACGTTGAGCTTATATTGTATGCAATAAAGTTGATTGAGTTGTTGCGAATAATTAAGCTTCCGGTGGGACCACTGGTCATTAATGTTAATGACGCGCAAGCGATGCTTGGTGTTGAAGTGAAGCACGAGCTGGGGTTAGTCGCGGCTGGGGAATTCATGGCAACAAGAGTTGCTTGGGTGATGGCTGTTGTTTGCGTTATTTTTAGTTGATGGTCTTTTTGGGGGTACTCACATTGATCTGGGGCGTCAAACAAACACACTGTTGGGCCTTGCATAATCGGTTCGGATAATTTGCTGCCATCAATTTTTAAAGACAAGATGCAAGAGGAGCCAGTTGAGGGTAAAGTAAATGGTTTGGGGCAATTATCTCTGGCTTGAGTAAGTTGCTCGATTCCTTTTATTTCAGGCATGGTTAACTTAAGCACTTGTTTAGAGGTGTTGGTAACCTTATAGTTGACTACGGCAAAGCTATTTTCAGAAACACTCAGTTCGTTGGTACTCTCCGCTGTAATACGGTATAAGCCACTCTTTGCATGGCTGGTATGGAATAGAGAAATCCACAAAATTATTAAAAGAATAGTGTTTAGAGCACGTTTTATTTTCACAGTCCCTCCTGGAAACTTGCTTGTTGCTGACATACTCAGGACTTCTAAATAACTCCCAACATCTAATTGATATTTGGAGTAAAATTTATCTGATTTTCGATCAAGCTCATGCCGAACTCAGCTGCTTTTCTTTTTAGGTTTTTGATCATTCGTTTACGATATTTTTCATCATAGTAATCTTGACCTGATTCTATGTAGTCCACACCATGACGCAACATATTGTAAATAATAATAGCTAACTTATGGGCTGTTGCTGTAATGGCTTTCATAGGCCCTATTCGTGATTTCAGTCTTCTTAAATAGGCGCCCAGAGAGGTTTGGCTGCGGTATAAAGTAGAGGCTGCCATGCGTAGAGTAGCAGCGGCTTTATTGTTAGATGGCTTAGTTTTTCCGCTAAGACGTTTTCCACCAGAGACTTTATTGCCAGGACATAAGCCAAGCCAGGATGAAAATTGCTTTGAATTTTTCCATCGAGTCATATCAAAGCCAACTTCACTTAATAGCTGTAAAGCGGATATGTTATTTATGCCAGGGACGGCTAATAAATCTACTCCTGTTAAACGATATAACTCTCCTCCTAAATTAAAAGCAGGTGCATTTTTACTGACCTTCTTTTTATTAGACTTCGGCTTCTCGACAGAAAAATCCTTCCCCAAGGTATTGGTTGAAAATCCAGATAAACATTTTTCTATTTCATCATCACAAGCTTTAATTTTTTCTTGGAAATAATCATATAATTCTAGCGATTGCTTCAGGGAAAATAAGTGTTCTTCGCGATAATTACCTGTTAATGCAGCTTCAATATCCTCTTTGCTGCTCTTGCATCTAGGGTCTCTATTTGTTGCTAAAATAGCAGCTTCCCGCTCTCCATTTATGATTGCCCGAATAATTCTCATCCCCGTATCACCAGTAATATCTGTAATCACATGATGCAGCTGAAGATTCATTTGCGTCAGTGCTTTTTGCATTTGTTGAATATACCTTGATGCACTTCTTATTAGCATGCTACGTTGCCTAACGTAAGTTCGAAGAGCACATATCTCATTATCTGGCCTAAATGCCCCATTTAATAAACCATAGGTATGAAGTTGTTGTATCCATTGGCAATCTAATACATCTGTTTTACGACCACTCACATTTTTCACTTGTCTTGCATCAACTAATTTAACTTCAAATCCTTTTTCTTCTAATAATTCATAAACGGGAATCCAATAAACCCCCGTCGACTCCATTGCAATGGTTTGTATGCCACACTCTTTTAACCACTCCGCCAATGAATAAAGGTCTGGAGTAAAACTCTTAAATTCACGAACGGATGTTGTTGTGCATCCTTCAGGTACAGCTACAAAATGAGAGGTGGCTCCTATGTCAATTCCAGCCGCCCATTGATTAATTTGCTCGAGATGCTTGGGTATAGGTTTAGTTTTTGATATTCCCTTTGACACCAGAGGGGTAGTTCGTGTACTTTTTTTCATGTCATTCTCTTTTTTAGTCAATTAAATGAAAATGATGGGTTCATAAAACAGAGGATTTTCATTTTGGCACTCTTCTAAACGGGATGGTATATCAGACCTCACCTATGATGCTACCGTTAATCCTCTGGGACCATGCTTACGCTCGGGTACAATGACACCAATGTCCAATCGGCCTTCTTGTTCATGATCCCATCGCACGAAATTGTACACATAAAATACTTAAAGTTATTTATAGATGCGGAGCACTTTGTGCTTGAAATGCTTACGAAAAACTCCTATTCGACTTCGATGCGGTTCCTGCCCCCATTTTTGGCTTTATACATCGCGTTATCTGCTCGCATAAACAACGCTTCCACGTCATCCTCTTTAAGAACGGTTGTTAAGCCAAACGATACAGTCACATCAACCTTCTTTTCACGATAATAGAACAGACAATCTTGAATGGATTTACGCAGTTTCTCTAAAATGGATTTTGCATCTTTGCTTACTGTGTGTTCAAAAATAAACACGAACTCTTCCCCGCCAATTCGTGCTATAAAATCAGAGGCTCTTACTGCAGATTTAAAAATGGTTGCTACTTTTTTCAACACCTTATCACCGGCTAAATGACCAAAATTATCATTAATTCGTTTAAAATGATCGATATCACAAACGGCCAAAGACAGTGGTTTTTCACTCCTTTTCCAGCGATGCATCGCTTCTATAATATGCTCATCATAAGAATCTCGATTAGGTAGTCCTGTTAAACTGTCATGATTAATTTTGTACTTTTGATAAGAGAGTAAATTATAAATCTCATCCGCATTTTGCTCTGATTCACGCAGCTTTGATTGTAGATCCGTAATTTGTTTTTCATAGTCCTCCTCACGCTTTTTCTCATTGGCCCGAAACTCCTTTAATCGCTCACCAATAAGTTGAAGGTTTTGGCTAACCTTAGCGGATAATTCCTCGACTGATTTAGAGTTATCCATGTGTGTCTTAATTTGATCTATATTATCCTGAATTCCCGACTCTAACTGACGACTGTCTTCAGACGATTGTTTTTGTGAATTGATTGAGGACTTTAAAAACATCTCAAAGTCTGTAAGCTGATTGGTTAATTGTTGTAAGAAACCTTTGAATCGATTTTGCTCTACACTAAATGCATCGACTACCAATTCCGTTAAACCATCAATAATTTTGCTTAACTCGAGATCAGTTAATTGACTCTCCAAGCTATTTTTTATCTGTTCACGTTTCTCATCTAAGTTTTGAGGAATGGCAAGATGCTCCAGCAATTGTTGCAAGCTATCATTCACTCTGAAGCTGATTTCAAGTAAAGATGGATCGTTGTCTTTACTCTTGCTCTTTTTTTGCATTTCAGATAAATCGTCAATCTCCCTGATGATCGATGAGATGCATTGCGTCAACACTTCATTAAAATGGACTAAAATGGCATGGCTTTCCATCTCAGTATCCAACATTTTTTGTAATTTAGTCACTGCTCTTTTATCTTGGGATTTATTGGCTATTCGACAAATTGATTCGGCGCCCTGACGAATTAATCCATGCATTTGGCGAATGTTATCAGACTTCTGCTTTTGCAGTTTTTCTAATTTTTCAGAAAGTCGTTTAACCTTTCTTTCGATATTTGACGGTTCAAACTCTGTATCCAGCTCATCCTTAAACTGCGAAAGATGCTCATCAAAATCGTAATTAATCCCTAAGGGATTAATTACTAACTGATTAATTGCGTTTTTGAGTGAATTAATTTGCAACTGCATTTTGTTGCATTTGGCTTCGTACAGACTAATGGTATTGATAATTTTTTTCTTCAAGTCCGGATCCAACATTTGAATTAAATCCCTATTTATTCGCCTTTTGTCTAGCTTTGGCAATCTCCATTAAAGCTTTAGCATGCGATCCATCACACCATGGTGGATTTTTCGTGCGCTTACAATTACAAAGAAAGGCATCTTCTGTTAACTCAGCTTTAAACAAAATTGCTTTTACACCACAATCCTGTTTATCACAAAAGGGTTGACTATTACTTTTGCGACAGGAGCACCAGCAATATTCCTTTCCTTCTTCAATCAATACTTGTATTGGAAATAGAAATTGATACTCTGCCTCGTCATCCATTTTGTAGTTTTCTCCCATCCTGGGTAAGAAAAAGAGCTGAATAACTATCTAAGCACTTACGAAAAACTCCCAATCTCTTCATTAAAAATAAATGTCACTTCAGTCGGTTAGTACATCTAAACTCCATCATTGACATTTATTGTTGTCTCGATTTTGGGGTTTATCGTAAGTTCTTTATCTATTAGTTTATGCTAGAAAATAAGTTTTTTTCAAATAAATGAGCTTATTTATTCACTTTCAATAGTTGGCGTGTAAAAGTAACTTAAAATCCAACCGGCAATAACCATGAAAACCCATATAAACATGGATAATGCATTATTCGACAGCGAATAAGGGTAAATGATTAAAAGTAGTGAGATTGCTAACATAACTAAAACACCAATGAGATCAAGCTTCTTGGCCATTTTTGCAAAAATTTTCAAACTAAATATCAGTTTATACAATAGCATTATCAACATTAAGGGTAATACGTACACCAGTTGATAAACCAGCTGATACATGGCCTTTATTACCTGGCCTGAGTCTTGGGTACTTAGCCATTGTTGAAATACATAAGTCCAATTAACGACACAAGTTTGCTGATAAATATAAACCATTAATCCAATTAACAAAGACAATGGTAGAAAAATACGACGGATAGAGCGCCCACGGAAATAGTGTCCCATAGAGTAAAAACCGATTAGGCCAATAATTGCTCCAGGAATTCGTAACCAAGGTAGTATAATAAAATAGCCAGTAATAAATTTCTGTTGCAAGAAATGAACAACAGCGATCATTAAAATAAATAAAAACCCAGTTAGCATCGGTTGTTTGTTCATTCCCTTTAAAAACAGCAAAGCAAAAAAGGTAATCAAACAAAACAAAGAACAAGGATTGAACGCATCAATCAAGGCAACGGTTAAAATATATTTCGCAGGTGTTGGGTTTTCGGTCATATTAGCACTGATTACATTCACATTTCCCAATCGATTTAAAGTGCTTATTGTTGCAGAAGATAACTTTCCATCCTTTTCAATTTGCTCTTTACAAAACTTAATCCCTTTTAATAGTTCTTTTCCAGTTGTTTCGGCTGATGCAAAACCCACCCAACGTGACTTACAAAATACAATAGAGGGCACAGCAAAATCAGTTTGATCAAGAAGAATTAATCGCTCATTGAACAACTTTAATGAAGATTCTTGTTGATTGATAAAATAACGAGTTACATGCATCCATGGATTTTGACTTTCAATACTCTTAAAAAACTCATCTGCTTTCTGACAATAGGGGCAAGTAGAAGAGATATATAATTCAACATTTACGCTGACCTCTTTATTGTCTTTGTTTTTTGTAAACCATATTGAAGACGATTCGGCTGCAAATAAAAAACTAATGAACGAAACATAGACGAGAAGGACACGTAATAATTGCTTCATGGGTGAAATTATTTTGTTATTAAAAACATAACTATAGCAATTAAAATCACGTATGAATATAATTTTCCAAGTGTTCTATAACACGAGCTCTGTCTTCTAATAGATGGAATAACAAATCACCAATAGACAAAATAGCTAACAATTCCCCCTCCTCACGAATAAGAATATGTCGTCTTTTTGTCTCCGTGATGGTTTGCATCGCTTTTTCAACAGAGTCGTGAGGACTTAATATACTGACCTTAGTGAAGACAACATCGGATGCAGTAGCTTTATCTGTATCTAATCCCTTATTGTGACAGGAGCGCAGTACATCCCTTTCACTGACGATACCCACTAATTGACTGTTGTCGTCAACAACAACTAAGGCACCTATGTCATTTTCAACCATGATTTTGATGCAATCCTTTAATGGATCTTCTGGATGTATATACACAATTTTTCTGGGTGGAACAGGTAGTACACTATGAATAAGGTGAGCCATGATACTCTCCATGAGAAAACAAATAGGGATCATTGCTTGTATAAATATAGCACAATTTCAGTTGTTTCAACCAACTTCTTGGTATGGCAAAAGTCTGAAAACTCGGGGGAAGTGAGATTATGAACATAAAAAAGGATAGGGCTGTTTAAAAGCAAACAATCCTATCCAAATTTCTGATGATTAGCTAACAACTCTCCAAGAGCCGTCTGCTTGTCTGCATGCTTTACCGTAAATTTGTTGTGGCTTTCCACCAATCAACGCTTTAGTAATGTATTCACGACAAGGTTGTTGTGCATGATAGTAAGTTCGTGTTGGTTGAACAGTATAGCGATTGCCAGAATCAGGATTTGACCAGCTGACTGCTCTTCCTGTTGGGGCAGTTTCTAGTGCTCGTTGCATTTCCATACGATCAACTTTATCCATTGTTTTTCCAATTTGTCCGCCTAAGAATGCACCAAGTAAAGCGCCTCCTGCAGCTGCAGCTACTTTTCCTGAACCACCGCCAAATTGGCTACCCACCAAACCACCGACAACACCTCCGGTAATGGTTCCAACACCTTCATTGTTCATTGCGCAACCAACTAACATAAAGGATAAAGATAATGATGCAACAGTTAATTTTTTCATTACAGTTCACCTGATTAAAGGGTTACAAACTCGGTTGTCATTCTAACACCAAGGACATTTATTATCCACAGCACTGTGGCAAAATCCTCTTTCACTATTTAACGACCTCGCACTCTTTCAGAAATCTGACATAGTAACTCGTAGCCGATGGTTCCAGCGGATTTAGCAATTCTCTCAACTAAAATGTTGGCTCCCCATAACTCCACTTCGTCACCTACCTCTACTTCTGGGTGCTCAGTCAAATCAACAGCCAACATATCCATAGATACCCGGCCTACTATCATCACTTCTCGTCCTCTCAGCCAAACTGGAGTATTGGCAGAAATATGCCTTGGATATCCATCTCCATATCCAGCTGCAACTATACCAATCCTAGAAGGCTTATCACTTTTCCATGTGCCTCCATAGCCTACTTGAGCATTTGGAGGGTTGTGATGGATAGCACTGACTGCTGACATAAATCGCATTACAGGAATTAGACCCAGATCCCGAGCCGTTTGATTGACAAAGGGTGAGACGCCATAAAGCATAATTCCTGGCCTAACCACGTCCGCTAACGAATCTTTCAAAGAGATAATTGCTGCAGAATTTGCAATACTCCGTTTAGTAAATCCAGGAATTTTAATTTGATGAAACAGTGAAATTTGCTCCTGATTTTCATAACGATCTGGTTCGTCTGCGCGAGCCATGTGAGTCATTAAACCTAGGTCTTTATCGACCCATGAGCACTCTTTCAAAACCGCCATAACTTGTTGCAAGTCATGCACCTTAAAGCCTAAGCGATGCATTCCAGTATTTACTTTTACCCATAGTTTTATTGGTTTGGTAAGCGTTGTTTGCTTTATCCATTCCAGTTGTTCAAACGTATGGATTACACAAGAGAAATGATTTTCTGAAGCCATTGATAATTCATCAGGACTAAAAATACCTTGGAAAAGAATACACTCTGTTCTTACCCCTAACGAACGAATTTTCATCGCTTCTTCAATACAAGCAACACCAAAAGCATCAACTACCCCGTCAAGAACGGGCGCAACTTCCCTTATTCCACAACCATAGGCATTTGCTTTGACCATAGCAACTACTTGCTTGCCAGGAGCTAGGTTTTTAATTTGTAAGACATTATGCAATAGAGCACTTTGCTCAATAACTAACCTTGTAGGCCTAGACACCTTAATCTACCCCTTGATAACCATTAAATGCTAAATCTTCAAATCGGGTGTATTTACCCAAGAATGCCACACGAACTTTTCCTATTGGGCCATTTCTTTGTTTTGCGACAATTATTTCTGCTACACCCTTGTCAGGGCTATCTTCGTTATACACTTCATCCCGGTAAATAAAACAAATTAAATCGGCGTCTTGCTCAATGGCTCCAGATTCCCTTAAATCTGACATTACCGGCCGTTTATCTGATCGTTGTTCCAAGCTCCGGTTTAGCTGAGATAATGCAATGACAGGAACATGCAATTCTTTAGCTAATGCTTTAAGACTACGGGAAATTTCAGAAATTTCTGCAGTTCTATTTTCAGCACCAAAACCCGGAACCTTCATCAACTGCAAATAGTCCACTACAATTAGGCCTAAAGAACCATTTTCTTTAGCCAATCGCCTTGCCCTTGCTCTCATTTCACTGGGACTCATAGCAGGTGTGTCATCTATGTACAATGGAGCTTCCGAAAGCATATGCACCGCAGAGGTAACCCTTGGCCAATCATCGTCATCCAACTTACCAGTTCGAATGCGATGTTGATCAATTCGACCTAAAGAAGACATCATTCTCATTGCTAGCGAGTCAGATGGCATTTCCATCGAGAACACCAATACCGGCTTTCCTGCTTTTATTGCTGCGTGTTCAGCCATGTTCATCACCAAAGTGGTTTTACCCATCGATGGTCTTCCTGCAACAATCACTAAGTCGGACGGTTGTAATCCTGAAGTCATTTCATCTAAGTCAGATAAACCTGTAGCCAAGCCAGTTATTGCATCACCATTATGATAAAGGGCATCTATTTTTTCCACTGCCCTCACTAAAATGGATTTAATGTTCTCAGGTCCACCATCTCCTGCTGTTTGCTCGCCAATAGCAAATACTTTTGTTTCAGCCATATCCAAGAGTTCTGGAACTTCTCTGCCTGCAGGGTTGTATGCAGAATCAGCGATTTCAGTGGCTACCGATATGAGTTGTCTTTGTACTGATTTTTCTCGAACAATATCCGCATAAGCCACCACGTTCGCAACGCTCGGCGTGTTATTCGCTAATTCGAAGAGATAGGCCTCACCACCTGCATCATCTAACTCATTGTGAGATTTTAAAGCATCAAGTAATGTTACCACATCAAAAGGCTGATCCTTTTTTGCTAATGACGTAATTGCTCGGTATAAAATACGATGTTCGGTACGATAAAAATCAGTCTCACACAATTTGCTCGAAATCTTATCCCAAGCTTGGTTATCCAACATTAAGCCACCAATGATGGATTGCTCAGCTTCCAATGAGTGTGGTGGTCTCTTTAATGGGTCGACCTTGTTTTTTTTAGGAGCTTGTAAATCGAGCATGGTAAGTGATGTCTTATCTAATAAGAGAGTTAGTCTATTTAAAAGGATTCTATTGGGAATTTCAAATTATATTCGATATCACTTGATTTCTAAAGCTCCTCCGCTTACGCGGAGGAAGAATTTTTTGATTATGCCTGGGGACAAAAATGGATTATCTAACCCAAGTTTGAGTACGACCAAGGATAGACACTCCAACATACCCTCTAACGAGTAATTTATTACCTTGAAGAGTCATTTTAGCTTTATAGATTTTCCCTGTTTTAGGATCGAGTATAGAACCCCCACTCCATGTTCCATTGCCATCATCCTTTAAGCCCCAAACAAAAGTCAAACCTTGAATTTTTTTGTCTTTGAAAGCACCTGGACACTTTGAGCAAATTCCAGTGTCGCCTGGTTGAGGATACACTTTAATAATGGTTCCACTTAAGACACCATTTGAAACACTTAGACTCACAACCGCTCTTTTCGCTCCTGTTTTATCATCAATGGTTGTCCATGTACCAGCTGGAGAATTTGATGCAGCAATAGCTAAAGGTAAATAACAAAAAGCAACAACAAAACCACACAGTACTTTCCATAATTTCATGAATGATCTCCTAAAATGTATCAATAAAAGAATAAGCTAAGATGAGATACATTGCCACTGCTTGGTAAAAATATTCCTTTGCAAACGATATAGTTAAAGGATACATGCAATAAAATAGATCATTGCCCTAGAAGACTCTTTAATTCTAAAGTTGGTTTTACTAATTCTTCATTTGTGGTAACAGGCCTATCCTGCGCAAACAGTCGCTTACCTAGAAATAGCCCCGGAATTATGCCTAGAACTAAACCTACAAATACGACTATTCCTTTTAGAAGGCTTTTTGAGATACTACTATGTGGCCTTTTTAACTCTTGTTGATTAGCAACTATATGTTTATAATAAATTGAAGTACATCAGCAAAAATCCTAGGATCTGCTAAAGAATCTGACTCACTACGTGCCTTGTGACTAAAGAATTGATCAATTGAATTTCCTTCTCGATAAGCTTCTCCTTTAGGATTTTGAACAGATCAACTGCGACTAATCCGTCAAGGGTACAAAAAACTGATTCAAATCTTCTTCACTGAGGGATACAGACTGAGCTGTATCGTGCCCTAAAATACCATCAACCAATTGCCTTTTCTTCGCTTGCATTCCTAGAATCACTTCTTCTACAGTTCCTGCTGTAATTAGCTTATAAACAAAAACAGGGTTTTCCTGGCCAATACGATGTGTTCGATCCGTAGCTTGATCTTCTACGGCGGGATTCCACCATGGATCAAAGTGAATTACTGTGTCCGCTTTGGTTAGATTCAAACCCGTTCCGCCCGCTTTTAGACTAATTAAGAAAATGGGAATATTACCTTCTTGGAACTGCTCGACCAAGGCTTGTCGATTTTGAGTTTGACCTGTTAGCTTCAAATACTCGTATTGGTTTTCGATCAATACATTTTCAATAAGCTTTAACATAGAGGTGAATTGGGAGAAAACCAAAACTCTTCTGCCTTCTCTTACTAAATTATCGAGCAACTCCATCAATGCCTCTAATTTCGCCGAGTTCCCATGAGCAATACTCGCTTCTGAAAGGCTGAGTAAGCGAGGATCACAACAAACCTGTCGCAACTTCAACAAGGCATCAAGTAATACGATATGACTCCTGCCCAACCCCTGTCTCGCAATAGCATCTCTCACCTTTTTTTCCATGCTCATGCGAATAGCTTCATAGAGATCTCGTTGTGTCCCAGTCAATTCTATAGTCCGAGTAATTTCCGTTTTTTGCGGTAATTCCTTAGCAACCTGGTTCTTTGTTCGGCGTAATAAAAATGGTTTTACACGTTTTGCCAATAACTCCCTTCGCTCCATATCGGCATGTTTTTCTATTGGCGTTCGAAACCACTGCCTGAATTGCTTAACATCGCCTAGTAAACCTGGCATTAAAAAGTGAAACAGCGACCAAAGCTCACCTAAATTGTTTTCTAACGGTGTTCCAGTAAGACATAATCGATGCGCAGCATTTAATTGCTGGATGATCTGAGTCGTTTTTGTCCTGGCGTTTTTGATAAATTGCGCTTCATCCAGTATTAAATAATAAAAATGGTGGCTGATGAATTTTAGTTTATCTCTCTGAATTAAGCCGTAAGTCGAGATGATTAAATCATAATCGGCAAAATCATCTTGATGGCGATCAATACCATGATAAACCAACACTCTTAACTCGGGAGTAAATCGCCTAGACTCTGACAGCCAATTGCCAACGAGACTGGTTGGAGCAACAATTAAACTAGGCCCTTTAATTCTCCCTTGCTCTTTTTCATACTGTAAGTGAGCCAGTGTTTGTACCGTTTTACCCAGGCCCATATCATCTGCTAACACACCATTAAAACGGCTTGTACGTAACAACTGTAACCAATTTAATCCATATTGCTGATAATCTCTTAAACGTGTACCCAAACCTTTTGGAGGAGTAATCTCGGGAACTTTGGTTAATTGCACCAAATTTCTTAGCTCTTCTCTTATCGATTCAGCCCCTTGCCAACGTGACTTCACTGCAGCTAGAGCTAATTCAGCTTCTTGCATCAACAACAGTTGATATTTATTGATTTGCAGCTTCTGGCTCGACTCTACTTCACGGAAACCAAACTGCAGTAATAATCGAACCAAGGGCTTAATTCTACCCATTGGAAGTTTCAGTACCTTGCCTTCTTGAATGGGTAATTTGATGGGTTGATCATCGGATAAAATATCCAAATCGGATGAACCGTATTTTTGAATAAGATCAGCAACTAATGGAACTATGCTGACAGGTTTCCCCTCTACTAATATGCCCAACTGATAAGAAAAGAAATCCGTGCCACTTTCCTGTATATCAGAAAACCACTCAACGTCTTCCTCACTAATCACTTCCTGATAGTGAGCACTGGAATAAATCAATTTCCAACCTTGGCTTTTTAATAAGGGTATCGCTTTGCTGTATAACTCTTCTACATCCGTCTCACTAGCAATCTCGCTTAGTATGTAAGTGGAGTTTTTTTCGAATTTGAATTGATGAATTTCCCATGGATCAGGCAACCGGATGGAAATCATCGTTTTAAGCTCTTCTTGTTTCTTTAACTCAAACTCGATATCACGAACATATTCGACTAAAAAACCATTTTGCTGAGTAAAGACCGACGGACCGTCTTCACTTGTTGGAATAACATGCCCTGCATAGTCAAAGGAAACCGAAGCTACGTACAAGGTCAGATCGGCTTGACCGAATAAGTTGAACGTTCCCTCATCTGCTCGAGTCACAACATCAAACGTTAGCACCGGTATTGGTTGAATCTGTTTAACTTCACGCTCTTGAAATACAGTTGGCTTTGGAAATTCAGGATATTCTGTTTCCATTTTCTTGGACAATAATTCGGCCTGTTCAATTGAAATGGGTGGAGCATCCAACAGATGCCTGATCTGCTTAACTGGAAACTTGGAGTGCAAACGTCCCATGATAGAGAGCGATGTATCAAAATACCAGGTCTCATCCAAAAGTAGAGGCTCCAAAGCTTGATCCCCACTCATTAGTTTTAAGGTTTGATTTCCATTGGGTAGCAGAACCCATTCACAAGAGGCTTGTATAGGATTTCCTAAATGAATAGCACTCTCTTCGTTATTCGTAAAAAAAGCTCTTCCAGTAGATAGAATTTTTTCAATGATTTCAGAGTTACGAATTGTAAACCCATCAAACCAGCCAGCTGCATCACACTTGAAAAGTAATTGAGCAACAATGTCATTATCTTCTGGGCTGAAAAATTGTTTTTTCGAGTCAGACAAGCTATTAATGATCGTTTTCTTACCATAACCACCGCGTTTCAATACCTTTGCCAGAGCCAAGCGAATGGTCACTCGATGCTCATAGCCATTGAACTTTAATTGCATCAAATAGGTTAGTTGATGCGATGCTTGAATTTTAGTGGTTTGTGACGCTTCTTGAGCACGCAAATTTTTTAACCAAATATCCAGTTTTCTATCCAATTTATTTGGAGAACGTTCTATTAAATTCAATTGCTCTTTTTCACGGATAGCAAACAAACATGCCGCGGCATGTTTACAGTTGCGTTGAGTGGAACAGGTGCATCGAGAGGGTTTTCCTGGCCATGATTTCAAATCCATATGCACATCATAAATTTGGCTAGTGCTGCCTTTTACTCGTCCTTTTATAAGACCATCACTTAACCTGATGCTAAGCACATGTCCCTTGTTGAAATAATCTTGCCCCCGAAGCAATTCTTTAGCTTCAAAAGCATCAGGCATTTGGGATATTGCTTCACTTAACATAGAGACAATTTACATGAGAAAAAATGAATATTTTATTCAATTTTTGTTCTAATTTATAGGGTCTAGATATATTTCCTTGAAATAAGCTACACTTCACACTAAATCAAACGAACGAAATGAAGCGCATGAATTCAAATCTCACTGTGTTAATGGCACAAATCAATCCCACAGTAGGGGCACTCCAGTTAAATACGGAGAAAATAATCAATATCATTCATGAGCATCAATCCATGCATGATGTGATTGTTTTCCCAGAACTTGCTATTAGTGGGTACCCCACCGAAGACTTACTGTTTCGCAAAGAATACCTTGAGCAAGTCAATAAACAGTTGAGATTAATCCAAGCCGCGGCACAAGAATGTTTTATCATTGTTGGTCATCCACTATGGCACGATGATGCTTGTTATAACAGTCTTTCTGTATTTTATAACGGACAACAAATCAAAGAGTATCATAAACAGAAATTACCTAACTACGGTGTTTTTGATGATGTTCGCTATTTCAAACCCGGCGAGAAGAATCCTTGTATCTTGGAAATTCGTGACCATAAATTGGGTCTTTGTATCTGTGAAGATCAATGGCAAACAGGACCTGTACAAGATTTAATTCATGAAGGCATCACTTCTTTAATCAGTATCAATGCATCACCGTTTGATTACAATAAACTGGATAGACGTGAAGACATTTTAACATCTTATGCCAAACAAGGTATTTCGATCATCTATGTTAACCAAATTGGCGGCCAAGATGACATTTTATTTGATGGGCAATCAATGGCTATTGATAAGCAGGGTAAAATAGCTGCTATTGCCCCAGCCTTTGAGGAAAGTCTATCTACTGTCATTATTAACAAAGAATCCATTACTGGTTCAATCGCTCCCCAACTTCCACAAATTCCCCTGATTTACAAAGCGCTAGTTTGCGGGACTAGAGATTATGTGCTTAAAAATAACTTTCCAGGAGTGATTATAGGTCTTTCAGGGGGGATTGACTCTGCTCTTACATTGGCAATCGCAGTGGATGCTTTTGGCCCTGAGTATGTCCATGCCGTTATGATGCCATCACGTTATACTGCTTCGATGAGTAATGAGGATGCTTTAAAACAGATTGAATCTTTACATGTCCAGCATTCAAGCATTTCCATTGAGCCTGTATTTAATTCAATGATTGAATCATTGAAAGCTAGTTTTGCAAACAAAGATCCTGATACGACAGAAGAGAATATTCAAGCGAGGATTCGAGGGATGTTACTCATGGCGCTATCCAATAAAACAGGCAAGATGGTACTTACAACCAGCAATAAAAGTGAAACTGCTGTTGGATATGCCACTCTATATGGAGATATGGCCGGTGGATTTGCCGTCTTAAAAGACGTGTTAAAAACCCAAGTCTATGAACTAGCGAAGTACCGAAACCAATTGTCCCCTATTATTCCAGAGCGGGTTCTAACAAGAGCTCCTTCTGCTGAACTTAAACCCAATCAAACCGATCAAGATAGCCTACCCGATTACGCCGTTCTTGATGCAATAATTTCAGGGTATATGGAAAATAATTTGAGCCCTGATGAATTGATATCCCAAGGTTTTAGCTCTCAAGACGTTAAAAAAGTTGTTCAATTAATTCAACGTAATGAATACAAAAGGCGCCAGGCAGCTCCTGGTATTAAAATCAGCTCCCTGGCATTTGGTAAGGATTGGCGATATCCAATTACAAATGGATTTAAAGTTCATGAGTGATGCATTCCTGAAGCGGCACCTCACTTTGTGTAGAGTTTGATCTAGCGCCAAAAAATAGCGTTAAATTGGCATAGTTATCTAGATTTATTTTTTGGGGTGCAGGTCTATTAGGCTGAATGTTAACTACCTTGATAGGTTCTGAAGGCACTGATTGCTGCCTTTGAAACTCTGTTAATTCATTGCCCTGTTGGATCTTAGAGGCTAAGCACTCTTCTATCGCTTTAAACTTTCCAAGATCTAATTTGTTTCTAGGACCCTGATCAACTACTCTGGCTCCCAAACATTTATTGATGGCCTCGTATTTTTCGAGATCTAATTTATGACTGGTCTGTGCTTCTGTTGCTTTGGGTTTTTTGTTTGTATGTGTTAAACACCTGGATAACTCGTCCTTAAAATCATCCATTGTCAACGATTTTTTCGTATTGACTTGCAATAAATGGGATTTTAGATCTAATAAATCATCTTCTTTTACAAATTGTGTCTTTCCCACTAAAAATGCTTGTAAACTTGGGTATAAATTGAGTAACACTTGATTTGGTATGCCTAAAGAATTAATCCAAGACACGGTGTAATTATTTGGCTTGCCTCTTAATACAAAGGTTGATGTAATTCCTTTTGCACATAAAGCACTGTCAGATTCTTCCGCCTTTGTTTTTGAATCAACAGGATTAATCAGTAAAACTATCTTATTGAGAAAGTTTTCACGTACTTTTAAACACTCGTTTTTGATTCGCTTCAAATTTAATGGGCTTACTTGTTTCAAATCCATTACATTGTTTTCCCTCAGAATAGTAACCAATTCTTCGGTTGGCTCTAGGACATAGGATTTACCCTGCAGATCAATCCAAGTGACTTTCCATAGCTTGTTTTTTTGTTCTAAACAAAATACTCGATCATTATTTTGAACTTGGTTTACCTTTTTTGCTTCTGATAAGTCATTGAAAACGAATAACTTACTGACATCTTTCTCATGAGAGTGTATTTTCGCTTTTTCCCTTTCTCTGTCTTCAATCAATTTCTGGTTGGAGACATACTGACTCATGAATTCATCCATTTTATTATTGAGGAGCTCTTTAAGGCGCAAAATGACAAGATGAACCGTATCGATATCTAATGGTTCATATCCAGGAATGGATTTTATCAATTCATCAAATAAATAGTGATTAAATGAGCCATGTTCCCACTCACCTTTACTAATTAATAATTTGAACTCTTGGATACGGGTGTAAGCGTCTGGATACTCTTCAATGCCTTTAATAGCGCTTTGAATTTCATCACCACGAAGACGTGTAAATTGATATATCCAACCAGTGAGCCATGATTCTATGGGTTTGGCATAGCGAATTTTTGCTTTTTCTATTGAGGCGATTAGCTTCTTGCTGCCTTCATCACTCTCGTCTGCAATCCAATTAATCAGTATTTCTGAAAATTCATCAAGATTATCAATGATCTTACGTAATTTCTTTTTGGAATGACGAGGCATATATAAACTCCTTTTATATAGACTAAATTTCATCTTACCTGATTAATTATTAATTAATCAAGTCACGTTACTTGCTGATGGCTACACTGTTTTTTACCTTTCAATCATTAAAAAATTCCTTACAATGATTTAGAGAAAACTTGCAAATTTAAGCTAAACCGATAACATGGTTTAGTTTAGAAAAATAATAAAAATAAGGGATGTTATGAGAACTACACTACTTACAACTGCATTATTGGTTTCTGGTATAACCTCAGCTGCCACCCCTGTTGATGGTTGGTATGCCAGTGCATTTGGCGGTTATACTTATGTTCCCAGTCATGTCTATCTATATCAATACGGTCTTTTCCGTGATAATGATGGATACAATGGTGGGTATAATGCGGGAGCCAGATACGGATTTCAAAGCAATCCCCTTCGTTATGAAGCAGAATATACGTATTTAACAGCAAATGCAAAGCACTTTAATGTGAACTTTCGCCCTCAAACAGGCCTGACTGGTTATACAAGCGGTAATTTCATTATGGCTAACATTTATTACGATACTCCAGAGATGTTACCAGCTATTGCACCATTCCTAGGGGCAGGAATAGGTTATGGCTATTTGAAAACTAAATTAGCTAGTTCAGGACCTCTTGGACCAACCTATTTTAATGATGGCGAAGGAGGATTTGCGTATCAAGGGACTGTTGGTCTAACTTATAATTTTGCCGAAAACTACGCTGTCAACGTTGCTTACCGCTTCATTGCAACCGATCAAATCGATCTTTTTGGAAGAAGCTACACCGCTCATCTAGCAAGTGCCGGAGCTATATACCGTTTTGACCAAGGAAATTATAAATAAGGACATCTCTATGAAAAAGTTCATCAAACTAGGTCTGGTATCAAGCTTCATCCTAAGCAACTCAACCTTTGCTTTTAATGAACCCCATGGGTTTTATTTTGGATTGTTAGGTGAGGTCAGTCATGGGCCTTCCGAGCAGAATATTCATATTCCTTATTATGGTATAAATCATGATGCTCAAGTGAAATTTAGCTATATTTCAGGTGGAGGTGGTGCCGCTCTTGGGTATAAGTACAGTCACTACAGAGGGGAGGTTCAAGTACTCTATAACTCAATTTCCACTGGTCCGGTCAAACTTCCTGGTTGTACCATTGAAAATATGGATGTTGCTACCCCTACTGGAAACTGCCCCTCTGAATTAGTGACTAAAGGCGTAGGATTTAAGGGCACTAGTACAGCCGTTTATGGATTATTTAATGTGTATTTTGATATCTTTGGAAATGAGAATCCAAGTGATATTTTCCCATATCTTGGAGTCGGTGCGGGAGTGGTGAGTATCAGCAACAGTAACGAATTCATTGCAACCCTTACAACGAATGAAACGTCTAGATCAATTAATAACACTCTTACCTCAAGTGCTGCTCAGGGTATTTTGGGAGTGGGTTACTTGATTGATGATTATACTTGGCTTGATTTGGACCTTCGATATATCACGACCAAAGCACTTCCTGAGTTTGATAACAAAAGATACAGTTTGTACACCATTAACTTTGGTGTGAATGGTTCATTCGATAGAGCAACTTCCTAGGAGTTGCCATTCAACGATCTTGGCCTAAGACCTTTGATTGTCTGCAATCCGTAACTCATATACTTTAAGGTTTTTAGGCTCAAGCTAGCGAATGATTAATAGCCTGAGTGTTTCTCGTAACCTTGTGGCTCTTGCCACAAAGTTACGAATAAAACCATAACCATCGGACCTAAAAATAAGCCTAGTAATCCTAAAGTCTCAACACCACCTAAGATCCCAAATAAAACAGCCAAAAAGGGTAACTCTATAGCACCACCGATGAGAACTGGTTTTATAAAATGGTCCGCGACAAACATGACCAAAGTCCCCCAGACTAACACGACGATCGCACCCACTAAACTACCTACTGACAACAAGACCAAGGCAACAATCACAAACACAATGGGAACAACAAAAGGAATCATCGCTGCTAATGCAGTGATAAATCCTGTTAATGTAGGTGCTGGAAATCCTACTAATGCGTAGCACACCCCCATTAATACCCCGACACCTATACCGACAACGATTGTGCCATTTACAGTACCTCTCAAAGCAGTGGGTAATCTATCCGCGTATCTAGACCATCTATTCCCTAAACAATATTTTCCAACATGTTGGATCTGCTGGATTAATTGATTACCATCCCGATAGAAGAAGAATAAAGTCAGTAAAGTAAATCCTACTTGAAAACTACGATGCGCCAAATTAAACCCAATTTGTTTTATATAATAGCTAGCTGGAGTTAGTGTTAAATGCAAATTGGATAAAAAACCTTTTATCAAACCCGGCTTACCAATATGTTCATCCCAATAGACAATGAGATCGTTGCCAACTAATGGAATATTCTTAAAAAAATCAGGTGCAGCCCCCCCCTCACGATTGGTTTCTTGTAAAAAATTAATGAATAACTGCGATTCTTTAATCAGTATGCTTACCAGCCAACTCAGTGGAATTAAAAATAATAAACCCATTAGTGTAGTGAATAAAAAGGCTGCTGTATTGCTGTAATTTCCAAACAGTTTAGTCCACTTGTTGTACATGGGATAAGTGGCTATAACTATAATTCCTGCCCAGATCATGGATGGAAGGAATTTATGAACGATATAAATGGAGAAAACGACAATACTAACCGTAAGACCTATACTGATAAGTTCTTTATGGTTTTCATTCATTTAGTGAATGCTCCAAGCAATAAGTTGTATAATGCCCCAGGCAGGAATTGCAGCAATCACATCATCCAGCATAATGCCTATTCCACCTTTTACCTGCTTATCAATCGTCCGAATAGGCTGCGGCTTCCAGATATCAAAAATTCGAAAAAGAATAAAACCGATTAACATCCACACATACCCTTTTGGGGCTAAAAACATCGTTAATAGATAGCCAACGACTTCGTCCCAAACAATTCCTTTATAGTCATGAACTCCTAAATCAGAGGAAACTTTGTCGCTAACCCAAACACCTAACAAAAATGCTAGTATTGTACATACTAGATAGACAGTCCAGTGTGAATTCATTAGAAGCAAATACAATGGAATTGCCGCTAAGGTTCCCCATGTCCCAGGGGCAATAGACATTAACCCACTACCAAATCCGAAAGCAATAAAATAAATTGGATTCTGCCATACTCGATTCACTAAATTCGTTTGATTCATAATCGCTCCTTCGCAGATTTAATTTGAAATCTATTCCTGACTGATTGCGTTTTAATTTTCCATGTTGACTTCAACCGAACGAACTTGTCTGGCTAGATTATTTAAAACACCATTGACATAACGATGTCCATCCTGCGAGCCAAACTCTTTTGCTAACAATATCGACTCATCCAGCACCACTTTATAAGGTACTTCAGGACAGTGAAGTAGTTCAAAGGAACCAATCCTTAAAACAGTTAACTCAATAGGATTTAGAGCACTTACTTCCCTATCCAGATAGGGGGAAAAACTTGTCTCAAGCTCTTGTACATTCTTAGGTACGCCATAAAGTAAATGGCAAAAATACTCTCCATCCACCTTTGCCATGTTGTTTATAGCTCTAAACTGTGCCTCAATTTCAGGAATATCACTTCCAGACATTAGCCATTGATAAAGGGCTTGGAGAGCCAATTTTCTAGCCCTTCGTTTACCACCAACTATTTTCTTTTCCACTATGACCTCAAATAACAGTAGAACTTTCGTAGAACGCCAATCACATCGTTAAAAAATGGTTGTAACTTGTTCATTTAGTTTATCCAAATTCCCTCATTAAAACCATTTTTTGCCACGACCTTGTGGTTTTACGTAAGCTCTATAAATACTAACCCTAGCTATCCTTATCATTGTGCTTCATTTCTTCAATGGTCTGTCTAAAATCACTTACGTCCTTGAATCGCTTATAAACCGAGGCGAAACGGACATAGGCAACATGATCTAAACGAAACAGCTCCTTCATAACTAGTTCACCAACCTGCCTGGATTCAACCTCTCGGTCTCCTCTTCTTCTTATCTCTTCTGTTATGGTGATAATTGAATTCTCTAGATCATCCACGCTAACGGGCCTTTTTTCTAATGCCCTGAGCATCCCAGATCGAAGATTATCTATATTGAACTGCTCTCGTCTGCCATCACGTTTGATGATTAACGGCATAATGAGTTCTGCAGATTCAAAAGTGGTAAAGCGCTCATGACATTCTAAACATTCGCGCCTTCTTCGGACTTGAGCACCTTCCGCAATTAAGCGAGAATCGACCACTTTAGTATCTTGTGCATGACAAAATGGACAGTACATGATTAAGCGTATACCGGAAATTCACGACATAACAATAAAACCTGTGTTTGTACTCTAGTGATATTCGTTTCATCATGAATATTATCAAGTACATCAGCCAACCAATTCGATAATAAAGTGATTTCTCTCTCTTTGAATCCTCGCGTTGTAGCTGCCGGTGTTCCTAAGCGTAAACCACTAGTTACAAATGGAGAGCGAGGATCATTAGGTACTGAGTTCTTATTCACTGTAATGTTTGCTTTACTCAGTGCTGCATCAGCATCTTTACCTGTAATGTCTTTATTGATTAAATCAACCAACAACAAATGATTGTCCGTGCCACCAGACACAATATTGTATCCCCGACTTTTTAGAACTTCGCACATGGTACGCGCGTTTGTTAAAACTTGCTGTTGATAGGTTTTGAACTCAGGCAGTAATGCTTCTGCAAAAGCGACTGCTTTCGCTGCTATGACATGCATCAAAGGACCACCTTGCATTCCTGGAAATACTGAGGAGTTCAGTTTTTTTTCAATCTCTTCATTAGCTTTACACAGTATCAAACCACCTCTTGGACCGCGTAACGTTTTATGTGTTGTAGTCGTAACTACATCTGCATAGGGCATTGGAGAAGGGTACAAACCCACTGCTACTAAACCAGCAACATGGGCCATATCTGCCATTAAATAGGCGCCAACTTTATCGGCAATTTCTCTAAAGCGTGCCCAATCTAAAATTCGTGAATAAGCCGAAAACCCAGCGATGATCAATTTTGGCTTGTGCTCTATTGCCAAGCGTTCTAAAGCATCATAATCAATCAACCCAGTAGTAGGATCAACTCCATATTCAATAGGATGATATATTTTTCCGGAAAAATTAACTTTTGAACCATGAGTTAGATGTCCTCCATGAGGCAAAGCCATACCCATAAAGGTATCGCCCGGAGAAAGCAAAGCCATCATCACCGCTGCATTTGCTTGCGACCCTGAATGAGGTTGCACATTCACATAATGAGCACCAAAAAGTTGCTTGGCTCTAGATATAGCCAACTCTTCTGCTACATCTACATACTCGCATCCACCATAATATCGTTTACCTGGGTAACCTTCTGCGTATTTATTGGTTAGTACGGAACCTTGAGCTTGCAAGACTCTGGGGCTTACATAGTTTTCTGAGGCAATTAACTCGATATGCTCTTCCTGGCGTTTTTTCTCATTAACCATGGCTTTATATAGAACTTCATCAAACTGATCAATGGTATAGCTCTCGTCGAACATGAGTCGCCCTCTCTTTTAGAAATAATTATCGATTTTTAACTATAATGTCATTGCGGACACTTCGTACACCATCAACACCAGATGCAATCTGTCCAGCTCTTTGTTTAATTCTTGGAGTATCAACAAATCCGCTTAATTGTACTTCATCCTTATACGTCTTCACTTTAACAGAAAATCCTGTTGTTCCTAATTGATCAATCAAACTGGTTTTAACCTTTGCGGTAGTTGTAGAGCTATCTAGGTATTCCCCTGTACTTTCAGTTCTAGGTGAAACAGTACACGCGATAATGATTAAGGATATCGATCCCACTATAAGCATCCTGAGTGAGTCACGCATAAAGGCTCCTTCAATGATAAAAAAACCTTAATAGATTAACACAAAACTCACTCAGATACTAAGGGGGAAAGCATACAATTTTTAGCTATGTCCATGCACATTGGAGGAATTATGATCATGGACGTTACCTTGTTCTTGTACTCCATGAGTTGGTTGTGGATTAACGGTAACTACATTACCACGACTCTCTGAATGATCATGATATCTACCGCCAGAGCTTGGACGATAAGCTTGCCTGTTGTAATTATAATAGGGTTGCTGAGACGAATGATGATGGTAGTTTTGTGGAGGCGGATAATATTGCTCTACTTCTACATGGGGGGGACGGGAATAATAATTGTCTTCCATAGGGATACAAGAGCTCATTAATGGTAGAAACATTAAACAGTAAAACTTGAGGTATCTCATTTACATCTCCTCAAAAAGAGAAAAGGGAGCCCATTGTTAATGAAAGCTCCCTCTTACCGATTGCATGAATTATCTTGTTGATAGTTCAGCTTTAGCTTGTTTCAAATAAGGAACAATACGGATTGTGTTGTTTACACTGGTCCAACCTGAGTAGATTGTGTAATAAGGAGATTGGATAGTGATGTACATACCGCTATGGCAATAAAAATTATAGAAAAGACTAATGTAGTGAGGAGATTCATAACGATAAATATTAAAATCTACAGTTGAACCATCGTCAAATGTTCCGAACACTCGGACATCAGTAAAACTCTGATTGATGATTTCAATCTGGCAATATCCAGGATAAGTAATTCCTTTTTGGATGGATTTCTTGTCTTCACCGTCTGCTTTAGGATGCAGGTGAAGATTAGCTGCAAAAACATTAGTAAATAAACTAAAACAAACAACAAACAACAACGACTTCAACTTCATGTGTTTCCCCTTAGTAAGTTGGAAGCTGAATAGTATCAAAGTATGCAATTTAGTCAATAGGATATTTTTGTACTCAAAAAATAAAATAATCGTAAGCATTCAGCAAGATCTATTAGGATCATGAGCGTAACAAAGCCGCGACTCAGGGCTGAGGAATCGACTCCTATTAGAGTTCCCCAACTAATCTTTTCTTTGATGGTCATTAGGCTTATGTCTGGCGCTTAGCCGTATGGCGAAGCCTTAAGCAGTGTCATTCGTGAAAGCGGATAGTTCCGTATCCGCTTGCTGACGCGCGCGGCTCGGTTCACTCCCTGCTCTGACTAGGATTTGATTCAGACACCAAAGAAGGAACCGAGCCGCGCGCGTCAGCAAGCGGACCGATGCTAGCCGTATAGATGAACCTAATGACACCGCTTAAGGCAGCGCCATTCGGTGCTTCGCCCGATCTTTGGTATAAATGCCCCTTTTAAAAAATGAGTCGATTCCTCAGCCGTCAGGGAACTCACTTTTTTTTGTTTTCAAAACTAAATTCTGACTTCTTTAAAGATCCACTCCCTGACTTTCTCGTCTCAGACACTGAGCACTCCAAATGCGATTAGTGTGAATAATTAGAAATACTCTAAACATCACAGAACTTACTAAAACTAGCAGGTGCTAAAGTTGTTCGTTGTGGTATAGTTACTAACTTATTTCGGTTAAGCGTGCACAGGGGAGAATAATGAACAAACGAATGACCATCATGGGACTGAGCTTATTGGTTGTCTTCGGTGGAATCATTGCATTTAACCTAGTCAAGGCGTTCATGATTAATCGCTTTTTTGCAAGTTACCAACCCCCTGCTGTTTCTGTGTCGTCAGCGATTGCTCAAGCAGTTGATTGGAACCCAACAATCGACGGCATTGGCAACTTTGTGGCAACGGATGGAGTAGACGTCAATTCTGAGGCATCCGGAAATGTGATTGAAATCCATTTTGAATCAGGTCAATATGTCGAGAAGGATGAGCCATTGATTACTATTGACGATGCAATTGACCAGGCATTACTTAAATTCAATCAATCCGAATTATCTCTTAAACAACTTGAGTACAACCGGCAAACCGACCTCTATAAGAGAGGTGCGACTCCTATTTCCAGTGTTGATGAAGCAAAAGCAAACCTACAGCAAGCTCAGGCGAAAGTCGAACAAATTCAAGCACAAATTAATCAAAAACACATTAAGGCCCCCTTTGCTGGACGATTAGGCATACGCCAGGTAAATCTTGGACAATATGTTAGCCCAGGACAAACATCAGTCGTTTCATTGCAATCCATGGATCCTTTGTATTTGGATTTCTATCTTCCGGAACAATACTATAAACAAATCAAAATTGATCAACCCATTTCTTTTACTGTTCAGGAGTTTCCAGACTTCATGTTTGAAGGAAAGATTTCTGCGATAAACTCTAAAATCGATCTAACTACTCACAATGTGCAAGTGCAAGCAACACTTGCAAACTGCCCAACTGAAGCGCTGAAAGATCCCAAAAACTCGACTTTAATTAAAACCAAAACGATAGAGAGAAGCGACAAGTTGATGATCAGCTGTAATTCTGATGAAAACCGCAAAAATAAAGTAAATCAGTTTGTTTTTGTCCCCGGGATGTTTTCATCCATTCAAATTAAGCAAGCTCCAGAACCTAATACAGTCATTGTTCCCTCTACTGCGATTTCCTATAGCTTGTATGGAAATTCAATCTATCTGATTGAGAAAAGCAAAGAAAATGGAAAAAATGGTGAACCTCAATTGGTTGTAAAACGAGTTTTTGTTGTGACTGGCGAGCAAGAAGGTAACTACACGGTCATTAAAAGAGGGATCAAAGCTGGACAAGAAATTGTAAGTACTGGCGATCTAAAACTACAAAATGGTACACCCGTAAGAATCAATAACAGCGTTAAATTAGATTCCACACCTAATGTAGATAAAATAGGACAGTAAAATAAACATGTCAGGAAACTCTATGAAATTTACAGATCTTTTCATTAAGCGCCCAGTGCTATCCGTAGTAATCAGCTTATTGATTTTGTTATTTGGTCTTAACTCCATGTACAAGATGCAAATTCGTCAATTCCCCAAAATGAATAACACCGTAATTACAATTATGACAAGTTACCCAGGGGCAGATGCTGAATTAATCGCTGGATTTATAACCACACCTCTTGAAAGCTCAGTTGCTAGCTCTGAAGGTATAGATTATATGACATCAACCAGCGAGCAAAGCTTAAGCACAATTACCCTGAATATTAAGTTAAATTTTGATCCTCAAGTCGCGTTTACTGATGTCATGAGTAAAGTCCAGCAAACCCTGAACCAATTACCCAAGGAAGCTCAACAGCCGGTCATTCTTAAAAAATCAGACTCTTCAACTGCCCTAATGTACATTAGTTTAGACAGCCAGGAAATGACTCCACAGCAAATTACAGATTTTGCAACTCGGGTTGTACAACCTCAGCTACAAACCGTTGACGGTGTAGCAAAAGCTGAAATTTTAGGTGGTGCAACTTATTCGATGAGAATTTTTATGGACCCAATAAAAATGGGTGCATTAAATGTAAGCCCACAAGATGTGGCAACAGTTTTGGCAAATAATAACTTTTTAACGGCAGCTGGAAACACCAAAAGCGAATATGTTGCAATCAACATGACCGCTAAAACCGATCTAAATTCTCCCGAAGAGTTCCAGAGATTAATTGTGAAAAGTGAGAAAGGCTCTATTATTAGAATTCGCGATATTGCCCGTGTTGAGCTGGGGTCACAATCGTATGATAATTCGGTAACATTCAATGGGAAAAAAGCTGTTTTTATCTCTATAACACCTACCCCAACTGCCAATCCTCTGACCGTTATTAATGATGCCAGAAAGCTGTTCCCTACAATAGTAAAAGATTTCCCACCATCATTGTCAGGAACCATAGTCTATGATGCAACAAATTTTATCAGAGCATCAATTCATGAAGTAACAGAAACAATTATCGAAGCTGGTGTCATCGTTATCATTGTGATCTTTCTATTTTTAGGCTCCGTTCGTTCTGTACTAATCCCCGTAGTAACAATTCCATTATCTTTAGTAGGTGTTTGTACATTAATGTTGATACTAGGGTACAGTATTAACCTACTTACATTGCTTGCCTTCGTTCTTGCAATTGGACTTGTAGTTGATGACGCGATAGTGGTTGTCGAAAACGTGCACCGCCATCTTGAAGAAGGACTTAGTCCGTTTGATGCAGCAATTGTAGGTGCTAGAGAAATAGCAACGCCTGTAATCGCTATGACGATTACCCTTGCAGCAGTCTATGCCCCTATTGGGTTTATGGGAGGATTAACGGGTGCATTATTTAAAGAATTTGCCTTTACTTTAGCTTCTGCCGTTATTATCTCAGGGATAATAGCTCTTACTCTGTCTCCAATGATGTGTTCAAAACTCTTATCAATGAGCTCAACTAGCGGTAAATTTGCTCATGCTCTCGATGAGTTCTTTGAAAAATTAAAGGGAATTTATAAAAGCGCATTGCATAATTTATTAAACACCAGAGAAATTATGCTTCCTTTTGCAGCAGTCATCATCATGATGTTGCCATACTTGTACAATAACACCTCTGCAGAAACTGCCCCCGAAGAAGACCAAGGGTTTTTCTTTGTTATAGGAACAGCTCCACAATATGCAACCTTGAATTACATCGAAGCGTACACTAAACCTTTTGATGAGATCTACAAAAGCTTCCCAGAAGCCGAAAGCTATTTTAGCGTTAATATGAAACAACCCATATCGGGTATGGTGTTGAAACCATGGGATGAAAGAAAGCGAAGTCAATTTGCCCTTAAAGAGCCTTTACAAAATAAATTATCAGAGATAGCTGGACTGAACGCCTTTGCGATTATCCCTCCACCATTACCAGGCGGTGGTGGCGGACCTCCTGTTGAGTTCGTTATTAAAACAACCAATGATTTCCGCAGTCTTATGGATGTATCAAACAAGCTATTAGAAAAGGCAAAAGCCAGTGGTTTATTTATATTCATTGATAACTCTTTAAAATTTAATCAACCACAAATTCAATTTGATATTAATCGCTCAAAAGCCTCTGAAATGGGACTAGATATGAGAGATATCGGGAGTAGTTTAACAAGCGCATTATCAGGAAATTACATCAATTACTTCAACTTAGAAGGCCGCAGTTATCAAGTTATACCACAGCTTGAGCGTAAGTTTCGTTTAACTGAAAAGCAACTGGGTGAGCTTTATGTCAAAACCTTAAAAGGATCCATGGTCCCACTTTCAACAGTCGTTACCCCAATTGAGAAAACACAGCCTAATGCTGCAAGCCATTTTCAGCAACTCAACTCAGCTACCCTTCAAGGGGTAATGATGCCTAATAAAACATTAGGAGAAGGCCTAGCGTTTTTACAAAAAGCAGCCGATGAAATTCTACCGAAAGGATTTAGTTATGATTATGGTGGAGAGTCCAGACAGTTTATTGAAGAAGGAAGTGCATTGGTCTTTGCATTTATATTTGCAATTATAGTGATCTTTTTAGTTCTTTCTGCGCAATATGAAAGTTTTAGAGACCCATTGATAGTTCTAATCAGTGTACCCATGTCTATTTGCGGTGCTTTGATACCATTGAATCTTGGGGTTGCTAGCATCAATATCTACACTCAAGTAGGACTAATTACCCTTATTGGTCTCATCAGTAAGCACGGGATTCTGATAGTCGACTTTGCTAACCATATACAAAGAGAAAAAAATCTAGACAGGCGTGCAGCCGTTGAAGAAGCAGCTGCTACTCGTCTAAGACCTATATTAATGACTACTGCTGCTATGGTCTTTGGTGTACTTCCACTTCTCATTGCCAGTGGCGCTGGCGCTGTCAGTCGATTTGACATTGGTTTAGTCATCTCAACTGGATTGCTCATTGGAACTTGCTTTACTCTTTTCGTAGTACCAACCATGTACACGTACATTGCAGAAGATCACCGTCCTAAAGCTAATGATAAGGGAGAAGAGCTAGCATAAGCGCATCCAGGTCGCGCGCGGTTCGGTTCCTTCTTTGCTGTCTGAATCAAATCCTAGTCACAGCAGGGAGTGAACCGAGCCGCGCGCGTCAGCAAGCGGATACAGAACCATACGCTTTCACGAATGACGCTGCTTAAGGCAGCGCCATTAAACGAAGCGCCGGACCTACGCTTACAGACCATCGGAGAAGAGATTTGTTGGGGCACTCTAATAGGAGTCGATTCCTCAAGGTCTGTCCCCCTTTTATATCACGGGTGAGGGATCGGAAACCCAAGTAAGGATTCAACCTAATCAACCTCACTCATAAATGGCTAAACTCACCTAATTTATGATAAGATTCACCAATTTCAGTATACGCAGGCTAAGCAATGGATAAAACCTATTCTCCAGAAGCAATTGAATCATCTACCTACAAAAAATGGGAAAGTCACCACTACTTTCAGGCTCGTGGTGATGGCAAGCGTTTTTGCATCATGTTGCCTCCCCCAAATGTCACCGGAAGTCTTCACATGGGGCATGGATTTCAACACACTATTATGGATGCACTCACCAGATACCATCGCATGATGGGAGATAAAACCTTATGGCAGCCTGGTACTGATCACGCAGGCATCTCAACTCAATTGGTTGTTGAACGACAATTAGAAGCCAAAGGCATTACTAAAAAGGATCTAACTAGAGAACAATTTTTAGATAAAGTGTGGCAATGGAAAAACGAGTCTGGGAATACAATTACCCAACAAATGCGACGCATGGGAGCCTCAGTTGACTGGACTCGCGAACGATTTACAATGGACGAAGGTTTATCTGCAGCAGTACAAAAAGTATTTGTCCAATTGCATGAAGAAGGTTTGATATATAGAGGTACTCGACTTGTTAACTGGGATCCCAAACTTGGGACTGCAGTTTCAGACTTAGAGGTTCTTTCTGAAGAAGAAGATGGATTTTTATGGCATATTCGCTACCCTGTTGTTGATTCCAACGAGTCTTTGGTCGTAGCCACTACTCGTCCTGAAACGATGTTGGGTGATACAGCCGTAGCAGTTCATCCTGAAGACGAGCGTTTTAAACACTTAATAGGCAAACAAGTTCAGCTCCCCTTATGCGATAGAACCATTCCAATCATCGCTGACGACTATGTGGATAAAGAATTCGGTAGTGGCTGCGTTAAGATAACACCTGCCCATGACTTTAATGATCATGAGGTCGCTAAAAGACATGAACTTCCTCTCATCAACATTCTCACAAAAAAAGCGGCAATTAATAAAAATGCCCCTGTTAAATATCAAGGTATGGACCGTTTCGTTGCTCGCGAAAACGTTATTAAGGATTTGGAAGAGGCTGGATTATTAGTTAAGACCGAACCTCATAAACTCAAAGTTCCACGCGGTGAAAAGTCCAATGTCATTATAGAACCATTGCTAACCGATCAATGGTACGTAAAAACAAAACCTTTAGCGGAGCCTGCAATTACAGCGGTTAAGAAGGGCGACATTCGTTTTATTCCCGAAACATGGACTAAGACTTATTATCAATGGATGGACAATATTGAAGATTGGTGCATTAGTCGCCAACTTTGGTGGGGACATCGCATCCCTGCTTGGTATGATACCCATGGGAATGTGTACGTTGGGTATAGTGAAAATGATGTACGTTTTAAGCATAAGATAGATGAATCAACCCCTCTGCGACAAGATGAAGACGTCCTCGACACTTGGTTTTCTTCAGCACTATGGCCTTTTTCAACCTTAGGCTGGCCAGAGCGAACTCCTGAGCTTGAGCAATTTTATCCAACTTCAGTTCTTGTCACTGGTTTTGATATTATATTCTTCTGGGTAGCACGGATGATCATGATGGGTCTGAAGTTTACCGGAAAAATCCCATTCAAAGAGGTATTTATTACCGGCCTAATTCGTGACAGTGAAGGACATAAGATGTCAAAATCCAAAGGGAATGTTTTAGATCCCTTGGACATTATTGATGGAATTGATCTTGAATCTCTCATTGCTAAAAGAACTTCAAATCTAATGCTCACATCTGTTCGTGACCGAATCATTAAAGCCACAAAAAAAGAGTTTCCTGAAGGCATAAGTGCTTACGGCACAGACGCTCTCCGCTTTACCTATTGCAGTCTAGCTTCTACAGGTCGAAATGTTCGCTTTGATATAGGGCGTGTAGAAGGCTATCGAAATTTTTGCAATAAATTATGGAATGCAGCACGATATGTATTAATGAATGTTGATGAAGAGCATATTGATTTTGACGATGGACCGTTTCAATACAGTCCAGCAGACGAGTGGATCTTATCGCGTTTACAGAGCACCATAGGTAAAGTTCATCATTATTATGAAACATATCGTTTTGATCTATTATCCAATACCCTCTATGAGTTTATCTGGCATGAATACTGTGATTGGTATTTAGAGCTCTCAAAACCAATTTTGCAAGATCCAGATGCACTGAGTGCTATGAAGCGTGGAACTCGAAAAACACTGATCCATGTGTTGGATCATGTTCTGAAACTCCTCCACCCCTTAATGCCATTTATTACTGAAGAAATCTGGCAAAGAACTAGTAAATTTAGTAATGACAATGGCAATAGCATCATGTTAAGCCCCTATCCCAGAGTAGATGAGGCCTTCATAAATCCTGTTATTGAAGAGGAATTGGACTGGATTAAATCCTGTATCCAGGCATTAAGAGCTATTCGCAGTGAAATGTCTATATCTCCTGCCAAACAGATACCCCTGCACATTCGTAATATTACTCCTGAGCTAAAAGATAGAGTTAATAAGTATGAAACAACATTAAGAACTCTAGGTAAAATTAGCGAAATTCATTTTAGTTCAGCAAAAGAAAAACCTCCTGTGTCTGCTACCGCTGTACTAGGAGAGGTTGAGCTTTTAATTCCTATGGCAGATCTTATAGACAAAGATGCTGAGTTAACTCGTCTATCCAAAGAACTGGCTAAGTTAAAGAAAGACATTGATTTAGCAGAAGGAAAACTGAATAATCCTAAATTCACGGATAAAGCCCCACCTGAAATCATAGCTAAAGAACAAGAAAAATTATCCAATGCCTTGACTGCTAAAGAAAAACTATTGCAACATCAGTCAAGAATTGAGGCTTTGTAAGTTGGTAAATATTTTCCACTTGCTCACGCATGGCTTGGATACAATCCTTACTTTTCTCACCCCCTCTCTCAATAAGAGAGGGTGAATTTTTGTGGAATATCAAGGTAAATGGATGGACACACTATGGAAGCTTCAGAAGCAACAAAAAGTCATTCTCTTGGTTCGTATGCGTTTTCTCTTGTTTTAATTGCATCCATCGTTCTTGGTGGACTTACTGGTTATTTTTGCAAGCAAATAACGCCTTGGCTTAAGCCAATAGGAGACCTATTTCTCAATTTAATCTTTACAACCATCGTACCATTGATTTTCTTTAGTATCTCTTCAGCAATTGCCCGCAGTAGCTCCTTAAAAAAGCTTGGACGTATCTTGTATGCAATGGTATTAGTCTTTTTATTTACAGGAATCATCGCAGCAATTTTTGCTATTTCTGTAACCTTGTTATTTACTCCGGTACAAAATATCAGCATCATTAGTGACGGATCTGCTAAACCCTTGCCTACAATTAATATGTCTAATCAGTTAGCTGAGGTTTTTACAGTGTCCGATTTTTCAAAGCTGCTTTCTCATGAACATATCTTGGCATTAATCGTTTTCTCTATTTTAGTAGGGGTAGCCGTCATTCACTCTCGTGAAAAGGGCAAAGAGTTTTCTTCTCTATTAAAGTCAGGTGAAGAAGTATTCATGAATGTGTTCAATATAATCATGTACATTGCTCCATTAGGTTTCTTTTCCTATTTTGCAGTGTTGGTCAATGAGCTTGGACCCAAGCTGATGGAGAACTACGTACGTGTTGCCATACTCTATTATTCCTCCGCGATTATCTATTTCATCGTTATTTTAAGCTTCTACGCTTATCTTGCAGGGCGAATGAAAGGCATCAAGCTATTTTGGAAGAATATTCTCATACCTATGTTAACTTCAATTGCCACATGCAGTAGTGCTGCTAGCATACCGGCTAATTTATCGGCCACAAAAGCGATTGGTATTTCACCTGAAATTTATGAAACAACGATTCCAATTGGATCCCTGATTCATAAGGACGGTTCAGTAATGGGCGGTGTATTTAAAATTGCATTCCTATTTGCCATGTTTCAATTACCATTTTCTACTCTTCCAATTTTATTCACTGCTTTAGGCGTTTCTTTGCTAGTAGGTAGCGTTATGGGGGCAATACCCAGTGGCGGCATGCTCGGAGAATTACTTATTCTTGCAGTTTATGGATTCCCCCCATCTGTACTGATTGCAGCTGCTGCGATTAGTATCATCATCGACCCCATTGCAACAATGCTTAATGTGACAAGCAACACGGTAAGTACCATGATGGTAGCTCATATTGTAGAAGGAAAAATAGATACACAAACTCATTGTTAATGATTTTGGGGGTTAACGATGAGGATTGGATCAATGAATACATCGAGACATCTAGACTATGGATGATTTCATGTGGCCTGTATCCCATACTTGCGGATAGTACTGTTTGATGGTTTTTCCTCTCCCTGATGGTCTCTGATTGGTTAGCCCGCAGCAAAACAGAGCCGCGATCGTCAGGGCTGAGGAATCGACTCCTATTAGAGTGCCCCAACTAATCTCTTCTCTGATGGTCAGTAAGCGAAGATCCGGGGCTTCGCCGAATGGCGCTCCCTTACGCAGGGTCATTCGGCGAAGCGGATAGTTTCCTATCCGCTTGCTAACGCGCGCGGCTCGGTTCACTTCCTGCTATGACTGGGATTTGATTCAGACAGCAAAGAAGGAACCAAGCCGCACGCGTAAGCAAGCGGAGCGATGCAGGACGTATAGAAGAACCTAATGACACCGCTTTAGGCAGCGCCATTTGGTGAAGCACCCATCCTTTGGTATAAATGCCCCTTTTAAAAAATGAGTTTATTCCTCAGCCGTCAGGTAGTGGATATATGCAACTATTCTCTGACTTCTAAACCTTGTTAACACGTCGACTTATCCACCAAGCCAACGTAATTGTTGAGAGAACACCAAGAATTTCACTATAATGCACCCATGAAGGTCCCGTTAACATTAAAGCATCAGGACTGTGCATGACTGAAAAAGGAACGGCAAGTAAAACATCCATAATTGCTGATCCAGCAACTAAACCACAAGCAATCAGTGTGCCTTTTTGCTTTCTAGATGTTACTTCCTCATCTGCTGAATAAGAAGATTTAAGTCGTTTTTCTACAAAATAGGCAATAAGTCCACCAATGAACAATGGAAAGGATGAAGCTAAAGGTAGATACATTCCAATTGCGATTCCTAATACAGAGAGATTAACAAGTCGGTTTAATCGCAATACCCGATTTAAAATGACTATGACAAAAATAACACCAGCACCAGATAACATCATAGCCCAAGGCAACGAGTTCCTAAACACGGCCTCAGTGATTGCAGCCATTAGTGCCGCTGTAGGCGCAGGAAGAGATTGGGATATGTCCATTCCTGCATGTGGCATAACTCCGGCTATACCATAGACATCAAACAATAATTGCATCACTGGAGGGATGACCAATGAAGAAACAATGACCCCCAATAAAAGCATCACTTGCTGCTTCCATGGAGTTGCTCCTACCAACTGCCCAACCTTTAAGTCCTGAGTATTGTCGTTTGCAATAGCAGCAATTCCTGTAACTACAGCACCAATGATGATCGTAATGGCTTCTGCAGCTTGAATTTGATCGGCATTAAAGGGCAAAGGTAACAGGTGGTTCATTGCCTTAATGAGTAACCACGCTGCGAATAATATTCCTGAAATCACTACCGAACTTCCTGGACTTGCTGTTACTCCAACCATCCCAGAAAAATACGCTGTTATGACTGAAAACAAAAATCCAATCACCAATACATAAAGTATTCCACAGAACACAATTGTTGGGGAAAAATCATTATCCAAACCTGCTTGGTCCAAAGGAAATATGGATTGAAAAAATAAAAAGAGAACTCCAGCCACCAATCCGATTCCACCAATGATAAAAACCATGGAAAGATCCCTATCCGTTCGTAACACTTGTTTTTCAGAAATTTTTTTGGTTGAAAACGTCGCTAAAGAAGCTCTGATACTGTGAGTTAAAGGTTTTACTAACTTGATAAAAGTCCAAACGCCCGCAAAGAGCATTGCACCTATCCCAAAATACCGTAACTCACTGCTCCACAACATTGAAGCCGCTTGCTCAGGTGGGTACTGACTTAAAAACTCAGGATAGAAATGACTCACGATGGGTAAAGCAACCAACCAAAAAATAACAGCACCAAGAAATATACTAATTGCCATGGAATGACCAACTAAATATCCTGCCCCTATCATGGTTGCAGAAAAGCCAGCACCTAAACCGAATAGAGATCGCTTAATAACAAACCAATAACTCCAATTACTGGCAATTAATTTAAAACCAACTTGCAGTAACTCAATCCCACCCCCTACTGCTCCTCCTAAAAAGATATCGTTTATTCCTACTTTATTGGCTGTACTTTTAAGCACCTCCGCAATCGCTCTTCCTTCAGGAAAATTCAACCCTTTATCCGTGACTAAAATTCGACGCAAGGGGATAGAAAAAAGAACTCCTAGTACTCCTCCGCAAGCAGCTATCAGAAAATTATTGAGATAATCAAAATGATTCCAAAATCCAATAATCACTAAGGCAGGGATGGTATACACAATACCACCAGCAACGGCCTCACCCGCAGATGCAGCCGTTTGTACCGCATTGTTTTCCAAAATCGTGGAATTCTTAAAAAATCGTAGAATTCCCATGGAAATAATTGCTGCTGGAATTGATGCCGAGGTTAATATGCCTAGTTTAAGGGCTAAATACGCATTAGACATAGCCAATAAAATGGTTAGCAAGATAGCCAATAAGATGACCCTGAGACTTAACTCAGGTACATTTTGATTGGCTGCTATAAAAGGCGTATCTGACATTAATTACTCCAAACAACTTTAGAAATTTCTGGCTTTATTAAAGTAGAAATGGATGACAGAGGAATTTCAACTTTCTGTTCACCATAGACATACGCAGCCACTTGGTAGGCATTGAATAGAATAGTTACTCCCTTTTTGCTAAAACTCCATGTCTTATAATTGTCTAAAGTAGGCTCTGTACCATTTTTAATCCAATCGGCATCGGAGATTTTCTTTGCTGAAATAGTTTGACTGCAGATTTTGGCGATTGTTGGTAAATAATCAGAACCTTTAATAAATAAATCGGATAATTTAACCGGCTTATCCTGTATAAAATTTAGGACTTCTACCTGATTTGAAGGATGTGCTGCTCCGCGATGGTAAATGGAAACATTGAGCTGAACGCTAAGTGCATTTTTAGACTCAAAAGGAATGGAGTAAGTAATATTCAAACCCGTTTTTCCTGGAGCATCTGCAGGTGTATCTGCATCCAGAGACAGCTCTTTCATGAAACTAGTTTGAGTATTGGTGATAAATTCTTTAATGCTGTTGTTCACTGCATCAGATTGGAAACCCTGGGGAAATTTAATATCCAAGATATATTCTGCAGTTTCCTTCTTAATCACTTCGGAGCTCATTGTTCCAGCAAAAACAGTTGTTCCAATCAACAATAATGTGATTGCGCTCAATTGCTTAATCAATTGATTCATCATTTTTTCTCCGAAATAATTGTCTCAAGATACCCACTCTCCAGCAATCATGGTTTTATGCGGAATAGGGTATGCAAAATAATAACACAAAGCGGCACTATCTTTTATAGACCATAAGACTAAATCTGCCATTTTACCCACTTCGATGCTCCCTATCAGATGCGACAGACCTAAAGCTCGAGCAGCATGAGAAGTAACCCCGGACCAAACCTCAGGGATAGACAGGCCAAACAACTGGCAAGCCATACTCATCATTAGCCAAAGAGAGGTTGTTGGTGACGAACCTGGATTTGAATCCGTTGCTATAGCCATAGCCACACCCGCTTTCCTCAATAGTTCAATGGGTGGTTTTTGTTTCTCTTTCAAGAAATAATAAGCCCCAGGCAATAGTACAGCTACTGCGTTGGCTTTCGATAAAGCCATAGCCCCTTGCTCATCCAAAAACTCGAGATGATCACAAGACAAGGCTTTATACTCGGCTGCAAGTCGGCTAGCACCCATATTAGTCAATTGCTCCGCGTGACATTTAATAGGTAGATTTAATTCGCTTGATCGTTTAAATATTTGCTCTGTTTGCTCCAAAGTAAATGCTATCGATTCACAAAAAACATCCACTGCATCAGCAAGCCCGAGCTCTTTAACCGCAGGCAACATCTCTTGACACAAATAATTCACATAAGCTTGGCTATTTCCTTGGTATTCTGGAGGAACTGCGTGAGCACCTAAAAAGGTTGTTTGAACTCGAATGCCAGAAACTCTACCCAGCTCTTTAGCAACTTTTAACATTTTAAGTTCAGTTGCTAAATCTAATCCGTAACCCGATTTAATTTCAATCGTTGTAACGCCTTCGCCTTTTAATGCCAAGATTCTTGGTAAAGATTGCTCTAACAAATCCTCTACTTTAGCAGATCGAGTCAAATTAACCGTGGATAAAATCCCTCCTCCAGATTTAGCAATCTCTGCGTAGGTAGCCCCCTCTAATTTTTGTCTGAATTCATTGGCCCGATTGCCTGCATACACCAAATGTGTATGACAATCGATAAGTCCTGGGCTTACTAATTTCCCACCGCAATCTTCAATAGATCTAGCCTCTTCGCGGTAATGTCTGGGCAATATAGATTCAGGACCGCACCAAACAATTTGTCCCTTATAAACAACTATTGCTTGATTAGGCTCTTCTTCACCTGCATGAGTTACAGTGGTTGCATGAAGTAATAATTTATCGCATCCCATGGCTAAAAATCCCAATGCAAAACTTGATGGGGTGACTTCAACCATTCAGTGTGGTGAGCTGTATCATAGATATCCCATTCATGCGAGACATAGCGTTTTTCGTTAACCTCTAATAGCAACCAGCATAGAAACTCTGCTACTGTTTCAGGTGAAACTAAGCGTTTGGCTTCTTTCAAGCGTCTGTAAAAATGAGTTTGAGAGGGTTCCATATTATTTCCTTGTCTTGCTATGGCCTGCATTTCAGTATCAATAATGCCTGGTTTAACACTAGCAAAAACAATGGAATTTGATTCTAATTGCCAACAACGAGTTAACATAGCTAGCGCCGCTTTACTCACACAATAAGCACTCCAACCTTTAATTGGAAAATACGCCGCACCAGAACCTATATTTAAAACCCGTCCGTTTTTTAGCTGATTTTGAAGTAGTTGTGGTAAAAATAACGCCGCATCTATGTTTGTATTCATTGCAGAGTGCCATGCCTCTGGAGTTATACTTTGCATAGGAGCCATAGGCTCCAGAGTTCCGGCATTATTCACGAGTGATTTAATGGATTTGAAGTCTGACAATTTAGTTTTAATTAATTCTCTTCCATTAGGTGTTGAGACGTCAGCACTTAAATAGTCTATTTTAGTCGATTGAGAAGCAGTCTCTTGAAGCACATTCTCGCGACGCCCGATAATACAAACTTGTTCACCTCTTTCTGCTAAAGCTAATGCTAGACTTTTGCCAATTCCACTTCCACCGCCAGTTATGATATGCACTATGCCCTCGCTCAAAAGATAATGGATAGCAAATGATAACAGATTTTATACTAACTTGAGCTCTGTCGCAAAAAATGCCGTTGGTTATAAAAAATACACAACTTGTTGCCTATACAAGAACCATTTTGAGTGCATTTAATGGTTTTTGGACATTATTTCTTTACATTGTTTTTATTGCTCTATAGCTCTGGCTCCTACATGGAACTATCAGCAATTGAATAAGAAAAAAAATTTGAATTGATCAACTTTTAGGATATAGCATATACATAGTAAATTGGGCTAAACAAAGTACGGACCAACAAAAAGACTTGATGATATCGGTAGATAGGAGATCTTAATGTTTAATAACCTAAGTAACTACCAAGCAGCCACCCCCTCAATCTGGCAAGGTCGGCAAGACACCTCTCCAGGTGAGCGTTTTTTTCAAAACATTAGTTTCCCTCAAAGCAAAAATGAGTTGATGTCTGGAGACAAAAAAACGGTATTTATAGGTTTTGCCAGCGATACCGGTGTGATTAGAAACTTAGGAAGACCTGGTGCAAAATTAGGACCTGATCAACTCAAAACATGCATTGCCAAATTACCTTGTTCTAGTGAGCGTTCATTTGTGGATATAGGAAATATAGTTTGTGAGCAAGATGATTTAGAGAGCGCTCAGCAACAATTTGCACAGGCTATCCAGTTTTGTCAGCATCATGGTCATCAAACAGTAGGTTTAGGAGGTGGACATGAAATAGCATGGGCCCATTATCAAGGGCTATGCAGACAATTTCCCAAAGTAGGTATCATCAATTTAGATGCTCATTTTGATATTAGACCTTATCAAAAAGGACAACTAGGACACTCAGGAACTCCTTTTTCTCAAATAGCAAACTACTGCCAAGACAATAAATTACCATTTCATTATTGCTGTCTTGGGATTCAAGCATTTGGCAATACCTCTTCTCTTTTTAATCGCGCAAAGGAACTGAGGGTTAAATACCTTTTAGCAGAAGATATTTTTACTAAAAGTCTGGCCTGGCAATTGGCTTTTCTGGATGAATTTATGCTTAATTTAGACCATATTTATCTCACTATTTGCCTTGATGCTTTCGGAGAGGCTTTTGCGCCAGGAGTAAGTGCGCCACAACCATTAGGGCTTACACCTTGGCATGCACTTCCGTTGTTGAAATACATTATTCAAAGTGGCAAAGTAATAAGCTTTGATGTGGCAGAACTTTCACCACCCTTAGATCAAGAGCAAAAAACTGCTAGACTAGCGGCTCTGATTATCGCAGAATTACTAGATACTAATTGAGGAGTCAATTTCATGAAGAAAACACTGCTGTGGGGAACCTTGATTGCTTTAATCTGTACCCAAGCCCATTCTGATGCAACTCAACAGACTAACCCTGTTCAACAACCAGATGCAGCAACTAGCAATAACAACCAGGGAAACACAACCCCTACTACTGGTACAACCCCATCAACAGCAACTCCCCAACAAAACCCAAACTCTGAACAGATGCAACCATCTACTCAGCAGTCCAATACCAATACGACAACTGGGACAGCACAACAAAATACGACCAATCAACAACAACCTACCACGAACCAAGCTAATCAACAAAATCAGGCAACACCACAATCAACTACTACTCAAACACCTACTCCACAAACACCACCAGTCATTGATTGTAATTATAAAATTCCTGCTGATACTAAAACAATTGATCAAACACTGCTCTTAACCTGGTCACAAGCAGCCACTACCCAAGCATTCGACTTTAATCCTGACTCTCTAGATGCGCAAATGCAAAAATTACAAGCTTGCTTTACCGATCAAGGGTGGTTAGGTTTTAACTCTGCTTTGCAAAAATCGGGTAATATTGAAGCCATAAAAACACAAAAACTGCATGTAAGCAGCCAAATTGATGGACAAGCATTAATAACGGACTCTCAAGATGGTCAATGGAAAGTCAATGTTCCTTTACAAGTTGTTTATCAAAATGATAAAGAAAAAGTAACTCAGTTGCTCACTGTAAGCCTTACCATTGGTCGCAAGAAGACTGGTGACTTAGGTATCAATCAAATGATTGCCACTCCACGAACTGCAAGCGCGGCCCAGCAGAACACAACAGGAAACCCCAGTGGAGCACCGAATACAGCAACGCCAAGTAATACTCCTACAAATGGGACAGGACAAACAAATACGAGCTCAACAGACCCCACTGTAAACACCACCACTAATTCTGGTACACCCAATACAACAACTCAAGGACAATAATTTCAAGCGGCACTTGATTGAAGGAATTAATTCAGTGCCGCTATAATGAATAGGGAAAATCATGAAAAAATGGACTACTGGTATAGTATGTTTGTTTACTTTAAATGCCCATGCTAATGTGATTCAATATTTCGCAGGAATTAGTTACAACAATCCTTCAGAATTATTCAAAATTAAAAAAAGCCAGATTATTTTTGGTGCAACAACGTCCTACGCTGATCTTAAATTCACAGGAAGTGTTCTAAATTTTAACACATTTGGGTACGGCTCCGGCACCAATCACTCAAGAACCTCAACCATCTGGCCCTATGGGCGTGTAGCCAAACGTTTAAATGATAAAGCCGTGTTTGCAATAGATGTAACCCAACCGTTTAATTCTAATTTAAACTGGGGAACTTATGCGTTTACAAACTATGCCGCCACACAAAATTATTTAACGGATATCGATCTTAGTCCAAAATTATCATTTGCACTAAGCCAGAAAATTCAAATTGGTGGTGGAATAAACTTCAATTACCTTTTAAAAAATGAAGTAAATTGGGCTTTTCCTACTGGTCAAACAACCTATGCAAACTTGGTCAATCGATCAGATAGTTTTGGAGTAGGTTATAACTTGGGCGCGACGTTTATCCTTAACCAAACTAACTTTCTTGGCCTCACTTATTACTCCAGAATAAAGCAAAATACCAGTGGAGTAAGTTATTTAGGAACCACAGCCAATGGTAATTTTCAATTTGGATTTAGCATGCCTGCTACCACCATTGTGAGTTACTTACATATCTTTAATCCAAAATGGCTTATTAGCCTGCAAGTATTCCAAAGTGAATGGAATGCTAACCAAAAGGCTAGACTTTTCAATACAGCAGCCCCTGCTCCATTCAGTAATTTTGTTTTTGATATGAATTTTTCCAAATCTTATGCCTATTCAGTGTTTTTACGTAAGCAATGGACTGAAAAATTAGGTATAGCAGTTGCTGGTATGATTGATGATGGGCCAGAGCATGATCATCTTCGTACCATTGTTTTCCCTTCCGACACTCAATACTTTTTAGGGCTCGTTGGGGATTACCATTTTACTGAGAACACATCGACTGAATTGCTGGTTGGACAGGTTTATTCACATCCCAGTATTCAAAACCGCGTTATGACTGCTAATGGACCAGTTCCATTTACTACGGGTCAGGTTACTATTAACGCATCTGTTGTGGATTTGAAGTTTAAGATCGAAGGCTAGATCAAATATCCGCTCCCTTTCGGTCTCGGCTCGGTTGTACTTGACAAAACCGAGCCTTGGCGATAAAGGAGCTGATCTTTTTTTTAGTTTTTAGGTTGTTCCATTGCTGCCATTGTTTTGACCCCATTTTGATCAGGATATGCCAAGACAATTACTTTAGTACCAATACGCATAAATTCTTCATTCAGCCACTTAGCAGCACTTGGGAATACCCTTACACAACCATGGCTAGATGGATGTTCTGGAACTTCATAGGCCGCATGAACTGTAAACCCTTGATAGAAATACATACAATAAGGCATTTTTGCTCCACCTTTTGTATCTACGGGGTATTCTCCGGAATGACAATCTATTCCATGCTTGTTATATACCCTGAAGGTACCGGTAATTGTTCTGCAAGACTGGGTTGGATTTTCTTCACAAAAATCAATTCCACCTGATGCCGCCCCAGTCATAACGCGATTTCCTTCTTCATCATATGCAGCCCATGCAGATGCTTTAGGATCAAAAACAAACAAACGCTCTCCAGTTGCTTTAATTTGCATCGGAAAATAGTTACGCCCTCTTCTGTCTTTCAAATAATGAATCGTTCGATGCACATATCCAGCATCATCCGTAATTAAGGTTGACTCATCATAGTCAAGACATGACGTCAGACCAAGGCATAGCACCAAACCAAGCCAATATTTTTTTTTCATTTAATTATGATCTCCACTAAGGCCTATTGTATTTTTAATCACTTAACTTTCTGTATTTAATCCGTGATGGTCTGGTAGCTTCATCACCTAAGCGACGCTTTCTGTCTTCCTCATATTCGGTGTAGTTTCCTTCAAAATAGGCTATTTGAGAGTTCCCCTCGAAAGCCATCAAATGAGTACAGATTCTATCTAAAAACCAACGATCATGCGAAATTACAATAGCGCAGCCTGGGAAGTTTAAGATCGCTTCTTCCAATGCGCGTAATGTCTCAACGTCCAAATCATTACTGGGTTCGTCAAGTAGCAAAACATTGCATCCACTTTTTAGTAGCTTCGCTAGATGAACTCGATTGCGCTCTCCACCGGATAGCTGAGAGATTTTCTTTTGTTGATCAGTTCCTTTGAAGTTAAACCGACCAACATAAGCCCGCGAAGGCATTTGAAAACTGCCGACTTGCATAATATCATGACCATCGGATATTTCTTGCCATACTGAATTATTCGGATTTAAGCTATCCCGCATCTGATCAACATAAGCCAACTTAACGGTATCCCCAATGCGTATAACCCCACTGTCAGGCTCTTCCTGACCCGTCAACATTTTTAAGAAAGTGGATTTACCAGCACCATTAGGACCAATTATTCCCAGAACACCGCCTTTTGGTAATTTAAAATCGAAATTATCCATCAATATTCTGTCATTGAAGGATTTACACAGTTTCTCACCTTCTATGACTAAATCTCCCAATCGCTCACCCGGTGGAATGTAAATTTCATTCGTTTCATTACGTTTTTGAAATTCTTTGGAATTCATCTCCTCAAAGCGAGCCAAACGTGCTTTATTTTTAGCATGTCTGCCTTTAGGTGCTGTTCTTACCCATTCTAATTCAGCTTTGATGGCTCTTTGCAACGCATCTTCTTGTTTTTTCTCCATGGTTAAACGAGCTTCTTTTTGCTCTAACCAAGAAGTGTAATTGCCTTTATAGGGAATACCTTCGCCTCTATCAAGTTCTAGAATCCATTCAGCTGCATTATCAAGGAAATATCTATCGTGAGTAATAGCAACCACAGTTCCAGGAAAGTCCTCCAAGAAAAGTTCAAGCCATGCAACACTTTCAGCATCTAAGTGGTTGGTTGGTTCATCAAGTAACAACATGTCTGGGCTTGAAAGTAATAACCGACATAAGGCCACACGTCGACGCTCTCCTCCAGACAATTGGCTTATTACAGCATCCCACTCAGGCAACCTTAAGGCATCTGCAGCGACATCCAATTTTCTATCCAGATCCCATCCACCACAAGCCTCAATCTCATTTTGCAACTCACCCTGCTCAGCTAATAGGGTATTCATTTCATCATCTGACATGGGCTCAGCAAATCGCATACTAATGGCATCAAAACGATTTAATTTCTCTTTAATTTCACCCACACCTTCCTCAACCACTTGACGAACTGTTTTACTCAAATCCAGTTCTGGTTCTTGAGCAAGGTAACCAATCTTAATCCCTGGTTGTGGTCTAGCTTCCCCCTCATATTGTTTGTCTACCCCTGCCATAATCCTCAGCAGAGTAGATTTACCTGATCCATTAAGTCCTAATACGCCAATTTTTGCGCCTGGGTAGAAACTTAAAGAAATATCTTTTAAAATAAATCGTTGATTTTCAACAATTTTACTCACCCTATTCATGGTGAAAATGTATTGTGCCATATCTGCTTCAATCCTCTTAAAAATCCATCCTCGTTACCAGTTCAATATTACCTTTCCAGATTGACCAGAAGCCATGATTTGAAAAGCCTTTTGATATTCATCAATTGGAAAACTATGGGTAATAACTGGGGAGATATCTAATCCACTCTGTAACATAGCAATCATTTTATACCAGGTTTCAAACATCTCGCGACCGTATATACCCTTAATAACTAGTCCCTTAAAAATAACTTGATTCCAATCAATTGCCGTTTCGTGTGGAGGAATACCTAATAATGCCACATGCCCTCCATGATTCATTGCTTTCATCATGTCATTGAGTGCAAATGGATTCCCTGACATTTCTAAGCCAATATCAAAACCTTCAATCATCCCTAGTTCTGAGGCAACATCGCTTAGTTTTTCATGTTTAACATTAACGGCTCGAGTAACCCCCATTTGTTTTGCCAAGTTCAAACGATGATCGTTAATGTCAGTAATAACCACATGTCTAGCACCTATGTGACGTACAATTGCTGCGGCCATAATACCTATTGGGCCTGCTCCTGTGATGAGTACATCCTCACCAACGACATCAAATGCTAAAGCACAATGAGCCGCGTTGCCGAATGGATCTAAAATAGACGCCTGATCGCCTGAAATATTATCAGGCAATACAATAACATTCGTTGCAGGTATTGCTAAATACTCACCAAAGCAACCTGGTCTATTGACCCCAACACCTTGTGTATTTCGACACAAATGTCTTTTACCCGCTCGGCAGTTTCTGCAAAATCCGCAAGTAAGATGGCCCTCGCCAGATACTCTTTGACCTACTTTAAGACCTTGAACCTCTTTACCTACCTCAACAATTTCACCATAAAACTCATGGCCAACGGTCATAGGGACTGGAATAGTTGCTTGAGCCCAATCATCCCAACTATAAATATGAATATCTGTTCCACAGATGGCTGTTTTCTTAACTTTAATGAGCACATCATTCACGCCATAGTCTGGCATGGGGACATCTTCCATCCAGATTCCAGGTTCACGTTTCGATTTAACCAAAGATTTCATTCACTACCTCAAATAAATTTATAGTACAGAAAATTCCTTACCCACTTTTTCAAAAGCACTGATTGCTTTATCCAGATGATGTATTTCTAAAGCAGCAGACATTTGTGTGCGAATACGCGCTAGTCCTTTAGGTACAACAGGATAAGAAAATCCTACTACATAAATTCCAAACTCCAACAAACGATTTGCCATTTTACCTGCTAAGCTTGCATCTCCTAACATGACAGGAATAATTGCATGTTCACCTGGGATTAACTTAAACCCTAATTTAGTCATTCCCTCTCGGAAGTATTTGCTGTTCCTTTTGAGTTTTTCTGCCAAAACATTGCTTTGTGAGAGCTTATCTAAAACCACACAAGAGGTATGAGCAATAACTGGAGCTAAAGTGTTCGAAAATAAATAGGGTCTAGATCTTTGACGCAGCCAGTCTACTACAGTGCTATTTGAAGAGGTGTAACCACCAGAAGCACCGCCTAGCGCTTTTCCTAAAGTACCAGTAATGATGTCTATGCGATCACTTACACCAAAATGCTCCGGCGTTCCCCTCCCTGTGTTTCCCATAAAACCAACCGCATGCGAGTCATCAACCATTACCATAGCATCGTATTTATCTGCTAATTCACAAATTGCAGGCAAATTCGCTAATATGCCATCCATCGAAAACACCCCATCAGTGGCAATCAAACGGAATCTAGCGCCTTTAGCGGCAATCAGCTGTTCTTCCAAAGCCTTCATGTCATTATTGGCATAACGATACCTAGCAGCTTTGCATAATCGCACCCCATCAATAATACTTGCATGATTTAATGCATCACTAATAATTGCATCTTCTTCACCTAATAAGGTTTCAAACAATCCAGTATTTGCATCAAAACAAGAAGAATAAAGAATGGTATCTTCTTGACCTAAAAATTGACTTATTTTTTTCTCAAGCTGTTTATGAGGGGTTTGTGTTCCACAGATAAATCGCACTGAGGCCATGCCATAGCCGTATTGAGCCAATGCAGCCTGCCCTTCCTTGATTAATTGTGGGTCATTAGCCAAGCCTAAGTAATTATTAGCACAAAGATTAATGACCTCTTTTTCATTAACCATAACATCGGCTTGTTGCTGACTCGAAATCACCCTCTCTGATTTGTACAAACCTTCTTCTTTAAGTGTTGCAAGCTGACTTTGTAAAAAATCACTGTATCGCTCAAGCACTAGTATTCTCCCAATATTCTGGATAAAGTTGTAAATAATACCAAATTTTAACCATTGTAACCAAGTGAATTCATAGCGTATGCGTTGAATTCTTGCTAAAATTCCCCCAACGTTTTAACCTATAAACTATAATTGTTACGGTAGAGCAAATGAGTAATCAAAACGCACGCACAAACATGATCAAACAACAGTTAAGAACTGGTGGGGTACTTAACGATTCGATTCTGAACTTATATGAAACCATTTCTAGAGAAGAATTTGTTCCAGAACAATATGCTCATTTCGCTTATTCAGACATGCAAATTCCACTAGCTCATGGACAAAGGATGCTAACACCCTTAGAAGAGGGAACGATTCTACAATCACTCAACCTTCACGGGACTGAAACCGTCTTAGAAATAGGGACCGGAACAGGGTTTATGACAGCAATGCTTAGTAAGCTATGTAAAAAGATTATAAGCGTTGATTTATACCCTGACTTTACCAACTCAGCTAAGACTAAGTTACAAGCAAACAATTGTTCAAACGTTGAATTAATAACTGGAGATGGTTGTCGCGGCTGGTTAGATAATGCCCCCTACGACGTTGTTTTGTTTACTGGAGCATTAGACCACTTGACAGATACCCACAAACTACAAGTGTTACCAGGTGGCAAATTATTTGCAATTTTAGGAAAATCTCCAGTAATGAAAGCGAGTTTATTCTCTTTAGATCACAATAATGTTTGGACTGAGTCAATGCTGTTTGAGACCGACATACCTCTTTTAACCGATAGATTAAAACCAAAAGAATTTATATTCTAGGGAAAGCTTGCATGAGAAAATCGCTGCTGTCTTGCATCATAATGTTAGGTTTTTCCGCATGTTCCTATGCAACAGACCTCATGGATATTTATCAGCATGCCCTTGAAAACGACACAACGTTCAAACTGGCCTACGATACTTACATGTCCAGTACTGAAGCAGTTCCTCAAGCAAGGGCAGCTCTATTTCCTCAAGTTGGTCTTAATGCACAAACAGGTCGCAACTACCAAGATTCAAGTGCTGGCCCATTTAGTGTGAATTTATATTACGGCAATACCTTATGGCAAGTTAGTGCTTCTCAAGCCATTTTCAACTATCAAGCTTGGGCCAAAATTGCTCAAGCAAAAGCATCGGTCAAATCTGCCCAAGCTACTTTTAATGATGGGGCACAAAATCTCATTTTACGTACTGCAAAAGCTTACTTTGATGTTCTCTTTGCCAAAGACACCCTTGATTTTGCTGAAGCAAAGAAGCGTGCTAACAAACGACAATATGATCAAGCGACCCAACGATTTCAGGTTGGACTTGATGCAATTACATCCGTCTATGAAGCAAAAGCAGCTTATGATCAATCCATTGCAACAGTGATTGCTGCTCGTAATAATCAAGTGAATCAAAATGAAAATTTGCGTAAGCTTACCAATCATGTGTATGACACCCTTGCACCATTAAGGGATAGTAAAATACCTTTAGTAAAACCTGAACCAGATGACGTTAACCAATGGATTGATACTGGGATAAACCAAAACTATAAGCTTCTTGCAGCAAAGTATGCTTTAGAAGTAGCGAAAGAAAATGTGAAAGCCCTGTCTGCTGGAAATTGGCCTGTTTTCTCCATACAGAGTAATGCTACCCAAATACACAATAATTCAACTGGCGCAACTTTTTTTGTTCCTTCGAGACAAACACAAGCCAATGTTGCTCTAGCGATGAACTTCCCTGTTTTCCAAGGAGGCCTTGTACAGTCTCAAACAAGGCAGGCTCAGTACGATTTTCAATCAAGCAGTGAACAAATGGAATCAACCTACCGTGATGTCGTCGTAAACAGTCGCATTGCATTCAATACCATCAATGATGGAATCAGTAAAGTTAAGGCAGACCGACAAACGGTAATTTCTCAAAAAAACTCATTGGATAGTACTGAAGCGCAATTTGAAGTAGGTACTCGGACTATGGTGGATGTTGTGAATGCCCAACAAAAATTATTCGAAGCCCAAGAGCAATTGGCTAAAGACCAATATGATTTGATCAATGCAATGTTAACTTTAAAATATCTATCAGGTACTTTAAATGTTAATGATATTCAACTGGTAAACTCCTGGTTAGCCACAACTCGTGTCAATGGCTACTCCACCGTAGGCAGCGTAGCCTCCAAATAACACTTATAGGTTGTATTATGTCGTCCATACCTTCAGCAGTAGAAAAAAAATTACTTCACTACACGGGCAAAGCCATCGCAGATTTTAATATGATTCAGCGAGGTGACCGAGTCATGGTTTGCTTATCCGGTGGAAAAGATTCCTTCACTATGCTCACCATATTGGATAAATTGAGAATACGCTCAGGGAAAAAATTTGAATTGTTTGCTTTTACATTAGACCAAGCACAACCAGGCTGGGATGATTCAACTTTACGCGCTTGGTTGGCAGATCGAGCAATTCCTCATGAAATTCTCACCAGGGATACTTATACCATTGTCAAAGAAAAAATTCCTGAGGGCAAAACCTATTGCTCTCTCTGCTCAAGACTCAGACGAGGCATTATTTATAGATATGCTGAAGAACATGGTTATAATAAAATCGCTTTAGGACATCATAGAGACGATTTAATCCGCACTTTAATGATGTCTATCTTATACAATGGCGATATTCGCTCGATGCCTCCCAAACTTCTAAGTGACAATAAAAAGCACATTGTCATTCGTCCAATGTGCTATGTCCAAGAAAAGGACATCATTACCTTTGCTACAGAACAAGAGTTTCCTATTATTCCATGCAATCTTTGTGGCTCCCAAGAAAATCTAATGCGCAAAAAAGTAGCATCTCTCATTAATCAGCTCGCTGAAGAAAATCCCAAAATCCCCAGCAATATGCTTCATGCATTACAAAGCTTAAAACCAAGTCAACTGATGGATCAGAATCATTGGAATTTTAAAAACCTTGAGCATGGATTGACAGATTGTAGAGATATTAATCCAGAAGAACTTTTTGAATCCGATGAGTTTGCAACAGATTCTGAAATGAGCTAATACTTATTTCTGTAGACAACTTAATAATCCTGAGCTAAACACTGAAAAATGAATTAGCACTTATTTTTCTTTTCATTTTTGAAATAAAATGAAATAATTCGACGTCATCCTTTAGCCAGGACTTGCATAAAACCCAATGATTAAAGCAACTAGGAATTCGACAAAAGGCGTTTAGTGATAAACGAACTGTCCAGATTGAAATCTGTTTTAAATGAAATCATTGGGATTTTACCTAAGTCCTGTTAAATTGTTATTTGTACAAGTGCTGGTTGGGTGAATAGATACCTATATTTAACTGATAATTAAATTGAGGAATAGTTGGATGATTGATAGAAGTACTGTGAATATGAGGCTATTTCGAATCTATTCTAAACGTTATTTCAAGTATGATTTAGTAGCCTCAATTGTCGTCTTTTTAGTAGCGATACCTTTATGTCTTGGAATTGCGCTAGCTTCTGGAGCTCCCCTCTTTTCGGGTATTTTAAGTGGAATTATTGGTGGAGTCGTTGTAGGTCTGTTTAGTGGTTCTCAGGTTAGTGTGAGTGGTCCTGCTGCTGGTATGGCTGCTGTAGTTCTAACTGCAATTGCGCAATTAGGAGACTTCAACACCTTTTTATTGGCTCTTGTTTTAGCAGGGATTTTACAAATCATCATCGGACTAATTAAAGCAGGGTTTGTTGCTGATTATGTACCTACAAATGTTGTCCAAGGCTTATTATGTGCCATCGGAATATTGCTCATTGTCAAACAATTGCCTTTGGCTTTTACCCTTTCTGCTGATTTTAATGAGTTAAAGACCCATTTATTAGAAACCACTGAGGGACTCACTTTAAGCCCTATTTTAGCGTTATCTCAGCATATCAATGAAGGTGCTTTAATCATTACCGTTTTATCATTGATGACTTTGATTTATTTTGACAAAACAAAGAATAAAATTCTAAAAGAAATTCCTGGACCTATTGTGGTTGTTATCCTTGGGGTAATGCTCAATGAACTTTATCAATGGACTGACTCTCCGTTAATTCAAAATTCACCCCAGTTAGTTAATATTCCTGATACAACGGGATTTAGAGATTTCTTTAGCCAACTTCAATTTCCAGATTGGTCTTCGTGGAGCAATCCTCGTGTCTATTTATACGCTTTAGTACTATGTATCGTGGCTTCTTTAGAAACTCTGCTTAATTTAAAAGCCTCTGAACGATTGGATAAAAAGAGGCGCCATAGTTCCTCAAACAAAGAATTAGTGGCACAAGGTCTTGGAAATACCTTATCTGGATTAGTCGGAGGCATTCCAATTACTTCAGTAATTGTCAGAACTTCTATCAATATACAAGCGGGTTCCAAGACTAGAAACTCATCCATTTTACATGGCTTATTCATATTTTTTGCTGTGATGCTTATCCCTAACGCCTTGAATAAAATTCCTTTATCCTCTTTGGCAGCAATTTTAATCTACACCGGCTATAAGTTAAACAAACCGTCCATTTATACCAACATTTATCACCAGGGTATGGATCGCTTTATTCCATTTATCGTCACAGTACTCAGTATTATCGTATTCAATCTATTGGCTGGTATTTTAATCGGCTTATCCATAAGCTTGTTTTATATTTTGAAATCAAACAGTCAAGCACGAATTGACATTATCAAAGAGTTATACCCTAAGGGAGCAACCTATCGTTTGGTACTACCACAACAAATGACCTTCCTTAACAAAGCAGCATTAGTTGCGGAGTTAGATTCTATTCCCAGACATGCTCAATTAATCATTGATGCACGTTACACTCAATACATTGATAAAGAAATTCTAGAGTTTTTAAATGAGTTCAAAGAAGAGCAGGCTCCAAGTAAAGGAATTGCATTGAATTTGGCTGGATTCCAGGATAATTATCAAATCCATAATTACGTTGATTTCATCAATGTAACCACCTACGATGTGCAATCAAATCTAAGCCCGGCACAAGTGTTAAACATCCTCCATGAAGGAAACCAACGTTTCCTTAATGACAGCCGCATACACCGTTCAAACCAAATTGACATTAAGTACACCGCTAAAATGCAACACCCTATAGCAGTTGTCTTAGCGTGCATTGACTCTAGGGTTCCAGTTGAAACCATTTTTGATATGAGTTTTGGTGATATTTTTTGTATTCGAATTGCAGGCAATGTAGTCAATGATGATATTTTAGCCAGTATTGAATATGCCTGTAATGTTGTCGGTGCAAAACTCATTGTAGTATTAGGCCATACAAGGTGTGGTGCAATTCAATCAGCCTGTGATGGGATTAAGAAGGGGCATATCACTCAACTTTTGGATAAAATTAAACCCGCAGTAGACGCTGAAAAGCAAGTGACTAAAAACAGAGATGGACAAAATGCGCAATTTGTGGGCAGGGTCACTGAAATCAATATTGCCAACACTTTACAAAATATACACAAAAGAAGTGAGATCCTAAGAACAATGATCGATCAGGATACGATCGGTATTGTTGGGGCTATCTATGATGTGAACAGTGGAAAGGTAACCTGGAAAAATTATGCAAATGAAATGAAGGCCCTTGATGGTGAAGAGGCAAGCCAATTAGCAAAGAAATTTCAGCAGGTACTGATTGAAGCAAAGCTTGAATCTTAAAGCCTTTGTATCCTACCAGAAATAGCATTTTGAAGTATCTTGAGTATATAATAACGCATCTAAAATCTATCAATTCTAGGAGCATAGATGCGTGCGTCACAATGGTTTTTAGTCACCCAAAAAGAAACTCCTAACGATGCGGAAATTGCCTCACATCAGCTCATGCTGAGAGCGGGCATGATTCGCAAACTTGGTTCAGGTCTATACACTTGGATGCCTCTTGGGCTGCGAGTTCTTAGAAAAGTAGAAACCATTGTTCGTGAAGAAATGAACAAAACAAATGCCATGGAACTACTTATGCCCGCTGTGCAACCAGCCGAGCTTTGGCAAGAAACTGGAAGATGGGATACTTTTGGCGGTCAATTGCTAACAATGAAAGACAGCAATGACAGAGAATATTGCTTTGGTCCAACTCATGAAGAAGTCATAACAGACATTATGCGAACTGAGCTGCAATCCTATAAGCAATTGCCTTTAAACTTCTATCAGATTCAAACCAAGTTTCGTGATGAAATAAGACCACGCTTTGGAGTGATGCGTGCCCGTGAATTTATTATGAAAGATGCCTACTCCTTTCACCTCAGCCTTGAAAGCTTACAGGCAACTTATCAAGATATGTACAATGCTTATTGCAAGATCTTTGATAGAATGGGTCTAAAATATCGAGCTGTAGAAGCCGATACCGGTGCAATTGGTGGCTCAGCTTCCCATGAATTCCAAGTGCTGGCTGATTCTGGGGAGGATTTGATATTTTACAGTGACTCTAGTTCCTACGCAGCCAATATTGAACAAGCCACTTACTTAAAACCTGATACAATGGTTAAGACAACAAGTGAGTTAATGCAACTTGTTGATACTCCGAATCAGAAAACCATTAACGAAGTAGCCCAATTTCTAAAGGTTGAAGCAAAGCAAACGATTAAAACCCTTATTGTCAAAGGACGAGAACACTCTATGATTGCCTTAGTGTTACGAGGGGATGATGAATTAAATGAAGTTAAAGCCATCAAACATCCTTTGATACATGCACCACTGACCTTTGTCGATGAAGAACATATCGTTAAAACCTTAAAATGCTCTACAGGCTCATTGGGTCCAGTAGATCTTGGGATACCCGTTGTTGTGGATCACAAAGCATTGGCTATGTCTTCGTTTATTTGCGGAGCAAATCAAGAAGGTAAACATTACATCAATGCATGCTGGGAAAGGGACGGGAAATACGACAGCGTTTATGATCTTCGCAATGTTAAAAATGGAGATCCTAGTCCGGATGGCCAGGGCACACTTCATTCCTGTCGTGGTATCGAAGTTGGACATGTTTTTCAGTTGGGCGATAAATACTCTGAAGCAATGAATGCTTCAGTAATTAATGAACAAGGTCAATTACAAACGATGATGATGGGTTGCTATGGATTAGGAATTTCTCGGGTAGTTGCAGCAGCTATTGAACAACATCATGATGAGCATGGCATTGTTTGGCCTCAAGCGATAGCCCCTTTTGTGTTAAATATAATTCCAATCAATGCGGCACGATCCGAACTCGTTAAAGAAAAAGCAAACACACTCTATCAAAAATTACTGTCTATTGGAGTAGACGTTTTACTGGATGATCGTAATGAACGACCTGGTGTCTTATTTGCTGACAGTGATTTAATTGGTGTACCCCACCGACTTGTTGTGAGTGAAAGAAACCTAGAGCAAGGAAATATTGAATATAAGGCTAGAACATCAAAAGAGTCAGAATTAGTACCATTCGATAACGTGGTTGATTTTATCTTAAATAAAATCAAGTAAAGAACAAAACTTATCGGTTGTCTGATTTGCGACAACCGATTATGATCACTTATAATGAGGAACTTTGACTGGATTCATTTCGCTCTAATTGGTACGAGTCGATAAGTGCAATAATCGATTCTGTAGCATTTTGACTTGTCTTCTCTTGCATCCAATTCAATATTGAATCAATCTCAGCCCCACTAAATTGTGTCAGTAAAGGCAATTCACTGAATTGCTTCTCAATTCCCTTATCGTTGAGAATTGCTTTGTGTTGTATAACTATTGAAAAAGCTTCAGCATTTAACTTGCCAGCTTTTTTCAATTGTTGCAGAAAACAAAGTACGCCTACTCCACAGTCACTGAGTTGAGATAACTGACGTTTATTTCTCATATCGATTAATTCGGAGTCAACCAATAACTCGATGTGTTTTGCAAACATCGAAGCATTCTCTGGATTTGATTTGGCTATGTCAAAATAACCTGCATTGAGAATATCCCTTGAGGCAAGACGTTTTGCTCCTTCAAGAACACTTTTAACTCCGCCTCCCATAGCCACAACAACATTTACAAAATCGGGATAGAATAATCCCGATTTTAGGACTAGGGTTAGTAGCTCAATCACATCGGATGCTGATTCTTTACGGGCAGCGACCAGTGATGGTTGTATAGCTTCAATTGAATAGGCCCTGTTTTGCAGCGAAATAATCAATGATGCTAATTCTAAGGATTGTTCGGGAAATGACAATAATAAAATAATACTTGGTAAATCGATTTGTTGTTTGTTAATAAACAAATTAAAGCTTAAGGAAAGCTCATCACTTCCATTGGATCCATTACACAGTAATTTAAAAGGAATGGATTTTGGAGGAATATTAGTTTGAGAAAGCAACTCGATAACATTTGATAGCTTTGCTACTGAGTCCACATTTTTTTCTATATAGGAATAGACTTCTTCATTTAACTGAATGTCGTATTTATTTACATTTTTAAACAGGGTCAATAGTCGGTTAATGGACTGAGGATTTTGTTCCAGAAGAGCTATAGCTCTTTTTTCTTGAGCAAGTTTTAAACCTTTTAATTCAATAATAGCCTGCTGTAACTTTTCTTTAGCTTTATCGGTGACAGCAAGCATTATTTTTAATGTTGAATGCTTTGATCCTTCGCTCACATGTGCTCTCTTCATTGAACCACCTTATAATAATTGTACCAAGTGCGCAATGTTGTGTCTATTTATTCTATTAATACTCACTTAAGGTCAAATGTTTATAATATAACCTATCACCATTATTTTCAACGAACTGAATCAGTTTTTTACTTTTTACATTTATGGACTATATTTTAAAAATAATGGCTGTCAGGCAATCAAAATGTAGTTTTTTTAGAATCTAATGTGAGGACAATATAATGGGCGCTTCAGTTGAAACTAGACAAAGATTTGCAGCAGACCTAAGAGATTATACAGATACAACAGCAGCAATTCACTTACTTAAAGAAGCCTTAACTGGTGGACCTATGGTAAGCCTTCAAGTCGCTGATAAAGTAGTTGCGAATGAAAACCTCAAGAAAGAACCAAAAATTGGCAACGTGGTCAAAGAACTTCTGGCACTAGCAGGGACGCCCGGACTTGCAGGGAGCCAATGGAAAAAAGATCCCCACGATCAAAAATGGCATTTAGAAGCAGCTATTACAATTGGTGGCGCCGTATACACCGTAGAATTCATTCAGGAAGGTGTAGTTAAGGGAGAACAAGCCTACACTGTAAAAATTGAAAGTAAGTTGGCTGCACATGACGCAGCGTTACCTACCAGGGGAAAACTATTCTTCGACATCGGACATAAAGCAACCGTTGACTTAAGAGTTAAGCCGGATGGTGATCTGTATGCAATCACTAAAAGAGGATTAGAAGTCAGTGCCACTTCATTTTCAAATTATCCATACCAAACAGAAATACTTGCTAAATACGCAGATGAACTAAGCAAAGGACATGACGTACAACTTGCAATTGCTGGCACAGGAAGTGGTAAGAGTATTCTGATGGCTGGATTAGCTCAAGCCTTACAAACACTTGGTCCATGCGTAATGATCGTACCTGATGCGTTATTAGTAAGCCAGCAAACGAAAGAAGTTCAATCAATGCTAGGTGCCGGAAAAGTAAACGGGGTGAGTAAAAAGCCAACTGTATTTACACTCGATGTATTGAAAACGTCTGTTGATGACCCAACGGATCCTGAACAAGTTCGTGAATTCTTCCGCACTGTTCTTGACGGTACTTCAAAAACGAAATTCGACCAAATGGTCTTACAATCAACACACCCGATGTTTCCTGTCATTGCAAGTATGTTAAATAATCAAATGATTCTTATCGACGAGGCCCACACTCAGACATTTAGTAGAGAATCTATCGCATTATTACAAGAAATGCAGAGCCATAATTCTATGCTTGCATTTACTGCAACCCCCACACCCGAGTTGTATCAGCAATTTGGCGGCGGACCACTTACCGATTTAAACCTAGGGGAAGCAATAGGAATAGGTACTGTTAGACCCATTAAACCAGAAGTAGCATTCCATGATGCAAAAGATCTGATTGATCAAGCTGTCATTCATTATTTCGACGATTACTACCTTACGGCCGGCATGAGTGGATATGCTGACCCGGTCAAAATAAAAGAAGCGCTTATGAAAGCCGATTCCAGTTTGAGCGATGAAGAGGCTCAGAGTAAAGCAATCGACATGGCCATAGAGCAAAATCGTGTTCGCTGCCAACGTAATATGGCGTTTTCAGATGACAAGAAAACCAGGGATACTGTAGCAGAAGTCTATAAGAAAATAGCTGAGGGTGATGCTACTACAATCGATAAATACAAAGGTGCAATAGCTACCCTAAGACATGACTCGGAAGTGGATGCTCGTCTTCAAATGACGCTGTTGTTTACTAAAGAGAAAAATGTACAAAAAATTGCTGAACAACGCCAAAAAATTGATCGTGGCACTCCTGCTAAGCCTGTTGATCTTGTTAAAGATATTCAAAAAGAGCAACAAAAAAGCTTACAACGAACAGTGAACAGTTTTGCCTTGGCTTTAGTCCTCGGAGACAAACCTGCTAGTATTGGTGAAAAAGATAGAACTGGAAAGTTGAAAGCTCATGTTGAGGGTTATGATAAAGAAATAGTAAAGTACCACCCCTCTGACTTATACAAAACCAATAAAGATATACCAGATCATTTATTGGCTAAGTTTAAAGCTTGCGATAACCTAACAAGAGAAACTCTACGTGAAAAGTTATTAGCTATAGAATCTACACTTGGTGATTTACCACCCAGGCAACGTGAAGCGATGATTGGGTTAATATTAGATCGTGCGGAAGACCTTACAAGTTGCATAAGATTTTCAAATGCCATCTCCAGTGTCATTGATGCGCCATTAACCGCGAGAGATCTCAAAGATTTACAGGTTAATGGTCATTATACCGCCACAATTGACTCAAGCACTTCAGAGCAGAACAAAAAAGAAATTATTGCAATGCTGGATGCAGGAATTGTGGGACATGTGGTATCAGACCAAACAGTGGCTACTGGTGTTAGCTTGAAAGACGTGCTCAACGTTCAGATCGTAAATACCTACTCACCAGTGGTTGAGTCCGACCGTAATGTAATCAATGGAACCTTATCAGGGCCTCAAGCTGCTGGACGATGTGTTCGTCATACAGATAGCGAGGCTCGTGTGCAACAATATGTGGATAATAGATACAAAGGCACGAAGCTGGTTCTCACTGTTGATGAAATGATCGATCCCAAAAACTCTGCACAAAAGACTAAAGATGTGATGATGACAAGGGATGCTCAAGCCAAAAAAGAAACCAAGGCGGCTACGACTTTACAAACAATCCGTCGTGCTAATACAACTAAAGGAATGTTCCAAGAACACAAGCCCAGGTTGAAAGAACTTGCTGAACAAATTACACAATTTGAAGCGGCTATAGTTCGTCAACACGACAAGCTTGTTGATGGCAAAAAATATCTGTTAACTACAAAACAGAAACTGCATAACAGTGAAGTGGAATTAGATCGTATTTTGGACAGCTCCGATAAGAGAAAAGATAAAAAGGGTGGAGTTCCTCCAAAATACCGCAATAACCCAGAAGTTGTTCATCTTTGGACGCAAAGAAAACTTCTACCTAGATTAGTAGGCCAAATAGAAGCGACCAATAAACACGTTGAAACAGCTATGCGGCATAATCAAGAAAAATTAAAATCATTAGTAGAAGAAAGAGATATGCTTCTTGATAAAATCAGAACTGCTCCATCCCAACAACGAGCAGCTAATCAATAAATCGAAGCCGCGCCTAACTGTGCGGACTAGATATCCTTAGAAAATGGAGATGGGCCTGAGGCTCATCTCCATTTGCATTTGAACTAAAATAATTTTAGCTTCCAATTGTTCTGAATAGACTGTTATCCGCTCCCTCACGGTCGCGGCTCGGTTGACGTTTTACAATCTTTGCTGCGACCGTGAGGGCTGAGGAATCGACTTATATTATAGTGCCCCAACTAATCTCTTCTCTGATGGTCAGTAAGCGTAGGTCCGGCGCTTCGCCTAATGGCGCTGCCTTAAGCAGTGTCATTCGTGAAAGCGGATAGTTCCGTTTCGGCTTGCTTACGCGCGCGTCTCGGTTCACTCCCTGCTGTGACTAGGATTTGATTCAGACAGCAAAGAAATAACCGAGCCGCGCGCGTAAGCAAGCGGAGCGATGCTGGACCCTAATGACACCGCTTAAGGCAGCGCCATTAGGCGAAGCACCCGACCTTTGGTATAAATTCCCCATTTTAAAAAATGAGTCGATTCCTCAGCCGTGAGGAATCGGATATGGGGATTAAAGTCCAAGTAGTCTTTATAAATACTGATTACACACTACCTAGACTAAAGCGGGTTTATAAGCATCTACTACCGATTGATGGGTTATCCATAAAACCATGGCCATCAAGAATCTCTTGAATTTGCTTGATCCTATGCCCTGGGGTATCTGAATTATTCTCGATAGAATTCAAAATAGTGCTTATCTCGGCTGCAGTTAGACGCTCAAACAATGGAAGACGTGAAAAGGCTTCTATGATTACAGGGGACTGCAATAGAGCCCCATTATCCTCACATAATAGAGCATAATTATAGGGACTCAATAAATTGTGATCTTGCAACTGTTCCATTAAGAAATAAGCTGCTTTGCCCAAACGATTGATAGTCTGGATCTCTGGAACTCCAAAAATAGGTACTACTTCTGATTCTTTCAATAAAATCATCATCTTGGCAGTAATATTGGCATTTTCTGGCTTATTTAAAATCCCCTTGAAATAGTTTTCAGATAATAAATGTGCATTTGCTAATTTCTCGGCACCCTCTAAAATGGAATCAAGCTCTTTCTTACCAATAAAGAGTTGTTTAATCATATCAGGGTAATACACATTATTATCAACCGCAAAAATTAATGTATTGATAACTTTTGAGATATTATCCTTCTCAAATAAGTAAAAGGTTTTTTCTATAGCTTTCATGCCGTAGCCACGTTGCTTCAGCTTAATCTTTAAATCAGCAAGCTCCGATGCATTAGCAGGAAATTCCATCATTAATCTCAACGATGCCAAAGTTATACTTCGATCTCTATGCAATTGTTCTAGCCCCATTTTAAATTGCATACTTGATTCAGCTGCTTTCACAAATTGAGTTAGGCTAAAGAGGTGCACATCGATTTTAAATTCATTCATCGTTCCTAATAGGTCAGCTAATTGCCCTGAAATAGCTACATTTTGCGCTAATAAATTAAATTCATCACTGGAGGGCTCAATGGATAGCTCTCTTAATTTAACAAATAGAGTTATTAGCCTATTCACATAACCAATATTCTCCAACACCAGTTTAACCACTCTAGTGTCTTTGATTAAGCCATTATCATTTAAACGCTGCAATGCTTTTTTAACATTGTCATTGATTACACTTCCACCCTGAGGTGGAGCCTCTGGTATCGTTCCCGAGGTTGGTATTGTCGCACCAGGAGTTTTAACAGAACCATAAGAAGTTGCTTTTGGTTTAGTTTTAGATGCATTGATGCTAGAACTAAGATTACTGATGTCTTTACCCTTTTTTGCAATTCCTGTTGCTCCCTCAGAGTTAATTTTTAGGAAGGTAACAGCTGTATCTGAAAAATTTCTTTTTTTGTTTTTAGACATACAATAAACCTAATGACCAATTTTAAATTAAAGTATAGAATAATTACACATACAAATCTATACTTTGAACACTTTGTTACAAATACGACTCTTCTTTGTCGGAATAGTCCATAACATGTATTTTCCTAAACAACTAGACCTTGAGTTGGCTATTGCTAGCCTCATCAACTTTTTCAGGTTGTGCATCGCTCAAAACAGGATTATGAGCCTTGTATTTACAAACATCGACTTCAAATTGATACAACGCTTCTAAAGATTCAAATGGCTTATATACCGTAGTTGGTTTTTTCATCTCATCATTTATTTTTTCTTGTATAAATTGCAGCTGTGATGTAAGTGATTTTTCTCTTACCAACAATTCAGTTTGTGTTGCGCTTAAATCACTCGCGATCTCAGCGCACTTTGGTGGAATTTCATTATTTAAATACTCGCTTAACCTCAAATCAGAGCGATTTTTTAGTTCAGCAAAATGGTAATGCCAATCTTCTTCTGATTCTTGAAAGGTAAACAGACTACTTATCGCATTTTTCACTCCCGCAAATGAGTACCATTTTTCATTCTTAGGTTGCTTTGAAGCCTGTATTTTATTGAATAATTCAAGCAAATCATTTTTTAAGGCCTGATCTCTAATTTGTTGAATATGCTCCTTAGACAACGTTTCCATTTCGATGGATTGCATGGTTTGCCTATCATAAAAATCTTTTTTCACTTGCTTAGGAAACCCTCTTAAATCTTCTGGCATCACTTTTTCTTGTCTATAGCGTTTCAATAATAGAATTTTACTGAGTTTGAGCTGATGACTCTCTGAGAATTGTTTGATATCGAACAGTACAGTTTCCGGCTTAGTCCGCAACTGCTCTACAATGTTAAGTTGCTCCTGAACGGCTCTTATTTGAACTTGGCAAGTCTTTAATAGTCTCGTTAAACTCTCTTGTTCTTTGGATAACTCTGGTAGTCTTGATTGGTAACGAACAAAATCGTTCAAAGGGGGGATTGTTCCTGAACCCTCGATCACTAAATCAAAAGACCCTTTGGTCCCAAGTCCTTCTTGAATCTTAACATTTCTTACTGTATAGCCTTTAATTCCCTCAAGTCCACTTTGAATATCAGAAGCCCGAGATTTCAAATAAGCAGTATGCTGGGTTGAGTTTGGAAATTTTTTCTCAAAGTTAGTCTTTAATTTATCGATGCTTGAACTTAATTGTTCCAACGCTTCAGATAAAGGCGTAGGAAAAACCGCTATGCTTGGATCTGTATTTGCCAAAATGAATTGCATTTCGTGTAAAGAATAAATACTCTTCTGGTGTTGTTGCACTTCTTGTATTTTGTGTTGTTGCACTTCTTGTATTTTTCCTTTTACACGTTGCCAAGTTGGATTAGTACTTAATGGTATTCCATAAGTTTTTTCAAGTTCAGTAATAAGAGAATTAATTTGTTTTTGAATTGCTTCATAATGAAGTTCGGACTGGCATTTCTCCAACAATTCAGCGGTTATCAACTCACTACCTCCTAGAGCAGTCAAATCATTTAGGGTAGTTAAGGTTTGATTAATTAAAGTTCGTGTATTTTTATGGCCCAGAGAAAAAATCCATAAATCAGCTAATTTAGACTGATTACTCGCTAATGCTTTATACAATTTTTTTATCAAGTCTTGTTTAGCTCGATTGTCTGAACCATTTGATGCGCGTTTTAGCTCCGAAACTATCGCTAAAATTTCATGGGCAGCATCTTTAACAGCAGAGCGCTCAAGCCAATACCCAAGTCCTCTACTTTCTGGTTTAGCCCAAGCTAAAGTTGTTTCCAAATCAGTGGTAATATCCTCTAGAGCATTATCAAGATAAATCTGTTTTAAATTCTTTAACTCATTTGACGAAAAACCAGCTGATTCATAGACTCTTAACATTTCTTTGATTACAGGTTGTAGGGGATATTTTTCAGAAAAACGAGATGTTGGCAAATAGTTGACTAGATCTTCCAACACCAAAACAAGAGCCAATAAATTTGGTGCATTTTCTACTCGGCTTATCAGTGATTTTTTCTGTGTTGACGATAAGCTCGATTTATTGATTTGTTTAATGATTTCATTTGAAAGTAGCTTAAGATGTTTCTGTATAAAGGGTACTTTATATCTGTTTCCTATACTAGAATCAGAGTATTTTATCATTGCACCATTCACATCAAATCCTGATTCCAAAGAAAGAAAATTACTTTTTGCTTCTTTTTTATGTTGTTGTTCTTGTTGTCGTATCTCAATCTTATTTAGGTTTAATTGATCAACAAAGGAAACCCCCATTAAATAGTTACGGCGCAAATGGTTTAATGATCCTGGCTCAACAAGAGCTTCTGTTTTCTCTAGAAACTGATGTCTTTTAGCATTCCAAATCATTTCTGCTTTTGCTTCGTAGAGCTTGAGTGCCTTGTTAACGATATTCGTTGAAATTTTCCCATGCTTATCTCGTTGAATGAGTAAATCACCTGATTCACTCTGAATAGCTAATTCTTCAAGAACCTCATGCCAGGCAGCAGTTAATGCTAATAACAATTGCTCACCATGCATTCCCAGATCTTTGTCTAATTGTTTCCATTCTGATTCAGGATAGATAATATGCAAAAATGCCTTCCAATCTTCAAATTGCTTCATTAATACTTTATTGGTAGCAGATACAGCTTGTGTGATGTACTTCCTTAATGCATTTTCCTCGTTAATCTCTGTTTGAATTTTCTTTAATTCTTGGACAATTATCTGCTTATCTTCTTTTGTTTTAAAACACCATGATCGGGATTTTATGGTGCCGGCCTGCTCGTAGATTGCCAGGTATTCACCTGGCTTTCCTTGTTGAGCTAAGTCACTAAGTGTTTTCAAAGTAGTTGCAGGAGTATCTAAATAGGTTTGTATGGCTAAAAAACCATCTGGATGATCAGTGACGTAATCTCTTCCTAATCCACATTTTGGAGTAATAATAGTAATGTGATTTTTTACACCCGATTTATCTTGAGCCCCTTTATTACTCTCTTCACTGGTTCTGTGCGCAATTGCAGTAGGTATTACATAGTTTGACTTATCCTTTTCTAAAGACTCTTTTAAAAGCTCAGAGAGTTCGATGGCTTGAGTCTCATCTTTTGCTATCAGAAGTATTGGCTGCCCTGGTTTAGCAGTATGAATTGCATGTTGAACTTGGATAAATAGATCAGAGTCTGCGCCCATTTGTTGCTGATGATTTTGTTTAAATGCTGGAATTCTGTAAGCGAACTCTATGCCTAACTTAGCGCATTGCTCGTTCAACTTTTTCTTAGCGCTTTGAGGACCAGATAAACTAATGATAGGTCCGTTTTCTTGATAGTATTTCAATAGTTCTTGAGTCGAATAGGTGTCGTAATTTAAGGTAGAAAAGTCTGGTTCAACCAAAATCATACGACCAGATAGGAGGTGCCCACCTTTGTTTATAGTCAAACTCTCACCTTCTGAATGCGCACGCTCCTTATAGGAGCTCAAATCTGAGATGCTGGAAAAGTTAATACCACCGACTTGATAAGTCCCTTTAGCTGACTCTGCAAGAACAGTAGAAAAGGGAATACCCAAGGAGTCGTAAAAATATCGTGTACTAGGGCTATGAATTACTTTTTGAAGTAAGTTCTTGCTCTTAAAACAAACATCAACCGTATCTCCGCCAGTATGCGCCCATTGCATTACAGCAATCATCTTTGCTGTATGGCATTGGTCTTCTTCATTGGCAATTTCCAGCAAAGGATTTTCTGCTTGATGGTGTAATGCCAATAAGACAGACGCTAATACCTTTGCTGCAACTTGCTGTCCTGTTGTTCGGAAATACTGCTCTCGAATCACCGCGAGCAATTTTAATTCGGCTTGCAAACGATTGGATTCGCTAATGGCTGGATTTCTAAGCTCAACAAGCAATTCAGTAAAGAGTTGCTTTAAGGTTTCCCTGCTTTGTTCGGTTAATCCTTCATAGGTTTTTTTTCCAACGTTGAAGGGTTGATCCTTGCCTATAGCATTGACATACACAACTTGTTGGGCTAAATCATATTGCTCTTCGATTGACAATACAGTATCACCCACTAAAGAGTGAATCCCTTGTAATTCATGTTTAAATTCGGTCAGCGAAAAGTGGTTCTCAATGAGCGTTGATCTTGTAATACCCTCTTCAAAGTCACTCTCCTTAGGTAACCTTTCACCGCTGGGATCCTTGTCGTATTGGGAGATATAAATAGGTATTTGATGAAGGTTTTTTGCGGTGTTTTCAGCAAACTCGGATAGGCTAGGAAATGGAGGAAAATCAAACATTTTAACTAAGTCATTAAGTAAGTGTCCACACTTTCCTAAATTCGCGGCAACCTTCAGCAGCAAACCATGGTCTTTTGGTTCTGCATTTGTCCTCAAGGCTGAAAGAATTTTATGCCATTTAGCAATATCTTCCTTAGAGATGGTTTTTAGTTGATCACTAGCAATATCATAGTGCATTAATTCATCCGAAGAGGACTCAGTGAATGAGCTTAGAAGCAGTGTTATCAGAGAAAGTTGTTCTGCGGATAAACTATTATTTGATTCTATGATTTGCAGGTTGGCATTGATTACTTTCTGAAGTAGCTTATCCTCTACCCCTTCTTTCACTTTAACCAACATCTTGATGAATGCATCTAAAAAGTCTTTTGATCTATCTGTAGCGCATTTATAGTTGTATTTTTCAACGATGAAATCTGTTAATTCCTGGGTCGTACTAAAAGAAGCTTCGCCTATAGTAATTTTCATGCAACGATTCCCTCACAGCGTTAAGATATGATCTAATTATTATTAAAATGCATAAATATACCACATTTTTTCTTAAGTAAATATGAAGAGATCACTCTACTTCTAGAACTGCATTTAATAATTGTTTTGTATAGGGATGTTGAGGGTGATTTAAGATGGTTTCACAAGGCCCAAATTCTACTCGTTTCCCATCTTTCATGACTAATACATCATCTGCGACATAAGAAACTACTCCCATATTATGGGTAATAAATAAATAGGAAATGTTTCTCTCTTTTTGTAATTCTTTTAATAAATTAAGAATTTGCGCTTGAACAGAAATATCAAGAGCACTTGTTGGTTCATCACAAATTAAAACCTCTGGTTCAGTGGCTAATGCTCTAGCAATGCAAATTCTCTGTCTTTGACCTCCAGAAAATTGGTGTGGGTATCGATCAAGAGAATTTAGGGGTAAATTGACCTGATCGATCAGCATTTTCAGATTTTTTTTGATACAGTCTCTTTTCATACCTTGGGCCAACATGCCTTCAGAAATAAGGTCTTCAACGGTCATTCTTGGATTCAAAGAAGAAAAAGGGTCTTGAAATATGATTTGCACTTTTTTACGGTAGCGCCTTAATTCAATCCCAACAAGGGATAAAATATTTTGATCTTTGTAGTAAACCTCCCCTCCAGCTACCGGTATTAATCTTAATAGAGCCCTACTTGCAGTGGTTTTCCCACAACCAGATTCCCCGACTAATGCTAACGTTTTGCCTTCTGATAATGAAAATGAAAGCTGATCAACTGCTTTAAAAGGCGGAGTGGTTGGGCTCATAAACCTCTTTCTATGTTCAAAATGAACAGATAATTCATTAACCCTTAGAATGACTTTACCCTGAACATCCGATTTCTCCCAAAGTGCCGTTTTATTGTTTAACGGAGGAAGTTCTTTAATCTCTGGGTATAAGTGACAACGCAGAATGCGATTATTTATTGTTTGTAGTTGTGGCTCCTCATGGAAACAACGGTCAAAAGCATAGATACATCGTGCATGAAACCTACATCCTTTAGGCATTGATTCTAAGGTTGGGACAGATCCACTGATAATCGGTAGTTTTTCATTTCTCTTACTAAATGATGGCAAAGAGGCCAATAGCTGCTGAACATAAGGATGCCCAACCTGATTAAAAAAATCGTTTTTACTTGCCTTTTCTACCACCTGCCCCGCGTACATGACACATAAATGATCTGCCATGACTTGGGCAACTCCTAGATCATGGGTAATCAGTAACATACTCATTTGGCGAGCTGTTTGTAACTTTTTTAATAACGCTAATATTTGTGCTTGAATGGTCACATCTAAGGCAGTAGTTGGTTCATCAGCGATTAAAACATCTGGCTTACAAGCCAATGCCATCGCAATAACAACCCGTTGCTTTTGTCCCCCAGAGAGTTGGTGAGGATACTGGTGTATACGCAGGTCAGGATGCGGCATTTCTACTTCATTTAAAAGAGATAGAACCATGCCTTGAATATCAGAAGGAATTGCAAAATGATGACGTTTTATCACTTCAGCAATTTGCTCTCCGATAGTTAGCACTGGATTTAATGCAGCCATAGGCTCCTGAAAAATCATCGCCATCTTTTTGCCACGTAACTCTCGCATCTTATTTTCTGGCAGATTTAAAATATCGTTTCCATGAACAATAATTTGACTGTTTTCGCCATACACTGCGAATCTTGGCAGTAAACGCATCAGTGCTAAGGAAGTAAGCGATTTACCACAACCAGATTCACCCAAGAGCACCAAAGTCTCTCCGGGATTTAACGTGAAGCTTACCTTATCCAAAGCAATGATTGTTTTTTTTGGATTTTGGAATGCAACGGTTAATTCATTAATTTCAGCAATAGTTTGCATGGATAGGGATCGCTATCGGAATTAATATACACTCTACCAAGAGCCTAGTTGGCTAGCAATAACAGGACTTACGAAAAACCCCAATCTCTTTGTTAAAAGAATTTTTTAATTCGGTCATTTAGTCCATCTAAACTCCCTCATTAAAAAGTTCCTTTGCCTCAACCTTGGGGTTTTTCGTAAGTCCTGTAATCAATATTTCGGTTAGTGAGAATGCCAGTATCCGCTCCCTCACAGTGCTAATCCACCTGCGACTGCGAGGGAGCGGATACTGGCGTTACTCTAAACGAGGACATTTCATTCGCAATGCTTGAAATTATGTTAAAATACTATGAATTTATAATTGAGTAGAAAACCATGTCTGAAAACTACACAGCTGAAGCGATTGAAGTCCTAAGTGGCCTTGAACCCGTTCAACGACGCCCAGGCATGTATACTGACACAACACGTCCGAATCACCTAGCTCAGGAAGTGATAGACAACAGCGTTGACGAAGTATTGGCAGGTTTTGCCAGTCATATTCGTGTAACACTTCATGAAGACGGCTCTATTGAAGTAGAAGATGATGGCCGTGGCATGCCAGTAGATATACATCCACAGTTAGGTCTCAGCGGTGTTGAGGTCATCATGACGAGACTCCATGCAGGTGGAAAGTTTTCCGATAAAAACTACAGTTTTTCAGGGGGGTTGCACGGAGTTGGGGTTTCAGTGGTGAATGCGCTTTCTGAACGCCTTGATGTTACGATAAAACGTAATGGAATCATTTATCAGATGTCTTTTGCAAATGGCGATAAATTATGTGAGCTCAATGAAACAGGGATCACTGCTAAGCGAAACACAGGTACCCTCATTCGCTTTTGGCCCAATAGCAAGTATTTTGATACTACCAAAATATCCGTAAAACACCTTACCCATGTTTTAAGAGCAAAAGCCGTGCTTTGCAGCGGCTTATCAATGACATTTATTAATAAAACCAGCAATGAAGAAATCAACTGGTGCTACGAACATGGCTTAGCTGATTATTTAAAGCAAACCTTGCCATCAGAATACCTACCCGAAGAGCCCTTTACTGGTGAGTTTAAAAACGATGAAGCGACTGTTGATTGGGCTTTAGTCTGGTCTGACTCTGCCAACAGTAGCCTCAATGAAAGCTATGTGAACTTAATTCCTACCATACAAGGTGGAACGCATGTTAATGGCTTACGCTCTGGTTTATTTGATGCCATGAATGAGTTTTGCGAGTTAAGAAATTTATTGCCTAGAGGGGTAAAACTTACTGCTGATGATCTTTGGGATCCTTGCCAATATGTGTTATCCGTTAAAATGAAAGAACCACAATTTGCTGGTCAAACCAAAGAGAGACTGAGTTCAAGACAAACGGCAAGCTTTGTAAGCAACGTCGTCAAAGACGCTTTTGCCCTCTGGCTTAATCAACATCGTAACCAAGGCGAAGCCATCGCATCTCTAGCCATTGAAAGAGCACAAAAAAGACTAAAACAAGCCAAACAAGTTGCTAGAAAAAGAATTAGTCAAGGACCCGCGCTCCCAGGAAAATTAGCAGATTGCCTGCAAACAGACTTGAGTCAAGCTGAGTTGTTTTTAGTTGAGGGAGATTCTGCGGGTGGATCTGCCAAACAGGCTAGAAACAAAGATTTTCAAGCCATTTTGCCTCTTCGAGGAAAGATTCTTAACTCCTGGGAAATTGAATCAACTCAAGTATTAGCATCGCAAGAAATACATGATATTTCTGTTGCTATTGGGGTAGACCCTGGCTCGGACGATTTGAGTGGTCTTCGATACGGTAAAATATGCATACTTGCTGATGCCGATTCAGACGGTGCTCATATAGCCACCTTGATTTGTGCTTTATTCGTACGTCATTTTAAACCGCTGGTAAAAGAAGGCCATGTCTTCGTAGCCATGCCCCCCCTATACCGAGTTGATGCCGGAAAAATCGTCCAATATGCATTAGATGATGAAGAAAAAAATCGTATAGTCCAACATTTAACTGAAACCACACGTTCAAAAGTGAATGTTCAACGATTTAAAGGCTTGGGGGAAATGAATCCTATACAACTTCGTGAAACAACCATGGATCCCAATACAAGGCGACTCATTGAACTTTCTCTTGAAGATGAAGAGCAAACCGAATCCATTATGGACATGATGCTGAACAAAAAAAGAGCTTCAGACCGAAAAATTTGGTTGGAATCCAAAGGTAATCTGGCAGATTTATAAAGGATTACCTAAACAATGGAACAATGTTCGAGTAATCATCTGTCCATAGCATTTGCTTGTCATCAGCCACAAAACTCCAGCCAGCACCTCTCATCAGATTAAGCGCTAAGGGTTGGTTGGAAGTAAGCAAGGCCCACTCAGAATCAAATTGCCCTAATTTAGGTTCTCCTTTGTACAGTAGATGCAAGACCATCATATCTAATGAGCGTCCAATTGCACTAATGACAGGGAGTAATTGCAGATGTCGATTGGACAAGTTTATGAGTATCACCCCACTGTCTGCTAGTTTTTCTTTATAGATAGAAAACGCTTCTAAGGTCATAAGGTGTACAGGAACAGCATCCGAATTAAAGGCATCCACTATAATAATCTGTTGTGATCTTGCTGGAAATTTTTCCAAAGCCAAACGACCATCGTCTTTGATGACTTCCTTTTTAGCGGGGCAATCGCGCATATAGCTAAACAATTCTGGATTTTTAGCCAAAGAAATCATTTGTTGATCTATCTCCACAATTTTCAAGGTATCTAAATGACTAAACTGACAGATCAATGTCCCAACACCTAAGCCCACTATAGTTGCTGTTACGGGATTGAATTGCTCTTTTACTGCAGAAACCACCGTTTTAATTGGCCCATAATAGCTAGAAGCTCCTTTCATGGTTTGCCCTACTTGTTGTAGCCCATGAACAGTAGAGTTGCTGATTAATACATGCACATCATCACGAATCAGAACTTGTTTAACACCAAAAAAATTCCTTTCTTGGAGTAAGATATTTTTGTTACCAAACAGCGGAGAATATAAATAAGCGAATAAAATCAAAATAGAGACCACTAAATGGATTCGGTTATGATGCCAAATCATGATAATACCTAAGGCGCATACAAGAATTAATTGATAAATTAAGTTGCTTTGCTCCCACCCACAGGTGATTAAAAGAAAGTAATCGACAACAATTAATCCAACTACAGCAAATGGCACCCACCCTCCTTTTCTAGAATTGGGCAAAGGAATTACTAGTAAAACCAATAGGATTGCGAGCGGATATTCATAAACATTGTTGAAAACTCTAGGCGCTATTATCCCATTGAAGATACCAGCAAGCGCGCCTCCAACAGCCAAACAAAAATAGAACAAGGTCAATCTTTGGGTTTGGGGTCTTCTCTCGTAAAGCAGACCATGACAAAGTAAAGCAAGTATAAAGAAGCCTGCCAAATTGAAAACTATTATTATCCTGGCAGGAATCGTGGCGATCCCCATAATGAATCCTAGAAGAATAAACACGAGAAAAATTAAACAATTTCTAATGATCCATCTTTGAGGAATTAACGGTTTTTGTGTAAATGTAAATACAAAAGACAACAAATACAGACTCAGAGGAACAACCCAAAACAAGGGGGTAGCTGCAATATCGGTTGATATATACAACGTTACTCCAAGCATTAAGCTGCAGGGTATAAAACTTAATAACACCCAATAAACTACCTCTCTCCAGGGAAAGGTTTCTTGGAGATGAACAGAACTTTCCTCTTGTTTGAAGGAATTACAAAATAAAACGAGTGTCAGAAGGAGCAAATAGAGCACATATCCCATTGACCATAAAAACATTTGATTCTTTATAGGAATAAACCGCTCTATAACCCAAGGATAAAGCAAAAGGGCTAACAAACTTCCTAAATTGCTTGAGATGTATAAATAATAGGGATCTGAAGCCTGTTTATCCTGAGTGAGGCTATAAGCAAATTGCAACAAAGGCGCTGATGCACCAATCACTAAAAGTGGAAGTCCTAATTGAAGCAGCAAGCTGCTTAAAATAGCCCACTCTGGCTGTTCATTCATGATCCCAGGTTGGTAAAATAGAGGGAGTGCTGTCAAACTGAATACCGCAACTAAAACATGCAGTAAACGCCAAACTTTAGCACTTCTTATCTGACTTAAGAGCCAAACATAACCATAAGAGAGCAATAAAATAAGTTGGAAAAACAGCACACAAACCGTCCAAACGGCTGGAGTCCCTCCATATGCTGGAAGAATAACTCGAGCGACCATGGGTTGAATACTGAATAGTAAAACGGCACTTAAAAACAAACCGATTGGAAATAATTTGCGCAGAAACATGCTGTCCTTGGCATTAGATTTAGTCACATTATTGTAGAGTGACTGGGTATTTCTAACAATTGTTTTGTGAGAATTTACTGACTAGACATTCAGTTGTTTCTTCAATACAGAAACTCTTAAACTCTCTCCCAGATTTAGCGATGGGAGAGAGAAAGTATCCATTTTGGCCAATATGGTGACTTTGTCAACGGACTCCAACATTAGTTCAGATTATTTTGTTTCCTTAGAAACAGCCAACATCCAATGTGCTTTTTCATGTGCAGCCACCCTTTCGCTTAATACAGCAGCAGTTCCCTCATCACCACTGTCCTGGGCTAATTTAATGGCCTGAGATAAGTCTTTTATAAGCAGCATATTGTCTTTTGCTAATTCACCAACCATACTGTTTGCATTTAGGCTGGAATCCCCTTCCTTTATCGAAGTTAACTTAATAAATTCACTAAAGGTTGCGGGCGCTTTATGGCCTAATATACGTAGTCTTTCTGCGATTTGATCGACTGCTTCTGCCAAATCGGTATATTGCATCTCAAATAACTCATGCAAACTCTTGAATTGTGGTCCTGTAACGTGCCAATGATAGTTTTGAGTTTTAAGATACAAAGCATAAGTGTCAGCTAACGCTACTTCTAAACTTTTGACTATTTTACTCATTTTTATTCCCTGTATTATTCTTGTCTTTAAGGATAGCTTAAAATTTAACTTTAGCACATCTCTACAAAGTATTTATCCACTCCCTCACAGTATCCGCTTGCTGACGCGCGCGGCTCGGTTCACTTCCTGCTGTGACTAGGATTTGATTCAGACAGCAAAGAAGGAACCGAGCCGCGCGTCAGCAAGCGGACCGATGCTGGCCGGATGATGAAGTTAATGACACCGCTTAAGGCAGCCCCATTAGGCGAAGCACCCGACCTTTGGTATCAATGCCCCTTTTAAAAAATGAGTCGATTCATCAGCCCTCAGGGTCGCAGCTTGGATTAGCTCTGGACAATAAAAAACCCGCCAACAGGCGGGTTTTTTATTGGGTAGGAGAGGGAATTACATCATTCCACCCATGCCTCCCATACCACCCATGCCACCCATGTCACCAGCGCCTACACCTTCATCTTTCTTAGGTAGTTCGGCAACCATGCACTCAGTGGTTAACATCAGGCTTGCTACAGAAGCAGCGTTTTGTAAAGCCATACGAGTTACTTTGGTAGGATCCAAAATACCCATATCAACCATATCACCAAACTCGCCAGTTGACGCGTTAAAGCCATAATTGTCTTTATGTTCAGCCACTTTGTTAACAATTACTGATGCTTCATATCCAGCATTTGTTACGATCTGACGCATTGGAGATTCGATTGCACGACGTAAAATATTAATGCCCATCGTTTGATCGTCATTATCGCCTTTCAATGCATCAAGTGCTTTTTGAGCACGGATCAAAGCAACACCACCACCAGCTACGATACCTTCTTCAACCGCAGCACGAGTAGCATGAAGAGCGTCTTCTACACGAGCTTTCTTCTCTTTCATTTCTACTTCAGTAGCAGCACCCACTTTAATTACAGCAACACCACCCGCCAATTTAGCAACACGCTCTTGTAACTTCTCTCTGTCGTAATCAGAAGTTGTTTCTTCCATTTGTGCACGGATTTGCGTAATACGAGCATTGATTTCAGTAGCCTTACCCTCACCGTCAATGATTGTGGTGTTTTCTTTAGTGACTACGATTCTCTTAGCAGCGCCAAGATCTTCAAGAGTAGCAGCTTCTAAACTCTTACCAATTTCTTCAGTAATCACTTGGCCTTTGGTTAGGATAGCAATATCTTGAAGCATTGCTTTACGGCGATCACCGAAACCAGGAGCTTTAACAGCACATACTTTGACAATACCACGCATGTTGTTAACAACTAGAGTTGCTAAGGCTTCGCCTTCAATGTCTTCTGCGATGATCAACAATGGACGACCAGATTTAGCAACGCCTTCCAATACAGACAACATCTCACGAATGCTTGATACTTTTTTATCAACCAATAACACGAATGGGTGTTCAAGTTCACAAGACATGTTTTGTTGGTTGTTAATGAAGTATGGAGAAATGTATCCACGGTCAAATTGCATACCTTCAACAACCGACAATTCATTTTCAAGACCATTACCGTCTTCAACAGTAATGACGCCTTCTTTACCTACTTTCTCCATTGCTTCAGCAATGATTGCTCCAACCGCTTCATCAGAGTTAGCAGAAATAGTGCCCACTTGAGCAATTGCTTTGTTGTCTTTGCATGGCTTAGACATGGATTGCAGTTTCTTAGTGACTGCTAATACTGCTTTGTCGATACCACGTTTTAGATCCATTGGGTTCATACCAGCAGCAACTGCTTTATGACCTTCAACAAGAATAGAACGTGCCAATACAGTAGCAGTAGTAGTACCATCACCTGCAGTATCAGAGGTCTTAGAAGCAACTTCTTTAACCATTTGAGCACCCATGTTCATGAAACGGTGTTCAAACTCAATTTCTTTAGCAACAGACACACCGTCTTTAGTCACAGTAGGAGCGCCATAAGACTTCTCTAATACAACGTTACGACCACGTGGGCCCATTGTTACTTGTACAGCATCAGCTAATGCATTCACACCAGCAAGCATTTGTAGACGTGCATCGTCTCCAAAACGTAATTCTTTAGCCATTATCTCTGTCTCCTTAAACGTTTAGATTACTTCTCAATTACACCCATGATGTCGTCTTCGCGCATCACAACTAATTCTTTGCCATCGATTTTAACTTCAGTGCCGGAGTACTTACCGAACAGAACTACATCACCCACTTTTACTGATAATGCGCGAACATCACCGTTATCCAAAAACTTACCTACACCAACCGCCATTACTTCACCACGCATAGGCTTTTCAGTAGCACTGTCTGGAATAACAATACCACCTGCTGTGGTACGCTCTTCTTCCATACGACGAACAACAACGCGATCGTGTAAAGGACGAATTTTCATACTATGATCTCCTGATTAAATTAAACTCTAAATCAAAATAGTATTGTCTTGATCTAGACCAACAATACCGATGACTGGCATATGGGGACAAAATAAGAACTTTCAAGGGTGTATTTGAAATTTTTTTTGTTTTATTGATTTATAGATCTTTGAGTGGTGTATTTTCCACGCCCTGACGGCTGAGGAATCGACTCCTATTATAGTGCCCCCACTAATCTCTTCTCGAATGGTCTATAAGCGTAGGTCCGGTGCTTCGCCGAATGGCGCTGCCTTAAGCAGCCTCATTCGTGAAAGCGGATAGTTCCGTATCCGCTTGCTGACGCGCGCGGCTCGGTTCACTCCCTGTTGTGACTAGGATTGATTCAGACAGCAAAGAAGAAACCGAGCTGCGCGCGTCAGCAAGCGGAGCGATGCAAGCCGGATAGATGAACCTAATGACACCGCTTAAGGCAGCGCCATTAGGCGAAGAACCCGACCTTAGGTGTATAGGCCCCATTTAAAAATGAGTCGATTAATCAGCTCTCACAGTTTCGGTTCGGTTAGCATCGTACACGTCCGAGTCGTGACCGTTAGGGGGCGGATAAAATCGATGTTCCTTTTTAGCGGCTACTGGGGATGGACTCCAGTGGGTCCCTCCCCTTCTATTGTTCATTAGGATAGAGCTCATCAAACTTATTTTGAATCTATTTTTAAGTTTTCTTGTAGTCCTGTACAATACAACGATCGCAAATGGTAAAAAGGGTTAAAATGAAACAATGGCTTCTTGTAATATTACTTGGCTTTTTTTCCTTCATTGCTAAGGCAGACCCTTTACCAGCCTCAGAAGTATTCAAAGTCAATGTTCAAAAAGTTGATCCAAATACTATTTCCATTCATTGGGATGTTTTGCCAAATTACTTTCTCTACAGCGATCGAATTAAGCTGAGTGCAGCTCCAGAGAGCAATGTTCAGCTTGGAAACTTAAGATTCCCACCAACCCTTACAAAAACAGATAAATTAGGTAAAACCTATACCATTTATCGCAACCAATTAGTACTTCCAGTAGGAATTCTTGGAATAGATCCAGGGGAAACCTTACTCAATTTACGCTTTCAAGGATGTTCGGACGATGGTTTTTGTTACCCACCAGAAATCAAACAAATAAAAGTAGCGATTAACAACAAACTCTCGATAAGCCAGGTGAGTATTGAAACACCGAGCGCTGAACCTGAGTCATTTCAAAACAAAACGGAAAGCGAATCGATAGCGGATGTGTTTATCAATCACGGCTGGCTCATGATCCTCCTGATTTTTTACGGGTTTGGCTTACTTCTTTCATTCACGCCTTGTATCTTACCAATGGTGCCTGTTTTATCTGGAATAATCGTCGGGCATGGTAAAAATGCCACAACCAAACGCGCTTTCTTTCTTTCCTTAAGCTATGTGCTAAGCATGTCTGTCACTTATGCCATTATTGGGGCAGTCGTTGCGTTACTGGGCGCAAATCTACAAATCAGCATGCAATCTCCATGGGCTATTGGTGCCTTTAGCCTGTTATTTGTCTTACTCGCTATTTCCATGTTTGGTTTTTATGAATTCAAACTGCCAGATTCCTGGCAAACAAAAATAGCTGGCTCAAGCCGTGAACAAAGAGGCGGTCATTATCTAGGTGCAGCCATTATGGGTTGTTTATCCACCTTGATCCTATCACCTTGTGTTACCGCACCATTGATCGGTGTACTCACCTACATAGCACAAACTGGCAACGTGCTTATGGGGAGTATCACTTTATTCATTTTAAGTTTAGGAATGGGGACCCCCCTCTTAGTAATAGGAACGTCTGCAGGCAAGTGGCTTCCTGAATCAGGTAGTTGGATGAATGCCGTCAAAGCATTTTTTGGGATACTACTCTTAGCGGTGGCCATTTATCTTTTAGAACGAATTATTCCAATCGGCCTAAGCATGGGACTTTGGGCTTGCCTACTCATTTTTTCAGGTATCTATGCGGGCGCTTTAACAGCGACAAATAGCAATTCAGAAAAATTCATGCAAGGAATTGGAATCGTTCTTTTTAGTTATGGATTATTAATACTAGTTGGAGCCGCAATGGGTGCGACAAATCCTTTGCAACCATTAGCACGCTTACAGATGGAAAACAGAGCAATATCCGAACCTACACCCAACAAATCTCAAACGGTTCAATCCGTTGATGAGTCCATAAAACTTGCCTATGGTAGACCTGTCATGCTTGATTTTTACGCGGATTGGTGCGCATCCTGCAAAATCATTGAAAATACGACGTTTAAAGACCCTCGTGTTGTTAGAATCTTAAATTTGCTAAAAGTCATTAAAGTCGATGTCACCGAAAACTCAAAGGCAAATCAGAAATTGATGCAACACTTCAAGGTGGTGGCTCCACCAACCTTTGTTTTTTATAACGCCCAAGGTCAGGAACTCAAGGAGTTAAAACTGGTTGGAGACCTATCTGCCGAAGAGTTTTTAAAAACAGTAAGCCAAATTGGCCTCGATTAAGAGTCGACAAATCAACCTCCAAGAGAGTATAATTAGCTCACTTTTTTTACAGTAAGAATTTTATGAATCATAAAGTAGGATTTGTGAGTTTGGGCTGCCCCAAAGCTCTCGTTGATTCGGAACGGATTATCACCCAACTTAAAGCACAAGGTTATGAATTAGTTCCAACGTATCAAGACGCTGGCGTAGTTGTGATTAACACCTGTGGTTTTATAGACAGTGCCGTGAAAGAATCATTGGATACTATTCAAGAGGCGATGGCGGAGAATGGTCGGGTCATAGTCACTGGTTGTCTTGGAGCAAAAGCAGATATTATTAAAGAAGCATGTCCAGATGTATTGCACATCAGTGGTGCCCATGCCTATGAAGAGGTAGTTAACGCTGTTCATCAACATCTACCTCCTCCTAGCGATCCATTTACGCAACTGATCCCGCCACAAGGAATTAAGCTAACCCCTCGACATTACGCCTATCTCAAAATATCAGAAGGCTGCAATCAGAAATGTACTTTCTGCATCATTCCCACTATGCGTGGCAAACTTCAAAGTTACCCAATAACTCAAGTACTCACTGAGGCTAAAAAGCTGAAGCAAGCAGGCGTCAATGAAATTCTGGTTATCTCACAAGACACAAGTGCCTATGGAGTAGATACCAAGTTTCAATCCGTTGAATGGCAAGGTAAAACCATCAAGACCCAATTCTATGATTTATGTGAGCAATTAGGGGAACTAGGAATATGGGTGAGATTGCATTACGTTTATCCGTATCCTCATGTGGATAACATCATTCCATTAATGCGTGATGGATTGATACTACCGTATTTAGATATACCCCTCCAGCATGCCAATTCCCGCGTATTAAAGGCAATGAAAAGACCAGCTAGCAGTGAAAACACCTTGTTGCGAATTGCGTCTTGGAGAGAAGTTTGCCCTGACATCACTATTCGCTCCACCTTTATTGTGGGTTTTCCAGGTGAAACCGAAGAGGAATTTGAAGAATTACTCGACTTTTTGGAAACGGCTCAATTGGACAGAGTGGGTTGTTTTAAATACTCCCCCGTTGAAGGGGCCAAAGCCAATGAGCTTGAAAACCCCATTCCAGAAGAAGTAAAAGAAGAACGGTATGCACGCTTCATGGAATTACAAGCAGAGATTAGCCGTAAGAAACTTCAAAATAAAATTGGTAGTGAACAAACTGTACTTGTTGATGAAGTTAACGATGAACAAATTATTGCTCGAAGTAAAGGTGATGCACCTGAAATTGATGGTCTAGTGTACTTACCTCCCAATCAAAACATTAAAGCTGGTGCATTTGTTGAAGTGATAATTAAGGACAGCGATGATTATGATTTATATGGGGAGTTTAAATAAAAAGACACTATCAGCAGAAATAAAGCTGTTTTTGTTTACTTAACCCCTCACTTCATTGAGAAGTAAGGGGAGTGTAATACATTAAGCGACTGATGGACGATAAGCGATACCCACTCTAGCCATATCCAAGTCAATCTTTACGTTGGTTATCGCATTGGTTGTCGCATTGATATTGACCCTTTTTGCATTTGCAATGCGATCAAAATTAAAATTCGTACGTCGATATTCAGCAATCACTGACCAATTGTTAGAAAACATATGCTCAACACCAATTCCAGCACCTAATCCAGCCACCCATTTCTCTTCAAGAATTTCAGGATAAACCGGAGAATTGGACGTTGCATTTAGAAACCTTGCTCCAGTTCCGCCAATTACCCCATAAACTTGAGTATTAGGTTGAACAAGAAAACCAACATGTCCCACAATCGAAAATAGAGAGTTTATTGAGTCATTTAGAACAGCAAAAGAGGAATTGTTAACAGGAATAGCATTAATGAAAATTTCATTAGCAAATTGCAAATCCCTGAATATCGCACCTTCTAGTTCCAACCCATATACAAATCTTGAAGTTTGAGGCTGAAAGTTATAACCAAGGAATAAATTAGCCAGGGATCCACCAGACGACTGATTTACACTCCCTGAAAAAATTGCATTTGTTGCCCCAGTATTAGGGTTTATGTTAGTACCAGAAAAATTCTTCTTTGTTGTTTCACCTCCTACCATGTAATCAAGCCCGAAATAATACCCTGTCCAATCAGTATCATGTTATGCTGGATCAGCCATAGTTCCTGCATTCGTAGTTAAAGATGCAAAGGATAAAGCGAGCTAACAGGCCTTTTGCAGAAAATGAAAATTGAGCTAAATTATTTTGCATAGAAAATCGTCCTTTTTTCTTATCTTCTGGATACAGATGACCACTTAACAAGTGGCCATACATCCCTATACGTGGATCTGGAAGTTTAACGTTAATTGTTACTTCCATCAATGATTTTTCGTCCTGTATGAAGAGGATTAGCGTCATTGCGAAATGAGTAAAGCATTTATAAATAAAGCTCCTCACAAACGCTTACAACGTCTATCATACGCGTCTCAACCATTTGTGTTTCAGATCGTAAAATGTTCTGATGAATCGCTCGATGGAAATATCTATACGCTTTTTTCAAAACAAGATATTGCTCGTGAGTCAATGCGTTTAACACATACAAATGCTCTATTTGACTTATTGTATGGGTATATCGAGCAAACTCCGGTTTACCACTCTTTAATACTAGATACTGCACCAAAAACTCTAGATCCAATAATCCTCCTTTATTGTGTTTTATTGGATCCGGCTCTTGATATTGATCTATTTTAGCTCGCATATCCAAAACATCTTTTCTGAGAGATAGTTTATCCCTCTGAATAGTTGATATCTTCTGTTTTAGCTTTCTAAAACGACTCTGAATTGAAGGCGAGCCAGAGACAATCCTCGCCTTCAACAAAGCCTGATGCTCCCAGGTCCAGGCGCTTGATTGTTGGTATTGAATAAATGCATCTAAATGACTCACTAATAGCCCTGCTGAACCAGATGGCCTTAATCGAGTGTCAACTTGATACAACAGTCCTGATTGTGTTCTTGTGGTTAGCGTATGCAGAATTTTTTGGGTCAATCGATTCACTAATCCTTCTTCAGACTTCTTTGCCGTATGCAAAAACACCAGATCCAAATCCGACGCATAATTCATTTCTCTACTGCCTAACTTTCCATAAGCAATGATAGCGAATCGAGGAAGAATGTTAACTATTTCAGGGTACCTCGGGATTAACTGATTAGAGGCGATTTTGACCAATTGATTCACAATAACTTGTGCAACATCCGATAAAAATTGTCCAATGCGAACGGCGTTACTTGATTTATACAGCTCGGCTCGAGCTGCCATGACCCAATTGGACAATTTAAATTGACGCAGCAACTCTTCTTGAAGCTCTGTGTCGTCTGTGTGACTTAACTGTTCATTGATTATTGTTTCTAACTCTTGTAATGAAGTTGGATGCCACTTTGTGTCTTGATCCAATAAAATTTCCAACAAAAACGGTTGGTTGACAAACAAGTCAGAAATAAAAGGACTATTAGCAAACCAAAACAATAACTCTCTAAGAGCAGGAGGGTTTTCAGACAGCAAAGCTAAATAAGCACTACGCCCAACAATGCTCTCAAGCAAGTGAATGACTTTTAAGAGGATTTCATCGGTATTTGAGCACAAGGTTAATTCAGTCAGCAGCAAAACCATAAAGCGATCCAGACGCATTCTTGCCGCATGAGGTAATCGTCTGCATTTGGGACTGTGCCTGAAGGTATGAATCATTTGATAACAATGAGACGCATTTTCATAGCCTAAACTGATTAACAAATTAATAGCCATTGTGCTTTCAACATGGCCTTGCCAAAGGCTGGATAATTGATTGGCAAGAAGTCTTTTCTCATCCTCATAAGTATCCGCTTTGCCGAGTACTGAGTGAAACATATGGCCTACTATACGTTGATATTGATGCAACTTCTCTAGAAGTTGATCCCAATTCGCAAAACCCATCGCTAAAATAACTTGTGCTTGTTTGTGTGTATCTTCAGGCAGCGTATGTGTTTGCTGATCATTAAGACTCTGAAGTGTGTTTTCTAATTTTCGAAGGAATAGATAAGCTTGCTTTAACGCTTCAGTACGGGGAATAAGTTGCTCTTGTTTTAATACGGTCAATGCAGACATTGCATTTTGAGTTTGTAATAAAGGTAATCGACCGCCACGTATTAGCTGAAAGCTCTGAATAATGAACTCAATTTCTCGAATTCCCCCCTGCCCTCGTTTAATGTCATTCAACAAAGGATTCAACTGTACCTCTCGTTCAATCATTGCTTTCATACTACGTAAGGACTCAATGACACTAAAATCGACATATCTGCGGTAAACAAATGGAATAATTATATTTTTATACCATTCGTGAGGTTCATCAATAGCTTTTGAAATGACTCGAGCTTTGACCATGGCATAACGCTCCCAATCCCGACCCTGTTCTTGATAGTACGTTTCTATGGCTGCAAAGCTTGAAACAAGAGGGCCACTGTCTCCATTGGGGCGCAATCTTAGATCCACTCTAAACACCAAACCTTCTGAGGTGACAGACTGTAGGATATGAATAAATTGCTGAACCACCTTGCTAAAATAGTGTTGGTTGCTTATTTTTTCCTCTCCACTCGTACACCCTTCACGACTATAGGTAAAAATTAAGTCAATATCCGATGAATAATTGAGCTCTCTACCTCCTAGTTTTCCCATCGCTAACGTGAAAAGAAAAACTTCAGCACCCACTTCATCACTTGCATATCCATAGCGTTGTTTAAGAGAAGATCGAATGTATTCTAAAGTATGTAACACAATAGAATCAGCACAATCAGACCAAGCAGCTATCACTTGATCCGTGCTGGCTAAACCAGCCATTTCTAAAACCAATAACTGTAAAAATTGACGGTGACGAAACTGCCTAAGAGCAACCATATAGCTTGCTTGAGGGATCTCAACACTTAGTTTAGTAATAGCTGAAAAATAATCCTCTCGAGTAGGAATTTCCAGATGCTCATTCTCCTTCAGTAAGTCAACTAATATATGAATTTGCCGACACGCATAATCACTCACAAGCACTAACTGTACTGCATGATGAAGTAACGGATGATGCAAATGAGCAAGGTGTTTTTCAATAAACCATGCTTTTGACTCAAATTGTTCAGGGATATGGAAGGTTTTACTCATAGTAGAGATATTTTTTAATAAACTGGTACAAAATTCATTATTATAGATATAATCTAATTTATCTATCTAATTTATTTGATGATGGCAACTAATGAGATTCATTAAAGGACTATTGTTAACACTCTTGATATCGATTTCCACTCTGTATGCCCAGAATGAGCCATTGACTATTGGCACAACGAATTTTAACCCACCCTTTGTCATGCGTACTGCAAATAATGAGTTGTTTGGATTCGACATCGACATGATGATCAATGTTTGTAAGATAATGAATCGTAAATGTAACTTTGAAATATTACGGTTTGAAGAGCTTTTACCGGCTGTTGCGAGCAAAAGAATAGATATGGCTGTCGGTTCAATTACCATAACAGCTGAGCGTGCCAATATAGTTGCATTTAGCCTACCCTATTTACTCAGTTACTCAAGATTTCTTACTCTCCAGTCAACAGCAGATAAAACACCCTTTAGCCTAGAAGCATTAAACAATAAGCGATTTGGAATTGCCTCTAAAACTGTATTTAGTGCTCAAATTAAAGACATGGGAATTGCTAATCCTACGATAGTCGAGTTCGATAAATACGAGAGCATGCTTGAAGCACTTAGAGACAATTCAATTGATTTTATTTTGATGGATAGCCCTTCAGCAGTCTATTGGGCCGCCAATTCAGGTAATTCATTTAAAACGTATGGGAATGCCTTTATGTATGGCTATGGTTTCGGTGTAGCAGTCAATCGCGAAAACACCGCCCTGCTAAGCCAACTCAACCAAGCTTTATTGAAATTCCAGAATAGTGACTCCTATAAGCAAGCTTATCAGAAGTATTTGTCTAGCTTCTAAACATAGGCCTGGGAGGTTATTGACAATTAGATTGTCAAAAATCCCTAATGCAGGGTTTGGCCCTGAGTAATACAACGGCTAATCACTTGACGAGTGACATAATCTCCTTGGCTCGCACCATATAAAGATGCAAAATGCTTTGCCAAGATAACCACCCATCCGGATAATCGAAAATTCATGCGCTTCTCAACTTGGTCTACTACAATTTCAAATAAGCCTAGCGAGTCACTTTCACGTTCATTAGCATACTCTTCCATAATGAATCGCGCGGTTTGCAAATCTTTTTCTCTGGTAGGCCAACTTTGACTCATAATAAACTCCGTAAACGCATGAGCAAGACTGATTTTACTTCAATAATAGACAGGCCATTTTATGAAATACAGACCTCTGAAGCAATATCTTATTATCTCATAAAATGGACAAATACTCAATATGGAGTTTATTTTTTAGCCATATAATCCGCCACTACTTCCCCGTAAGGCAAGGTTAAATCGGTAATAAAGTGTGATGCGGAAACAATTTTTTTAACCCGCAATTTGGCGATTGGAGCCAACGCGTGGGCATGCAACTCTATACTCGCTGGACCTGTCCAAGCGCCTTTGACAGTAATATCCGTCAAATAAGTTTTAGTTAACTGATTAACAAGAGGCTTGCCATCAACATCGGGAATATTCTTTAACAAAAATACAGGCTGTTTCATAGAATTTAATACCTTGTCAGTAGGTAATGGATGGTGTTTATAACCCATTGTTGCAGTTGCAATTCGAATACTTCCATAATCTAAAAACCCAATTAAAGTATCTTCTTCAACAAACAACTTTGGTTTAGCTAATTTCTTTGGAAAGCCCCAAATTTCTCGCCCTCCAGCGATGGGCGCGTGGCAATCCAGAAACATGGATATAGTAAAGCCACCCTCTTCTCCTTTATAGCGCACTGGAATCACTTGGCCAGACTCCGTGTAATCCCCAAATCCGGTGGAATCGGGCATACGAATAAATTCGAACTTCACTTCAGGTCTTAATAACTCCATTTCTGGTGGTAAAATTGATTTTAGAAGATCAGGGTCTGTTTCATAAGTAACGATGAAAAACTCTCGATTGATAAAGCGATAAGGGCCTGCTGGATAAGTGTTAATCCATCTAGGGACAGGCATGCTAAACTCATTGTTTAAAAAATCAAATGTACTTTCTGTATGTTTCTTTTCCATGAATTGCCTCTCCCTCTGTAGCAGTTTATACATTGTTGATGTGAGAACCTGAACAATTACAGTCTATTCACTTGTTTACAAATACTCACGAATATTGATACTGGAATTTTTTCCGATAGTCTTAAAGTTTAACTTCAACCACTCGTCACCCTTTTCACGCCCAACTTCGAATAAGTGTTCGATAAAGTCCCAGCTTGGGTCCAGTTTACTAGCTACTGAATAGGACTCCATTGTCGTATCAGCTCGAATCGCATGAAGATTCATTTTTCTTAAGTTTGGAATATATTCATCTTTAATCCAACCATTTTCAATCAAGTCAGTCACAAATGCTATTGCTCTCATCTCACGCATTAAAGAGGAATTAAAACTAATTTCATTCACTCGGTTTAATATATCTGCAGCCGTTTCGGGAACAGCATCACGATAGATTGGATTGATATGGACAATTAATATGTCCCGACAATTTGAATTGTAAATCAATGGGAAAATGGCTGGATTACCCATGTAGCCCCCATCCCAGAAGTATTCATCATCAATTTGCTGAGCTTGAAACATAAAAGGCAAGCACGCCGAAGCCATAACTGCTTCAATAGACATGTTCTTATTATCAAATACTTTAATTTTGCCTGTTTTCACATTGGTTGCAGAAACAAACAGTTGCACGCTGTTACAGCAGCGAATGCTCTCAAAGTCAACCATTTGTTCAACAATGTCCTTTAATGGGTTGAAATTAAATGGATTAAACTGATAAGGAGACAACAATTTACTCATTAAACCGAAAAAGTGATAGGACAACGTATTTTCGAGATGCACACCAAGCAATTCTTCAAAAGGGTTTCGTTTGAGTGGGCTAAAAATGTCTCCAGACTCACTCACCTTTCTCCAAAACTCAAACAGGGACTTACGGGCACCTTCATGGCCACCAGTAGCCAAACCATGAGCAAGAATGACCGCATTCATTGCTCCAGCACTGGTCGCGGATATCGAGTCAATATGGATTCTTCCATCTTCTAGAAGTTTATCTAAAATTCCCCAGGCCAGAGCCCCATGCGCTCCGCCTCCTTGCAACGCAAGATTAAGCATTTTAGATGTTTTGGCCATCCAATGACTCCTCTTAATTAATCCTTTAATATATTCATTATAAGCCAAAACCTCATAAAAATTCTTTGTAGGTAATTTTTTGCCTACTATTAAGAAATCAATGGACTAAAAACTGCGTTTTGAAGTATCTTGAGCATATTTAACAATAACAAGAAGTAATACACCATGACCTTTCAAATCTTACCTTCCTTACTCTCAGCGGATATGACTCGATTGGGAGAAGAAGTTGAAGCAGTCATGCAAGCAGGTGCAGACTACATTCATTTTGATGTTATGGATAATCATTATGTGCCCAATCTAACCTTTGGCGCAGCATTTTGCGAAGCTCTGATTAAGCGAATTCCAAACCTTCCTGTTGACGTCCATCTAATGACAACACCAGTGGACTCACTCATAGAGGCGTTTGCTAAAGCTGGAGCAAAACGTATTAGCATTCATCCTGATGCAACCATTCATTTGGATAGAAGTTTACAACTGATTAATGACTTAGGTTGTGAAGCTGGTTTGGTTTTTAACCCAGCCACACCAATTGACGTGCTAAAATGGTGTGCTCACAGGCTTTCTTTTGTACTTGTTATGACCGTTAATCCCGGTTTTGGTGGCCAGAAACTCATCCCTGAAGCAATCCCTAAAATATCTGATATACATCAATTATACCCTGATCTTGGCATATGCGTGGATGGCGGCGTGACTGCAAACAATATTGCTACCCTAGCTCGTTCAGGTGCAAAACAATTTGTTGCAGGATCTGCTATATTCAATAGCACTGACTATAATATGACCATCAAGAAAATGCGTGAGCAATTAACTACCATTTAAAAATTCAACAATGACCATAATGGAACCATGGAATTAAAAACATGTTAAATCGAATTGTGTTACTTTTGTGTGGGATCATTTGTTCTTTCCATGTGCATGCCCTCTCCGGGCAAGCCTATATGGATAGGTTTAACACTTTTCAAGCTTGGTATGCTCAGTTACCACTCAATCCTACCCCAGAATTTTTGGAGTTTGTAAAAGGCACGACCCCACTATCCAATAAACTTCGAGACAAATGGTTGTATGAGTTAGCGCGCATCAAAGACTGGTCAAAGTATAACGAATATTATCAAACAACAAATGACATCAACCTAGTTTGCTATGCTCAAATTGCCAAATTTAATTTAGGCATGCATATAGAAGCAATGGCAGGAACAATACCCATATGGCTAAGTGGAGATTCCCGCCCTAAATCCTGCGACACACTATTTAACTTGTTTTTAAGCCAGGAAGATTTGGATCAATCATTAATTATTCAGCGCATGGCGCTGGCTTTGGATAAGAGAAATGTATCCCTTGCCAGATATCTGTTAAAGCAGCATGATCTATCCAAAGATCATGACGTTGAAGCTTTGAATAAGGTGTATCAAAATCCGAACAGTGTTACTCAATTAACCCCCAGTAAATTTAACCACTATTTTTGTTTATATGGCCTAAAACGATTGGTTTCGATGAACATGGAAAAAGCCCTCGTTGTTTGGGAACAAGTAAAAAAGAAAAAAATCATGAATGAGCCCGAGCAGCAAGCCTTTATATCCTATGTGGCCTTATACAAAGCGATGCGCAACCATGACGATGCCATGCAATGGTTCTCCAAAGTGAAACCCAAATACTATACTGATGTTCTCATCGATTGGCAGATACGTTTAGCGTTAAAGAAAAAACACTGGAAGCAAGTTGAACAACTAATCAATCATTCAAAAAGCAAACAAGAGCCTTGCTGGCAATACTGGCTTGCTCGCTCCCTAGAGGCTCAAGGCAAAAAGCCAGAAGCAGTTGCAATCTTTGAGACCCTATCAAAAAATAGGCATTATTATGGCTTCTTAGCGAGCATAAGACTAAAAAAGACCCCTACTTTTGCCAACGAAAAACCAACTACAAATTTTGATGCATTAAAACCATACCAACCCATCATTGATCAAGTCAAAACACTCTATCAATCTAAACAAATCCTACAAGCTTCTCGCTTATTGAATGACTTTATTAGCGAGTTACCGAAAGAAGAAGCAAGCGCCTTGGTCTATTGGATTGCGACTGATTTAAAATGGCATGGAAAATCAGTTTACCTAAGCAACAGAGATAATCTTAATAACCAATTGGCACTGAGATTCCCATTAGCCTATAACAACACCATTAAAACCTACACTTCAAAATATGGGGTACCTCAAGAATTCGTCTACGCTATTATTCGCCAAGAAAGTGGATTTAGAGAGGACGTTACCTCTGTTGCTGGTGCTAGGGGCTTAATGCAAGTGATGCCTCTTACAGCTAGTGTTGTTTCGAAAGCCGATAAAATTCCCTATTCGGATAAAAATCAGTTATTTACTTCGCAGAAAAACATCAATATTGGTATCGCTTACCTAAGGCAACTTGCCAAGCGTTTCAGCGATCACCCCATACTGATGGCAGCTGCCTATAATGCTGGGCCAAGACAGGTCGTGTATTGGATGAAAAATCATCCACCTAAAGAAATGGATATTTGGGTTGAAACCTTACCGTGGCAAGAAACAAGAAACTATTTAAAAAACATTATGGCTTTTTGCGTGGTGTATCAATATCGTTTGAACCAAAAACCTAACTTAAGTAAATTTTTAACACCAATATGATGCACGAATTAATTTATACAAAAGATACTTCAACATGCTATGTATGGGGCGACTTGAAGTATCTGAGCTACCACTAACCCCTAGTAGGCCCCGGGAAGCTTGAGTTAACAACTAAAGGAATAATTATCTTGGCACAGAAAAACATAGACGTACTGATCATAGGAGCAGGCCCTGTTGGATTATTTTGCGCAAACGAGCTTACAAGGCATGGGCTAACTTGTCGCATTATCGATAAAAAATCAACCTTGAGTGATAAATCCAAAGCACTAGGTATACATATTCGCACTCTAGACGTGCTTGAGGACTGTGGATTAATTGATGAAGTATTGAAGCAAGGGCATCAAGTTGATGGTGTTGTCTTCAAATCCTGTGGTAAAACACTGGTGAATGCGACCTTAGATGGTATAGAAGCCAGCAGGCATTGCATTATTGATTTGCCTCAGAATCAAACTGAAGCAATTCTTTATGAGGCTCTACTAAAAAAAGGAGTGCAAGTCGAATGGGACACCGAGTTAACCCACTTAAATCAAAGCCCACAAGACATAACTGCCACTATCAAAAAGCCGAACAATAAGATCGAGTTGTTTAGTGTAAATTGGCTTGTCGCTTGTGATGGCGCTCACAGTACAGTGTGCCATGAGTTAGGAGCAGAATTTAAAGGATCACCTTATAAAAACACTTGGTGGTTAGCCGATTTGCACGTTGACTGGTCAGTACCAGAAAATCGAATGGCCATATACATCAATAAAAGAGGACCTTTGGCTTGCTTCCCCATGGGAAATAAACGCTATCGCTTAGTGATGACTGCCCCTGATGATGTGCAAACAGAACCTCAACTTTTGGATATTGATAAAGAATTTAAGCAGCGAAGCTCCGATCCAGCCACTTTATCTGACCCAATCTGGCTAAGCCAATTCACTATCCACCATCGACAAATTCAGCAGTACCGTTATGAACGTATCTTCTTTGCAGGTGATGCGGCACATATTCATAGCCCTATGGGTGGCCAAGGCTTAAACACAGGAATGCAAGATGCTTATAATTTAGCCTGGAAGATAGCACTTGTTGAGCGGGGTAAGGCAAACCCTTCTTTACTAGATTCTTATCATGAAGAGAGGTACCCAATAGGTCATCAAGTCCTGAGAAAGACTGATGTGATGACGAAGATGATCTTGTTAAAAAATCCTGTGTTGGTCAATCTACGCAATCATTTTATTCAATTGATGACCTCTTTTAGCAAAATTAAACGCGCCATCATGAAAGACATTGCCGAATTAACAATAAGCTACGCTAAAAGTCCTATAGTAAATCAATTAGGTAAAGCTAAGGGACTTAAAGCAGGGAAATTTTTACCCACATTTGAGTTAACGAATGCTAATACCCAAGAGATTTTAGATAGCATTAAAATTACACGAGGTATTTCTCATCATTTGTTTCTATTTGCTGGTACAAAAACCAATGACTATTCTGAATTAATGACTTATGCCAATGCACTTCAACACAAATATGGAAATTTGCTACAGATTCATTTAGTTCTTAATCAAAAACAGCTACAGCATAGCAACAATCACCTCACTACCTGGGTAGACTCTCATACTATCCAGGAGGATTTTGGTTTCAAAAAGCCCTCTCTGGTTCTAGTAAGACCCGATAAATACATAGGCATCTTACAAAACCCGATCAATAAGAAACAATTTGAGGACGAACTGTATTTAGTCCCTTTAGCTACAAAATCCTTCCAAAGCTCTGCAGTTAATCTGAGACCGGATTGCGAAATTCAACCAGATGCTTAATAATGAGTAAATCATTGATTAAAGGAATGAACATGTCACTCAAATTGACGATTGCAAAAATTCTGAGTTATACATTCATCATTTGTTTGCTCGCGAGTTGTTTTCGCCCACCCTATAATAACTTCAAAACATACAACAGAGCAGGTAAACGGGTAGCAGTAGATTCTGGAGTAGGTGCAGTCGCTGGAGCAGTGATTGCAGGCACTACAGTTGGGACTTTACTGGGTGGAGGAATTGGTGGCACTGTTGGTCTAGCGGCTAGCTTCAGCAGAGACAGCAAAAAACATATTGTTAAAGAACTTAAAAAACAAGACATCCAATACGTCCAATACGGTGACACCAATCTGTTGATTATCCCCACCGACAAATACTTCATGTTTTTAAGCCCTCGTCTTAATGAACTGTGTTACCCAGGATTAACAAATATAGTCAGATTGCTAAAATTCTATCCTTACAGTACTATTTATGTTGCAGGGTTTACTGATAATGTAGGCTCTAAACGTCATAAAAATAAAATATCTCAAGCACAAGCTGAAACTATTATGACGTATTTATGGTCTAATGGAATTGCTGATACCCGGTTAAAAGCTGAAGGATACGGTGATAAGAATCCCATATCTGACAATTCCATTATTCATGGTAGTGCACAAAATCGTCGCATTGAAATCGAGTGGTTTAATAGCCCTCCTAAACCAAGACAAACGGAAGTTGCCTATGTGAAATAAGGTGTTGAAATGTTATCAAGAGTCATTGGCGGAATTTTATTAATCGTTGGAACCTCCATCGGTGGAGGAATGCTTGCATTGCCTGTAGCAAATGCTGCTACAGGATTTTGGCAATCTAGCTTATTCCTATTAGTTTGCTGGGCATTTATGACTTTTGGGGCATTTTTTATACTCGAGGCTAATTTGTACCTGCCTCGCGGCAAACACATGGTATCGATGGCTAAAGCCACTCTTGGTGATTATGGTTTACTCGCCGCCTGGATTAGTTACCTGTTTCTATTATATACCTTACTTTCTGCATACATATCTGGTGGAGCAGATGTTTTAAACGGTTTGTTGTCTAAGATCAACCTTCACTTAGCAGATTGGCAAGCCAGCTCTCTATTTACCTTGTTATTTGGTCTTGTTGTTTATGGTGGAATCCATTGGGTAGACATGGCAAATCGCGCCCTGATGTTTGGCAAACTAGCTGTGTATTTGATTTTAGTTGTATTAATAACCCCACACATTGATGTTCATTATTTTCAGCAAGGTGATTATCAGTACATAGGTGGAGCTATTATGATACTCATCACCTCATTTGGATTTGCTATCATAGTTCCTAATCTTAGAGATTATTTTGATGATGACATCAAAACGCTAAGAAAGGTCATTTTTATAGGATCACTAATTCCTTTAATTTGTTACATTGCTTGGGATGCTGTAATCATTGGTTCTTTGCCCTCCTCAGGGGATAATGGACTCAAGAGTTTAATGACAAACCCACATACAACAAGTGCTCTCGCAGGGTTATTAACCGATAAAATCCAAAACCCAATCATCAGCGCGCTTTTTAACTTTTTTACTTCCATTTGTATGCTCACCGCTTTTTTAGGAGTATCACTTTGTTTATTTAGCTTCTTGGCAGATGGTTTAAAAATGCGCGAAACAGGTCATCATGGTTTTGGATTATTCCTATTAACCTTTTTGCCACCATTGCTTATCGTGATCTATTATCCAGGAGCATATCTCTACGCACTGCGATATGCGGGTGTTTTTTGCATTATTTTATTACTCCTATTACCGGCATTAATGTGTTATTTTGGTAGAAAGCATTATAAATCCAGTTTTATGGTCCCTGGAGGAAGATTATCTCAATATGCTGTAATTCTGGTGTCTATTGGGCTTTTAATCCATGAGTTTTTTGACCTTATGAAATAGAAGACTATTGACTTTTCCTGGGGAACAATTTATCATTTTGCTCTATATTTGTACTTTTTTGGACGATAAAATAAGTGCTAAATTCAAAACTAATAGGTGGTATCCTACTTATTGTAGGAACTTCAATTGGCGGAGGGATGCTTGCTCTACCAGTATCTACTGCAGAAGTGGGTTTCACTAACTCACTATTTTTTCTAGTGTTTTGTTGGTTTATCATGACTTCTGGAGCGTTATTAATACTAGAAGTCAATATGCGGCTCCCGATTGGTAGCAACATGATTTCAATGGCCAAATCAACGCTTGGTCTTCCAGGCCAAATCATAGCTTGGATAACTTATCTCTTTTTGTTATATAACCTATTAGCCGCATACATTTCTGGTGGAAGCGATGTATTTAACAGCTTATTAGCTAAAGTTAACATAGACTTACCTAATTCAATTACAGCAGTTATATTTACTGCTATTTTTAGCCTGATTGTTTACAACGGGATCCGCTCGGTCGATTACGTCAATCGTGGACTTATGTTTGGTAAATTGGGCGTTTACATTTTATTGGTTGTTATCATTAGTCCACATGTCTCTTCAACGGGCTTAGTAGGCGGATCCGCAAAAGCATTTACAGGGACTTTAATGATTCTAGTGACATCATTCGGATTTGCATCCATAGTTCCTAGCCTCCGTGATTATTTCGAAGACGATATCCAGACCTTGCGTAAAGTGATTTTATTTGGCTCTTTAATTCCATTGGTTTGCTATATAGTCTGGGATGCAGTCATCATGGGTGTAATTTCCAGAGAAGGGAGTAATGGTCTGCTGGCATTGATGAATTCAGAACATGCAACCAGTGGTTTAACCGATGCCCTTAACCAATCCGTTCAAAATCAGTGGATTAGCGGTTTCTTCGGCTTTTTTACTTCTATATGCATGGTAACAGCGTTTTTGGGCGTATCCTTAGGACTGTTTGATTTTCTAGCAGATGGTTTGAACCTTAAAAAAACAGGTAAGCAAGGAAACTACACCTTAGCGTTAACCTTCCTACCACCACTAGCAGTAGTCTTATTTAAGCCTGGAATTTACCTTCACGCACTCAGTTATGCAGGGGTATGCTGTGTTATCTTATTGCTTTTATTACCTTCAGTGATGGCATGGCAAAGTCGAAAATTAGGCCAATTGATCACGAATGAATCACATCTTGTGCCAGGAGGAAACCCTACATTGACCCTTATTAGTGTGATCGCTATTGGGTTGTTGTATATTGCAATTAGGTATTAATCGTGAGTAGTTTCTCCGCTTCCTCATAATCGCGACTCGGTTTTTCCCGATCAATACGAGCCAATGACCGTCAGGGCTGAGGTATCGACTCATTTTATAGTCCCTCGGCTAATCTCTTCTCTGATGGTCAGTAAGCGTAGGTCCGGCGCTTCGCCCAATAGCGCTGCCTTAAGCAGCGTTATTCGTGAAAGCGGATAAGGAACTATCTGGGTTTAATCCAGTTCCTATATCTCTACCCTACCCCTTGAAACCCTGTATAAATTATCAGATAATACAAAAAGTTCAATAATTAGCCAAACATGAAATACCAAGATTAACTCAAATGTCTTCAACAATCTCTGTCTCACTTCCAACACCTTCAAGTTTAAGCCGCTATTTTTGGCTATTCATTATTATTCACACCTTAATTTGGACTATCGGTCCAGCAATGTTCAGAAATACGCTCCCACACGATACCCTAGAGGGAATTACCTGGGGTATGCAATGGCAACTTGGATACAATAAACACCCCTTCTTAACCGCTTGGTTATGCGCTGGCGTGACAAGTCTTTTCGGAACAGTTGGTTGGCCCGTTTATTTATTGGCTCAGGTCGTTGTTTCAATAACGTTTATTGCTGCTTGGCAGTTAGCTAAACAATTTCTTTCGCCTGTTCAAGCTTTATTAGCTTCATTAGCGTTGGAGGGAGTGCTTTTTTATAACATTAACTCCTTTAACCTGACTCCCGATACTCTTCAATCCCCACTATGGGCATTGCTAAGCTTATTTTTTTACAAAGCACTCCTAACGCAACGAATCAACTACTGGATTTTAACAGGCCTATTTGCAGCTTTAGGTTTTCTAACAAAATACCAAATCATGATTTTATTCTGCTCCATGATTGTGTTTTGCTGCATCAATCCTACTGCAAGATCCAGTTTTAGGAAACCAGGACTATATATTGCTGCGATTGTCTTTTTCCTTCTTATATTGCCCCATTTGATTTGGTTGTTTAATCACCAATTTATTACCCTGAAATACGCAGAACACGTCTCTGAATTCTACACCCAAACTAAAAATACCTTAAACCATATTGTCTTTCCACTACGCATGTTCATCAATTACTTTATAAGTAGTATAGGGCTCTTGTTCCTGCTATGGCCATTGTATAAGTCAAAATCCAATGCTCATTCATTAAATGATTTTAATAAGCAGTTTGTTCTTTTAATTGGTCTAGGACCAGCAATTTTAACCTTACTGATAAATGCGTTAACAGGTGATTATTTTCCGCCACGCTGGGCAACTCCTTATTTTTTTGCCCTAGGAATCTTGATCATTGCTTGGATTAATCCCAGGATCACTGTCAGCCAATTGAAACAGTTTTCCCTAACCTTGATTTTATTTAGCCTGTTTCTCTTCTCAACAAGAATGATCTCAATGAGTTTACTCCCTAGAGTATCCAGCGATGCTTATCTTCCTAATCAAGATATTGCTCAATTCATTACAAAACTATGGCATGACCACTATCACACTAAACTTCATTTTTTAGCCGGATCAAATTATTTGGTTTCGGGAGTGACGCCCTACATCACCGATAAACCATTGCCTTATTTAAACTGGAGTCAAACCAGCAGTCCATGGATTCATGAGTCATCGTTAAATCGTCATGGCGGCTTATTTATTTGGGATAAAGGACACAATTATGCCTGGGATTTGGATAGCTGGGCAAACACCTCCCTTCCCCCTAATTTACTAACAAAATTTCCAAGGCTAATTGTCCTGCCTGACATGACTTTTTTTAGAACGTCCGACCACAGTATAATTGTATTAGGGATTGCCCTATTACCACCCCATAGTTCTACTTAACAACTATTGTATTTTAAGACTAAAATAAGCGATACTCGCTCCAAAACCAAACTAAAAATCCACATGACAAAAATAAGGCCCTTTCTCAAATGGGCAGGTAGTAAATACAATTGCATCCAGGAAATACTGCAATCTCTTCCTCAAGGCCAGAGACTGCTCGAACCCTTTACTGGCTCGGGAGTCGTTTTCATGAATACTAATTACTCCTCGTATCTACTTGCTGAAAGCAATTTGGACTTAATTAATATCTATACAAAATTACAAAACCATGGAGATTCATTCATTGAATACTGCCGGCAGTATTTTCAGAAGGAGAACAATCGCAAAGACACCTATTACGAATTAAGAAATGAATTTAATAGCATGCCAAATTCGAAGAAGAAATCAGCGATATTTCTCTATCTGAATCGACATGGATATAATGGCCTATGTAGATACAACTCAAAGGGTAAATACAACGTTCCTTTTGGATTATACGCTAATCCTTATTTTCCTGGTCAAGAAATGCAGATGTTTCACCAAAAGAGCAAAAATACTCAATTTGTACATCAAGATTTCAGAAAAACTTTTGCGCTTGCAAGGCCAGGTGATGTCATCTACTGTGATCCACCTTATGTTCCCTTGTTACAAACGTCTGGTTCAATTCGATACAACCAGAAGTCCTTTACCAACTTAGATCAAATAGAGTTGGTCGAACTCGCTCTGAAGGCTGCTAAAAAAGGGATTCCTGTTATTATATCAAATCATGATACTGAATTTACTCGATATCACTATCGAAAAGCCCTAATAAGAAGCTTTCCAGTATCTCGTTGGATTAGCTGCCTTTCGAGTAAGAGGCAGCCAGTGAATGAGCTGATTGCTGTTTTTACGACTGACTCCCTGGATTGTCCTTTATAAAGAAGGCCAAAATAGTCACTAATAACAGTGAAATGGGAAGTATTGCCAAAGCAACTTGGTAATCGTCTACCGTGTAGATATGTTCACCGCCTACTATACCGCTATCACCAAAGGTATCCAGTAATTTACCTACCAGAGGCTGGAATACAACACCGCCCAAACAAACAATCATGTTTGTTGCAGCGAATACGGTTCCTGATAATTTCGCGCCACTGTATTCTTTTGCCATAATAAACACAATAATTTCAGTTGCACTAAATAGGCCATAAAGAAAGAGTAATACATTTAAACTGACATAGGACAACCCAGGACAATAGATGACTATGCTAATACAAGCCAACGACAAGATTGCTCCAATGACTAAGAGCATTAATCTTCGTCCTGTTGTATCTGATATGTAACCTGCAACAGGTGCACCAACAGCCCATCCAAGAAATACTGCCGACACCGTTTTTGCTGCCTCTACTTTTGTTAGATGATGTGCTTGCTCTAGGTAAGTTTTACCCCAAAGCTCACCAAAAACCGACAATGAAGTGTATAAACAAGCACCAACAATCCCGATTAACCATACTTCATGAGACATTAGTACTTTGAGAACATTGTGAAAAAACTCTGGAAGTGGGTATTTATTGGGTTGGTACCCTTCTGGGCCATCTCTAACCACAAAGAACATGAGAATGCACAAAGCCGATCCAATCACAGCAATAAACAGGAGCACATGATCCCAACCAACAACTTCAGACCATTCAGTGATTTTAACTTCACCGTATATCAGGCCTAACATACCAAGCGTTGTTATTAGGCCAGCCACTAATGAGAAGTACCTACGTGGCAACCAATGCAAGGCAAGAGACAATACTCCGACAAATGCGAATGATGAACCAAAACCCATCAAAAAACGACCCACACACACTAAAGGCATGGACCATGTTAAAGTAAACATCCAGGACCCCAACGTGCAACATAAACAAGCGAATGTCAGCAGTCGCCTGGGGCCAAACCTATCCATCAACATTCCTACAGGCATTTGCATTGGTGAATAAGCAAAATAGTACAATGCAGAAATTTGCCCAAAAGTCGTTGCTGAAATATGGCCCAGAGCTGTACTTAGCTCAGTTTGTAGAGCCCCAGGAACAATTCTCAATATGAATTCGTAGCAATAAAATACAGCCCCTACGAAACAGACGAGCATCCCATATAAAATTTGTTTTCTAGTAATCATATTATTTAGGCGCATTGGCATGAGTTTCTTTTAAAAAGAACGTTAATAAAGCTGCAATTAAGATACCTATAGGTATAATCGCTAGCGCAAACTGATAGTCATCAACAGTATATAATTTTTGTACATTTTCAACAACCGTACCCGTTACAGCCACAGCAGCAGTGCTATGAGTCGATAGACTATAGTCTAATAAATGACCCACCAAAGGTTGTAAAAACATGGCTCCTAACATCACGATCATGTTTGTTACTGCCATTGCAGTCCCTGCGGCTTCACCAGGACTTACTTCCCTACCAACAGCAAACACTATCGCTTGAGCGCTATAGAACAAACCTAACAAAAACATTAGTGCTTGTATATTCGACTCTTTTAACCCTGGAAGATAGAGAATCATCGTCATCACGATGGCTGCGCCTCCAGCTCCAAAGAACATTGGGAATTTTCGACGATATATTTTATCGGAAATATATCCCATTAATGGAGCCCCTAAAATAAAGCCTAGAAAGAGTATTGAGTTGGCTAATCCTGCGGCTTGTATTGATAGTCCATGCGCATGATGCAAATAAGGAATCCCCCATAACTCGGCAAACACCGATGTTGGTAAATAGACTAAGCACCCATACATTCCATTAACCCATATTTGTCGATTGGTTATAATAATACCCAAATCAACCAATCCTCTCTTAAGGCTCTGTACAGTTCCATGTTCCTCTGGATGACCTTTTACATCTTGGATTCCAAAATACAAAATTAAGGTTAAAATAATTCCAAATATTGCTGTTGAATTTAAGGTGTGTATCCAGCCATAGTTATTAATGAAATGCTCTAGAAAATTATCACCAATCATGGCTCCAATTGGTCCTAGAGCTGAAGTCATACCAGAGATCATAGCTAGCCGATTCTCAGGCAACCATAATGTTGCAAGCTTTAGTACGCCAACAAATGCGAATGCTGATCCAAAACCGACTAAAAATCGTCCTGCTGCAGCCACCGCGAAAAGATTAGTTCCCGTAAACATGTATGTTCCAATAACACAAATTAGGCAGGCTATAGTCAATAAGCGCTTGGGGCCATATCTGTCCAATAGGACACCTACTGGCAATTGCATTGGCACATAAGCAAGATAATAAATTGAAGATAAGTTTCCAAATCCAGTAGCAGACAAATTAAAGTGCGTTCGCAACGAGTTTTCCATCACACTTGGTGCGATTCGTAACAAGTATTCGTAGCTATAAAAAATGGCTCCTAATCCACAAAACAGCCACCCAAGTAATGCATAATTAGAACGTTTTTCTGCACGCAAGATCATCTCCTCAAAAATAAGGTGAGGTACAATTAACCACTTTGAAATTCAGTGAGTTAAACCTTTTATTACTACTTCAAATGTTTAAACTGACTAACACCACTAGCTATAGCTGCATAAGCCACTGCTTTAGATACACGCTCCCGTAAGCGAGGATCTATGGGTTTTGGAATGATGTAGTCAGGACCAAACTCCCAATGTACTACTCCTGGGTAATTATCCTTTACTACCTGTGGGACTTCTTCATGAACAAGCTTACGAATTGCTTCAACAGCAGCAATTTGCATGGCTTGATTAATACACTGAGCACGCACATCCAGCGCGCCTCGAAATATATAGGGGAAGCACAACACATTGTTGACCTGATTGGGGTAATCACTTCGCCCAGTTGCTATGACTAAATCATCTCGAACCTTATGAGCAAGCTCAGGTCGTATTTCTGGATCGGGATTTGATAAAGCAAAAATAACTGGTTTAGGCGCCATTAATTTCAATAAACGTGCGTCTAACAAATCAGGTTTCGCCACACCTATAAAAACATCAGCACCAACCAAAGCATCTTCTAAAGTACGGCAATCTGTAGTTCTTGCAAAAGCAAACTTATAAGGGTTTAAATCATCTCTTCCAGAGTGAATAACACCCTTGGTATCTAACAATAACAAATTCTTTTTATCAGCCCCTAATGCAACTAAAAGCCTCATCGAAGCAATGCCAGCTGCACCAGCACCTATACAAACGATTTTTACTTCAGACAATTTTTTTTGCTGTAAATCCAGTGCATTTAATAAGCCAGCAGCCACCACAATGGCTGTGCCATGCTGATCATCATGAAAAACAGGGATATTTAATTGCTCGATAAGAGCCTGCTCTACTTCAAAACATTCAGGTGCTTTAATGTCCTCAAGATTGATACCACCAAAGGTAGGCGCTATGCGCTTAACCGTGGATATAAATGCTTGTGGTTCATCCGCGTCGATTTCTATATCAAACACATCTAAATCAGCAAACCGCTTAAATAATACAGCTTTGCCTTCCATGACTGGTTTACTCGCTAATGGGCCTACATCTCCTAAGCCCAAAACAGCCGTACCGTTTGTAATGACAGCGACTAAATTTCCTTTATTTGTGTAACGGTATACGTTCTCAGCATCTTCATCAATGGCCACAACGGGAGCAGCAACTCCAGGGGTATAAGCTAAAGAAAGATCGTATTGTGAATTGGTCGGTTTTGTGAGGTGAACACTTAATTTCCCGGGGGCTGGAAATTCGTGATAATCCAATGCCTGCTGATTTATAACTTCATTGTCCAATGTGTTCGCTCTCTATATTCAACAGTAATCACACAAAACCCCTATTTTGTAATTCTTGTCAGAGTTCAATGTGTAAAGTTCCTCTCATGAACTCTGCTTTTGCCTAGACCTTGGCGTTTTTTGTAAGCTCTGTTTTAGTTATATGAAATTTACAACACCATTATAGAAAAGGCACAAAATTTTTGTGCCTTTAATTAACTTTTATAATCCAAAATGGATAAATATTAAGCGGTTCGCTTGCCGTATCTATCACGGAATTTCTGAACTCGTCCTCCAGTATCCACTAATTTTTGTTTACCCGTATAAAATGGATGGCATTGTGAACAAACTTCAATGCTTAAGTCCTTGCATATTGAAGAACGTGTTTCAAACACTTCACCACAACTACAAGTTACTTTTATTGTTTTATACTCTGGATGAACTGACTCTTTCATATTACGGCTCTCTATAGTTTAACTGAGCATCGCCACCTGAACTCTTTGTCAAGCACCATACTCTACCCAAATGAGGCAAAACAATACCAGATTTATGAATACTTTGCAATTCATAAATCCAACTCTACCCAAACAGGGGCATGATCAGATGGTCTTTCAGTTTTGCGGGGCTCTCTATCAATCACTGATTGCTTACATAACTGGTTCAGCTCATGACTTAATAACACATGATCAATTCTCAAACCTCTATTACGTCTGAATGCGGCTTCCCGATAATCCCACCAGCTATAGCTCTTCGCTTCCTGTTCAAAATTTCGAAAACTATCATGAAAACCCAACTGCAATATCGAGGAAAATGCATCTCTTTCAGGCTGGCTCACTAAAACACAACCCTCCCATTCCTTTGGATCATGCACATCTCTGTCCTCAGGTGCAATGTTAAAATCACCTACAACGGCCACCTTTGAATATTGACTTAACTGCTGCTTTAGAAATTGAGTTACTTTTTGCAACCAGTCCAGCTTGTATTGATATTTATCCGAACTAGGCTCACTGCCATTTGGCACATAGAGATCAATCAACCTTAACCCATTAATTGTAACGCCAAGGATTCTTCTCTGGGGATCATCAAGATTTGGAATATCAGTTAACACATCAGAGATTGGGTGTTTGCTAACAACAGCAACACCATTGTATGTTTTTTGTCCGGAATAGACGACGTGATAACCCAGCTCAGTAAATACAGCGCTTGGAAAATTCTCATCCGTTAACTTCGTCTCTTGCATCGCCAACACATCAACTTGACTGGTGTCGAGCCATTGCAATACTTGGTCTAAACGAACTTTTAAAGAATTGACATTCCAACTAGCAAGTTTAAACACTCCAGTCTCCGGTATATTCAATCAATAATGGCGCATGGTCAGAAAATCTAGGTTCGCGAAAGATTTGTGTGTTAGAAACTGCATCCCGCAATCCTGGTGTTATGACCTGATAATCGATTCTCCACCCTACATTTTTCTCCCAAGCTCGAGCACGGTAAGACCACCAAGTGTATTGCTCTTCAGCTTGGTTATGCACTCGAAATGCATCCACGAAGCCCATGTTGCCGAATAGCTCATCCATCCATGCACGTTCTTCAGGTAAAAATCCAGAGTTTTTCTGGTTGCCCTTCCAGTTTTTTAAATCAATGGTTTTATGGGCGATGTTATAGTCGCCACAGATTATCAGCTCTCTACCCTCTTGCTTTAATTGCATTAAATGCTTTGCAAAGCGCTCCAAGAACTCATACTTCACTTCCTGGCGACCATCTCCGCTTGTGCCTGAAGGCAAGTATAAAGAAACCACGCTTAATTTTGGATAATCAAATTGAATATAACGACCTTCATCATCACAATAACCAAAACCAAGGCCTTTCACGATGCGCTGAGGTTTTTTGCGTGAATAAATCGCGACTCCACTATAGCCTTTTTTCTGAGCATCATAATAATCACAGAAGTAATCACGTGGATAATACAGCTCTTCTGGTAGCAACTGATCCACTTGCGATTTTGTCTCCTGGATGCAAACAAAATCCGCATCTTGAAGAGCCAACCAATCATAAAATCCATTACGTGCAGAAGCACGAATGCCATTCGCATTAAAAGTAATGACTCTCATCTTATAAACTCAATCCTCTAACAACCCTACCCAATCGCTCACCCATACGCTTAGCTAGAGTTATCTCATCCTCAGTCAATGGCTTATCACTGGATGGTCCGGCCACATGAGTGACCCCATAAGGAGTGCCCCCAGAAACCGTCGTAGTTAGCGCAGGCTCCGTGTATGGAACTCCCAATAAAAGCATTCCATGATGCAACAAAGGCAACATCATGGAAATCAAGGTCGTTTCCTGACCACCGTGCATACTCGCTGAAGAAGAAAACACACATGCCGGCTTATTCGCTAGATCACCACCTAACCATAAAGACGATGTTCCGTCTAAAAAATATTTCATGGGAGCAGCCATGTTACCAAAACGTGTCGGGCTACCTAAAGCCAAACCACTGCAATGCCGCAAGTCATCTAAAGTGGCATAAGGAGCACCTTCATCGGGCACTGGCTTATCAACCGCCTCAATAGTCGTTGACACAGGGGGAACTGTTCGCAATTTTGCTTCAAGTCCTGAAATACTCTCGACCCCTCGAGCAATGTACTGCGCTAACTGTGCTGTAGCACCAGAACGGGAATAATATAAAACCAGCACATAAGGATCTCTCATTGGCTTTGCTCCTTCAGATAGGTATTAAATATTGGGGATTCTAATAAATTACTCCGCATTTACCCGCTGCATTTTGTGCACAGCGTACAGATCAGAGCTTATTAATAACCGGATTGATTATTGCAAATAAATCACCACAATAGCTAGAAGATTTTATTCTTGAACAGCTGAACTAAGCCTGATTCACTTAAACCAGGCCTCAATTATGCATCAGTAATCAGGTTACCGTTAGCAATTAAATTAGTAATAATCTCATGCGAATTTGTTGTTGCAAAGACATTTGTTAAATCAACTCCTTGCAAAAGGATTGTTTGAGTGGCGTTTGTAACAGGATCAGTTCCAGACGGATCAATTTTTATAAGCGTATCACCAGTGCCTGATTTAGATATATTCAAATAATTATCCAAACTATCAGCATTTAAATGCTCACCACCTAATAATGCAGATAAATTTAATATACTCACATCTGGAGAAGGCCCACCTACGGGATTGGCCTTAAAATCAGTGATTTTATCCTGTATTGGATTTGCAAGTGTTCCACCAGTATTATCACCACTTAACCAAACAAAAGTATCTATACCGCCACCGCCAGTCAATGTATCAGAACCTTGACCACCTACTAAAATATCATTTCCTAATTCACCATCTAATTTGTCGTCCCCAACACCTCCATAAAGCATATCATTACCTGTTCCACCGGTTATATTATCATCACCAGCTTCACCAAAGAGTAAATCATTACCATCTCCACCAGAGATCGTATCATTACCTAGTCCTCCATAAATAGTATCATTACCTGCTCCACCACTTAAGGAGGTATCATCACCAGCTCCTCCATATACTAAATCATTACCCCCTGCAGCATTAACTGTATCATTTCCTGGAAGTGCATGAATCCAATCATTACCAGCTGTACCTGTAGTCGTAGTACCAGTTTCTGCGCCATACGTCACAGTGCTTGCTTGGTCAACACTTATGGTCAATGTTGAAGAGGTAGTTGCGGTACTGCCGTTAGAAGCCTCTGTCGCAGTGGCTGTCACTGTTAAATTGATGTTTCCAGTAGTAAATGATGTGGGGGGATAATAGATAAGTCCTGTTAGATCCGAAATATTTGTGAATTCCCATACCCCTCCTCCTATAGCGGTTCCTGCTGATAATATTCCACCTGAGGGTACTCCGCTAATTCTAACTTTTAAGGATTCTGAACCATCTGTATCTTTAAGAGCAGCATTTATTACTGGGATAGAAATTGGCTTACCATAATTTGTGGAACTAATAATAGTCTTTGTATTAGTTATTGAGAGCGAGGAATCCTTTTGATTATCAAGCCCGTTAACAACCAACCAAGAAAATTGATAATTACCAGACTGACTTGCAGTATAAGTGTAAGTGCCGGTGGTGTTTACTCCAGCACCTGCTTGTTCAGAAGATGTAATCTGAAACGTTTGCTGCGTACCATTTGGTAAAGTGACCACCAAGAAAACCATGTCGTTATAACCGCCATTAATTTCAGATTGAATATTTTCAGCATTTGTAAATTGCCAATCAAATGCTATTTGCGCTCCATTGCTTAAACGGTAACTTGAATTGGCTAGTGCACCATCAATTACATTTACATTACCAGGATCACTACTCGCTACAGATCCCGCAAGTGGATCAAAACCATCTAAAAAGCCAGAACTTAACCCTAAATCAGTCTCTAAACCTGCTTGAGAAATCGCTGCAGTATTACTTATAGTAAAATTACCTGGATTAACCACTGAAACTGAGGCTGGAAGTGATAAAATTGGTGTATCTGCAACAGCTGTAATATTTATTGTTACGGTGTCAGTATCAGATTGTGCACCACCACTACCAGTATTGCCATTGTCATTAGTAGTCATGGTCAAAGTAGCCGTACCACTGTAATTATTTGTTGGTACATAGGTAACTGAATTTGCTGCACTCAGAGTTGAATTAATCTGTGCTACAGTTCCAGTTAAAGTCACTGTACTAGTACCACTACCAGAAATAGCCGCACTACCACCACTCACCGCTAAAGTACCATTGGTCACACCTAAAGTGACGGTCATAATACCAGCTAACGCATCAACATCAGAAATACTCAGTCCAGTAATTACTTTCGATATATCTTCATTCGTAGTTTGTGCCCCAGGAACAGTGTTCACAGGTGCCTCATTAACGTTTGTTACTCTTACAGCAATGGCTTGGCTCGTGGTTAAGGTGCCATCACTGGCTTGAACAATCACATCATAGATGTTATTGGCTCCAACATCAGTTGGGATTTCAAAATTTGGAGCAGCAATAAAACTTAAAGCTCCTGTAGAAGAATTAATTGAAAATTTACCTAAATCGGCACCACCTACTATCGAATAAGTTAGGACACTACCAGCATCAGGATCCGTAGCCACCACCGTTGTCACCCCAGTGGTGTTTTCTGGTACAGAAACTGTTGCACTAGAAATAATCACAGGTGCATCATTAGCT
>NZ_LNZB01000060.1:151029-151518 GCF_001468085.1 Legionella waltersii | reverse complement strand
CCCGCTGCGGTTAAATTACCAGCACTCACACCCACATCCTCAGTCACGGTGCTGACTGTAGGTGTACCAATCACAGCAGCATCATTAGTCCCGTTGATGGTAAAACTCACATTCTTAGTGGTACCATCAACACTGGTGATCGTAAAGGTATCAATTGCTGTTTGGCTTGCACCTAAGTATTGCACAGCGGCATTGGACACACTGTAAGTGTAAGAGCCATTGGCGGCCAACACCAAGCTGCCTAAAGGACTACCAACACCAGTCACCGTGGTGCTGAATGCCGCTTGCCCAGCATCGGCATCAGTGATGGAAATCGAACCCGCTGCGGTTAAATTACCAGCACTCACACCCACATCCTCAGTCACGGTGCTGACTGTAGGTGTACCAATCACAGCAGCATCATTAGTCCCGTTGATGGTAAAACTCACATTCTTAGTGGTACCATCAACACTGGTGATCGTAAAGGTATCAATTGCTGTTTGGCTTGCG
>NZ_LNZB01000060.1:0-151019 GCF_001468085.1 Legionella waltersii | reverse complement strand
CCGCTGCGGTTAAATTACCAGCACTCACACCCACATCCTCAGTCACGGTGCTGACTGTAGGCGTACCAATCACAGCAGCATCATTAGTACCAGTCATAGTCACGGTAATGACTTGGGTGGTGCCATCGGCAGTTTGCACCATTAGGCTGTCGGTGTAGGTTTGACCTGCTACAAACTCATCGTGTGCGGTGTTCATGGTGTAGGTCCAATCCCCAGCTGCATTGATGCTGAACTTGCCATAACCGTTGTTGCCTGCCGCATCGGTTTGCACCACAAAGGCATTGGAGCTGTCCACATCCGTTGCCGTTAAGCTGCCGCCCACACTTTGAATGGCGTTGCTTTCAGTGATTGCACCGGTGCTCGTGCCAGTGATCACTGCTGCATCATTAGTGCCTTCTATCGTAATATCTACTTTTGTTGTAGTTCCATCATCAGCAGTTACATTAAAACTTCCAAGAATTATATCTCCCTGCTTTAATTGTTCTACAGCCATGGAGTTGCTGTGAAGAGAATATTTCCAGTTACCTAATGGATCTATGGTAAATGTTCCTAATTGTGTTATGGAGGGACCTAATAAGGATTGATTTAAGAAGCCTGCTGGTGTATTTAATTTCCCTGTCACCTCAGGAATTCCTGGGACTGAATTGCCAACACCACCTGCTTCAATCACGGTACCGGAAGTTTGTCCTACTATAGGAAATGTGGGTTTGATAGCTTCTGTAGTCCCGCTTTCAGGCCTAAACCAAAACATTTGCGTATTGTTAACTGCTTGCTCTACAGATAGGGTGTGAGTTTCAAATCCGGAAGTGACATGGGATTCACCATAGTTTGGAGTTATGGTGAAGGTAGTTCCACCTGAACCTGAAGCGGTAGCACCTGCTGCTGCAGCTCCCAATGCATCTAGGATTAGTGATGGATCAATGTGTTTTGCGATTGCTTCTTTTATAATCTCTTCGTTAATGTCTTCAAGACCGCCTTTAAGAGCTGGAGAGATTCCATCAATTTTTACAGGTTTATCAAGAGATAGTGCTTCTGGGAAACCTTTAATAAATTGAATGTATGCATTTCCACTGAGAAGAGTGAGAATATCACCATCATGTAAAGGCGCCCCTGACTTTACAAATTTGGCACCACCACTCGAATTTAATTTTTCCAGCAATCCATTTACTGATTTAACAATACCTATGATTGGTCCTGTAAGCATGTTGTACTCGCAAAAAATACTATTACCCAATGTTAATATTAGTTGACGCAACTGTTGTTTGTTAGTGCCATTTGTAACAACATTGTAAATAATTTATTCATGTAATTTCAATTAAACCTTGTTTTATATCGCTTTTTTGAATTTACGATTTTGATGGATGTTTTTTAAGCAGGGTTGATACTTTAAATTAAGCCGATTTTTTAATGGTGTTAATACGGTAAATTAAATCCTTTTCTCGATAATAAATGTCATCTGAGCCGCGCGCCTAAGCAAGCGGAAATTCTGGCGCAGATAAATCCGCTCCCTCATGGTCGCGGCTCGGTTGTATATGCGGAGTGATCGGTTTATACAAGTGAAAGTCCATTTAGCTGGATAGAAATTCCATTACTTTTTCTGGGGGACGGCCTATGATGGCTTTTCCTTTAAATGCGATTATTGGTCTTTGCATTAAAGCGGGTTCTTTAACTAGGGCTTGTAGTACTTGATCTTCGTTTTTAAGGGATAATTGGAGCTCTTTAAATACGGGTTCATTTGTTCGGATAAACTCTTCTAAAGTAAAATGAGCACGTAAAGCTCTTAGCTGTTCAATATCTAGTGGGGTTTTGAGGTATTCGATGACCACCGGGTTGAACCCATGATTTCGAATAAGCTCTAATGCTTCTCTTGATTTAGAGCATCGGGGGTTGTGATAAATTGCGATTGTTTCCATTTTTTCATCAACTATACACGCTTGTCATTTCCACGCTATATTATAATAAAAATCCAAGAAAAACATGACCTGGAAAACATATTTATACAATCGATTTTACGCTTGTGACCGCTTTGTGCGGTTTGTGATTCAGCATTTTATTCAAGATGATTGCACCTATATTGCTTCTGCTTTAGCGTTTACAAGTTTGCTTGCTGTTGTTCCATTGATGTCAGTAGGTTTAGCCGTATTTTCCACTTTTCCAACTTTTCAAGAGTTAGCTGATCCTGTGCAAAATTTTATATTTGAAAATTTTGTTCCAGCTACAGGTAAAGCTCTTCAAGTCTATTTGCAGCAATTTACATCCCAGGTTTCCAAATTATCCGTTTGGGGGATTGTCTTTTTAATCATTACTGCCTTATTGGTTTTATTTACTATTGAAAGAGCCATGAATAAGATTTGGAGAGTATGTTCTGCTCGACAAGGAGTTTCAGCGTTCCTGTTGTATTGGGCTATTATTTCTCTGGCTCCTATCATTCTAGGCTTAAGTATCGTTGCTAGCTCTTATTTATTTTCAATTCCATTTTTAGCGGACCATCATGCGCCATCTTTTTTATTGAATTACTCTCCATTTCTTCTTTCTTTAATCGGTTTTACCTTTCTATACATTATTGTTCCTAATTGCCAGGTATTCTTTCGACACGCATTTTGTGGTGGTTTTTTTGCAGCTCTCCTTTTTGAAGCAGCAAAAGAAGGCTTTGCTTATTACTTATTAAGATACAACACCTATGAGCTTTTGTACGGTGCCTTTGCTATTGTACCCATTTTCTTTATATGGGTGTATTGGGTTTGGGTAATTACACTCTTGGGCGCTGAAATAAGCTATGCACTCTCAGTCCATCATCAACGTCGACGAGGTAAATCGCTTGATGGTTTTTCTCATGCCTTATTGTGGCTTCATGATTTATGGCAAGCACAACAACAAGGAAAAAGCTTAAGCTTCAATGAATTAATAGATGCCAGTGCCCAACCTTTTGCGATTGATGTCGATGAAATGTTGAATATTCTTATTCATCATGGATTAATACATGCCACTTCTGACGGGCGCTATATGCTTAGTCGTGATTTAAGTCATCTGACACTCTATCAACTGACTCAGCTGCTTCCTTATCGATTGCCTTCACATTTAGAGCTGCAATATTCAAAATCTTCTCTGGCAGAACAATGGAGGGCGGCTTTCAAGCGCCATGACGAGAATCTGCAAAAGTCATTGAATATTCATTTGGAAGAGCTATTTTCCGAGCGATCGGACAAGAAAACTGAAAAATAGTCGGATTTGAAAAAAAAGAACCTTTATTTTAATGCATCGGACTTAAATGGGTTGTTTATTTTCGCTTTGTCAGACGACCTAACTTGATAAGACTTTATCCGCTCCTTCCCGGCTGAGGAATCGACTCCTATTACCGTGCCCCAACGAATCTCTTCTCTCATGGTCAGAAGCGTAGGTACGTCGCTTCGCCTAATAGCGCTGCCTTAAGCAGCGTCATTTGTGAAAACGAATAGTTTCGTATCCGCTTGCTTACGCGCGCGGCTCGATTCACTCCCTGCTGGGACTAGGATTTGATTCAGACAGCAAAGAAGGAACCGAGCCGCGACCGTCAGGGAGCGGATAATGTTTATAAAATATACCGAGCTAGATCTTGATCAGCCACTAATTTCCCTAGATTTTTATCTACATAAACCCTATCGACGTGAACTGTTTCACCAGCCTTATCCGTTGCTTCAAAGGACACTACCTCTAGTAACCTTTCCATAACAGTGTATAGTCGTCTTGCACCGATGTTTTCTATCCTTTCATTCACTTGCCAAGCTACTTCAGCGATTCGCTGAATACCCGTTGGATCAAAGGTAAGGTTTAACCCTTCAGTTTCCATTAGTGCAGCATATTGCAAGGTCAGCGAAGCACTTGGCTCAGTTAATATACGCACAAAATCTTCGACTGTAAGAGCAGACAATTCAACACGAATTGGTAGACGTCCTTGTAATTCAGCAATTAAATCAGATGGTTTTGTCACATGAAATGCGCCTGATGCTATAAACAAAATATGATCTGATTTGACCATCCCATATTTAGTTGTAACAGTAGTTCCTTCAACCAAGGGAAGTAAATCTCTTTGAACACCTTCTCTTGATACATCACCCCCAGATCCTTCAGCGCGCTTGGCAATTTTATCCAATTCATCCAGGAATACGATACCGTTTTGTTCAACGCTCTCTATTGCTCTAGCTTTGATGTCATCTTCATTAACCAGTTTTGCTGCCTCCTCTTCTCGCAATATTTTCATTGCCTTGGCAACAGTCATCTTTCTAGTCTTCGTTCTATGGCTACCAACTTGTTGAAACATGGATTGCAATTGGCTTGTCATTTCCTCCATGCCAGGAGGAGCCATGATTTCTATACCAACTGGAGCCGCTGCAATATCTATTTCAATTTCATTGTCATTAAGGGATCCTTCGCGTAATTGTTTACGGAATACTTGTCTAGCAGTAGTATCTTTCTCACCAATGTTTATCGCTCCTCTAGCTGGAGGCAATAAAACATCGAGAATTCTCTCTTCAGCCGCATCCTCAGCCAAGTGCTCAACCTTTTTCATAGCAAGCTCACGTTCTTGCTTTATAGCAATGTCCGCCAGATCACGAATGATTGAATCCACATCACGACCTACATAACCAACCTCTGTGAATTTAGTTGCTTCTACTTTAATAAATGGGGCTCTCGCTAATTTTGCTAAACGCCTCGCAATTTCGGTCTTCCCAACACCTGTTGGACCGATCATCAGAATATTCTTTGGCATAATTTCATTACGCAAAGCTGGATCTTTGATATTCATTCGTCGCCAACGGTTTCTCAGCGCTATCGCAACAGAACGTTTCGCTTCATCTTGCCCAATGATGTACTTATCGAGCTCTTGTACAATTTCTCGAGGTGTCATGACCATTTCATTTACTTTCATCATTTAATTCTTCTATGGTTAGGTTATTGTTGGTGTAGATACAAATGTCTCCAGCAATTTTTAATGCTTTTTGTACTATGTCTTTTGCAGATAGTTTTGTATTTTCCATCAAGGCTCTTGCAGCTGCTTGTGCAAAAGGCCCTCCTGAGCCAATAGCAATTAGACTTTCCTCAGGCTCAATGACATCCCCATTCCCAGTAATAATTAGTGAAGATTTTGTGTCTGCAACAGCCAAAACAGCTTCTAAACGACGCAGCATACGATCGGTTCGCCAGTCTTTCGCTAACTCAACGGCAGCTCTGATCAAATGCCCTTGGTAAAGCTCCAATTTAGCTTCAAATCGTTCAAAAAGAGTAAAAGCATCTGCAGTACCGCCAGCAAAACCAGCGATAACTTGTTCTTTATACAATCGTCTAACTTTACGAGCGTTTCCCTTCATCACGGTATTACCAAGGGTTACTTGGCCATCACCACCGATAACCACTTGGTTTCCTCGTCGAACAGAGAGAATTGTAGTCCCACGAAATTGTTCCAAAATCATTTCCTCATATTACTTACATCGTTAATGATTAGATGGGGATGATATGATAAAAATCAATAGTGCTGAGGCAAATTTATTTGACTGGACTTATGAAAACGCTAAGGTCCAAGCAAAAATAGATTTCAATCAGGGAGTTTAGATAAACTAAATGACCGAATTAAATCAATTTTTAACGAAGAGATTGGCGTTTTCATGAGTCCTGTTTGAAGGAAATTCCATGATTCAGATTAAAACCTAGATTTAGGTGTTCAGCAATAGTCTGACCTACATCAGCAAAAGTATCTCGTCGTCCAATAAATTTATTTTTTATGCTTGGGCCAAAAGCTAAAACGGGAATATGCTCGCGAGTATGATCTGAACCAGGGAATGTTGGGTCACAACCGTGGTCCGCCGCAATAACTATCATGTCATCCTTCTTAAGTACTGCTTCTAATTGAGGAATACGTGCATCAAACTCTTCCAGTGCATGGGCATATCCAGCAACATTGCGTCGATGACCATAGGAGGAATCAAAATCCACAAAGTTAGAAAAAACAAGGCTTCCTGGTTCTGCTGATTTCATCGCTTTTATTGTTTCATCAAATAAGGCCATATTTCCATCTGCTTTGATGTACTGTGTTACCCCTTGATGTGCATAAATGTCAGCAATTTTTCCAATGGCAATAACCTCTCTCCCAGCTTCCTTAAGATGATCCAATAACGTTTTTTCAGGAGGCGGGGTTGCATAGTCTTTGCGATTAGCTGTTCGCTTAAATGCGCCTGGGGTCCCAATGAAGGGACGTGCAATAACCCGACCTATTTGATATTTATCGACTAATTTCCTAGCAATTTCACAAATCTCATAGAGCTTTTCTAAACCAAAGGTTTCTTCATGAGCAGCAATTTGAAACACACTATCAGCAGAAGTATATACAATTGGCTTACCACTTCGCATATGCTCCTCACCCAACTCATCAAGAATGGTTGTCCCTGATGCGTGCTTTTCCCCGAGCACTCCAGGCAAAGCAGCTTTCTTGATGAATGCTGCAATGAGCTCCTCAGGAAAACAGTTCGGTTGATCGGGAAAATAGCCCCAAGCAAAAGTAACAGGAACCCCAGCTAACTCCCAATGACCACTAGGTGTATCTTTACCCAAGCTTTGTTCGACAGCATAGCCATAATGAGCGACTGGCTCTTCTAAAGTGGATAGATTAATAAAAGGTAAGCCTGAACTAGCTAAAGCGGCATGAAACAATCCCCGCTTTGCTAGATTAGGTAATTTAAGGGGGCCTTGTCGGAGACCTGGTATATCTGCATTTCCTTGCTCACAGGCTTGAAAAATATGCACAAAAGTATTGGCACCTGCATCTCCATAACGAACTGCATCAAGGCTGGCACCAATACCAAAAGAATCCATTAATAAAATGCAAACTCGCCCTGTCACGCTTTGTTCTCAACTTGGCGGCAATGGGTTTCTTTTAAACCAAACAACAGAATAAATGCGACTAATAAACCCAAAGGTAAAATCATCGCTGCGTATTGATAAGCTTCCAATGAATACACAGGCAGTCCATTAATTAAGTTCATTCCTCCATAACTTGTCAGTAACTTACCAAACATATTCTGGTACAAGAGAAATCCACCTTGGCAGAGGATTGAAACAACACTGACCGCCATTGCGGTCATGGCTGGAGGACTACTTTCTGCCACTAGGGCATAACTGATGACTTGCGCTGAAGTAAATAAGCCTAAAAGGAAAAATAGAATTGACATTGTTGTAACTGAAACAGGCATGTATAGAACAGCCAGTAGGGTACCAAGAGCAGCAATTGCCCCTAACTTCATAGGTAAAACTCGTACGCCTGCTTTATCAGAAATCCAGCCCATTAAAGGACAGCCAACAATTGCGCCCAAAAACAACATTCCATTGATCATTGACGCTTGGTCAGCACCTATCCCCATTCTTTGTTCAAGATACAAGGTACCCATCATGGCACCAAAAACAGCAATAGCCATATTCATTAGACTAGTGTACATCGCTGCTCTTAAACTCTGTGTATTCAAATAAGCCTTTTTTGCTGCTTCAGATATTTTTATCGGCTTGCCCTCGTTTTTCACAGGCACCGGAGGTCGCTCTTTAATCCAGAAGAACATCAATACCAACATGCAAAATCCAAGAACACCAACGTCTAATACAGCTTGTCGCCATCCAACGTGCAATACTAATTTAGTCAGTGGGTATTGAGCCAACATTCCTCCTGACATGGCTACAGTTACAATAGCACCTGTGACTAGAGCCATCCGCTTCGGTGGAAACCAATGTGAGGCTAATCGAACTGGGCCTAAGAAACAAAAGGCGCTACCAATTCCGGTAATAAATCGACACAATAAAGCCACATAAAAAGAGTGCGAATAAGCAAAGACAAAGGTACTTGCAACACACAAAAGCATGGCGATCAAAATCGTATTTTTAATGGAAAACCGATCCAAAACCATGCCCGCAACAAAGAGAAATAGAACATTTGATAGGTAATAAATGCTCGACAAATAAGCCATTTTATCCGCTTGGATATTGAAATCCTGCATAATGTTTGCAGCAATCGACGCAAACATATTTCCCTGAATAAACTCGTAAAAGAAAAACATAGTGGCTGCTAAGCAAACCAACCAGGGCATAAACAACGACTTCACATCATCACCTCTAAGTTCCCCCACCACTTGCATTCTTTTCTCCTGTCTTATCTTTTACAGTATGTTTCTCTAGTTAATAAAACGGCAATCAGTGCTGCTATCGTCGCTACAGGAAACATCCACATAGCAAACTGATAATCACCAACACTATAGCTTGTTGCATTCACACCTGCATGGTGCGTCATAAGCCAACCAAACAGTACTTGTGCCACACCACCTCCACCCATAATAATCACAGAAGCTATACCAGTAGCAGCGCCAGTATTTTCTGGGTGATTGCTTTCGGCGACCAAGGGATAGCTAATCACTTGCGTACTAGTAAAGAACCCTAAAGCAAAAAATAGGGTACTTAAAGCCATCTGAGAAAGGACTATGTTCATAAACAAAGGAATGACCGTTATAAATGTTGCGATAGCGCCGATTATCATCAATGGCTTTCGTCGCCCTTGAGAGTCAGAAAGCCAACCAACTAATGGACAACCAATAACACTTCCCATAAAAATTAAACTGACTACATTGCTTGCCGCAATATCGGGCAAGTGATGCACTTCTTGTAAATAGCTAGCTCCCCACAATGCACACAAAACCATAATTGGGAGATTTAATAGCGAGGTATAGAGCCCTGCTAGCCAATTTTGGCGATTTGATAAGGCATTGAAAAAGCTGGTGAGCACCTGACCTTGGTTCGTTAATTTGATGTCAGCTGCATCTTCTGGCTTATCTTGAACAACTGAATAAATCCAAAGCAATAAGACAGCTCCTACTGCTGCATCGATAAATAATGCCTGACGCCAGCCAAATAATTCATTTAGATAGGCAAAAGGGGTATGTGCCATCATGCCACCTAAAAACGCCATAGTGACTAATGAGCCTATAACCAAAGCTTGTCTGCGTGGTGGAAACCAATGGGATACAAGCACAACGCATGAAAGAAAGCAAAAGGCATTACCAATCCCAGATAAAAAATGAAAAAACGAGGCCAGAACGAAAGAATCTGTCATCGCAAAACCTAAGGTCCCTAAGACACAAACCAGCATGGCTGTAAGAATAACTTTGCGCGTTGAAAATCGGTCAAGAATCAATCCAGCAGGCAAAAGAAAAAGAATATCAGCCCATAAATAAGTACTAGACATCCAGCTCAATTGCGCTGCATCAAGTTTAAAGTCTTCCCGCAGAGGTTGGTTAATCACATCAAAGATATTCAGTTGGAAAAACTCATAAAAAAAGAACAGACCCGCTGAAAGGCAAACAATCCAAGCCATCAAATGACCACGAGGAACTGAACGTCTTGATTCCATTGCGACAGAATGCGACATGATTACTCCATTTCCAGGACTAAAAATTGTGAAATATTATATCAAAAAGCAATTGATAAATGAAGGGAAATACTTATCCGATCCCTTACGGTCGCGGCTCGATTGGCACAGAGTAAATCCGAGTCGCGACCGTAAGAGAGCGGATTTTACCAACTCACAGAAAAATGGGGGAACAACCTACTGTATTTAAATCAAAAATGGATGTCTTTCCGCCCAAAGGGGAAAGACATCCATTTCTTAACTTAATTCGGAGAACTTCTTGGTCTTTTAGTTCGTTTAAGTAAAAATTGTTCTAATTGATGAGCATCCAATGGTTTGCTCAGCAAGAATCCTTGTACTTCATGACATTGCTGCTTTTTAAGAAAATTCATTTGGGTTTTTGTTTCGACCCCCTCTGCTAATACTGAAAAATTAAAGCTCTTTGCCATTGCAATAATAGCCTCAATAATGACCTCGTCCGGGCGGGATGAGCTTATATTTTGGATGTAGGATTGATCGATTTTCAGTCGATCAATGTGTATTTTTTTGAGGTAGTTTAAGCTTGAATTTCCTGCCCCAAAATCATCTAATACAATATTGACTCCAATACTTTTCAGTTCATTGATCATGTCAATGATTTCATAATGAGTAATTACAACATTTTCAGTAATCTCCAACTCAATCAAGCTCGGCTCAACCCCATACTCTTTTAAAATAGTTTGGAGGTTTTTTGCAAAATTAGTTTGCTTTAATTGTTGTGTAGAAACATTAATAGAGACCCTTGCTAAGGGGATATTTTTCGCCTTCCATTCATTAATTTGCCGACATACCTCGCAAATAACCCATTCACCGATAGGAATGATTAATCCTGACTCCTCAGCGATTTGAATAAAATCAACGGGATACAATAAGCCTCTTTGTGGATGTTTCCAACGAATCAATGCCTCAATTGCTAATAAATGAGTTTGATTAATTTCAAACTGAGGTTGGTAGTATAGAATAAATTCTTTTCTTTTAAGTGCTAACCTTAATTCAGATTCTATTTTAAATCGTATATTAGCCTGCTCATTTAATTCTTTGGTGTAAAAATGAAATTGATTTCCACCAAGCTCTTTTGAGCGATACATCGCTAAATCAGCTTTCTTTAACAGTTGATTTACTGTTTTCCCATCTTTAGGAAAAAGACTGATTCCAATGCTTGTGGTTATATTAAGCTCTCGATTGGCGATTTTAAAGGGTTGAGTAAATGCATCAAGTAATTTATGAACAAGAAAAATGCTGTCTTCTTCTTGTTTAAGCTGAGGAATTAACATAACAAATTCATCACCACCTAACCTTGCTATCGTATCTTCTTTTCGTATTACCGTGCTGAGTCGTTTTACAACAGCTTTAAGCAATTCATCCCCGGCTTTATGGCTTAAGCTATCATTGATTAACTTGAAACGATCCAAATCAAAAAATAAAACAGCAAAGAAATGTTGACTTCTTTTGGTCATTTCAATCTGATACTCAATACGATCTATAAGTAAAACTCGATTAGGTAATCCAGTTAGTTGATCATGAGAAGCCTGATGCTCTAGCCTTTTTTCTAAATTTGCTTGCTCAGTAATATTACGAAAATTCCATATTCTGCCTACTATTGAGCCATTCATCCGATGAGGTTGTGAACTACATTCGTAGATCTCACCACTTATCTGATATAGATTGGTTTTTATTAGTTGATCAACATCATCATTTTGATGATTTAATTGTTCTAAAAATTGGGTAGATTGGACTATTTGTGTTAATAAGTAAGTAAAAAGCTTGTTGGCATCTCTGGATTCCATGATCTCATTTGGAATATTCCAAAACGATACAAATTTATTATTGAAATCAATGATCTTTTGATTCAAATCCACAACTAAAATACCATCCGTTGACGATTCAATCGTTGAGCGCAACAGTGCAACAGATTGTTTTAATGATTGTGTTTTCTCATGAACCAGTTCTTGAAGAGCTTCGGTATGACGCTTTGATTCCTTTGCTAGGACCCATTTTTTTGTTAATGCACAGGCCAACTGTCTAACAGCAACTAAGTCAAATGGTTTTTTCAATATTAGAAAATTATCCCCCATACCCAGATGCTTTACCGTACTCTCCCAGCTATAATCGGAATACGCTGTGCAAATCACAACTTGTATATCGGGATCAATTTCCCACATCTGTTTGATTGTTTTAATTCCATCCCAACCAGGCGGCATTCGGATATCAACAAAAGCTAGGGCATAACGCTCTCCATTTTCCATGCCTTGTTTTATCTTATCTATTCCTTCTCTTCCTTGCGAAGCTGTCTCAAATATAAATTTTGGCAATAGATAACTACCTTGAGCATCATTCGTGTTAGTGCTGATTGTTTCGGAGTCTTCAAATAGGAATTTTTCCATCTCCTGTAATTCATTTGAGATATTCGAGGTAGTGAGGACTTTAATAAAATCCTCTTGAATGGCAATATTATCATCAATGATCATGATTCGAAGATCAAGGCCGTTCATATCGAGTACCCCTCATATCCTTAGCTCCCTCTATCGGCATGTTCAAAATAAACTTTGCACCCTTTTCTTTACCTTTACTCTCTGCGTATAAAATACCACCCATTTGTTGAGCTGAGAGAGCTGAACTATGCAAACCAAATCCATGTCCATTTTCCTTAGTAGTGAATCCAAATGAAAATATTCGCTTGATATGCTTAGAACTAATGCCAACTCCATTGTCTTCAACAAAAATTTGTATTGTCTTGGGATTTAGGGACTCAATTTGTAGTTTGATGACTTTTCTAGTGCTCTTCGTATTGAGTAGCACAGCATCACGACTGTTTTGAAGAAGATTAATCAGTATCTGTAACAGCTTTGATTTATCAGCAAGGATAACAGGACATGCGATATACTCCTTCACAATTTCAATAGGGCCATCTTGGCGAGAGAGCATCGTTATCTCTAACGCCGAATCGATGAGTTCCTGTAGATTCACTTTTTCAACAATAGTTGAAACCGATCCTAGTGTTTTTTGCATTGCTACAATGTCTTTTATATGATTTAAGTCTTTGATTAAGCTATCAATTTCCTGGATGTTCTTTTTCTGCTCATTAATAAACAACTCAGACAACATTGAAATGTAATTTGGAATCATTAAACCCTTAGGATCGTTAGTCAAAAAATCGGCTAAATCGTCCTTATTTTGTATTAAGAGCTTTGTCAGCTTTAAAAAACGATGATAATGAGGTTCTGTTAGGGATTTTTTTAATAAGTTAATTGAAACATTAGAACTGTTTAATATATTTCCTATATTATGAAGTATTGAGGTTGCCACTTCTGCCATGCCAGCCCGCCTTGCTGAAAAAGTGATTTTCTGATGCAAAGCTTTGATTTCTTCTTCTGCTTGTTTATTTTTGTGAATATTAATAGCCACCCCAGAAATTTGCATCGCCTCTTCCTGAGGTTTGCCTATCACTCGAACCCAAATGTATTGGCCTTTAGAATTCCGTATTCGAATTTCATCATCATAATCGTGACGTTCGTTCAATGAACGTCTAATTTTTTCAATAAATTGTCCTCGATCATTTTCATGAATTAGATTAAAGAAATCTTTTAAAGTTTGAGGTTTGTCTTTTGGGCTAATTTCTAAGGCGAAAAACAACTCTTTTGACCAGATGAAAAAATCGTTAATCCCGTCATAAGACCAGAAGCCTGATTGGGCGATCTGATGAGCTTTTTCAAGCTCTTCATTGAGCTTCATCATTTCCTTTGAAAAAATTTCCATTGAATGTTCATTCAAGTAACGTTCTTGATCTCTTTCAATATACGTTTTATTAATACGTTCGATAAATTCAACCCAGTTCTCTTGACTTGATGGAAGCTCATTCGAGTTCAGGGATGATTTTTTAAGCTGCTTTACTAATAAACTATGCATATCCTTCATAATTCATATTCTGCGCAGATTAATAGAACACGAGAAGATTTTGCACAGATGAAATGAACGAAGTATCCTGTAGTCACTCATCTGTATATCCCTCTCAAAATTGTCCTTTTTTTGTTTATAGTTGTGTAAATTATAGACTATATTTACAGTATTGCTTGAGCATACTTGAAACAATATGGACATAAGAACATTTCAATATATTCATGGAAAAGGATGGCTTAACGATACACTCCCAAGCGAATTAGACTCTGAACAAACGCTGGTTTTAATCTTTGGGTCATCCATGTTTTGGGATTTTAGAGAACCTATTTCTCGTCTTGCACAACAATTTAAAAAATCGAAAATAATCGGATGTAGCACTTCAGGTGAAATTTTAGGAGGAAGTATTTTTGACAGCAGCTTAACCGTAGTTGTTGTTCGATTTTACAAAACAACTCTGCGATTGGTTAAAGCAAAGTTGAGTAAAACCGAAGACTCTTTCAAAACTGGACAATATATTTTAAGCGAATTGAATTCAGGTGACCTGCGAGGGATCTTTATTCTCTCAGATGGTTTGCTGGTAAATGGAACTAATTTAGTGGATGGATTAACAGAAAACGTGACCAATGATCTTATCGTTACAGGAGGGCTTGCTGGGGATGGCAGTGAGTTTAAACATACTTGGACAATATGTAATGGCAAGCTACTCGAAAATCACGTTGTTGCTGTTGGCTTCTACGGTGAGGACATCAGTATTGGACATGCATCTAAAGGTGGATGGGATATTTTTGGGCCTAAACGACGAATTACTCGATCTGAGGGCAATATTTTGTATGAGTTAGATTATCAACCCGCCTTGAAGCTCTATAAAGATTATTTAGGAGAACGTTCTGCTGAATTACCCGCCTCTGGTTTATTGTACCCATTAGCGATATCAGATATCAACGTAGATACTGAAAATAAATTAGTGCGCACAATTTTAGGAATCAATGAACAAAACCAGTCGCTTATCTTTGCTGGCGAGATGCCAACAGGTTATTTCGCGCAATTGATGCGGGCTAACTTCGATAGACTAATCGATAGTGCTGGCGAAGCGGCTCAACATGCTAAAATAGGCATAACAGACCCTAATAAGCCAGTTCTTAGCCTTGCAATTAGTTGTGTTGGCCGGCGTTTATTATTGGGTGAGCGAACTGAGGAAGAAGTGGAATCAATCCTTGAACTTTTACCTTTAAATTCAGTTCAAACTGGATTTTATTCGTATGGAGAAATTTCCCCTACCGGATTGAATGCTTGCAACTTACATAATCAAACAATGACATTAACGTTGATTCAAGAAAAATAAAGGGTAATAGGGGCCATTCGGCTCATCTATCCGGCCCGCATCGGTCCGCTTGCTGACGCGCGCGGCTCGGTTACTTCTTTGCTGTCTGAATCAAATCCTAGTCACAGCTGGGAGTGAACCGAGCCGCGCGCGTCAGCAAGCGGATACGGAACTATCCGCTTTCACGAATGAAACCGCTTAAGGCAGCGCCATTAGGCGAAGCGCCGGACTTACGCTTACTGACCATCACAGATAAGATTAGTAGGGGCACTCTAATAGGAGTCGCTTCATCAGGGTACGTCCTCGTGCATGGCTACTCTGGACTTGCTTAGCCTTGGTCGTACATTGACTCCTCCAACAGGAGCCGAGACTCTATTCTAACACCCCCAGACTCTTTTCTTTTGTAATGCAATCGACAAGTTGCAACATAAGACTCATTTCCGCCTATTAGCACCTGCTCCCCCTCTAGAATGGCGTGTCCACCTGCATCGATTCTCATGTTCATAATGGCCTTACGACCACAATGACAAATCGTTTTTAGCTCGATTAGTTCATCTGCCCAGGCCAATAGAAACTGACTTCCAGGAAATAACTCTCCACGAAAATCGGTACGGAGTCCGTAAGCTAAGACAGGTATTGATAGTTGATCAGTAATATCAGTTAATTGATACACTTGTTCACGAGTTAAAAATTGAGCCTCGTCAAGCAGGACACAAGCAAACTTCTGCTTTGGCAGATGCCGTTCTTTGGTGATTTCGAATAAATTGTCGCTCGATTGAAAAGCGATGGCCTGTTGGCTCAATCCAATTCTTGAACTGATAGTCCCATATTGAAATCGATTATCAATCGCAGGGGAAAACAAAAGAGTATCCATCCCCCGCTCCCGGTAATTATGGCTTGATTGCAAAAGAACTGTGCTTTTGCCGGCATTCATTGCTGCGTAATAGAAATATAATTTAGCCATCGTTATTATTTATTTATCCATTTCGAGATACTTTACTATTAGTTGCGATTGAAAACTATTAGCACTTACTAAAAAACGCACAATCTGCTTTTATGAATCATTTTACACTTGACCTGTGGTTTTTCGTAAGGTCGAGACAAAACGTGTTTTTAATGAGGGAGTTTAGATCAACTCAATGAGCGAATTAAAACTACTTTTTAACAAAGAGATTGGGAGTTTTTCCTAGGTCCTGATTCTATTAAAAAAATTATTGTCTCTTTTGTTTGCTGTTTTCAAATCGATCATCTATACCTTAATGTAAAACCTAGATTGATTTAACACATGGAAAGAATAAAACATACCTTTGAAACAAATGCACGAATTTTGAAAAGCAAAGTGAGCAAATTTGCATTCATAGGTCTAGGAATATCTCTCACAGCCATATTATTAGCAACAATGGCAGTTGCATACCAAATGTCTGAAATAATTACCCTAGACAGCATAATCCACGCTCAGAAACATAATGTAGCTCTGTGGATGCTTGATATTTCACCCATTTTATTTATGTTCTGGGGACAATCCATTAGTACTGTGATGTCCTATACCGCAAGCGCAATGGTGATGGACCAAACCAATGAATTACGCATGCAAACCAACGAACTTACATCTCGCTCTGAACATGAATCTAGTCATGACTCTCTTACCGATTTACCCAATAGGGTGTTATTTATTGATAGGTTGAATCAGGCAATTAATTCTTTGCGAGGAAAAAAAGGATTAATTTCAGTCATAGCCATAAATATAGATAATTTCAAAGACTTAAATTCTGGTTTTGGAAATTACAATGCGGATAGACTTCTTAAGCAATTTGCTCAAAGATTAAAAAGTACTGTTGAAGATCCAATCACTGTGGCTCGTTTTGGTGGGGATGATTTTGCAGTACTTTGCCCATCTCTTGAAACCCATGAACAAGCGTATTTGCTCACTAAAAAGTTACAAAAGGCGGTTGCCATTCATTTTGTCCTAGATGACGTCATCATCGATATCTCAGCTACCGCTGGTATCACATTTTATCCTGAACATGGAAAAGATGCTGATACTCTGCTGCAAAGAGCTAATCTTGCAATCTACAATGCAAAGCAAGCTGGAAAAGATTTCGCTGTATACAACACCTCAATGGACAAAGCGAGCCCAAACCGCTTGATCTTAATGAGCGAGTTGAAGAAGGCCATCGATGGGGAACAATTATTGGTCCATTATCAACCAAAAATTGATTTAGCTACCGGTAAAATAAGTGGTTGTGAAGCACTGCTTCGCTGGGAGCACCCTACTTTTGGTATGATGAGTGCAGAAAAATTTATTCCAATAGCAGAAAGAACAGGTCTAATTAAAGAATTAAGTCTTTATGTTTTGAAGCAAGCCATCGAGCAAATCAGCAAATGGCGAAATAATGGCATTCATATTGAAGTAGCAATTAACCTCTCAGCTGTCGACATCATCGATATTGAATTACCTTATAATATTGAGAGCTTGCTCAATGTTTATGATTTACCCCCAAGATACGTAACCATTGAAATTATTGAAAGCGCGAGTTTGAACGATCAGAGCAGAGCAATTGAAGTAATAAACAGGTTAGCAAGTTTGGGTGTTAAAATAGCGATTGATGATTTTGGTACTGGCTATTCCTCATTCGTCTATCTCACTAATTTACCGATTAATGAAATCAAAATTGATAAGTCATTTATTTTAGCCATCAATGAAAATGAGAAGAAAAGAAACACAGTTGATGCAATCATTAAACTTGCTTCTGCCCTTAAATTAACGGTTGTTGCTGAGGGTGTTGAAAAAGAATCTCAAATGTCCATTCTACAATCTCTCAACTGTCATAAAGGCCAAGGTTTCTATTTTTCCAAAGCGTTAAAAGCGGAAGAAATTGAAAAATTAGTGATGGCGGAGGAACAATTTCCAATTGAAACTCAGAGCAATGCACCTAAACCAAAAAAAATTCATATTTTTCCTACCAGCGAATCTAAGGCAGCGAAAGAATAAGAAAAATAGCAAAAGTAAAAAGAACTAGGGGACAAGAACTAGCAAGAACTAGGGGACGGACCCCAGTGGGGTCCGTCCCCATCCTGAGTTACTAAACCGAGCTGCGACCGTAAGGGAGTGGGTCTAGGCAAAATAACCCACCCACTCCCTTACGGTCGCAGCTCGATTTAGTAGGTTGTTTTAATGTTGATCAACAGCTAGCCAATCTCGGATTTTCTATCAAGAAATAGTTGCCATTACTAAAATCAACAACCTTACTGTGTTTCAATTGATTTACAAGTTCCTGGGGTAAAACCTCAATCAACTTTGAGTTTACCACTAAATAATTACCACGCCGATCAGAGATGATTTTGCACAAACCAACCACATCTTTAACAAGCATTACTTTGCCAGCTGAATAAAATTCAGCTGAAAAGGGTTTTTGGTATCCCCAATAAATCAACTTGCTTTCTTGCTGGGGTTTTGTCTTAAGCCATTCAGTAACCACTGGTTTCTGAGTTGAACTCGTTAAATTAGGGATAAACTGAATGACCAAAGAACCAATTAAAAAAGCAACTCCTGAAATCAAGGCCCCAGCATATAGCCAATGAAACCTCTGATTGTCAGCATCAAACCGACACCACAACTCTGAAAACAAAATTGCAAATGCGGGTAACGCTGGAAAAACATAAGGATAGATAATATTGCTTGAAAAAGTGAAAAATAGCAGTGGAACAAGCATCCAAACAAACAAATAGGTCACCCACCCCCCATCGTCCTGTTTTTTAGTCATTAAATGCTTTCGTTGCTGGATAAGCCCCTTAATTCCTAATATATTCCACGGAAAAACACCCACCACAGCATACAACCAAATCATTCCTTTAGGGGCATGATGGGCAAAACCATATTTATCTCCTGCCCAACCGGGAGTTAAAAAGCGCTGAAAATGTTCACCCACAATGAAATAATTTAAAAATCCAGGAGTTTTAATTTCTGCACAAATGTACCATGGTAATGCGATTAATGCTGCTAATAGTGTGCCAGAAAACCAAGGCAAGCATTGCCATAGATTTTTCCATTCTTTACGGAATAAAACCCAAAAAAACACAGTCAAACCCACCAGTACAACGGCTAACGGACCCTTCGCCAACATCCCTAAACCTAATCCTACAAAAAAACAATAGGACCAAGCTTTACTACCAAATGCGTAGGCATGCCAAAACGACACGCAAGAAAGAGTAATGCAAAAGAGTAAAGCCGGGTCAGTCATTACTGCACCCGCATCAAGAAAGAAAAAAAACGTCCCTGCTAATACCAGTATGGAGATTAAAGCGATGCGCGTCCCTTTCACTTTGTTGACTAAATCCCAAACAAGCGCCAAGACTCCAATCGATAAGAGCAATCCAGGTAAACGTGCTGCAAATTCATTGACCCCCAACAGCTTCATGGAAAATGCGGATAGCCAAGTTGATAAGGGTGGCTTAGCCCAAAATGGGATTCCATAATCCTGTTGCAAAGTTATCCAATCACCCGTTTCAAGCATTTTTCTTGCAATTTCAGCGTATCGAGCTTCGGTGGTATCAAATAAAGGGAAGCAATAATTTGCGATTAAACGGCATATGAGTAACGCTAAGAGTACCAAAAATGTACCGTTTAAAAATCGTTGTTCTAGTGGAGTGGATTTATAATTCAAAATAGCTCTCAAAATAAGTCAGTCAATGAATGCTGATTTTTGCTTTTCAATGACCATGATCTCAGCAAAAGTCTCATTATACACTGAAAAAAACTCTGATATTATATTATGCCAAAAAATGACAAATCAAAAAGCACACAAACTATAAAGTTAACTTACTGATTATATATTATTTTATATTTTTTTTTGAATTGTATAATCAAAAGGCATGACGATTGAATAAGTTTAGTTTACACTGGCTTTTGTAAGTAAAACTTACCTTACTTTGATTTGGAATTATGGAGATAAACATGACGTTTGCATTAAAGGGATATAAAGAGTTAAAAGCACACTTTCAAGAAACTGTTACTATTTTTCTTAAACGAAGTGAAAAAGAAAAAATTGAGCAATTAGATAACCCAAGGAGAGACGCTTTACAATTTTTAACCTCTGTTATTAGCGAGTTGGACCGTAGAATAGAGGAGCTGACAGCGAGAAGCCCAAATTTGCTGCCCTATTCTAGAATGTTGTATGGGGCCATGTTGGTCGTTTGTAAAGATATCGAGAAACAAGAGGGATATGTACTTGGAAAAAAGGAAAACAGCCTTCTCTATACTCGCCTTATGGATGGAATGGGGATCAATAGCGAGTCTACTCCAAGTTTTAGTGAATACACCGATTTCTATGTTAGCTTTAATCAGTTAACCAATCTTATTTTTGAGAACAACGATTCTCGTGAAGGATTAAAACCTGAGACTGCCTTTAAGAAAATACCCGGTGATAAGTTAGTCGCACTCACTATGCTAGGTTACCAACTCGAAGAATGGGCACAAACTAACTTTGTTAAAAATCTTCCAAAAGATGGAAAATCAAAGCAACCTAAAATTACTGAGTTCTCGCCAACATCAAAGACTCCTAAAAGTTTAGTGGAACAATTCGAAAGCTTCAAAAAATTACAAGAGACGCTTCACGAACTGGAAACCTCTGAGCTGGCTAAAAAGAACAAAGGTAATGTTAAATTATTGGCCAACCCTGCTAGAGCAACCCAATTTCAATTTTTAAAAGCCATCTCCAAAGCAGCTCAAGACTCAGGCTTATCGGATGAGGACAAATTGGCTGTGTTGGTAGGAGCAATGTACATTGTCCGTGGAGAGATCGCTGAAGAATACAAGAAAATACCCCTTTATAAAAAGGCTATCGAATCGTCTGTAACCCACAAAGGCTTAACGAACATCTTAAAATCGACTGACGAATGTTATGAAGACATGGGTGTATTCCTTAAAGCGGTTAATCAATTTATTCGCTTCCAAACCATTGAAAACGCTAACATCGATAACAAAGTTCCTACAGTACGAGCTAAACATATGTTTTCGGATATAGCAGGGTTTGATTTAACAGCAACTCTGTCTTTAATCCAAAAAATGTTGCATGACAGTAAAGAATTGGCTTTGAACACTTGTCTTGATGATGTTAAGAAAAAACAAGAAGCATCACAACCTAAATCAAGTAGATTCAGTCTATTCAGTAATTTCAGTCTAGGATATGGCAAGTCTAAAGAGTCTGATTTATCTGAAGAGGAAGAAGAGGAAGATGAGCAAAAAGCTGAAATGAAACATTGATTCATATCCACACATGCCAACCTGCATCCTCTACATTCATGGAGGATAGCAGGTTGATTCAAATAAAATCACTTCCTATAAGCTATTTATTGTAAATTTTGTTACAATAGCCTTTTATTTTAGCCATTTAACCTATCAAAACACTTTATTTTCAATGAAAATCAAACTAATTACTGCTATTGTCCTAATGTTTGCTGTTGCCTTTCAGGGTTGTTTTGCACAAGTCAAACCTAAGAAAACCATTGCAATTACAATTGATGATCTGCCTTTTGTTGGTGAATACAGAAATTTCCATCTCAACATGATGATTGATACCATGAAGGATCAAGAGGTCCCTGCAACGGGTTTTATCATTGCTAAAGAAGTGCGAGCCGATAATTGGGAGATACTCCAGAAATTTCGCGATGCTGGGTTTGGGCTTGGAAATCATACTTTTTCGCACGCTAATTTAAATATCCTCAAAGCCAAAGAGTACATTCGGGATATAAAAGAAGCAGACTCCATTCTTTCACCTGTAATGACGAGACCCAAGTACTTCCGCTACCCCTACCTAGCCATGAGCTCTGGCCTGAAAAGAAATACAATTTTATGCTACCTCGAAAAAAAGCATTATCGTGTCGCACCAATTACTGTGGATAGTAAAGATTTTGCATTCAATCAAAGGCTTTTATCCGTTCCAGAACTTGATAGAAGGTCCTATTTGAACGAGTTAAAACCATTCTATCTGGATTTTATTTGGCAACAAACGCTAAAAGCCCAAGAACACTCACAATATCATCATAATCCGGAGCAATCCCAGATTTTATTAATTCATGCCAATCTTCTGAATGCCTATGTCTTGCCGGATATCATTAATTTATACCGGCAAAATGGATACAGCTTCGTGAGTCTTGAAGAGGCATTAAGTACCTTTAAGGATGATTTTCACTGCAATAAAAAACTCGTACCTGTTAACCACTCAAGCAAACCAAAGTTCTCGCAAAAACTCGAAGAAAAAATCGACTCCTTCCTAGACTGGGACTGAATATAAATTTTAACCTAATTGAGCAATTTTTAATATTTTAGTCTAAAATTAACAATAGGCATGTTTGATCGAAAAAAGGGATGATAAATAGAACACCATATTCTTAAGGAAGGATACACGGTCACCCTAGCAAGCATGAATAGTAGTTTATTGTGCATGGATGAAAATATGGTATTCAGTGAAGGTCATGTTGTACACAGTACCCAATTTGAACGTATGGGCGATTGTTATACGCCTGGCAAGGTGCGTTTGCAAAAAATCAGTAACCCAACTGTTTTTGAGGTATTCACTGGATTTACTCTCATCGAGTTGCTAGTAACCCTGACTGTGTTTGCAATCATACTGACCTTAATTGTTCCCTCATTACAAACCATGATCTTAAATAACCGACTAACTTCCAATTTAGATACGTTGGTTAGCTCCTTAAATTATGCTCGCAGCGTAGCCTTAGAACAAGGAGTCAACGTTAGGGTGTGTCCATTAGGCACCCCAGGATCGACAAATTGCGGGAATAATTGGAACTCCGGATGGATCGTAGTAACCCAACCAGCGCTCGGTGCAGCTACTCTTTTGAACTCTCACCAAACGAATACAAACGACCCTGACATTAACGCAAATGTGAACAGTGTCTTATTTGATCCTCATGGATTAAGCACGACTCAAAGCAACTTTAGCGTTTGTGATAGCAGAGGAAGCTCTCATGCTCGATCTGCAATGGTCTTAGCCACTGGTTTTGTGCAATCAGGCCAAACTCCTGGGCAGGCAGTTTGGAATAACGGTGCAATAGTTTGCCCATAGTGGAGATAGGTTGAATGAATACAGGTATTAAAACATTCACTAAGTACAAGGGAATGACACTTTTGGAAATTTTAATATCCGTGGTAGTGCTATCTGTTGGCTTGCTTGGAATTGCTAGTATGCTTCTTGTAAGCAATAAAGCCAATAACTCAAGCTATGCTAAATTACAAGCAGTTCAAGCAGCCTATGACATGTTTGATAGGATACGTGCCAATTCAAAAGTTGCTTTAACTGGAAGTTACAATGTGAGTAATATAGGAAGCAATGGCTATCCAACATCAGTCAGCACGCCAGCCGTATTATGCAATTCATCAATCTGCACACCAGCCCAGTTAGCCCAGTACGATTCCTGGTACTGGTTAACCAAGATAGTGTCTGCCTTGCCTAGCGGCAGCGGATCAGTTACGACCGCCTTAGCAGGAGGAGCTGGAAACACTGTTGTGACAGTAACAGTTCAATGGAATGACGCTCAAGCTCAAGCAGTTGTCGGGTCGAGCAGTACTCAAGCGCCTACAGCAAACTTTGTTCGATTTACAGTGCAGAGCCAAATATGAAGACGACTAAAAAACAACAACTTGGATTTTCTTTAGTAGAATTAATGATAGCTTCATTGATGGGGCTTATACTCACCTATTCTGTGTTACAAATCTATTTAGCACAAACCCAGCTTTACAAAGCATCTAACTCCCAAGATTTAATCCAATCCAATGAAAATGCAATTTCCAATCTGCTGATTCCTCTGATCCGATCAGCCGGTTTTGTTGGATGTGGCTCAATAGCCACTAGCATATCGAACTTGAATGCAGGTGGACCCAAGCCAATTGGCGACATAAACACCAGCCCTACTATGATGATAGGGTATAATGGAAGTGGTGGTAGCTTTACCATTACTCAATCTAACGCACCGAATAGCAGCAATGCCAACAACTGGACTCCTGCTTTAGATGCTTCATTAGTAGGAAATGCTCAACAAGGTAGTGATGTCATCGTGATGCTTGGCCCTACCCCTGATAGCTTTCCGGTGGGGATATCAACCATTGATTCTGGCTCTAGCTTTCTTGTTATTCAGAATGCAACTGGATTAACGCTTACTGCAGGTCAATTTGCTGCTGTATCCGATTGTGGGAAGTCTATCGTATTCCAAATCTCAGGCGTTGCTGGAACAAATATTTCTCACAACGCTGGAGCAGGGGTTTCCAGTAACTCTTCCAGTACATTTCCGATTAATTTTCAAGTTGGTGCGCAACTCGTTCCTCTGCAACAAACGGCTTTATTCATCGGGCAAGGCCAAGGAGGACAAAGCGCTCTGATGATAGCTACATTGAATGGCAATGCCTGGAACATTCAACCTCTAGTGCCCGGCGTGGAATTTATGAAAATTCAATATGGAGTAGGCGTCAATGGAGTGATTAACCAATATGTTTCTGCGAACGCAGTCACCAATTGGGCCAATGTATACTCTGTTCGTGTTGGTCTCCTTATCTCTGGCCAAAGGGGCTCTGGAAGCTTGACTACTCAACAATATCAGGTACTAGACACCCAAGTCACAACGCCCAATGACAATCGCTTAAGGCATGTTTATGAATTAACCGTTACTTTAAGGAATTCCGTCTCATGAATCGCTTAATCCGTGCTCAAAAAACCAAGAATGAAGGTTATGTGCTAATCACCTCCTTGATACTGATGGTTATGCTTACAGTGATGGCTTTGACCCAAGTATCCATGAATTCCAGTCAAACTCGAGTCGCTGCTAATGCTTCTGATGCAGAAGTTAGTTTTGAAAAAACAGAAGGTGCAATTAACGAAGCCATTAATAGCATCATTAACGGCTCCTATAACCAAGAGTCTTTCATGCGGAATAACAACGGATTTTATTTATTTGATGATAGCACTGCTCCCCTTTGGAAAACCATCGATTGGAGCAATAGTAACGCCGTAATCAGCAGTTTCCAAGGTGGCTCAGGTGCGAGTGCTCAATATATCCTTGAAAAATTACCTTCAGTGATTATCCCTGGGCAAAACATGAAAGTTCCAGCAAATGTATATCGGATTACTGCTCGCTCTACTGGAGCGAACGGAAACTCATCTGTATTGATACAAAGCACAATACAGATTCAACAATAGGCAGTGTATATCATGGACAGTGTAGGTTTAAAAAGGGTTTTCAAACAAAGCATCAAAGTGACGCAGAAAGTGCTTATAGCAATTATTTTCTGCTCCTCCGTAACTTTGTACGCCTTGCCTTTAACAATTTCACAGATCCCTCTAATTATGGCTAGTCCTATCCACCCGCAAGTACTGATTTTAATAGGTAACTCTCAATCCATGGATGGGACTTTGAGTGGTGCTATTATGACTGGTTCGGGATCATTAGCCTCAGGTTTAACGTCGCTGTACAACTCAAGCTCACCTGTGAATTATGCAGTACCTTCTGGATTTACTCCTCCTTTACAAGGTCCAGATGGAAGCGGAAATGCACCATACACTGTTACGAGCGGTGGAGTGAAATACGACAATGGACCTTCTCGATTAAATGTCGCTAAAGCAGGTGTTTTAGCCATTCTTAATAATTACATGGCAACCACTGATTTCGGGCTAGCCACCTATTCCACCAGTGGTGTAAACCTTTATAATACTTGGGTATACCACATGTCTCCAACCGCAAGTAATTTTGTGTTTACCAATACCCAAGTCGCTGGCAATCGCTATGTCATTAACCCCTGTTATAACTATGGATCAGCTTCTGCAACCATCCTAAGCAATTGTACTGCATTAGCTGGTCGATATGGAGCAGCAACGTTGTCTGGGAACCAATACATGCAAATCAGCAGCACAAGCGATGACCCCAGTATCAACGACGTACTCTATGCAAGTGGTTCATTTCCAGGTGCATTCAACAACTATAACGGACCGACTCCAGCAACTCCCTATCCCCCAAACCGTACTTTGGGTCAATACAATAGCGGTAGTGTAACGTTATCCTATGCCAACACGCTTCCTAACATAGGGAGCTTTGCTGTTGGACCCACTAACGCTGGTTTTGTCCCTTTTTCTCAAGAAGTTTTTTATGTTCAACGTGGCTTTGGTTATTACGGCAGCCAAAGTGCCAACACTGGAACCATTCGAGTGAACATGACTTCAGCGGGAACCTATCCTACTACAGCAAGCGTTGCCACCGCGCTAAGCGCCTTTACCCCATTGTTGCAACCAGAGACCAGCTCAACAGCGACGTCTGAAATTAAAGCAAGTGCTGTCCAAGCTCCGATTGCTGGACTCCTATCTAAAGCAAAAGAGTATATGTCAACGCTGGGAACCACCAGCGGAAATGGTTGTCCGCAAAAAAAATACGTGATTCTCATTTCTGATGGGCTACCAACTCAAGATTTAAGTGGTAAAAAATGGCCACCATTAGGTAGCGCAGCCGCTGCTGGCTATGGAGTTACTGCAACATTTAATGCGGACGGCTCGCTAAACTCAACCAATAATACGGCCGTAAGTGACGCCATCAGTAAAATAACGGAATTAAAGAACAGTGGTGTCAATGTGTACATCATTGGTCTAGGAGCAGGAGTAAATCCTAGCTTAAACCCCCAAGCAGCAGCTACGCTAACAGCCATGGCAGTAGCAGGGGGTACAGAAAACTACTATCCTGCAACCGACCCCACTTCTCTTGCTAATAGTTTAAACAGCATTCTTATTAGCATACAAAATGGTTCATTCACTACATCAGCCGCTGCTGTCAGCTCTACTCGAATAGACAGCAGTACCGTTGAATACCAAGCCAATTTCGTATCCAGCGACACTCCCTATCGAGATTGGACAGGTAATTTATACGCTATAGAGCTTGATCCAAATACTGGGGCTCCCACGAATACCACTCTCTGGAATGCGCAATCGTTACTGGATACCTTGGTCGCTGGCACTGGTTGGTCTACTAACCGTTTAGTAGCGACCTGGAACCCTACGGCATCTGCAGGTGTCCCCTTCCGATGGGCCAATATTAGTGCGGCACAGCAAGCTCTTCTGCAATCACTCGATACGCTTGGGTCTAAACGTGTAGAGTACATACGAGGCAGTGCGGAATTAGAAAAAAGGAATGGTGGAACCTTCCGCAATCGGAGCCACTACCTTGGCGACATCGTAGATAGCCAGGTCATCTTTGTTGGTGCTCCCAAAGAGCCCTATTCAACAACAAGTTATATTGCTTTTGCCAAAGCCAATGTTGATAGACAAGAAATGATTTATGTGGGCGCTAACGATGGTATGCTTCACGCAATCAATGCAACAACAGGAAGTGAAGTCTTTGCCTTTATTCCAAATGCCGTATTTAATAATTTAGAGAAAATTACCGCTCCATTATACAACCAAAACCATCTGTTCTATGTCAATGGCTCGCCTGCAAGTGGTGATGTGCAGTTTTCGAATGCCTCTTGGCATACACTCGTAGTAGGTGGTCAAAATGCTGGAGGAAATAGTATTTATGCTTTAGACGTCACTGATCCTGCAAGTATTAATAACGAAGCCAGTTTAGCGAGTTCTGTATTATGGGAGTTCACGGATACTGATCTAGGACTAACTTACAGCCAACCGCAAATTGGTATCATTAAATCAGCAAGTACCACGCAATTAAGCTTTGCTGTATTCTTTGGAAATGGGTATAACAGTTCCAGTAATAAATCCATCCTTTATGCATTGGATCCACAAACAGGAACAGTCATCAGGAAAATTGATTTGTGTGCTGCAGTTCCTACGGCATGTAACGCAGCATCTCCTCAAGGCTTGTCTACTGTTGCTCTAGCTCAATCTGATGGCGTACAAAATAGCCCGATTACAGTCGTCTATGCCGGTGATTTGCAAGGCAATCTATGGGCAATTGATGTTGATAATGTCAATGCAGCAAATTGGACTGCTCGAGTATTATTCCAAGCAAGAGATTCTAGTGGGGTAGCTCAACCCATCACGACACCTCCGACAGTGACTTTGAATCCCAATTATCCTCGAAAACAGGGATTATTCATTATGATTGGAACTGGGCAACTTTTAACGTCCAGTGATTTGCTCAGCACCCAAACTCAATCGATCTATGGTATTTGGGACAAACCTGGTAGTAGTACAACCCTAACTCGCACCGATCTGCAACAACAAACATTAACCATAGTGACTACGTCAACTTCAGGGTTACCCATGGATATCATCACGAGCACAGCAAATACGATTAACTGGAATAATAAATCAGGCTGGTATACGGATTTACCTACCGCTGGCCAACGATTGATTACAATACCCGCATTGATTAATGGTAAATTTATTGCAACAATAAATACTCCACCGCTTGATGCATGCGGTATTGCTTTCTCGTCCATGCTCTTAGAGATCAATTACCAAACAGGGGGTTCATTTAATTTTGCTCTTTTTGATTTAAGCGGTGATGGAGGATTTGACTCTGCAGACCAATACAATAACGCCTATCCGGTAGGTATTGATTTGTCGAATCATTATGCAAACTCACCAACGGTGCTCGGTCCTAATGAAAGTGGCCACATCGTCATTTTAATTACGCAGTCTGATGGAGCACAAAGTACGGTAATTAACCCTAATACGACCCCTAGAAAAGTTGGGTGGTGGCAAATTGAATAAGGGACTATGAATAAAATGAACATTGGAATGAAAAAACAAAACATCAACAGGGAGTTAGGGTTTTCATTAATTGAATTGATGATAGCCATGGTTATCTTAGGGATTTTGACTGCTATTGCCTACCCCTCGTATAAACAATACATCATGGAGTCAAGACGTTCTGATGCCCTAAGTACATTAACTCAAGATCAAATCATTTTTGAACGCTGCTACTCGCAAAATTTTTCATATGCGGCAGCTTGTGGTGCAATTCCAGTCTTTCCTCAAACCTCTCCACAGGGATATTACAGAATTACAGCCACTAACGTAACTCCAACAACCTACACCTTAACCGCGACACCTCTTGGTACACAAGTCGAGGATACGGATTGTGTGAGTATGTCTATTAATCAAGCCAATGTTAAAACTGCATTGGACTCTTCCGCAGCATCCCAACCTAAATGTTGGAACCCATAAACTAATGGTCTCACTGAATTCTGTCATGCCTGTATGCGCACGACAGAATTTTTAAAAAACTCTTTCATTCTTTTGATACATCGCTTACAGTCTCAACCCCAAGGAAAAGTCCAACTGAATGAACAATGGAAATTGTCTGCTTTTATTTAGGTATTTTATTTGTATATACCCAAGAAATCTATTTGATACCAGCTCTATTACTGCTTTATTTCCTAACCCCGAAATACCGTTTAATTCTCTATTTCCTTGGAGCCTGCAGTGTTGCTTGGATACACGAGTGCATTGTGTTTCCCAAAGGCCTTCCGGAAAAACAGGTTATTCCCTATGCAATCATTGAAGGAATAATCAGCTCGATTCCAAATCAAAATACCCATAAAACCCAATTTCATCTTTCATTGCAAAAATTCAATGATCAAGCTGCAAAGGGAGTGATTTTACTGAGTTGGTATAATCATCCACCAAAGCTTAAAGCTGGCCAAACTTGGCGCTTAAAGGTCAAGTTGAAAAAACCTAGGAATTTCAAAAACCCTGGAAGTTATAATTACACATTATTTTTATCTGCTAGACACATCCATTGGACTGGTTACATTCTTCCTAAGGGTAGTCAATTACTCAGTACCACATCCAATGAATTATCCTTATTGCCGCTCCGTGAGCGCTTAGCGAATAGCATAGCTTCTTTGGCGCATGACAAGCAAATTGCTGCAATTCTAGAAGCGTTAACCTTGAATATTGCTACCCATATCGCTCCAGAAACATGGGAGCTGTTTAGAAGGACAGGGACAATTCACCTCTTTGGTATTTCAGGTGAACATATTGCATTCATTGCAGGGATCTTATTTTATTGCTGCAGATGGATATGGTCTCGATTTCCCGCTTGTTGCTTATGTATTCCAGCACGCTCCTTTGCTGGTGTTTGCAGTCTTATTGTCGCCTTCATGTATTCACTCCTAGCTGGTTTTGAGCCTCCTGTGCAAAGAGCTTTATCGGGTTATTTTTTCTTCACATTAGGTTGTGTAGGAAGCCAACGATTCACCCCCTGGCAGATTTGGCGTTATGCACTGTTTGTGGTTCTCTGCATTGATCCTCATGCTGTATTCATGCAAGGGTTTTATTTTTCTTTTGGTGCAGTGGCATGTCTTTTAATCACTCATCAGCGATGGCAGTTAAAAGGATATCAACTTAAGTTGGCTTTACAATTAAGTTGTCTTATTGGTTTATTGCCCTTAAGTTTTTTCTGGTATGGCTATGGTTCTATTAATGGGTTTATTGCCAATCTATTTGCGATCCCTTTGGTTGGATTTTTGATTGTTCCTTTAGCCTTAATGACCTTGTTGTTCAGTTCACAGTCCTGGTCCTGGATACTGATGAAGCCGTTATCACTGTTGGTTAGTCTGTTGCTCAAAGGTTTGGCTTTAACTGAGTATTTATCAACGTTAAACATCAATTGGAGCATTCAGACAGCCCCAATGATGTTGTCCTTACTGTTTGGAATCATGATGCTTGCTATTCTCCCTACAAAACCGTTTAAACACATCGCCATTCTTTGGATTGTTATTCCATTGTTTCCCCATCAAGACAGCATTAAGTCTGGTGAGGCTCTAGTCAATGTCCTGGATGTGGGTCAAGGTTTATCCGTAGTGATTCGAACCCAAAATCATGTGTTGGTTTATGACACTGGGGATCAATTCTTTCAGGGCAGTGATTTGGGAAAAATGGTGGTTTTACCTTTTTTAAATTCAAAAGGAATAAAAAGTATCGATGCTGTTGTAATCAGTCATCCTGATAAAGATCATATGGGTGGACTTGGCTCCATTGAACAATCTCTGCCCGTAGACAGGTTAATCGTTGATGATCCAGACTATTATAACCGAGGACTCAATTGTCATACTTTCCATGAATGGCGATGGGACAAGGTTACCTTTAAATTTTTTCCCATCCACGAAGTCCTGGGTAAAAAAAACAATCATTCCTGTGTATTACGAGTAAGCAACTCTGTGAGCAGCATCTTACTGACTGGAGATATAGAAGCTGTCGCAGAAGACTATTTAGTTCGAACTTATTCGAACCAATTAAATTCTGAGGTATTCATTGTACCACATCATGGAAGCAGCACCTCTTCATCTTATCGTTTTTTGCTGGATGTAAATCCCCGCTATGCCATTGCTTCGTTAGGCTTTGATAATCGATTCCATTTCCCACATGACAAAACAACTCTTAAGTTAAAATCCCTAAATATTCCCTTTATAAGAACGGACGAAAGTGGTATGGTGCAAATCAAACTACCAAAAAATGGGCATTTATACCCCCCTGAAGTGTATAGCTAAGAATAAATCAGGCCTTACTAAAAATCGCAAAGGGCGAGGAAAACGGTGTTTTTAATGAGGGAGTTTAGATCAACTCAATAGACGAATTAAAACTACTTTTTAACGAGGAGATTGGGAGTTTTTCGTAAGTCCTGTAACTATTAAAGAGGAAATCAGCATGGGCAAGATTGTATATTTGCTAGATGACAGAAATAAAACACTATACGATGAAGACAGTGTGCCAAAACACATGAAAACCAGAGAGCCGGATGCAGCAACCCTGCTTAGACTATTAGAAAATAGATTAAATTTACTCGGGGTTACAAACATAGATTGGCTGTATTGCGCAATAACTATTGAACCCATCAGAAATCCTGTTTTTTATCCCAATAAGGAAGGCATCACAGTTCTTTACGAAAAGTCCAAATTAAATGAATGGCTTAATAAAAAAGGGGGAATAGGACTAGATCCCACCGCACTCAGCCAAAAGGCAAAACTGACTGATTATCTTGTACCAACATCGGAACAACTATTAGATTTTGTCGTTAAATCGTCGTCTATAGCACGAGAGTTCTTTGTTGACCAGTACCACGACTTCAAGCCTGAAGAGACTCAATCGGTCAAAGAACCATTACTTCCAAACAGCGACCTGGAAAAAAGATCTAGCCATGTTGAAAGAATAACTCCCAAAAGATCACGAGCCGCCCTTCTATTTCGCAGTATTTTTTGTTGCATCTCTCCAAATTCAGAACAAACAAAAGAAAAGGAACCCCATGCTCATCCAAGACCAAATTATTTCCCACAATGATAGGACAATGGATTTGGAGGATTCCATTCTCCAGATTCAAACTAGAATACTCCAAGAAGGAAATAAACCACATGTTAGTGTAGAGGAACAGTTCGCTTTACTGCAACAACTCAGTGAATTTGAGTTTGGACGGTTTTTAATCAATAACCAAGGGATTAATGGCTATTGGACGCATTATATGCTTACTCACCCTTGGGTAGGGAGAAAAACAGGTTTGAATAATCAAGGCCAAGCTTTTACTGATCTTGAGCGATTTCTCTTAGATCAAGCCCCAACAATGATCGCAACCCAACAGCGCTTTAAACTTTTTTTAAAGGAGAACCAGAAATCAGTCAATGACGGAGCAGTTTTGGCCTCAATACCTTCAGGACTGATGGGTGAGCTTTTGTATCTTGATCTGAAACAGGTGAATAACCTTCAATTAGTGGGCATTGATTTTGATGTCAATACCCTTAAGGAAGCAAGTGCTTTAGCCGAAAAATTGAAGATCAGGCAGAACATTGAATTCATGCACCTCAATGCGTGGGCACTCCCTATGCGAGACCAATTCGATCTTATTTCGAGCAATGGTTTAAATATATATGAACCTGAGGATGAGAAAGTCACAGACCTCTATAGACAATTTTATAAGTCCTTGAGACCTGGTGGAAAATTGGTAACTAGTTTCCTAACACATCCACCTATGTCTACAGAAGAGTGTGAGTGGGTATTGGATAAAGTAAACAAAGATCATTTGCTTTTACAACGAATCATCTTCGTAGACCTATTGAATGCTAAATTCCGCTGCTTTCGAAGTACAAAACAGACGCAAAAACAGCTAGAATCAGTAGGTTTTAATGGAATTCAGTTTTTGTACGATGAAGCCCATATATTTCCAACAGTCATCGCCATGAAGTAAGTTGAGTGAGGGGATAGATGGATTTAAAGACTACTGACTAAAAATAGGTGTAGGTGTCTCACGATTGTTATCCCTTCTAGCAGGCATGCTGGGTTTAAAAAATGCCATACAAAATTCCATCCCAAGCTGCAACTCCCTATTATCTAGTATCGAATTAAGCTCATATCGAGTAGAAGACATCCCATACACGCCTCGAATCCATCGGATAATCCAAAGACTGCTGCGAAGCTGCGAAATAAATAGAAACTCTGGAGCAATACTTGTTTCACTAGTCCCGTTCAACTCTGCTCTTAACCTAGCACAATCATCTGATGATAACTGATTAAGGTTCTTTCTGACCACATCTATGACTATGGTTTTCTTGGTTTTAAGGCTAAGATTTGAGTCATTACCAATTGCAGCAATAATTTCTTTTAGATCATCGTATGTTTCGACAGGTTCATCATAGTATTTTGAATTGAAAAAATAAGTATCAATATTAATCCCCTTTCTCTCAAGCAAACGATCGAGTTCCGGCGTTCTCTGAGCACCACGATTTAAAAGATCCTGGATTACAGCAAAGGGGTCTAACGCTGGAACATCTCGATTACAATGAGCATCACATGTTTCTGCCATGTCCATAGCAACCTCAATGGCTGTTTTATTTTCTGAGTTGGGGATGCTCCAATATTTGCTATACGCCTTTTCACTCTCTTCAAAGCGGTACTGACCAATTCGAATTGCAATATGCAAAGGGGTATCTCCGTCTTTAACCGCTCTTTTATCGTCAGGATCACAAGAATGAGAACTTATTTTTGCTAACTCCTTAATCCCATCCAGCAGCTCATTTTGGAATCCTTCTTTGGTTTGCTCAGGATCTAAATCAAAATGGTCTTGCACATCAGTAATGTACTCTTCAAACTCCCTAATCATATCCAGAATATCCGCTTTGCCCTGTCCACTATTGATGTAGTTTCGAAACTCAGGAATCGACAAAAGGTTTGCCCTTAGTTGCATGATTCGTTCATTCATTGCATGGCTTATTAATTGAATTTTTGCCAAGTCCTTAGGGTTTCTTTTATTCAAATGAAGACTCAGAGCGGCGCGTGTCATTTCATCGGTCGCCAAAATTCCTTTTAAAAATCGTTTCCATTTTGCATGATTAAACTCTGGGTCAGTATTTAGTCTTTTGAAAGCCTCCATCTCTTCTGAATTTGTATAGACCTTAGGATCACCTGTCATAACCAATAATCGTTTACGTGTTGGCCAATAATGGTTTTTAGAATCATGCAAATCTGGAAAACGGATTAAATCTTCTGGAGTAATGTTAAAAGAGGTATCCGTATAGCTAAAATTCGGAAGGCGAAAATGAATAAATGAAGTGACACTATTGGCTAACAACATGTCATGATCAATGGTAAAAAATTTTATGAGCGGTGGTTTTCCCACTCTTTTTATGACATAAAACCCAAAATTACCCTTATGTAAATCATCTTCTTCCAACTTGTACTTTACAGCCAGGACGCTTGCTAGAGAATCCATATCAATGCTTACAACACCTTCTTCCCTTAGTCGCATTAAAGTATAAAAATACCCATGGGGTAATTTATGAAAAAAGACATAAGGGATATCAGAATTTTCAGTGATTGCAACTTCTTTAAATGTGCCAGTAATAGGATCGACTGCTAGAAATTGGGTGCTCTCTATAGAATCTCGTTCATTGATGATCGAACCAATATCTTGACTTATGACACCAGTAATAGGTCCGCGTGCTGCTTTCTGAACTAAAAAATGCCTTGGAGTGATGCTCTTGGGCATCAACATTCGAGCTAGCTCACTAAATGCGGCTTCATTGATCGATAAAAGTGGCTCGTTGTTTTTATTCTTTTTATAAAAAGCCCGTACCTTCTCCTTACCCATAGAGCACTTCACTTTATGGATTTCATGTGCACTATTCTTAGAGCCCTTGCTACTATCCAATCCTTCAAGCTCTGTTTCTAAATAAGGCTGATACATAAGGTTGTAAATTAAATACAAATTAGATTGAATTTTACCATATTTAACTTAAGAAATGATTACACTGGACTAAGATACAGGTATTTAGTTAAAATAAACCTTTTAAAGTCACAGCAGCCTCTGCCTTGGGATAAATGAAAAACCTTTCAAAACAAAAAAAATTAATCTCATGCGTAGTTCCTATTTTCAATGAAGAAAACCTCATCAGCGAGTTTATTGCAGCTTTGGATAAAACTCTGCAAGAACTTTCATACCCCTATGAAATATTACTTATTGACGATGGCAGCCAAGACAACACCTGCACCATTATTCAAAACATAAGAAAACAATATACTCTTCGCTATGTCCGATTTAGTCGCAATTTTGGCAAGGAAAAAGCCTTATCTGCTGGACTTGAAATGGCTAAGGGCGATGCTGTGATTTTGATCGATAGCGATTTTCAACACCCACTGGAATTAATTAAGGAATTTATTATTCAATGGGAAAATGGCTACGACATGGTTTACGCGGTTAGAACAAGCCGGTCCAACGAATCCTGGTTAAAAAGAAACTGTGCCAAATTGTTCTATCAATTTGCTTCCAAGATAAATCGCATCAATATTCCTGCCAATGCAGGTGATTATAGGTTGTTGGATAGAAAAATCGTCAATGCATTGCTTACACTACCCGAACGCAACCGGTTCATGAAAGGGCTCTATGGCTGGGTTGGTTTCAAAGAGATCGCGATTCCATTTGAAGTGCAACCACGAAAAGGGGGAACCTCTCAATGGAACTTTTACTCCTTGCTGGATCTAGCAATTACAGGGATAACTTCATTTACCGCCTTCCCTTTAAGAATGATCGCATTGGGAGGTATATGCATTTCATCCATCGCACTGCTTTATGCTGCATGGATAGTCTGTTCAACTCTTCTATTTGGAGTGCAAACACCCGGATGGGCAACTATCGTCACCGCCATTAGTTTCTTCGGAGGGGTACAATTATTTGCTATCGGTGTGGTAGGAGAATACATTGGTCGTGTCTTTGATGAAGTTAAAAACAGACCTCTGTATATTGTTGATGAGGTAGCTAGTTTTGACGACAGCAAGTCTTAAGTTATCTCATCGTTTATTCTATTACATCATTATCGGTACTTCCGCCGCAGCTGTTAATATTCTAATTGTAGGCCTTCTTGTTCATTTTATTTCCATAAGTCCATTATTAGCGAATGTTCTCGGGTTTCTCATCGCATTTAATGTGAGCTACCTGGGGCATAAAAGATATACTTTTTCAAACTTAGACGATCAGAAAGAATTAAAATTAATGCACTTTTTTATAGTCGCTGCCTCTGCTGGTCTCCTCAATGAGGCCTTATATTACCTATTTTTGGAATACACCAGCATTCACTACTTAGTTTCTTTGACTCTAGTCTTAGTATTAGTTGCTGTGTACAACTTCGTTGTTTCTCGATTTTGGGCGTGTCGATAATTGAATCTGAAACTCTGCGCAATCGTTTAGAAAATCATCGCTTGTAAAGTAGTCAAACTCATGCTTCCTTGTGGTTGCGTGTTCAACCACACCAGATGAGTCTTGAGCAGGATGGCACATTATTAATGTGTCATCAGGTGCTGCCGCCAGCCATTGCCGAAACAAGTTTCTATAGTTTGCTTGCTCTGAAAAGTCATAAATTCCAGCAAAACACTGGTTATGTGGTATAAAACCTTTCTTTAACTTCGACTGTAAGATTTTGCCTCCGGTGAAGGCTAATACCTTAGTTTTTAACGAATATTTTGCGAGGTTTACCGCTGGATAGGTGGAGCGAATGTAGACTCCACTCCCTTTTAACTTCTCCTCATAAAATTGCAACAATACCTCTCTTATTTGAGGGAATTGGTGAACATGTTGGTGTCCATCAATAAAACTGGGGAATTTTCCAACCAGATCAACGTAACATTCAAATTGAGCACGTAACTCCTTGGCTATAAATTGGACATCTAGCATTCTCGCATGGGCTTTGAAAAGCAAAGTCTGTAGGCTATAGCCTATTGAGGTTGAAGCCGATAAAAAGGCCCCTTCAGTCAGATTAAAATGCAATCCAAACTTTGCATGGTCATGTAAATTGGATAAATATTTCGATTGTTCAGCAAAGTAAGGAGAATTTGCCATACAACTAGCCACAGATATACGTTGTAATTGTACAAGCTGAATGATTCCTTGAGAGACTCCTTCACTTAATCCGAAGTCATCAGCACAAAGTAGAATATTTTTAGGATAGGTCATGCGAATCCTTTATGCAGTTTCTGGTTCCTGTTTTTTTACTGCAAAGAATCGGGTGGCTAATAGATTAATACAAAGACCACTGATAACCAATAAACCTGAAACAAGCTTCCATAAATAAAATTGCTCACCTAAAAACAGAACTGAGCTTAACATACCTACTACGGGGACCATTAAAGTATAAGGCACAACTGTGCTAACAGGATGCCGAGCAATCAACCAATTCCAAACGCCATATCCTACCCAAGTAGAAATATATACGGTATAAAGCAGAGAGATGACGCCTTTCCATGTAATTCCTTGATAAGTTTCTACAAAGTTACTTGGGCCTTCAAAGATCAGAGAAATAACAAACATCGGTAGACACGCCACGAAACTACCCCATACAATAACTGCGATAAAATTAGTGGACTTCATTTTTTTTGTAATTAAATTCCCGATTCCCCAGGTAGCCGCAGCTCCAATAATGCATAAAAAACCAAGTAGAGTTACATTGTGATCAAAGTGCATTGCCACTATGCCGATACCTACAAAAGCGACTAAGGCACCAATTATTTGGCCAAAGTTCGGTTGTTCACCTAAAAATATCACTGCAAAAAACATACTAAAGAACACCTGAACTTGCATCAACAAAGAAGCCATTCCAGGAGTCATACCAACATTTAATCCAATAAAAACCAAGGAAAATTGCAGGGCAAACATAATTAAGCCATAACTTGCAACAATACCAAAAGGTGCTTTAGGAGGCTTAATAAATAAGACAGCAGGAAAACTAGACAATAAAAAACGCAAGGCGCAAAGAAGCAATGGGGAAATTTCATCAAGTCCAAGTTTAACAAAAATGAAATTGATACCCCAGGCAAAAACAACCACCAGTGCTAATAATAAGTGCGTAATAGGCATTATTTTTAGGGAAGAATTCAAAGTCACTTATTATAGCGTAAAATGCCAATAATTGCTAAGAAACCTCTAAAATTGTTTTATTTTTTTACATATTTGTGATTCGCTAAGGTGGTGGACCGATTCACCTTAGCCTTGATCGAACCGTCTAGCATAAAATTAATTAAAATAAGGTGCCAATGTTTGTTGAACACCGCTATCCAATCTCCCTGTATTTGGATTAATAACACTTACAGTATCCCCCAAATAACCAATAGCCCAAAAATAGAGATTATGAGGACTTATTCCACTATGTAGCAAATAAGGCATTAAAGCATTGATAAAGAATTGCTTCCCTTGCGATGTTTTCCAGGAAGCCTCTCCTAGGACAACTGGATATCCTGATTGATATAAAAATCCCCAGCTCCAATCAAAACGAAGGTTTGAGGGGTTCCCTGGCGCTGTTTCCCAACCCGCAACCTCTTTTGGATAAACGTGAGGAGAGAATACCAAATGCCCATTGTTGCCAGCCCTATCATCCCCTAAAAACCAGTCCATTGTCGCCGAGTTTATCTTGGGTTCTTGCTGCACTAGAGCATTCGCAAAATATTGCACATCAAACACCGCCTGGCCTTTCTTGGCTAAATCCTTATTCAAAAGGGGTTTAAAATCTTCACCCCAATTTCCTTTGAACAATACAACGTCTTGGCTGTCCCCACAGGCTGACTGGTCTTTCCAATGTGCATACCCATTAGGATCATCTTGAATTTGAGAGCGAGGCACACAAATGACGGGATTATCAAGATCATCATTACCACCCCCAGGCCCCTCAACAAATAATAACAACTCTGGATTAGCTTGATGGACTGCATTAGCCGCAGTAGCGATGACTTTCATCCAGGCAACCTGTCCGTTTCTCCCTTTAAACCAACTTAACTGATAGGGTTCGTTAAACACATCAATACCTATGACATTATCCAACTGACGGTTTTTAATTTCTGAAGCCAAAAGAGTCAGATCTTTTTCGTATTGATGCATATCATAGACAGTCCCATCACGCATCCCGTCCCCGTAGCCATTACGATGGTGAATATCAATCATAACCTTGATATTGTTCTTCTTCATCTCTTCTAAAACCACCCAAAAAGCTTGCTTAGGACTAACAGCCTGCTCACATCCGTTTCCATTGACTTGCCAAGTTTTACAAAAAACTCCATTTCCTGTAGTTGGTTGCAGTTTATTACTGAGCCCTTTGTTTAAATCCACTTGATGTTCATCATCGTAAAGCACATCCGGCTGTATTGGCAGACGAATTGTTTTAAATTGTACAGCGGATTGCTTGTCCACGCCTGAGTCAGCATAATCCCAAGGATGGGTTAGCAAATCCAGTAAGCCAGCTTTATCGGTATTAGAGCCTGTTTTGAGACTATAAAAGGGATTGCTTTGTAGTCCTTGAAATACATTAGTGTCTTGAAAACCAGACCATGATAATCCGTTAATGATGACTGGATTACCCCGGTCATCATAAATTTGGCCATTTCTTGTCATGTAGGCGTTGGCATCAAGGCTCATAAAAATCAAAAAACTAAGACTTAGCTGTTTTATTAACGTCATAATTGAATTCTCGTTTTGTTCATTAAAGATATATAATGAATTATATTTAATCATATTGTTGCTATTATTGGAACCATTAATTTCGATGTTACGGTCTTAATTGTCATCTAGATCGTTGTCCGCTCCCTCACGGTCGCGGCTCGGTTTTTTACAATGTTAACCGAGCCGCGACCGTGAGGGCTGAGGAATCGACACATTTTTTAAAAAGGGGCATTTATACCAAGGGTCAGGTGCTTCGCTGAACGGCGTTGCCTTAAGCGGTGTTATTAGGTTCATCTATCTGGCCCTCATCGGTCCGCTTGCTGACGCGCGCGGCTCGGTTCCTTCTTTGCTGTCTGAATCAAATCCCAGTCATAGAAGGGAGTGAGTCGGTCCGCTTGCTGACGTGCGCGGCTCGGTTTCTTCTTTGCTGTCTGAATCAAATCCTAGTCACAGCGGGGAGTGAACCGAGCCGTGCGCGTCAGCAAGCGGATACGGAACTATCCGCTTTCACGAATGACGCTTCTAAGGCAGTGCCATTAGGCGACGCGCCGGACCTACGCTTACTGACCATCAAAGAAGAGATTTGTTGGGGCACTATAATTTGAGTCGATTCCTCAGCCGTGAGGGAGCGGAATAATCTAAGTCCTAAATTCCTCTGGCTTAAGCGTGCGGTTCAGTGAATCTATGAGGAGCATTTTAATTACCCCTTCCCCTTATGGCACTGCTTTTTTAAAGGCTTCAATTGATAAACAATGCTCATTGATGCTGCGGATAAGAGGGTAAGCATCCAGGTTAAAATGAAATCGATAGGCGTTGTATACCTGAGGGATTAAACAAACATCGGCAAGGCTTATTGTGTCTCCATAACAGACTGCTTGGGAGCGCTCGAGTTGTTCCAGTTGCTTTTCAATGGCATCAAACCCTTTTTTCAACCAATGATGATACCACGTGGTAACTTGATCTTCTTGGGCATTAAATTGAGACTTTAGACGATTCAAGACCCCTAAATTATTGAGTGGGTGCATGTCACAGGCTACAGTGAATGCGATAGATTTCAATTTTGCTTTTATGTATGGATCTTTGGGAAGCAATTGAGGATCAGGGTAAACATCCTCTAAATAATCGATTATGGCCAAAGATTGACTGATTACTTGGCCATTATTATCGATTGTCGGTACAAGTCCTTGTGGATTTATTTTCAGGTACATTGGACTATGTTGCTCTCCACCGTTATTGACCAAATGCACTTCCACTTTTTCATAGGGTATTTGCTTTAAGTTCAATGCAATTCTAACTCGATAACAGGCTGTGGAGCGAAAATAATCGTAAAGTATCATCAGCCTTCCTTGGAATATTGAGTTACAATTTGGTCAATTGTTCCAAAAATAGATCGGTTTTGATTGTCGAGCATTTCTATTTTGATTCGATCGCCAAATTTCATAAACGGAGTTTTGGGTTTTCCTGATTCAATAATTTCCAACATTCTTCTTTCAGCGATGCAAGAAGAGCCATTGCTTCGATCGATATTTGAGACTGTTCCTGAACCAATAATTGTACCTGCACCTAAACTTCTTGTTTTAGTAGCATGTTGAATGAGCTCAGCAAAAGAAAAAGTCATGTCAACACCAGCATTAGGCTTACCAAATAAATCTCCATTGAGATAGCTATACAATGAAAGGTGAACCTTCTCATCTTTCCAATCTGAGCCTAATTCATCGGGTGTTACAGCTACCGGTGAAAAACTACTGGCTGGCTTAGATTGATAAAAGCCAAAGCCTTTAGCCAGTTCTTCAGGAATTAAATTTCGCAGAGAGACGTCGTTCACTAACATCAGTAATTTGATGTGCTGGGCAGCTTCCTTTTTTCCAACACACATCGGAACATCATCCGTGATCACAGCTACTTCCGATTCAAAATCAATTCCATAAGCTTCATCAGGCACTAGGATGGGGTCATAAGGCCCTAAAAATCCATCAGACCCCCCTTGGTACATCAAGGGATTGGTCCAGAAGTCAGCAGGCATTTCTGCGCCTCTTGCCTTACGGACTAATTCAACGTGATTAACGTAAGCGCTACCATCAGCCCATTGAAAGGCTCTTGGTAAAGGGGAAGTACATTGTTTAGGGTCAAATGCAAAGGATTGATCAACTAGATTGTCATTGAGCAACTGATAAACTTCCTGCAATTTGCTCTCTACACTATCCCAACTATCAAGAGCGTGTTGGAGGGTGGGGGCTATATGAGAGACTATGACCGCTTTAGTCAATTCTCTATTCACTACGCATAAAATGCCATCTCTTAATTGGGATGATCTCAGGCTAGCTAGTTTCATATCGATACCTTATTGAGCTACTGTTAGTGTACCGCGACGTATTTGATCTCGTTCGATTGCTTCGAACAAGGCTTGAAAATTCCCTTCACCAAATCCTTGATTGCCTTTGCGCTGAATGATTTCAAAAAATACCGGTCCAAAAATGTTCTCAGTAAATATTTGCAAGAGTAAGCCGTATTTGGGATCTGTTTCTCCATCGATAAGAATTTTTTCGGTGTTTAATTCCTTGAGTGGCTCTTGATGCCATGGAAGACGATCTTGAATCATCTCGTAATAAGTATCTGGTACATCCAAGAATGAAACACCTTGTTGTCTAAGAGAATTTACTGTTTTGTAAATAGTATTGGTGGTAAGTGCAATATGCTGTATGCCTTCTCCACGGTAATCATGCAAGAATTCTTCAATTTGTGATACCTCGTCTTTTGATTCATTGAGGGGTATTTTAATTTTGCCACAGGGACTACCGAGAGCTCTACTGACCAATCCTGTCATTTTTCCTTTAATGTTGAAAAAGCGAATTTCTTTGAAATTAAAAATCGATTCATAAAAGGCCGCCCATTTATCCATGTTTCCACGGAATACATTGTGAGTAAGATGATCAATCGTTTGCAATCCATGACCAATCACAGGTTCAGTTGTCAACATTTCCCAATCATTCGCAAAAGGCTTGTTGTTGTCGTCTACAAAGTATATGACGCTGCCGCCAATAGCTTGAATTGCGGTTAAGTCATGATTGACATGTGGTGCGTCTTCAAATGCAGTTCCCCCATGGCGAATAGCGTATTCGAAAGCAGCTTGAGCATCTTTGACTTTAAATCCCATAGCGCATGCACCAGGGCCATGAGTTTCAGCGTGGGTACTGGCTTGGCAATGAGGAGCTGCGTTCACAATAAACTGAATATCGCCTTGCTTAAAAAGAGTAACGTCTTGAGTTTTGTGCTTAGCTACTGGTTTAAACCCCATTTGTATAAATTGCTGATGTAACTTGTTTCTATCAGGGCCTGAAAACTCTAAAAAGGCAAAGCCATCTAATCCACAGGGGTTATTTTCTTGCATCATCAACTCTCCTTATACAAAGTCATTATACTTCTTTTGAAACTCTACTACTGCTGGCTAAAAAGAGTGATTTTCTGCGATTCGCTGCTCATTTACTTGATGTAAACTGCGCTGCGATTCTCAAAAATAACTCTTTTTATTTCAGCATTAGCGAGTTTCGAAAGAAGTCTATTGTCTATTCCTGCCCATATTCTGCTTATTGCACCAAATTATATGGGTTGTATTAAAAACAAACCATCAGCTATCGCTAATAAACTAACGTTCACTCGAGAGTCGTGCTTGATAAGTTCATTGAATTTTCGAATTTCTCGAGTCTGTGCACTGGTGTCTGCGGCGTTAATAACATTACCATCCCAAAAAATGTTATCAACAGCAATTAATCCTTTGGGCTTAATTAACTGTAAACTAAGTTCATAGTAATTAAGGTAGTTTGTTTTGTCGGCATCAATAAAAATAAAATCAAACTGATGTTTTCCGCCCAGTTCCAACAACGAGTGAAGGGTTTCTATGGCAGGGCCAAGGCGTAAATTGATTTTATGTTCTTGCTTAGCTTGATGCCAAAAAGGATGTGCATGTTTAGTCCATTCGGCATTGATATCACAAGTAATGAGCTCGCCATCTTCTGGAAGTGCCAGAGACATCGCCAGAGCGCTGTATCCAGTAAAGGTACCCAGCTCTAACACTTTCTTGGCTTGAGTCAATCGAATTAATAATTGCAAAAACTGAGCCTGCTCAGGAGCAACTTGCATATTAGCCAGTTCCATGGTCGATGTTTCTTCACGCAAGGCCTTTAATGAAGGGTGTTCGCGTAAAGACACATCCAACATGTATTCATAAAGTTCAGGAGTTAATGATAAATGTTTCATAATTGACTCCTTATTTAAGCCAGTTTTTCCTGGGCCATCGTATCAGCAATTTCATTTGTAGGTAGCCTGTCTTTGGCGGAACGAGCAAAGATCTCAGTAAGCGAAGTGTAAATCCCATCGATTTGATCATTAACCTGTTCTTCAGGTGTATGTAAATATTTGGAAGCAGCAAAAATTAAGCCTCCAGCATTAATGACGTAATCAACGGCAAAAAGAACTCCCTTTTCAAACAAAGTCTTTCCATGAAAACCATGAGCCAGCTGATTATTCGCTGCTCCAGCAATGATGGTAGTCTGCAATTGTGGAATAGTTATGTCATTAATGATTGCTCCTAAAGCACAAGGTGCAAACACATCGCAAGGGACCTTATGGATGGTCTCAGTACTCACGGCAGTGGCGCCAAGCTCCTGAACGGCCATGTTTACTGCTTCAGGAGAAATATCAGCTACTGTTAATCGTGCACCCAGCTCATAAAGCTCTCTAGCAAGGGCATAACCAACATGGCCAAGACCTTGAATGGCAATGTGTAATCCTCTCAAACTATCTTTCCCTAATTTAAAAGCAACTGCTGCTTGTATTCCACGTAAAACACCAGACGCTGTATAAGGAGAAGGATCGCCATTGTGCTTCGATAAACTTGCCACATAAGGGGTGTGTTCATAAATAATGTCCATATCCGGCAATTCAGTTCCACTGTCTAAAGCAGTGATGTATCGTCCATTCATCTCATTCACAAATTGACCAAAGCGATGCATATACGCTTTACGATCAAAAGAGCCTTTAGGCTTAATAATCACTGATTTGCCACCACCCAAAGGTAAATTTACCGAAGCCGCTTTATAGCTCATACCCCGAGCAAGGCGCATAGCATCTCGCAGAGCAGCTGTAGTACTAGGGTATTCAATAAAGCGACATCCCCCCAAAGCCGGACCTAATTTAGTATTATGGATAGCAATCATAGCTCTCAAGCCCGTTTCAGGATCAACTTTAAAATGCAAATCACCAAAACCATGAGACAAAGCATACTCGAGGAAATCATCATCATTCGCAATTTGATTATTACTTGTTAATTTGTCTACCGACATCATCTCCGAAAGCTCCTCTAGTCATATTTTTTAGGATGAAGTTATAGACTGATTTAAAGGATAAATCAACGTAAATCTTAGTGAATGATTGTATTTCAATCATCGTGGAAGTAGCGGAAAGGAAGGGGACGGACCCCAGTGGGGTCCGTCCCCGGTTTGAGTTCCTTAATCCGAGCCGGAAAGGAAGGGGGAGGACCCCAGTGGGGTCCGTCCCCGGTTTGACTTCCTTAATCCGAGCCGGAAAGGAAGGGGGATGACCCCAGTAGGGTCTGTCCTCGGTTTGAGTTCCTAAATCCGATCCGGAAACGTGAGGGCTGAAAGATTTGAGAGACTGAACTTGAAGGGGTTTCTAAATAACTCACCCTGCGCTACACTAATTTAATTGATGGTTGATAACGCGGAGCATGTTATGAAAAAAATAGCTTGGATGCTAGGTTTTATAAGTATCACTCCCTTTGCCTGGGCAGACACACCAGCTCCAGAATTAGTGTTGGATCAGATCTATTTTCAAGTGGCAGCTAAAAAATGGGTATCCACTCAAACTGCTTTACTGAATGTAAGTATTAACGTAACACTCAATAACGCTGATCTGGTTAAAGCCCGCGCTGATATCATGGACAGTTTGAATAAAATCGCCAAAGGAGAATGGCATTTACTCGAATTCGATCGTTCTCAAGACAGCTCAGGTCTCGAAAAATTATACGTGCAAGCCCAAGCACGAGTTGATCAGTCAGCTTTGACCGATATTTATCAAAATGCCAAATCGGTAAGTATGCCTGGTGCAAAATATGACATCAGTGGGGTGGAATTTAAGCCAAGTTTAGAGGAAACCCAAGCCGTTCGCGCTAAAATTCGAGAGCAATTGTATCAGCAGGTCAATGATGAAATCGCCAGAATGAACAAGGCCTACCCAACACAAAAATACTCGGTAAGCAGTCTTGTCTTTTATGAAGGGGATAATCCACCTATCCAGCAACCCAAAGCATACCAGGCTAAGGAATTGAATACTTTAGTGATGGGCGCAGCACCAGCACCGCTGACAGTAAGCAATGAGTTGGTTATTACTGCCATGGTTGAAGCTGCATCAAATCGCAATTAAGGAGACGAGGTTGTTAGTTGTTGATAAAGTCATTGGTCATAGGGGTGCTTCAGCTTATGCTCCAGAAAACACCATCGCTTCATTTAACAAAGCCTTAGCTCTTGGGTGTCGTTTTATTGAGTTTGATGTCATGTGCAGTGCCGATGGACAACCATTCATTATTCACGATGATGCATTAAAAAGAACAACCAATGGTTCTGGGGATGTAGGCAAGGTAGACTCTGATTATTTACAACGCTTAGATGCAGGCTCTTGGTTTTCTAAACAGTACAAAGGGGAGAAAATACCCCATTTTATTGAAGCCTTAAAATGGTTGTCTTTTTCTGATGTTCAAGCCAATATAGAAATTAAACCCTATCCTGGCACTATTGAGCAAACGACGGTTGCGGTATTAAGTCATATCCATCGCTATTGGCCTCAAAATAAGCAATTACCCTTGGTTTCATGTTTTGAATGGGAAGCATTGATCTTATGTCGCAGTATTGCTCCTGAAATGCCTTTGGGTATGTTGTTTCACGAATGGGATGTGCAGTGGTTGCAAAAAGCCAAGCAGATTGACTGTTACTCTGTGCATTTTAATCGAAAAATTTTAACCGCTGATCGGGTTAAAGAAGTGAAGGATCAGGGTTATGTTGTCTGTGCTTACACAGTGAATCGCAAACGTTTAGCAAATAAACTGTTTTCATGGGGAGTTGACGCTGTCTTTAGTGATTATCCAGATCTATTACTATGAAAATACTATGAAAAAATTAAGTCTACTGTTTTTGCTGCTAAGTTCTCTTGCAATTCATGCTAAGCCAATTGAATTGGTATTTTGGCATGGAATGGCTGGTCATCTTGGGGAAGAAGTTAGGGCGCTTACTGACGATTTCAATAAAAGCCAGAGCAATTACGTCATCAAGCCAATTTACAAGGGAAATTACACGGAGACATTAACTAATTTTGCAGCAGCTTTTAGAGCGCATCAGGCACCGTCTATTGTGCAAGTGTTTGAAGTTGGTTCGGCCATCATGCTCTCACCACCAGGGGTCATTAAACCAGTCGATGAATTAATGCAGGAGCAGGGTATTCATCTCCCAAAGGAAGATTTTATACAATCAGTCAGAGAGTTTTACAGCAGGGATAATCAGCTAATGGCCATGCCATTTAATCTTTCTGCACCTGTTTTATATTACAACTTAGATGTCTTGGCAAAAGTAGGCTATGACCAAACCAATTTTCCTACCACCTGGGCTGACATGGAAATTCTGGCTGAGAAAATTAAAAAAGCTGGTTATGATTGCACCTATACTACGGCTTATCCTGGTTGGGTGTTGTTTGAATCCTATTTAGCCATTCATGGCTTATCGATAACTCAAGGGCAACCACCTAAAGTAGTGTTTAATACCCCTCAACTGCTTAGGCATATTCAACGATTGAACCGATGGCATAAGCAAGGGTATTTCGAATACGGTGGTCGTGTTGATGACGGGACTATTTTGTTTACCAGCAGTAAATGCCCGCTATTTAGTCAGTCATCTGGGGCTTACAACAGCTTATCCGCACTAGTCCCATTTCGTTTAGGGGTGGCGACTATGCCATTAGATACCAAGGTGAGTCCTGTAAGATATGCAAATGTGGCTGGTGGCGCTGCTTTGTGGGCAGTTGGAGGACAAAGTGTTGAGCAGTATAAAGGCATCGCTTTGTTTTTTGCATTTATCGCAAAACCAGAGGTACAAAAGAAATGGCATGAACACACAGGATATTTACCTATCGGGCTACAAGGTATTTATACCCCTATTGTGCAAACCAGCAAGCATCCTGTTCTGCTTATAGCGAAAGGGGATTTAGAAGGTAAGGTCTCACCCACTCCCTTCAGACATTTAGGCCCACAAAATCAAATTCGCGGGATTAATGATGAAGTCTTGGAAGCTATGTTTGCCGGGCTTATTAATCCTGAAGAAGCATTAAATGAGGCTGTAAAACGTGCTGATCATGTGTTGTTGCGCTTCAGCAGGAATACGAGTTCCGCTCCCTTACGGTCGCGGATCGGTTAAGTGGAATGTTGGTCGTTTGACCCAACATTCCATGTTATTTAGTCCATAGACGGATAAGTAGGTGGCAATTCTGGTTCGCTAGGTTGAGCGGACTCCTTTTTTGCGTCGGTTTTCTTGAACATTGAAACGGCAGTAAGTAGTCCTTTTTGATTTCCTAAGGCTTCATTATGTCCAGCATAGAGTTCAAAGTCTTCCATAGTTTCTAGACAGACATCAGTTGCCATCATTGCTAAAGCAAGTGTGCTTAGCGTCAAAGCAACTCCAAGCAAAGGCTCGCACAAAATAAGAGGCATTCCAATAGCAGCACAGCTTACGTAGCCAATACATGCTACTGTTCCCCAAAAAATCACTTCACACAGTTTAAACAGCTCATCACAAAGGGACCCGCAATCCTTGTCGGACATTAACTCTTCGGCTTGATCCATGGCTTCTTGAGCAGTCATGTTTCCCTGTTTAACTTGACTTAATTGATTAATAAAATCCCAATACTCCTCTATCACTTCATCTTCTTCTAAACAATACTCAGCATTATCGATTAATCGAGAGTAGTAACGATGGAGTTGGTTTAAATGATGATTAATTCCTTGTAGCTGAACTTGATCTATAAACAGCTGAAATAGAGCTTTTTTGCATTTCTCTAATTCACCAGTAATCCGTTGACTTGGCATAACTCACCTTAATTAAGTAATTGATTTTTATATTAAAACTGGTTTAGAAATAACCAGTGTGGAAGCATAATATCATATTTGATTTGAATTTCTAGTGGTTTGAATGCGGCACAATGATGGAAAACTGCATTGTTGGCAAATGGTTAAACTGTTGGGTTCAGGAGGGCAGTATCCGGTTTGAATTTCAGTGGCTAACTCTGTAAGTTGCTTATGCCATTTTTGGCGATAATCCTCCCAATGCTCTTCTACTTTTAGGGAAAAAATGTCTTTGCTGTCTTGTTTTTCCTCACTAAAACCACTGAGTTTAATTTTACCTGTTTTTAACTGGAGCAGCAGTAAGGTATTGATCTGTTCGTCAAGCAATGCATACAACAATAATTGAGGTTCTAGCGGCCTATCTTCTAGCCATGGTTTGCTGCTCGGTAGAGAACTTTTGTAATCAATCACCCATTTGCTTTGACCAACTTGATCAATTCGATCAACGCGCACTTTAAAATCCAATCCAGCCAATTGGATTTGGTGATTTTCCTCGAGGGCCGCAACAGAAAAGGGCGCTCTTTGCTTTTCCCACTCTAAATAGGATATTACAATTCGTTTTAAACGTTTGAATTCAACTTCTTTCACCAAACCTGGTTGATAAGGGAGTGACTCAAGTGATTTATCAATGGCTTGATGTATTTCTTGATTTAATTCTTCTGAGTTTAAGCGTTGTAAGTTCGCTGAGCTTCGAAGTGATTTCCACAACAGTTCAAGGACTTTATGGATTAATTGCCCTTTCTCTTTATCATCAATTCCAAGCGTAGTTTGGGGAATTTCTTTGGCTTTGAGTCGATGCTCGGCAAATGCTTTAAATGGGCATTTTGCCTGATTAGCTAAAATGCTTGTTCCTCCGGAAATGGATTCGTTTTGCTGAACGGGAATTTCATAGCACTCTTCAACTTGAATTAATTTCGAAGTATTTTCTAGTGACTTGCAATCATTCTGAGTAGGATAAGAAGGATACTCTTTTATCAAAGCACAAGGTAGGCAAGGGCTGTCTTGCTGAAATGTTGCATAACTAAATACAATTTCCTGGCTTCCATTTCTCAATCGTTGGAGAGTTTGTTGGGCAAATTGCAGCTCTCTGTGAGCAAGACTATGTGGCATGGACAATTGTTTTTGTAGATAAGTAGGGATAAAGGCTGATAAACGAGTCGCTTGAGGTAGGCATTGATCCGTTAAGCCCATGACCCAAATGCCATCAAATTCACATCCTGATGCTTCTAAGAGGCCTAAAATCTGGATGGGGGTATTGGTTGTTTGCACTTGAAATATCGTGTTTTCCATGACGGTTTGTAATGCATCAATTGCTTCTGACTTGGTGAAGCGTTTTTTGACGAGGTGTAATTGCCTTAGTTCATCCAAGGCAGTGGAGAAGCGATTGAAGCATTGATATTGTTCTGACGTTAAACCTGTGTCTCCTGGAAAACCCAGTGCATTTAAACGCTCCTGAAAAAGATCTACCCATTGGTTGATGGAAGTGCTATCAGGATAGTTTGATAAGGCATCCATTAACAGGGCAAGTTTCGGAGCATATTGGACGACTAGTTTCATGAAGTTTCGTGTATGAATGTTTTGCTTTTTGAGCAGCTCGCTATCTTGTAAGTACTGTGAGCGTTGAACAAACTCTTCTTTTGCTGCTCCAAGATAAGGAGATTGTAACAATAGGGTTGCTTGATGATTGCTGAGTTGCTCGGGAGACAATTTTATCCATGTTAAAGCATGGGCTACCAAGTGAAATTGGCTTAGTGACTGACCTAGGGATATATTAAATTGTGATTTATCAAACTGTTGAAGTAGCTTTCTTTGTATTGCTTGGGAGTTGTTTTGCAAATCAGGGATTACCACAGCAACTCGTCGAGTTGTGTCTTGTGTCTTGCTTTTTAGCCAAGAAATCAATTGGGAATATTCCTCTTTTTCATCTTCTGCACTCAATACTTGGGGTTCTACTTGGTTTGGGGTTAAATCGTAGTGATGCAAAATAGAGCCATGCTCTTGTAAATAGTTTTGAAGAGTTAATTGCTGAGGGGTATATTCATCAAAGCACGTCCAGATGATCGTTTTGGTAAATCCTAAGTAATTTTCTTGAATAAGGGTAGAGACAAGTTGATGTTCAGAAATTGCATCAAGTTGCTTTAATCTTTGCCTAAATTGAGTCCACAATTTTTGAAAATACTGGGTTTGCTGAGTGTATTGAAAAGCAGGATGATCTGGAGAAAGCTTCCAAAGCTCACAATACTCCCAAGCCTCTATTATCGCATCCAGCAGACCTTTAGTGTAAGTTATTTCCTCTTCGGATTGGATAAGTTCTTTCCATATCGATAGGCTTTGGAGCGGGCTTAACAACATGGAATAGTGTTGAGATGGATTTGAGTAGAGCAGATGCTTATAAGATTGAATTAAAAGAGTTTTATAGGGTAAACATTGGGGCTTGATCATCGTTTTTTGAGGAAACGCAGCAAAGTAATCCTGAAGTATTGCATTGCTTAGACGATTATTGGGAGTGACTATTGTTGCTCCATCCTGCAATAACTGAGTTAGGTTTTTCTTATTCTTTATTTCCTGCATGGATTACCCATTACCGTTTTAGGATAAGTGTAATCCATTTTAAGTCCAGGTTCATCAGTGTTCTTTATGTCTGTGCGTCGCTTTTGATTTAGCTAGGGCATGTTTTTCATGACGTCGAGTAGTTGTATGCAGGATGTCGTATACTAATTGTGAACGCAAGTACATGGCAGCCAAGCCAGAGGCTACAGCAAGAACGACACCAAATAAAACATAACTATAGGCTAGAGTAACAAGATAAAACAGTACCATTGAACTTAAAGAGGTTACTGCAAATAATTTAGCATTCTCCTCTCTCATTAGAAAAACAATTCCAAGATCGAATATGGGTAGTGAGCACATGACCATTGCAAATCCCAGCCAAAATACCTTTCTTTTATAGGGATATTTGCAATGAACTATACTTTCACCAAAAATAGCGGCTGTGCATGATGATACGATCATTCCTAAGATAACTGCTTGATATACAGGGATTATTTCTTCAATTCCTATTGTGGTAAGCAATGCATTGATCAATATAGTACCTACAACAGACAATAAGCCAAAATAAATGGCTGCTAATAATCTAGGATTTGAAAAACTTAAGGCTGGATCATTTGTTTTCATAATGCACCACCAATTATTACTTCCCTATGTTAATCATAGTACAAGTTTGGAGTGTTGTGCGGAGGATCTTAGAACATTATAATTCATTGAAGCATTGGCTACTGATTTGTCAGCAGGCCCTTGAATTTTAAACCAAAATGGATTGTTAATGAGAAGACTCAGTCAGCTTATTTTTAAACTCATGGGTTGGAAGATTGTGGGCCAACTTCCTGAAGCCAAAAAATACATCATCATAGTTGCCCCACACACCAGCAACTGGGATTTTGTCATCTGCTTGTGTGCTCGCTTTGTTGTTGGTGTGAAAATCAATTTTATTGCAAAAAAACAACTGTTTTTTTTTCCCTTCGGTCTTTTTTTAAGAGCTGTCGGAGGTACTCCAGTGGATCGCTCTAAAAAAGGGAATAAGGTAGAACAAGCTGTGGAGATCTTTAATCGTAGCGATGTGTTCAGACTTGGTTTAGCACCAGAAGGGACGAGAAGTCCAGTAAAACGTTGGAAAGAAGGGTTTTATCATATTGCCTGCCAAGCAAAAATTCCAATTGTGATGGTAGGCCCTGATTATGCCAGCAAAGAGATTCGTATTAATGAACCTTTTTGGCCTACTGGCGATATCCAAATAGACTTTCCAACAATCCTCGATTTTTTTCGTACCATTAAAGGTTGCTACCCTAAAGATATTCCGGACTATCAGCCTAAAGAATAGTGGTCAGGGTTTAGAAATGTTTGCGTAAAATATCTAATTCTTTCCGCATTTTCTCGATTTCATCCAACAAATCCAAAGCCAAAGTTACTCCGGGTAAATTGATTCCAAGATCTCGGTGCAGTCTAAATGCAGATTCTATTCTTTGTAATGATTTTTGGTTTACCTTTAATTCATTTGGATTTGTCGATTGTTCTGGAAAGAAACCTTGCTCAATCATTTCTATCAATAATTCTTCGGGAATTTGGTATTTTTGACAGATTTCTACAAACGTGTAAGTGGTCGTTTCTTCAATCACCACGCCTACAATTAGCTTGTCTTTGTTCATGTTTATACTCCGAGGTGTTCACGTGGATTAAATGGCATTATTTCAGCCATTTTTTCATACAGGGCCTTGCTTTCAGCACTGTGGGCAGGTGGAGTTATTATTTTTAATAGGACGAATTGGTGACCAGGGTTTTTTCCAGGTAAGCCGCGATCTTTTATGCGCAACTTCTGTCCTCCTTGTGATCCAGGTGGGATTTTTAAATCAATTTTTCCAGATAATGTAGGAACAACAATGGTTGTCCCTAAAGCTGCTTCCCAAGGAGTGATTGGAAGAGTGAGATAAATGTCATTGTCCATCACATCAAATAAGGAGTGCTTCAATACGTCAACGGTTAAGTACAGATCACCTCGTGGTCCTCCATTGAAACCACTTCCGCCTTGTCCAGCTAAACGTATTTGCTGACCTGATTTAACGCCTGCGGGAATTTTTACGTTTAATGTTTGTAGTTTGGTTTCCTGCCCTTGATCAACAGGAACTTGTAAGCTCTTAACAGCTCCTGCATAGGCTTCTTCAAGAGTTATGGTTATTTTACCCTGATAATTTTGCCCAGCCATCGGTTGATGTTGATAGCGTGAGTGGCCAAATAAACTCTCAAAGAGATCACCATCGAACTGAAACTCCTGATGAGGTTGATTTTGGTATTGATGGCCATGTTGTTGATGACTTTGATGATCCTTGTATTTCAGATATTGATCATACTCGGCTCGTTTCTTGGGATCTTTTAGGATTTCGTAGGCCTCTCCCATTTCCTTAAAGCGCTCTTCAGCATCGGATTCCTTGCTGATGTCTGGATGATATTTGCGCGCTAGTTTACGGTAAGCCATCTTGATGTCTTGCTCAGAGGCATCCTGTTGCACACCCATAATTTTGTAGTAATCTTTATCCATACTCCCTCATTGAAAGCTATGTTTGATTTTAGCGTTATGCCTTAGCCCTAGTTCTCGTTGAAACAAGAGCCTAGTTATTTTTGAAGTACGTAGGTTCCTGGTGCATCGGGCAATTTATCGTCTAGTTTACGCCCATTCACTAAGGTTTGTGAAGACTGTTGGACCAACCACTCGTGCCAAGCTGTCCACCAAGAACCCTCTTGTGGGGGAGTTGTTTTAAGCCATGCATTCGGTGCAAGATAGGGCGTGTCTTTTTTGCGCTCGCGAATACGGTAGGAGCGGCCTTCATGACCAGGTTGACTGACTATCCCTGCATTATGACCACCATTGGTTAGTACAAACGTGAGATCGTTATTAATGAGTAAATGTGATTTGTAGACTGATTTCCAAGGAGCTACGTGGTCTTTTTCGGTACTAACAACAAAGGCGGGGACTTTAATATTTTCTGCAACGATGTGTTTATCCTCGACGGTAAATCGACCTTCAGAAAGATCATTGTTCAAAAATAATTTTTCCAAATATTCGCTATGCATCTTATAGGGCATTCTTGTGGCATCCGCATTCCATGCAAGAAGAGCGATCATGCCTCTTTGGGTTCCGTGCATGTAATCTTGTACCATTTTAGACCAAATCAAATCATAGGATCGCAACATTTGAAAGCTTCCGGCCATCTGTTTTGTGTCCAAATAGCCTTGCTCCCACATCATGCTTTTTAAAAAGGACACTTCACTCTTGGTGATGAATAACAAAAGTTCTCCGGCATCTGAAAAATCCCCTTGTGCTGCAAGAAGCGTAAGACTTTTAAGGCGATTGTCATGGTCCGCAGCCATAGCAGCGGCTGCAATCATGGCAAGCGTTCCTCCTAAGCAATAACCCATTAAATGGACTCGAGTATGGGGTATAAATTGAGTGACTGCGTCTATAGCTGCCATTGCTCCCATGCGGTAATAATCATCCATTCCGAGATTTCTATCTTCTTTATCTGGGTTGCGCCAGGAGACGATAAATACGGTGTGGCCTTGTTGAGTTAACCAATTAACTAGGGAGTTCTCTGGGAGTAAATCCAGAATATAATATTTCATAATCCAGGCTGGCAGGATCAGTATTGGTTCTTTGTACACTTTTTCTGTTTGTGGGGCATATTGAATAAGCTCAATCAGGTGGTTGCTGAAAACTACTTTTCCTTTTGTGATCGCAACCTGTTTTCCTGGAATGAAATTCTCAACGCCTGCTGGTGGTGAGCCTGTAATTTTCTCCATAAAATCTTGAATAGCCAATTCGGTTCCACGTACTAAATTTTGACCTTTAGATTTTATAGTCTCATAAAATAAATCTGGATTTGTCAAAACAAAATTAGATGGGGACAAAGCATCTAAGATCTGTCGAGTTCCAAAGGATACAGTCCGTTTAACGTGAATGGGTAGCCCAGGAATTTTTGTAGAGGCTTGTAAACACCAATCCTCAAATTGCAAAAATTGTTCAGCCCACAAACGCCAAGGGTAATTGCTCCAGTTGTCTGTGTGAAAGCGCACGTCTTTTCCGTCTCTTGGTTTTTCATAATTGAATAAATTGTTGATGCCATCTGCAGCGTGTAAAAAAGGATAGCTGGCTAAGCGCACTAAGGAGCCTGGCGATTGTAATAGTTGAGCAATCCATGAAAAATAGGCTGTCCCCAGTGCTGCTGGACTAATTCCGGCTGTCAATTTTCCTAAATTAGCTTGAAATACTTTATCAAGAAATTTAAAAACCTCATCTGGTTTAGGCTCTTGGTGTATCTTTTCATTGGGAGTAATTGGTTCATTCACGGTACTGGTTTTTTTTTCACTGGTGCGGGGTGATTTAGGTTTCCTTGCCTTTTCAGGAACGATTCCAGCTTTTTTCATACTTCACTCCTTGAAGGCTTTTGATTTATAAAAGGATTATAGCAGGTTTAAATAAGACTGAATTATAGTTATGATAGGATTTATTTAGGAGGCGATAATGCGAAAATTGATTTTTAGTACTGTATTGAGCACCGTGTTTTTAATGTTGGTTGCTTGTCAAAATAATCCGGTGAGTGATTTATTAACTCCATCTTATCCATCAGGAATGACCCTGCAACAATCAGTTCAAGATGCTCTGGCTAGCAGTGATGATCCAGCATTAATACAAGTGCATGTGGAGACGAACCAGAATGTGGTGATTTTAAGTGGTTACGTGAAGAAAATCCGTCAAAGCGATACGGCTGAACAGATTGCACGCAAGGTACCCGGGGTCCAATCCGTTCAGAACAATATCATTGTTCGACCTTAAGAACCTTAGTCAAGCAGTAATTGTTGCTCTTTAGCCTAGTCGCTATTTCTCTTCTTTTTTACAACAGCTGGGGCAACAATTAAAGCAGTTATAAAGCCATGCTATCAAGAAGCCTCCAATAAAGGCATCCACAAAGCCAATAACTCCACCTATAACGCTACCCATCACTGAGGGAGCAAATCCAAGATATATTGCTGACATCATTTCAACAAATGGTTTTCCATATGAGAAATGGTAGGCCAATAACCCCATTATGAAGATGGAAACTCCCCAGATAACTCCTAAAGATAGCCCTAAACCTACAGGATTTAATTTGCAACCACTCATGATAATCTCCTTATGAGGACCTTATACTTTAAGTATATACCAATAGTGCTAACTGTATAAAAAATAGGTTAATTTTATCTGTTTTATGAAGTGTTGACCTTGGACTCTGGATAGGAAGGATACAATCGTAGGGGTCGGTCCTTGAGGAATCGACTCAACTTATAGTGCCCCCACTAATCTCTTCTCTGATTATCAGTAAGCGTAGGTCCGGGGCTTCGCCGAATGGCGCTGCCTTAAGCAGAGTCATTCGTGAAAGCGGATAGTTTCATATCCGCTTGCTGACGCGCGCGGCTCGGTTCACTCCCTGCTGTGACTAGGATTTGATTCAGACAGCAAAGTAGGAACCGAGCCGCGTCGCGCGCATAAGCGAGCGGAGCGATGCGGGCCGTATAGAAGAACCTAATGGCACCGCTTTAGGCAGCGCCATTCGGCGAAGCACCCGACCTTTGATATAAATGCCCCATTTTAAAAAATGAGTCGATTCCTCATGCTCCGTCCCATTGTTTCTTAATGACTTCTTTTACAACTACTTAAAAGCAGCCAATTTGAGAAATAATCAAAATAAGGTCTACACTTAATAAATATTACTCCTTAGTTGTCATGTCATGAAATACCTCATCGCAATTGTATTTAGTTTCTTGGTTTGTCTAAATGGTTTTGCCTATGCAACGGATAGTGAGCTCCCTAAAGGCTTAGTGAAAGTTAGTAAAGACACAGGCGCTCAATGCGTGGAGTTTGTGAATTATAAAGGAGACTTGTATTGTAGTTTAACTCCCATGGATTCCTCCGTGATGGATCCCTCATTGGTTCAAGATGAAAAACAATCGATTAAATTTGATAACAGGCCTTGGGTTGCTGCTTGGGGGAAGAAAACTCCGACTGGTTTCACTTTGGAGTACATCCCCATAGGGCAAAATATTAACCAATGGAACGAGCTGATTACAACTCAGTTCATGCCTAACTTAAAGGGGAAAACAGCAGCAGATCTAGGGGATAGGTTTTTTAAGAATCTGGACGAGACTGGTGTAGAGTATGTGTATGAAATTTTTGAGAATAGCCAAGATTTGTTTATTCTTGAATTTAAAGTCGTCAAACCAAGTGAACTGGTTCAAGATGAAATCCTTAAAATTACCACTGGAAAAGAAGGGGCTTATTTTTTGCACTATGCGATAAAAAAGGCCAACATGAATGCAGACGAACGTGAAAAATGGCTTAATCTTCTTCGTTCTAGTTCAATTAAAGAGTAAGTACGTGTATCCTTCAATCAGGAGTAATGCAAAATCCCATTCTCTTGGTAAAAGTGGATTTCAATTCAGTCAGTTAGTGCGCTTAGCGTTTTCATCGAAATCAAATTTTGCCTGGGGCTAGGTGCTTTTCGTTAGTCGTGACTATAAAAGCACAGGACTTCCGCAAACCCCTGAGGTCGAGGCAAAAAATGGTTTGAATGAGGGAGTTTAGATAAACCAAATGACCGAATTCAACCCATTTTTTTACGAAGAGATTGGGGTTTTGCGGAAATTGTGAAGCAAAGTGAATAACAAAGGAATTGCTATGAAGTTGACCTTTTTGGGTGCTACAGGAACGGTAACAGGGTCTAAATACCTCATTGAAACAAACACTAAAAAAATTCTTGTAGATTGTGGTCTATTTCAGGGCTTAAAAGAACTGCGTTTGCGCAACTGGTCCGCTTTGCCCATCACGCCCAAAAGCATCGATGCAGTGCTCTTGACGCATGCTCATATTGACCACAGCGGATATTTACCTTTATTGGTTAAAAATGGGTTTAGGGGGCGAATCTATGCAACTGCTGCTACCTATGATCTGTGTAAAATTCTATTGCCTGATAGTGGTTATTTGCACGAAGAGGATGCAAAAAGAGCCAATAAATACGGCTATAGTAAGCATCAACCAGCCTTACCGCTGTATACCCAAGAGGATGCTGAAGAATGTTTGAAGTACTTTGAAGAAGTTGATTTTAATACTGATTATCCTCTATTTGATGATTTTGAAGTAAGTTGGCATAGAGCTGGTCATATCTTAGGGTCTTCTTTTGTGCAGATACGTTCAACTCAGACCAAGCTATTGTTCAGCGGGGATATAGGTCGTCTACATGATCCAATCCTGAAACCCTCTGAACTTATGAAAGAAGCAGACTATTTGATTCTAGAGTCAACCTATGGTAATCGCTTGCATGATAAAACGGACCCGCTAGGGCTTATCGCAGGTATTGTTAATGAAACTTTTCAGCGCGGTGGGACTGTACTTATTCCTGCATTTGCAGTGGGAAGAGCGCAAACAATATTGTATTTTATCTACCTGCTTAAACAAAAAAAACAAATTCCGGACATACCTGTATATCTTGATAGCCCTATGGCTGTTGATGCAACTCAGTTATTGCTAAAGTACAGCAGTGATCATCTATTGGGGCCAGAGCTATGCAAGGCGGTGTGTCGTACAGCGACTTATATCCAAACTCCAACAGAATCCATTGGTATCGATTTGGATCGTAGCCCTAAAATAATCATTTCAGCGAGTGGGATGATGACGGGTGGAAGGGTTTTGCATCATTTAAAGGTTTATGCTCCAGATCAGTTGAGCACGATTCTATTAACAGGCTTCCAAGCAGATGGTACTAGAGGTGCAAGGATGTTGAATCATGAGCCTACAATTAAAGTTCATGGTGATGAATATCCTGTTCGAGCAAGACTTGAATCCATCACTAATTTATCCGCTCATGCAGATTATGAAGAGATTTTGATTTGGCTGAAGCAGTTTGTAAAAGCTCCAAAGAGAGTGTTTATAACGCATGGCGAACCGAATGCTGCATTAGGGTTGAAGGGACACATTGAGAAGGAATTAAAGTGGGAATGTTCAATTCCTACTTATTTAGAGAAAGTCAGTTTGGATTAGCCCTGTAAAAAGCTAAGGGACGGACCCCATTCATTCATTCATTTAGATTACGATAGTGTGTATACCTTTCAACGATTATCTGAAATTACCCTGTAACAGCCTGAATCTGGACACAACCAGTTTTCATTTGGACGGAGACTATGAACAAGATATTGATGCACAATCCATCAATATTACTTGAGGATATAGCCGGGATTGCCGTCCGGATCCCGGTCAGGTTGCATTAAATACGGTCATGTGGAGGCTGGCAGAAGAAAATGCTTATTTCCCGGATATGAATAATAAACCAACGCAACGACCAACTGCACGATGAGTATTTTTTGTTTTCAGGGAATTAGCGTGTTGTTCATCGATCAAAAAATAGAAGTGACCACAAATATTGTTGATAGGCAGAGAGTGATACTGAATGAACTTGGTAAAGCTTATTGGAGATTTTATTCATAGATTTATTGCGGAATGTCGGATTGATGAACCTGTTTCATTAAAAATTGAATTTGAATAAATAAACTTTGCATTTTTTTGTTGGATGATTCATCGCGTTAAATTTTATTTTCTTGCTAGCTATTTGCTCTTAATGATCGATTTATTGCCATAAATACATGCTATGTGTTATAATTCTATACAATTAGTAAGTAACTAATTTGCCTGTGTTGTTGGAGTTATATGATGCCCTCATCCAAAGATAAAAATCCTAATATAAATAAAATATTCAAAGCTATAAAAGATAAAATACAGACAGAGGTAGAAGATAAATTACGTCGAGAAGAAGCAAGAGATAAGTTACGTAAAGATATAGAGGGATTAATTGCAGCTCAATATACTTTGTCTCCCCAAAAGTTTGCTGAAGAGGAAATTGCTGTAAAGCAAGCTATTGAAAAACTAGTTCTTGTACTCAGTCAACCCCCAAATCAAAGATCCCTTTTAGCTGAAATTCCAATGGACTCAATTGAAAATATGACTAAAAGAGGCCATCTAACAGTTATCGCGAAACAACTGGATGAAAATTTTCTGATTGGTATTGAAAAAATATTAAAAAATTCGGATTTTGAAATGACAGCAAATGGAGAAACCATTGCTTTATCTGATTTATACAATCAATGCAAAACAGAATTAACTAAAAATGGAAAAGAGCCAAATTTTGAGGATGTACTACTTAGGATGTATTCCAAGGAGTCTCCTTTCTATAAGAAATTGAACGCTATTGTCGGCGCCTATAATGACCCATCGAGCACTTCCGACGAAGAAAGAAAAATGGCTTTTTTACTTAATATTGCCATTCATAAGGCTGGGCTTATGAAAAGAGAGGTTGAAGTCCATAAAACGCCGGATTTTTTGTACCGCGGTCAAAGCTTTGGGAGCCCTATATTTAAACAAAAATTTGCACGTGTCCAGGATTTACAAAAAAAGGGCCAACTTGCTTCCTTAGCCCCTGAGCAACTGGTTGAAATTAATATTGTAGATATTATCGCAAAAAAGAATGTAAGCATGACTTCTAACATAGATATAGCCAAGGGTTTCGCTGGTAATGGAGGAGTTGTTTTGCATGTCTGTAATCCCGAACAACTTGCTGATTATTATGCGGTGGCCAATGTATCCGCTCTTCCGAACGAAGCTGAGTTTATGTCAAGAATACCTGATGACGTGGCCATGATTCCTATCGAGATAATTGAAATACAGGGTATTTATCACATTCAGGTCATGTGCATTCACTCTCAAAATACACAACTCTATCAATCCACTCGCCTTCATGACCTGAGAAACTCCTTAAAAAACTATGTTGATAAAGAAATCAATGAACCGCTTTATGGATTTTTTAATTCTTCCATGAAAAATAGCGATAATTTTGATTCTTTTGGCACACCCATCCAGGATTTATATTCAAGGGAGTATACGCAACAACAAAAAAAATTAATGAAGGAATTAATGAGCGCTATAGAGGAATCAGAAAAGCATCCGCTCGTAGATATTGCCAAGCAAAACGAATTTTTGGAAAAGACAATAAAAATACTTAAAAACCTATATGAAACTAATCCTACAGCTAAACAGAAGCAAGAGCTAGACAACATCAATGCAATGTTCCAGGACTTTAGTGCAGCCGCCACCAATCTTAGTGTAACCCACAAGATGGCCTCTCCAAACGAGATTATAGCCAGTGAGCAGAGAAAAATGGATAAAAATTTACAGGGTAAACGGTTATGGCTTGCTGGAATGACTAGTGAAGCAGAGAGAAAGCTGATTGAACCATTAAGAAAGGATATGGACGCTTTACTGCTTGTTAATGCTTCTTTAGCGGAAAAGAAGAAGGCGGCAAATAATATTCTCGATGTGCTCAAAGCGAATCCCGGTATTGGTGCTTACTTCAAAGTATTGGAAGAAAGTATAAAGAATGTGATTAAATCTGCGGATATGATTGAAAAGCAAGAGCAAATTCTAATCAGGAATGCCTCTAGTGTTGTAACGTTAGAAGGTGTTTTGCGAAAATCATTTTAAACAATCAGCAGCCAACCTGTGGGCTCAGGCCTTGAATTTTGAATTCCAACCACGTGCCAATAAAAAACCGGTACAATTCACAATCCAAGGCCTGACCCCATTGATGTGTTTTGAAATTAAGCATAACTGCTGAGCCATAAGGGCGAAACGTCATATGATCTCTTATGCAAAACCACTTTTATTGGAAATGCTCTTGATGGGCGAATTAATGACAACTTCCAGTTTTTAAAAACTTAGCATTTTGAAGTTTCTTGGGTATAAATGGGCATAAACACCACCTTATCGACAATAAGGCTGTTTACATAGGCCCTGTTGATTCGAACCTGTTAATTTCAAGCATTTGCGAAGTACCTTCAATAATTGCCATTGGATCTTCCTGTTTGTTGAGAATCATCCTATTATTCAAACTATTGCAGCTAACGTTAAGGAAGCTTCAATTTTTTGCTAACTTTGAGCGCTAGACTGACCAAAATTAAAAACAAAACCAAAAGGACAGGACATGCTGAACCCCAGACAAGTGAAGACCGTTGAGGACGCTAAAACCATTGTTGAACAAAGACAACTCTCCCATGTGAAAGTGGGGCTGTTTGATGTTGATGGGGTCATGTTGGGTAAGTACATGAGCAGGGAGAAGTTTTTTTCAGCCTTAGATAATGGGTTTGCTTTTTGCGATGTGGTTTTAGGTTGGGATTCAAAAGATAAACTCTATGATAATGTTAAATTTACTGGCTGGCATACCGGTTATCCAGATGCCCCTGTGAGGATTGTTCCCACAAGTTGTCGTGATCTAGTGTTTGAAGACAATCAATTGCTTTTCATTGGTGAATTTTCTCAACAAGCTGAAAGTATATGTCCTAGAGCTGTCTTGAGGCGTGTGATTAATAAAGCTGCAGGGATGGGCTATCATGTGTATGCTGCTTTAGAATATGAATTCTTTGTTTTTGATGAAACACCTGATAGTGTGCGAGCTAAAGGCTTTCGCAACCTCCAACCCTTTACACCGGATAATTTTGGTTATTCCATGATTCGAAATACTGTTCATGCTGAATTGTATCAGCAGATTTTAGGTATGGCGGAAAAAATGGATTTTCCGATCGAAGGATTGCATACAGAAACTGGTCCTGGTGTATTAGAGGCAGCTATCGCAGTAGATACTGCTGAGGAAGCTGGTGATAAAGCGGCATTGTTTAAAACATTTATGAAAGTACTCGCCCAACGCAATCATAAAATGGCTACCTTTATGGCAAAATGGTCAGGTCATTATCCTGGGCAAAGTGGCCATATTCATTTGTCCTTACGGGAAAGAGATTCTGGTCGCTCAGCCTTTTATGATGCGGATAAGCCACACCGCATGAGTAAAACGCAGAAGCATTTTCTTGCAGGACAACAGCGTTTAATGCCAGAGCTATTAGCGATGGTTTCTCCAACGGTTAACAGCTATTCAAGATTAATCCCAGGTTTTTGGGCGCCAACAGATGCAACTTGGGGAGTAGAGAATCGAACGACTGCATTAAGACTCATTCCTGGTAGCGATAAATCACAGCGAATAGAATATCGAGTGGGAGCAGCAGATGCTAATCCCTATTTAGCGTTGGCCGCAGCAATTGGCTCCGGTTTGTATGGAATTGAAAATGAATTGGAACCTGAAGAAGAAGTGAAAGGGAACTCCTATGAACAAAGACATAGTCCTGATTTGGCTTTACCAAGAACCCTTTGGGACGCTGCTCAACATTTAAGACAATCAAAAGCAGCCAAAGATCTGTTTGGTCATCACTTCATTGACCATTTCGCGGCAACAAGAGAGTGGGAAGAACGAGAGTTTAGAAGACATATCACCGATTGGGAATTGGATCGGTATTTTGAAATTATCTAATGGGATTAACTCACAATGACTAAAACATTAAAAACATACTCGCCAATTGACAATTCATTGTATGTAGAAAGGCCGTATGCATCTCAGGAGGACATTGACAAGGCCTTGGAAACAGCAAAGTTGGCTAAAAGGCTCTGGGCAAAGTCTTCCTTGGATGAAAGAAAGGAGTACTGTTTGTCCGCTGTAGACACTATTGTAGCCAACAAAGAAGCGATTGCTAAAGAGATTGCTTGGCAAATGGGGCGGCCTATACGTTATGCACAAGGTGAGGTTAATGGATTCGAAGAGCGTGCTAGATACATGATTCAACAGGCTTCAACTTCATTGGCACCAGTAGAATTAGAAGATAAGAAAGGATTTATCCGATTTATTCGGCGCGAAGCACTGGGTGTCGTATTTGTAATTGCACCTTGGAATTACCCCTACCTCACTGCAGTGAATGCGATTATTCCTGCATTGATGGCTGGGAATGTGGTGATACTAAAGCACTCAGCACAAACACCTTTAGTTGCTGAGCGATTTGATCAAGCGTTTAAACAGGCACGATTGCCTTCAGGAGTGTTTCAATATTTGCACTTAACGCACCAAGATACAGAACAAGTCATTAAGTCCCCCTGCATCAACTCAGTTGCTTTTACTGGTTCAGTAGAGGGGGGTGAAATGGTTGAGCGAGCAGCAGCTGGGCGATTTATTCACGTTGGATTGGAGTTGGGTGGCAAGGATCCCGCTTATGTTCGAGCAGATGCCGATATTGATTACGCCGTTGAAACTACCATTGATGGGGCATTTTTTAATTCTGGCCAATCTTGTTGTGGTATTGAGCGAATTTATGTTCATCGGCAAGTGTACAGTGAATTTTTGAAAAAAGCCGTGACTTTAGTCAATCAATATCGATTGGGTCGTTCAGATGATTCTGAAACCACTTTAGGCCCAATGGTGCGTGCTTCAGCAGCTGATTTTGTCAGGGAGCAAATCAGGGAGGCTGTGCAACAAGGAGCAACAGGGCATATCAATTCAAACGATTTTCAAATGGATAAAGCTGGCACAGCCTACTTAGCACCGCAGATTTTAACAGAAGTAACTCATCACATGCGTATTATGCGAGAGGAAACATTCGGTCCAGTGGTCGGAATTATGCCAGTTGATTCTGATGAGGAAGCGATACGCTTAATGAATGATAGTGACTATGGCCTAACTGCTGCTTTGTTTACCCAAGATATAGAAAAGGGGATAGCCATTGGTGAACAGATCGAAACAGGGACCTTTTTCATCAATCGTTGTGATTATTTAGATCCTGCTCTTGCTTGGACAGGAGTTAAAAACTCTGGAAGAGGATGTACCCTATCCTCCATTGGATATGAGTACTTAACTCGCCCCAAATCATTTCATATCAAAACATTGAGAGGATAAGATAAATGAGTGAAACGTCTTTAATTGCTAATTGGAATTATCCAACTCGGATTCGTATAGGTGCGGGTCGGATTTCTGAATTAGCACAAGCCTGCATAGACATGGGTATAAAGGCTCCCTTATTTGTTACGGATCCGGGTTTAGCGGCGACGTTGATGGTTGGCAGAATTATTCAGGATCTGCGAGCTTCTGGGTTAGACGTTGGATTATTTTGTCAAATTAAAGCTAATCCGACTGGTGAGAACGTCTTATTGGGTACCCAAGCTTATCAAATTGGACAACACGACGGTGTCATTGCGTTTGGTGGTGGTTCGGCTCTAGATGCAGCAAAAGCGATTGCTCTAATGGTAGGCCAGGAACGACCATTATGGGATTTTGAGGACATTGGGGATAACTGGTCTCGAGTCAATGTCGCTGCCATGGCACCGGTGATAGCTGTCCCTACTACTGCAGGAACAGGCTCAGAAGTAGGGCGCGCATCAGTGATTACCGATACAGAAGAGGAAATTAAAAAAATCATCTTTCATCCCAATATGCTGCCTGGATTGGTCATTTTAGATCCAGAATTAACAGTCGGATTGCCGCCTGCTTTAACTGCTGCAACGGGAATGGATGCGCTGTCTCATTGTTTAGAAGCCTTTTGCGCCACTTATTATCATCCAATGGCGGAGGGAATCGCGATGGAAGGAATAAGATTGATCAAAGAAAATCTGGTTAGAGCCTATCAACAGGGAAATGATACAACAGCAAGATGCAATATGTTGGTTGCTTCAGCAATGGGAGCAACTGCATTTCAAAGAGGTTTAGGAGCTATGCATGCTTTAGCGCATCCCTTAGGGGCATTATTTGATGCGCACCACGGTCGATTGAATGCGGTTTTAATGCCCTACGTGTTGGAGGCAAATCGTTCTGCTATTGAGGAGAAGATCAAACGACTCTCCAATTTCTTATCGATTTCTAATGGTTTTGATGGCTTTTTAGATTGGATCATGCAGATGCGGCTAGAGTTAAAGATTGAAAACACTCTAAGCGAGTTGGGCATTGATCACAAACAAGTTGATCGTTTAGCTAAAATGGCGACGGAGGATGCTGCAGCTGGTTCAAATCCCATTCCATTTTCTCAAGCTGAATACAAGGTTATCCTTGTAAAAGCCATCGGCAAGTAGGAGACACTATCGTGAAGTTAGGTATTTTGTTGTGTGATCAAGTCAGTCCAGCATTGGCAGTTAAATACGGTCAATATCCTGAAATGTTTATGAATCTGCTAAAACGAGCCGATTCAACTCTTGAGTCTAAAGTGTTTAATGTAGAAAATGGTGAGTTTCCTAAGAGCATTCATGAAGTGGATGCTTATTTGATTTCTGGCAGTCGACATGGTGTATACGATGATTATCCGTGGATAAAGCAATTAGAGCAGTTCGTCAGACTGTTGCATTTAGAACAAAAAAAACTGGTGGGAATTTGTTTTGGTCATCAATTGGTGGCTCAGGCTTTAGGCGGAACAGTCGTTAAATCACCCAAAGGATGGGGAGTGGGCATGTCCCAAAATCAAGTGTATCATCAAAAAGAGTGGATGGTTCCAAAGGTAGAGCAATTCAATATTTTGGTGAGTCATCAAGATCAAGTGATTGAACTGCCGCCAGGTGCTGAATTGCTTGCTGGTAGCGATTTCTGTCCAAACTATATGTTGCAAGTTGGGTCAACTGTATTAACCATTCAAGGACATCCTGAATTCACCAAAGACTATTCACGAGATTTAATGGTTTCCAAAGAAGACAAAGTGAGTGAGTCAGAATTTTCAAGGGCAATACAATCATTGGCTTTGGAGGAAAATGATGGTTTGATTGCTGAATGGATAGTTCGCTTTATATCAAACTAAGTTGTTGAATAGTGTCTCATCCTATAGGATAATATCTATACATTGTATTTAGATGCAAATCAGAGGTTTTAGGGGTACTCATGACAACAGTAATTAAAGCCGATGGAGATGGTCCTTCTCTGTTCAATGCACTAGCAATTGGTTTAGGAGTTGAAATACTCAGTGGTCGCTTGGATGCTTTTCAAGAAACCCCTGCTTACCAAGCATTGCTCGATGAATTTGCAAAACTTCACCCACAATTCAAACCTAAAGCTTGGAAAACTCTAAAAGAGTGGCTTATTTATTACAATAATGCTCGTGATATTGAACTCATTTTGGCTCCTGTTCTATTAAAATTAAACCAACACTATCAACTTAGTGCAGAAAGTGAGGCATTGGAAGAGTTGACTGACTTGGTGTTGAAATTCAAAGCCAATATTGCAAGTGGTAACCAATGGTTTCAGCTGGAATTGGTGGGTAACTTTTGCCCTAGACTAGATAATTTGCTTCTCGACGTCAGAAATAAATTATTGCTCGATTTAAGCAGGTTGCTACAAGGTATCGAGCTAGGAAGTAACCGTGAGGCTATCAAAGAGTTTCTCGCAAAAAACGCCACAGTGATATTGGGCGATCTGAAAGATAAATTTGAATCCGATAAAAATGCATTTCAGAGGAGTTACTCGGTTAAAGATGTTAAAGCATTATCCGATGCACTGTCCCTGGATGTATCTGAAGGTAGCATCGATGCGCCTTCTAAAAAACAAGCTAGGGTAGTAGTAGAGAATAAACAACAATATTGGGTTGTAAAATTTAATGATAGAGACGCTAGCATCTATCTAGATAGAACACCTCAGAGATTGAAACTGACACCTCTGGAAGCGTATCAAGGCGAAAAGTCGGTTAAATCCCCTTCCATAGAGGAATCGCAAGAAGTGGCAAAGGAATCTGTTGTGCATCTCAAACGCATTATTGATAACCCTGGACTTGGTAACTGTGCCTTTTACGCGTTTGCTACGGCCGTTCTAAGCATCATTGTACAAGAAAAAAACCAGGGCAAGAGAGAAATGTTTGATCGTTGGGTCAAACTTGATCCATCGGTATCAGACCTCTATGACCGATTGCCCGCTCTGTATGACAGTATATTAAGAAATAATATGGGTGGAAGAGACAAAGAGCTCTTAGATCAACTCCAAAGCTCTTTGCGAATTATAACCTATCAATATCAAGTTTCTGAATTAAGAAATAGTTGTGCAAAATTTCACATAAAGCCAAAAGATCTTGAAGAAAACAGTAATTTTGTGCAATTCGCTTATTTGTATTATGGCAATCCAATTGATACTGATCCAAGGTTTAACCCTTTTGCAAACTCGCCTGATATTTTGCGTGAATTGCAGAAGATTGATAGACGAACAGTGATCAAAAATCATGAAAATGATGTATTAATGCCCATTTTTTTGAAACTTGTCTATGGTGATAAAGTTGAGCCTAAGGACATTACTTATCGTACCGAGCCACAGAAAAACTCTCCAATTCTTGTTGCCATGAATGGTATTACACAAGATTTCTTTTGGGGATCACACATTGATTTAGATTATCTATCAATTGCTTTCAATCTAAACCTTCATGTATTACGTAATCAAAATGCAGTTCAAGAATACCCCAATGATCTCCCTAACCAACACACTATCACATTACAAAATCTAAATAATGCACATTGGACCACAGAGGTCATCGAGGCCAGGAAGATACCAGCAATTGATGCATTGAGTGTCCAAAATCCCACAAGAAAATCTGAACAACCTACTCTTTCAACTCAATCAATCTCTCTCTTTGGGGTAGGAAGTCCTTTGGGTCTAAACTCGACTCTACTCCAATCAAGGACGAGTGCTGGTTCAGAGGCGAGTGGCGAACAAGAAGTCGAGGAATTAACGGCTGATCAGAGAAAGCTAGAATATTTAAAACGAATTGTAGCGAAGGCTACTCTGGCCTATACTGATTACAACAAGAGCATCTGGTTCTGCTTCTTTCATTATCATGGTAGAGCAGGCCGAGATCGTGCAGAACAATTCAATCAAGATTTTTCTAAAATTAGAGATTTTGAAACAGCAAAAACAAGCCTATTGAAGTATCTTGGTGATAATAGCAATGGAAATACGCATGCACACTCTTACAGAACCATGCTCCTTCACGAGCTTCAGGGCGCGAGGGAGGATAAAAAATCATTGCAATTCCTTTCAGAAAATTACAGTAAATCGTTGAAGCGATTGAGGGAGGATTTAAAACCTCAGGTTCCTGAATACTCTATGTCGTTAATTTGAAGTTCTATATCCGCGACCGTCAGGGAGCGGAATTAAACAAAACATCAACCCTTATGTCTTTTGCTTATCAATCCCACAATTGGTGGCATCAATGAAACCACAATGATCCCATAAATGACTAAGGTAAAATTCTCTTTTACAACCGGAATTGATCCTAGGAAATAACCTAAACAGAGTAAACTTCCAATCCATAAAACGGCGCTTAATAGATTATAAAGCGTAAAATGAAGGGTATTCATCGAGCCAATGCCTGCAACGAATGGGGCGAATGTTCGTATAATAGGAATAAAACGTGCGAACACAATTGTTTTCCCACCATGTTGCTCATAGAAGGCATGAGCTTCATGCAAATGCTTTGGATTGAAGAGCCATGAGCGTTTAACACTAAAGATTTTAGGTCCAACACAATTGCCGATTAAAAAATTGATTTGATTGCCAAGTGTTGATGCAAAGAATAGTAGAGTAAAAAGTATCCATAGGCTTAATGGATGATTAGGTTGAGCAGCAATGCTCCCTGCGGCAAAAAGGAGTGAATCTCCTGGCAAGAAAGGAGTAACAACAAGCCCAGTTTCACAAAAGACAACTAAAACTAAAGCCAAGTAGGCCCAGAAACCATAGCTCGACACAAAGGTATTTAGATAGACATCGATGTGTAAAATATAGTCAATTAATTGGTGCATATAGTCTCTTGGATGAGTTTGTAGTATGAGGACTTACACAAAACCTTGGACATGTGCGTAAGCCCTAGGGGTTTTTGGTTAAAGAGATTATCGCTTAACTCATCTATGAAACCAAATCATTTTCCAAAAACTGGCGATTTTAGAGTTAAGACTATACACTTTATTTATAATTTAGTCTTATTCATGTTGCTGAGATTCAAATCCGCTCCCTCACGGTGGCGGCTCGGTTATCATTGAGCAGCGTGGTTGGGGACAGACCCCACTGGGGTCAGTCGCCGATATTCGCTAGCCAATCCGAGTCTCGATCGTGAGGAAGCGGATAATGGCATAACTCCAAACATAGAAATATGGGGAAACGGATGAATAAATTAGTCTCTGGTTTATTATGCTTCGTACTATTAATTGCGGCCACAAGCGCCAATGCGGTGACTAATCTCTTAACCAACTATTCACAACTGGTTAAAGCTCTTGAAAGAGGTGATGATGTAAAAGCCATTATTCGATTGGATTTTTGCGATATTACTGACCCAGAGCTGCAAAGCCAACTTGCTCAAAACATCGATGCAGCAACCACTCGAATTAATTTTACGCAATATCTTCATTTTAAAACTCGCATTAATGAACAACTAAGAGATATTGTGACCACAAGCACAGAGCAATTGATTGAAAATACTCCGGGGGTCTTTTTACAAATGATTGCTCGATTAAATGTGTTGGATGACAACACGGCAACTTTAAGGGTTAATTTTTATAATCATAATCTGAGTACTGGTTATTTGGTTGTTGATTTTGAATGCGACATTAGTAATGGTAAGGATGAGAATGGACTCTTGCTGTATGATTCTCCATAACATGGTTATAAATCCTTGAATAATAAAATTCCAATCAATAAGTTCTAGCCATCTAAAAATAATTTGTGTAATAATATTCCAAGCAGGGAATGCGTTTTTAAGCTTCACAATACAAGTCCATAAACCTCTTGGAGTATAACAATGACCTTTCTAAAACCACTGTATGTGCAAGTCCTAATTGGTGTAATTCTTGGTATTCTCCTTGGTTATTTCCTTCCTGATTTAGGTATACAACTCAAAGCATTTGCAGATGTGTTTATTCGAATTATTAAGATGTTGATTTCACCAATCATTTTTCTTACTTTGGTTTCGGGAATTGCCGCACTCCATGATGTACGTCATGTGGGAAGGATTGCAGGAGGTGCGCTGGTATTCTTCATAGTGCTTACAACATTAGCTTTGATTCTTGGACTGGTTGCTACGGATTATTTCAGGCCAGGAGTTGGACTAAATATCAATCCGGCATCTCTTAATATTGAAGAAGCAAATTCATACGTAGGTGGGGTGCATAAAGCAACTACAATTTCAGAGCTTTTACTGAACGTAATTCCTCGGACATTTGTAAGTGCTTTCGTTGATGGGGAGATGCTACAAGTTATTTTTGTTTCTTTACTATTTTCCTTTGGATTAATTTTGATTGGCAACCCAGGTAAAACAATCATTGCTGGGATGCAAACAGTGACTAAGGTATTTTTTCAAATGATACATCTCGTTATGTATCTGGCACCTCTTGCAACTTTCGCAGCGATGGCATTCAGTGTAGGTAAGTTTGGAGTAGGACCTTTACTGAATATGATGGGTTTATTGGCTTGTTACTATGCGACATCCATCTTCTTTATTTTAGTTGTCATGGGTTCGATTTTGCAGTGGTATTGTAAGATTAATATCTTTCATTTGCTTCGCTATTTAAAGGATGAATTGTTGATTGTCTGGGGTACTTCTTCGTCTGAAACGGTGTTACCTAATTTGATGGAAAAGCTAGAACAGATTGGTTGTAATAAGTCGGTCATTGGTTTGGTATTGCCTATGGGGTATTCGTTTAATCTTGCTGGTACAGCCATTTATTTAACCATGGCCGCTATGTTTATTGCTCAAGCCACAAATACAGACATGACAATATGGCAAGAGTTATCATTACTTGGAGTGATGATTATCAGCTCTAAAGGGGCAGCAGGGGTATCTGGAAGTGGTTTTATTGTATTAGCTAGTTCCTTAGCGACAATGGGTCATATTCCTGCAGCTGGAGTGGTATTGGTTTTAGGCATCGATAAATTTCTTAATGAGGCAAGATCGATTATTAACATGTTAGGGAATGCAATAGCAACGATTATTCTTTCAACGTGGGAAGGATCTTTTGATTTACAAACAGCTCGTAGTGTTTTATTGGCAAAGGAAGAAGGCCATGTTGGAGTTGGCTTGGCTAGTGAGTCTTGAGTGAGGCTTATGCAGCGCCATTCGTGAAAGCGGATAGTTCTGTATCCGCTTGCTGACGCGCGCGGCTCGGTTCACTCCCTGTTGTGACTAGGATTTGATTCAGACAGCAAAGAAGAAACCGAGCCGCGACTGTCAGGGAGCGGACCGATGCGGGCCGTGTAGATGAACCTAATGGCGCTGCCTAAGCAGGGTCATTCGTGAAAGCGGATAGTTCTGTATCCGCTTGCTGACGCGCGCGGCTCGGTTCACTCCCTGTTGTGACTAGGATTTGATTCAGACAGCAAAGAAGAAACCGAGCCGCGACCGTGAGGGAGCGGATAATAGGCCCAATGATCATTGTGCTCTCAATCAGTGATCCAATTTAGTGCCATACAATCTATCCCCTGCATCACCCAATCCAGGGACTATATAGCCATGATCATTTAATTGTTTATCAATCGCTGCCGTATAGATTGGTACGTCCGGATGCTCTTCGTGAAAATTGGCTATCCCTTCAGGCGCAGCTAAGAGACATAAAAACTTGATCGATTTAGGATTTATTGCCTTTACTTCTTTCACAGCAGCCACCGCTGAATTTCCAGTCGCTAACATTGGATCGACGATAATCACATCTCGATCTTGGGTATGTTCGGGAAGTTTAAAATAGTATTCAACAGGTTCAAGAGTTTTAGGGTCTCTGTATAATCCGATATGGCCTATTCGGGCAGTAGGGACAAGCTGCAGCATCCCTTCTAACAACCCGTTTCCAGCTCTTAAAATGGAAATGAAAACCATTTTTTTACCCTTTATAAGCGGGGATTTCATAGAATCTAGCGGAGTTTCGATGTCATGCATCTCCGTTTCCAAATCTCGTGTAACTTCATAGGCAAGCAGCATACTGACTTCATGCATCAGCATGCGAAATTTGCAAGTGCTGGTTTCCTTTTGGCGCATAATTGTCAGCTTGTGTTGAATAAGCGGATGATTGATAACGACAACTTGATTTTTGTCCATGACTTTTCCTTATTAAAAGACTGTACCATCACTAATAATTTGAATTGGGGGTGTGCCGTCGTTGCGCTTTTGCTTCGCAATCCTTCTCCCTGCTTCCCAAGTTCCACCTTGTAGGATTTTTGCTAAAGGAAGAGATGTCGAATCTTTGTTAAGTTGGTTTCGGATGAGCACTGCTAATTCATCCAATAGTGCTACGGTTAAAGCCCGCCATTCTACAATGCACTCTGAACCGGGTTCTTGAGCTTTCTCCAGAATAGCCGGGGTTTTCACCTGCAATAATTCACAGTCGAGGAGTAAACCACCATTTCGATATTCCGGCAAGCCAGTTAGAGCATCCATTTCTGTAACGGTAATTCCTAACTGCTCTAGTGGTTCAATGAGCGAGTAAGTTAGCCATTGGGTGAGCTTATGGAATGGGATGTATTCAGATCCTTGCTCTTTGGTTTTTAGGGCTTGATGTATCCATACATCTCCTAAGGAGACTCCTTGATGGCTTAATCTTGTAGGCCAAATACCATTAAATGCTAGGAGTGTAGTTTGAAACAGTTGTGTTGCTGAAAGCATCTTGTTGATTTGTAAGTTATGTACATAAGTATAAAACTCGCCAAGTCGTTTCTGCTGATTGAATAAATGCGGCTGCTCTAAAATAGCTGTACCTAGTTTATTCAGTAAAGTGATGCGTCCTGAAACACCTTCCAATACATTGTTGTTTGACAATTGAAAGGCATTTTGTAGTTGTTTTTCACTAAAACGTAGCAAGCATTCTGCATCTACTCGAAAGGGGTTATTAGGGTCCAAGCTAAAACAACCGCTTTGGTATAAATAGAAACTGGCTAATGCTAATCCTTCCGACCGGCTATAGCTTCTGCCGCTGCTCTCTTCTTGAAAAACCCAGCTTCGACCGGCCCCGGCGTCTAGAAGCACTGAGATGATAACGAGTTCATACAGAATCTTACCCCATGAAAGAGAGTTTTCAGGTTGGGCTTTTTGCCTTAATTGCTCGATACGATTGATTCCATCCATTTCAAAATGGCGCCAACGGCTATGATATGGGATATTGAGATCAGGATATTGGCTGGCGATAACATCGATAACGAAAGAAGCGGTTGATACCATTTTTTCTGAATTTAAGGCAAAATAATTCAGTTGGTTCTGTTTGGCTAAGTCCAGTATACGTTTAGATTGCGAGCGAATGGTCTTTGGATCGTATACTCTTTTTATAAAGTCTGGAACGTCCTGCCCAATATTATTCATGAAGTGCTCTTCCTTTGGGTTTGGCTAGTTCATTAATGTCAATAATTCCATCCGTAGAATAGTAGCCTGCAGCTCGCTTTGCATCGATTTCAACTTGTGCATCGGAAGGGATTAATTCATCTGGAATTTGAATTCGCTCATCAATATGAATACCGGCCCTTACTATCGCTTCATATTTAACATTCGACATAGAAACAAATCGATGTATTTTTGTTATACCAAGCCAATGAAGAATATCTGACATGATTTCTTGAAAGCGCATGTCTTGTACGCCAGCAACGCATTCTGTTCTTTCAAAATATTTAGCAGCCGTGTCTCCACCTTTTTGTCTTTTGCGAGCGTTATAAACTAGGAATTTAGTGACTTCGCCCAAACCTCTTCCCTCTTTGCGGTTGTATACAATCAAACCAGCTCCACCTTTTTGGGCTGATTCAATACACAGTTCAATCGCATGAACCAAGTATGGTCTGCAAGTACAAATATCAGAACCAAATACATCTGAACCATTGCATTCATCATGAATTCGGCAGGTTAATTCTATTTCCGGTTTATGGATAGTGGTAACGTCTCCGAAGAAATAGGCTGTAAGACCACCAATTGGGGGTAAAAAAACATCCAGATCTCGTCGAGTGACAAGTTCAGGAAACATACCTGCGGTTTGTTCAAACAAAGTTCTTCTCAATACCGACTCAGAAACTTGGAATCGTTCTGCAATTCCAGGAAGATACCACACAGGCTCAATGGCTGCTTTAGTCACGACCACATCACCATTTTCGCTTAGAATTTTACCATCCGCTTTTAATCGGCCCTTTTGCATGGCTACATGTAAGTCTGGGAGGTTTATATGAGCGCGAGTTACAGCAATGGTAGGTCTAATATCATATCCAGCTTGTATTTCATCAGCAAAAACGTTGGCCACTAGGTGCCCCCAAGGGTCGAGTGAAATAATTTTCCCTGGAGTACTCCATTGTGCATGAGGGCCAATGTCTGCAGGAGGGGTAGTATTACTTAAATCAGGAACGTGCTCTGGATCCAATAGTCCAGCAGCTACAGCAAGTGCTCGATAGACAGAATAAAAACCAGAATGAGTTCCAATGACGTTTCTATGTCTAGTATTCGTGAGCGATGCTATAACTGGCCCTCTTTCCTTAGGATCAGCTTTTCCCCATTGGACATTTAATGGCGCTACATTGTGTCTAGCAGGGTGAGATGTCAGAACAATGTGTCCTTTGTTTTTTTTCTTTGAGTCATCCTGTGTCATGATTTTTTTCTCTTTTATTAAGTTGAAAGGGTTGGTTAAATAGTATCTAACCAGTCATAGATGACTGCATTGGCGAAAGCGACATTTCCAACTTGGCAATGGCTTCCAGCACCTTCAAAATCACTAAACTCATGTTGATCAGCATGTGTTATTTGACAAAACTCTTCGAATTGACGTCTTGGTTCCTCACCCTCACTACTTCCAAGCAAGGCTAGGCAGGGAATGTCAATATTCTTTATCGCTTCCCCAACAGAGAACTCCTTCAAATAATTAAACGTTGCTTTAAAGCTTGACTGTCCGAATCGATGAATTAATTGCTCGGCTTGAGACTTGAGTTGTGGCGGCATGACATCATCAGGTATGGACGGAATGTCTTTTATACTGAAATCATCAGAATCAGCCATTTTACAAGGATCCATGTTAACAAATGAACACATGTAAGCATGTAAATCCAGAATAGGGGAGTTTGCAATCAACACTTTGATTCTAGAGTCATGGCAGGCTGCCCTAGTAGCAAAATAGCCGCCAAAGCTAATACCCATCAGAGTAAGGGTATGCATATTGATTTCATGCCTTGACTGGAAATAATGAATAACACGCTTTACAACATGGTCATAATTAGGTTCGAAATGGGTTTCTGAATAGTGCCGAAAAACATCCATTTGTCCAGGACCAGCAAAATGGATTACATTATAACCACGATCAATGGCCGCTTGGCCACGTAATAGAAACTCTTCCTCTAAAGTACCATCAAAGCCACTGACAATTAAAATAGTATCGCGTTTAATGCCGTCATTTGCCGGAGAAATAAAGTAAGCTGGCAAATTAATGTTTTGGTAGGGAATGAGGTGGTGTTCAAAGTGAATATCCATGCTAGAAATAGCTAAGCTGAAGCAGTCAGCAGAATTGAGGCCCAGTTTACGGTGCTTCTCGGAGGTCATTGGGGAATAATATTCAGCAGCACGAAAAGAGTTTGCTGCTTTAAACAATTGTTCTCGACCACTGATAAGATGGTTCTTTACTAATCGTTCCATCCCATCTTTTTTTTGCCATTCAGCAAGGTTTTCAAATGCTCTGACCCAATCGACAGGGTTGTTGGTCTTTATTGTGTTTGCAATATGTAAACATTCACCTATGGATGCAGCCCCATAAGCACATGCTCCTAATTGACGAATTAATTGAAAATCCATTTCTGGATCTGCAAACCCTTTAACTTGAATTCCACCACGGCTAATATCGTTCACAGTTGCCTCACCAGATCCGTTGCTTGAGTATTGGCTTATAGTAGCGAGTCATTGTGCGAACATCAACAGGACTTATGCAAAACTCCAATTTCTTCGTTAAAAATAGAGCGGACTTACGCAAAACCCTGATCTCCTCGTTAAAAAATGGTTTGAATTCGGTCATTTAGTGTCTATACAATCCCTCATCACACCCATTTACACACTTATTCCGCTCCCTCACGGTCGCGGTTCGGTTTTGTGTTGTGTTGAAGACTGTGGATCAAGTAGCACAGTTCTAACCGAGCCGCGACCGTGAGGGAGCGGAATAAGTGCATTTTCCCTTACCCTGGGTCATAAACAAATTATTTGAATAGCTCAATGAAACTAGCTAAGATACAAAACCAGTTATCTTTTGTCAGGAAGACCCTCATGTCAACGCTCATAATTTGTTTATTGATAGCAGTCCTATTGCCCTATTTAGCCAAGATACCCGCTGCTTATGCCATGAGCAAAGAGGGAAAGGGATATGATAATCATCATCCTCGTGAACAGCAGTCTCGTTTGCATGGTTTTGGGGGGCGTGCTGTAGCTGGTCATCAAAATGCGTTTGAATCTTTGGCTGTTTTTTCTGCGGCTGCATTGACCGCCTTAGCAACCAATCATGTTACTTTAACCATCCAATACTTAGCGATAACACATATCGTGTGTCGAATAGTTTATCATGTACTCTATTTACTGGACCAAGCCACATTACGATCAACGGTATGGTTTGTCAGTGTTATTTCTTGTGTTTCGATTTTAGTGTTATGCATCCCTTGAGATGATGTTATTTTTATCTAATTGATGTAATAAAGAACTATTGTTTAAGATATTTTATTTTCTGCTTCATAAACCCTTACGATTTGGGTTCGCCTTTGGTATCTTTGGTTTAGATGTTCCAGATTTTTACAAGGATGTGAATATGGCGAACTCACAACAATTACCAAGCACAATTACACAATTTATTTGGTATTTCATCAAAGAATCTCCATGGCTCTATACTTTATTCTTTCTGGCGCCAGTGGTGATGGTTCTCGAAACGAATGTTATTCCCTATTCCTTAAAGATGATAGTAGATGGAATTGTTAACCATCAGGGTGGAAGATTAACTATTTTCCAATCCATTGCTCCTGCATTGTGGTTGGGTGGTATTGCTTGGTTTAGCTTTATTATTGTGTTGCGTTTACACAATTGGTGGCAAGCTTATTTGGTACCGAGATTTCAAGCTAAAATCCGTATGACTGTTCTTAGTTATCTCATGCAGCACTCTCATCACTTTTTTTCGAATCAGATGGCTGGGAATCTAGCCAATAAAATAAGTGATATACCTCGCTCAATTGAAGCCATTCGTAAAATCATTTCCTGGAGTGTAATTACAACGATTGCTGCAATCACGGTTTCGATGTTCTTTCTCTTAACGATTAATTCCTGGTTTGCAGTCATTTTATTAACATGGATTTCTATTCAACTGCTAATAAGCCTATTTGCAGCAAAGAAAATCAATAAACTCGCTAAAGTTAACGCAGAAGATAAGAGTCAACTTAAGGGAAAAATTGTAGATACTTTAAACAACATCAATACGGTAAAGTTGTTTGCTCAGAATGAGTATGAAAAGAAATACGTGATGAAATCTCAATTGAAAGAAGTTCATAGTAACAGCCGACTGATCTATTTCATTAATGTCTTCCGTCTTTTTGTGGACATACCTGTAAGTATTATGCTTGTCGTCATGATCTATTCAGTAGTTAGTTTTTGGCAAAGAGAGCTTATCACTACTGGCGATCTCGTCTTCATCTTTACAACCTCTTTCGCCATCATGACGCAAATGTGGAACCTAAGTAACTCTCTATGCGATTTGTTCATTGAGGTAGGGATTGTTAAGCAAGCCTTAGCCATTTTATCGATACCTATCGAAGTAAAAGATGCCGAAGACGCCAAAGAGTTAAAAGTAACTCAAGGGGAGATTCGATTTGATAATGTGACCTTCCATCATAAAGAAGGACTTGAGCTATTCAATAATAAATCCTTAGTGATACCTCCTAAGCAAAAAGTTGGTTTAGTGGGATATTCTGGCAGTGGAAAAACCACTTTTATTAATTTAATTTTGCGTTATTTTGATGTGAATGCGGGACGGATTTTGATTGATAATCAGGATATCAGTAAAGCTACGCAATACTCTTTACGCAAATCCATCAGCATGATCCCCCAAGATACTCATCTTTTTCATCGTACGTTGATTGAGAATATTAAATACGGTAAAGAGGACGCAAACATTGAAGACATTGTCGCTGCAGCGGATATGGCTAATTGCATTGATTTTATTCAAAACTTATCGCAGGGTTTCGATACAGTAGTGGGCGAACGCGGAACAAAACTTTCAGGTGGCCAGAGACAGCGAATTGCCATTGCGCGCGCATTTTTGCACCATGCGCCTATTTTAGTTTTAGATGAAGCTACCTCTCAGCTTGATTCTCTAACTGAAGAGTATATCCAAGAGTCACTACAATCGTTATGTGAGGGTAAAACAACGATTGTAGTTGCTCATCGCTTATCAACCTTATTGCATATGGACAGAATTTTAGTGTTCGATAAAGGGGTGATTGTAGAAGATGGCTCGCATGAGGAACTGATTGCACGAAATGGGCTTTACAAATCCATGTGGGATGCTCAAACGGCTGGATTCCTTCCGGAAGAGGTCAAAGAGGGTATTCTGCGCAACGAGTTTGCTCAACCGTATTTGCCGCATTTTGAGTTGGCGCAATGAGTGGGCGGGTCTAAATGGGCGTAAATGGGGACGGCCTACTGGGGTCCGTCCCTGAGGAATCGACACATTTTTTAAAAAGGGGCATTTATACCAAGGGTCAGGTGCTTCGCCGAACGGGCGTTGTTATTAGGTTCATCTATCTGGCCCTCATCGGTCCGCTTGCTGACGCGCGCGGCTCGGTTCCTTCTTTGCTGTCTCAATCAAATCCCAGTCATAGAAGGGAGTGAGTCGGTCCGCTTGCTTACGCGTGCGGCTTGATTTCTTCTTTGCTTGCTGAATCAAATCCTAGTCATAGAAGGGAGTGAGTCGGTCCGCTTGCTGACGTGCGCGGCTCGGTTTCTTCTTTGCTGTCTGAATCAAATCCTAGTCATAGAAGGGAGTGAGTCGGTCCGCTTGCTGATGTGCGCGGCTCGGTTTCTTCTTTGCTGTTTGAATCAAATCCTAGTCACAGCATGGAGTGAACCGAGCCGCGCGCGTCAGCAAGCGGATACGGAACTATCCGCTTTCACGAATGACGCCGCTAAGGCAGCGCCATTCAGCGAAGCGCCGAACCTACGCTTACTGACCATCAAAAAAGAGATTAGTTGGGGCACTATAATAGGTGTCGATCCCTCAGTGTCCGTCCCCTCTAGACTAGGTTGTTACTAATGATGGTGACTCTGCCTCTGCTCCTGGCATTTTAAACAAGATAAAATTAATAACAAAAAACAAAATGCCGAAGCTTATAGAAATTAACCATTGAGTTTGGAGCGAATGGAGTCCTAATACAAGGAAAGAGGCACGAGACACCTCAAAGAGACGAATGGACTTATTGCCATTTGCTACTCTCCCCAACAGATAGAGTGTTAAAAGAATTACAGCCCCAAAAAACCAGGAAAGGCTCTTAGCCGGATCGTAAATTACTGACAAATAAGTATACAAAGAGACAGCCACTGCAGTATTAAATAGCATATAGGCGAATGGTGAACTTTGATTCTTAGCATGAATGATTTGTTTTTCGGTGGATGCATTTTCTTTTTTCAGTTGATTGATAATCCATTCTGGGGGCATAAAGAATGCCCTAACCAGATTCCAACTATTTCTAAGCTTTTTGCCATAATGTAAAACATCTTTAACTACTTTAATATTGGCGTAAAAAGGATTCCAGGAGTCTAATGGCTCGGTCACACCATAAATGACCGACTCATTCTCAGGCTCAAAGGTTCCAAACAATTTGTCCCAAATGATTAAGCTACCGGCGTAGTTTTTATCAATATACTGAGGGTTCGTGCCGTGATGCACTCTGTGATGAGATGGGGTATTGAACACATACTCAAACCACCCCATGTTCCTGATGGATTCGGTGTGAATCCAAAATTGATAAATGGTATTGATGGCAGAGACAATCACAAACATCCAGGTAGGAAAACCAATTAACGCTATGGGCAAATAAAATACCCAGGAGGTCAGTGTTTGGAAATAACCTTGTCTTAATGCGACCGATAAATTAAAGAGCTCACTTTGATGATGAACGGAATGTCCAATCCAAAAAAAGGTAATACGATGACTTGCTCGGTGGTACCAATAGTAAAAAAAGTCAACTGAAACCCACAAAATGAACCATGAAAATATAGAATGAGAGTTTATCTTAAAAAGAGCAAAGTTCTCATGGATGTAATAGTAAGGAAAGATAAGCAACGCACGCATTGGAAGGCTTGCTATTTCTTCTAGAATTCCACTGCTAAAGTTGTTTATAGAGTCATTAAATTGATAGAGTTTTGTTTGTTTGTAGTAATCAATAATGCTCTCAATGCTGATTAGTATTAAGAACATAGGTGCAGCAAACACCATTAAATGAATATCCATATCGATCCTTTGGTGAGCTTTATAGAGTTCTTTGTATAGTTTCTCTTATTTTACTTTTGAAAGTAAATAAGAGAAACCACCAGGACTTACAAATAAATCGATTTCTTTGTAAGCCCTTATTGCCAAATCATTAAGGCCTAAAGTAAGAGAACCCTTCTTCTTTACTGTGATCGAGTAAAAAGGGATCCAAGATGAAATCGTATATATTTTTGAGGTCGTTTTTCATGATGTCATCAGCGCAGTAATTGATGCTGTACATCAATAATTCCATGGATTCAGAATCGGACAGCAAACCTTCAGTATGGATGCTAGGAAGTATTTCCTCAGCATTCATAACAAACTGCTTAGCTATTGGCTGCCCTGTTGCAATTTGAGTTTGATAATATCTCAATATGACCTGCAATTGGCTTTTGAACTTCACGAGATCACCAAATAGTGTCGAATAAGGGGTGTGACATTTTAGCGCTGAGATTAAACGCCCTGAAGTTTTAATCAGTTGATCTAAAAACTCCTGGTTGTTCATTGCCGCCTCTCCTTTTTGAAGATCCACCAAAACACTCGTTTGTGTGTTAACTAGATTTTGAAAATTACGAACGACTCTTTCAATGACCTCACAGCTTTGTTGATCTTGTAAAATTTGATAAGCCTCAAGGCTTGTTAATGGAATTGGAAGACCAGTTTTTTTATCCAGTCTTTTATTTTGGTGAGTACTTTTTGAAAACATAAGATTCCTATTGTGTTAATCAAGCGCTTTCTAAAACCCACTGAATCTGGATATATCTAGAATAGGTATACGATTTGCAAGTTTATTAGGCGCAGAAGTGTTGCAAAAGAAGAACATTATATACAAAATTTGGTCGATTGTAAATTGTATAAATAGATTAACAATTTTATGCATTGTACAAAATATGTAATATACTTTAAAACGATAGCACTTAAAAATAAGGTATAAATCATGGACATGAAGAAATATATTTTATCGCTTTCATTGTTTACATTGATAAGCACTTCAGCGTTAGCAACGACTCAAGAGGGTGAAGATGCTTATAACAAAGGTTACTACGAAAAAGCTTTTATTTTGTTATCGCCAGAAGCGGATAAAGGCGACGTAAAGGCTGAGTATTTATTAGGAAAAATGTACTTTAATGGTCAAGGCGTTAGTTATAACGGCGATAAAGCTGAAAAATATTTATCCGCTGCAGCCAATCAAGGAAACGTTGATGCGCAAGTTTTATTAGGTGATTATTATTGGTATTTAGATACTTCTGATGGTTATAAAAAAGCATTTGAGTGGTATCAAAAAGCAGCTAATCAAAATAGCCCTGATGGTCAATATGGCATGGCCTATATGTATGAAAAAGGGATATCTGTTCCGCAGAATTTAGAAACGGCCTTGGTTTGGTACAGAAAATCAGCCGATTTGGGAAACCCTCTGTCTATGTTTGCAATAGGTTATTTCTACGACATGGGGACTGGGGTTAAACAAGATAAACAAGAGGCAGTTAAGTGGTATACCAAAGCAGCTGATCTTGGTAATACAAAAGCAATGTTCAATCTTGGGTTGATGTATGAGCAAGGGGATGGATTACCCGCGGACAACAATAAGGCAGCTGAAATTCTTGAGAAGGCAGCTAACTTAGGTTACGACAGAGCGCAATATGAGTTGGGTTATTTATACGATAGTGGAAAATTAGGAAAAGCGGATTATCAAAAAGCAGCCCAATGGTATCAAAAGAGTGCTGATCAAGGTTATGTTTATGCTCAGTACAGCATCGGAGATATGTATTTTTATGGCGATGGTGTTACCAGGGACATGGAGCAATCCGTCAAATGGATACAGAAAGCGGCTGAACAAGGATATGGTAAAGCTCAGAATCGATTAGGGGTATTCTATCGAGATGGTATTGGTGTGAAAGTAGATCCGATTGTCGCTTATGCCTGGTTTACTGCCGCAAAAAGCAATGGTTATGACAAGGCCTCAGAAGGACTTTCCGATCTTGAAAAATCACTTAGTCAAGCTGATTTAGAAAAAGCAAAACAACTAGGTAATGAATACAGCGCAAATTATAAAGCAAAAAACAAATAGATTCGTTATAAAGCCCGTATTACTCTGCACTAATACGGGCTTTATCTTTAAAACAGATCGTGTAATTAGGGTATGTAAATAACGCACTGGTTTTTTTGTTTATAGAATCAGTATGATGAACCCTTTTTAGGGTCATTAACTCGTCTTCTTTCAACTGAATCCGACTAGGGATAGTTGCGCGACTTCCATCATTAATTTTTTTGCCTAGAGTACTTTTTTTCTTTACTATTCAGTCCAGGAATTCACTTTTTGAAAGCACTGTTTAACAGGATGTTTTATGACGTATCATTGGATTTTGCCATTTTTGTTTATTTCTACTTTCGTTCAAGCCAATTGCCAGATGTATTTCAAAGACAAGCCTTTAGACAAAAAATTGAAGGATCCCTTGTATAAGCTAGTCACCGCATCAGAGATCTGTGTACAGTCTATTCAAGAGCTTCGGAGAGAGCTCAAGGTTCATGGATTAAAAGAGCGAATTGCGATGGTTGCAAATCGTGGCAGAAATAATCCAAATTTAGGTAGTTTTAGTTTTTTTGAGTCAGTGTATGGTCAAAAGACCTCTAGTTTAGAAATACGGCATGGTGAGCTCTTTCTTGGGTATTTCACTGGCTTGGATCATTCAAGGCTATTTCTAGATCAATATCCGGAAGACAGTAAGCTTCTTATAGAAGCTATTAGTTGGGATAATGAAAAAGAACTGTATAACTTTTACGAATTAAGAGGCATTGATCAAGGAGGGACTCGTTGGTTTTACAGAGGGGATTCCAAAGATGCTTATAAAGACAATCAGTGGTTGTACCGTGATTCCCCTAAAGGCAAAGATCATTTTGGGAAGCGAATGCGTTGCTCAGCTTGCCATAATTCGGGTGGGCCGATCTTAAAAGAATTGACGTCACCTCATAACGATTGGTGGACAAAAAACAGACCTCTGATATTGCAACCAAACGACCCAGATTTTGATGTAGAGGAGCTGGTTGAGCAGTTGGTTAATGCGAATACATTTGCAGAGGAAGTTAAACAAGGAATGCAGAACATTCAAAGCAGCAATCGCTTGGATAACTTTCATAAAACCTTGTCGCTGCAAGAGCAGTTACGGCCTTTGTTTTGCACGACTGAAATTAATATTGCCTCGAGCATGGATGACGATTTATCTCATGTTTCTATACCTTCAGGTTTTTGGTTAAATCCTTTGTTAGGACATTTTGAAAAGAAGATCCCTTCTAATCAATATGAACAATTGCTTACAGAAATGAACATGCAGTTTCCTGAAAATGGTTTACGCGATGCTGATCATCGTTGGCTGACCCCGGTTAAGGGAGTTGCTGATCTGCAAGCTATAGAGAAATTGATTCAGGATAAAATCATCACTAAAGAGTTTGCCTTAGCGGTATTGATGGTTGATTTTACCCATCCAGTATTTTCAGAAAAACGTTGCGCACTCTTAAAATTAGTTCCTAACACCAGAGAACAGTGGATGTTCAAATTCAATCAAAACTTAAGTCGCTATGGTGCGAAAACACAAGATCTCGACTTGTTGCTCAATGTATTAATCCTTGGAAAATTAGATTATCGTTTGATGTCTAATAAAATCAAATTCTATGAACAGCTGATAAATCAATTCTTGTCTTCTAAAATGGGTGTAAAACAGCAGATGATGCGCTTGGTTGAACTTAGAATGGCTGTTAAAACGAATGAGTTATCAAAAAATCCTCTGGGGCAGATATTAGAGCCTGGGTTTAGAGTGATTTTTCCAGAAATTAGTGATTAATGAAAAGAGGGCTATCGACACGGGGACGGACTCCAGTGGGGTCCGTCCCCATTCTAGGGTTTAGGGAGACGGACTCTAGTGGGGGGCGTCCCCATTCCTGGGTTTAGATTGCATCCGCTCCCTCACGGTCGCGGCTCGGTTAGTTCAGTGCCAACTGAGCCGCGACCGTGAGGGAGCGGATATTGTTTATTCTGGGGCTTTTAAAATAATATTCGTAGAATTTCCACCGCCCACACTAAACTCAATTTGAAGATGTGGGATATTAAAGAGGAATAGCGCAATTATAAAAAACAGACCAATCACAATGTTTCCTAAGCAAATCCATTTCTTTTCAGTGTTTTCATTAAATATTGCGGTAACCCCATAATTCAATGCAAATAAGAGAATAACAATGAGATAAAGGAGAAGATTGCTCTCTATAGAATGGTCTTGCAATATTCGATAGGCCATCATTAGGCTTATAAAAAACAAGACTACTCGATAAATTCTGAGACCTATTTTTACCCAGTCTGGATAATCTGATTTAAGGCTTCCATCTTGAAAGTAGGCGTTAAAAAATAATATACCAGCAGTGGTTAATGGAATAAGCACCACAAGTGGGTTGATGTATTCCGGGCCGCCAGTTACAAAATGAGTGTGGTACAAAATAAAATACAACACGCTAATAATGGCTAACAAAGGAAACAGATAGTACATGATTCGCAGCAATAAATAGCGCATGTTATGGATAATCGTAATATTCTGGAGTCCCACACCTAAACCAATAAAGAAAAGAACAGTGTTGCTAATTAATTTAAAATCGTGATTGTAGAAATATAAATCCCATAAAAAATTGCTGCCTACTGTTTTAAAAACAAAGGCCCCTAGGACGATCAGTAAATTAGTCAGCGAAATAAAAATCGAGGCAACAATGAGTAGAGGTATGGTATTCCAAACAGCAGCGAATAAGGAGCTGTAACTCACTCTCCAGGTGTTGTCATGATGAAAGGCGTAATGGAAGCAATAGGTGACATAAAAAAAGAACGGGAATCCAAGCATGAAGGTAAAAAAATGCAAGTAGTTTCTGATCGGCAGCTCCAGCTCCATCGGTAATAGGGGAATGGATAAAAAGAGAGATGCGATGAAACTAGATCCAACTAATTTCAGCAGATGCATGTTGTTGTAGGTTAACACAAACAACACTGCAAAAAGACTAATGATGCTGTAATAAAAGATCGTGGTAACGTGGTTACGTAATAATAAATCCAGTACGGTACCAAGGACTAGCCCAATCAAGGTAAAAATATACATTTCCTTTTTGTTTGCCATGGTGTTCAGTCTCCACTCCTTGGTTATGAGTTTATTAGTGATTAAGAAATTCACAAAGCAACCTTTGAAAATGATGGGTGCCTTGCTCTTTGGTCGGCGAAAACCGTCCTGTATTATAATAGCGGGATTTTATGCCTATTTGAACTGATTCTACAATTGCTTCATCTTCCATTTCTACTTGATCAAGATCGCTCCCGGCTCCTTGGTCTAATTTAGACTCGTCTAAAACAAAGGTTAAAAAGGATACCTGGGTTAATTCTGGTGTGATTGGTTTAACGACATTCACTGAACATCCCCATGGATAAAAGTTGAGCATGGTGTTGGGGAAAACCCAATAATAATAGGCTGATACCTTTTTGCCATAATCAGGAGACTCTTTAGGTAAGTCGAAATAGGTCTCGTCGTTATACGCTAAAGCCAATTGCAAATTACAGTATCTAAAGAGCTCTGTGGTGTATGTTGTACAGTCAATAACCTGTCTTAGTCCAGGATGAACAAAGGGTATGTGCAAGGCTTCAAGGTAGTTTTCGCAATACAGTGCCCAGTGGGCCTTGACCTCGTAATTTTTTGAGCGTTGTTTATCCAAACGCATAGACTCTATAGGAAACCAAAATAAACGCTCTTTAATGTCAGCAAACACTTCTTGAAATGAAATGAACGGTTTTAATGAGGCAAAAAGAAATGGTTCCATCGTTTGTGAGGGGATTTGGCTTAAATGATCGGATGCAGAAGGAAAATTTTGAGTTAATTCAAACTCAGGCATATGCAGCAGTTCTCCGCAGAAGTTAAATCGCCTGCCATGATAGGAACACTTTATTTTTTGAGCAACGCAAGGTTTATCAATCAGTAAATTTCCTCGGTGAGTGCAAACATTACTTAGACAGCGAATGATGTTTTGCTCATCCTTGGCAAACAGTAAAGGCTCATTAAGGAATTCCGGCAGTAGAGTAAAGGGAATCAATTGGTTCTGCTCAGTAAAAGCGTCTGTACTTAGGCAAAATTGCCAAGTTTTACTGAAAATATCTTCCTTTGTTTTTTCAAACCAATCTATGGATGTATAGAATTCAGAAGGGATGGTTGAAGCTTTGCTTATATCTGGGTCAATGTATAATGGTTTCATTGCTACATCCTTAGCGTTAATGGTGCATTTACTGGTCCGCTTGCTTATGAGCGCAGCTGGAATAAAAAATTCGCTTATTGGCCGGGATCTGTTGCTAAAACTAAATTAAATATTGATTGACTGTCAATCTATTTTATTCATGAACTCCGTCATAGACATCGATGAATAAATTCGGTCATTTCTGATTTAATTGCCACATAATGATTGATTAATTTACCCAGTGGTGTAAAATTGCCCATAATTTCCTTTTAAGGGGTTAATTATGCGCTGGAGTCAAGTGTTATCACTTATCAATGGTTTGCTATTATCCTCGAATGTAGCATCGGCTGTAATCCATCAACCTGTATTTAGTCCTTATGTGGATATTACCTTAAACACCCATTGGGATTCCCAAACTCAAGACATGGAACCTATGGACTTGCTAGGTCCAGCAAAGCAATTAGGCCTAAAATCGTATCATGCGGCGTTTATAACCGATAGTGGCCAATGTCAGCCAGCTTGGGGGGGGCAACAAGCCTACTCAGTAGCAAAACATTGGGGAAAGCGCGAGTTCGACAAATTAGCTGCAAATCATGTAAACATGCAAGTTTCATTTGGAGGGGCTAGTGGGACAGATTTGTCTTACTCCTGTGATAGCAAGCAATTACTGGCTGTATTTAAAGACGTTATCAAGCACTATCATGCTGAGACCCTAGACTTTGATATCGAAAATGGCACAGCAAATATTCCCCGCATTATGGATGCTTTGCAATTACTCGTACAAGAAAATCCTGATATTCATCTCAGTTTTACTTTGCCCGTTATGCCTGAAGGTTTAACTTCAGTGGGTGAAGACATTGTTCGTGCAGCCAAGCAAAAGGGACTAAACTTTCATGTCAATATTATGGCGATGGATTATGGCCCTGTGTATGCAGGGGATATGGGAGAATATGCCATTTCAGCCGCTACTCAATTGCATCGCTTTTTACAACAACTGTATCCAGAACAGAAATCAGAATCTATTTGGGAAATGGTAGAAGTCACGCCTATGATTGGGGTAAACGATGTCAATGTTGAACAGTTCACTTTATTTAATGCAGATCAATTAAGGTTATTTGCTCAATCTAAGCATTTAGGTGGATTAGCAATGTGGTCTCTAACCAGGGATAAGCCATGCGCAGATCTATGGGCAAGCCCTGTTTGCAGTGGGAACAATTTACAATCCCATGATTTTGAATTTGTAGAGCATTTACTTTGAAATGCAAATTACCTTAATCATTTCATAATAATTTAGGAATATACTATATAGTAAGACAGTGGATCCTCTTGGCTTTAAATGCTGTATTGAAAATCGAGATGTCTAATGATTGAAAGAAGAGATAAGCTAGATAAACAGTTTAAAGCTTTTAGAGGTAAACTTGCCCAAAAGGAAAAGGGATACTTCGAAATAGTATTGAAATTCAATCAGTTTATGGAGGATTATTCTGCTCATCCTATCCCACTTACAGCATTAAGACATGAATTAATAAGTTCTAAAGACATTACTCAAAAACTGGGTGATGGTGGATACAATCGCGCGCTTGGCGCAATGGCAGCTGTAAAATTCAGTATCGATGATGCTCTTGAGGTCCTATCCGGACCAAGAGACTCTCCTCTTAAACAACAATTAGCTACTTTAGGGGAGCTCTTAGCGGTAATGTATGCCAAACCACTCGATAATACAGTGGCAAACAAAAGTATCCTTTTAGCTTTAATGAAAGAATTACTTCAACTAGACATTGAAAATGCTCATGATGCTCTGGTAGTGAAGGACATATGTCTAAGAGCATTTGTTCTTTTAAGCACCCTGGAGCGTTCACTTTCCAAACTAAGTCGGTTAGGAAAATTTGGAGTTGAAAAGGCAACTCGCTTGAAGGTCGAGGATTTACTAGCTGATATTAACCAAATGCTCAAAGAGCTTGAAGCTAAAATAGAACAGCTTAAGGAATCACAAGCTAATAACGCATCTGTAGAAGACCTTGAAGAGGAAGTCTTACAGCCCTCTGCTCAATCCTCTCAAAATGAGCCTAGCCCCTCTGAAAGGCTACAAGCATTACCGGTTAAAAAAACGGTTAAAGATCAAGCAGTTATTATACTAAAAGAAAAAGCAGGTGATAGGATTGATCTGACTCAGGTAGCTGACAGTCTAGGTGTTTTGAAAATGGATGTGGCATCTGTGCTCCGTTTAAAGTCAGAACAAAGTAAAATTATTGATGATATTCGCACACTTCAAGTACTTTCTAGAGATCTTGCGCTCAATAAAGAAAAAATTAAAGGGGTGTTGTATGTGCACGAATTAGTAGAACGGCATAGAGATGCCTTAAAACTATTAGGTAATCTTTCACAAGGTGATCCTAATTTCCAAAAACTCAACGAAAACTTATTTAAAATAGAGCATCCTGATTTAGCTAGATACCTTATTTCTAAAGGGTTATGGGTATTAAGTGGCATTGGTTCTCTGAGTAATATGGCCTATCGAGCTGCAGCGCCTAAAAAAGTTAAAGAAGTCGTAGAGGCTATTGCTCCTGAGACTTTAGATAGCCAAAGTAAGAAACTGCTTGAGAAGGTAGTCATGGATCGGCTAATAGAGTTAAATCAACAACTGGTGCGAGTACAAAAAGAGCTTCCTCAAATACCCAACCAAGAGGTGATTTCAGTGGAATTTCACAACTTGGTATTGGCTCAGGAAACAGCCGTGTTGCAAGAACAAAGCAGCGCCTTAGAGTTTTTACACCGTGAGGTACAATCTGTCGTTGAAGTTGAGAAAAGATATTCAGAACTCTGCGCGCGGGCACTAAAACGCGTGGTTGAAGATCCCCAAATACTACATCCTCTTCAAATCTCCTTGTTAGGTGAGATGAAGGCTATTTGTTTAGAGATTTTGGTGCAAAAAAGAAAGAGTGAGGATCAAAAACTCAATGAATTGCAACTTCAATTACGAAAGCTGTCAGTCGGCTTAAATGCCCTTGTTGCAAAAAGAAAGGATATGGAAGCTAAGAAAAAAGAATTTGACCAAGAACTAGGTCAGTTTAAGGCGGGTTTATTTGATAATTTCAATGTGACGTTTCTTACTCGGCGTAATGAGCTATTAGAGGAAAAATTAAAAGCGGCTCAATTGGCTGATGAAGCTTACGCTAGAGAACTCTCCGATTTTGAGAGCAGTTTTCCTACACTAAAGGATTTAACCCAACGTGAGTCTGTTGACGAACTAGAGCAGGTTCTCCAAGCACATGCACTCGTACAGCAAGCAGTGAGTCATTACGTGGATGTGAGAAAAGACATTAAGCTTATTGATGAGTTAAAGAGTAGTAAAGACCAGATGGCTGCATTTGTTCTGGAAAATGCCGTTACATCGACCTATTTTTGGAATTATTTAGTAGAGCTTTTTACGGGTAAAAAATCCAAAACGGTGCAAATGATTGAAGAGGCACAAAAGTTAAATGGGCAAATTGAGCAATTTAAGAAAGATTTGGAACGAAATGCAGTTGAAGCTAATGAACAAGTTAAAGGACATTTTCCTACTTTACAGTTACCGGTAGAGGCATCAAAATCATCCGATGATAAACCGAAGCAGGAAACCCCTGGTCAGGTAGAAAAACTCAGAGCCCAACAAATTCTATCACATTCAAAATTTTTCCTAGCTCAAATAAAAGGGGGAGACAGTGATGGTGCACCTTCTCCCGATGAAAGTAATCTCAATGTGCATTAACAGAGTTTAGATCACTGTTTTCTAAGATCCTTGGGGACGGACCCCAGTGGGGTCCGTCCCCATTTTTGGTCCCCATTTTTTGGGTAACCCTTTTTTGGTGTTATCTCTGTTATTTCTCTGGAGATGCTATCCGCTCCCTGATGGCTGAGGGATCGACTCATTTTATAGTCCCTCGGCTAATCTCTTCTCTGATGGTCAGAGTAAGCTTAGGTCCGGCGCTTCGCCCAATAGCGCTGCCTTAAGCAGCGCTATTCGTGAAAGCGGATAGTTCCATATCCGCTTGCTGACGCGCGCGGCTCGGTTCACTCCCTGCTGTGATTAGGATTTGATTCAGACAGCAAAGAAGATACCGAGCCGCGCGCGTCAGCAAGCGGAGCGATGCGGGGCGTATAGAAGAACATAATGACACCGCTTAAGGCATCGCCATTAGGCGAAGAACCCGACTTTGGGTATAAATACCCCATTTAAAAAATGAGTCGATCCCTCAGCCCTGATGGTCGCGGCTCGGATGTTGTTTGTGCAAACCGAGCCGCGACCATCAGGGAGCGGATAACGATCTGAACGGCTAAAAATTAATCCCTAAACCAGTAATACGCGATTACCAGATGACAATATGAGCAATCTGGATTATTGTTGAAGTTGTTAGCCTGCAAAAAAGGAGTCGTGCATATGATAGGGTTGAGGGAACGGTTTACCAATTGGCGCAAAGACCAGGCTTTACATGAAGAGAACTTTATTAAATCAGCTCTACTGTTTGCAGCTTATACGCAAACAATTGTGAACGTTCAACAAGTCACTCGTGACTTTAATAACCACGAATCGGAGGTTTACCAGTCCTTTGACGTCTACGGAGGCCGTTCTGTTGGCGTTTTACTGTATTCCAAACTGTTCATAGAGCAGTTGCTGGAAACGAACCATCAAATGAACACCATAGAGCGCCAGTTACTCTCTAAATTAAATGATACATTGGCAGGATGCTATGAAAGTCCAACAACGAATACTAAGCAAAAAGTAGAAGATTTGATTTCAACCACTAAGCACCTGTTGAGTTTGGATCTGGAGAATGTATCCAATATACAACAGGCCAAAACCCTGTGTTATATTTTGTATATTTTTCTAAGTACAGTCATTTTATCAGTGAGTAAACTCAGTAGAGCCGCATTGTTTCTTATCAATCGCTTCGTGGATTTGGATAAGCTCATGAGAGATGTACATGATTTGCGAACTGAAGCAGAAGAACGAGTAGGGCAAATGGATGAAATAATCCTACAAGAGCGGGTTAAACTTGCTACTAGTTCTCAACATTCCAATCAATCCATTCAAGAACATTTTAATCTAAGGTACTTGTTGCTGAGTAGTCAAAAGAAAGATGAGGAGGATCAATTAAGTGTTCTTGATACGGGAATGAAAGACGTTATTGAGGGATTATCGCGCCTGATTTATTTGAGAGAAGAGCAGATTAGGATAAAGAACCTTATCCCTTCTGTTCAAAGTCTTTTAAGATCTTATGAAGCCAATGAAGGGAAAGTCACTGGTAGAAAATACATATGGGAATTGGTAGAGCAGAATAAGAGTGCCTTTGAACAATTAATGAGTGTTTCTTCAGGTCAATTAAAATCCAAATTAGAGAATAACTTGCGGCAACTGCAATCCCCAGATCTTATTCAATATATAGCACTTGCAATCGGTGCTTCCATCAGTTGGTTAACTTCTCCTTTTCGGGCTGTGTATCGTTATGTAACCCCAAAGTCTATTCAAGAGCGAATTCCCATGCTCATTCAAACTTTAGACAGTGAGTCTAAGTATTTACTCAAAGAGATGGCTTCAAGGTCAGTCAATCAATTGTCGAATCGGTTGGCTTCTGTAAGAGCGGAACTGTTAAAGCTACCGGCACAATTGGCGTTGAACAATCCCCAGTTAATGCAGTTAATTCAAGAGGATACGTCTGAACATTTATCTCAATTAGTGAAGGTCAATACTGAGATAAGATCTACATTGTGTAGTTACATAAATCTGATTACAAAAATAAAGCACGATCATGCTGTCTTAAAACAATATCAACAAACCAATGCAATTCTAGCCAACTTTATTACTAAAAATGATGGTTTTTGGGTTCAGGTTTCGAATTTTTTTGCTCGCTTTTGTTCGATATTTAAGACGAAGACGGCTGAGATGATAGAAACTGCACGAGTGCTGCAATTACAGATTGGTCAATTTGAAAATGAATATCATCAAGAAGTGGAGCAAACAATCGTTCAGGTAGAGTCGATGCTTACCTTGGAACCAGGATTAAAAGCACAATTGATTACTCAATTGCGTCATATAGAGTCTAAAAGCAATGATTTTGAAGCAATTGATGATCTAAATCGAGCCCAATTGCTTGAACTGATGGATGAAACTGCAACTCAATTACGGAGTAGATACTCAAACCGTTTATTTTTTAAAAAACCAGCGGATGGAGAAGAAAGTGAGCCAATGAAACTAATCTTCCAACCTTTTGGCTAACCTTAGGGGTGATATGACTCAGGATCTTGATCAAGCAACGGTGATTGATTATTTAAATCAATACCTTAAATGGCATAACATGCCCATTGAGGTGAATAGAGATGGAATCTGTAATGGCATAGCTACCGTATACATCCAATATGCATTGCAAGGAAAAGAGAAAAAGTTTTGGGAGTTGATAGAGCAAATCGTTTCTTTGAAGCCTAAAGCAAACATGGAAGCTGAAATCAATCAATTTGTCTATGATGTTGTATTGGCCTTACATATCGAACACTTTGGATACAAGTTGAGTCAATCAACTTCAATGCAGGCATTAACCATCAATAATAAATCGATGTATTCGTCTTTTGATTTTGCAATAACCACCAGTACTCATCATTGGCAAAAAATACTGAAAGAAATCGATTTAAGACCTAATGAAATGATGAAAATATCCAGCACTAATCATTCTATCGCCATTAAAAAAACTGAAAAGGGGTATAGGGTCTTTGATCCTAACTACTCTAAAGGGGTAAGAGAGTTTGCTGATGAAATCGCATTGGTTCATGAATTGTATTACAACGTGTTTAATTTCCGTAATCGTTTTTACTTGCCGGTGGGACCTATGGGAATGTCCGTAAGTATAATAAGGCACCCAGAGGATATGAGTCCAAGGGTGTATCCTGAAGTGACCAAGTTGTATGACAAGTATTTGAGTCAGCAAAACATCAATGATGAGTCCTACGTATGGTTTGGTAATAGTACCAATACATTACAGAAGGCAGCAGCCTCCATCAATGATGAGGGAGTTATCAATCATTTGCTTGCAAAAGGCGCTAAAGACAACAATTGGAAAGCAGCTGCTGTAGCTATAGCTAACAATAATCATAAATCACTTAGGGCATTGATTGGAAATAATAAAGACACTGTTATGTTTCAAACTTTTTTTATGTTTGCTCTAGAAGAGGGAAGAGAAGAGATAGTTGATACCTTGTATGATTTAAAAAAGGCTTTGCCGTTATATTCATCACAAGCCATTGTTGCTGCAGCAAAAGGTGGAAATTCGCACCTTCTCGCGAAAGTCATTGATTATTATGAGCGCACTCATGCAGGGTTAAGTCAATTGGATTTTGCCATTTCAGCAGCCATACCTAGTGGTAGTGTCGAGTCTGTGAAATTATTGGTTAGCAAGTATGAGCAAGCTTCAGGTGCCTTGACTGCTGAACAACACTTAAATTATTTACTGAAGGCCATTCGATGTAATCAACCCTATATGGTGAGTTATTTTATAAAGAACGTTCCGCCTAAACGATTAAAGCAAATTCATATCAGCACTCGGTCTGCAGAGCACACTCACTTGTTTATAACGGAGGAACTGGAAAAACACCATGTACCCATGACCAATAATGCCAAAGCAGTGATTGCGCAAAAACGCCATATTCCCCTAGACTACATGAGTCAGCTGGGAATTTATCTAGCAAAGTTCACTGATTTTATAAGGGAAGTTATACTGCAGCAGGATGGTGTCTATGCTAACGCTCCAACTCCCAAGAAGCCTTAAAGAAAGCACTCGACAAATTGCATAATAAGAGTGTGAGAAAAAGCCCCTAATACAGGGGCAAATAAGATTATCGAATTGTTTTAAAGACTTGCTTTAATTTCAAAGGAGAAATTTGTTGTCCATCTTTGATGGCAGCAGCAATCATATTTGGGATGCCAGTTTCGTAACTGCAAATCACGTCGCCGCCTTGCTCATGAGGAATTCCTGGAGCATTCATGCTGTCCAAAATTTCATTGGAAATTTCTAAAGCAGTTTCCTCTGAATCCCCTTCGACTGGAGCAATAAAGAAGCCCCACATTGCATCAGAATTGTAATAGCTTAGGTTGTAGGCAATATACATTTCTGGACCAATTTGTTCAACCATCGGTAGGCCTTCTGATTTAATGTCATTGATGTCTGGGCATCCACCTTCCTGTTGAGCCATGGCTGATCCAGCGATAACAAGCGCACTTAGGAAGGTCGTTAATTTTGATTTAAACGTCATGTTTTATACTCCTGATTTGGTTTTAAAATCTGCGCAAGAGTATCATTTGTTTTGCACATTTACAATTGATTTAACGGTGTAGAATGAGTTGCTTTAGGCACTAATTCCTTAGAAATCAATTGCATGAGCAATTTGATTTGCTTGGTGTACATGGTGTTGTCATATCCACCTTCCAAGCCCCAATACAATGAAGCAAAACAGTCTGGATTATCATTATAAAGTTTGAAGACCTCTTCGTAAAAATAACTCAAATCTCCATCATTAAAACGATAGGTCTTGGCGCTTTCGTACCCCATCATGCGACCATCAACAAATTTACCACAGGGTGCTGTTTCATCTTCATGCGAATCCCAACCTGTAGGCATTAATAATGCGATTTGAATTCCCTTTGATTTTGCGAGCTTCACTTTTTCTTTGATTTGTTCCAGAGCAAAAAGCAGAGCAGGATGAACCCCAACTTTTTTTCGATAAGTGTCTTTTAAATCCACCATGAAATAATCGTATTTATCGGAGCTCCACTTTTGAATTTTTTGTTGAGTCGTTGTTCCTTTCGTACTAAATTCTAAGTTGATGTCTTCCGCGTTTTGGCCAGGGTAGACTCTGCTATCGAATACATCGATATGACAAATTGGGAGATGTGAAAATTGTCTACGTAAAACATCACAAAGACCATTGTCTCTATTCACATCAGTACCAACGACCATGTATTGCAAGGGTTTGCTGGAAGTTAATTCAGCATGCTTTATTAACAGGGCTGTTTTATTAAGTACGCAAAAACCTGTACCAGTTTCGCTGAAAGCATGATGAGAAGGTAAGCCAAAGGAGAACGTCGCCTTGGTTGTGCTCATCAACGTTAGAGCGCAATCTTTCATGAGAATTTCAAACGTTTTTGGGGTAATGACTATGTCTGAATTTAAACGTTTAATCCCAGTTTTATGAGCAAGAATACAGTTTTGAATGATCTCCAACAGATATTCTTCAGTATGCACCCCTTTTAGAACCTTTAATAACCGATCACTTGCAGGGATTTCCTTGAAACTGGTTTGAGCATTTTGCCAATCAGCCTCATCAATCGCTTTGAACAATTTTAACCACTTATTGGATAATTCACATTGTTCAGTGGTAATTAATGGGACCGGACTGTACTCCTTAACAACCTTTGACATGTTCTTTAATCGAAGTGATTGGTCTTCATCAGCACCAGCAGGCATATAACGGGTTTCTGTAATGTCCGAATCAGCCAGGATTTGAATTTTTAGATCGGTAGTGTTCATAGTGCAGTCAGAATCAGTTTTAGCTTTAATCTTGTCATTTTTAAAAAATCCTTTTTTCATTCGTGTTCCTTTCCTAAGAGCCAAGACTTGTGTAAAGTTCTTGTAAAATAGGGTAGGCTAATTAAGTATTAAAATCCAGATCCATTGTTCGACAAGAACATAAGGCGACTTATTCATGATCCAACACCAACTCATAGAGCTTTCCCCTAAACAGTATGGGGTTCATTTAATTACTCGTGAACTAATGCATCAAGTAAACCTTGTTGGAGATGGGCTTATGCATTTATTCATTCAACACACATCCGCCGCTCTGGCTTTAAATGAAAACGCTTCACCAGATGTCCTCAGTGATGTTCAGGATTTTTTTAACGAGATGGTTCCAGAGAGCAAAAAGTACAAGCATAATGAGGAAGGTCCAGATGATATGCCTGCACACATCAAATCTATATTGTGTGGATCTTCATTATCAATTCCATTTCAAAACAGTCAATTACTGTTAGGTACATGGCAAGGAATCTATTTAATGGAATTTAGACAAAATGCCGGACCCCGACGAATTGTCCTAAGTCTATTGAGCTAGACGCTGGTTAAACACAATCCAGTCGGAGCCTATAACTGAAACAAGCAACTATTAAAGGAAAAATGCGAATGAAAGCAATAGGATATTATCAATGTCTACCTATTCATGATGAGAGTGCATTAATGGAGTTAGATGTACCAAACCCCAGCGCATCTGGTCATGATTTGTTGGTGGAAGTGAAAGCCATTGCGGTCAACCCAGTGGACACCAAAATTAGACGCAATGTGGAGCCCGAGGCTGGAAGACCTAAAATATTAGGCTGGGACGTGGCGGGCATTGTTCAGGAAGTTGGATCTGAAGTCACCTTATTCAGACCTGGCGATGAAGTGTGGTATGCAGGTGATTTGACTAGGCCTGGGGCAAATAGTCAACTGCATTTAGTGGATGAGCGCATTGTTGCTAAGAAGTCCAAATCGCTCAATTTCGATGAAGCGGCTGCCTTACCCCTCACCAGTCTAACGGCTTGGGAGCTGCTTTTTGATCGTTTACAGTGTACGCCTGATGAAAAAGGAGTTTTATTAGTCACTGGAGCTGCAGGTGGGGTTGGTTCAATTTTGGTGCAATTAGCCAGGAATTTAACTCAATTAACGGTGATTGGAACTGCATCACGGCCAGAGTCCGTTCAATGGATTTTAAACAATGGCGCTCATCATGTTATCGATCACAACACAGATATGAAATCTCAATTAAATGCTCTGCAGTATTCTGAGGTGGATTACGTGATTAGTTTAACGCACTCCGATGAACATGCTAAAGCTTTAGTCGAGGTCTTAAAACCCCAAGGGAAATTTGCTTTAATCGATGATCCACAGAATTTAGATATCAAGCTTTTTAAGCTGAAAAGTATCTCCATTCATTGGGAAATGATGTACACGCGATCCATGTTTAAAACCCCTGATATGATTAAGCAACATGATATTTTAACGGAGGTGGCAAAGCTTGTTGACGCAGGCCGGATTAAAACTACCGTTGCGGAATGTTTGGGACGAATCAATGCAGAAAATTTACGCAGGGCACATGCATTATTAGAAAGTGGACGGTCTAGAGGAAAGTTGGTTTTGAGTGGGTTTTAGTCAATTTGTTATCGTGCACTTGATTTTCCATCCTTGCTTTTACTGGAGCTGCACCGAATGCGCAGTTCCAATATAGCCTCTTTGGGGGAGTTTCAGAATAGGTCTGATGACAACTCATTAACTTATGGAGAGTATAAACTGTCCAAGTACTACACCATTACCCGTAATATCTAACAATTCACTCGCCGTTCCTGCAGCAAATTGGAAAAAACGTATGACGCATTGGGCTCCAGGAATGACTGTAGTGCAGTTTGTTCTCGATTGTATGGTTGCTGACATCAAAATGGTGGAGTTTGTAATTGGCCCTACGTCAATATTACTTAGTGTCACCCCCCGGAATTGGTGATTGTAAGGACCCCGTAGGGCGCATCCATTTGATTTAACTCGATTGTGCAAATGGCATAATCACTATAAGCGCAGGGCTTTATCTTTTGATTTTCTGTAGAAACTTGAATCGTAATCCTCTTTGTCGAATCGCTTGTATTGATTGGGACGGCATTCGAAGAATAGAAAGGCATCATGCATAAAGTGATAGTTGCAATCCACCGTAGCTTTCTTTTTAGTTGATTCTGACTCATTGTATCTCCTTTATTGATTAAGGTGGTGATCCACCTACAGCACAGTCAATGGAAATCGCTGGAACCGCAGTAGCTGATTCTCCTGACGTTTCACTCGCTACTTGTGTCGAGGCAATCGTAGCCACGGAAGCTACTCCTTCTACTACTGTTGGGGAGGGACCTTCGTTTTCGCTTTGAGAGCTTGAGGAGGCTGAAATATCAACATTACCCTCAGATCCTGATGGGGTCTCTACATTACCTTCAGGTGGCATTTGAGATTCCGATACTTGTCCATTAGGATTAACAAGCGAGGTCTGGTTTGTTGGTAGCGAGTTATTCCCGGCTAAGATTTGACCATCTGCTAAATTCACGTAAATTCCATTGGAAGTCGCATAAATGTGAGCACTCGTTCCCATGATAGCTAGAGCAATAATTGGGGTATTGAGTACTTCTTTTGATTTTCCTGTGGTTTGAAATTTTAGTTTGCCTTTTGATAATTCAGCATTGACTTGCACTTCATTTGGCTTTGAGGAATAGGCTATTATTTTGTAGTCTGAATTATCCCCTAAATTCACTAACGTGCCATTGTTGTATTTAATATTGACTAACGATTTTGGTCCAGTTTTGATGGCATCTCCGACTGCCAATTTGGCACCGCGTACCAAAGAGGTTTCTGAATTGTGTCTAATTACAGTTGCTTTATTGGATGCAAAAAGCACTGTTGCGACGTCTTCGGCAAACGCGTTGTTGATGGTTAAAAATAAACCGACTAAAATGACTTTTTTCATACGGATTCTCTTTAATGGATTTGTATTCAATGTTTGTCCTTGTAATTAACGCTTAATCTATTTATGGCTATGGATAAAGACTCCATCCCAATGTTCTGGTGGAGGGGTCTTCTTAAACTGGGCAATGCGATCCAAGTACAATTGGTATAAGTAAGTACTTGGGGCGCTAGCCAGTAAACTTTTAAAACTTGTTTCGGCTTCTTTCCAATTCTGTTGATAATAGAAATTTAAAGCCATTAGGTAACGTTGTAACTCCGTTTCAACTTCAGTTGTTACACTAGCAACCATACCTAGAGGTTGATAAATAGTCAACGCACTTGCTCGTCCTTTAACAGCTACTTTATCAATTGGACGCCATACAAACTTATTTTGCCCTGCGTAAGTTATATCATTGGTTAAGATAGGGACTTTATAGAATTTAGTTAAATCCTGCAATCGCGATCCCAGATTAACAGTATCACCAAGTACTGTGTAAGCGCGACGGAATTTTGAACCCATGTCACCAACGTTCATAGGGCCAGTTGCTAAGCCCACCCCAATTTGCAGAGAGGGTAATCCCTTTTCAAGGAGCTCAGCATTGATGATTGGCAGGTGCTCAATCATGGTCAAAGAGGTGGAAACAGCATGATAGGCATGTTCTTTATCTTCCATGGGAGCTCCCCAGAATGATATGACCATGTCTCCAACGTATTTATCAATAGTACCTTTGTTATTGAAAATAATTTCGGTGATGGGTGTGAAAAAAGAGTTGAGTAAGTTCTTCACTTCAGTAGCGTCTAGATTTTCACTAATGGTGGTAAAGTTACGAATGTCTGAGAACAATACAGTCATGGTGCGAGTTTGTCCTTCCATGCTGTGATGTTCAGGAGATTCAAGCAGCTCATTGACGTAATCCTCAGGAACGTATTGTCCGAATAATTGTCTAATTTCTCGTTTTTGGCGGCGTTCAGTAATGTATGAAAAGGTAAAGTTTGATAGGGCAAGTAGACTGATTAAAATAACCAATATTCCAGGTGGTAAATACATGTTATGCATTGAAAACAAATAGATGCTTACACCTATTGAGCCTAGAATGAAGGCTATGGACAATATCAATTTACCCACGACATACAGGATCGAGAAGCTCGATGAAAGAAGCAAACCAAGAACAATAATAATTAAGGCTCCATAAAGAGAGCGCCAGTCGAATTCATGGGGTATTTGTTGAGAAGCGATCCCCTTGATTAAATTACCTACCATTTCAACCCCGGGGAACAGTTGATAGGCAGGTGTTGGGTGTAAGTCAGAGAGCAAAATCATCGAGGACCCTATGACCCCGATGGAGCCACTCAGATCCTCTTGGTTAAAGTGATGATTCAAAATATCGCTTGCTGAATAGTAAGGGAGACTGCCGGCACTTCCCCAAAAGGGAATTAGCATTTGCCCACGAGCATTCGTTGGTACATTAATTCCATCTAATTGCAGCCCAGAGAGATGGCCATTTTGGTGAATAAATTGAATATGGTTTACCATTAAATAATTCATTGCAATTGCAAGGGATAAACTTGGATAGAGTTTTCCCTTATGACTTGCCAAGGCAAGGGCTCTTCGTACAGTGCCATCAGAATCAGGTAAATTAGTAACAAATCCTCCAAGAGTTGATGTTTTAATAAAAGAATCTAAAATTCCATCATATCCAGGAAAATGATAAAAATCGAACTTGCCAGGATTGATTGGCTGATCCTTATCGTTTGTTAATGCGGGGGGCAAGCTCCCTTTCTGGACGTTTTCTTCATATTGAAATAAGAAGCCAAGTACTACATTTTTATCGGTTAATTCATGTAAAAATTGTTGATCATTATCCACCTGATTGCTAATTTTATTAAGGGCAGTAATCAGCTCATTTTGTTCCTTTGTTGAATTGGCAGAATATTGCAACAGTTTCTTTTTTAAGGCTGTTGCATAATTTGTTTCTGGGTCAGACATGATGATGTCAAGGCCAATAGTGACCACTCCACTTTGTTTCAAAATGGAAATTAATTTTGCCATTTTATCCCTTGGCCAAGGCCATCGACCCTCCTGCTTAACGGATTCTTCATTGATGTCTATAATCACAACATTGGGGTTATGCGGTTGGGGACGCAAATTAAGTTGAACGATTTTATCGTAAATTTGGTTGTCCAAATTGTTTATCAAATCGCTCAAAACAGGGGCGTGAATGACCAAGTGAAGCAAGACCAGCAAGGTACAGCTTATTCCTAGCAGGAACTCAATCCATTTGGTTTGTTTTATCGACGTTTTGAATTGATAAAACCTATTCACACCCAGCAATCCTTTTGATTTTTTGATAACTAATTGAATCGATATTCAAGCGCAGCTAATGTTTGGTAGCTGGAGAATATATTTCCTGCCCTGTAATATTTTTCTTCAAGACGGACTGTGAACTGCTTGTGGGTAAAATTCAAACCACCACCAACTCGAAATCCATTCTTGTCCATGATTAATTGAGGAAGAGAGCCATTAATAGGTTGGGCCATGATGGGTCTACTGTTTACATAATCAGCGACTTGAATCAATGCAGCATTAATAAAGGGTGAAAAGGTAGAGTTTAGTTTATAGCTTATCTCACCCCCCTCAACGACGTAAGTGGTTTTGGTTGTTAAAGGTAAAGTGGCTTGTGGAGTCCCGCCATTTAACATAAATACTGCATAACTCCCAGTATTTAATTGACTGTAGAGTACGCCGACATAAGCCCTGGTGTTCAATTTTCCCCATTGCTTGTTGTATATGGCATTTAAATTGGCTAGCCAGTTTTCATTGTAATAGTTGGATGTTGCATAGCTTTGTGCAGGTGTATTTAAATTCAAAGTGGTTACTGATTTGATCTGGTTTTGTCCATAACCCCCAGCAACATCGATACTAAAATTTTCTCCAATTGGTTTTTTGATATGTCCATACAAAGTTCCATTATGAATGGTTTGTTGAGCAGGGATTATCGAGCCTGGGTTTAATGAAAGCTGAGAATTAACTTCGGTATCCACTTTTAACACGTACAAACCGGCAATGAGGTCTTTGAATGGATTAATATGATCTGCCCCAACGGAATACAGGTTTGAAAAACCATTGTAGCGATTAAAACGGGTACCAATTGAGGAGTCAAAGTTAAAATCAACGTAACTATACAGAAATTCAGGAGTGATGTTTTTCAGTGTTGATGTACTTTGATTTATCTCACCCGTCACATCGGTTGATGTGTTGATGTTCTTGGGATGCTCATATTTTCCAGGGTAGGCCATAGAGCAAGGCAACAGAAGTAAACTAAATACTAGGTAGGAACTTGCTTTCATATACTAAAACATCCCTATTGAACTATGAAGTGAATAATTTTCAAATAATAGCGAGAAAAGCATGTCGCTTGCAATCAATTCTTCTACTTGCGTTCTTTAAATAGTTAAAAAATTCAGTCCTGTTATGAATAAAGCCAATAATTGCTTCGCAAAATCATGTCGATCAAAATAAATTCATTAGGATTAAAATAAAATTATTAAGCACAAAAGCCCTTTATGTCCTATATTAAGAAGTACGGGGAAAGAAACATATAATTAGAATGAAGGACCAATCATGATTATATATCTGCTATGGATTTTAGCAGTTAGTTCTTTTAATCTGCCTATTCAAACCAGTCAAGACGCAATTCAAACGATAGAAGAAGCAGTAACCGACAGCTATATTCCTCCAATAATAACGCCCATTCAGGACATTGAGGTCATGTTGCATAAAGAAAGTGCGACACTGCGTCCCCAAGTGATTGACAAGGTGATCACCAGCTTAAGATGCGCAAATGCTTATCATGTGGATAGAAATAACGTATTAGTGATTATTGATTATTCCTTGCCATCCAATCAAAAACGGCTATGGGTGTTTGATTTGCACACTAAAAAACGATTGTTTTATACCTATGTGTCGCATGGTATTAAATCAGGAACGTTATTAACCGATAAATTCTCGAATAAAAACAATAGCAAGGCCAGCAGCTTAGGAGTTTATAAGACTGAACAAGCCTACTATGGTCGAGAAGGATTATCTCTACGATTGGTAGGTCTTGACCCCAAATTTAATGACAATGCATTTAGTCGTTATATTGTCATGCATGGTGGTTGGTATATGGATGAGCAATTTATTAAACGATATGGAAGACCGGGAAGGAGCTGGGGTTGTCCCGCAGTACCTTTGTCTTTAAAAAAACAGATCATAGATACCATTAAAGACAATTCATTGTTGGTGGTTTATTACCCAAGTGAAGAATGGTTTGATCAGTCAAAATTTTTAAACTGCCAAAAGAACAGTTCAAATTCTGTCAACTACCAGGCAAGATCTGAAACTCAAACTCCTTCAGAGGATGAGGTACGAGAAGATATCCTTTACGTTGATTTAAATAAAAACAGTAGAATGGATGAAAGTGATCCTATTCTAACAATGTCTGCAGATAATTATGAAAAAATCTTTCATGTTCAAGCTCCTTTAGCTAGGATGCTTCGCCGTCAAATTGATCATGCTGAGTATATTGCTCTGAGTCGGAATGAGTTTAATCAAATCGTAGCACAGGGCAATCAAGAAGCTATAGGCAGTATACGTTTAGTCATTCCTCAAATTATTATGGTGAATGGTGGGTACTTTGAGACGCAAATGAAAATCGTCAATTTAGGTAAAATAAAAGACATAAAACCGATCATTGCGCTGTCGCAATTGCCTCAAGAGCCGCAAAATCAATTTACGGTTAATTTTGAAGCAAAGCCAACAGCGAGTCTAAAAACGACCAACCAATTTATTCGGTGGTTAGGTCTTTAACTCATCAAAATATCCACAAGCCTCACTCATCAGTGCCAATAATGCAATTTCAAATTTTACTGAGGACAACCACTTTTTATGTTTAGCCATTTATCCCCTAACAGGAGGGGTATTATGGCCTAAATTTTTCGGTTTGTGTGGTCTAAATTTGGGGGGCATTGTACGGATGATTTTTTTTAAAATCTTCTAAATTATCAGCTACTTGACTATTTCTAAGAGCTTTTTTAAAAAGAATAAAATTATGTAATTGTTGTTCCTTAGACGTTTTTATCACACACTCGATCGGTTCTTTTAGATATTGTTGAACTTCAGCTAGTGTTCCCAAGTTTTTGGCTATTTCTATCTTTTGTCTTAAATCTCTAATCGCCTTATATTTAGGACTGTCGATATTTTTATGCTTAAGGTCCTCTGGTTTTCCATTAAAAAAATCTTTCCAATATTTTTTTTTAAAACTATTTTTTAGGTCGCTTAAATATGCTTGAATTTTACTGGCTTCTTCGTGTTCCTTTTGAAATAAAATTTTAAATGTACTCTCTTTAGGATTTTGTGTAATGACTAAGTCGCCTTGTAAATCAACGTTACCTACTTTATAACTTGAATTGAGATTAACTTCACTTATTTTACTATTATTTCCTGTATCAAATATTTGTACGCTTCTGGCACCAGTCAATTCTGCTACACCTGGAACATTGGCAAAAGAATGAACATGAGTATTTCCCATTAATGCAAACCACTTTTTCCCAGGCCCTGTTTCTTTTTTTATGATTTCATAGGCAGTGTAGTTCATGTATTTCTGTCTTTTATCATCTAACTGCTCATTGTCATAGCCAATTTTTTGTGCTTTATAAGTCGTGCTAACGTCAACTCCAATAACTCTAATACCCGCGTCACGTGCTGCATATAAAATATCTGTGAAACTATATTTTTCCCATTCTTCATCTAAATCTTTAGTCATAATCCCATGTCTTTCCATTTCCTTTAATCTTGCTAGAAGTGTGCCTGATAAAGGTGCATCCTTTGTTTGAAAAAATTTATCTAAGTCATTTTGATCAGTATCATAAAAAAAATGTTCCATAAATAAAATTTCAAAGCCTTCTCTTTTTAACATCTTCATATTTTCAATTAAAAATCGTTTAGAGCTAATATGCTGATGAGCTTCCCCGACAATAAAGGGATCTTTTTTTAAATCTTCGACCTTTTTTAAAGGCTCGTTTAATTTTTTAGTCGGTGGGTTACTTATAAATTCAGTGACAATTTTATCCATTGCTTCTGCATCTAAAGTACATTCATAAGTTGTATCAAATTCTTTCCCTCTGGTAGGAACAAATTCTTGACAAAAATCTATATTTTTTCTGTTTTCCTCGTAATGACTTATAGTAATTATGGTAAAAGTGTTGTCACCACTGGGTTTAAAATGAACTCTGTTATCATCTCTAGATTTCATTGGGATAAATTAATCAATATGTCTTGAATTTAATTATATCAGATGGTTGTCAATTTGCTCCTATCAATAACAATTGTCATCAAATTGATGACATTGTATGGGGTGAATTGCATAGGGACCGTTAAGGTGTTTTAAACTTTTACCCAATAAATTATCCAAGTCAAATACATTGGGGTAACTGAACTTCAATTAAGGGCGTGGTGGACGTCCATTGTAATTTGCCACACGAGATCCCCATTCCAACAAATTCTTATTGCAATCATCTTTGTCCAAATGCACTTCGATAAAACAAAGGGCATCCGTTTTTTCTGCATTGTTAATGGCATTGACCAATTCTTTGTTTGATTTGACCACGAAAGATTTGGCATTACTTTGTTCGCCTCGAAATACATTGACCAATTCTGCGTAATGCCAATTGTTGATTACATTGTAAGGACCATCATGAATTTGGACTTCAATGGTATAACAAGCATTGTTCATTAAGAAAATGATGGGTTTAAATCCATAGCGAATTAAAGTTGAAATCTCCTGGGCTGTCATCTGGAATGAGCCATCACCAATGCAGGCTATCACTCTCTTTTTGTTGTGAAGGGCAGTTTGCATGCCTAACAATGCCCCTACAGACCAACCAATAGACCCATATTGCATTTGAATTTCAAAAGGACATCCTTCAGGTAAATTTAAGCGCATGCAGTTGAACCAAGAGTCGCCCGTTTCAGCCAGGATGGCTTTGTTATTGGATAGCATTTTTTGAATTTGACCAAACAGATAGCGGGTAGTGATTGGGCTATTGGGTTCTTTAGGCTCTGGATAAAGGACGACTTCTTCTGCAATGCGTTGATAAGCTTTAAATGACCCATCATTGAACTTTAGCTTTTTACCTAGTGCCTGTAGAAAATCATTCATGTAAACATTGGTGTAGACATGATCACCAATAACAACATTGCCATCCGCGATGGATATGGATTTATGAGGATTAATACCCCACACGTGCCCGACAGTGGTGTAATCGTTTTCATTAGGACCGATTAACAGGTAAGCATCACTTGAATCAATAATTTCAGCACAACCCGATGAACTAACAGGTCCCCAATAGATTCCGATAAAATTGGGGTGTTGTTCGGAAACAAATCCTTTGGCATCGGGCATGGCTGCAAGGGCATATCCTATACTGCTTGCCAGCTTATCCACTGCTTCAAGGGCTCCACAAGATCTGGTTTTACTTCCAACGATCAGGCTTGGTTTAGTGGCATTATTTAACTTTTCAGAGGCATGATTAACTGCGGCGGCAAGAGAAGAGCTATCGCTGACTTTATGAGCATTAAAGGCTCGAAGAGTAGGTTCAGCAATCGGGTAGTTGGCAATATTACAAGCGATTTCAATATAAACAGGTTTTTTCTTTGAAATAGCTATAGCTATCGCTTCATCAATTTGTATACCTGCAAGTTCTGGTTTGCGAATACAAACTGAATGCGCAGTGACTCTGGCAAACATGTCTCTTACATAGAGATGATCTTCATTGGCTAGGGTATGATGTAAAATTTCAGCGTCCTGAATAGAGTTAGTATTGGGGCCACCAGAAATGACTAATACCGGTAGGTTTTCAGAGTAGGCTCCGGCTATGGCATTGATCGCGCTTAAACCGCCTACGCTGTAGGTTACAAACAAAGCAGAAATGCCTTTGATCCGAGCATAACCATCTGCTGCATAGCCGGCGTTTAGTTCATTGCAACAATTAATCATTTGTAATTGCTTATTCTTGAGAACCTCATCCAGCAGAATTAAGTTATAGTCACCAGGGATAGCGAAATATTCAGATATTTTTAATTCTTCAAGCCGCTTTGCTAAATACATTCCAATTGAATACATGTTTATCCCTAATTATAGTGAGCGTGGTATAGGTTTTTATAGCATACGGTCTCTTGATTATTCAAGGTGAAATGTAATTTGGATTCGGCTAACTGTTTGAGTCGCTCATGGGATAAGGGAGAGGACGGACCCTGAGGGATCGACACCTTTTTTAAAAAGGGGCATTTATACCAAAGGTCAGGTGCTTCGCCGAATGGCGTTGCCTTAAGCGGTGTTATTAGGTTCATCTATCTGGCCCTCATCGGTCCGCTTGCTGACGCGCGCGGCTCGGCTCCTTCTTTGCTGTATGAATCAAATCCTAGTCACCGCAGGGAGTGAACCGAGCCGCGCGCGTCAGCAAGCGGATACGGAACTATCCGTTTTCACGAATGACGCTGCTAAGGCAGCGTCATTCGGCGAAGCGCCGAACCTACGCTTACTGACCATCAAAGAAGAGATTAGTTGGGGCACTAAAATAGGTGTCGATTCCTCAGGGAAGGACCCCAGTGGGGTCCGTGCCCTTACAACATGTTGAAAACAAGCGCTAATTATTGATAAGTAGCTGGTAGGTAACCTCCATAATTCAACAAATCACCCACAGTGTAAGTAGGTGGCTCATAGGATGGGGGCATTCGGTCATCCGTTGGCGCCGAGGGTTGAGGGGTATAAGGATACCCTCTATTTTCAGACGGTGTGAAGAGCGGATAGATTCGTTGATACGTATGACTTACATTTTGGCCCTTTTGCATCAACCTGATCATGGCTTGCTGATGTTCTTCCAAAAGAGCACTTTGCGTTTGGATTTCTTTTTGGGTTGTCTCTATTTGTTGTTGGAGAGTTGGTTTAGGAGAGTTTGCATTGTCCTTTTTATAGGTTTCGTCCAACAATTCGGTCTCGTTTGATATCATTGATTTATTATTGCGATCAATGTCAGCATCATAGCTAGATTTCTGAATATGGTAGACGAATGCGACTATGAGAGAGACCACTGCAACTAGAGCTAATCCTCCAGGTACAAAAAACAGTATGGGGTCAACGATCATGTTAGTAACCATGATTGCTCCAACTACACCTCCCACTGCGCTAGTACCACCAATAAAGAGAGAGGTATTTCTGGCACTTGCTGCCGATTCACTATTTTGAGTGAGTTGTTGATTGCTTTCAGCAAGTTGTGTATTTGACTCTAAATTGCGTTGTAAGGATTGTAATTTTCTGTTTTCTTCCTTTAATTGAGTTTGCATCCTTTGTTCTTCAGTAGCCAGAAGCTGGTATTCTTTCATGATGCCTAAAATCATTTTTAGCGCTTCATTTTCATTCATAAGCAAATGATTGGTATTCTGAGATTCAAGTTTTAGTTCTAGCTCTGTTAAGAAGACGGAGTAGCTCATATCACTGGCTTCTTGATCTAATTTCTCTTTTAACCGATCTAATGCCTTATTTTGAGTAGAGATTTTTTGAGAGAGTGCTTCGCGATTGCGATAAGATAACTGGTTTAATTGAGGGTCTTCTGTTTTTCTCGCGCTGGCTCTAAAAGCTCTTTCCTCTTTGCGACGCTGTCTAGACTTTTCGTTTTGGGGAAATTCAGTGTTTAATTGACGTTGCATTGAATCGATTTTTCTTTCTAGTGTTGTCTTTTGTTCTAAGAGTTCACTTAATTTAGTTTCTTCGAAACGGCATTCCAATTTTTTACTGCTGATATTACCTCTAACTTGTTGTAATTCACTCAACAACTGACTCTCTTCGATGCATAAATTGTTCCATTGAAGTTGATTCGACCAAGTCCAATTGTAAGATGAATTAGGGTGAGTGGTTACGACTGCTGGATGAGAATGGAAATGAGTATGGACTGTCTGAGTGTAGGGATATTGTAAAGTCAGTAACGATTTTTGGGTTCTAATGCCACTTAACCTAGTTTCAATCCTCGATTCCTCTCTTTTATACATCTCTAAGTTGGTTTGTACCAGCTGTGTGCTTTTTTCTTGGAGTAAATAAGTGGATTTAAGACTTTCCAATTGCTTTCTTAATTCAGGAAGCTGTATGGAATATTCTTGAGTTAAACGTGTTTCAGTGTCATATTGTTCTTGATCACTGAAAGCATCTTGCTCATCGCTAATTAATTGAGTCTCACAGGCTGAGACAGTGTATTCTTGCTTGAATCGTTGTTTATCGCTCTCACAGAGTTGATGAAGGTCTTTTTTAACACTTTCCATAACTGCTTGGACGGGCTTTCTTTCCAGAAGATACTGCCTTAACAGTTCATAATTCGATCCTGTAATGATTGATTGAGTGTAATGTACTACCGCGTCTTTGATTTTGATATCTGATAATGCCATGATAATTGACTCCCCAGGTAATTTTAATTATTAACTAACCATCAATCTGGTTAACAACAAACAATAGAACTCCTTTTCTGCTTCGGCATTATGCCAAACGAATGTTAAGGAATTGTTAAGTAAATGTTACTAAATTGTAAATATGGGTAAATGAATTCGTGGATCAACTAATCAACAAATCACGGGCAAATGACGAGGACTGACCCCAGTGGGGGCAGTCCCTGAGGGAGCGACTCATTGTTTAAAATGGAGCATTTATACCATAGGTCAGGTGCTTCGCCTAATGGCGCTGCCTTAAGGGGTGTCATTAGGTTCATCTATCTGGCCCGCATCGGTCGGCTTGCTGACGCGCGCGGCGCGGTTCCTTCGTTGCTGTCGGAATCAAGTCCTAGTCACAGCAGGGAGTGAACCGAGCCGCGCGCGTCAGCAAGCGGATACGGAACTATCTGCTTCGCCGAACCTACGCTTACTGACCATCAAAGAAGAGATTAGTTGAGGCACTATAATAGGAGTCGATTCCTCAGGGTCGGTCTCCATTATTTTCTTTATATCACTTCCTCAACGTCGTGAAACGGTATCCATCCATAAAATTATTAAATTTGTGCTTTCTAGGATAAACTAGTCACCTTAAATTGAAAGCATCATGTTCTAGGAGTGATGAAGGTGAGTGATAAAAAACTAGTGGCGGTTATCATGGGTTCGCAAAGTGATTGGCAGATTATGTCACATACCGTGGAGACCTTAGAGGCTTTAAACATCAGCTATCATGCTGAAATTGTCTCCGCACACCGAACTCCAGATAAACTTTTTCAATTTGCTGAGCATGCTGAGAAAAATGAATTTGAGGTCATTATCGCAGGTGCCGGTGGAGCAGCTCATCTTCCCGGCATGGTTTCGGCCAAAACCAGCTTACCTGTTTTGGGGGTGCCTGTTCCTTCAAATATGCTCAATGGAGTCGATTCTTTATTGTCAATCGTGCAAATGCCCGCAGGAATTCCAGTGGGTACTTTAGCAATAGGTAAAGCAGGGGCTATCAATGCTGCTTTATTTGCTGCAGCCATACTTGGGAATAAATACGTGGATGTACGTCAAAGGTTGCAAGCCTACCGTCAAGAGCAAACGCAAAAAGTATTGAACAACCCTAATCCACAGAAGGACTCCCTATGAAACTTGGAATTTTAGGTGGAGGACAATTAGCAAGGATGTTGTCACTAAGCGCACATCCACTTGGAATACACACCATTTGTTTGGATCCAAGTTCTGAGGCTTGTGCAAGCGAAGTGACTCAGGTAATTACAGCCCCTTTAACGGATGAAAAAGCCTTGGATCAGCTTTTGGAAAATGCGGATTACGTGACCATCGAGACTGAGAATATTCCTTTGTCTTGTGTTGAATACGTTACTAAAAGTAAAACGTTTTATCCTTCCGTTAAGGCTTTAGCAGTATCTCAGGATCGATTATTAGAGAAACAATTTCTGAAATCACTGAGCATTCCAACCGCTGCCTTTTATGATGTGAGCTCAAAAGAAAGGTTACAACAAGCGTATTCAGAATTAGGCCATGCCATATTAAAAACCAGGCGACTTGGTTATGACGGCAAAGGGCAGTGTGTTCTTAAATCGCAGGTTGATTTAGAAAGAGGTTGGCAAACCCTTCGAGATCAAGAGTTGATAGTCGAGCAATTGATACCCTTTGAATTTGAGGTGTCTTTAATTGGTGTAAGAAACAAAGAGAAAAAAATTAGTTTTTATCCACTAGTTCGCAATCATCACAAAGAGGGGATTTTACGCTGGTCTGAAGTTCCTGTGGACAAACCACACCTTCAAAAAGAAGCGGAAGGCATAGTAACCGCTATTTTAACTGCCTTAGACTATGTGGGTGTTCTTAGTGTGGAGTTTTTCTATGATGGAAAGCAATTGCTTGTGAATGAAATGGCGCCAAGAGTACATAACTCAGGCCATTGGACACTAGAAGGGGCTTGTACGAGTCAATTTGAAAATCATTTAAGGGCTATTTTTGGCTTACCAATAGGAAGTACTGAGGCAATTGGACATTCTTTTATGTTGAATTGCATAGGTGAGATGCCTTCAATAAACCAGTGTCTGAATATCCCTGGAGCCCATTATCATCAATACGGTAAAGAATCCCGGCCTAATCGCAAGCTTGGTCATGTTACCTTAGTGGACACAAACACCGAACGTTTTCGCAAGAGTAAGCAGCAGTTAATGGCTTTAGGAGCTTTGAGCTAGTGCATTGCCGGATTGCTGTAAGCGATTAGATATCAAATAAAACAGGATTGCTCCCAATAGGGAGTATACTGCCAATTTTTGAAACACTAGAAAAAAATCGGGATTAGAGCTAAGCGGGTCAAGACGTTCAGATTGCAGCATGGAGTTTGAAATGTATTGGGCGAAGGTGGCTGAAACGCCGGAAAATAACATCCAAGATCCCAGCATAACTCCTTGCATTCGAATGGGTGCAATTTGACCTACCAATGCTAATCCAATAGGGCCAATCATTAATTCGGCTAAACCTTGCAACGTCATATGAGCTATTACCCAATACACAGAAGTATAACCAGCTGCATTTGCGTCATGTATTCCTATAAACAAGCAAACAAAAGAGCATGCGAGGAATAAAAATCCAAATGAAAAATGCACAGCTACCGTAAGCTGGATGTCTTTCGATTTTAATTTGGACTGAATCCAAGCTCCAATTGGAGCAGATAAAATAATCATCATCGGATTGATGTTTCTGAGCCATTGCGTTGCAAATTCAATCCCATGCAACTCTCGATTCACGTTTTGCTTGATGAAAAGCGTGACGCCCATTGGACCCGTTAGATAAATGGTCCAGAAAGCAATGGATCCGAGTGCCAAGATTAAATAAACGAAAATAGAGTGTTTGTTATCGGCTGAGTTTTGCTTTAATCCAAAGATAAATAGGAGGACAAACATAACTAGGCTAGTTGTTAAAATTAAAATATTACTGATTAACGACAAGTGAAAACCTATGTACATCGCAGGAATAAGCAGTAGCAAAAGAATCATCGCCTTTGACCGATTGACTGCAATTTTAGTTTTATTATACAGCCCTGTTAAAGGGGTATCGCGATCACCTAAGTGATACCAACTGCCTGATAAAAACAGTATAGACAGTGCGTTCGTAACGATGCAGATGCCCAATAGGAGTTGATATTGGTTTGAAAAATCGAAAAAACCACTCGTTGTATAGCCTGCAAAAAAGCCTATATTCATTACGGCATAGCTCAGGAAAAAAGCGCCAGATTGTCTTGAGTCACCGGGGGTAAATTGCTGCGTGAGCATGCTATTGAACGAAGTAAAGTTAAGACCGCAGCCAATTAAAAATAAACTTAATCCAAGATATAGCAATGACTGGTAGGCGAAGACTAATACGATTAAACCTAGAATTTGTATCAAACTGGTTAATAGAAACAGAACTCTGTTGCTCAGATAACGCCCACCTATTAAGCCGCCAAGCAATTGTAAAATGTAGTTAAAGCTAAGAAACAAGCCAACGACTTGATTCACTTTAGAGGGGGTTAATCCGATTTGTTTGCTCAAATAAAGCGCTAAAGAAGAATAGAGCACTGCGTAGGCAAACGTAGAAAAGGCCTGTATAAAAAATAGAGATTTAACTCCTTTGGGCATTCCATTATAGGTATTGAACATGAAACTTACTCAATCTTACAGGACTTACGAAAAACGCCCCATTTCTTCGTTAACACTAATCGTCAGTTCATTCATTGAGAGCATCTAAATATCTTCATTGACATTGATAGTGGCCTCGACCTTGGGGTTTTTCGTAAGTCCTGTCTTAGCAAACTAGAACTTTATCACCTCTCGCTAATACTCGCCAATTTTTGTTATTATTTTTATCTGGAGTTTTTGTAAGTCCTGTACAATTTTCCCTGAAAGTGAGTAGCCATGAGCTTAAAATTATTGTCCTTAGACGAGGTAAAACAATGCATTACCATGAAGCAAGCCATAGATGCAATGGAAAGAGCGTTTACTCAATTGGCTGAAAATAAAGTGCGTTTGCTCTTAAGGACAGGAATTCCTGTTGAAGAAGAGAATGCACTTACCTTAGCGATGCCGGGGTATCTTGCCTCGGATAAAGTGTTAGGTTTAAAACTTGTGTCCATCTTCCCCAATAATCTTCTCAACAATAAACCAAGTATTACTGGATGTATTCTTTTATTGGACGCTGCTACAGGAGAAGCAAAAGTATTGATGGATGCTGCTTACTTAACTGCGCTGAGAACGGGAGCAGTTTCTGGCTTGGCAACAAAGTATTTTTCGCAGGAAGGAGCAAGCCATGTTGCCATTATCGGTTCTGGGATTCAAGCTGTCACCCAACTAGAGGCTGTTGCTGCAGTGAGACCAATTAAACAAGTCTCCATTTGGTCTAGAAACCAAAAAAACGCTGCTATTTTCGCCACGAAGGTTGCTGGAAAGTTTGATATTCAGGTTTGTTCATCGATTCAATTAGCAATTAAAGATGCTGATATTATTTGTACGGCCACAAGCAGTACTGAGCCTTTAATTCACTTTAATGAGATAAAACCAGATGCCCATATTAATGCGATTGGTTCTCATACAAAAGACATGAAGGAAGTGGCTAATTCGGTATTGGGCAAGGCAGTGGTTGTCGTTGATCAATTGGGTGCAGCTTTAGCTGAAGCGGGTGAGATAGTAAGCGCCGTTGAGGCAGGTATTCTACCCAGAGAGGATATTGTTGAAATTGGTCATTGGTTGTTAGAGAAAGAGGGGGACTATAAGAAGAAACTGACCGTGTTTAAATCCGTTGGTTTAGCCATTCAAGATCTAAGCGTTGCTGAGGTTGTTTATCAGAATGCTGTTCGAAAAAAATTGGGTTCACCGTTTTCATTATGACAGGACTTAGGAAAACATCAGTCTCATCCTAAATTGAATGTCAATGCTCAAGTAGACGGATCCCATTAGGTTCCGTCCTCATTATGAAAATTTTAAATGATATTGCGCTATAATTAGTTGGTAAGCACTTTGTTAGGCTGATTGAAATGCAAATTTTTCATGCTGGCATGGTTTACCTGGTAAAAGGACTTCGATTACTCATCTTTTGTCTAATCATTGTGACCCTATTTGGCTTTATAAAACCTTTTATTGCCAATGTAAGCTCATTCTCCTATTTGAAATACCCTATTCAAATCGATAAACAACTCAACGCCACAGTAAAAAGCGCAATACCAACGCAAATTGTTGGAAGGGATGCGTCAAGACTAATTACTTTTATAGTATTACTAGTCCTCGCTAAGCTTACTAAAGAGCTAGAAGACAGAGTGAATCAGATCCGAATGAGAAAACAACTTCTTAGGTTCAAGAGTACTGTAAAAACCAACAATCACTTACAGTTGATCAGCAATATCGAAAAAACAATGGAAGACTCCAGTAATTTTAAAGGAAAAAATCGCAAACAATTGTTGAATGACTTCATTAAATTAAAACAAGAGTTAGAAAAAACAGGTAGGTATTTGTCCTTTTTAGCGATAGATGTTGTTGATTCAACCGGGATGAAGCAGGGGGAAGATCCTGTTGTTGTTGAGAGTGATTTTAATCAATACCATAATTTTATTCTTTCAAAATTTATCAAACATGGTTACCTAAAAGCCGCTTGGACACCTGATGGGGTCATGGCCTGTTTTAATAGGACAGAAGACGCTGTAGACACAGCGAGGGACATCATCATTAGTTTGAACGAATTTAATAAGACAAAACTGATGAAAGCCGATTTTCATTTGCGTTGTGGTATTAACTCAGGCTTTGTTTATTATGATTTGTCGACACCTCTCGAAGAATTTAGTGATCGTATCATCGATGTTGCGGGACACATGCAAAAAAATGCCGACATTGATGCAGTATTTATCCCTAAAGAACTTGTAAAACCCATTCAATCTCACCGTGTTTTTAATGAGTTTGACAGAGCTGTTGATGGCTTAGAAGTATGTATGTGGAGTATAACTCCAAGGTAAGTTTCTCAAACAAGTAATGGATAAGAAAGGGGATAGTTTTGTATCCGCTTGCTGACGCGCGCGGCTCGGTTCACTCCCTGCTGTAACTAGGATTTGATTCAGACAGCAAAGAAGGAACCGAGCCGCGCGCGTCAGCAAGCGGACCGATTCACACCCTGCTGTGGCTGGGATTTGATTCAGACAGCAAAGAAGGAACCGAGCCGCGCGCGTCAGCAAGCGGACCGATTCACACCCTGCTGTGGCTGGGATTTGATTCAGACAGCAAAGAAGGAACCGAGCCGCGCGCGTCAGCAAGCGGACCGATTCACACCCTGCTGTGGCTAGGATTTGATTCAGACAGCAAAGAAGGAACCGAGCCGCGCGCGTCAGCAAGCGGACCGATTCACACCCTGCTGTGGCTGGGATTTGATTCAGACAGCAAAGAAGGAACCGAGCCGCGCGCGTCAGCAAGCAGACCGATTCACACCCTGCTGTGGCTAGGATTTGATTCAGACAGCAAAGAAGGAACCGAGCCGCGCGCGTCAGCAAGCGGACCGATTCACACCCTGCTGTGGCTGGGATTTGATTCAGACAGCAAAGAAGGAACCGAGCCGCGCGCGTCAGCAAGCGGACCGATTCACACCCTGCTGTGGCTGGGATTTGATTCAGACAGCAAAGAAGGAACCGAGCCGCGCGCGTCAGCAAGCGGACCGATGCTGGCTGTATAGAAGAGCCTAATGACACCGCTTAAGGCAGCGCCATTAGGTGAAGCACCCGACCTTTGGTATAAATGCCCCATTTTAAACAATGAGTCGATTCCTCAGGGACTGACCCCACTGAAGTACGTACCCATTTTGGAGGTGCAACCTCATTTGGGGTTTTCTTGTATGTATTTATGAAATCAAACTGAGTATACTTCCTCACTTTGTTAAAAAGGAGTTACACAATGTTTGGATTTCTAGCAGATTTGGTTTCCAGTGCAATCACAACAATCGATGAAAATCTCCAGGACACCCCTGCCAGCCAGCTTATTTTCGGAACAGCATTACTCTATTTTCTTTATAATCAATATCAAAATCCTTGGATTTTAAGAGCGTATCGAAGTCGTAATTCGGTCAGTATGAAACAAAGGATTATTGATACTGCGTATGATCTAGCTAAAAATTTGCCAGGGGTTCGATCCAGAGTTGACAAAGAGCTTGAAAAAAATCTGGAGTCAACGAAAGAAAAAATTAAGGTTCAGCGTTCTGAAATGAATCTACAAGAAGAAATGCCTCAAGAGGGGGTCCCTCCGGAACAAATTCTTAAGGAGTTTGAGATTGAAGGTAAGAAATGCACTTATCGCTTCGATAGGATAGACAACGAACATCCTGATAGACAATTTATATTAAAAAAGGGAGATGGGAAGGACTCAGGGGCTCTTTATACGACGCACCCTAGAGAACTGGTGGAATTATTAAAAGAGACCTATGGAGCAACCGAATTAACCAATCCTATGCATGATAAATGGCCAAGGATCAATGCCATGCAGGCAGAGATTATTAGTTGGTGTCAACATTTATTCCATGGCTCTAAGAAAGGCTATGGTTTATTAACGCACGGCGGTACAACAAGTATTATTGAAGCTATGGCAGCTTATGTTATACAGGCCAGAGCAAGAGGTATTGCCTATCCAGAAATTGTTGTCCCTGAAACAGCACATGCGGCATTTAAGAAGGCAGCAAAGCTAACTGGAGCCACTTTGATAGTGGTCCCAGTGGATAAAAAAACTGGAGCTGTTGATCCCGATGTGATGGCTTCATATATTTCTACAAACACGGCGGTAATGGTTGGTTCAGCCCCATCATTTATGTATGGGATCAATGACCCTATTTCGAAATTAGGCCAGTTGGCGAGAAAAAAGAATGTTCCTTTTCACGTAGATGCTTGCTTAGGTGGCTTTCTAACTGCATTCTTAGATACTTCTACAGATCCTATGGATTTTCGCGTACCTGGAGTAACTTCAATTTCTGCAGATACGCATAAATATGGTTATTGCTCAAAAGGCACGTCATTTTGCTTATTTAGTGAAGATTCTCCAGCGTTGTCAGTTTATGCTGCATTGAATTGGAGTGGTGGTTTATACGCTACTCCAGGCATTTTAGATGGTTCTACCAGCGGCGCGCGAGTTGCTGAAGTGTACGCCACTATGTCTTATTATGGTCGCGAGCGATATCAAGAGATTGCTGAAAATATCATACACTTAAGAGAGTCTATCCAAACCCACTTCAATGAGCAATTAATGAAATACGGAGTCCTTAGTAATAAAGAGATCAGCATCTATGGAGATCCTAAATGGTCAGTACTCGGTTTTCGTAGTGATACACTAAACGCCCATTTAATCGCCGATGAGCTTGACAAAAAAGGGTGGAAGTTGAACTTATTACAGAACCCTGATGGATTTCATATTTGTTTGACCCATGTTCATACTTTAATGCCTAATTTTAAAGAGCAATTTGTGGATGATTTATTAGAAGCTGTGTCTATAGTTAAGGCATTTCCCAAGAACAAAAAGCCAAGTGGTAATATGAAAGTGTATGGGACTATCGGGGTGTTGCCTACGGAAATTCAATCAGAGATCTGTGAGCAATACCAAAAAACTCGCCTTGATCTCAATCTCCAGGCACCTAGAGAGGTAAGTTTGTTTCCACTTTCTTCAAAAAATACAAAAGAAGACAGTCTAAGACATCGAGAAGCCATGCAATATAGGAAGTAGCAATTATTGTGTTTGGATTCATCCGCTCCCTGACGGTCGCTGCTCGGTTTAATTTCAGTACCAACCGATCCGGGATCGTAAGGGGGCGGAAATTGTTGTGTGCAAAAAAATCAAAAAGATCATTAATTATGTATTTTATGATATAATATGGCTCTATCTAACTAATAAGATTCACAATGATTCAATACGAGGCTCTAAGCGAACTTTTAAGTTCTGATTTATATCAATTACGTGCTGAGAATGGCCATGCAACACTCGAGGCAATAACTCAGTTTGTAAATCGCATTAACGTCTTCTTTGGGCCGTTTAAACAACGGGCGCATATAGATAAAGTGATTCCTACTCCGAAAGAAATTGATTACATCAATGACCAATTAAAGGAATTGTTTGGTAAATTAAGTACTGTTGAAAAAGAGTATTTTGCAAAGAAATATAAACAGGATCCTGCGTATGCTGAGTTTACCGAAGATCAGATGCGTGAAATGATTGCCTCACATGAAATAAGTTCTCTAAGTACTCTCCGAAAAAGAATGCAGTTTTGGGCTGCAACCGATTCCTTTGGTGCAACCATTCGGAACCCCAAAGAACATAGAGCAGCAGTTAACGCCTTGGACAACTGGGAAAGGCTGTTTCTTTCTCAGGCTAAAAACACATTTTCATTTTTTGACGTACATAATGAGACTAAGCTTCCTGCTTTTAATTGTGAGAATAAACTAAATCTATTCAATTAGAGTCTAATTTTAATCAGTAGCTCTGAGATTACGCTCGAACTCAGAGCTAGCTCTAGACTCTATAAATTCATGCAACTGTTTTAAGCCACATCCTAAAACAGCAAAGCATAAGTACCATGTGCTCCTTGACTAAAATACGGCTGTTTTAATTCAATCTTGACGCTTTCACCAGGAAACAAGAAGCAGGCATAGGTTTGGTTTGCTTGTAAGCCAATATCGTTTAAAGGGCAGCGAATGACAACTGAATCAGAGCCCCTTCATCCTAAAGCGATCTCATCGAACCATTGAAGATCGCATTAATCTTCTAAAGGACAAGTTGAGGTGTGCTAGCCGTTCACAGTTGGTTGAACGGGCTCTGCAACTAGGTTTTGGTCAGATCATACCGCCATCCCTGTTTAATAAAATATGGGATCGTTAACAAGTCGATCTTAAGCTCTCATAAGCAACAGCGGCTATTGCTACGCCGACAGATAGCATCGTTTCTTTGCTGGGAGCATACTCGTTAAAGAGGCTGTAAGAGTTTGATTCTCTATAAGAAGAGTCTTTTCTCACCGGACATACAGTGGTTGTTAATTGTTGATGCGTTAATGGTATTGCTTGGCTATCTGGTGCCTTGGGGGGCAACTGTTGTTTAAGATCATTTTTGAATTGTTCGAGGGAGATTTGTTCCATATGTTTTTTGGTGTCTTCGTATTCACTGTGTAAGGCTCTTATTTGTATTTTTAAAACGGTTTGATAATTTTCAGGAGAGGAATAGGGCATAAACTCATTATTCAGATCAAGTGTTGCTGTGTCGTGTTTTTTTTGGGCTTCAGCCAATTGATGTATGAATGTATCTTTTTTAAACCAAGACATTAGCCAGACAAAAAATTTGGTCACGAAGGATTTGTCATTCCACTCCTTATTTAACTCCAAATACTGGTGACTTGATTGGCGATACTCGATTAATTTTTTTGCAAGAGAGTCTATTTTTGATTGCAACTCCATTTCTTTGGATTTAAGAATTTCAAGGCACTCTCCAAGTTTTTGTAATTCACTTTTTTGCACGACCTTGGGTGGGGATTTGTTTTCAATCTTAGTTTCAGGAGGGGGGGAATAGGTTTTAATAATACGTGTCATGTACTCTTTTGCTGACTCTTCTTGCTTTCTGAGGAGTTCAGATTCATTCAGATTGATTGAGTTTTTTTTGCAGTAATCTCTAATTTCGTTCAGCATTGCAGAGGCTTGAAACTTCGTTTTTATTTTCTTTTCTTCGACGCCTTTTTCTACTGTTCCTCTAAAGAATGTAATGCTTCCCTGATATTGAACATGTTGATAGTTGCTTAAGTGTTGGTAGTAGGTAATGGCTAAAATTAATCCATTGGTTTCAATGATTTTGGGAAGGTAAAAGCGGTAAACATCAGGTGGCGCAGGAATGGAAACTTCATGATTAAAATTTTTGGCGATTTCTGCTAATTGGCTTCCTACTCCTTTAATTGCTGTAATTCCCAGCGTTTCAATAGTCATGCCTGCTGTGATTAAATCATTTGCAGTACGCAATTGATTTAGAAAATGTTCACTTGCATTTTCTACGCGAATACAATCGATGCAATCTTTAAATTGTTGCCAGTAAGTCGTCAATGAAATCATAAGCTCTATCCATAAAACAATTTGAGTACAAATGTATACCTCTAGTTAAAAAAAAGCTACCCATCTACATAAGATAGAATTCAATACTACAATGCACTCTAGAACTTTGCTAATTTTTCTATGCTAAAAAGACGTTTATTGACAAAACAGAACGGGTAAGACTATCTTTTGGAGAAACCTATTCTGGAATTGGTCGTACATTGCCAACTTTCTCATTTTCTTCAATGGTTTGATTGATTAAAGCATTGCCATAGCCAATCCATGCGCCTTTTTTAATGGTTGTTCCGGGGCCAATCTTTGTTGCCATACCCACAAAGACATTCTCTTCAATGACAACTGGAGACAGAAATAGATAATTTCCTACATCTGAATGACAGCTAATCGAGACTTGACTCGCTAAAGTAACCTCTTTACCGATAGTGATCAATGGACAATCGACTAAATCGATGTCGAAGGAGTTCATGATTTGGAAAGACACCTTTACTCCTAATGCGCGCCAATAGAGAAATTTTAACGTGTTAAAGGATTGCAATAAATGAATAAGTCCTGCAATTTTTGCGGCTCTTGATAATGCAAAATGGCAAAACCATGACAGCATTGCCTTGTTTAATTCTCGTTTATAACGACCAGCCTTAAGTCTGGGTAAGCATACTCTAAGGCCAGCAATGATTAAAATGAACGATAGAAGCAACACAAAGGGGGCAAGTACAAGTGCAAACCAAGTTTTAGAAAACGTATAGTATAAAAAAAGACCTGTAATTGAGAGTGCAGCCACGCTAGGCATGAGGCTTAACATCACAGAAATCAGGTCAATGACTATCAACAAAGATATAGGAAATTGAGTCTTCTTGATGGGGGCTTTTTTATTCGGTGTTCGCATTATCGATTCTGAACAGTTAATTGGTTATTTTAGTACCTAATCCAATTGAAAAACAATTCGTTTTTTTTAGTTCTATCGTTTCTCTGAAACTCAGAGTCGCTCATAAAGTGTTTTTTAGAAACAGTCCTTCCATTTAATGTTGATTTAATACAGGTTGTGTAAAATACAATATGTGCAAACAAAGAGTTCTGGGAAATGCCTGGTTATCAAGTACTGAGCAATATAGACAGTGAGATGGTGTTAAAGGACTATCTAGGTCACGAGCCTGTTTGTACTATTGCTGCTGAAAACAAGAAAAATACAGTAAGCAATCCAATTGGATATACTATTGACAAAGTCAATAAGACTATTGTTATTACCCAACCTGTTTCCTCCGCCAGCACAGTTGAACTTATCAATTCTTTAAAAGCTTGTATCGAATTGGATGAAGGGAGCTTTAATGACTACAATGTCCTTTGTGGACTAGTTGGACCAGGAGCCACCGAACAACATATTGTCACGGCCCATTTCCCCCCGCAAAATTATGATGAAGACCAACTACGAGTTACCATTTTTGACTCTAAAACCAGCAATGTTCAGAAGCTTTTTTACCAGCAAATTAATACTGTAGCTGCAATATTGGGTGGTTTGGCGTTATCAATTCTTCCAAATTATCACACAGAAACCTCGATTGAGTTTGGGCAAAAAACACTGCAGGTAAGCTATAATACACTAGGCACTCAATCCTTTTTCGATGGAGTTTCTTGCGGTTACCACACTGCAGCAAATCTAGAAGCAGCTAAAGCTTTATTGAAAAACCATCAGGAAATCAACAGAGACAACCTATTGAACAGTACCACTGACAGCCCAGTACTAAGGGCTGCTAGGATTCTTAGGAAACCTGTGGCTTCGATTGAACAACAAAACAAAATCAAAAGTAGCTATTTAGATTTTATTAAAAAAGCCTGGATAGATACCTATATGCCTTTGGAAAGCCAGAAAAATAGGCAATCCAAAAGATTTCAACATTATTTCCTAGGTTATCCTCAAGAATCTGGTTGGACTAAAAAAGCACTCTATTTTGGCCTTTTGGGCTTTATCTTTATTCCTGTACACAGCTTGATTAAATTGCCAACGGAGTTCCTGTTAAATTTCTTATCAGAAACTGCGAATTACATTAAAAATGCTTTAATTGCTTGGTGTCCAACGAATGCGGTCACTCAGTCTTTAAGAAGCTTGTTCTTGTTAGTGGCTTATGGGTTACAAGGTTTGTTCAAGGGGGGTAATTTAGCCGTTCGAGTATTTATTTCACCGGTTACCAGTTTCAAAGCAGTTTGTAGCTCTGAAACAGAAAAGGAGGTCGAATCCTCAAAGCCTCCAGACAAGAAGGAAGGCGTTTTAACAAGCTCCAGAAGCTATGAAAGCATGGTTAAGGGGTTCGATATCAAACCTACTACTAAAAAGGAGATAACACCTCCGGTGAGAGGACCCAACGCGCAACTAAAATCTGGCAGTTCGTTATCCGAAGACGATTTTGAACCTGATGATAATCCTACACAAAACAACGTGGTTTAAAAAAAGCACTTTCAAGTGGCTTAGTATTTCCAATTCATTATTCCAGTTGTTTAGAAGTCCTGAGCAAATCAAATGCTCCAGAAGGAAGGCATGAAGGATGGTACACCCTCTCTACCCAATATCACAATCGACTGGTTGCTATGGAGGTTGGTATTTCCCTTCTGTTTATGAACTAACTTTGCTTCATAATAATCGACCCCCAAGGCTGAGGGATCGACTCATTTTTTAAATGGGGTATTTATACCCAAATTCGGGTTCTTCGCCTAATGGCGATGCCTTAAGCGGTTTCATTAGGTTCTTCTATACGCCCTGCATCGCTCCGCTTGCTGACGTGCGCGGCTCGGTTTCTTCTTTGCTGTCTGCATCAAATCCTAGTCACAGTAGGGAGTGAACCGAGCCGCGCGCGTCAGCAAGCGGATATGGAACTATCCGCTTTCACGAAAAGCGCTGCTTAAGGCAGCGCTATTGGGCGAAGCGCCGGACCTACGCTTACTGACCATCAGAGAAGAGATTAGCCGAGGGACTATAAAATGAGTCGATCCCTCAGCCGTGAGGGAGTGGACCTGCGAGGAATGAGGATTATCATGTTCGAGAGGCAGTTGAGGTTTACTACGTGCACCATTAATGCAAGCCTCTCTCGGCCTGGCGGAGAGAGGCTCTAGTTGTATTAATAGCTCGCCGATACTTCGTAAAGTCTGCTCATATTGTATATAATATAGTAAGATGATGGTAAAGTTGAGACTGTAAATGTCATTTCGCACCCGAGTTCCAGCAAAATGCATTATTGCTGGAGAACATGTTATACAGAGAGGTGGATTCGCTCTAGTATCTCCGTTAATGAGTTATCACTTTAGTTTAGAATACGTACCTGCTGAAATAAAGACCACCGCTACGATATCCGGTGAGGGACATAATTCTCTACAAGTTCTGCTATGGCCGGTTGTAAATCATGCCTTGGATTTATTAAATAGGAACCCCGCAAATCTTAAGGGCTATTTCAATATTAGAAACACGATTCCTATTGGTGGGGGCTTAGGTTTTTCAGCCGCCATAAGTGTGGCTGTGGCACAATGGGTAGCAAATCAACAATGGATAAAACCATCTGAGATATTTGAATTTGCGGTGAAATTGGAAGGAATTTTTCATGGCCAGTCCAGTGGAGTCGATATTGCAGGGGTAATGTCTAATAAGTTGATCATTTACTATTCCTCGCATGAAATTGCATCGATAACACCTCTATGGAAGCCCAAGTTGTATTTAAGTAACTCAGAGGTGACTTCTATCACTAAAAGTTGTGTTGAAAAAGTGAAGAATCTCCGCGATAGCGACAAAGAGAAAGCACAACAAATTGACGATAAAATGAGGTTAGCAACCACGTTAGTCAAAGAAGCGCTTATGAGAGAAGACAATCTAGGCTTGTCATTGCTTATAAATGGTTTGAATCTCGGGAATGAATGCTATTATGAGTGGGGATTAGTGTCCCCTAAGTTGAATGATCATGTTTTGGTTCTTAAAGAACACGCATTAGCAACCAAAATAGTCGGAGCAGGGTATGGAGGTCATGTTCTTAGCTTGTGGAAAGACAATCCTCCCCCAGATTTTCCAATAAAACTATATCCTTTGGATGAGTAAGTTAATTCTCAATAAGCAATGCTTTAAACTCAAGCATTGAACACGGTTATATGGGGTACTTAAATGGACATAATTAAATATCTCAACTCATGCAAGGAAAAAGTGAATTTCATTTTAAATGAACAGCTTCCTTCAGAGTCAACTCATCCAACCAAATTACATCAAGCAATGAGATATTCAGTCTTAAATGGTGGCAAACGGTTAAGACCGGCATTTATATTTGCAATTGGAAATCAGCTTCATGCCGATGATCAAATACTCTCTATGGTTTCTGCGGCAATAGAAATGATTCATACCTATTCGTTAATCCATGACGATTTACCAGCAATTGATAACGATTATTTGCGGCGAGGTGTTCCTACCTGTCATGTAGCTTATGGTGAAGCCACAGCAATTCTAGCCGGTGATGCCCTACATACCCTGGCTTTTGAAATAATTTCAAGTCTGGATAGTGTGCATCCAGATAATGTTTTGAAAATGATAAGAGTCCTTGCAAGATCAATTGGCTCGAGAGGATTGATTGGTGGTGAGGAATTAGATATTGAAATGGTCAACCAGAGAGTAACTGTCAACGAAGTTGAGAGCATGTATCAAATGAAAACCAGTGCCTTACTCACTGCCTGTATTCAATTGGCTGTCTATGCAGCGAACTGTAACGATGAACACGTATTAGTTAACTTAACAAAGTATGGTCAAAGTATTGGTTTATCCTTTCAGATTCATGATGATATTATTGGGATTGAAACCGACACGTCAATATTAGGCAAAACCCAAAACAAAGACATCGACATGAATAAACCCATTTATCCTGTATTAGTAGGCATGAGGCGTGCAAAAGAAAGAAGGGATCAACTGTATGAGGAAGCAATTGAGTTTTTAAAAAAAGCGGGATGTTTTAATCCTTGTTTAGAGGGATTATCGCGATACATTATTAACCGAGATTTTTAAAGGTTGGTTCTTGAAAAGAACGCTATTTCACAGCTTGCCTACGTTGTTCAAAAAAACAGTTAACGCCTTACAAAACCATGGCGTAAATTCTTCAGGCTTTTTTGCCAACCAATCATGCAGATCATTGATTGAAACCCATTTAACTGCGTTCACCTCATCTCTATTAAATGGGATCTCGGCAGCATCCAATAGTCCGCTTAATACATAATCCAACTCATTTTCAAAAAGATCGTTATCTAAGCTAGCAACATAATGAAATTTACCAAGAATACTAAGTTTGGTTTGTACTCCAATTTCTTCCAAAAGCCTACGCTCTCCAGCAGCAACAAGTTCCTCTCCGGGGGTAGGGTGAGAACAACATGTATTAGTCCACAGTCCACCACAATGATATTTATCCATTTGCCGTTGTTGTAACAGCAACTCCATGTTGCCTTTGATCATTCTGTATACAAATACAGAAAAAGCTCTATGAAGCATTGCGAAGCGATGGGCCATCATTTTATCAATTGTACCGAGTACCTCATCGTTCGGAGTGATTAAAATGACCGAATTATTATCCATTGTTTTCATACTGAGTCACATTGATTTGAGTTTAGTAGAGTTCAATTTAAATAGCCAATGTAATGGTTCTTGGATAATAAGAGCCTTAAATAGGATCGCTATCGCATCGATTTTATTCAACTTTGTTTTAGTATTTAAAATAGTCGTCTTATTTCGAGCCATTTTTTTCAGTAGTCTTTTTCCGGATAGCCAAATTAAGCTACAGTGAAAGGAGAATGGCCAATTTTTTGTCATGGTCATTAGTGGCTTACCTTGATCAAGTATATTTTCTGTTAAGGCAATAAGATGCCCAATAAGTCCATCAAGCACGTAACCATCATGACAATTGTTCAAATCCTCTTCCTTAAGTTGAAATTGCTTAAGAAGATTTAAGGGAATAAACAATCTATCCGCTCTCAAATCGTCGCGAATATCTTGCCAATGATCAATTAATTGAAACGCAGTGCAGATTGCATTGGAATAAGGCAACGCTTCTTCATCATTTATCTGATAAACCAACAGCAGCAGTTGACCTACTGGATCAGCTGATAATTGGCATTGAGCCAGTAAATCGTCTAAGGTTTGGTATCTTGTTTTAATAACATCATTACGAAATGATTGCAATAATTTAAGAAATGGCTCTATCGGTAACTCATAAACTTCTATCGCTTTTTGCAAACTAACATACAATGGCTTTTCTGCTGCATGGCGATAGCAAATTCTTAGTTGCTCCTCACACTCATTAAGTCGATTCAGTTTTTCCTGGATAGACGTTGAAAAGTTATCTGCATGATTGTCTGCAATCCTTAAGAACCCATAGATAGCCATAAGTGCCCTTTTTTTATTAGGCTCCATGAACCAAGAAAGAATTGGGAAATTCTCATCTGAATGTTGGTATATTTCTCTGACCAACTTATCTTTTTGTACGGCATCGTCTTTCATTGCGTTCATTGCATAATCTAAGCTTAACTAAGTATAGAACAAGTAAGCTCCCCTCGTCGTCACGAGCTAGGGATCTTTCTGCAGTGGCACAGTCTTTAGCGTAGTGGTCGATATAAATCGTTTGAATGTGCTATAAATATACATATTGCGCAGGAGTTTTTTCTTTTTTCGGAATCGTAATGAATCTCACTAAAAAAGAAATTAAGCACTCAATTGAGTTATCCCTAGAGGAGTCTTATAAGTACTGCTCTGAAATCACGAAAAAAAACTCCAGCTTTTATTTCGGTCTTTGCTTTGTACAAAAGGACTTTAAAAAGGCTTTATTTGCGGTCTACGCATGGATGCGCTATGTTGATGATATCGCGGATACTGCAGACAAGCCCATTGCCGAGCGGATCAGTGAGTTGGATCAAGTTGAAAAGAAAACGGATAGCATCTGGCAGAGTAGTCCATGTCTTGAAGATTGCATTGAGCCTTTTTGGCCAGCACTAATCGATACAATTAATCGTTTTAAACTCAACAAAAACTGTTTTGATGACATGATTTTTTGCCAAAGACAAGACTTACAGAAGCAAATTTATCATACTGAAGAGGAGTTGTTGGATTACTGTAAATTGGCAGCTGGCTCATCCGTAGGAAGAATATTTGTTAATATTTTTGGTTTGTTTGGAGATGAAACGGATCAACTCGCGGTGATTTGTGGGATTAGTTTACAACTAACTAATATTTTACGCGACCCAATTGACGATTTAAATTTAGACAGAGTATATATTCCAACTGATTTGCTAGGGACTAATCTTAAAAAACCAGGCGATTTAATCAATATACCGATTGATAACCAAATCAAAGCCAAACAAAAATTGATTGATTTGACAAAACTGTATTATCAGCGAGCGTTTCCTTTGGCTAAATTTTTAGACCGTGGCCGTTTAACTTTTTTAATACTTATGAATTACTACTGGTGTGTTTTCAATAAAATTTGCAAAGAACCACAGTTAATAATTGATCGTAATAAAACTAAATTAAATTGGAACAATAAATTGGTTGTATTAGGACGCTCCCTAATTCAATGGGTTAATACCGGATTAAAAAAGTAGTACATAGGCAAGGCATAACATGAGCAAATTTAAATCAAAAGTCAGGGTTTTGGAAGGATTCTCAAAATTAACTCAAGAGAAAAAACTCGAGTGCCTAATTAATATGGGTGTATTAGATCAGGAAAGCGCCCTCAAATTGCTTGGTGGTGGCACAACCAATGAAGAGTTACTAAGCGCGCTCATTGAAAATCCAATTGGTTGGTTCGGTATTCCATTGGGTGTAGCTGTCAATTTTTGCATAGATGGAAAAGGGTTTGTAATACCAATGGTCACTGAAGAACACTCAGTCATTGCAGGAATTAATAAAGCAGCCAAACAAGTCACTCTTAATGGAAATTTAAGCACTACTATTTTAGGGAAATATGCTATAGGTCAAATTCAAATTGCATGCCTAAATGATCCTCTAGACTTTGACAAAAAGATAAATGATAAAAAGGCTTTTTTTCTACACGAGGTAAATCAGGCCGTCCTGAACTCTCTTTTCAAACGTGGTGGTGGTGCTGCAGATATTACTGTGCGTAAACTAGAGCGCCCAGATAAGAAAATTATGGGTATTTTGCATGTATTAATCGATCCGATTGATTCCATGGGAGCAAACCGAATTAATCAGGCCTGTGAGTTCTTAAGGGAGTTAATTGAATCACACACTGGAGAAGAGGTCTCGCTTTGCATCTTATCCAATTTAGCAGACCAAAAACTTACAGCAGCAAATGCAGTGATTTACAACATCGACCCGGTGTTAGGAAAACGAATAGAAGAAGCCTCTTTGTTTGCTCAACTAGATCCATACCGAGCAGCAACAAACAATAAAGGCGTTATGAATGGGATTGATGCGGTCTTGATTGCCACAGGAAATGATTGGCGAGCTGTAGAGGCTGGGGTTCATGCTTATGCAGCACGAAATGGACAGTACAGTTCAATTACTAAATGGGAAATGAATAATGGCCATTTGCATGGAGAAATTCTAATTCCATTACAACTTGGCGTAGTAGGGGGGGTAACACGAATCCATCCAATAGCAACGATTTGTCTTAAAATACTTGGCGTAAGTCATGCAGATGAACTTTCTCGAATTGTAGCAGCAGTAGGGTTAATACAAAATTTTGCCGCTTTAAATGCTCTTGTTTCAGAGGGCATTGTTCATAGTCATATGAAATTACACATAAAAAACATAGTGTTATCGGTTGCAGCACAAAATGAAGAAATTCCTATTTTAACACAAATGTTATTATCTGAATTAGAAAAAACTCATTCTGTCAATGAGACTATAGCACTTGAAATGCTAAAGAAAATAAGACAGAACATGCAACGCGTCTGAGATAATGCGATGTTAGACTGACTAAATAACTGAATTGAAGTCTATTTTTAACGAAGAGATTGGGGTTTTGCGTAGGTCCTGTTTTTATTCGGACACATTAAATGTGAATTAATTGCGCCTATTGTAACGTAAACACAAAAAAGAGTGGATTGCTTAAAATGACAATGTTGTTTATGCTCCAGCGCGATTGTCGAAACTGGACAATTGCATTCTCGATCGGAGATCTTTAGGAGTGAAGCCCGGGTTATGGTCCTGAGGATCTTCGCCCGAGCTATATTTCTGAAACCACCTCATATGAAATCAATTTCGGCTTAGTTTGACCATGCGAACTGGCGATTAAATCTTCTTTTGCTTTTTGGAATAAAACAATAGGAGCAACTTCACCATGTTCTACGCTGTGGGAATACGTAGGGCTAATTCGTATTAACTCTTGATGCATGGTCTTTAACAGCGTGTCTGGGATAATTGCTAAGTCATCGACAACTAACACAATGCGATCACCCAGGCTATTTCGTGCGAAATACCAATGGGGCTCCATACTGAAAGAAACGGCAATTAACATCTCTTGCAGCTCCTGTCCTGTAAGTGCGCAAGTTTCTAATTTTAATAACTGCGTTTTATAACAAAATTCCAAAATGGGTGCGCTATTCAAATAACCGGTACACAAAACAATATCCTTCAATCGATAACGCACAAAACCCATCGCTGTTGTTATAAAAATTTCATACTTTTTCCCGGGATCTAATTCCCAGCATTGCAATAAATTATCCGGATGTATCTCATCTCCTTCAGGAATAAACTCCGCAATATGGGCACCGGGGTGCAAAACACCACCTTGCTGTTCATTGTCTAAAGGCACGGTCAACCAGCCTTCAGTTGCCGAATAGGTTCCATCCACTAAACAAATGGCTTTTCCCATTTTCTGTTGTAGTTGTTGTGCGGGATACTTACATAATCCGGATGTCCAACATCCAGATAATTCTAAAGATGGCCAAAGATCTTTAAATGATGGGCGAGTTTTTCCAATGAGCTGTTTTAAATGGTTTAAACGCTTTCTACTGATCTTAAGTTTTGGGAGGTGTTTTGGCATGGATTTTTTACCTAATAAATACAGTAAATACTCATCAAGTCCAGCAGAGCAGCGTTCATAAAAAACATCAATTACCATAGGGGTTACTGCAAAAATAGCACTGAGATCGGTTGCTAAAGCATACACAGGTCCCCAGTTCTCATAATTTTCCTGGCTCGCAAAAACTTCGACAGGCATCGCATAAAATCGTTTAATAAAACGAGGTAGGTGGCGATAGTTAAAATGACTGATCCAACCACAAGGTGTTCCACTAGGCGTTGTCCTGTTTGCATCAACGGCTACAAGATAAAGAAGTTTTTCTTTAAAAAAACCTGAAAACCGCTGTGTTAAACTATGTACAAAAGGCCCCATGGTCCGTTGAAACTGTTGTTGGAATGATTGAGTGATCGGGAAATATTTACGAACTCCCGAGGTTCCAGAGGTTTCAGACCAAAAAATTAATTTTTCTCCATTAAAAGGTTGAATAGTACTTTCTTGAGCGGAAAGTAATTCCTTTTCATAGGTTTCGTATTCACTGATTGGAAAGTCTTCTAATTTGAGAGAAGAATTTTTTTCTAAAATAGGCTTCCAATAAGCAGATTTTTGCATCAATGGTAACGTTTCAGCATTCCATAAACGAGCCCGCGCATGTTGAGGATGCTTCGTGTCTTCAATAAATTGCTTGTATTTTTGTTGGGTTAATTTCGAAATTAGCCATCTTTTCCAATTCATACCCTTTCTATTCCTTGATCCGCACAGAACAAACTGAAAATAATTTATTGTCTTGAAAGTAAGAGAGTAAAACGTCACTCATTTTTTCATGAATTTGTTCATCGTGAAAACCCTTTGCAGTATTTTTTAATAATAGAGCGACGGCTAGGTGCAACCACTCAGTGTTTTGTAGTTCCTGGCTAAGAGCCTTTTGATTATAAAACCAAAATTGTAAACAACAGCTCGCCGCAAAAAGTCGACAATACTTATCTGCTAAGTCAAAAGCTTCTATACTTCTAGGTTCATACGCTTTTGCATCACGTAATCCTAAGAGGTGTGCATCAAGCATTTTAAGTTCACTGACGACTTGGTGAATAAGATTATTGAGAGGTTGTGACTGCAGTTGTTTTATCCCAGAGAGGACAAGGTCCTCTTTCGTAGTAAATAGGCTAAATTGATCACCTTCAAATGCAGGACATTCCTTTTCTAAATTAAACAATTGATCCATATCCATAGGCTTTTTCAGAGTCGATTTATCTCGAAGCTCCGCTTGTGCGAGCAAATGACCTGTAATGATCGATAAATTGACCTGTGAACTACCATCAAATAACCCAACAATTTGAATATCTCGGCGAATTTTTTGAAAAATTCCCCATTCTGTACTTCTTAGATAAGCTCTTGCACCCAAAATAATTGCGCAGTTTTCGACGATCTCAGACGTGGTTTTAGGTACAAAATATTTGATGACTGCAGACCATAGGCTCATGTACTCAGGTGCTACTGTAGACGCTCTTGCAACCACTAAGGAAATACAATCAGTAATGAGAGTAGTTACGAACAGCTCGCTTAATTTTTGTTTTACAACTGGAAGATCATATGCCCGTTTATTGTATAACTGTCTTTTTAGTGAAAACGACAAGGCTAAACGTAATGCTGTATCAGCTCCTCCAACGGATAAACTGGCGCACAAAGTGCGTGAGACTTGAAAAGTCTTATAAATGATTTCTAAGCCTTTGCCTTCTTTACCGATTAAAGCATCGTTTTGTACAAGCAGTTTATCTAAGCAAAACCCACTAATGTCTAACCCACGAACACCATGAGTTGGCAACTTTGGAGTAGGTGAAAAACCTTGGTTAATGTTACTTTTATCAAAGTAAAATAAAGAAAATCCACGTAACCCTGCTTTTTCATGGGTTCGGCACAATACGGTGACTGAATGACCTAAGGTTGCGAAATTGATACACCACTTCTCACCAGATAATACCCAACCTTGTTCATTGGAAATGGCGGTTACTTCGTTGGCAGTTAAATCGCTACCATGTTCTTCTTCGGTTAAAGCAAAAGCGCCAATCTCTCCTTGACGCAGTCGACCAGCCAATTGTTCCTTTTGCTTTTTGCTGCCAGCAAGCCACGTCGGTAATGCGGCTAAAAAAGACAAACCAAGTGCGATGGCTGTTGTGATATCACGGCGAGCAATGAGCTTCGTTAATCCATATAAATCATCTAAACCATGCAATTTACCGCCCAAATTTTCAGGGATTAAATAGTCCATGAATCCCCATTTCTGGATGAGCTCCACTTGACTCCAGGGCAAAGCTTCATGCTCATCGTAGTCTAGGCTTTGTTCAAAATTAACAGGGGACTGCTTATCGTGAGGGCTGCCTAAAGTATTCTCCAGAGACTCTAATAGTAGTACCCATTTTTGATTGGGGGGCATTGGTGTCCTCAAAAAATAGAATGTCGGGCAGGAGGCAGATTATCCATCTTTTTGTATAATAACTCCAAATGATGAGATAAGCGTGAACGAATTTGATGGGGTTTAATAAGCTCATCGATAAGGCCAAGTTGGTAGGCTTGTACTAATGAGTCATCCAATGAATGCGGAGAGTCTTTTGTTAGTTGCTGTTTATGATTAGACGTTTGCGCATCAATTGTTTGAACCTTATTTGTGGTTGTCTTATCCATTATACCTAAATTAGCCGATTCCAATGCCAGAACTAAATCGCCATTTTGTGAACGGGTTTGCATCATTAAAAAGCCAGCAGCCCCATAACATTTCCGCACGATTAAACTTAATCTAGGGACTCGGGTTTGCATCGCTGTACACAATCTTGCTCCATGCAAAAGCAAACTTCTTTGCTCTTCACGTTTTCCAGGCATAAAACCTGGTACATCGATCAAGGTTAAAATTGGAATGCAATAAGAGTCGCAAAGGCGTAAAAATTTAGACGCTTTTTGGGCTGCTTCGCAATCTATTGCACCACTTAACCGGATGCTCTGGTTAGCCATTATTCCTACAGCTAGGCCATTAATGTGTACAAAAGCACATATCATTGCTTGGCCATAGCTTTGTTTATAGAGAGAGGTCGTAGAATTATCAACAATAGCATGGATCAAGTTCAACATGTTAAAGGGTATTTTGGGATTATTGGGTATTTCTGGTAACGGTTTTGTAGGCTCCAGAATGGAATGGCGTGGTGGGAGATTTCTGCTGTTGGACGGCAAATAGGCCAGCATTGTCTTTACTTGATCGATTTGGACTGTCGCATTATCAGCAACAAAATCTGCAATTCCTGTTACAGTAGCATGCAATGAAGCACTTCCTAGTTCTGCCATGGTTGTTTTTTCTCCAATGGCTTGTTGTACAACCATTGGACTAGTCACCATTAAATAACTGCGGTGTTTATTAAAAAATAAGAAATCCATAAGTACTGCGGAATAAGCTGGTGCGCCAAGTGTAGGGGCTATGATTACCGCAATTTGCGGTATTTGCCCAGAAAGTTGAATGTTTCTTGATAAAATTTGAGTATAAATATCACCACTTAACAAATCATCCTCTAAGTACACCCCAGGTGAGCCTAATAACGCGATAATAGGGATGTTTAATTCCTTCGCTTTATCCATGATATGAATGATTTTCATTCCGCCTTCTTGACGGATATAACCGCGGTTTATGGAGTTATCTTGGGCATAAAGTGCAATTGGCTGTTGATTTACCGTTGCTAATCCAGCCAGAACCTCACACTCATCCTCAAGACTTAGACTATTCGTTGAGGCAGTGTTAATCGGTTGAAAACTGTTCTTGTCAATGAGTCTATCAATCCATTGTATTAATTTATTATTCGTAGGTTGTAGGGGCATGCTCTTCCTTGAAATAATAAAAATGCAAACACTATTTTTAACTATAGCCTAACACTAACAGGACATACGAAAAACCTCAATCTCATCATTAAAAAATGGGTTTAATGAGGTCACTTCCTTTATCGAACTCCCTTATGAAAACCATTTTTGCCTAGACCTTGGGGGATGAGGAATCGACTTATTTTAAAATGGGGCATTTATACCAAAGATCGGGTGCTTGCCTAATGGCGCTGCCTTAAGAGCTGTCATTAGGTTCATCTATCCGGCCAGTCTCGGTCCGCTTGCTGACGCGCGCGGCTCGGTTCACTCCTGCTGTGATTAGGATTTGATTCAGACAGCAAAGAATGAACCGAGCCGCGCGCGTCAGCAAGCGGATACGGAACTATCCACTTTCACGAATGACCCCGAAGGCAGCACCATTAGGCGAAGCGCCGGACCTACACTTACTGACCATCAGAGAAGAGATTAGTTGGGGCACTATAATAGGAATCGATTCCTCAGCCTTGGGAGGGGCGAAGTCCTGACAGAGTTAAATAATCCAGAGTGTCTAACAGCACTACTTGATTTTGACTCATTAAATCAATAGTGTAATTGATAACAAGTGCATAAAAGGCTTTTTATGACGATTTTAGAACCCAAATTGCGTTTCAATATCACGGCGACTTCCAGAGCTTTACCGTCTTCAGATCCAATTACAAACCTTGATATTTTGAGACATTTTCCAAGAACAGCTGACAAATCACTGTCATTTCAAACTAAATTTGCCGAAAAAATTGGAGAAGAATTCGGTTTTCATAAGCGATATTGGTCTCACAAGCCTTGGGAGCCACTTGATAAATCGAGACATTTAAACGCGGAGTCATTAGCGCTAAAGGTGGTTTCTCAATTGATCGAGAGATACCATCCGCAAGGAATTCAAGCATTTTTGCTGGGTTCCACAACCAATACTCGATTTACTGGTTCACAAGCTGCGGCGGTGATGGGAAAACTAGGATTGAATCTTCCTGCGTATGACCTAAAAACGGGATGCTCAACCTCACTATCTACTATGCATTTAGCTTATGCCTTATTGCAGTTGGGGTACAAAAATTGTTTGATCTGCTGCTCTGAAACTCTCTCAAAAGTCATCGATCCTGAAAGTGAACTCACCTGGTTTGGTTTGGCAGATGGGGCAGCTTCTATTTTCATTGAACAAAATCCCCAAGGATCTTTCAGCGTTGAAAAATGTTTGTTTTCTACTGAGGGGAAGTATGTCGATGCGTTTACTACTCAGGGTATTTTTCCACCCACCCATGAGCAAATTGATTCTGTGGGCTATCATTTAGTGGGTGATGAGCAATTAATGAAGGCTCTGGCCTTGAGTCATTATCAACAGTTAATCAATCAGCTTTTACCTACGCAAAAAGAACGGGATGAGATAACCTGGATAATTCCACACCAAGTCAATCGCAAATTAATGGATCACTTATTGGATGAATTTAGGATGCAGAATAAAGTAATGCTCTGGGATGCTGACTCCATTGGCAATATTGGCGGTGCATCGATACTTTATACCTTAGCTCGAGCGGTGGAAGACGATTTATTTGATCGATCAGGTAAAATTCTCTTAATGAGTGTTGGTGGGGGGTTATCCTACGCAGGTCAAATCATCAACTACGTTAAATCGTAATTGTGGGCAGGTGCTAGATTGTGAATAGTGAATTATTACAGTGCCAAACTTTGGCTGAAGTGGTGCAAATCCGAGCGCAAGAAAGTCCGGAAAAGATCACTTGCACTTTTCTTAATCGAGATGCAGAAGAGCACATGACCTATAAAGCGTTGGATAGGCATGCAAAGGCTATAGCGAGCACTATTACTGAATATGGGGCTAAACCAGGAGATCGGATTTTATTGCTTTTTTCTCCTGGCTTGTCGCTGATTCAAGCTTTTTTGGGTTGCCTTTATGCCGGATGTATCGCGGTGCCTATTTATCCACCAGCACAGGAAAAACTGCTCGACAAGGCGCAGCGAATTATTAGGAATGCAGCACCTGTTTTAACGCTGATGCTTTCGGACTTCATGCATAAATTTGCCGAAACGAACAGAGAAATACCTCTGTTTTTAGGCACCAGAGTAATTCCTTTGGAATCTGTTTCTTTAGCTAAAGCTTCATTATGGGAAAAGACTTCTGCATCCAAATCTGATTTGGCTTTTCTTCAATACACATCGGGTTCCACTATGCATCCCAAAGGAGTGATGGTCAGCCATCAGAATCTAATCGACAACGTATTAAAAATTCATCATTCATCGCAGATGGATGATGATTCTATACTCTTTTCTTGGCTCCCCCCACATCACGACATGGGTTTAATAGGTTGTATCTTAACCCCCATATTTGCTGGTTTTTCGACCATAATGATGTCTCCATTTTCCTTTTTGCAAAACCCTTTATCTTGGTTAAAGCACATCAGTCGTTACAAAGTAACCATCAGTGGGGGGCCTAATTTTGCCTATGATTATTGTGTAAAGCGTATAAAAGAGGAAAAAAAGGAAGGATTGGATTTAAGCTCTTGGAAAATAGCGTTCAATGGTGCCGAGCCAATCCGCAAGGAAACATTGGATCATTTTTACAGCGCATTTAAAGATTACGGCTTTCACAAGGAGGCCTTTTATCCTTGTTATGGACTTGCTGAAGCCACCCTTTTAGTTGCTTGTGTTAACCCATATCAGGGATTCACCTATTTAACTTTGGATAAAGAGCCATTTAAAGATCATCGAGTCAATTTTGTTGAGGAGGGTGCTCCTGGGAGTTATCAATTAGTGAGTTGTGGTCATCAAATTCAATCGGTGAAGATTATTGACCCCGATACCCTTCAGCCCTGTGATAACGATCAAGTAGGTGAGATCTGGGTGCAGAGCAACAGCGTTTCTCAAGGTTATTGGGAGCAAGAAAAGGAAACAAAACAGGCATTTCATGGCTACATTAATGGAGACAACTCCGGTCCTCGATACCTTAGGACTGGAGATTTAGGATTTCTTCATGACGATCAACTCTACGTGACTGGGCGGATAAAAGATCTCATTATTATTTATGGTAAAAACCATTATCCTCAAGACATAGAATATAGCCTTATGCACGCTGATTTTCACAAATTATTGGGTAAATGTTCTGCTTTTGTAGTGCAAGAAGGCCCTGAGTATAAATTGGTTGTCATGTGTGAAGTAAAAAATAAGGGTATGGGTCAAGAAGAACAAGACAAGTTATTCAATGAGATATTTGAATTAATTTATCGTAACCATCAACTTGAAGCCAATACTATTGTGTTCGTGCCCCTTAAATCTCTCCCACATACTACGAGTGGAAAAATTCGCAGGAGTTTTTGTCGCAAGCATTTGCTGGAAAATACTATTCCTGTTTTAGCATCTTGGCATTTGAACCTAGAAGAGGGGTAACATGGCAAGACAGTTTACTATTGCGCAACATTGTCCACATCGAGTTGCACTGCAAACGAATGAAGAGTGTGTCCATTACGCTTTGCTGCAAGAAAGAGTCAATGCTCTCACTGAAAAAATAAAACCATTGTCAAACAGCACGCTGGTTTTAACGGCAAACCCAAGTATTGAATTTGTTACTCAGTGTTTGGCCTGCTTGAAAACAGGGCGTCCTGTGGCTATTTTCCCCCCTTCTTTGATTGAAGATGAGAGAGATACCCATCTAGCAATGCTAGGTAATGCAATGATCATAAGAGAGGGGGGTGAGATATGGGAGGTGAAACAGAAGGTAAACAAAAGCTTACATCCTGATGCAGCACTTCTTTTATTGACCTCTGGGAGCCAAGGCCAGCCTAAAGTAGTGCAATTGTCTTTACAAAATATCTTGGCAAATTGTGATGCAGTTATTCAATCATTGCAGTTGAATCATGTCAAAGACCAGGTATTGTTTTTACCTTTGTCTTATTCCTTCGGATTGCTAGGGCAATTATTACCAGGCCTGATGTCTGGAATTAGTACGCGCTTGATCAGTCAGTTTATGGAAGTCAAAAACTTACTTGAGACGGAGAAAGTTCCAGAAATGTGGAGTGGTGTTCCATCACATTGGGTCGCTATAAGCAAAATGGGTGCGCTGTATAAGATAGGCGCTGAAAAAATTCAAGCCATAGTTTCTGCTGGAGCTCCGTTATCAGTGCAATTACGAGCAGAACTACTAGGAAGATTTCCAAATGCTATTGTTTATAACAACTATGGTCTAACAGAAGCTTCACCAAGAGTGTTATCGTATTCTAGTCAGGACCCAAGATTCTTGGAAAATTATGCTGGATATCCTGTTGGAGATTGGGAAATTAAGTTGTCGAAGCAACATGAATTGCTTGTTCGTGGGAGTCAGGTTATGTTGGGTTATCTCGGTGAAGAAATCAACACGAAAGTACAAGACGGTTGGTTATCCACCGGAGATGTTGCTGACATTTTACCTAATGGATTAGTTGCTATAAAAGGAAGATTGGACAATGTTGTGAATATTGGCGGAGAAAAAATGACGACTACTGACATTGAGCAAGCGATTTGTCAAATTGAATCCATCAAGGAGGCTGTTGTATTACCTATTGACGATGACATTTATGGAACACGCCTTATCCTGTACATTGAGAAATCTACTCTTTCAAACTTTCGGGATTCTCAACATTTGACGGAAACAGTAATGCGTCAATTACTTCCTAAAAAACCTCCTCTGACTTTTCGTTTTCTAGACAGTTTTCCACGAAACAGGAATGGGAAGCTTAATCGCAATGATCTGATAAGGCAGGAGCTAGAGCATGCTAAAAAATCAGATTAAGCAGATCTTCGAGCGTATTGGCCTTGGTCATTTGCCAGAAGACAGTAAAACAGCGCTTGATCAGATTGGATTGGATAGTTTGATGTTGGCTTTATTAATCATTGAACTAGAGCAAGAGTTCAACATTAAAATTCCTGTAATTCCATTAGCAAAAGAGCGTTTTGAAACACTTGCTTCCCTTGAAAACTATCTCATAGAATTGGGGGTTAAATGAACTTATTAATTACAGGTGGCTCCTCGGATATTGCCATGGCCATAGCAAAAAGAAGAATGGAGTTAGGAGATCGTATTGTTATCACTTGTTCGAATCAGGACAGTTTGCAGCAGACCTTAGAGACTTATAAAAAGCGTGGAATGGCCGTACGCGGCTTTATTTATCATTTTGCTAATCCAGAAGCAAGTGACCAAGAGATTGCTGAAGTACTCGCAGAACCACTACATGGGGTCGTATTCAATGCATTCACTCGAGTCAATCAATTACGAAAATTACATGCTTTACCTTATGCGTCAATTCAAAAGTATCTCAATGAAAATCTACAGGGCAATATTTGGCTTATCCATAAACTGCTCCCTCACTTTTTAAAAAATCAATTTGGTCGTGTCATTCTTATTTCTAGTCTATCTGCCATCACTGGTACAAGCCGTTATCCGATGTATTGCGCAGCAAAAGCAGCTTTAGAAGGTTTGTTTTTCAATTTGGCTGTTGATTACAGTGCGGATAATATTTTATCAAATATAGTCAGGGTAGGTTTGATAAAGACCTCCCGTACCGAACAGTTTTGGAAGAATGCCAGTTACCAAGAAAAAGTTGCAAACCTAATTCCGCAGGGAACGATGGGCGAACCTGCACAGATCGCTGAGGCAATAGACCCTCTGCTCTCACCCACATCGTTTATTACGGGCTCAGTCTTGACAGTAAGCGGCGGACTTCCTTTAGTGCGCTCTGAGGGGGTGCTATCATGAATTTATTGAGAGCAGAGAAAACGATATACCTCAAAGGCCCTTATATTGCGCTACCTGAAGTCGTTATGAGTAATCAGGATATTCTGGATTGGATGAATAGTTCCCAAAACCCAACTGTCATCGGATTTTCAACAGGAATAAAACATCGTTGTTGGGTTACAGACGATCAAGCTTGTAGCGATTTGGCAGTAATGGCTTCTGAAAGGCTATTCACAGCGAAGCCAGATGAGAAAGAGAATGTACGTCAAATCATCTTAGCAACGATATCAGGTGATTACCCAGCACCTCCAACTAGCCCTTTGGTCCAGTATCGACTTGGACTAAATCAAGCCGGAGCATTCGATGTTGGTGCTGCATGTGCCGGCTTTGTTGTTGGGCTACATACTAGTGCATCCTTAGCCCTAAATACCTCCGGATCTGTCTTGCTCATTGCTAGTGAGATTCGTTCCAAATTTTTGAATAAAGACAATTTTGCTACCAGTGTTTTATTTGGCGATGGGGCAGCAGCCTGTATAGTCTCTAAAGATGGAAAAAACGCGGAGTTCCGATTCTTAGCTTCTGCCTTATTCGCTGACGGGGAAGTCAGTGACATTGTTTCTACTCCTGCAGGTGGTTCACGCTTGCCTGCATCTCGTTGTGAAGACCAGGCCCAATTTTTTATTACCATTAAAGAAAGCACCGCTTTATTTGTAAAGGCAGTGAATGGAATGGTTGAAAGTGCACTTGATTTTCTCAAGGAGCTAGGTCTTCAACCTGGAGATATTCAGTGGTTAGTTCCTCATCAGGGCAATAAAAATCTTGTATTGTCTGTTGCAAAACAATTAGGTATCCCAGAAGAAAATACAATGAAGACGGTTGAAGAAACGGGTAATACTTCCGGTTCCAGCGTCGGCATCGCTCTGGACGATTTAAGAGTCAATAAGCCAATCAAAGCGAATGATAAGGTGCTGCTGGTTGCCGCTGGTGGGGGAGGTATCGCTGCTTGCGCATTACTAGAGGTTGTTTAAAACTAATCTTGTTTTTGAGTAAAATCGTATAAGTTTTTAAAGGTGTGGAAATTCATTGCCTCATCTTCGGTCACCTCAATTTGGTATTCTTCGCTTAAAATAGCTAAGAGTTCTACGATTTTTAATGAATCAAAATGCAAATCTTCGATTAAAGTCATCTCTTCTTGAATGTTCTCTTCTTTCATTCCAGACAACTTACTAACGATTTGTTTCAACTGATTACTTGTAATTTTCATTCACTATCCTTTCAACATCCGATTATTTTCATTAGCATGATAACATGCCTTTAATGAGCCCAGACCCAACAATAATAAAATGATTGCTAATGAGAGTGAGCCATAGGCCTTTATTCCTGCTATAAACCCACTCATGATGGAAGCGCTTAAGTCTTGCATACAGGCATACAAAGCGCCAACGGTGCCGGCTATCTCAGGAAACGGGTGGAAGGCTCCAGCAAAGGCATTAATAAATGTAAACCCCGCGCCCATGCTAAATAGTGACATGGGTATCATCACTCCAAAAACCTGATCCCAATGAAATGTGGCGTCAACTAATAACCATAAACCACCCACTATCATTAAACTTGCTCCAAGCCTAGTCATAAAAGCAATGCCCTTATGCATGACCAAAACGCTATTTATAACTCCACTCAAACAAATTGCTCCGGCAATAAATAAACTTAATCGTCCAAACTGGAGTGGACTAAGCCCTTGAATGTCCTGAAATAAAAAAGGAGCAATCGTAAAATAGGCCACTAAACCCGCAAAAGCAAAGCATGCAGAAAGCGTATAACCAAGAAAAACTCCGTTAGAGAGTAATTGAATATAGTTTTTCCACATCACACGCAAATGGGTTGCTTGTGGGTTGAGTTGTTTGTTGGTTTCTGGAAGTGCAAAAGCAGCGATAACCCAGACGAATAAACCAAAAAGCACTAAAAATAGAAAATTAGAACGCCACCCAGCCTGTTCTTGAATGAATCCACCTAAAATAGGAGAAGCAGCCATTATCAGTAGACTAATAATTCCAACGTAGGACCCAACCTTCGCTAATACCTTATCTGTAAATAAATCCCTGGCTAGAGAACGCCCTACTGAATTGCACGCGCCTATGCCAAATCCTTGTAAAAAACGGCCAAGAATTAATAGTTCTGTACTAGGGGAAGCATAACAAATTAGACTTCCTATAATACTTATACCTATTCCATACATAAGAGGGGGTTTTCTGCCTACTCGATCTGAGACAGGACCATAAAAGAGATGCGAGAAGCCTAATCCCAGCATAAAAAAGGTCAGGGATAACTGTATTACAGCTTCGGTACTTTTAAAAAATTGAGTAATTTCGGGGAGTGAGGGTAAATATTGATCGGTTGTAGTTTGCATTAAAATAATGATCAGAAAAATGATCCCCAACAAACGAAAGGAAATGGTTTGTGGGATCATTTCTTTTGCCATCTTAGCAAGTCTCCTTGTATCGCCTACCTCACTTACTTTTTGGAAGCGAATCGCTTTACTAACTCATAGAGGTAAGCCTGACTTTCATAAAAGCCTTGAACGCTAATTCGTTCATCTTGTCCATGGGCTCTGACGTCATCATGGTTGACAAATAGTCCACTAATTCCATAGGTTTGTATACCTGCAGCTCGTAAAAAGCGTCCATCAGTTGCTCCCATAACCATCACTGGAATTGTTGGTACTGATGGCCAGAACTCATTGGTGACTGTTCTTACCGTATTCAAAACATCGTTTCGAAGTGTGGAAGACGGGCCTTTGGTAATAGCACCTTGGCGCACAAGCTTCACATTAGGGTCTTGGATCGCTTTTTGTAATGATTGTTCGACTGACTCGGGAGTCTCGTCGGGAAGAACTCGGCAATTGATAGTAGCTACAGCCTGCTGTGGAAGGGCATTCATGGCATGGCCAGCTTCTACCAGTGTGGGTGTACAGGTTGTATGTAGGGTGGCATTCCATTGAGGGTTAAGTTTTGCTAAACGTTTCATTGCATCAACTGAACCATTTGCTGCAGCAAGCATATCGGCTTTAATGGGACCCTTTTCGGAGGCCGCTCTTTCTTTCAGGTAAGCAGAGGTAACTTCATTGACTCCATATGGAAACTCTACTTTGGCGAGTTGGCCTAAAGCGCCTGCAAGTTGATAAATCGCATTATCTTGAGTGGGTAATGAACTATGTCCGCCTTTATTGCGTGCCTCAACCTGAAAATTAAGAATGTATTTTTCACTGACTTGGATATTATTGGCTAGCTTTTTCCCTTCGGACGCATCTCCCCAACCACCTTCGTTGAGAGCAAAATCTGCATCAATTAAGTGTTTATGATTTTTGAGTAACCAACGGACTCCATTATACGGGCTGCTGCCTTCTTCATCTGCTGTAAGTGCCACAATGATGTCGCGATTGGGCTTGAAACCTTCTTTTTTGTATTGAATTAGGTTAGCAATCCAAATTGCGGCTTGATCTTTATCGTCTGTTGTTCCTCTACCGTAAAAGTATCCCTCTTTTTCGACAAATTGAAAGGGATCAGTGTGCCAGTCTGAGCGCTTAGCTTCTACCACATCGATATGAGCAAGCAAAAGAATTGGTTTTAGTTCGCCAGTACCTCGATAACGAACCACTAGATTCGCCTTTTTAGGACTTGCTCCACCGACAAAAATATCCTTGTCAGTAAATCCAGCCTCTTTTAAGCGTTTTACTGTTGCTTCTACAACAGGAGTTGTAGCACCGGTTGTGAACCCAGATTGGATTTCTATGTACTGCTTAAATATATCATGGGCTAGCTTTTGTTCTGCTTCTGGCCGGGTGGTATTGGCCTCTGTTACTCCAGACAATGAAACAACAAGCAATGAACAGAGGAGGTTAGTTATGGTTTTTAAATTCATGGTACTCACTGAAGATAAGAGAAATAGTTTGCAACTCTAATACAGGTAAATGTTATCTTCAAGGGGGGAAAGATGAGGGGGACGAACCCCACTGGGGTCCGTCCCAGGATATTCGCCACGGGGATCCCTGTTTACTTTATACCCTCAGAAGTTTTGACTCTGGTTACTCCCTTCAGGTCAGAGGTGATAGCTACGTCCATTGGAGTCATTACTTCTCTTCCCTCTATCCCTCCATGAGTATAGTGCCAATATTCTTCAGGATAGGGTTCAAAATCAAAGTGCATCATCGCATCACGGAGAATTTTACGATGGTGAACAGCTCTCTCTCCAATTTCTGTTGCAGTTGCATCTGAGCGTGATTTGATGTCCATGAAATCAAAGCGGGTTCCCATATCAAGCTTATTTCCTTGAGCATCAATGAGTACTAGATCTACTGTATTGCCATAACAATGGTTTGAATCTTCAGCAAGGTATCCTAGTTCGAACAACTGATTTTTATTGATGATAGGGTAGTGTAGTTCTTTGCGGACTGTCTCTATCTCTGATGATCCTGCTTGCTTAGACCATATTAGAAAATAGTCGACAGCTCGCTTTGGTCTATAGGAATCATAGATTAATAAGCTGAAATTATAGTGATTAAGAAGGTACTGTTGTACTTGGCATAGTGCATTAGCGGCATCTGGTGTCATCAATGCAAAGTCATGAGCATCAGGATTGTACCCAGGGATGACTGTTCCTACAAAATTTTCGTGAGTGGCATACTTTAATCGAGCTATTATAGGTTTATCACAGCTAAATTGGCTCAGAGAAACAACATCAATCAACATGAGTTACAGGCACTTCATTTAATTTCAATGGTTTTAATTTTATCATGAAATCATTTTGCTCTAAATAGATGTTGACTTCTACGTTTGTGACTAGGTTGTCTATAGTCTAGCTCTATTTAGTAGGGTGCTCAGCAGATCCGCTTTCGCCTTCTGTCTTTGTATTTCTTACTTCGACATCAAGTTCTAGGAGAGGCTTGTCCGATGCAACCAATAGTTGTCCACTGTGTCCTTGAAAATAACAGTGTTTACCATCTTCATCACGCGTTGCCCATCCACATACAATCACCTATCTGTGTTTAGCCGTCTATAAACTCACAACCTTTTATGTTTAAATATAGAACAGTTTTTGAGTGGGTAGGAAGTAAAGCAATAGTAATCAGGGTTTTTGCTATTCAGAAATTTTGATGTATCGAAATAAAATGATAGCATACGCATTCATTTGTCCACATAATAAACACTAAAGAGGATTTAGTAATGAAGTTAAACCTTTTGTCTACGGCTTTGATTGCAACCGCGCTTGTTTGCCAACCAGCTCTTTCAGCCCAAAAGACATTAACCTTTAAAAACCAACGCGGTTCAACCCTTGAAATTAATGTTTTGGCGGATAATAAAATTGAAGGCTATTTTACAACTGCAGTTGCCTCAAAATCATGCCCTCAAGCAATAAATACGAAGAGACCAATTACAGGTTATTGGGTAGGTAACGCGATCTCCTTTAGTGTGGTTTATCCTATGTGTGAATCCGTATTGAGCATTAGTGGTAACTTTGATAAGGACCAAAAGGCCATTGACACTGTCTCTATATTAAATAAGCAATCTGTAGATATCACTCATGAGGGCCCTGGTGCGCGTTTTATAGGCCATGATTCCTATACAATCAGCTAATTAATGGTAAGGAACAGACTCTGTTCCTAGTTGTACAACTTGGGCAGAGACGTCCCCCTAACAGAAGAAGAGAAGTTATGATTTACGCGGTATTTTCCTTAGGTCAATTTGTTAGCTCGAATCTTGATGTACTCAAAAAGGAATTTTCAGACTGGTTTAAAAAAAGCTCGGTTGAAAAGACGGGTGATGATGTTTGGAATTGGTTGCAATCATCGGGACATTTAAAGTCTTTAAGATTGGGTAAAATGACTGTGAGTCAGCTGTGTGAGAGCTTCAATAAAGAGTTTAAGTTAACCATGAGCTTTACTGATTTTAGCAACATGTTTAATTCAATGTGTAAAGTTGACTCCGAAGCTTTAAAGCGCATCAAGGGATTTAAAGATTTCCTTGATCAGCATGAAAACATACAATTGATATTAGTGTCTCATACCAATTATTCGCATTTACATTATATTTTATCGCAAGTCGGACCAACGCTTGGTAAAGATGGTTTTTCTGTAATTCAAAAAGAAGAAGCGTGGAATAGTAAAGCAAAAATTGTTTTTGCACCGTCAATGAGCTCTCAATGTGAGCAACATCCCGATACTTTAAAATTTGCATTGGGGGAGTTGAAAGCCTCAAAAGACGATACCCTTATTTCATTTTTAAATAGTGTTCAAGCTTATACGCATGATCATTTTTCTTATGTTGATCCAGGTAAAACTCTAGAAAAAGCTCCAGGTGTACTTGAAGATGCTCTTAAGAACTTGCAAAAAGGGTTAACTCTTTAGTACTAATAGTACTAATGGGTAGTAATGGGGACGGACCCCACCGGGGTCCGTCCCCGTTCCTTTCCGCCGTTCCTTTCCGGGGTCCGTCCCTGTTCCTTTCCGCCGTTCCTTTCCGGAGTCCGTCCCTGTTCCTTTATTAGGATCAATTTGGCACACAGAATTCTAAACTCTATACTCTGTTTAGGTTCAGAATTTTGGAGAAAATTATGAAATATTGTTCTCTTGTTTATTTCCTCGCGATATATTCTTTGACGAATATCGCTTACAGTGATGATTCTACGGCTAATACCAATCCACCACAAACCAATAATATTCTTGATAAAACCAAACGAAAATTAGACAATGCTAATCAGGTAGAGCAACAGAATTTGGAGCAAGGAATTCAGCAAGGTGAGGGACAACCTGAAAATAATGAATGATGTGTAGGGCAAACCTTCATGAATAATGAGTGCTGCCCTAATGCTCAGATTGTCGTTACTTCAGCAATAACCAACATTCCGTTAATAACTCCGTTTCAGCTACTTCATGGTCGAAATTATAGTAACAGAATATGCAAGGTAAATCGCCAAGCTCTTCACCTGACTGGGGTAGCCAATCTCGATACATGCCATAAACAGTATTACCAATATTCTCACGACTTCCTTTATGAATTGCTACTGCATAACGACCTGCTGGAAGCCTCTTTTCTTTAATTTCGCCGGTAAGTTTTATTTGTTCGGGTACTGTAATCGCTAAATCAAGACGAAACTCTTCCTTAGGCGTTGTTTTTGGATCATCATAAGCAAAAGCAAAGGCTTCACCTGCTTTGGGTTTTAAATTCATCGGTTGATCTTTTGCCCAATGAATTAATTTATTGACGCTTTCGCCCACCTGCCTGGGATCCCCTCGATGTTCTACCACAGCTAAACGTCTAGCACTCATGTCTTTTATTATTACTGTCATCATTTTTTCACCGTTTTGTTGCAAACAATAAGGTGGTTTCTCCCAAGCTTGCCAGCTTAATTGATCTCTGAACTCACTAGGGTTTACTCCGCAACTTTGTTTGAAAGCACGAGTAAACGCCTCATGAGAGTCAAACCCCGCATCGAGTGCAATTTCAATAATTGTCTTATCTTTATGAACAATAAGTTGATGCGCCGCTCGTTTAAGCCGAAGCCAGCGAATGTATTGTTGTAAAGATAAACCTGTGTAAGCAGTAAACAACCTATGAAAGTGGAATTTCGAGAAGTAAGCCATTTTACTCAATTCTTCTAAAGAAAGTTTCTCATCAAGATGTTTCCCAATGTAGTCAATCACTTTATTGATCTGGTGTGCATAATTCATCGTTTTCTCAATTCCTATCACAACTTGTTTACGTAGTTAAGTCTATGGAATTGGTTAGTTTCCTGTTTGACTAATCTTGCTAACTATTGCAAGAGAAGGTTCTGCATTATTGTCTAAATAGAGCTCCAGCCAAGTAACTATTTCTATAATGACTGAGATGATCATCAAAAATAGTATGAGCTAAGGACGATTTTCCTGATCTTGAAGCAGAGACTAAAGCAGTTTGTATAAACAGTTCGGATTGAGCATCACTACCTCCACAAGCATTAATGCTCGGAAGCAAAGGAATTAATTTGCTTCTGGCCAGTTTATAATCCCCTACTGCAAAAGCGATAACGCCTTCTATCGTTGGCAACCCTATCTTTTGCCATCGCGTTTTTTCCGGATGGTTTCCTTTGTTAAAATAAGAGTTTAAAAAGTGATAAGCTTCTTTGGCTTTTTCTACTTGTCCTGCACGCACTAAGGCATAGTATAAATGAAGGTTATTAAATGGCAGGTAATGGTAATGGGGGTCACATTGTATTGATTTGACTAATGGGCGCCATAAACCGGATGTCTGTGAACTCCAACCAGCTAATTCCATTCGCCATAACAGGGCAATGGAATCCATGCTTGCTAAAAATGCCGGTGGATTTTCAGAGCTAAGTTCCAATCGATACAGGCTTAATGCCTTTTCTTTCTCATTGTTTGCTAGATAAAACAAAGCCAGATGCCATAGATTATGGCCTCTTAACAAAGGCATGACCGAATTCCAAGTTGATTTGAATACTTCGAGTTGCTTTTGTCCTTCGTCAAGTTGTCCACTATTTAGAAAATAATGTGCTAATGCGTGATGAGCCCATGCAGCTTCTGGGTTTATATCGACTGCTTGTTGGGCTATTGTTTTGGATGTCTTAAGTTCTCCACATAATTCTTCTGCGAACGCATAAATGGACAAAAAATAACTGTTGTCTTTGTAACGATCCGCTAGACTGACGCATAATTCGCGCATAGGTTTTGCCGTAATCACTTGTCCTGAACAGTAATTTAACCATTCAATCAGTTTTAAAGCCAAGAGTTCATCAGGGTAAGATCGAACCAATTGCACGAATGTACTGATTGCACTTTTATAATTGATATCAGCCCAACTTTGCAGTGCTTGGTGCCATAGAACAAGAACATCGTCTGCATTTTTTAATTGAGGAAGAGATTTTTTAAGCAACGCTTTAGCCGTATTTGTTTCATTGTCTGTTTGAGCAAATAGATAAGATAGTGCTAGATACAGGTTGAGGCGCAGTGAATTCGGATAATTTTGGACTGCGCTAATGATTCTATCCGCATGCAGACCGCTACTCAGGATTTGATCACTAAAATACATTGCTTCTGCATGGATGGAATCTTCTTGTTCACTGGATACAGAGGTAAGTTTGGGAGTGTTCATTGAAGACCTTCTCTAGTTCGACTTGAAGATTTACGGGACTTACAAAAACTCCCAATCTCTTCGTTAAAAAGTAGTTTTAATTCGGTCATTGAGTGTATCTAAACTCCCTCATTAAAAACACTGTTTGCCTCGAGTTTGGGGTTGTTCGTAAGCATTTCAAGCACAAAGTGCTCCGCATCTATAAATAACTTTAAGTATTTTATGTGTACAATTTCGTGCGATGGGATCATGA
>NZ_LNZB01000059.1:480-809 GCF_001468085.1 Legionella waltersii | reverse complement strand
TGCGAAGACAGCTCGGGCATTGGGTTTGTCATCATTCTATCTCCTGTTGTTTGTGTTAGTGTAATAAGTGGGACGTATTCCGGCAGAACTTTCCACCTACCGAATAGGGTTTGGCTAATGTTGTTGGTTCTTCCTCATGCGGTAAGGCTTGCTTTTCAGCCCCAACCTCTAACATTGTCTTGATTGTTTTATAATGTACGCTTTGAAAGGCAAGTGCCCTACGGCAAGCGGCCTCCAGGCGGTCATCGCCATATTTTTTCCTAAGGCCGATAATGCTTTGCGCAGCCCGTAGATAATCAACGACTGAATCATTTAATAGACCCTCAATC
>NZ_LNZB01000059.1:0-354 GCF_001468085.1 Legionella waltersii | reverse complement strand
CGAGTTTGGGATGGAGTGCTACCAGTTGATGATTGAAATACAGCCGGATAGTTGTATCCGTTGCTCTAAGCCAAAGCTCTTGCCGAGCAAGGCGATATGGGCCTGAGTATCTGCATTTCTTGTATTGCACATGGCAATCACCATGAAGTTTAACCTTTTCCCACGCCGCAAACTCGGGCGGATGGTTAGGCAGTTTTTTGAGGAGAGGTTGTTCAATTTCAAATAGAACCAAGGGCTTTTCATGAGTGGTGCCGTGGTTGCGCGCGCCAGCCTCTTGTATTAACCAGATCTTTAACTGCTCGTTAGCATCGTTTAAGCTTCTAAACTGGCGCAGTGGAACAAAGCGGTTTTTAA
>NZ_LNZB01000058.1 GCF_001468085.1 Legionella waltersii | reverse complement strand
GATTTAAACGGTTTCGTTTGCTGGGGATAACTGATGTTATACCTTTTTTATCTAAACTTTGCCGAAAAGCATCAATATCATACGCTTTGTCTGCCAGAAAAAACTCACAACCCTCATCGGCAAAAATCTCGTGAGCGACTTGACTCTCATGAACCTGGCCTGGTGTTAAAAGACTATTTACCAATTGCCCAAAGGAATCAACTTTTGCATGAATTTTAGTGCTGAGTCCACCTGCACTACGACCGATTGCCTCCACAGCTTT
>NZ_LNZB01000057.1:1355-1575 GCF_001468085.1 Legionella waltersii | reverse complement strand
AGTGCGGAAAAAGGTGATTCTGTCATATCGGTTCTCCTTTAAATAGGTTGATTAAGGGTTATTAAGAGATTACGACCGATGTGGAGTAAGAGTTGCTATGCGCCTCCCTATGTTAGCGACTCGGATTGAATTGGACTGGATTGGGGGCAATGTTTAATCGAGCACGAACAACCGAGCCGCGACCATAAGGGAGCGGACAGCCAGCCTATAGTTGTCTTAG
>NZ_LNZB01000057.1:0-1292 GCF_001468085.1 Legionella waltersii | reverse complement strand
TACTCTTAATGAGTGGTTGTTAGTGTGCGGGGATTTTATGGCTTGGGAATTCGATGGCATGAACGATTTCAGCAACAGAGCACTGTCTGATGTTTTGATAGGCTTTAAGCTCTAATACAGCTAACATCTTGATGACTTCCATACTATGCAACATGAATAACTCATATTGTGCAACAATTGTTCAATTATACCTATTTTTTATTAAGGTATTATTAAACAATCGCTAGGATATTTTTTTAAGAAAAACCAGTGGCATTTTATTGTTTAAAATGCCACTAACACTTAAGTGTTCAGGCTGTTGATTTTCTCAGTGAGAAATGTCTCGGTGTGAGTGGGGGATTCAGGGCTAAAAAAGCACCACTTTCTGAAGGGATTGCGGTGCTCTTTGATGGTTTGTTTATGTTCTTCTAACAAGGTACTCATTACCTCCCGGAGCTTTTGTTTTGAGTTTGCATTATCCACTTGCTCAAGGTTTTCACAGAGTTGTTTGAGCATCTTAATTTTTTCTTGAGGGCATTTTTTCAATCCAAACCAGCTGAATTCATTGCTCAGCGTTTTTATGTGGAGCTCTATTGCCATTTTCAGGCGATATTTTTCGCTGTTGCAGATAACGGGTTTGGGGACAGTGGTCAGGAGGTTCTGGTTGTTTCGATACCCCACACCACAGGCAAAGAGCGCTGGCTCGCCGAAGCTGTCGCAGCCAAAGACAAAAGTGTTACTCAAACTTGCGACGACACCCTCCAGTGAGTTGAGGTCTTGAGGAAGCTTGACGGACTGCAGGCTGGTCTGGTTGTTTCGATACCCCAGCCCCAGTTGGCCAAAGTTGTTCCATCCACAGGCAAAGAGGAGTGGCTTTTTATTGCTATCACGGCCAAAGACAAGGGTGTGGAGAGCACCTGCGGCGACACCCTCCAGTGAATTGAGGCCTTCAGGAAGATTTACTGGCTGCAGGCTGCTCTGCGCATATTGATGCCCAAGCCCCAGTTGGCCACAATTGTTATCTCCACAGGCAAAGAGCAGTGGTTTTCCGAGGCTGTCGCGTCCAAAGACAAGGGTGTGGCCCGCACCTGCGACGACACCCTCCAGTGAGCTGATTTCTTTGGGAATCTCAAGGCGCTGCAAGCTGCTCTGTTTCTTATGATGCCCGAGCCCCAGTTGGCCTGAATCGTTTTCTCCACAGGCAAAGAGCAGTAGCTTGCCCAATCTGTCGCGGCCCAAGACAAGGGTATGGTTTGCACCTGCGACGACACCCTCCAGTGAATTGAGGTCTTTAGGAAGCTCAAGGCGCTGCA
>NZ_LNZB01000056.1:185485-279044 GCF_001468085.1 Legionella waltersii | reverse complement strand
TTCTTCTACTTCTATACGTCTCAAGCACTCATTCTCATCAAAGTGCCCACACAGTTTGTCTTCTCTCTTCTTAATGAACTCTTGCCCTTTGGCGTGTTGTGTATTCTACTGATTTCGATTGTTTTGTCAAATCATTTTTGTCTTTTTTTAAAATTATTTCACTGTGCTTTTTTAATTGCCAACTTAGCAATCCTTCTTTTACCAACCTGAATGATATAACTGTTTCCAGAAGGTAAAGTTATGGAAGGATCATCTATCTTATTCCCGTTTACTTTAACTGCACCTTGCTTAACCATCCTCATTGATTCAGAGGTACTTGCCGTTAAATGAATCTGTTTTAATAATTGAGCTAATCCAATCGGCTCCACTAGGTTTAGCTCTATCTCCTCTAAATCTTCTGGGATAATTCCTTTTTGGAACCTCTCGATGAATTCTTTATGGGCATGTTCGGCTTGAGCTTGATCATGAAATCGAGCTACTATTTCTTTAGCAAAATCAATTTTAATGTCTCTAGGGTTTGCTCCCTCAGCGGCTGATTGCTTTAGTTTTTGAATTTCAGCGCCTGTTTTAAAACTCAATAAATCAATGTATCTCCACATTAGCTCATCTGAAACAGACATCAATTTACCAAACATTTGGTCAGGAGTCTCTGTAATACCAATATAGTTATTGAGTGATTTAGACATTTTTTTCACTCCGTCTAAACCTTCAATTAAAGGTAGCATCATCACCACTTGAGGCTCAAAACCATAATGTTTTTGTAGTTCTCTACCCATCAGTAAATTAAATTTTTGGTCAGTCCCACCTAGTTCAACATCTGCTTTTAATGCAACTGAATCATAACCTTGCAATAATGGATATAGAAATTCATGAATAGCGATTGGCTGACCGGAAGTATAACGTTTATTAAAATCGTCTCGTTCCAACATTCGCGCCACAGTGTGTGTTGCAGCTAAACGAATTAAATCTACTGCATTAAATTTAGCTAACCACTGTGAGTTAAAAGCTACCGTTGTCTTATCTGGATCTAGAATTTTAAACACTTGATGCTGATAGGTTTTAGCGTTTTCAAGAACGGTTTCTTCACTTAATGGCATTCTTGTCACATTTTTACCAGTAGGATCGCCTATCATCGCTGTAAAATCACCAATTAAAAAGATAACTTCATGTCCCAATTGTTGAAATTGTCGCAACTTGTTTAATAAAACAGTATGTCCAAGATGCAAATCAGGGGCAGTAGGATCAAATCCAGCCTTAATTTTTAATGAACCTTTCTTTTCCAATTTTCTCTCTAACTCAGGGGATGGAAGCACTTCATCGCATCCACGAATTAATTCTATGTAAGCTGAATCTTGAACTATCATGTGATTAAAACCTATCTAAATGATTGACCTATCTTCTAACAGCTAGTATCTTAGCCCGGTTAGCAAATTCCTGCTATACCAAATGACATTTATAAGATAACTTATTACGCTAAATTACATAAAATATTACAAAATACCCAATTTAAAGTCGAATTAATTGACTTTATAATAGCAGTCCCTTCCAAATATTGAGGGTGATTATAATGAACGAGATTATATATTCGCCTTTTTGGGAAGACCGCTACATAGGCAAAGAATGGATAAACGACCAAAAAATATAAAAAGAAAAACTGGTAAGCCTTCAAAGATAGTGTTTATTATTGCGCTAATTGTTGCTTTTTCTTTGCCCTATTATTTAGAAAGTCATTTTTCAAAATACAACCAAATTACTGAGCATCAAGAAACAGAGTCCTCAGATCCAAGTGATGAAGAAGAATACTCAAGCAGTGATGAAGAAGAATTTGCTGATGAGTCTGCTGAAGAAGACACCCGTGAAATAAATAGAGAGCAACTGGCCTCATCGAAAGATACAAATACACTTAAAGAAACAAATCCAATTGTTAAAGAAGCTCCAAAGCTTGTTAAAGACAATGAATGGCAAACCATTACGCCTCGCTCGGGGGATTCAATGGCAGCTATATTCAAACGCTTGGGTTTAAGTGCTCAAAATTTACATGCTGTTGTGAATAAGAATCCCCATGCTAAGGTACTATCTAGAATAAAACCCTCTCAAAAACTGCAATTTTTAATCAACAAAAACAGACTAGAAAAGTTGGTTATTCCTGTTGATTTTGTTAAGACCCTAACAATCTACAGAGTTGGTAATAAGTACAAAACCCGCATGGACTCTAAAAAAACCACGACACAGAACCTTTATCTTACAGCAACAGTAAAGGGCTCTTTATACAGCACTTCACAAAGACTAAATATCCCATCAAAACTTATTCGACAAATGGTACTTATATTCAATAAGGAAATTGATTTTTCTCACTCACTAAGATCCGGAGATCAATTCTCGATAATCTATGATGCTTTTTATGTTGAAAATAAGCGTGTAGGGATAGGTGATATTGTTGCAGTTTCTTATACCAATAAAGGCAAAACTTATCAGGCTATTCGACACAAAAATGCCCGAGGAGAAGTAGACTACTATACTCCCAAAGGAAATAGCTTTAAAAAAGCATTTAACCGTTATCCGATTAAATTTAGCCATATCAGTTCAACATTTACCATATCCAGATATCATCCGATTCTTCATTATCGAAGAGCACATAAAGGAATTGATTTAGCTGCGCGAATTGGTACCCCTATACGTGCAACTGGAGATGGAGTGATAACCATCATAGATAGGCATAATGGCTATGGAAATATGATTAAAATTCAGCACGATAAAACCTACAGCACCGTATATGGACACATGCTGAAGTTTCAAAAAGGCTTGTACAAAGGGAGCCGAGTTAAACGTGGTCAAGTGATTGGTTATGTAGGCCAGACAGGGCTTGCAACAGGACCTCATTGTCACTATGAGCTGCATGTGCATAACCAACCTAAAAACCCAACCACAATCCCTCTACCAACAGCATCGCCCGTTCCAGCAAGAGAATTGGCTGGGTTTAAAGCGAAAGCTGGCAAACTGATCGCCCAATTGAAATTGTATGAATCGGCTCAATTGGCAAGCAAAGGCAAGAAAAAGCCTAGGATTGGATAAATAAATAGCGACAAACGATTACGGCAGCAATGATACCTGCTAAATCAGCCAGCAACCCAGCTGGAATAGCATGCCTTGTCCGCCTTATACCTATAGATCCAAAATAAACAGCAATCACATAGAAAGTCGTTTCAGTGCTTCCCATCATGGTTGCTGCTGTTTTAGAAATAAGGGAATCACCTCCAAACTTATGAATCAATTCGGCCATAATCCCGGTGGAAGCACTTCCAGAAAAAGGCCTTACTAATGCAAGCGGCAACAACTCACTAGGCATTCCTATAAATGACAAAGCAGGAGCTAATAAATCACTCATCAATGTAAAAAATCCAGAAGCTCTTAACATGCCGATGGCTACCATCATTGCAACCAAATAAGGAATCAAGTTAACACTTGTTTCAAATCCTTGTTTAGCCCCAACAATAAATGCATCAAATACATTGATTTTTTTGATTGTTGCATACAATGGAATACCGACAATAAACAGCAAAAAAATCCCATTTGATAATTGGTTAGCAAATCCACTCATAAACTTTTTGTCCCTTCGACTTTAAAACTAGGTAATTTGGCCAATTGTTTTACGGCAATGATAGCTACTGCTGTAGAAACAATTGTTGCAATCAGTGAACTAACAATTACGCTACTTGGATTAGTACTTCCGTTAGCAGCAAGAAAAGCGATCGCAGTTGCTGGAATAAGTTGTACACTCGAAGTATTTATAGCTAGGAATGTACACATCGAATTGGTAGCGATTTTAACATGTTGATTTAAGCTCTGGAGCTCTTTCATGGCTTGTAAACCAAAGGGTGTAGCGGCATTTGCTAATCCAAGCATGTTGGCTGCAATATTCATGACCATAGCCCCCATAGCCGGGTGTTCCGCAGGAATATCTGGGAATAATCGCCGAAGAATTGGTCTAAGAACTCTGCCCAAAATGGCAACCAACCCAGATTCAGAGGCAATGGACATGATGCCTAACCACAAAGTCATCATACCGGCTAGACCTAATGCCAACTCAAATCCCAATTTTGCCGAATCTGTGACGGCTTTTACCACTTCATCTAGACGCCCTTCTATAAAACCTACTAGGACTGAAATAAGTATCATCCCTAACCAAATGATATTTAGCATTCTTGCCTCCAAGCCCATCTAAAGGTTAAAATGTATGCAATTTTAAAACACCCTACTAATTCAGGCCTATGAAATTTGCACATACCTTATTAACATTTTCACTACTTTGTGGATGTTTAATTTCCAGCTCGCCGAGCTTTGCTTTTGATTCAGCAAAAATAGAAGCCGAGGCTGATAAATCTATCCAGGAACTATATCACACCCTCAGTACAATGCCGAACAGTTCTATGACAGATAGGATTAGTTGGATCAGCGGACACTTCAAAGGCACCCCATATGTCCTTGGCTCATTAGGAGAAGGACCTAAGGCCCGATACGATCAGTTCCCTCGTTATAGAGTAGATGCCTTTGACTGTGATACTTACGTGAATACTGTGTTGTCTTTAGCCTTAGCTAATTCCATGGATGCATTCAAAGAATGCTTAAGGTATACGCGGTATAAGGATGGTAAAATAACTTATATTCAACGAAACCATTTTACGTCCATCGATTGGAATAAAAACAATCAAAACAGGGGTGTCCTTAAAGACATTACTCTGAATATTAAAGACAACCAAAACCACCCTGTTGCATTAAATGCCTACGCTTTAATTAATAAACCAGGCTGGTATGATTTTAAAAGCACAGACACCATTCGTCTGCAAAACCCAAGTGATCAAGAGACAAATAATCGATTGTCTGAGCTAAAAGATAAAGGAAAAAAATTAGATATCGTTCCATCCAATTTACCGTACATACCATTGACTGTTTTATTTGAGAATGGGAAAGCCAATAAAAAACTCTTTTCACAAATTCCCAATGGAGCAATTATTGAAATTGTAAGACCAAACTGGAACCTACACGAGCAAATAGGCACCAATTTAGACATATCTCACTTGGGTTTTGCTATTTGGTTCAACAATGTCCTGTATTTTAGGCAAGCATCTTCACAATATGGTCAGGTTGTCGATACTCCTTTAATTGATTACTTGAATGATGCTCGTAAGAGTCCGACCATTAAAGGGATTAATATTCAAGTGGTAGTGCCCACAAAGCCCACCGCAAACTCCTGTGTGCAATTTATCAATGAGTGAGAATCCATGCAGATATTTTATGGCCTGTTACTAATTCATATTTTATGTGGCAGTGTCAGTATGTCCTGTTCCTTAGCTGCTATTGCTACGAAAAAGGGTGGTCAACAGCATAGAAAATACGGGCGCTATTTTTTCTATGGTATGACTGGAATTCTTCTAACTGCAATTCCTATGGCTATTATTAAATCCAATTTATTTTTATTCTTAATTGCTGTATTCAGCTACTATTTGGCCTATAGCGGATTAAGGTATGCACGGCGTCGTGATCAAAAACCATCTAAAACTGATTGGTGTGTTAGCCTGATCATGATTCTGGCTTCAATTTCAATGATTCTTACTGGTTTTTTGCTATACGATATTAAGAACTTTCACGGCCAAGTGTTGATTGTTTTTGGACTTCTGGGAGCAAGCTTTAGCCTGAACGATTTCAGATTATTTTCTAAAGGCTCGCTTCCTTATCCTATTCGAATTAGCCGGCATTTGGCGGCTATGTTAGGAGGGACTATTGCAGCCTATACTGCATTTTTAGTGACAAATGTTTCATTCAACCCACCCATTGTATTATGGTTAGGACCCACTGTATTAATCACTCCTTTGATTATTTACTGGACTAATAAAGTTGAGAAAAAACCCTACTAATCATGCTTTTGTGTTCAAGGACATGATGGCTAAATATTTATTCGAAACACCCAGCTTCTTATTGGCATTTTGTAGGTGAAAATTAACAGTACGTTTACTAATCTTTAATGATTTTGCTATCAGTTCTAAGCGAAATCCTTCAGCGGTTAATCTTAAACATTCCTGCTCTCTTTTAGTAAGCGGGATTTCTCCTATCATTTTCTCTTGCAACAGTAATCTTAGGAAATGAAAATACGTATGTAAAAGGCCTAGCCAAGTATCTAAATGATCCTCCCAATTTGTTAGTCCACTTTCATTGATGCGTTGATGAAGAACTAAAATGACAAACTCACCTTTAGGTCCATGTAAAGGAATGCATAGCCCTTTGTCCAAACCAAAATTAATGGATTCTTGTTTAAAACGTTGCACTCTTTTGTTTGTTGCCAAACGCAGTTGCTCTTTGACATCCCAAAAAACAGGCAAAAGAGATTGCTCTGTAGACTCGAGTATCCTGTCTATATCAGCATAACCCTCTTGCAAATAAAAATTATGCCAAGCTTCTAGTGCAGTAGTTGCCCAGTCATACACTAATTTACTGCCCGTTTTAGTGTGTTGATTGTAATAAGTGAAAGCAAAACTTTTTATATTTATGCTTGCAAAATAATTTTTTAGTAATGAATTTAACTCTTCGATTGTCTTTACTTCAGACATCTGTTTTTTAATGATATGCATTGCTAATAACCTCAATTAAAAAGCAATTGAGTCATAAGTTCAAAAATGTCGAACTTATCAACTCTGAATGGGCTGTTTATGATAAGAAATACAGAGGATATGCATACTTGAAACAAGCACATGGTGAATAGATGTTCAAATAAGGATTGGTCATTAAAACCAATGAGCAATCCTACATTTGGAGCTTACCTTAGGTAGTATTACAATCGGATCTGTACCTTACAAACTAATTACTACAAATTGCCATAAAATGCATTCAAGTTTACTGATCCAGCAGCAACCCCTTTAAGTAAAATATGGTAATTTCCTGCAGCTGGCCTTTTGATAGTAAAATATTCATTGCCAGTACTAGCGTCTTTTACTGTATCGACTTTTTTCATACTTCCATTTTCATAACGAACATACAACTGCACGTTAGCTTTCGCATTATTTTGGTTGTTATATGCTTGTATATAAAGCAGGTCGTAGGTGTATGGGTATCTATTGAGTACGGGTACTTTGATAAAATAGCGATGCTCATCGCCGGCTGTTATTTTGATGTCATTGACTATTGTACCATTACTTATCTCGACTTCATCATCAGATTGAGGATCTGTCACATTACAATTAGCGTCTACACCTACGCCTTTAAAGCTAACAATTACGTCGTTCACTTCATACCCTAGATCTGCTGCTGCCCTAGCAACACCACAGGCTGCGCTATTAAACGTTGCTTCTTTCTGCCAGTACATTTGATTCGCAAGTAAAAACACACCAAAGGCTTTTCTTATATCCCAGTTAGGTGTCATGGATAAATTATAAAATGCTTTATTAAAGACTCCAGAAGTATGGTGGACATCCATAGAATCGTTGTAATTTTTTGCATTGTCTATTGATACACCATCTTGGCTTGGATTCATAAAATATCGCAATGCGCCCTGCGCTTTCATGATGCTGGCTCCGCACAGCCAATCGTTTTCCTTACCAATTTGCTTGTTCATATAATCTTCAGCTGTTTCTCCCGCCATGTCTGAGAATGCTTCATTAATTCCCCCAGATTGGCGTTTATAAACAAGCCCAGAATTAAATTCAGTGACCCCATGGCTTACCTCATGAGCCATAATATCTAAAGAGGTTAATGGATACAAATTGACTCCACCATCTCCGAAAGTCATTTGCTGACCGTCCCAAAAGGCATTCTCGTAGTTTCTACCGTAATGGACACGAACTTTAAATTTTGAATTGAGTGGATTTAATGAATACCATTTACGATACATGTCAAGAACCATGCTGGCGAAATAATGACCATCATTGAGTGGTGAATATGCACCATTTGCTGGTCTGCCATTGTTTACCGCTCTTTCACTACTAGTTCCTGGACAGGCAAAACGATAAATGCTACCTCCAATCGTCTGATTTTGCATATCATAAGTGTCGACATCCGCGTTGGTCATTTGACAACTGTCGGAAACATTCAGATAGCTAAAATCATGTCCATAATAATAACTTCCAACTTTCTGGTTTCCACCAGGTCCTTCGGCATCTCGTGTTGTTAAGCCATCCCATGAGCTAATAATTTTGCCTGTTTGCGCATTAACCATATAGAATGGGCGTTGTGTATTGGAACCTTCCACATTAAAGGAAACTAAATAGATTAATTCGGCTTTATTGTTATCATCCAAGTGTATATAAAGTTCAGCTTTCTCATTCTTAATGAAATCATTTTTTTTCAGCCGTACTTTACCTTTAGTGATTTCTAAAGCAGTCATTTCATCTATAGCCGGACTTGTAAAGCTCAAATCTGCTTCGATATCCGTTGTCATTTGACCATACCAAGACATCTGATCGTTATTTAATTCAGAACTGGTCAAAATGGAGTTAAAAACTGGAACACCTTTGTAGTATAAATTGTACTTCTTTTTCACCACGCCATTCGGCAATACTAGTCTATTTGATAAGTTGAACTGATAATCATCATTCTTTCCAGCCAGTGTGTTTTTACCAACGGTTAAATAGTTATTTAAGTTGTTATCATCAACGTAGATTATCTTGGCTGCGTGCGCTGACATGGAAAAAATAACAGCCCCTGAAACAAGGGAAGAGAATTTAAATTTATTCATAACATCTCCTTATGTAATTTTGTTTTGAAACCAGAACTCGTTCAGAAAAGTCATCATAATTTGTCACTAACTCATTGAAAACCTGACATTTATTACAGGTTGGAGCAGATGAAGAGCGTCATGGTGAACCAGTGCTTCAACAGCAGTTGAATACCATTTCGCTAAAATAAAAACGAAAAACAACACTAAAAATAGGGTCAGGACTTGATTAGCTATTTAATTTGACAGATAGGCCTATAATCCGCATAATGTGATTTATTATTATTCATTTTGGATTTATTTGATTCTTTGTTGAGTTGTCGTTCTTGGAGTTAGTATGCGCTTTGTTCAATGGGTTATTGCGGCAGTATTGTCGAGTTTATTGGTTACATTAAAGGTCAATGCAACGACAATACATATTCTGCAAGCCAACCTATACTCTTGGTCCACGATGGATACTAAAAAGACTCCTCCCCCGATTGTTCGCATGACCAATTACATCAACGACCATAATTTTGATTTTATAGCTGCCCAAGAAAATGATTACTCGTTATTGGATGGGATTTATAAGCTTGATAAAAAGTATAAAATGGCAGGAAATAGAGAGGACGCTACTATTTTTTATGATAGTTCACGATGGTCTGTGCTAAAAGATCGTCAAAAAAAATTAGCCATGACACCTGATGGAGGCGGTCAACGAGCCGCTGTGTTTTCTCAATTTAAAAATATAAAAACGGGTGAGATCATCGCTCTAGCCACCACCCATCTATGCATTGCCTGGGGTGGGCATGCAGATTGCACCGGTGGACAGATAACTGCTCATAATAAAGACGCCAGAACAATCAGTGAATTCCTTGAGAATTACCCAGCACTAGAAAAAATTCCCACGTTTGTCACGGGTGATTTTAATACGATGCAAGATAACTTAAATCAGGCTCAACTGTTGGAATCTACTTTTGTAAACTATGGCTTAGCTGCCGTCAAATCGAATGGAACTTTCATTGGACCGACTTTTGGAAACGCTGTCATTGACTTCGTCTATTTTCGCAAGGCTTCCTTAACAAATGCTGTTCTTTATACTCGAGCACAAGGAAATCCCTCTGATCACTCCGCAATTGATTCGACTTTCCAGATTGGCGATGATAAATAACAGGACTTCAACTAAACTAATTAAAACGCCTTCAGTTGTAGAGTTGCGATCATGAGGTTTCTGAGTATTCTTTTTTTGGGGCTAATCTCTACTTACGCTTGGCCTGCTGATTCGGCATGTAGTCCTCAAGGTTCTTTTCGAATAAATAATGGATGCATGCCTGTGGTATTTGTGATTCGACATGCTGAAGATACGTCATCAGGTGCCCATGAGCTGACTGCTGAAGGAAAGAGGCATGCAGAGCTATACTTCATGTTATTTAATCACTATGTGTGGGGTGGGACTCATAGTATAGGCTTGAAAAAGGACCAAGCTTGCGTATGTCCTATTGGTAAAATTATAAGCATAAGTGATAAAGGTAGTGATATTTCCCCAAGAAACCCTAATCGTAACCCGAGTCCAAACCCTTATAATACCGTAAAACAGCTTGGTCATGACCTAGGGCTCCCCATTACTACCTACAACGATCAAAGCCAATATTGGAGTAGCTTTCAATGGAATGCGGATGCAAAAAAACAATTGTTTGATTACAGTGGAAATTCAGCCCAATATTCTGTCGTGATTGCCTGGGATAAGCAAGGCATGAACCCTTCAGAAGCAGAGTATATGAAGTTAATGACCTGGCTCCAGGAGCCCGAGTCTAAAGTTCCATTTAAACAATTTATTCCTCTACTCAAGTATTTTCCTAATACCCCGCCAAGCAAAAGCTCGATTGCCCTAGAGCCTCTAAAAACGAATCTCTGGGTGTTTTCTGATCAAAATGAAGAAGGAAAATTTTTGAACATGAGATTATATCAACAAATGTTTTATGCCAAAGACTGCAAAAGTGATGCAACATTACTTCCTACCAAAAAATCAAAATGTGTTGTTCCGCTACAACGAAACTACTAGGCAACGTCCCTGAAGTTTTTTTAAAAAATAGTTGATCTTGATTGAGCACAGATTTTCGATTAATGACGGTTGTTTCGTCCAACTCTTTGCTTGTTCTATGTGTAACCGCCTCTTGCAAAGAATGTGCGGCTTGCAAGATTTCTTCAGAGATGATATTTCTTACTTTCATATTTGCGCGAATCTTAGTTGCTTCTACTTCTCGAATATGCGCTTCCAATGGAGGTCTATGTACATCTATTCCGCCCCCTATATTATAATCTTCTTTTGATGTTCTTCTTTCTTGAGCTGTTAATACATTACCACCATTCAAGGACATTAGTTCTTTTTCGACCCGATCATACTCCGATTGAATAACTTTAGGGTCCTTTTTATAAAGCGCCCAGTATTTTTCTTAGTAGCCATTTCCAATGGTTATCTGGAAATTTAGGATCCTCCATGAGTTTAAGGGTATTTTCATCAAGATTATCACTTGTACGCAACTGTACAACAAGCCCCTCAGCATGCCGTGAGCCTGAAGAGGCTTCACCAAGTACTAATTTTTGTAGATTTCGACTACGCTCCGGTTGAGAAGACTCTTCTACAGTGGCTTTATACACACGCAGTTGTTCTTGCAAACTGAGTTGCAGCATCTGTTGCAGATAAAGATAAGTGGCAGGTACTTCGTCACCAAACTCACTTTTTTTGTATTGATTATATGCCATTTCCTCAACCGTCTGTGCAACTCCAATGCCAGTTGCTACACCGACTAAGGTCCCCGCTACAGTTGCCCCCCATTTGTGCACATATACAATCTACTTTGATCTATTTTGAATCACATGGATCGTATTGTATAATCTTACGAACACAAATTTTGACTTATGCGATTGTTTAATGAGAGTTATCAATATGAATAAATTAAGCCATTTAATCTTTAGTTTGCTTGGCTTATTAGCCATATGTAACCAAACATTTTCACAGAATCCATGTATTGGCGGAGGTATGTCTATTCGCTTTGATTTATCAAAAACCAATAATGCAAGTATTCAAAATCGGAACACATACATCGTCGTTCTAGGTATTGATCCAGCAACGAAAAAACACGCTTATGTAAAATTTAATGACGGAAATCATATTGGAACTTTGGTTGATATTACCGATAAGAGCATGAACGCAAGGGACTATGGAATTTCATTGTCTGAATTGATGCCTAACTCAGATGGTGTGACACAAGCATGCATCCCGCACCTCACATCGGGTAGAGTTTACATATCCTTAGGAAACCCTTTGGACATGCCTACAGAAAAGAATTCCTTAACTCCACAGCAACCCGATGTAAACAACCCGCAAACGACCACGAATGGAACTCTTTTTGATAAAGTCGAGTTTAACTACAGTTCGAGTGGTGAAACAGTCATTAACCCTACTGGTGTTGATTTTATTGCTATCCCATACACCATTAAACAAGCAGGACATGAGTATGGCCATTTTGGTGGTCTTGACGGAGTCGTTAAAAACATGAAATCCATCATTTGCCATGCTTCAGGTGAATCTATCAATTCAGCTGAATGTTCTATGCGCTGGAAGAACTCTGAATGGTCTAGCCTTGTTGTCTACAACTCAGAAAACTCTTTGATGCGTATTGATGCTCCAGGCAGGAGTGGGAATCGATTCAGTGGGTACTTCAATAACTACCTTCGTGAATTAAGCCGCTACTATTCTTCTGCTAGAAACCGTTCAATTAAAATTGATTTAAAAGAACTAAATCAAGGTATTTGGTCGGGATATTTTGTTCCAGACACACAAAACATAGTCTTTTCTCGTGATGGAGGTACTGGCTCTGAGAAATACGCCTACAACCTTAGTTCGCCTCAAGCGAGTAATGCCATTTTGATGGGATCACAAGCCCCATTTAATAATCGAAATGCGATAGATTCAACGATTGCTAGAGATCTTACTTCTGCGATTGTTTCGGGTATGTTAATGAGAAAAGAATCTGCTTTCATAGGAAAAGATTTCTTTGATGCCCAAGGAAATCCGGTTTTTAAAAATAAGCAACAAATGCAAGGTTTATTAAAATTCTATTTTAACAATGTGGAAAGCTCAGTTGATTATGCTGCAAATCAATGTGGATCCTCAAAAGACGAACCTTGTGTGAATATTTACTCTGAAGCGATGCATGCTTTAAGTTTTGATAAGTACATTGAACACCCGCAACAAAGCTATTTAAACTCCTATGCGTTTTCCTATGATGACTTTCTTGGTATGGATGGCACGAATACACAGACTGATACTCAGCCGGCAACTATAGTCATTGGTGATATGAAAGATCGAAAAATTCCACATATCGATTTCTAATGGGTGTGACTGTATGTGGGGACAGAGAAGCATCTGACGGATCTGGTGGTTGGGCCCCCCCCTAATTAATGCCAATTGTATAAATTAGTATACCGCGCCTGAAGCGCGGTATAGAAGGTTGCCACTGGGACCTACAGCCTCTCTACCAATTCTATCGTTTATTGAGTCAATGACCCAATTTACAATTGAAATTATTTTTTGATTTCAGCAGTAGCTTTTTTAGTTTCTTGAACTAAGCCTAGCATGGCTTTTTCAAGGATTTGGAAAGATTTTTGCATATAATCCAAAGCCTTGTGACCATTCTCAACGGCTAAACCAATTTGCTTTTCTAGAAACTCTTCTGGCTTTTTAACTTGAGCTAACTCTTCTGGTTTTAAAAAACTTAAGCCTTGTAAGGTTTTTACATTGAGCTCAGCAATGGCTTGAAAGGGTTCTTGGAGTTTTTTAGCCATTTCACTCCACTTTTCATAGTTATGTTGCATCATGATTATCTCCGATTTGTTGCATTGCACAATTTAATATTAGTAAATATATCTAATGTTTGTCAATAGATTATTAAAAATATTTTTGCGGTGCACAATAAAATCGTTGAATTAGGTTTTGAATAGGTTTTGCCATTGTTGCATCATCTGTTGCATTTGTTTATTCCATGCATCAGATGCTTTTTGATAAGGATTATCATGCATTGGCTTTTCCATAGTTTGGAACATCTGCTCCATCATTGCTTTAAAAGCCACATGCATAGGATGATTTGCTAAGGCAATGATCTGCCTTAAAATTCCCGCAGACAAGAACTGAGTGGGTCCTGCTTCCATTTCCACGATGATTTGCAATAACACTGAATTAGTCAGATCTTTACTGGATTCGGAGTCTTCAATTTTAAAGTCCACTCCATCCACCACGTACTTTTGTAGTTGTTCCAAAGTAATGTACTGGCTAATTTCAGTATCATAGAGTCTTCTGTTTTTATATTTTTTTATTAATCTCAAAGCATTTTCCATTCATCGCAACCAGAATAAACATTCATTGCTAGTGCTAATACATATGCAAACCACCATTCACACTTAGGTTTGCGCCAGTAATATATCGACTTTTTTCACTGATTAAAAATTCAATTGCCCAAGCAATTTCTTGTGGTTCAGCCAAACGCTTCGCTGGAATTAAGTTAATAATCCCATCTAAAATATCGGGTCGAATTCCTTGCATTAAACGAGTATTTACATAACCAGGAGAAATACTATTCACCGTAATGTTTTTACTCATCAACTCTTGCGCCAATGTTTTTGTAAACCCATACACACCCGCTTTAGAGGCCGCATAGTTTGCTTGAGAGAATTGTCCTTTCTGTGCATTCACAGAAGAAACATTGACTATTCGACCTGAACCTTGTGTTTTCATGCCTTCTACAACTTGTTTGGTCACATTAAACATGCCATCTAAATTAACTCTTAATACTTCATCCCATTGTTGTTTGGTCATCTTAGTAAAAACTGCATCACGAGTGATTCCTGCATTATTAATCAACACATCCACACTGCCAAACTCTTTGATGATTTTTCCAACTACGGCTGAGCATTCGTCATAATCCGTAACATCCATGTGTCTGAAATAGCAATTTTTATAACCCTGCTCCACTAAATCTTGATGCCATGCAATGCCTTTTTCTTCTGAAAGTAAATCCAAAGCAACAACATGCTTAAAGGAGGAATTCAGTTCCTTAACTACCGCTGTACCTATGTCTCCAGTTCCACCAGTAATTAATACGACGTTATTATTTAACATACTCTTCTCTATTTGGTTATTTTATCCTGTACCTAGTCCATAATACAGGCCTAATGTTATTGATAAGAACGCATTACATGTATTGACCACCATTCACATCTAAATTTGCTCCGGTAATAAAAGCACTTTCTTGAGAAACCAAAAAGGCGACTGCCTCTGCAATTTCTTTAGGATACCCTAAACGTCCCACTGGAATTTGAGCAATAATTGAATTTAGCACCTCTTCTTTCATAGCCGCTAGCATAGGGGTTTCAATATATCCTGGTGATATGGTATTAACTGTTATCCCTTTGCTGGCAACCTCTAGTGCAAGGCTTTTGGTAAAGCCAAATAATGCGGCTTTTGTTGAAGCATAATTGCACTGCCCAAATTGCCCTTTTCGGCCGTTGATGGATGAAATGCTAACTATGCGCCCGTATCCTTTTTCAAGCATAACTGGAATAACATTACGGGTCATATTGAAGACGCTGGTTAAATTAGCATCTAAGACATCCTGCCACTGTTGGGGTGTCATTTTTCTTAAGCTGCTGTCTTTAGTAATTCCAGCATTATTCACAAGGACATCGATACGCCCATAGCGCTCAATGACTAAAGAAGTAATTTTTTCACAATCAGAATATTGAGCAATATCTCCATAGACCACATCAATGTCATAGCCTTGACGTCGTTGCTCCTCCTGCCATTGCTTGGCTTCCTCATGACGTCCATCTTTAAAATAGCAAGCAACTACTTTGTATTGAGTAGCCAAGTGCTGGGATATTGCTGAACCTATTCCACCAGTTCCTCCAGTAACTATCGCAATTCTCTTATCCATAACAACTCCTTTTGTTTTAAAACAAATATTTGTTGTATTCTTACTACAAAGCAAATTATCTCACTTGTCAATGAGAGTGAAGAGGAATTGTCTCAAAAACAAAAAATCATTGGAATTCGACAATCACGTTTCTTAATTCATTGAGGCCTTTTGTGCGTTTTCTGGATGAGACTCAACCTTGTCTTGTGCCGCAGAATGTGATTTTTCATTCCACCAATATTTAAGCTTCTGTATTCCATGCATCGTCGCGTTATATAAATCGGGGATAATAGATGCAATGGCATCAAGAAAATCGGTAAACCCACCTTTGTTAAATCCATAAATGCAACGCTTAAACTCAGCACCTTTTTTACTAAGCGCAATGATGTCATCCTTATTCGAGAATAAACGATTAGGGTTAAATCCTAACTGGAATTTTGACTCGTACTCGTCCAACTCTTTAGCAAATATCTCTTCGATATCATCTGCAATCAGGTGTTTAACTTGTGTCTTGGTAAGAACGGGGTAAAGTTCTGCCATCATATGGCGAATCGTTTCATTACCAGTTAAGTTCTTAGTGGTATCTTTGCGATCATCTGGGCCTTGTCCAAGACTCCAATTGCATGCACCAACCAATAGCTTTAGTGCCTCGTGGTATTCAGCATATGCCGTCGCTCTTTGACTAATGTAATACGCTGTAGCAGCCCACCCTATCCAACCAATAAACCCAATCACGGGTAGAAATGATAAGGCTGTCGCTGTTACCGCAAACCCTACACTTGCCATTAATTTTAAATCCACACTCTTTAATTGTGCTGATTTTTCTTTAACTAATGCGGTGCATTTACTTATAAAATCAATATGATCGTGTTTTGAAGTTAAAAAATCTTGTCCATGTACGACTCTAATTCCAAGCTGATTGCCATCAGCTGCCTGAGCCTCTCTTTCAATGAAGAAGTACTTTTGTGATTCAGTTTCGAGTGTGCTTAGGTAACTGTTGATTCCAAGTTGCGGAATAGGTGTGAAATTTTGTTGGCCTTTGATTCCTATTAACTCAAATACTGATGGCATACTTATCTTTCTCTCTTTAAAAAAGAGGGCATTTTAGATTTTATTAAGAACAAACACAATGCTTGTACAAAATATTTATATTTGGAGTAGAGTGACCAATTAATGGATGAATGAGAGTTGTGCTCTATTTGCATTTTTATCTGCTCCCTTCCAGTCGCGGCTCGGATTTCATCAGTGCTAAATTTGGATTTTTACCTTTACAACCGAACTGAGACCGTAACGCAGCAAAGGATTAAGACTCTAGGGGACCATGCTGGCCCCCCTAGATAAAGCGCAAAATTATTTCATGTAAACAGGAACGTACCCTTTCAATTGCTGAGCAAACTGCCTTAGAACCTCTAAGCCTGATTCTTCAGCTTGACGACACCATGTTTGCAGAGCTTCGACGAGCTCCTTTTGGCTTGAAGCAGTTTTTAGCCAAATGTTCTGCAAAGACTGTTTATAAGAGTATACGATTCTCAATTGCTCACAGGCATCCAAGAGTCTTTTTAATCGGCTTTTAGCGTTGATATTTAACAGCTTATCTTCGCGACGTAACAATCTTCCAGCACGCTGAAACAACTTCTTATATTCTTTAGTTTCACTACCGTTGTTTTTTTCTTGCTTCATAACAGGTCTAATGACTTTTTTATAATAATTAGACATGACTTGAAACCGGTTTGAAACCACTGCTTTTACTGTATCTAAATCAACCTGCAATTTACCCTCTTCCATGGCCAATTTTGGTGGTAATTTCTTGACTTTAGCCAAACCTAAAAAGGACAGGATACGAATGTACATCCAACCAATATCAAACTCCCACCATTTAACAGAGAACTTAGCTGAAGAAGCAAACGTATGGTGATTGTTATGCAGCTCCTCACCACCAATCCAAAATCCCCAAGGTATAATGTTTGTTGCGGCATCGGGACACTCGAAATTGCGATAGCCCCAGTGGTGACCAACACCATTAATTACACCAGCGGCAAAGAGTGGGATCCACATCATTTGGATAGCCCATATTGATATACCAGGTATACCAAATAAAAATAAATCGGCAAGGAACATCAGTAGAATCCCTTTGCTGGAAAAGCGAGAATATACCTTTCGTTCTACCCAATCATCGGGTGTTCCGTGCGAGTATTTAGCGATCATCTCTTTATCTTTTGATGCTGTTCGATAAAGTTCTGCGCCCTCCCAAAACACCTTTTTAAGTCCTAGAACGACTGGACTATGTGGATCACCTTCGATATCCGTTGTTGCATGATGCTTGCGGTGAATAGCCACCCATTGGGCAGTCACCATGCCAGTGGTCAGCCAAAGCCAAAAGCGAAAGAAATGGCTAATAATTGGGTGCAAGGTCAATGCTCTATGCGTTTGGTTCCGGTGCAAGTAGATCGTTACTGCGGCAATAGTGATTTGAGTTAAAACCAGGGTTGCAAATACATACCCCCAGAAGGACAAATTTAAAAAGCCAAAAAGCATGATGCCTCCAAAAAATTCACAACATTTAGAACTACAAGTAAATATCCATTTAGTTTAATCATAACACATTTTTTCTGATTACATTGCATCATTTCTCGATGTAGATAATAATTAAATGAATAATTCATTGAAACAGGATAATACAGTGAGTGATAAAGTTCAAAAATTTATAGAAAACATAATACCCTTTGTTGTGATTGGCGTTGGAATTGCTATTGTCATAGCATTGCTATTCATGTTCTTTTATGTGGCTATCTGGGGTCTAATTATCGGCGGCGCTCTCTGGGTAGGTATGATGGCTAAAGAGTATTTCTTTCCTTCTCCTAAGCCTGATCAACAAGAGCAAGGTCGAATCATTGAGCATGATGATAAGAAGTAATGCCTGAATTACCTGAAGTAGAAACGACTAAGCAAGGAATAGCACCGTACCTTATCGATCAGCGAATTTGCGAAGTAGTTGTTCGTAATCCAAGACTAAGAATACCCATTCCTGGTGATTTCAAAAAGATGTGTGAAGGCAAACTAATCACCAAGCTTAGCCGTAGAGCCAAATATATTCTTATTTATTTGAACGAAGGCTATGTGCTTATTCATCTTGGTATGTCTGGTCATTTAAGAATTGTTCAAACAAACGCTCTTGCTAACAAACACGATCATGTTGATTTTAAACTGAATGATGGAACAGTTCTTAGGTATTGTGATCCCAGGCGATTTGGAATGATAGTCTATGTTGAAAGCGATCCGTTTAATCACCCTCTCCTAACTCACTTAGGCCCTGAGCCCCTATCTCAGGACTTTAATAGTGACTATTTAATGCAAAAAATCCAAAAAAAATCAAAACCTATTAAAGCGTTTATTATGGATAGCCAAATAGTGGTTGGCGTCGGAAATATTTACGCGTCAGAGAGTCTATTTCTTGCCAAGATTCATCCAGCAACACCAGCCAAAAACCTTAATCAAGAAATGGCAGACCTATTAGTTTCTCAAATCAAAACTGTTCTTGAACAGGCTATTCAACGTGGCGGGACAACCCTGCGAGATTTTTATGGTTCGGATGGAAAACCAGGGTACTTTTATTTGTCTTTGAACGTGTACGGGCGAAAAAATAAATCTTGCTATCAATGCAACACACCAATCGATTCAATCACTATCGGAGGTCGTCAATCCGCTTTTTGTCCTAGTTGCCAAGTCCTTACGAATAAATAAACATTTAGACATCAACATAATCACTAAGTGAACATATCGATTTTTTTTGACTGTCATTGGCTCAGATGTCCTGCCCCTCTTTAAACAGGACTTTTTTCATGTGGCGGTAAAATTTTTATGGCTTAGATGAGCCACTAAATCTCAAAGTAATCACTAATTGAACATAGGCCAACCTATGGATATAATGCCTCACGCATTTTTGCACGGATTGAATTCATGTTTCGTTTACGCGTCAATGGCCACTCCCTTAAGAACTTCATCCATGAAGGAACAGTCTACCTTCCTGATTTTATTATATACGATATGGATGAAGAGGATTATCAATCCTTTTGGCATTCCATTGCTGGCCATCCTAAAGAGCAGTTGTATACTGACGGAGTGCAAATCTATAGGGTTAGCTGGTTACAATCCTTATTTCAACGATTTAAAGGATGGCTTGGATTTGAAAACCACTGTCATCCCAAAAAGGTGGACTTTACTTTAGCTAAAGTGGCTTACATTGGCTACTTGCACGGATTTAAATCTGAGGATTTTGCACAATTTAATCCTCCGCTTATCTCCAAATCATTTATGGACTCGTTGCTAAAGAAACGAAATGATCAGACCACTACAGAGTTGCAGCATCAATTCATTACCTATTTTTATGCCCACTCTACAGAGATTGCTCCTTATTTAAATTATCGCCAACAAAATTATCGCTTTGGCGATGGATTTCTCCAAAATGAGCTACTGAGCCTAATACCTACTTTGGATCCTCAAAATGCTGAACTTATTCGTGATTCAACGCACTCACTGTATGATAAATTTTTATATCCAGCCCATGCGTATTTTTTCGCTGGCAGCAAATACGCTGAAGCGTATGCTGATTATTTAGCAAGCAGAGCTCAATTTGAACGTGCCTTGATGTGGTCAGATTCAGTAACAGATCGCTATAAGCAAGGATTTATTAACTACTACATTGCATTGGATGATCAAAACGCACTAGAGAAAAGTATCGAGTTGATGGATAAGTTATCTCAATCACCTTCCACCCAAGATCAACTATTTGTTATAGAGGCACTTAAGGAAAATTTCAGTAAAGATGAACAGCTCAGATACCTAAAAGCCAAACCCAAACTTCGTCATGAGCTCGCTAAATCCTACTTAGAAGATGCGAGGAAGGAAAAAAATAAATGGGTGTTGACTAAGATTTTCACCGGAAACAATTTACTTCCTTTACTGACTCATGCGGTAAACTTAGATGATTCGATTTTAGAACATGATTCACTCATGAATGACATGACATTGAAAAAGGAATGGATAACGTACCAATTTAAGGAGGATATTAAGCACAAAAGACTAGAGCATGCTAGAGAGCTCTATGAGAAAAACCCTGAGTTTCAATTTAATAGTACTGATTTAGGCATTTTACTTGAACACTATGAAACAGAATTGGAAACTACAGAGAAAAAACTCAAGTCCAACCTTGTTCGCTCAAATACTGAAGAGGCGAGACAACTGGCTGAACAAGCATTGCATTTTGCTAGACAAATCGCCAAATTGTCACCAGAAGACAATCCCCTTCGAGCAACCATGAACACTTATGTACAATCCTTACTAGAGGTAGATATTAAAGAGCACCCTAACGTTAAAGAGGCTAGCCTACCAGATTTAGCAAAGTTGCTTCAATTCATCAAGGAGAACCAGTTTTTTAATCAATCTCCTGATCTAAAAAAGACGGGAAATGATGTGCGTCTGCGGGCTATCGATTGCCTTATTGAAAAAGTGAGAGTACCACTTAATTTTACCAGTGATTTTAGAAGTCGACCTGCCATCGTAAAAGAAAAGGAAAAGTATTTGCAACTCTTATTACTTAACCTAGAAACCTTTGAGAAACTAAATTTCGGAGATAAATCACCTCAGATCAAATTGGCCCTTGGAAGAATCTACTATTTACAAGCAGACATACGTTTATTTTTCTATGAAGATGAAAAAGCTGCATTACCATTATTCCAAAAAGCCCACGAAACTGTACCAACCAACTTATATTATAAACTCAAATATTATGAACTCACTAAAAATGAGGCTCGATTCCAGGTTATCCAGGACATTGATAGTCTTGACTATTTACAGCATGCAAAGTACATCGATTGGCAAAAGGAACGATGGAATGAAGAGCTCTTCATGTCGGTGGGCTTCAATATTCATGCTGCTCCACAGGTTAAAGCCAAAAGCTTAAGTAATCTATTCGGTTTATTCTGACCCTTGAGGCTTTTCATACTTCTTCGACTTGATGTATGATGCCTCTCCGTGACTAACAACTCATAGAACAATGAAGATTAATCGCTTAAGAACGCTTTGGATAACTCTCTGTTTGTTTTTTTACACAGGGATAGCGAGTACTAAATCAATTTTAAAATACGTTTTTAGCACTCCAACAAGACCTTGGGTGGATAAAGTGATTCACCAATGGATCGACAGGCTACTGAACAAAGTCAAAGTACACTACACAGTGATCAATCCACATAACGTTCAGCCAGTGCCGGGAAAACCAACTATCCTCATGTGTAATCATTCAAGCGCCTATGATATACCACTTGGTTTTAAAGTATTTCCAAATCATTCAATTCGTATGTTGGCTAAAAAAGAACTTTCCAAAATTCCATTATTAGGCAAAGGAATGGTCGCCTCTGAATTCCCTTTCGTTGATAGAAAAAATCGTTATCAAGCAATCAAAGACTTAGAATATGCAAAAAAGCTAATGGAAAGTGGCATCATTCTCTGGATAGCTCCTGAAGGTACACGTTCAAAAGATGGAAAGTTAACTCCATTTAAAAAAGGAGGATTTATCACAGCCATAGAGTCCAAAGCGACGATTATCCCTATCGGAATCCGAGGAGCTTTTAATATTTTACCCGCCCGCACTTTTAATATTCATTTAAATCAAAAAGCTGAAATTCACGTTGGCCTTCCCATTGATGCTGCGGAATACACTATTGCAAATAAAGACGAGTTAATTGCCAAAACTTATGCCGCAATCAAATGCTTAATTGGAGAAGAGGCAGGCTAAGGAAAATTCTGTAGGGCTCGCTGCATCACACCAGTTTCTGGAGAGTTCCCACTTGCGAGGGAAAGCAGCGTCCTTAACTTAATGTCATTGCTCAGTCCACCCATCAATGCTTCACACCATAACCTTCAGAACGCTTCTCTACCTTAATGGCCATTCCTATATGACGTGGATCAGATGCTGCCGTGAGTAGGTTATTTGTTCTGTCCCAGGTTATTGCTTGCATATCACCATAATACTGTTGCAATTCCTTTAAATGATGCCCTAAAGCACTTAAACCTTCCTTTATAGAGTGCGTGAATGTGTCGGGCTCATACACCAACTCATCCGGTAAATACTGATGATGAAATCGCATTGTTGAAACCATAGTAATGGCTCCATAACCTTCATAAAACATTAAAGATGCAATCAATACCATGGTAGGAATTCGGCTACCCCCTGGGGTTCCTAATACGGCCGTTCTTCCTGGCATCTCCAAAAAGGTTGGAGTCATGCTTGAAACTGGTCGCTTTCCAGGCGCTATGCAATTAGACTCACTTCCGACAAGACCGAATACATTTTGAGAACCTACTTTTGATGAAAAATCATCCATTTCATCATTCAATAGGACACCTGTTCCCTCTGCGACTACACTAGAGCCAAAAATATAATTAATCGTCATTGTTGCAGCTACACGATTTCCATCTGCATCAATAACGGATAGATGGGTAGTGTTAGAAGCATCGGAGGATTTTGAGGAGGAACCTTGTAATACTTTGCTGTCAATGGCCTTTTTAGGCGAAATTAACTGGCTTAACATCGTAGCATTGTCGTAGGAAGTTAATTTATCCATGGGGATTTGAACAAAATCAGGATCCCCTAAAAATTGTGCTCGTTGCCAAAACGCTAATTTCATGGACTCAGTAACGTAATGGATCCACTCAATTTTTGTCATCGTTGATAAAGGAAATTTAGATAAAATATTTAACATCGTTACTAAAGCTACTCCCCCAGCTGAAGGTGGAGGTGCGGTAATGATTAACATGTTATGATACGCGCTAACCAATGGCTCTCTAATCTTAATTTGGTATTTGGATAAATCGTCCAAAGTCCATATTCCACCGGCGCGATTTACTCCATGTACTAATTTTTTAGCCACTTCTCCAGAATAAAACCCAGCTTCTCCTTTTTCAGCAATTAATGTTAGGGTCTTTGCTAAATCTTTTTGAACTAACTTATCTCCAATCCTCATTGCTTGACCATTTTTTAAAAAAATGGCTGCAGTAGCGGGGTATTTTTGCAAATATTGCAAGCGATCATCCATGGTTGAAAAATACCTGAATTGAGGATCCACTGGAAATCCTTCACGAGCTAATTGAATGGCTGGAGCTAAAGTTTTAGTTAAAGGTAAACGACCATAATGTTTTGCAAGATAAACCAAAGCAGCTGGTTGACCTGGAATTGCTGCAGCCAATCCTCCATTCAAGGATTTGCCTTCGATAATTTCACCATCAGAGCCCAGATACATGTCTCTTTTGGCAGCTAAAGGTGCAACCTCTCTAGCATCAAGGAATTGATTTGATCCATCTTTTGCATGATGCAATAACCAAAAACTGCCACCGCCTAATCCTGAATGATAGGGTTCTACAACGCCTAAAGTAGCAGCAACAGCGATAGCTGCATCAAAGGCATTTCCTCCTGCCGCTAGAATCTCTAAACCAGCATTGGTTGCTAATGGATGTGCGCTTGCAACTGCATATCCATCTGGGTGGGAAGGAAGTTGATCAGCATAAGAATAATTGATGCCAAGAATAAAAAATAGCGACCAAAAAAGGCATCTAGATTTATCGCTCATGCTGTCTCTTCAGTAATTCTTTGACTACTCCAGGAGGGACGAACTGAGAAACATCACCATTCAATGACGCAATTTCCCTAACCAATGAAGACGAGATAAACATCAAGTGCTCTGAAGGCGTAAGAAACAATGTTTCGACCTTTTTAGACAATTTTCGATTCATGCCTGCTAACTGAAATTCATACTCAAAATCAGAAACAGCCCTAAGTCCCCTAAGTATAATTCCCGCTTGCTGCTGCTCTACGAAATCTATAAGCAAAATATCAAACCCTACAACCCTCACTCCAGGTAGATGTCCAACAGACTCCTCTAATAACTTTATTCTGGTATCTAAGCCTAAAAATGGTTTTTTAACCCGATTACTGGCTACCGCTACAATTAATTCAGGGAAAATACGACTGGCCCGAGTAATAATATCAACATGCCCATTCGTGACTGGGTCAAAGGTACCTGGGTAGATTGCTTTTTGTTTCATGTCTTTAAGTATCAATTGCATATAAGAGCAGTCTAGCGTATTGTAAATTGAAAAACTACAAAAACGGAATTGAGGTGAGCAATGAATGCAATGAAACGTTTACTGATTGTATCAATTTGTTTTTTAACGGCTTGTGCCCCCCCTAGACCTGCAGAACAAGATCCTGTTAACAAAGTGATGCCTTTAGAAGAGCGAAAAAAAGAAACTTCCACTGTATCCTCATGGGAAATAAAGGGCGCAATGGCGGCCAAAACAAAATCCAAAGGTTGGTCAGCCACAATGAATTGGGTACAACGTGGTGCTAGCTCTTATACTTTACGATTAATGGGGCCATTGGGCGGAGGCAGTGTTCTTATCAGTAGACAAGGCGGTACGATCACCTTCCAAGATGGACCAAAAACCTCAACCTCTTCAAACGCAGAAGAGCTTTTATTAAAACAAACAGGAATTAGATTACCCGTTAACAATCTTTATTATTGGGTAAGAGGATTACCCGCACCTGGTGGTGTACAATCTGAAAAACATGATACCTATAATCATCTTATTCAGTTAAAACAAGCTGGATATACCATCGACTTTACCAAATACACTTCAGTGAAAGGTATTGACCTACCAAGCATGATTCGCTTAGAAGGCAATGGAGTCATGGTAAAAGTAGTGATCAAAAACTGGTTAGTCTAATACTCTTGAAACCCAGATTGTGACCTCCTCCAATCTGGGTAAATAAAGTTCATAAATTTTTGCAGTCTAAAGTTGACATCAATCCAAAACCACTGCAAAATACGCAACACATTAAAGGGATGTACACGAATTTAAATCATGGATGTATAAGAATCTACAATTTAGGGGTGTCGCCAAGCGGTAAGGCACAGGGTTTTGATCCCTGCATACCTAGGTTCGAATCCTAGCACCCCTGCCACTTTCTTGTTGATTCAATCTAGAATATAATGTTGAATCTAGGTACAAGTAAACAGACGGCAGAAGATACCCTGGAAGGATGCGGACATCGTATCGCTTAAATAATAATAATATCTTTTTGGCTGTCTTCTGCTATGTGTTTAAGTTAACTGATTAACTAAATCTAAGGCTTCTTACACATGTCAACAATGATGATATTTACAGGGAATGCTAACCCTGAATTAGCACTCAAAATTTCCTCTCACCTGCAAACCCCTATTGGTAAGGCAACTGTAGGTACATTCAGCGATGGCGAAACCATGGTGGAAATCCTTGAAAATGTTCGTGGAAAGGACGTATTTGTTCTCCAATCAACCTGTGCACCCGCCAATAACAACCTTATGGAATTGCTAACCATGGCTGATGCCTTAAGGCGCTCTTCTGCGGGGCGTATTACGGCCGTTGTTCCATACTTTGGTTATGCAAGGCAAGATCGACGAGTTCGCTCAGCTAGAGTTCCTATCACAGCAAAAGTTGTTGCAGATATGATGGCTTCTGTTGGTATATGCCGGGTTCTTACTGTTGATTTACATGCTGATCAGATCCAAGGTTTTTTCTACATGCCTGTTGATAACGTTTATGCAACCCCAGTGTTACTCGAAGAAATTACCCAGAAACAGCTAAATAATATCATGGTAGTATCTCCTGATGTGGGTGGTGTAGTGAGAGCAAGAGCAGTCGCTAAAAGACTTAACGATGCAGAGCTTTCTATTATTGATAAACGTCGTAGTGGGCCCAACAAGTCGGAAGTTATGCATATCATTGGAGAGCCTGCCGATAAGAATTGTATTATTGTTGATGACATTGTTGATACAGCAGGTACATTATGTACAGCTGCCCATGAGCTTAAGAAAAATGGTGCTAAGAGCGTAAGAGCTTATATTACTCACGCTGTGTTATCTGGACCTGCAGTAAATAACATCAAGCACTCTAGTCTTGATGAAGTAGTAGTCACTGATACTATTCCTCTGTCTGAAGAAGCACAACAATGCGAGAAAATTCGTGTGGTTAGTCTTGCCGATATGCTTGCCCAAGCGATAAAACGTGTAAACGTGGAGGAGTCTGTAAGTTCAATGTTTGCTGAATAAAGCGAATTAATAAACCCAAATGAAAAAGGGGGCATGTGCCCCCTTTTTTCTTTTTAAATGTTAACTAATCTCTAGTACCGACATATTTATCATCAAAATAACGTCGTAATTTGGTTCTTAGCGTTCCGCGACTAATGCCCAGCATGATGGCAGCACGAGATTGATTGTATTTGCAATGTTCCATCACTGCGCGAAATAGAGGAGTTTCAATCTCCTCAAGCACGAACTGGTATAAGTCAACAGGATCAGTCCCCTTAAGCTCTGAAAAATATTTTTGTACTGACTGAGTCACGCTTTCGGCTAGTGAAGCAGTTGTATCTCCTGCATCATTACTGATTGTTGTCATTATTATTAGCTCCTCCTTTTAAAAGCAGTATATTACCGAATAGAACCCCCTGAAACAAGGGTAGATCGATAAAAACCACGTTAATATTCAATAAATTCAGTTAAGTTCTTACAGCTTTGCAACAATAAAATTCATTTTGAAAGGAAAGTGGAACAAGCGGTAATGATACGCTTGTTCCATAGTAAACGTACTATTGAAACTTCATAGTAGTTGGATCGAATGGCTTACCATTAACCGTCAATTTTCCTTGTTCTAAGCTTACTTCAACGGTGTAATCATCCCCATCAACTTGGATAAAACCAGCCTGTTGAAACTCAGCGATTTGCTTATCAACTTGCATTGAAGCTAACTTCTCTGGAGTTGGAGGCGTTGAATTGGCTTGGTCAGTCCCTTGTAATTGAGCCACTAAAGCCTTTTGCATATCGGGCTGATTCGCCATTTGCTGCATTACAGTTTGTTGCAATAACTGCTTCACTACAGCAACAGGCACTTTTAACTTAGCATTTCCTTGAGTTTTTTGAATTAATTCAAATGGGTTTGTAGAGTCCCCTTTTGGTAAGGTAATTAATAAATTGCCATCGATAGTACCTTGTGGCAACTTAAAGTTTAATTTAGAAATTTCAAACTCAGCTCCCTTAGTGAATAACTTTGGAATTTCTGGCAGTAACTGCATTAAAGCTTGTTGTCTTTCTGCATCGCTACCATTTTGCATTGAGTTAGCTTGTTGATTGATCTTTGCTAACACGTCAGCATCCAAGTTACGAACTGAAATCTCCAATTCGCCAGGACCAAAAGTTTGCCCATTAGCTAATACTGACTTTAAAGAAGCGCTAAAATGCGTGTTAAATAAACTATCATCAATATCGCTGCTTGAATTAACTGATAAGTCACTTAGTTCAAACATTTTTTTATCTTTTACTGCAACATCAAAAGAAGGCAAAGATAAGTTTGCTTCACCAAGGTATAAACCAGAAGTTGTTTTGTGAAGATTGTATTCACTGGTTACTTTACCTAAAGTCACTTTGGTGTCTTCTTTAGAGTAATTCATACCATCAAATACTAACTCACCTTCAATTTTGCTTAGCTTCGAAGACATTGATGTTGAGCTTTCCATGCCTAGCCAATTGAAATTACCACTTCCGTCCTTAGAAATAAGCTTGAAAGAAGGTAATGACAGTTCTACTGTACTTTTATTTAAGTAGTTAACAAAAATATTTAAATCCAATTGTGGCTTAACAGAATCATTCGAAAAAGACTCATTAAACTGCTGAATGTAAGTTTGGGGGAAAGGAATTACAGTTTGAGCAAAACCCATTCCAAAACTCAAATGATGGTTAGCAAAAATGAATGGGCCATGATAGATTTTAATAGGCATATCCATCTGGTAATCTTGAGCCGCTACTGTTTTTGAGTTGCCATCACTGTCTGTAACTACCCGCTCAGGAATATGTAAACGCCATTTGATGGTCGCATCTGAATTAAACCAACCTCTATTATATTGCTCAATATCGGCAAATAGACCATTGGATTGGTTAATTACTTCGACTGTATTCTTAACTGAACGTTCAGTTAACATTCCCATACCATAATAACCACCAAGGACTAAAACAGCCAGGATAATGATTAATCCTGTAAGTTTTTTCATTATTTTCTCCATGTTATTAAAATGCAAATAGCCTTTTTAGCGCAGTGAAGTGCTCGAGAAAGTATAGCAGCAAATGGACTATTTATGCGATAAACAAATGCAATAAAGATTGCTCTTAAAAGAGCGCTATTGCTTCAATCGATTTATGTTTGTAATAATATTGGGCATCGCTCCCGCTCCACCCAATATTAATGACTATGAATCTTATTCTTTAATTGGCTTACAATAGGTTTCTTTCACAGTGAATGCCAATATTAACGCGACCAAAGAACAGAGAGGCAATAATTTTAAGCCTGCTTGGAAATCAGAAAGGAGTAGGGTTTCTACATTATAGGCTCTAGGACCAGAAACCATATCAATTATTCGACCCACTAATGGCTGAAATAATGCCCCTATGAAAATAGAAGTCATATTAGTAAACCCAATACAAGTTCCTATGACTGAGCGACTATGAATCTCTGTTGATACTGCATAGGCGATTGCCACACCTGTATTAGTGACTCCAAATGCAAAAAACAACAAATAGGCCGTTGTTTCACTCATCTCAGGGATAAACACATAGATTGAAGTAAATACTACACCAAATAGTGCTGATAAAATCATCAATGGTTTACGACGTCCGATTTTATCAGAAATCCAACCTGATATGGGTCCACTTATACCCCAGCCGATAAATATCAAACCTGTAGCAAAAGCCGCAGCATGAGCACCTAGTCCTCGTCCAAACTGTAAGTAAGCAGGACCAATGGCCTCACCAATTACAGCAGTTGGTCCAAATAAAAAGCCTGCATAGAGTGCATTAAGCCACGTTTGTCTGCTGGACAAAATAATCTTTAAACTTTGGAAGATACTAACTTGTTGTACTGATTTAATTTCCTTTCTTTGTTCTCCAGGCTTATCTTGAATGAATTGATACAATAATCCAGCTAAGGCGATAAAGAGGAATGCAATAATCAGCATACTATGTCGCCAACCGACATTACTCACCAAAAATGAAACAGGTGCTTCACCAGCAGCAGCTCCAAGCATCCCGAGGGCTTGAGTTAAACCGGCTAATAGACCTAACATTGTTGGTGGGAACCAAGAAGTTGCTAGTCTTAATGAACACACAAAAGCAAATGCAGCACTAAATCCTATTAACATTCTTCCGATCGAAGCAGTAAATAATCCATTTGCTAAACCAAATACACAACATCCAAAGGCTGTAATTATGGACATAATGGTTAATAACCAGCGAATACTAATGCGATCAACCGTTAGACCAACTGGAATTTGCATCAAAATATAAGGTATATAGAAAGAGGCTGTTAAAATCCCAAATCCAGCTTCATTGATCCCGAAGTCAATTTGCAAAAATCGATGCATAACTCCTGGAGCAACTCTAGCCATGTAATCAGAAAAATAAAAAGCGGCAGCCAACCCCCAAACCAACCATGCAAACCCTAAGTGATTTTTCTGATTTACATCATTTGACATTTTAATTTCGTTCATTAGCACTCTTCTTAAATATGACAAAAAGATCAATTAATGCACTATTTTATCATGTATCGATCAATAAAACAGTACTCACAGCTTTACATTATACTGGCACTGAAGCTTTTTTCAACATTTAGCTCAAATTCACCTAAGTTCATGCCTAAATAGTATGATGAGACAGTTTTGCCGAATTCAATGACTGAATTAAGCGCTAGTCTTAACCTATTAATTCGGTTTTTGTTTCAGTCGGGATTTAGTTCCATTCGCACTACCAGGAGTATTTAGGTATAATTTTAGATTTTAAGAGAACTCCTCTATGAACACACTTAGTCTTGCGGTGGAATCCGCTTTAAAATCCGAAGGTGAGTCCAAAGCAGCCAATAAAGCCTATCTAGAATTTATAAAAGCAAATTTTATTGTTCCAATTGAATTAAATTCACTTGAGGAAGAACCCGAAGTTCTTTTTATCAAAGAAGGACAAAATACCTATTTACCGGTATTTACTGAAATGAGCTATTTAAATAGCTGGGCTGCAGAAATCGCAAGCCAAATAAAGCTACTTAAGCTATCTGGAGTCGATCTGCTTAAAGGCATAGGAGAAAACGTAACCGTTTGCCTAGATATAGGTTCAGATCACTATAAAGAGTTTAATCCTTCAGAAATTGAAAGAATGCGATCCATGATCCTAAAGCTATTCAAGGATTAAGTTTGTATACCTTGTCCTGTATCCAATTGAAGAAGCATTTTCTGATGCTCTTCAATTGAATGCGAAGATCATGCTACAAGCTCTAGTAATTGGTATCCAACTATTGCTGAAGCTGCTATCGCACCGCTAATCTCAAATACCAAGGTAAGAAAGCTGTTTTTTTGGCAATATTGTTGATCATTAGCTGCTGTTTCTTTATCCAATTGAATTTCATCCATAGAACTCATATCAAATAAGGGTTTTTCTTCATAAAAGCCTGCCCACCAACCTTCTTGCCATTGTTCAGCTTCTTGGGATCCTTCAGGAAATGGATTATCATCTTCTGATAACTCAGCTATTGCACACTCATACCCAAATAAATAGCATTCTTCATAATTTGGATGTTCTATATTAAATCGTAATTTCACATGTGGTAGTAAGGCTGTAATGTCATTCATAATATTACCCTCTTTTATGTATCCCAAATAAACTTTCCAATTTTCAACTCACATACTCCTAAAAGATAAATAATAAAGCTATGTGTCGAATTAGTTTGTTTCCAAATACTTTTTCCAACACTTAAAGCTATTTTACGACTTAAACACACTTCCAACATTCGCATATAAAATATTTACGCAATTTTGACAATTTTTATCTTCTGTGCTTTTTTGTAGATCAGCATACCATTACTGCTCACTACATAATAAACCAAGCAACCATCATGCCAACTTTATTTTCATTCAAAATCAATGAGTTATATTTTGTTTTCTCTTGAAATGGGGCTTTTATCCTAGTGTAACTTAGATTAATTTTGTTAGTTTTGAACAGAATCTGTTTCGAAGGATATAAAAAATATCACAAATTGTGAGAGTCACTTTTGTTAAGTGCTAGACGATAAGTATTGAAATTGAGGAGAGAAACTAAGCGGCAATCAAAACTAGCATTTTTTAATCAAAATGAACCGGCCATTTGCCGGCAAATTCTGCCGCTTAAGGAGCTAGACGACGATGGAGCCAATGCTCTCTTTCACGATAATAATGAATACGGTCATGCAATCGATTGTCTCGCCCTTGCCAGAACTCTACTTCATCTGGAATGACCATGTAGCCCCCCCAATATTCGGGACGCAACACTGGTTCTTGACCATATTCTTTGATCAATTCATTTAATGCTGACTCTAAATATCCTCGATCAGAAATGACCTTACTTTGAGGCGATACTACTGCACTCATTTGGCTTTTGACTGGCCTTGTTGAGAAATATTGATCGGATTGCTCATCACTGACTTTTTTTACTCGCCCTCTTACACGCACCTGCCTAGCCATTTGAGGCCAATAAAAATTAAGTGCAGCATAAGGTGTATTTTGCAACTGGATCGATTTTATACTTAAATAATTCGTATAAAAAATAAAGTTTCCTTCTTCAATGCCTTTTAGCAGTACTACTCGGGAATCAGGAAAGCCCCTTTCATCCACAGTAGATAATACCATTGCTGTAGGATCGTTCTTTTCATTTTGCAGTACGTCTTCAAACCACAATTTAAACTGAGCAATTGGATCGTTTTGAGCTGAAACCTCATTGAGTTGCAACTCACCATACTCACGCCTAATATCAGCTATACTGCGAAATTTACTCATAATACACCCTGATAAAGAACAATCCTCAACAATGATACTAGATGTTTTTAATTACCAACCAGTAACTTCAGCTACTGCATCTCCTAAATCAGCTGGAGAACGAACTGTTCTTACGCCAGCAGATTCTAGAGCAGCATATTTTTCCGCTGCAGTACCTTTACCGCCTGATATAATAGCTCCAGCATGTCCCATACGTTTACCAGCTGGTGCAGTAACCCCTGCGATGTAGGATACCACAGGTTTCTTAACATGGTGCTTAATGTATTCAGCAGCTTCTTCTTCTGCCGATCCACCAATTTCACCTACCATAATAATGGCTTCTGTTTGAGGATCTTTTTCAAACAGAGTCAGGGCGTCGATAAAATTAGTTCCAGGTATTGGATCACCACCGATTCCGATACAAGTACTTTGTCCAAATCCTTTGTCCGTGGTTTGTTTTACTGCTTCATAGGTCAATGTGCCTGAACGCGAAACTATGCCTACTTTTCCAGGCAAATGAATATTCCCTGGCATGATCCCGATCTTGCACTCACCTGGAGTAATTATACCAGGGCAGTTTGGACCGATTAAACGTGCTTGAGTGTTATTCTCTATATACACTTTTACTTGTAACATATCCAATACTGGAACACCTTCAGTAATGCAAACAATTAATTTCACGCCAGCTTCCGCAGCTTCTAAAATGGAGTCTTTGCAAAATGGGGCAGGCACGTAAATAACACTAGCTTCTGCTTTTGTTTCTTCAACTGCTTCACGCATGGTATTGAACACAGGTAGTCCCAAATGCGTTTGTCCTCCTTTGCCTGGAGTTACACCACCCACCATTTTGGTACCATAAGCTAATGCTTGCTCGGTATGATATGTACCTTGCTTACCAGTAAAGCCCTGGCACAATACTCTCGTCTGCTTATTTACTAATACACTCATTCTTAACCTCTTTATTTAATGGCATTTCAGCACGTACTATTGCCAAATAAGCTCAATTATTTTATTTAGAAACTGCCGCTACAATTTTTTTCGCTGCATCGGTTAAACCAGTTGCGGCAATGACATTTAAATCACTTTTGTTCAAAATATCTGCGCCCAATTGAGCATTATTCCCTTCTAATCGAACAACTACGGGGATTTTAACGTCCACTTCTTTCACTGCAGCGAGAATACCGTCCGCAATCAAATCGCAACGTACGATTCCGCCGAAAATATTCACTAATATTCCTTTCACTTTTTCATCAGATACAATAATTTTCAATGCTTCACTGACCCGTTCCTTGGTAGCACCACCCCCGACATCTAAGAAATTAGCGGGCTCACCACCATGAAGTTTAATCACATCCATGGTTGCCATTGCCAATCCTGCACCATTCACCATGCAACCAATTGTTCCATCAAGAGGAATATAATTAAGTTCCCAATCACTGGCTCTATTTTCTCTGGCATCTTCTTGAGACACATCACGCATCGCTTTTAATTTAGGTTGTCTATACAAGGCGTTGCCATCTATATTGATTTTTCCGTCCAGGCAGATTAATTGGCCTGTTTTAGTAACCACCAATGGGTTAATTTCAAGCAAGCTCAGATCACACTCTTCAAACATCTTACCCAAACCTAACATTAAATGAGTAAATTGTTTTATCTGATCATCTTTCAAGCCCAATTTAAACGCAGTTTCCCTGCATTGAAATGGCATTACTCCGACTAAAGGATCTACGATGATCTTAACAATTTTCTCAGGGGTCTCTTCTGCTACTTTCTCAATTTCAACCCCACCCTCAGTTGAAGCCATAAATACAACTCGTCGAGTAGAGCGATCAACAACAGCCCCTAGATAAAGTTCTCTATCAATATCACAGGTTTCTTCGATCAACAGGGCATTCACAGGTTGTCCATGTGCATCTGTTTGATAAGTAACCAATCGAGTGCCTAGTAATGATTTAGCAGCTGCAGCCAGTTCTTCTTTGGTAGATACCAGCTTTACCCCACCTGCTTTTCCTCTACCGCCAGCATGAACTTGAGCTTTCACTACCCACCGAGGAGTTGATAATTGCGAAGCTACCTGTAAAGCATCATCAACATGATAAGCTACCTCTCCTTTGGGAACAGGCAGATCGTAACTCGCGAATAATTGTTTTGCTTGATATTCATGTAAATTCATTCTCATTACCTTTTAAAAATAGCAAAACCCGTCAATGCGGGTCTGCGGTTAAATTTGATTATTATACATTTAGTAATAGACGGGATGGATCCTCTAATAGTTCTTTCACACTTACTAAAAATTGTACTGAATCCTTGCCGTCGATTAAGCGATGATCATACGATAAAGCAACATACATCATTGGGCGAATAACGATTTGTCCTTTTTCAACAACGGGTCGCTCTTCGATTTTGTGCATTCCTAAAATACCAGTTTGTGGGGGATTGATGATTGGTGTTGCGAGCAAGGAACCAAATACACCGCCGTTAGTAATGGTAAATGTTCCACCCTGCATTTCTTCCATGGATAATTTTCCAGTTCTTGCTTTTGCTGCAGCATCATTAATAGCCAATTCAATTTCAGCCATACTCAACTGATCAGCATCTCTTACTACAGGCACAACAAGACCCCTCTCAGTCGAAACTGCGATACCTATATCGTAGAATCCATGATAAACAATATCCTGCCCATCAATCGAAGCATTTACTGCTGGGAATCGTTTTAATGATTCAACGACCGCTTTAGTGAAAAAGGACATAAACCCTAATTTCACTCCATGCTTTTTCTCAAATTGATCTTTGTATTGAGCTCGCACATCCATAACTGCTTTTAAGTTCACTTCATTAAAGGTCGTTAACATTGCCGCATTGTGTTGAGCTTGCAATAAACGTTCTGCAATTTTTGCTCTTAATCGAGTCATAGGAACACGTTTTTCTTCCCGAGTACTCATAGGAGTTGATTTAACACCTATATCTTTGGCTGGTTCAGAAGCTGAAGTAGGTTTGCCTCTATTTGTTTCTATATAAGCGATCACGTCCTCTTTGGTGATGCGACCATCTTTACCCGTTCCTTGTATTAGTGCTGGAGATAAATCGTTTTCAGCTAACATTCTTCGCACTACTGGGCTTGTCGATTTGTCTTCGTTTAGAGCTACGGACTCTTCTTTCGATGCTGTTTTTTCTTCTTTAACTGGAGTGGTAACAGGTGCTGTAGCAGCTTCCCCAGCAGAAATTTTTGCCAATAGCTCTCCAGAACCTACTGTGTCACCGACGTTAAACAGTATCTCACTTAACACTCCATCCACAGGAGAAGGCACTTCAAGTACCACTTTATCTGTTTCTAAATCAACTAAGTTTTCATCTCTCGCGACTTTATCCCCAGCTTTTTTATGCCATGTAGCAACCGTAGCATCTGCCACGGATTCTGGTAGAACAGGTACTTTGACTTCAATGGACATGGTGATACCTTCTCTTATAAGTTTGTTTAAGTTATTTATTTCCAAATAAAGCTTGCTCAACTAATTCAGCTTGCTGTTTAGCATGCAAGGCAGCGCTTCCAACAGCGGGAGCAGCTGCAAACTCTCGACCGGCATAGTTTAATGTCTGATCAGACTTCAAGCAATCACGCATATTATGCTGCGAAGAGAACCATACCCCTTGGTTCTGTGGTTCTTCTTGGCACCAAATCACTTCTTTAGCTTGTGGATATTTATCCAGTTCTGCGATAAGTGCTTTCTTCGGAAATGGATACAATTGTTCTATGCGCACAATGGCTACATGATCTAACTTCTTATCACGCCTAGCTTGTAGTAGATCATAGTATACCTTACCACAACACAATACGACTTTAGTCACCTTTTGCGGCGTTAAAGGATCTACCTCAGGAATTACCGTATAGAATTTACCTTTAAATAAATCTTCTAAAGGTGACACCGCTAATTTATGGCGGAGCAAGCTCTTAGGAGTCATCACAATTAATGGCTTACGGAAATTTCGTATGACTTGTCGCCTTAATAAATGAAAAATTTGCGCAGGTGTTGTTGGTGTGCACACTTGCATATTATGTTGAGCACACAATTGCATGTATCTCTCCAACCGCGCGGATGAATGTTCTGGTCCTTGGCCTTCATACCCATGTGGCAATAGCATCACTAGTCCGCATAATCGCCCCCATTTCTGCTCTCCAGAACTTATAAACTGATCGATAACGACTTGGGCTCCATTGGCAAAGTCACCGAATTGGGCTTCCCAGATCGCCAGGTAAGAAGGCTCAGAGGATGCAAAGCCATATTCAAATGCCAAAACCGCTTCTTCAGAAAGAACGGAGTCGATAACCGCGAATGAACGCTTGGAATTATTTGTAATGTGTTCTAGGGGAACAAAAGTTTCTGCAGTTTCTATATCATGAAGCACTGCATGTCGATGTGCAAAAGTTCCTCTACCACTGTCTTGTCCTGAAATCCTAACACCGAACCCTTCATCCAGTAAGCTGGCATAGGCTAACGTTTCTGCATAACCCCAGTTCATTAAAATTTCGCCTGCTGTCATTTTAGTGCGTTCTTGCAACAATCTATCCACTACAGGATGTAATTTAAATCCCTCTGGCAGTTTATGCAGTTGTTTTGTTAACTTTTCAAGCAACTTTGGAGTTATTGTAGTATCTACTTTATCAGTCCACTTTGCATTGATATAAGGCGCCCAGTCTAATATGTATTTACCTTCATAGTCTTCATGGACTAATTCGACGATGGCTTTGCCTTTGTCGAGAGCATCTCTGTAGGATTCAACGAGTTTATCTGCATCACCTTGTGTGAGTAGTTTTTCATCGATGAGTTGTTGTGCATATATCTCACGCAAAGCCTGCATGGATTTAATTTTTTTGTACATTGTAGGTTGAGTAACAGCGGGTTCATCGGCTTCATTATGTCCTTGACGTCTGTAACAGACTAAATCAATCACTACATCACGCTTAAATTTCATTCTAAAATCGAATGCTAATTGGGTAGCAAAGACTACCGCTTCTGGATCATCGCCGTTCACATGAATGACTGGTGCTTCAACCATTTTTGCAACATCCGTGCAGTAGGTTGTAGAACGAGCATCCAAAGGATTACTGGTAGTAAATCCTATCTGATTGTTAATGACAATATGGACTGTACCACCAGTGCAATACCCTCTTGCCTGGGAAAAATTGAACGTTTCCATGACCACACCTTGACCTGCGAATGCAGCATCCCCATGGATCACTACTGGAATTACTTTATCCTTTTTCTCCAAGTCATGCCGGCGCCCCAATCTAGAGCGAACGGATCCTTCGACTACTGGGCCAATAATTTCCAAATGCGAAGGGTTAAATGCTAATGCCAAGTGCACAATAGCACCTGATTCAGTTTTAATATCCGATGAGAAACCAAGATGATATTTCACATCTCCTGTTCTGTCGTATTTAATTTTCCCTTCGAATTCTTGGAATAATATTCCGGGTTCTTTTCCGAGAACGTTTACCAGCACGTTCAAACGACCTCTATGAGCCATTCCAATGACCAATTCTTTTACACCCTCTTGTCCTGCCTTGCGGATAATTTCATTCATCATTGGAATTAATGAATCTCCACCTTCTAATGAGAAGCGCTTCTGTCCCACATAACGAGTTCCTAGATAGCGTTCCAAACCATCTGCCGCTATTAAGTCTTTCAATATGCGCAATTTTTGTTTTGAATCAAAGGCTGGGCGACCGCGTACAGATTCCATTCTATGTTGTATCCACTCAGTGGCTTGAGTATCAGACATATGCATGTACTCTATTCCAATGCTACCAGAATAGGTTTCTTTTAAGGCTGAATAAATGTCTTCCAAAGCCATTTCAGGACCATTAAAACTAGTACCTGCAAAGAAAGTTCTATTTTTATCCACATTATCTAAATTATGATAGGACAACTCTAACCTTGGAACCGGTGGACGCACTGTCATACCTAAAGGATCCAGTTTTGCAGCTAAATGTCCTAATAATCTAAAATCATTAATTAAATTTGCAACTTGATATTGTTGACTATCAGCAGATTGAATCACTTGGCTTATTTTTCTATCTGCATTTTGCAGAAAGTAGTCTCGAATATCTCTATGAGAAACATCCTTTGTGGATCCATTCACTGTTGGAAGAGCACTAAAAATGGAGCGCCATTCTTCAGTAACGGAATTAGGATCAGCAAGATAGTCCTCATACAAGCTATCAACGTAAGCCATACTTCCTCCAGACAAGTAGGAAGAAGCCCATTCTTTTTGCAGATCAGAACTGCTCATTTTTATTCTCTCCAAAGGGTTCGCTCAGCATCCATCTGAATCACAAGAAATTATCAATTAAGTTTCCTGCTGTATCATTTGTTTACGGATTTGCGCAATCGCTTGCGTTGGATTGAGTCCCTTCGGGCAAACATTAGTGCAATTCATGATGGTACGACAACGAAATACACTAAAAGGATCCTGTAATTTATCCAAGCGGTGTTGCGTTGCTTTATCTCGACTATCTGCCAAAAATCGTCTTGCCTGTAAGAGCCCGGCAGGGCCTACAAACTTATCCGGATTCCACCAAAATGACGGGCACGAACTAGTACAACAAGCGCATAAAATACACTCATATAATCCATCGAGCAACGCTCTTTCTTCAGGGGACTGTAATCTTTCCTTCGCAGGTGCTACTTCATCATTTTGTAAGTAGGGTTCGATTCGCTCGTATTGTTGATAAAATTGAGTCATATCAACAGCCAGGTCTCTAATGACTGGAAATCCTGGTAATGGACGGATTACAATTTTATCTGTTTTCAACTGAGAAATATGAGTAATACAAGCCAGCCCATTGGTTCCATTAATATTCATTCCATCTGATCCACATACACCCTCTCGACACGACCGTCTATAAGTGATTGATGGATCTTGTTCTGCTTTTAATCTTTCAAGCAAGGTAAGCAACATAGGATCGCTTTTCGCTGGGATTTCTAGCTTATAATCTTTCATATAAGGCTTCGCATCCACCTCAGGATTATAGCGATAAATCGACAACACCAAATTTCTAATATCAGCCATAGTATATCCTCTCTAGTAAACGCGTTCTTTAGGCTCAAACGGCTCAATGTATTTAGGTGATGTATTCACTGGACGATAGTCAATGACCTCACCCTCTTCGAAATACAGAGTATGCTTAATCCAATTTGCATCATCACGCTTGGGAAAATCCTCCCGGCTGTGTGCTCCTCGGCTCTCTGTTCTTGCAATTGCAGACAGAGCAGTAGCATAAGCTGTCGCCATTAAATTATCTAACTCTAATGCCGTGATTCGTTCTGTATTAAAAATCCGACTTTTATCTTCAAGCTTAGCATGAGCTAACCTCTCACGAAGGGCTTGAAGGCGCTTAATCCCGGACTCCATAACTTCACCAGTACGGAATACTCCAAAATCCTCCTGCATCACTCGTTGCATCTCATCACGGATCACAGCAGGTCCTTCACCATCGTTTGAATTTTCCCAACGATTGTAACGTGCTAATGAAGCATCGATGTCTTCTTCACTGACGTAAGAGAAATCAGGTAATTGGTTGGATTGCCACAGCTCCTCCACATGCAAACCTGCTGCCCGTCCAAATACCACTAGATCCAATAAGGAATTACCACCTAAACGATTCGCGCCATGCACAGAAACACAAGCACACTCACCCACAGCATATACACCTTCAACAACGTGCTCTTTTCCTTTGTCCCTTGTTATCACTTGACCATGCATGTTAGTGGGTATACCACCCATGCTGTAATGGCATGTGGGCACTACAGGAATCGGTTCAACAATAGGATCAACCCCAGCAAATTTCATCGAGAGTTCACGAATTCCAGGCAATCTTGACATAATCAAGTCAGCACCAAGGTGATCTAGCTTTAATTTGACATGATCAACACCTTTGGGATCAAAACCCTTACCCGCTCTAATTTCTAATGCCATCGCCCGTGCAACAACATCTCGAGAGGCCAGATCCTTCACTCTCGGAGCATAACGCTCCATAAATCGTTCACCGTCTTTATTGATTAAATAACCACCCTCTCCTCTACATCCCTCTGTAACTAAAGTACCTGCTCCAGCTATTCCTGTGGGATGAAATTGCCACATTTCCATATCTTGGAGTGGCAATCCTGCTCTTAAAGCCATGCCAAAACCATCTCCAGTATTGATAAATGCGTTCGTTGTGGATTGGAAGATCCTACCTGCACCACCCGTGGCAAGAATACAGGTGCGACTTTCAAAAAACACCACTTCTCCAGACTCAATGCTTAAAGCCGTCACTCCCACAATTCGGCCCTGTGAATTTTTAACAAAATCTAAGGCATACCATTCGCTGAAGACGTGAGTTTTAGCCTTTACGTTTTGCTGGTATAAGGTGTGTAGTAAAGCATGTCCCGTTCTGTCGGCAGCTGCACAAGTTCTAGCTGCTTGTTCTCCTCCAAAATGTTTAGATTGACCACCAAATTGCCTTTGGTAAATTTTACCGTTATCCATGCGAGAAAATGGCAAGCCCATATGCTCAAGCTCATAAACAGCTTCAGGTCCTGTTTTACATAAATACTCGATACAGTCTTGGTCGCCAATATAATCCGCCCCTTTTACAGTATCGTACATATGCCAGCGCCAATCATCTTCATCGGCATTCCCAAGTGCTGCAGTGATTCCACCTTGGGCAGACACAGTATGAGAACGAGTAGGAAACACTTTGGATAAAAGAGCCACCTTTAGGCCCGAATTAGCCAGTTGCAATGCGGCACGCATACCTGCACCACCAGCACCAATAATTACTGCATCAAATTTGTAACGTGCAATTGTCATTCTTATTGTCCCCACACAATCATCATGCCCCAAATAAATTGACTTAGGAGCCACAAAACAACCAGCATCTGTACTGAAAGGCGAATGATCGTGCATTTCATGTAATCAGTAGTTACTGTCCAAATACCAATCCAAGCGTGAAGCGTCATCGCGATCAAAGCGATTGCAGTCGCGAGTTTGAACGCTTGATTAGCAAATAAAGCATGCCATTGTCCAAAATTTAAACCCGGATGCATGAGAAAGAAAACAAGCAAAAATACACTATAACCAGCAAAATAGACTGCTGTTACTCGTTGGATTAACCAATCTTTTAAACCATTTCCGGTTAAACTGGTGACGTTGTTTACCATATCCAAATTCCTAGACAAATAATTGAAATGAACGCAAGAGCAATCACTAAAATAGCTGACATTTTTCCTGCACAGAGACTCTCTCCAATACCCAAGTCCATGATAATATGCCTGATTCCAGCTATAACATGATAAATCATTGCCGAACTAAAGGCCCAAACCATCAATTTGTAATAGGGATTGTCCAACATAAACCCCACTTGTTGAAATGTCTCTTCAGAGTGTAATGAATGTCCGAGAAGGCATAGAATCATTGGGAATAACCCAAAAATAAGTACCCCTGAAATTCTATGCAATATCGAAACAATTGCCATAGGAGGGAACTTTAACGTCAGTAAATCGAGATTTATTGGTCTTTTATTAGTGTTCACTGTTGATGTCTTCCTCGTTAGATAACTTGAATTAATTGAGCTTAACTAGATAAAAATGGTCTAGAAATAACAAAATTACAAATCAAACTTATCAAGTATAACACTCTGTTTTTGTCACGCAAAGTTAAGTGTACAAGGAAAATGCGCGCCCAACTGGCCAATTCCAAAAACCAGTACTATCATTAATTAAAATGGATAAAATGGATTTAAAATGATCATAAAAAGACCTATATTTAATCAACAATTACAATGTGTGGCCTTTGAAATCTTATCCTATCAGCAGTTAGTACAAAGCCCTGAACTTGTTCCAATTATCCAAGAGTTAGTAAGTCATTCAGACGACCAACTCCCTTTATTTATTCCATTTACCCTAAAGGCCTTATTGGAACAATTAAGTGAACCCATTAATAATCCTATTATTTTAAAGTTGTATGCTGAAGACATTGGTTCAACATTACCAATTTCTGATATACAGGATTCTTCCTTCTCCATTGCTTTGTTAATCAATACTCCGCAACAACTTTCATGGTTAAATTTTGCTGATTATATCGGATTAACAGAACATCTGATGAGCCAAGCTGATGTATCTAAAATAGTACAATACAGCAAAGCAAAGCAGCGAAAGGTCATGGCCTATGGCTTGGGTCAACCCATCAATTTTGATAAATGTAAAGCCATGTCGATGGATTATTTTTGTGGTGATTTCTTGTTTAAACCTATTGTAGATGATTCAAAAGATATTGCGGCAAACAAATTGAATCTTCTGCATTTAATACAAGTATTGCAACAAGAGGATTCCGATTTAGGAAAAATTTCGCACATCATTCAATCTGATCCCTTATTGAGTTTTCAACTTCTTAGAGTTGCAAACTCTGTCGCTTTTTCATGTGGACAAACCATAGAATCTATTGATCATGCCGTCGCGCGCTTGGGCTTAGTTAATCTGAGGAAATGGGTCATGTTCTTCTCTCTAAAAAATATATCCGATAAGCCCCAAGAAATTCTCGAATCAGGTCTTATTAGAGCACATATGGCAGAAGAGATTGCCAAAGTGAGTTCAGGCTTAGTGTGCCAAAGTGCTTACACTGCGGGATTATTATCCATTTTAGATTGCTTGCTTAATAAGCCTATGACAGAATTATTAGATCAAATTACCATTGCTGATGAAATAAAAACGGCTTTAATTGATCAGACTGGGCCATTAGGAAACCTGATTTCTTTGGTTATTGCCTATGAAGCTGGCAAGTGGGAAGAAGTTGCCCAACAACAAATTAATGGTTTGGATTTGAGTAAATTATATATTGACAGCCTGGCCTTTGTTAGTAATAGTTCCAAAGAAATGAAAGAATAACTAAGCCAAATGTTTACTATTAAATACCTGTGCTCAATAGTCTATGATTTAATCGTATTAATTGTGTTGTTTTTCGCTTATACGGCTCTTGTACTGAGTTTAAATCATAATAAAGCGATCCCTCCGTCTACTCTTTGGTACCAACTTTCACTCTTGATCGTATCATTTCTTTATTATTTCTTGTCCATGCGTAATGGTGGTCAAACCATTGGCATGAAGGCTTGGGGATTAAAATTAGTCGATAAAATAAATATCAAACTGTCATTCGGGCAGGTTCTAGTCCGGTTCTTTGGCTTTATTCCTTCTATCATTGCAAGTTTTGTATGCTTAAAGTGGTCTTATTCGCTGCTAAATCAATGGACAAATTCTAGCCTTATTGATAGACAGTGCTTATAATTATTACTATTTCTTAGATGAAGGGCCTCCACCTGCAGAATACGAATGTTTAAATGTTTCTCTTGGAGCTTCTGGAGGATAACCATACCCTTTATCAGCTAAACGTTTCACATTTTGAAGGTATCGTTCTCCCCAAATTCCTGGGTCAAAATTGGTAACCACAAGGTTATAAGCAAGGTTAATGACTGATTCAAATGCTTTTCTTTGGGCTAGCTCATGTCCTGAAAAAGAGACTTGAACCTCTGTTTCTGTGCTAATTCCACCTTCTTTTAATCGCTCAATAATAATGAAAATTATTTTTTCGATAGTAAAGTGCATTTTACACATCGACATTCCAGCACTGAACATATCTTGGGATTTAGACGTTGAGAGTCTTGAGCCAAAATCATGAATGGGATAAACAAACTCATGTTCATTCGTTCCTGGTATTAACTCTGGTTCAATGATTTTGGGAGGATGAATAAAATCAAAATGTGGAGAAATGATTTGTATGTGAAAATCCGCCCAATTCCACCACAACATATACACTTTATCCACCATAGCCAAGGGATTATTTAAATCCTCTAGCATAGCGATTTTACGGTCATTGAGACTGATTTCAAATTCACCCTGTCTCTCAGGCATTTCTGGGTTCTCAGGATCGGGCATTTTTGTATCCGAACTGGTTTTATTGATAATCTTATATTAGCCCAAAATTTGAAATAGAACACCTAGAGTATGTTAACTATTGGTAAAAAAGCTGTAAAATCAAACTTTCAGGAGGACATCCCGGACCTCATTTTGTTTTGGTTCATCAGGACTTACGCAAAACCCTGAGGTCGAGACAAAAAATGGTTTGAGTGAGGGCTAAATGACCGAATTCACCCATTTTTAACGAAAAGATCAAGGTCTTGCGTAAGTCCTGTTCATAAATTCGGAGTGTAGCTCAGCCTGGTAGAGCACTGCCTTCGGGAGGCAGGGGTCGCAAGTTCAATTCTTGTCACTCCGACCATAAAAATAAAGGGTTATAAGCGTTTTCACAAAAACAAAATTCAATTACAGGGTGCATGCAGGGTGCAAATTAAATGTGCCCTGATAGTCATAACTGTATATCCATACTATTAAATTTTAACCTCACATTATTTTGAAGTTAGATAGAACAGCCCTAGATGATTTGGTAAAAGGAAACATCAAATCACCCCTGGTCGAATGTATTAAAATTGATTATAAAGTTTGATGTGGATCAAGGATTTCTAAATGATAAGTACCATCATTTAATATAAATGCAAATCGCAAATCATCTGCTATAGTATCAAATGGCCATTTTTCATTAGTTTTAACTGCCATGAATTGTCGACCATCAGGTGTGCACAGATAAGTTGAACCATCGAAAGTTCTTACTATAATTCGTTCAGGAGAGTCTTTCCAATCATTTAACGTAAAAGTAGGAAAGGTAGGAATTATAACCTCTGATTTAGTTGTATCCGCTTCTAAAACCCTCAACCAAGAGAGAGCATTATCTGAAATTTGAGGTGTAATACGCAGCACTATTTCGGAATTACATAATTGTTTTCTAATAGCAGCAGGAGTTGATTCCCATTCCTCATTTAAAGAAACTAATTCACATGCCACAACTCGTGATCTAATTCCGGCTAGAAAAATATTTACTGCTATTGGATTGGGTAAACCAAACTCCAACATAGCTGCAAGGGCATCCAAAACATCAGAGTCTTCTTTATAGCCTTTTTTAGCTAATATTTGAGCCGCTCCATGTATAATCCATGGTAATTGATAACCGTAAACGTCTTTACATATTTTTAGTGCATTTTTAGATAAATTAGTTAATTCATATAATGGTGTTCCGATAATCCACCCATTCCGTATAAGATTGAATTCTGATTGTTCTGGCCATTTCCCATCGATAATCTGCTCACCATTCGACCGAACCCAGCTCTCAATCCACTCCACAAACGCAAAAAATTTATTTAGTTCATAGCCATCAACAAACATTTCATCCAATTTTGCTTTCAATTCCAAATGATCAGAGTATAGTTTTTTTGCACATTTATATGGCAGACCCGAAGCCACACAAATTTGACGCTCACTTTTATCAGGACAATTATTTATTAAATAAAAAAGTCTGTGTTGCAAAATACTCACAACCTCATTTTCGTCCAACCCCTCGCCGTAGATCTGGGCCTGGATAGCCGCTAGAGACCCTCTAAATACCCGATCGATTGTATGCAGCGGATCATCTTCTTCAGATTGGACATTTTGATCTTCTATTATGGCTAATAGATCATCATCAATCATACTACATAAAGAATTAAATGCATTTTGATTCTCACCGAAAATTGAAAAATCATTCTCGGCGACAAGCCCTAATAGCGTTTCAAAATCTATCCCAGCCGAATTAGCTATTTTTCTGATATTTATCATGCATGAAAGCAGACCAGAGCGAACTGATTCGTAATTGACCATATTGAAGTAGGCTTCAGCCATTTTTTTATTATTTTGAATTTTTCTGGGTTTATCCGTCTCATCTATTGTATAAAGAATTTTTCCCTCATTATCGACAAAAGCCCTACCTGCACGCCCACATATATTCCAAAAATCACTATGATTAATCGCGTTCCGCCCAATGTAAGGCGAAGCAATGATTACACTTGATATACCAATATTAACGCCTTGAGCTAGTGTGCTTGTTGCGATGATTATCTTGGGTGGTATAGATCTCATCAACTTTTCCGTTGCCATACGAACTAAAGGGGGTAGTTTATTACTATGACAAATTATCCCTACTCGTGCAGCCTTATACTCAATAGTATCTAAACCTAATTCTTCCTGACAAGAAGAAGCAAATACATCCCAAACATACTGAGGCCAAGGATGAATATTTGGATTCGTACCCAATCCAATTAAAACTGATTTAGCCATAGTTGAAACACTATTTGTTTTGCCACAAAAAATCATTACAGGCCCAATGGATGAGAGACGTATAGCTGTAGCCGCAATAGCTTCGTTTTTATTTCCAGGAAAATGACGACGACGTCCTTTTAAGTTAATAGGATTAGACTCTACAAAATTAGGATTAAAGCATTCAAACTCCCCTTTCCATTCTATTTTCACTCGACTCCCATCCCATAGGAGAAGTCCAAAACGCTCAGCAGACGGTTTCCATTCAGATTTTGCTACATTGGTTGGAGACTCAGTAACCCATTTAGCTAAATCAGCTGGATTTGGTAGTACTGCAGAAAGAAGAAGCATTTTTGCTCCAATGGAATGTGCTACAACTCTGAGGTGATCTAAAAAAATTTCATTTTTTACTAGGCGTGGATCAACACCGATTAAATGACCTTCATCGACAATAATAAGTTTAAATTCTTCTAGTAATTCTGGAAAGGTACGAACTATAGCTCTAGTTTTCTCAGGAGTTGCAATTGTGATTGACGCATCATTAGCAAGACGTTTATCAGCTGAGCTAAATCTAAAGCCACCATATAAATGTGAAACATGAAATCCCAACAAATCAAAAGTCTGGCACAAGGATTGTTCAATTTCTAGTGCAAGAGATCTGTAAGGTGCAATATATAGTATTTTTGCTTGTGGATTAAGTGCAAGAGTTTGAAGTATAGCTAATTCAGCAATTCTTGTTTTACCAGAACTTGTCCGCATATTAACTACAGCACCAGACCTATCCAGATCAAGAACGATAGGAAGAGCACTTATTTGTGAATTCCACAATTCAACTAAAGGCTTTGGTAAAAATGCAGATAGTTGAATATATTGTCGAAGTATATCTGGAGCATCCTGGAAAAATGGTGGAAGACACTTCCAAAGAGATCCATTCCCCAAATTTCTTAGCATAAGCTTCAACAAGCGAGCAATCCACCAAAGTGTAGGCGACATCAATTCAGCAGCTATATTCATTCCTGCATCAATTGCATCTAATGCCGAATCAAGATAATGATTATCTCCTGTGATCTGAAATAAAAGTACTTGGGATAGCGCTTGGGCTACAGCTAATTCAACAGCGGGTTCACATACCATTGAAATACAGGTAATTTCCTCTTTATTAGCAAAAAATACTTTATTAAGAAAGGATATCAATTCATTCCTATCTCGCCTTAAAAACAAACTTATCATTATAGCTGTAATGGATGTAAATTTAGCCGAGGATATAGTTATAAAAGAGCGTGAGTATTCACCACACGAATAAAAAGCCATCGCAGCAATTAAAATATGATGACTACTAACCTTCTCTGCTTTAGCTTGGGAACTATGAATGTTAGTTAAAAGTGATGCTGCCTCCTTTATCGCAGCAGCTGATTGTAATGAGGGTTGTTTTTCATGTAGGCTGATTCCAGCAGCAAGTATAGCATAGGCAGAGGTAGTAACTTTCTCCCCTAGTAGTGGATCAAATTGTGGAAAATTATTGTGGTTTTCATTAACTTCCTGCAAAACATAACTTGCACTGGACTGTGCAAAAAGATTGCGAATCCATTTTGTATCATGTGCTTTCAATACATTCAATGAAACTTCATTTGGGAGGGCCAAAAGCTTCCTCCTCAAGTTGAATAAAACAGTCTTCATAAAACTGATTTAAATTTCGTAATGAAAAAGATAATACAGCTAGATTTGGCAATAAGGACTCAGTATGTTTATCAACATTGTTTTTACAATTGTTGCTGCTCATCATAAATCCTACATACATTATGTCATGTTTGCCATTTACTATTCCTTCAGCACAACTTTCAACTTGTTGGCCAAGATCAGCTCTTCCTATTTCAAATAAGCGGTTAGCTATAAATTGTATTGATGCAGGTATCCCAGCATGATTCGATGATGCCAATGCATTGATCATATCTTGAACGCCAGTTTTATCTGGATTAGTACGATATTTAGCCTCTCCCACAATTATCTTTATGGGGTTTTTGCTAAAGTCAAACGCAAGGAGATCGTCTCCTTTCATTGATTGCTCAACATTAGGATTAAAGCGTAAACGATAAATTGGGAGGTCAAAAGTTGTAGATGCTGTAATATACTCGGCTAAAAAAATTTCAGCTAAATTGCCCTTCCGAGTTTTATCCTTTGTTGGAAATGGGCTAAGAGAGAGTTTTGAATAATCATAACCAAGCCTCTCTAACTGTTGCTTAATGCGAGAAATCTTGTCTTCATCGGCATGGTGTTTTATTAAGGCTGGTCTTAATTGGGCAACCATTTGACTACTATTAGCTTCCTCCATATCTAGTGCTCTGTGAAGTACATTTGATTGAGTATACCCCTCACTTGCAATTGTATGGCAGCCGAATAAGCCATCACTTGGATGAGTACCAAGAATACTTTCTTCCAATGAGTGAGCAACCAGATTATTTTTCGTAGTCATTACAATGCCCTGGAGTAATCCTAGCCCTTAATGGTATCAGATTTGTGTAGGCCAATTATAATTATATTCGTATTAATTTAAAAAAGAACATTTACAGAAACAATTGAAAATATAAGAATCGATCTAATTGTATGAGTTAGCGTAAAAGGATTATTGCACTAACTCAATGAGCGGGTATTTTAATGGTACTAACCAAACTTTCTGTGCTGTTCCAACCATAAATCCAAGTCATCCTTCAAATAGCGTATCGAGCGTCCAATTTTTATATATTTAGGGCCTGGAGTTCTATTGGCTAAAGTTCCATTTACCCTGTCTTGAGAAAGAAAAGAACGGCTCATGCATATATAGTTAGCAGCTTCAGCTTCTTTAAAAACTCTCTTCTCCACAATAAATACCTCCGTATATTTTGGTGTAACATCATCAAACAACACCATAATATACCAGCATCAAGTATTTATCAATTGTTTTATACGTGATTCGCGTATTTACTGACAGTCATAACAGACTCCACTTCAAATGTTCGACGAGTAGCTGAAAATCTCCCCTTAAATCGATTCACTCCATCCCCTCTCATCTTTGGTGCATGCTCTTCAAAATAATTTTTCAAATCCTCGACACTTTCAATTTGATATTGAACAGTTAAATGTTTTTGAGTATCAGAGCTATCACCATCCAGTGCTTGGTGCATCACCGTAGCATTTATAAATCCGGGAAATTTAAGCATCTCTTGAATATGCTCATCTAACCAGCCCTTATATTCGTTATATATATCATTATCAATAGACAGATTCACTTCGTATACAACCATGATCACTCCCTCACAAAACGTAATACAATCAATGTTAATAGTGCACAAATACTAATAACGCTTCCCGGATTTATAAAATTTTTATGGCTTAATATGATATAGGGCATTAACCCACCAAAAATGGATAGACTGGTATTATAAGATATTGCTAAAGCCTTACCTCGATGAATCGCTGGAAACAATGAAACCATAAATGCAGGCAAAGCCGAATTATATAATGATTGAATCAACGCCAGTAATATCAAACTACAAAATATAACAACATAGTTGAAATGGCTAATATATTCAAAACAGATATAGGAAAATAAAAGGTACAACGCTGAAGCAGCAGTAATTTGCTTAGTAATACCTACCCGGTCCGCCAAAGCGCCAAACACTGGCAAACACACAAAATAAACCGACAAAGCAACCAACGTCACCCATAGGGATTTATGATGAGTCTGATTTTGAACCACTGAGGATAAAAGAGTTGGCATGTAAACAAAGGTCATATAAAAAGCAGAAGCAGATAAACTTGCAGCTACAAAGCAAATAACCAGCTCCTTCCTATATTTTTTTACCAAAGATGAAAAACGCTTGTTATCATTTGGCTTATGAACAAATGGCTCATTAATAAACTTCCTAATCTGGTATAATGCAAGCCAAATAATAGCACTGAGTAAAAAAGGTATACGCCAGCCATATTGAATCATCTGCTCATAAGGTAAAAGGTTTAGTAATATAAAAACTGAGATATTTGCCAATAACAAGCCAAGAATACCCCCCATAAATGCCATACTGCCAGAATATGCCGGACGATCTTTTCCTTGTTCAACAGCGAGTATTAAACCATTAGAAAATTCCCCTGATATTGATAGCCCTTGAATAATCCGGCAACTAAATAACGCTACCCATAAATCAATGTCAGATAAGCTGGTGGGTAATAAACCAATAATCGCTGTGGAAACAGTCATCAACAAAGTAGTAACGGACAGTACCTGTTTACGACCATAAGCATCAGACAGATACCCAAAAACCATTCCAGAAAAGGGTTTCACTGCATAGCTGACTACATAAGCTAAAACAGTAAAATTAATCGCTGAACTTTGTGAATGGGACGAGAAAAAAACGGATGACAAAACAGGAATAAGAAAAGCAAAGATACTTAAATCAAAAACTTCAATAGCAGTACTGATAAAAACGGATATCCTAACCAAATTTGTCATTTACATTCACTTCATTGTGTCGTACATTATTTTAGCATTTTATGGATTTAAGTTGTAGCTTTAAGGATTTATTATGTTACATGATGTATGCTCAAGGATGTACCACTCTTTTGATGAAAATCAAGAACTTCTTTTCAACAAACAATACCGACCACTAAATGTCTTGGGATGTAATTATTTCTATTATCTAGTCTCAGATCAAACCTCAAAAAAAAATTCGTACCGATTCTGCACCCATGAGGATTGGATGGATTTCTATTATGAAGAAAAATTAATCGACAATGATCCATTAAAAAGAATTATAGAAAATTCAAACAATTCAATACTTCCATGGAATCAGGTCAGTTTTATGAATAAAAGTGAGAAACGAACCATGGCTGGCCGTTCCTCTTTTGGACTTTATAATGGTTTATCTATTGTTAGTAAATTTAATGACAAAAAATATATATTTGTGATGGCGACCGAACATAGAGATCATGATCTAGCAAGGTATTTGTTATTGGAAAAAAATTATGTACTAAAAAAATTAATACATGATTGTATAACATCTATCGATCGATGACTTGCTCATGCTTAGGTATTAATAAATTTATACGTTGCTATTACATTCATCAAAACTCGAATAAACATGCTTGGAAATGCTTTCATTTTTGGCCATTTCGAAAATTTTACTCACAATCAGTATATTTATTTTCTTTGCTGAAAATAACAGGAATCTTTAATTTAACCACTTTTTGCCTCTTTTAAGGCCCGTCCAAAGAAATGTTTAATCGCCTGATTTCGTGCATCGGCATCCGTCATGATTATATTTTGCAATTGATTATCGCGCTGAAACAATTGAATCGCACTTTCAAAAAATGCCTGAGAAAAAGCACTGAAAACCACATCGGGCGGGTTATTTTTCAACATATCTTTCAAATTTTCGTCATTTAGTATTTCTTGATTAACTTTCTCAAAACGCAAAAAATCTTCTTTGGTAAATTCAGTGCCATGACGCTGATTAAAAGACTCAATAATTTCAGATAATGAACGCTCCTCCTCTTCCGTGTATGAGTTAGCACCAAATTCTTTGATAGCAGACAGGGTTGAAGTTGTGCCAGGAGATAACGAAGCTGAACCCTGTTCTTTCTTCTCTATTCTGAATGCCTGTAAACGAATCATGTCATCTGTAATCTCAATTTCCGCTGGCACTTCCCGATTTGGTAATAATCTATTGAGCCAAGATGCATAGGAAAAAAGTTTTTCCAACCAAGTGTCCTGCAATCTCATTACCTGCGCAACAAACGAATAAAACCGCATATAACTCTTAAGTAGTTGTCGAAATTCATCACGCATTCCTTCGTCTTCTTCATATTCAAAACGTTGAACAGCGTTCTTAACCAATTTTTCTAGCGCAATTCTATCGTGGGGATCAAGCGCTCCTTTATAGAAAACTTCTGAGAAACGGTTAACTTCATCTTCGTCGATAATAGAAAAAGACTTAATGCGCCCCTCCAACTCATAAATTTGGTTAGGGTCAGATATCTCCTCCAGCGACGTGACTTCATAAAATGGTCGAAATGCATTTTGAATGTCTTCCATCGTATTCTGGAAATCGAGCACGTATGTATTATTTTTTCCTGAGGTAGTGCGATTTAGCCTTGATAGGGTTTGTACTGCTTGTAAACCATCAAGTTTTCTATCAATATACATTGCACATAACTTTGGCTGATCAAAACCTGTTTGATATTTCTCTGCCACAATCAATAATTGAAAATCTTTATCAAACCTTTCCGGTAATTGAGTTTCAGCGAAGCCATTTAATTCTGCTTCGGTGTAGGTTTCACCATCGATTTCTAGCTCACCTGAAAAAGCAACCAAGGCTTTCACACCTACATACTGCCTCTCCTCAATATATTTTTTTATACCGAAATAATATTTAAGTGCATGTTCACGACTTTGAGTGACAACCATTGCTTTAGCTTCACCATTTATCTCTTGCATCACATGGCGACGAAAATGTTCAACAATTACCTCTACTTTCTGAGCAATTGCTGTGGGGTGTAATATCGCAAATCTGGCAACGCGGCGATGCGCCCTTCTCCCTTGCAATTCTGGATCATCTTCTATGGCTTTTTCCAGCTTATAGTATTGTTTGTAGGTCATATAATTCTGCAACACGTCAAGAATAAAGCCCTCTTCAATAGCTTGACGCATGGAATAAAGATGGAATGGATATGGCAACCCGTCCGGTCCTTTTGTGCCAAATCGCTCTAGTGTGACATTACGCGGTGTGGCCGTGAAAGCGAAATAACTGATATTAGCCTGTGGTCCACGTTGTCGTTGATAATCAGCGATTATATCTTCTATATCAGATGGACTATTATTGCCTTCTTCACGTGTCAACGTTTTTGAAAGATTATCAGCATGCTTACCTGACTGAGAACCATGCGCTTCGTCTATCAGTACAGCAAATCGACGCTTGCTTTGACCAGAGATTTCCTTTAAATGTTCAGTCGAAAATTTATGAATTGTAGTAATGATAATACGCGCACCTTGCTTAATGGCGTCTTTCAACTGTCGTGACGTGCCATCAATCTTTTTTACCACGCCTTTAGTTTGCTCAAACTGAGCCACAGTATTTTGTAATTGGCGATCTAAAACAATACGATCAGTCACAATAATGGCGGTGTTAAATACTGGTTGGTCATTTTCATCATGTAAAGTAACCATTCTATGGGCAGTCCAACCAATGGTATTAGATTTACCTGAACCTGCTGAATGCTGAATTAAATAACTATGACCTGAGCCATATTGTTTTGAATGTCTTAATAACTTTAATACGGCATCTAACTGCTGAAAGCGCGGAAATATCATGACCTCTTTACCATCTTTTAATTCCAGATGCATAAATCTTCCAACAATATCAAGCAAAATATCTCGCGAGAGGATAGCTTTTCCTTCAGGTTGGTCAGCATACAAATAACCAACACGAAACTCATCGGCGATATCAGGGTTTCCTGCACCACCATTATGGCCTCGGTTAAATGGTAAAAATCGAGTTTTACCATTTGCTAATCGCGTCGTCATGGAAACATTGTCTTCATCCATTGCAAAATGTACCAATGCGCCTTGTTTAAAAGTTAGTAATGGTTCACCTGCTGGTGAGCGATCAGAACGGTATTGTTTTTCAGCATGGCGGAACGTCGTACCTGTTGATTGATTTTTACATTCGATAGTCGCTAACGGAATGCCATTAACAAACAGACCAATATCAATACGGTTATCTTGTTTACTGCTATATTTTAGTTCGTCAATCACCGAAAGAATATTTGCCTCAAAGAGCTGTAATAATTCTTTATTTATACCTGAAGCCGGTTTAAAAAAACAAAGGGAGAATTTAATACCAGGGATGAGTTTAATACCTTGGCGCAGCACATCCAGCGTTCCGCGAGTTTTCAGCGCCTTTTCCAATTGCTTAAAAAATTCGGCTTCAGCGCTAGCAGAATATTGCTCTTCCAACCGTTTCCATTCATCATGCTGAGTGGATTTAATGAATTGTATTACCAGCACTTTGTCGAGTGCTGAAGCACGATCAAAATCTTCTGTACTACGATGGACATAACCTAGATTTTTAACTAGCTGATCGATCACATGATATTGCAGCACATTTTCCCGACGGATAGTGTCCTGAGAGTAGGTTCGCTTATGCTTAGTTGTATCCGTCATGCCCGCATTGCCTCCTCGATATTATCGATGCTCTCATCAGTGCTACCTCTTTTATTCCATGAATTGATGTCTAGTTGGCCTGTAACTGCTTCAGTGATTAAGGCAATTCGGAATTCCTTAAGTTGATTGATTGAATGTTCTACATTCTTAATCAGCAAGTTAATTTTTTCAATTTTCGTATCAAGATAGTGGGATATTTCTTCCTGCTCTTCAATTGGAGGAATAATTACAGGCAAACTCTTAAGTAATCCCTGGCTCAAAGAGACTCTAGTAACTAGATTCATTTCTTTAACAAAAAATAATCTAGGTATATCACTTCTAAAGTAATATTTTGAAAAATTTGGTAAAAAAGTTTTTGCACTTGGACGAAATCTTATTAAGAATCCAGAGAATGTTGCGTTATCGATAGTTTCTAGACACACTGAAGAAATGCCGATCTCTTCAGCCACTTCTGATGTTCTAGTAAAAAATACATCACCAGCAAGAACAGAATAACGCTTTCTATCTATATCACTAGATTTTGCTAACCCGTTCACATTTGCTGGCAGTGCGAAATGATTATAAACATCTCCATAGCCAACAAATGGATAACCCTCACCAAAATACTCCGCACCCTCACTTACACCATTTTGAAAACTCCCCAAATATCTAAGTTTCTTAACCTCCCAACGTTCAGGAATTAATTCTATCCCAGGAAAATCAATTCTTTTCATGGTTATATTAGATTGAATACCTTGACGAACAATATGATTAATTAGGTTAGCTTGCTTTTCTTGAAGAACAACAATTAATCTTTGCTTCCTCTCAATCAACTGGTCAATACGATCAGTTTCACGATCCAAAAAAATTGTGATTTCTTTTTGAGTTTCTTTGGGGGCAAGAGGTATAGGAAATTCTAATAAGTCTGTTGGAGTTAAATTCTGTCGGACACCTCCACCCATACCATTAAAAATGTTATTTATGTATGCAGCATAAAAAAGCCAATAATAGTATCTTGGTATCACTAGTTCGGATGTAGGTGATAATCGAATATATGCGGGACTCATTATACCTCGTCGTGGAACATATCCAACTCGGCTAGTTTTGATATTTTCCAAATCTATTAATTTAAAAACAAGATCGTCCTTTTCAAAAATTTGGTAGGTCGAATAATCGGACGACTGTAATCCCTCTACATCATCTAGCGATCTATCTATTACGCCTCCGAGCGTAAGTGCAAGGCGATGTTCTTCTATCATGCCTTTGTTTACCTGTTTTATATTTCTAAAATTTCGTTTTGCTGGAACAGATTTCCATCGATAATTAATTGCAAATTTGTCCAAGAAAGTCTGATGGTTCATTCCACTACCTCTTTCAGCAAATTAGCAATATCTGCTTCCAATTGTTTAAGCTCTTCATCAATCTCAGTCACAGAGCGCGGTGGAACATATTTATAAAAATAACGATTAAAATTAATTTCATAGCCTATACGCCCCACTTTGCCATCGGTTATATCTTTGTAGCTGTCATCTACCCAAGCATCTGCAACAAAAGGCTTTACTTCTCGCTCAACATATTCTCGCCAATCTTCTGTAAGTGGCACTAATTCATGATCGCGTAAATCAGCATCAGGCTCAGGATTGCCTTTAGCATCATAGCAAATATCAGCAGTTTCATCTTTCTCTGAAAGAGTTGAAAGAATCGCTTTTTTCAATGGAGTAGTTAACTTGAAACTTAAATTTTTTAATGATGTTTTAAGTGCTTCTTCAAATGCATCCCGGTTTTTGAATTGCTGTTTTAATGTATTGTGATTAAGTGCTACTATTAGCTCTTGTTGCTCAATTTTAGAAAGATTTAGAAACGTTTTTTCATGTTGAAGCAATTCTAAGCGCTCGTTACTCCCTTCAAAATTTAGCCTCAAAGGTCGCTCAATGCGTATTTCTCGATAACCAAACTCTTCCCTATCAAAAATTTTAGAAAATTCGCTCCAATCACCACCACCATTAAGCATTTCATAATAAATTTTCACTATTTCACTACGTGCATGATCTGGAATCTCTCGACGCTTGCTACCAAGGCTTTTTCGCATGGATTGCCAAAATCGTTCACTACTTGCATTAATTAGCTGTACCTTTCCCCAACGGTTCTTGTCCTTCTTATTCGTAAGCATCCAAACATAGGTTTGTATGCCGGTGTTGTAAAACAAATCAGTAGGTAATGCGATAATCGCCTCTACCCAATCATTTTCCAGCATCCATCGGCGGATTTCACTCTCGCCAGATCCTGCCCCACCAGTGAAAAGAGGCGAACCATTCATCACTATACCAATGCGTGAGCCTACTTCATCATCTCGCATTTTTGAAATCATGTGCTGCAAGAAAAGCAACTGCCCATCAGATATGCGGGGTAATCCAGCACCAAAACGACCATCCATACCTTTTTCTTGTGCTTCTTGCTTAATAGGATCTTGGTATTTTTTCCAATCTACCCCATACGGAGGATTGGAAAGCATGTAGTGAAATTTTTTATCCTTGTGAGCATCTTCTGTTAACGTATTACCGAAAGCAATTTGCTCTGGGTTATGACCTGTCACCAACATGTCAGATGTGCAGATACCAAAGGATTCTGGGTTTAGTTCCTGCCCGTAGAGCTCAACACGAATTTTAGAGTTATATTCCTTCATTGCCTCTTCCATAAGTGCAAGCATACCACCTGTTCCACAGGCAGGATCATAAACTGTGCGAATGATTCCCGAACCAGCCAATGCTTCAGCATCATTAATCAACAAAAGATCAACAATCAAACGAATAACTTCACGAGGTGTGAAATGTTCCCCTGCTGTTTCATTCGAAATTTCAGAAAAACGGCGAATCAAATCTTCAAAGAGATACCCCATCTCAATATTGGAAATATTATCAGGATGCAAATCTATCTGGCAGAAGAGATCGAATACTTGCCATAAAATTCCTCCATCCTTTAAGCGCTTCAGCTGATCAGTAAAGAGGAATTTTTCAAGAAAAATATCACGAACACTACTATTAAAACTGGTAATATAGTCTAATAAATTCTTATGTACATCACCTGGATCTTGATTTCGAATTTTACTAAAGGTGAGTGTATTGTAGTTATAAACTTTCAGACCACCTCCAACAGCACTAAATAGCATCATGTCTTTAGTATGATCATCTATCCCTTCAGGTAACTTTTCGTTCGCACTAACTACCGCATCTTTAGAAGGTTCTAAAATACAATCCAATCGACGCAAAACAACAAATGGCAAGATAACCTTACCATATTCAGACTGCTTGAAATCACCTCGCAGTATTTCAGCTATGGACCATGAAAATGTACTCAGATTTTCTATCTTTTTATTATTTTCATTTTTCATATTTTGTTCCAATTGAATGCATGAGTTACCTCAAAAAATTAATAAGTATGAACAGCATAAATGTGCAAGAAACAGCAAAAATTGTTACTGATGTTAACCATGTAAATCGACTTGCTTTGCTCGTCTGTTGAGTCAAATCCTTTGCTTTTGCCAATGAATCTGATATCACGTTTTTCATAGCATGAACGAATTCATTGGTAGCATCCCTCAGTAGCTTGTTCATAGCTTCTTTACTACTAGCCAATGCAGCATTGAGTAGTTTCTCTGCTTTTTCTTTAGCATCAACCTTCCATTGAGAGGAAATGTTCTCCATTTCCTCTTTGAACTGAGTTAGCATAACCTGCTGAGCCTTTCGGTTTTCCTCTAGCAATTTTTCATTCATGGTTTGGAGAATGAGTATCGGATCATCTTTTCCCAAAACCACACCATGTTTTACTGCAATGGTTTTAATGGCTTCATTAATTGTATCTGACATTAGAGCACCATGGCGTTATCAATCTGGTTGAATAGTTGATCCCGTATTAGCTTTAATCGCTGCCTGGTCATAATATTTCGCTCAGGGGAATCGATTGCTTCATTAAATGTAATTTTTTGTTGAAGCATATTTGAGAGGTCATGGCCGAAAGTTTCTTCCTTTAAATCAGGGATATTAATTATTGCTGCGATTCGGTCTTTTGTCTCTTTGTATACCTTCAGTTGCTCAAATGATTTTCCCTCACTCTCAATCCTTCCCCAATAAGGATTTAACCATAGAACATATCGAACATCTTCTGGAAATTGGTTTACCAGCTGAGCAAAGCCGTTTATTGTGTCCAGCAACGCTTGACCACCAGTGATAACGGTATGGATGATAAGTTCATGCCCCATGCCCTTTAACAAGGTAGGCACCTGATTGGTGATGAGATAATGCGATAAAGGCACAAAAGAGCTGGCACCATTATCAATAATTACGTCGTCTTGCGTATTTGCAATTTTTTCAATTAAAACGTCAAAATGGCGCGGATTGATTTCATCGCCCTCCATAATATTCAGGCGTTCAACTTTAAGTGACTTAAACCCATGAAAAGTGGCGTTAATTGGATCAGTATCAATACACAGAGGAGATTGTCCTTTATTAAATTTGTACTGAGCGGTAGTCGCCGAGACAAAGGATTTACCGACACCACCTTTGCCCTGCATCGTGATATGTATTTTTGCCATTACAAGAGTTCCTCCGGGTTGGGTATTGGATTAAAAGTAAAACCTTTAATTGCATTTGTAGCTTTACTTTTGCTCAGTTTATCATCCCTGGTATTTTCCTGCGCTGACTTAATTAACTTAAGTACGTAATGTCTAAATGCCTTGTAGCCGAATGTTATTTGGCCTTCATCAGATAAAGTTTCCCAAACAGCTTTCATCGAACAGCCCTTTTCAAGGGCTTCTCGAATATCTTCTTTCAGAGCAATAAATTGAATCTTGGCATTGGTTCGCCCATTCCTTTTTTCTGACTGATTTTGGATTACTCGTTCGGAAAGTGGTTTTTTCATTCTTCTTTGGCGTTATTTTTTTTATTTTAAAAAGTCTAAATCATAATTTGAGTTCGAACAAGGAAAAAGAATAAATTGGAGCAAAAAGGAATTTTACGGGATATTAAAATGATTTTATAATTCTAATAAATGAACTTTTAGGAATAATTAGGATTAATTTGATTCTATTAAGGTGAAAGTTCCTTAAAAATCATTGCAAATTCCAAAAAGTTCCTGCTATGATTCTTAAAAGTGATCTGGAAACGCAGGGCAAGATAGGTGAAGTTAGCTAACCAGCAAGCTGGCTACCAAACCTCACAAGTCTTATTCGCACCTTCGGTGCTCAACGAAAAACCTGTGTTTTGAGGTCAAATCAATACCCAAAGGATTGCATAACCACTTAATTAAGAGGTCGGCATCCTTATGGACGAGAAACAGAAAACCCCTACCAGAAAAAATGGTCGCCATCTTCGCGTACCTGTTTTGCCTTCTGAAGAAATTCAAATTAAATCGAATGCAGCAATGGCTGGCCTTTCAATTGCCGAGTACTTAAGACGGATCAGTCTCGGATATCAAATTCAAAGTAGTGTTGATAAAGATTATGTACTGCAACTAGTCAAAATTAATGGAGACTTAGGACGTCTTGGTGGATTGTTAAAACTATGGTTGACTCAAGATAAACGCGTTGCGCATTTTGACCTCCAAACAGTAAAAACATTATTAAATCGTATTCAAACCACTCAGGATGCAATGTTGGCAGTGGTGAAAAAAATATGATTATTCGCCATATACCTATGAAAAAAACTAGACTTAGTAGTTTTTCCGGCCTTGTTCAATACCTGTGTAATCAACAAAACAAACAGGAGCGAGTGGGTAAAATCAGATTATCAAACTGTAATAGCCTCGATCCTATTTGGGCTGTTCAAGAGGTATTAGCAACACAAACTAAAAACCAAAGAGCCACCGGAGATAAAACTTACCATATGCTTATTTCTTTCGCTCCAGGAGAAAACCTTTCCCCACAAGTTTTACGGGAAATTGAAGATAGAGTGGCATTGTCGATTGGATTTAAAGAACATCAAAGAATCTCAGTTGCTCATCATGATACAGACAATCTTCATATTCATGTTGCGATTAATAAAATTCATCCTCAAACCTTTAATATGATTGAACCTTTCAGAGCATATAAGACTTTTGCTGAGGTCGCATCCAAGCTAGAAATTGAATTAGGTCTTCAAATAACCAATCATCAAACCCGTAAAAACCATTCAGAGAATCTTGCTGACGATATGGAACATCATTCTGGTATTGAAAGTTTAATTAATTGGATGAAGCGTCACTGTAAAGAAAAAATAGAGGCAGCTAGTAGTTGGGAAGAGATTCATAGTATTTTGGCAGAACATGCGTTGATGGTTCGTATTAAAGCCAATGGTTTTGTGTTCCACAATGTCCAAGGGCTTACTGTTAAAGCAAGCTCAATTTCCAGAACCTTTTCTAAAAAAAATCTCGAATCCAAGCTAGGTTCATTCGTACCATCCTACCCAGAAGACGATGGACCTGCATCAAATGTTTATCATTATGAACCATTAAATAAAAAGGTACTTGGTTCCGCGCTATATGCCAAATATCAGCATGAAAAATCACACAATAAATGTTTTGTTTCAGACAAACTTAAAAAGTTGCGTGAGGCCAGAAAAAAACTTATTGAAAAGGCGAAAAAGCGAGGTCGAATTAAACGAGCTGCTTTGAAGTTAATGAACCTTTCTAAAGCACAGAAAAAGTACCTTTATCAGCACATAAACAAAACGCTGCTTAATGAGATTGAGAACATAAGGAAAAATTATGCAAAAGAACGTTGCCAGTTATTAGGTTCTCATCAAAACAAAACCTGGGCTGATTGGCTGAAACAAAAAGCACAGAGTGGCAACCAGGATGCTTTAATGGCAATGAGGTATCGTAATCGTAAAAATAAGCATAATTACACCATTTCAGGATCAGGCTCTTCTTTTTCTTCCTCTTCAAATTTTGAACAAATCGACTCTGTTACTAAAGAAGGTACTGAGATTTATAAAAAAGATAACAGTGTTATTAGGGACAATGGAAAGGAAATTATCATTTCTAAAGGCGGGTCTATTCCTGCGCTTAAAAGAGCCTTGGAAATGGCAAGACAGCGCTATGGTGACTGTATTTGTGTGAATGGGTCTCCATTATTTAAAAAGATTATCTTGCAGATTGTTATTCAATATCAAATGCCAATCACTTTTGCTGATTTGGATTTGGAAAATCAACGTCAAAAACTAAATTTTGAACAGGAGAAATCCCATGATCAATCAAGAGCAAACCGACACAGCCATCGAGGAAGAACTTCAGGAGGCCATGAGGCTGCTGGAACAGCCACTGGAAAGAGAAGGGGGAGTACAAAGCCCAACTCTTTCAGCATTAGACAAGGCTCGCCAGCCAAAGATCACGACAGCTTGCGAAACTTGTCCAAATGCGATCTGGTTCAGCTCACCGGAGGAGGTCAAGTGCTATTGCCGGATAATGCACATGATCACCTGGAGCGGAAAGGATTCAAATCTGATAACCATGTGCGATGGAAAATTTTTGGAATAAATGACAAAAGCAAAAGCCGCAAAAATAAATAAATTGGGGTTAATTTTCCATCTATCCTATAGTTATTAGATGGGGTAATTAAGAAAAACCACACTGATATTATGAATAACCAGGGTTTTAAGTAACTTAGGGAAAACTATGGACGATGATAAATTAATTTTGGATGCGGCTAATAGCTATGGTTTTAATTTAGAATTCCGAGCAAAAAAGATACTGGAAGAAAAGAGTTTTTCTGTTTTAATGAATCAGTTAATAAAGAATGAGGATGAATTTGTAGAGGTCGATATTAAAGCAGCGCAATATCAAGGTAGGGAATGGCTAATTGAGTGTAAAGGGGCCGCAAACTCATCATATCTGATTTTGATTAAAGAAGATAATGGCATTGACCCCAAAATGTATAATACAAGGCGACATGCTATTAAGGATTCTAACTATCGAATTGCTCAATTCAAACCAGATGAAAATCAGTATTTTTTTACGTTTACTGGTGATTTTTTTAATAAAACAGGTAATCAACTAAAAAAAGCAGCTAAGAATGACTTTGAAAATAATTTCTTTAAGGCTCAGAATCAAATGTTGTCGGCTATAAAGGCTATATCAGTAACAGATGTAGATAAAAATAAATCAAGAGACTTTCCCATCATCATCCCCATTATTATTACAAATGCTAAGTTATGGGTTATTGATTACAATAATTCCTCAGCCCCACAAGTTAGCCAATATAAATGGGCTTTACATAAAATACCAACTAAAAATAATTTATATATTGCTCCCAAAAATGAAAGAGAATTTGACTCAATTTCAATACTGGTATTAAACATTGAATATCTGGAAGAGTTTCTGAGTAATTATTCATTTTGTGAAGACGGAGAAATAACAGTTAGTAATGGCTCATTGTAATAAAACAGGTAAAGGTTCAAACCTGATGGCTTGAACTTTTACCCATTATGTTGAATCTAGGAAATATGAATTACATTACTGTTCTTTGACAATCGCATACGATTATACCGTTTAGCAATTTTTTCAACCTTTGGTTTGATCTGACGTATAACCCCTTCGAAACCCAATTTGCTATGATTTGCCAAGTCATTAAAATCACTGAATTTTTTAGGGTTTGATGACTGCTCATTCGATGCGAAGGTTGGTAGCACAATAAAACCATTGACAGCATCAGCAGCTTCGCCAGCTTTTTCTTTACCGGGGTTAATACCCTTCGATAACTCCAGATGCTTGTCATCATCCGCGGCCAGGATAACTGGAGTATGTGGATACTTTTCATGCAATACTTTAGCTACTGCTTTTAGGTTCCCTGAATCAAAGGCAGAAACGACAGCAGGCAGCTCACATGCTTCTTTTATCGTTGCAGCAGTAGCATAACCTTCGGCAATTATAATTACAGGTGTATCAGCAAGCTTTTCCAAACCACCTAGCACGTGGAAACAACCCTCCTTTCTTGAATCTTTTGCAAAGCGTTTGGTTCCATCTTCGGCAATGTACTGAACAGTCCAAAGTGTTCCTTCGCAATCTGTTGCTGGAATACAGGTTAGTTTTCTTTCTTCATCAGTATATACGCCAGAATGAACCTCAATACCCTTGGCCTGCATATAAGGTGTTGGTTCCACAATCTCTGCCATCATAGATAATTTTTCCTTGAGTCTTAATGCAGTATTTTTTTGTTTAGCTTCAAGCTCACGTTGGCGAGTCTGTTGATGCTCAAACGCCTCTGTTTTGAGTGTTGCCTTCTGTTCATCAGTTAAAATGTAACCTTTACATTTCCAATTAAGCTCAGCACCAGTTCGATTATTTTTAATATATCCAGCCGGAATACCATCTAAATAGGCTACATAAAATCCTGCCTTTTCACCGTTTTTATCACCCTCTGTAGCTATGCGATGAGGTTTACCATCCATAATTGGATGCCCACCTGAAACAATAGCACCAAGGTTTATCAATGCTGCTTTAAATTCATCGGCAGGTATAAGCGCTTTATCCTGAGTCAGTATTTGATTTTCAGGAAGCCAGGCTTTGATTTTCTCAACAGGAACACCAGGATTTGCATACCAACATTTTTGAACTTTATCCCAGGCAATACCTGGTGTTCCATCAGGGAGTTTTCCTATTGTGGATTTAGCTATCTCTTTTTGTTTGAAGGGAATGCTTAACCAGACCTTTTCAGAAGTGATGTTTTCAGACGTCATAAAGGCTACCTCTTTAAGTTTCTCATCCTTGATTTCAATGAGTTCTGCTAGTTGAATGTCTTGGGATTGCTCTAACGCATACAGGTGATTCACTATTTTCTCCGCATCTGCGGATGCCCTGAATATTTCTAAAGGCTCGTTTTCCAGAACTCGAATCCATGATTTGATGTAGGCAGTGTGTTGTGAAGGGTCATGACCTATACCAAGCTCAGAACCTAAAAGCATGCTTGCAATTTCTGCTCTCAATTCTTCTTTGGCATAAGCATCTGAACCAAAGGGGTGGCCTAAATCTCTATCCAGTCTTGAAGGATGACCGCTCCAATGCCCTAGTTCATGCAGGGCAGTAGCATAATAGTTCGCTGCGGATTTAAATTGGTCTTTCGATGGGAGATGGATGCTATCTGTCGACAATCTATAAAAGGCTCTATCAGCCTCAGAATGAATAATGGTAGCGCCGGAGTTATGCAATAGTTTTTCTGCTCTTTCAATTAAGGACCAGTCTGGCTCTTTTGGAATGAGTTCAGGCATATTATCAATTTGCGAGGCATGGAATACCGTTGCATAAAACACCTTGGGTCGCTCAAGATTCACCTGCACTTTTAATGAATTACCTTGCGCATCAAGTACAGGGTTACCAGCATCATCGTGTTTGGTTTGTTCTTCATGAAATTTCCAATACTGAATTGTGGTGCCTTTTTCGCCCTTACGAACCTGAGCATCCATGCTTTGTGCTTGTTTGTAAGTTAACCAGCGGTTGTCATCACTTTGGTTCAGCATTAAATACAATGCATTAATCCCGCGATAACGTTTACCTGTTATCGGATTATAAGGAACTTGATCATTACCTGTACCTGGTTCCCATGGTTTTAGCCAGGGCGCTGTTCCTGCTTTCAGGCTTTCAATAATTTGATTGGCAACAACTTGATGGTAAGGCATTTTAGTCATAAATGGCCTCCATCGCGTCAGCCTCATTGAGTGCATCTTCAAAAAAAGCGCCCATGATGTCTGCTTCTATCGGACTGACCTCGACAAGAAAGCCAGGGATTACTAAATCCTCGAACTTTTCTGAAATCACATCCATTAACTCGGTTTCTTGACTCATGTGGTTTTCTCCCGTTTATTAATTACCCATATGGGTGTGATCATTCCCTTGATTTGTCTTGTGTGAACAAGACCATAATATCGACCATCGAATGACCATTCGCTTTGACTGGTCATCGTCATGATTTCATCTTCTCGAAGTTGATAATTCATTACCTGCCATTGAGGTAAAGTGCGGTTCATTCCATCCTGTAATTTTGGTTTTGAATAAGGAATTAACATTTGATTCACATAAACCCCTTCATTTGTCACAGAGAGGATATCGCCAGATACAGCCACTACTTTTTTCATTAAATAGCCATACCCATTACAACAAAGACCATGGTTTATATAACCTCTGTTCTTGGCTAATCTGAAAGTTTGCCTATCATCTGGGCAAATAATCACATAAGCATTTTTTAGCGGCTCTGTGCCGGTGATGCGATATAAGCCTACAGGAATTGATTCAGTCAGGTTTATCCGAAAGCCCATAGAATGGAACAACATGCCTGCAGCAATAGTACTTATCAGAAAAATAGCGATTATGATGGACAGTTTTTTCATAACCTGATCACCTCATTTTCACTTAATCGAACACGTAAAATATCTGAGTGAGCAGGAGCCTCTACAGAAGCCCTAGCCATGAAGACTGGATCTTTAAAATAAAGCGGTTGTTTACCATAAATAGCAGGGAAGCCCGCTGCGTAAACAACCATATCACCAGCTTCAATAATCAAGCCATTAGAATCTTTTTTAGGCCCTGGCATGCGAAGACACTCATCAACGGTTAAAAGTGGTCTCGATATTTCCTGAATGGTTTTTGATATTTGATTTAAGAACGTAGAAAAACGTTTACCGCTGGTGGTGATGTGTTCTTTAACAATCGTCGTTTGACCTGTCAGCTTGGAAAGATGTTCTGCCGTTTCAACTCGGTTGGGTGGATAAGCATTTTGGATGTGGCAATTAGAAGTAATGGTCTCATCAGGGCCATAGCCACGTTCACGGCTTTTAAGCTGATTAATGTCCTGGCAAATTAAGTAAAACTTTAAACCATAACCTGCAACAAAGGCTAATGACTCTTGCAGAATATCGAGTTTTCCAAGGCTAGGAAATTCATCAATCATGCAAAGCAGTCGATGTTTATACGTTTTTTTAGCGCTCACATAAGATAATCCTTTGTCATCGGATACACGCTCAAATTCCATTTTGTCAGCCAATAGTCTTACTATCATATTAATCATGACTCTAACCAGAGGTTGAAGCCTGGCCTTGTCATTAGGTTGAGTAATAATATAAAGACTCACGGGATTTTCATGGTTCATCAAATCTCGAATACAAAAATCGGAAGACGAGACGTTATGTGCTACCACTGGATCTCGGTATAACGCCAAATAAGATTTTAAAGTAGATAATACAGATCCTGCTTCTTCTTCGGGGCGGTCTATCATGTCACGCGCAGAGGCTGAAATAACAGGATGGGTTTTGCCCTCAATATGTGGGTATTGCGTCATTTCAATAAGCAGGTCGGCAATATTAATATTGGGATCAACGAGCATACGGTCAATGTTGGGAAATGTGGCTGGTTCTCCTTGGGTTTTCAGTTTATAAATCGCATGCAGAATAAAACCAACCAAAAGGGCTTGAGAGGTCTTCTGCCAATGCGTTTCCAATCCTTTACCATCGGGATCAACTACAAGTGTTGCCAAATTTTGCACGTCACCGACCTCTGATTCCGTACCTACTCTGATTTCATTTAGTGGGTTCCAGCGTGCACTTCCTTTTAACGTTGCAGGCTCAAATCGAATGACTTTGTTGTTAGCATGTTTCTGCCGCCATCCAGCAGTCATTGCCCAAAGTTCACCTTTTAAATCGGTAATGACGCAAGATTGTTTCCAGGATAGAAGGGAAGGGATCACTAGACCAACTCCTTTCCCTGAGCGTGTTGGTGCATAGGTTAAAACATGCTCGGGTCCATTATGGCGCAAATAATGAATCTCTCCTTTGTCATCTTCGAATGCTCCAACATAAACCCCTTCATCATGTCCAATGAGGCTTGCGCTGTTTAAATCCTCCCAATTAGCCCACCTGGCTGAACCATGGAGGTAATCACTCACATTGTTCTTTTTAAAATATTTGGAAGCCACCACGATCATCATTAAAAAGAGACAGCCAATCATGACAATCAGACCAAAGGCGGCATTAAAAGAATCTGGGTAATAGGATTGATATTTAATAGCCCAAATAAAAATCTGCCAAGGCCTATAAATATGAGCGAATGAAGTCCCTAAGACATCAGCATAGTGAAATTGATGTGCGAAAAACTGCGTGCCAATTTGCATGCTGATTAAAAACGAACAAATCACTAACCAGACTAACGTTTTATTTATCTTGCCGGGATTTTTTTCTCTGACTTGAGGGCCTATGGCTTTATTCAGTTTGTTTAGGCTCATTTGCTCTCTCCAGATGCCTTTTGGTTCACAAACTGACTGACCTCATCTGATGTATCAATACCTGAACTAAAGCTACCTGCAGGAGTACCCATAGACAGAATATTTTGTGCGTTGGATTCTTGCGATTCAGAAACAGGTGAATCTACCTTGTTCTGAATTGCCTCGGCAATTTTCCCACCCGTTGTGTCAGCAATTTTTTCAGCAATTGCTTCTTTAATCGAGTTTGCCTTTTCACGAGCCACATCCATAGTGCCTGATGCTAAATGCGAACCAAAAGAACCTGCAAATTTGGCAGCTGTTCCCATAGCTTCGGCTAAACCACCGGTTTTAGAGCCTTTATCCATTCCTGGCAGTGCACTTGTATCGCCAGCGTTGGTTGATTGACTGGCTGCTTTAAACGCAGCATTAAGTGCAGATAATCCACCACCGCTTTGGGCAAGTACACTACCTGCAGCCCCCGCCATGGCAGCCCCAGCTATTCCAGCAGCTCCCATAGCACCACCCAGACCGAGTCCACCGCCACCACCAGAACCACCTCCTGACACAATCCCTGCTAAAGCAGGTGGAATTTTATCAATAAGAACCAGTAACAGTACGGCAACTACCAGCATGACAAACATTTCTTTAAGCATGATGTTTTCAGACATTGCAGCGTAATATTGATCTACAAAGGATTTACCAATACCAATAATTAAAATCATGGCAAAAGCTTGTAATGCAATCCCCAACACAGTTTTGTAGTAATTAATTGCAATGTCCTGAGTCCAACGGCCACCGCCAAACCCTAATAAAACAATGCCACCATAAGTTAAAATCCATGCGGTGATTAAGATAATGAGCATATTGATACTGACTAAAGCCAATATAATCAGAATAACCCCTGCAACGAGTAATCCTACTGTAGTTGCTGCAGGAGACCAGATGGATGAGCTGTCTATGGCTTTTGAAACAATATCAAACCCAACATCCACAATATCAGAAGGAGAGACATGCTCATTAATCCCAGAAGCCTTGGCTGCAAGTTGCCGCATGGAATCTATTATCGCTTTTGCAATTGCAGGCCCATTGTCCAAAATCCAATAGAAAAAACCGATAACCACAAAAAACCGTACTGTTTCAGCTAAGAATTCTTGAATGTCTGCTCTTCGCAATGCCATCAAGCCGTAAGTCCACACCATACTGATTGAGGCCAAAGACCAGAACAAATATCTTGCGTAACTCAACATGGTTTTGCTCCATAGCGCGGATGTGCTGGCAAACCGTTGTAAAATATTATCCAGTAAGTCACGACTATCCATGCCATGCCCTTGAGCATGGCAGCAAGCAGAAAACCCAAGTAAACAGAAAAGGATAAAATAAGGAGTTATTTTTTTATTCATACTATCACCACTTCTTACCAGAGCTTTTGGAATAACTACCTCCTCGGAAGCACGCATCACCAATCACTTGGAGTTCTTCTTTAGTTCGACCTTCTCTTGAACTGTCGCATCTTAGCGAAGCTAAATGTTCAGCCTTTTTTTGAGCTGCGGTTTCAGCGCTGTCGCAACCTGACAGGACAAAAGTAAGAACCAAAATTGATAAACATATAACTTTCATTTCCTCTCCTTATTTATGATGGATTACCATTTTTTTCCTGAGCTTTTATGGTATGCCCCAGATCTGAAATGCTCATCTCCAGCAGTTTGTATTGCTTCTTTGTTGGCACTCGCTGCATCTTTGACTGCCTGGGCATTCTGTTGCGCTAATAGCACGCCTCTGATTTGAAGCAATTGATGGGATTGATTACTAGCTAGTTGAGAAGCTGCTTGAAGAGCCTGTTTCTGGCCTGCAGCACTTTGTGCCTGAGATTGCAAAGTGCGCAGTTTTGCAGAATCATTTTTTAAGCTCTGTTGTTGTTTATCAATCCCTTTAAGCATGGCGTCATTGGAACGCTTTTCAGCAACAGAAGCAGCTAATCTGCTTTGTTTGATTTTTCTAAGTTCTTCAGAAGAACATTGGCCATTACCATTAAAACAAGGAGTCTTTTCGTAGTATTCCTGACTTTGGAATCGGTCAAGGTACCCTTGGAGGCTGCCAGCTTCCTGCTTGTAATAATCAATGGTATCAGTCGATTCAAGCAAATTATTAATAACTGAGTTGGCATTATCCCATTCAAACGAAGTCAGTGACTTGGTGTTGTCTAACATGTTTTGATATTGGTCCATCTGATTCTTGTATTGATCGACTTGCGTTTTATACTCTTTAATCTGATTCAGTAGCATTTTTCCATTTTGTACATAATTGGGTAAATCAAACACTGGCATATTTGAGAAGGCATTAAATGACCATAAATAAACAAATAGAATTCGAAGTTTCATCACATTTCCTCTTTTTTGTTATGCAAACTGACGATAAGGCTGTTTAAACGTTAAATCCTTCACCACGATGATATTGAACCGATAACCTGGGCGAACGTTTATGGTGGGAGACACATTCAGGTTTTTTGAAACCAGTTGGGAAGTGACCTCGCCCAACTGTTGCCCTAAAGCTTGACTCATCACGCTGCCCGCTGTGGGTTGGGCATAACCGAATTGATTAGATTGATTGGTATTTTGGCTATAAGTAATGCCAGCAATAATGCCTGACATTAAAAGTGCTGAGCCATAAATTCGTGCATAATGATGATCTACCTGATCGCGAAAACCACCATATCCAGCACTATCAGCACCGGGCATAGAGCCGATATCCAGTGCTTTACTGTCTGGAAACACCAGGCGTTGCCAAGCCACTAATACGGAAGACTGACCAAAAGGGACATCACTGGAATAAAGTCCCAATATCTTCGTTCCTTGAGGTATTAAAAGATATTTTCCGGTAGCGGTGTCATATACGTTTTGTGATACTTGAGCGATAATTTGACCTGGTAATTCTGAAGAAATACCACTAATCATTACCCCTGGAATCACACTGCCAGCTCTTAGTTCGTATCGACTGTTTGGGTTTTGCAGCGTTGAGTTTAAATGCCAGCGTATTTCATTTTCTTCACCACCTAAAGTTTGTGGCATTGGTTTGGCCTGTCTTCCTTGTAATAATGCGAGCTGCTCTTTAAACGCTGATGAAGAGTCGATGTTTAATGTCATCTCATTGCTATTCATGGAAGTTTTAGTAGTGTCGCGATTATTCAATCGTGGGTTATCTACCATTACGGATGACTTAGCTTTGACAGCCTCTTCAAATTCTTGAGTTTTTTCCTGACGAATACGCTCGATTTCAGCTTCAGATACCTCTTGTGTCAGAGCATCTCCTTGATGTGGAAGTCGTTCAGGAATGGGCAAAGGACCTGCTTCATTATTAGCTATTGTGTCACTCTGGGGAGGAATCACTGCTGTTTTATGATTTCCTACCACCTCATTGGCAAGGCTCATGGTATTTTTCTTAGGGTTCTTAACCTTTACTATTTCTGGTGGCTGGTTTTGCGCATTAGCCCGTTTATTGGCAACTAATGCGATGAGCACCACAAAAAGAGTTAAAATACCAATTGCAATCATGAGTGGCACATTATTTACTCGTTTTACACCTGTGGTTTGAAGCTTTTGCGGTGAATTGTCTGGTGACAAATAATCATTGTTTTGATTCATCGTTCTTACTCCTTATGAGTCCATGCGCTGACAGGAATGATATTTTTATTGTTTTTTGCATACAGACGGCTCAATGTTTGTATTCCTACAAAAAGGCTTACTCTGTAACTTTGAGGTTTAAGCTCATCAAGCACATAGAAAAAATTAGCTTTATTCTTAGGGCATTGATTTTCATTGATGCCATAACCCTTTTTTCTCAAGTTTTGAATAAGACTTAAGCCAAAGCCATCGTTGACTGCCTGACCAATACAAAATGTATTTTGAGCAGGGGGATAGACTCGGGTTAATTGAGTAGCTGCATCTGTCGCCAAATAAGCATCTTTGCCCTGAGCCATTTGAGTGAAATTGCCATAACGCATGCTGGCACAGCTTGATAACAAGACGGCAGCCAATAAAACACTTAATTTTTTCATCTTTAGCACCTTGTAATCGTAATTTTTTCTTGAGAGGAACCGCTGCCGATAACCAATATGGCTTTATCAAAAACCCCGTCCACGATGTAACGACAACCCTGAAGTCGATAATTGACCATCACGGTCTCTGATTTTTTAAATAGTCCTCGACCTCTTAAAACTAGCAGCGCAGGCGCTTCACTTTGAACCATGGTTCCTGGCATCTCAATAATCGTTTTGACACCATTGTTATAAACTCTAACTGGTTTAAATCGGGCATTGCCTTGAATTCGATAATTGAAGTTAAGATCGCCTAGATATTCATTGGTTTCTGGTAAGGTATCTACTTTTCTTCTTTCGGCCTGAATACGTTGTAGTAACTGCCATTTGGCTTTTGCCTCATCAGGATAAGTAAATGAAATGTAAGGCATAAATTCGGTTCTATCTGACTTTAATCTAAAGTGATACGTTCTTCTGTCTGTGGTGACTACCAAAGAAGAATCAAGCCCTACATCTTTAGGTTTTATGAGCAGATGGATTTGTTGCATGCTACCTGCTCCTGTGATGGATGGTTCAACGACAAAGCGTGGGTCACCAACGTTCATGTCATTAAATTGCTCTCCTGGTTGGAGGGCAATATCACACACTTGTAAAGGCGCACAAACTACCCTGATTTGACCTGATCCATAAATAAAACTGACTGAACCATCGCTTGATGCAAAGGGTTTACTTGTTTTTTCTCCTTTTTGTGTACGTTCCGCAATATCTAAACCTTGTTTTTCCTGACTCGATAGCTTGGGTACAGTTTCCGAAAAATAATGTTCAGCCAGAATAGTGTTATCCAATGCAAAACTTGTGAGCGGTGTTAATAAACAAAATAGCTGCATTATTCTTTTCATTGCTGTTCTCCATGCTTTAATTCGTAGGACCAGTTAAAATCACGTACATAAATTAGGTGGGGATTTTTCAAAATGGACTCACTGGTGGCATCATTGATTTCATTCTCCTGATACATCGTAATCATCGCTTTCATCATGCGAGGCTTTTCTTTAAGCGATCCGTCACGATTTCTCACCGTTTCAATCCAGTCGACTTGCCAAGTCTCATTCGACTCTTGAAGTACTGAGCGAATGTCTATGCTCACAATCTCAAAGGCAGCTCTTTCAAAGGGATTAGATTGCTGTTTGTCACTGTAGAACTCTTGAATCTTAGCTAAAGCCGCATCATTGGCATTTAAATAGGAATACACCTGAAAAACTGCTTTCTTTTGCAGTTCCGTATCAAGGCTTACCATGCGAACGTTTTCAATAAAATGGGCAGCTGCAGCACGATAATCGTCAATGCTTGCGTCACCAACCTTATCAGCACGAGTAACTGACAAGGTATTGCCATTGGCATCTTGTTGAAACACCAAAGGGATAAATTTGGATTGGCTACCTATCGCAATGAGCCCACCAACTGCTGCCAATGCGATTAACAGGCTACCTAATCCCACTAATTGCCAAATTTGTACTGATTTCATAAGACCTGCGGTATGAACATTCCAGGTGCGTCTGGCGTTGAGGTAGGGGTTATTCGTTATACTTTTTTTCATGCTGCTTCTCCGTACTGAGCCAAATGAATACCTTTTTCTGAAAGCCATTGAGAGACCCATCCATCTTCATATTTCGACTCCAATTGCTTCATACGCGCAATCGAATCGGGATCTGTTGCACCCACAAACGCTAAGGCATAAGGACCTAATGCCAATTGATAAAGTCTTTGGCCTTTTTCACTGACGTAGTAGTAATCACGTTTGGGTTGGGCAGAGGCTATGATGTCTATCTGGCGTGGATTTAAGCCCATGCGCTCATAAATGAGTCGGGTCTCAGGATCTCTTGCATACAGATTGGGTAAAAAGATTTTGGTGGCAGTTGATTCAACAATAATATCTAAGATTCCAGAGTTGGCTGCATGAGATAAATGTTGTGTTGCCATAAACACCACACAGTTTTTCTTAGCCATAGAATCAAGCCATTCAGCAATCTTGTTTTTAAACACAGGATGCGCCAGCATTAACCAGGCTTCATCAAGCAAGATTAAGGTGGGGCGACCATCTAATGAGGTTTCAATCCGCCTAAAGAGATAAAGCAACACAGGCAATGCAAATTTTTCACCCAAGCCCATTAAATGCTCGATTTCAAAGGTCATAAAGGAAGAAAAACCAAGCCCATCACTTTCTGCATCCAATAAATGCCCCATTAATCCATCTATGGTGTACTGCTTTAATGTTTCTCTAATGGGTTCATCCTGAATCGTCATGACAAATTCAGATAAGGTTTTAGAGCCACTTTGATGCATGCTTAGAATGGCATGACCGATTTCATTGCGCTGAGCTGGTGTGGTATTCAAACCATTCAAAGCTAGAATCGTATCAATCCACTCCATAGCCCAAGCCCGATCTGCTTTAGTTTCTAAAAACTGCAATGGCGCAAAGGCAAGGCGTGAGTCTTTGCCTGCGATAGTGAAATGCTCCCCACCTGTTGCCTTACAGGTTGGATACATAGACATACCCTTATCAAAAGAATAAATACGCGCATCTTTATAGCGACGCCAGGACAATGCCAATAAACCAAGATGGGTTGATTTACCTGAGCGTGTTGGACCAAACATAATGCCGTGACCTAAGTCTCTGACATGAAGATTCAAACGAAATGGAGCATTACCGCTGGTGACACAGTGCAGCAAAGGCGGTGATTGAGGAGGAAACAGTGGGCAAGGCGCTTTATTTTCACCTGTCCAAATGCTGGATGTTGGCAATAAATCAGCCAGATTCATGGTATTCATCAGAGGCCTTCTGATGTTTTCAACACCATGACCTGGTAAGCTGCCCATGTAGGCATCCATGGTATTAATGGTTTCTGTTCGTGCGCTAAAACCTAACGCATTGATATTCTTTTCGATAAATAGCGCGGCTTTCTCAACGTTTGCTCTATCCTCATCCATTAATACAACAACGGATGTATAGTAGCCTTGACCCACCATTCCTGAATTGGTTTCGGCAATAGCTGCCTGCGCGTCATTAACCATGCTGAGTGCATCTTCATCAACGATACCGGAGCTGGTATTAAACATTTGGTCAAAAAAACCTCTGACCTTTTGTTTCCACTTTTTACGGAACTTAGTGAAATGAGCTACAGCTTCATGGGGATCCATGAATATGAAGCGAGAGTTCCAGCGATATTCCACAGCTAATTGAGTCAACAGTGTTAAAATACCTGGGTAAGACTCCATGGGAAATCCTTCAATAGCAACACACTGAATGAACTTTCGGCCAATTTTGGGTGTTATACCTGGAGTTAATTCCTGACCGCCTATTAAAGCATCCAGATAAATTGGATTTTTAGGTAGATTAACGGGATGGTTAATTCCCGTGACACAATATTGGATGTGTCTTAAAAAGTTATCTTGAGTGACTTTATGGTTTTCATTGTTCAATATTTCTGAACCCAACCTTTCCAGGTGAAGTGCAGCACTCATACGAGACTCAAAGCTTCTGCATGATTGCTTGAATGTTTCAATCAATTGATGGGTTTTTTCTTTGTGGTTTAATTTCTCCCCTGAATCATCAAACATCAATTCAACAAAACGCTTTTGAGCCAATACAGGTGGATACCAGGTTAGGGTGATAACAAAATAGCCTTCATACAAAGCACCAATACTTTCAAAGTATTGTCTTCTTTCTTCATCAACAGCTTTTGATACAACATCGGGAAAGTATGAAGCACTCTGCTCACTGTAACCAGGAGCAGCACGTCTTATGGCATCGACATGAATCATCCAGCCATTACCTAAGGAGGACAATGCCTGATTAATACGAAAAGCCATCATTTCACGCGCTTCATCGGTAGTATTGGCTATATCTTCACCTTGATAAAGCCAGGCTGCCATAAACGATCCATTTTTACCGATAATCACGCCATCATCGACTACCGCAGCATAATTTAGTAAATCAACCAATCCTGCAGTATGACTTCGATGTTTTTTGACATGGTGTTTACGACTTTTCATTTGAGCTGCGCTAAACAAAATACCTAATAACAACAACCCAGTAATACTGATCAAAAAGGTAATGAATTCAATCATAAATACCCCCCTTTATTATTACGAAAAGGGGTTGAACGTGCTGGATAATAGGCCTGATAGCCTCTTTGTCTCAGATAAACTGCTCTCATATAAGGATCGGCTTTTGCCATAAGCCTTAGACCTTTTAAAGATAAAAACCAAAGTGCTAAACCAAAAAGTGCGGCAAGCCAGTCCTGAGCTGCGAATATTAAAATTGCTGAGAGTAAACCTGAAAACATAACCAGCTCGCGGTCACCACCCATAAAAAGGCTTGGGCGATTACCACATCTGCGTATAGGAATGGTGCGAAGACTCATGGCTGTGTCTCCATAGCTATTTTTGAGACGGAAGGTTTAGCAATTTCGGCTCCTTTGCCTGTAATTGCTGTCATGGTATTTTGTGCTGCAACCAAGAATGAAAGCACCAGTACAATAAAGAGAAGGGTTCGCAAAAAGCCATTCATTTCACCACCAAAAATCAGCGTGGCTCCTGCGCCAACCAAACCAATAATCGCTGCGGTAAATGCAAATGGTCCTGTAATGGATTTTTGTATTTTGGTGAGATAGGAGTCAAAGGGTAAGCCTCCACCAGCACTAGAGGCACATGCAGGATCTGTTATAAACAGAAGCAATAACACAATCACTCCCATCATCCATAGACTTCGATAATTTATATTGACTGCTTGATTCATTCATATTCTCCTTAAATAAGTTGTTCGATGTTGTAATGACCGTTTTCATATCCATTAACCGATATAATTTCTTCAACTCTGCGTCCTTGCGGGGTTCTTGCGATATGCACCACACAATGAACCGTCTCACCAATCAAAGGTTCAATTTCAGTAGGCGCTGCGGGGTTACGGGTAATGAGCGATTTCAAGCGATGAAGTCCTGCAAGACAGTTATTGGCATGCAAAGTGGCAGCGCCACCCTCATGGCCCGTATTCCAAGCATCAAGTAAATCCAGCGCTTCACTACCTCTAACTTCACCAACAAGAATTCGGTCTGGCCGCATCCTGAGTGTGGTTTTCAAAAGCTGGGTCATACTGACATCAAGAGTGGTGTGATATTGGACGCAATTTTTAGCAGTACATTGAATTTCGCCGGTATCCTCAATGATAAAAATACGTTCCTCAGGTGCATGAATAACCATCTCATTGATAATGGCGTTGACCAAAGTAGTCTTACCCGATCCCGTACCGCCAATGACCAAAATATTGCGATGTGCCACCACCACCTGCTCAATGACCTCGCACTGAGATTCCGTCATTATTCCTGACTCAACATAGTGATTCAGAGTAAAAACTGATAAAGCTTTTTTACGAATGGCAAAAGTTGGGTGTGAGACAACAGGCGGCAGCTGACCTGCGAAACGAGATCCATCCAAAGGCAACTCCCCTTCCAACAAAGGCTTAAAACGAGTAACTTCTTTTCCATGAAACCCTGCGACGGTTTTGATAATGCTTTCCGCCCGCGCCTCGGTAATACTTCCAATACAGCGCATCGTTTCACCCAGACGCTCTTGCCAAAGCCTGCCATCTGCATTGAGCATGATTTCTACTGTTTTCGGATCATTAAGCGTCCCTACAATCAATTCACCTAAATCACGCTTCAGCTTTTCTTTGGCACGGTCTTTAACCGATATTTCATGTTCTTCCAGCTCTATCATTGGGTTCACCTTCATACAGTTATTGATGGCCCTGAGCTGGACTCACCCCATGTTTGAATTGATTGATTAGGCGATCAACCACGCTTTCTTGACTGGATTTGTTGTCGCAATACCCCCCTTCTTGTTCACGATTAAGATAAATGCGGCGCTGAATTTCATCCCTATGAATAGGAATAGTCTGGGGCGCATCAAAAGCCAGACGAATCTCTCCGTGCCGGTAATCCACCACCGTACAGTATATGTTTTCACTGATAACCACTGACTCCCCGACTTTTCTTGTTAAAACCAACATGGTGTTTCTCCTTTTTTTATTAAAGTAAATATGCTTTGCATTGCTTGATATGTTCTTCGACTACAGCCTTAGTGGCAGGCCTATGCCCCTTGTTTGCAACATAAAAGGAACTTCGCTTTTTGATACCACGACAAAATCCAATCATTTGGGGTAGGCTAGGCGGCATGTCACAATAATCCCGGCACATTAAAATGGCCTGATTCAAAATCTCATCGCTAAATGGTTCTATACCCTCCGACCACTCTTTTTTTGCAAACTCTAAAAATCCATCGCTTTTAAACTGGCTGCGCCACAGATGCCCATAAAAGACAGCAAAACGGGTAAACAAGTTCTCAATCCGCTTGTCGATAGCGTTGCATGCTGACGACATTGTCTTGCTGGTATTCATCCTCTCCGGTGCTTGCTGAGTCTTCTGCTTCTGGATTCCAGAAGGGATCATGGGCTGTTCCAGTACTTGTGCGACACTTCTCATTCCTTTTCTCCGGCTTTAATTCGATTCTGATTTCATCTTCCCAACACTTCTGTGATAACCAGTTCGCTGGAAATTTCCAGGCTGGAACCCATTCGCCATGCGCTTCTTTTGTTTTACGAGATTTAATTTGGCTATCCAGTGCTTGCAACATGGTTTGCAGTAAATGCTCATCTGGATTAATTTTTTGAAAAATTTCAAAAGCACGCTCACGTGACTTTTTCTCGGGGTACATAAGCCAAAAATGGTCGAAGCGTTGTAATAAATAAATATAATTATCTTTTATTAGAGGTATGGCGGCTTTCTGAGTATTAGCTATGTCGGCTTTCAAAGTCTCATCTTCAGAAAACCTAATATTTTCAATAAGTTCCTCATGCGACTTTGTGGTGGCTTTCTGTGGTGGGTTTATGGCGGCTTTATTTCGGACAGAATAATCCGTAGAAGCCAATAAGCATTTTAAAATCAGCTGCATACCTTCCGATTGAACCTCAATCAAACCAGCACGAACCAATCCATAAACAGCTCGACGAACTTGATCACGTGAAAAATTTTGGCTTTTAATTCCTTGATGAGGCTCGATATAGAGCTGCTCAGATATCGACTGATAACTAATTCGCCGCTTGATACCTGTTATTCTTGTTTTAACATCCATATACGGCCTAATTCCTCTTAAATAAGCCAATTGCTGGATATGAAGTAAGCCACTCATTGCTTCCAGCTCATCATGGTTTATTGACATGTCCATTAGTTACTTACATTCCTATTTGAAATTGACCTTTAAAGACTGATTTTGTTTAAAGTGTTGAAAATAATTAATTTTAGAGGCATCCTTACACTTATAACGCGTATAAATTCACATAAAATATACGCAAATCGCGTATATTGATTTATTATATACATATATCACGTATAAATGTAAATACATATTTATGAAAAATGCTATTAAAGTAAATGAAGATAGTTCTGCAATGGGGCATCGCATCAAAAGAGCGCGCATGCTTGCTGGCTTATCTCGAAAAGATTTAGAAGAAAAGCATGGAATCAGTATCCATACACTTCAATCATGGGAGCTTGGAAGAAACCCAATAAATAAAACCAAAGCTGCTTCTTTAATAGAAATACTTCATCAATATGATGTGACTTGTTCGATTGATTGGTTACTAGAAGGCATAGGAAAAGGCCCATCAGTGATCGAAAATGAATTTCAAAATTATCCATCTCTTGCAGATACAGTTGGTGATCTTATCGCCTCAGAACAAGCCATACAAAAAGAGATAGATTTCTTTAAAACGAATAACCCCAATGCTGTTGTTATAAGAATCTCAGATGATTCAATGGAGCCAGAGTATAAGGTTGGCGACATTGTTGGTGGGATTAAATTTATAAATCAAGATAAAAAAAATCAATGCGTAGGTAATAATTGTATAGTCGAAACCACAGAAGGCATCTTTTTTCGACGATTTATAAAAAGTGAAGATAAATATTTATTAGTTTGTAATAACAATAGAACTTCAGTCAGTGATCCAGTTATCTCGCCAGATTTAATTTTATCCATTGCTCCAGTTATTTGGCATCGATGGAAATTTGATACCATATCAAACTAGGGCAAACGATCAATCTAAACTACCCCTAAAATCACCTAGCTCGTTTCTGCATATTCCGACACGAATGGATCACAAATCCCAATTAATACAGAAGGAATCACTATATAAGCCATATAGTGAATAATTGAATCAATCCACCAATCAACAATAGATAGAAGCCAACTCGTTTATTTAAGTAAAGTTGGTTATTAATAAATGCTTTTACAGTTGGCTCAGGATTATAATACTCATAGATTGCTCTTGTAATGTTACTAGGAACACGGCCAGATTCGTCGTATATTTTTTCTAATTCTTTACCCAGATAATCTATATACTCAAATAAGCCTGCCACTTCGAGTTGGATCAAACCAGCTAATGAAAATAATACCGGTAACGAGTTACTTATTTTGCCAGTTGGATAAACTATTCCCAATACGCAGCTAATAGGTATGACCACAAAAATCATTATCTTGAGAATAAATCGCTCAACTTTTCTTATGGGCCTGTTTCTTTCTGCATATTTTGAAGTATGACTATTCATTTCCTATCCCTGCATTGACCAATCTATTTTTCTAACGGCATTCACTTTATGTTCCGGCGCCAAATGCGCATACCTCAGCGTCATGGCAATATCGGAATGTCCTAATAACTCACGAACCGTATTTAGATCTACCCCAGCCATCACCAGCTTACTCGCAAAATGGTGCCGTAAATCATGCCATCGAAACTGCGTAATATTTGCTTTTTTCAATAACGATCCCCATGAGCGTTTCACATGGTTAAATGGTTGATTATTTTTACTTAGAAAAACCAATCCTTCTTTTATCTCTGCTTTTTTATGTAGATGATCCAAAATTTTATAAGCCTCATCATTAAGCGGAATAAAACGAGAATGTTTGTTTTTAGTGATTTCACCAGACAAAATCAATGAACCTTCTGACAAATTCACCATATCCCAGGTCAAATGAAATAATTCGCCTCGTCTTAATCCTGTGTTAATCGACAATAGCACCATCGGCATTAAGTAATCACAGGCATTGTCTTCTGAAAGCTCAGGCAATAAATCATAACCTCGCGTTTCTCGCCAGATATTTCCATTTTTTCGCATCAGTCGAAGTTGATTGTCTCGTTCGATTAACGCTTCGCGTAAACGTGTCTCTTCTTCAAATGACAAGTATCGAATTTTAGGTGACCGATCTATTTTATATGGTTTTAACTTACCAAGTGCGTTCTCCTTTATAAAGCCCCATTCTACTGCCTTAGTCATCAGTGATTTCAGCATGGTAATATTACGATTTAAGGTTGCCTGGGAAGTGCCGTCATTAAGACGCTTAACACGCCATTGTTCTACAAGAGCGGGCGTAATTTCAACCAATGGCTTTGAAAAAAAAGCCTTGTAACATCTAATAAGCCCTGCTAGCGTTTCTTGGCCTCGTTTATGCGTTGATAGAACCCATGGCTTATAATCACTCTCAATAAATTCTTGCAGTGTCTTAGGTTTATTTATCCCTTTTTGTGCAATTGGCTCAATCCCCTTATTAGCATTACTTAGCACTTCAATAGCCTTTTCACGAGCTTGAGCTGCTGTCATAACCCCGACTGTTCCAAGATTAATTTTTTTGCCTCTTTTGTACTGGCAGACGTAACGCATGGTTCCTGATGGAAATACTCTTATCATGAATCCTTTTAGATCAAGATCATGAACTTCGTATTCTTTATCTCTAGGAAGTAGTTTTTTAATAAGCGTGTTATTGATTTTTGCCTTCATAATTAATCTGCTAATTTTTGTAATATTTCCGCACCCTTCACTTTATAGCTTTCCAAAATCTCAAGAGTGCAATTGTTTTTAAACGATTCAACAAAACCAAATTCTCTTAAACAATTTCGTTTATATTTTGATATCCAGCCAATCGCTTTAAATGTGTCATTGAATTTACGACGCAATTCAGCGATACATTCTTGCGGTGTTTGGGCATTTTTAAATTTCCAGATAGGCTCGTGATGAAACAAGCGATTTCTAATCAGCCTTATTTCCTCAAATCGCTTGGAAATATTCTTTCTATCATCATGCCCTCTTGCATAATGAGGGAAAACCGAAGGAATCAGGTCAGGCCATAGTCGGTTTGGATTAAATTGATCAGTGTATGTTTTTTGTTTTATTAAATTCGTCCAAAATCCAAATGTTAATCCTGCAACAATGTCTGACGCTGTTACTTGCCCAAATCTGCGATGTAAATCGTTTTTGGTATCTTCAAGAATTGATTTTGACTTACCATCAGTTAGAACGATATCGAACCAAAATTCATCCTCAAACTTTTTGGTAGCTGCGTTGTGAATTGAATTACGTAATGCAACCTCTACTGAATGTATAAAGGGATAAAATGCTTGGCTTATTAATAAATTCCAATGATAAGCCCCTATAATATCCGTATCCACTCTGTTTGGACATAATATTTCATAACTTGTAAGCCTATCTATTGATAATGCACTAATATATTCTTTCATACCCTATCCTGTTGCATCAAATTAGAATAGTTATCCAAAAAATAACCCAAAAATTTGACATATCCATGTAAAATGACTCATAATTACATCGTAAGCTTTTAGGGATCCGCGAAAGCGCCCCTTTTAGCAGTTGACCAAGAACCACCTTTTCGGTGGTTTTTTGGTTTATAGCACCAACGAAATTCTTCTACTGCTTAATCCTTGCTTTTTTAATACCCTGGACTTTATCATAGTTAATATCACAGTCATGTAATAAAAATCCTATTTTTTAATTACAGGGTGCATGCAGGGTGCATTTTCATTGTGGAATGTAACATAACAATATATCACTGTACATCATGAAAATGCCATTAACCCTCGTATTACAAGGAGTTATTGTTCATGGAGATATATAGAAATACATTAAGAAACAATCGGGATCGCCTTCGGGAGGCAGGGGTCGCAAGTTCGATTCTTGTCACTCCGACCATATAAATAGAGGAATTAGGATGAAGTCCGCATTAGGTCGAATAAATATACACATATCCCCTCCGTATACAATGTTTGTACTTGATCATTCGTGAGATAGGGGTCGCAAGTTTGATGCTTGTCACTCCCGCTGTCTTAACCGAACTAACCAGCCCAAAAATCAGTACGTTTTTAGGCTGGCAGTAGTGAGATTTTCTATTTTCAATTCGCGCTTAATCTGCCAAAATTATCACCAAGATGAATACAGTCAAGGCATCCAGATAATTCAGAGGACCCTGTTTGTTTTGCAAGCTGTACCAAATCATCTACACTAAATAATTGTTTCTGTACGAACTCCGCAATAATATCAGTACATCCCGATTTTGCTAAGTGCAACAATATGGATGCAGGTGTAGCCACATCACTACTTCTATAAGTTGCAGGTAATTTTGGATTAGCACGGTGCATTAAATTCTCTACTTCGTTGCCTCGAGCTAAATTTTCAAGGTCATCTGTGGCATAAAAAACAAACTCGGGTTCTATATCGCCTAACGCCATCACTTCCATTTCGTTTATTTTTGAAGCAGTTGCTGATTCAGAGATTGTATCGGTCATTTCGCGTATAAAGGCAGGTATGCTAATTTTTTGATTAGGATTTACAGAAGAATACACAAAGTTCTTTATATTATTTGCTCCACTTTTAGCAAACTCTACAGCCTTTTCAATACTCACTGTCCCTCCGAATCCACCAAATTTCGTATTAAAGGCGATATAAGATTTTAGATTATCTGTAGGTAAATTCTCCCTTCCAGAAAAACCATCTTTAAAAACCGCTTCCGAAACTTGTCCATGAACTCGATGCCAGACTACATCTGTTGCTGGTACATGTTTATCTGTTACTAGCTGGAAGTCGCTATAGGGTCTACTAAAGGATACTGCTGGTTTTTGTCTTAAACCGAAAAATGAAATATTTTTAAACATGATTTAATCTACTTTTTTGAGTGATACCTCCTGGAAAAATCTCCTCTTTAAAAAATTATACGTAGGGATTATTAAGGATTGATTAAATTATGTACTAATACGTATTTCTACGCAGTTCTGCGTTTTTGGTTTTTGAATCACTCGTAAATCGAACCATTTGTATTCATTTATTGTCATGCATCAAGCTCCAGCAATAGCAATCTTAGGGCGGCAGAATCTATTGCTGTCACTCTGACCAATACAAGCAACGCATAACTAACTAAATCGGTAATTTTGTTAAGGCTTTGGGAATGGATATTCTATTGCAACTTGACTTCTATCTCCGAGCTCCCTTCTTAATTGGGCAACTCGATTAAACTCAACTTCATCACTAAGAGAAAAAAATCGTTCTGGATTATGCTGAGTCGATGTCCCAGCCGGAGTTATCAGTGCATTACGATTGTTGTTATTATTGTTCGGTTGATTCACTGGCTGTGGGTTTGGAGCGCGTAACTCCTCGATTTTTATTACTAATGATAATTCAATCTTTCCGAGGGTTGAGTAGATTGATTCTTGAAGATATACCAATTTATCAAAAATGGATTTATTTTGAAAATGCCATTTTTGCCCTTGAAGCACTAAATTCATTTCCTTCAAATAACGTATGTTTGCTTGATGATAGCCCATTGTGGAGTTAACTGATAATTCCTCAGCCAATCGTCGATCACGAATTGTTTCTATGCTTCGTTTTAAATCATTGAGCAATTCAATGTCATTGGAATTACATTTTTCAAATTTAATAATAAAATCAATGACATGATTAATTTCAAATGAATGCTTATACACATCTTTTGTTTGGTTTATTCTGGATATTTCATAATCAATAAAATTCATCACCTCATTGAATTCATCACACAAACCTCCACAAGCTTTTATTTCCGCCAATACGTATTGTTTTTTAGTGGTTAAATCCGGCCCCTCCTCCGATTCAGTAATCGTATCCAGCTCATTTTTCAAGCGTCTTAGCAATCCATTGAGTCCATTTTTATAAATAAGGACCCCGCGCTCCATTTTAGGCTCGCCAAGAATTTGTACTAATAACAACTTGATACGCATTAAGCGTTGCGTCGGAACTATATGTGCGTCAGCAAGCTTAAAAGCAGGACGATTAGACCTCAATTGTGATTCCATCAATTTTCTATCAATGGATGAAAAAATAGAGCTCGTTTTATTCAATGATTTGGACCAAATTGGTTTTTTTTCTCGAATCAATTGATTCAATAAATCATAATTAATCGTACAAAATTCGATCCCTTTTAACATGGACCTAAAGTATTTGTTATTATTTAAAGTGCTTTTAATGATGTTCAGTTTAGATAATAATTCCGCTTCAAGTGATCCTGAAGTATCAACCACCAAAAAAGGATTATGAATACAAAGCCGGTAAGGGGCTAACAAATAAGTTAAGGTAAATTGTACCTTTTCTGAAAACTCACTATTTGGAAGCATGTGTTCATCAATGACCTCAACAAACTGCTGTATGATCTGATGAAACTTTTGCTCCGATTGAAAAAACTCTTCAATTGCACCACGAGCAATGGGATCTAATTTACTCATTAAGGCGAGTTCAACTGGATCATTATCCCCCATTTTTTTCTGGCTTTTTTTCGCTGCCAATTCAAAAAATCGTTTTGCACCTGCTCTGAATTCATGATTTTTAGTATAATGTAATCTTGAGTTTGAGAGTGTACTCAGAAGTGCTGTGGTCGATTGTAACTCACCTTGCCCATCAGCAGCATGATCGATCGTATTTGGAAACGGCAGACTCAGTCGATTACCCTCCTTGCTCATGTCGCTGCTATTCACATCCTCGAGTTGTGCGGGCGCCACTGATAACAAATCGTTCGATACTTCTTGAATGATAATGCCATCCAGATCATCTTGATATTGTTTTATTGGTTGTTGGAACCCAGCCGTGTCACCCGTAATCAAACTCATGCTGCTATTAGAAACATTGTCGGTTGTTGATAAATTTGATGGGATTCGACTTATAGGATTTTGATCATCTTCCCCACCCGGATTGTCGTCTACAAACTCAAGAGAAGCAGATTGTGTTATTTTTAGTGCAGGAGGAATAGGTTCATTGTCGTCCATAAATGAATGCATTTTTTTTCTTGCTTTCAGTAACTGTTCGCGTTGAGCTGAGGTTAGGGAATGCTTGTAAATTCGCCTATGCTCATTTGCTTGGAGATACATAAGAATATCAAGCACTTCCATATCCAATTTAGTAATAAGGCTGTTAAGATTTCGTGCGATACTAGTTTCTAGCTTTTTTTCATTGTTCTTTCTTGACAGGGGTTGTGTGGTATCCAGCACTTTAAGTTTATCTCTGATAGCTACATGTACTTGTAATTGCGATGGGGCATAATTTTTTAATTTAGATCTATTTTGTCTCGCTTTAGTCCATTCTTGCTGTGCTGTTTTTGCTGCTTTCACCTCTTGGATTTCTTCTGGGCTGATACTATTTGATCTAGATTTCTTCTTAAGCTGATACGAGAAGGACATGGTGAGTTTGTAATGCATCTCGTCATCGTCTAATTCTTTCATTTGTGCCAAGCTATCACCCACAAAGTCTTTCATATCTACGGGTAGAGGCATTCCGCGGCCATCAAGTCCTTGAATCTTTTGCATGTCACTCAGGATTTTACCTAAACAAATGAGCTTGTATAAATTTCCTGCCATTCGCAAAGAGGCTACTCCATCAACTTTGGCAATAGCTTGGACAATAGTATCAATTGCGGGGATAAATAGAAAATCTCCTCGACTATCAACATCCCCGTGATCAATCCCATCAATTACTGATTTTAGCGCCGGGTTATGAACCTGATTTGTACGAGAAGCTATATCGAGTTTTGATAATAACTCTCTAGTTTCATCGGTAAGATTTTCTCGCAGCTCATCACCAGTAGCAAGATTCCTGGTCCCAATCAATCTGATTACAGCAGGTTTACTGAACGCAGAATAAATAGCCTTAAATCCACCAAAGTCATGGTGTTCTAAATGGGTGTTGGCAATCATGATCCATCGATTGATTGCAATAAGTGCCACACTTAGATTTAGATTATTCTTGATTAAAATGTCCGCTGCAACAAACCTTGAAACCCAATCAAAAAAATGATCATACTGCTCTCGAGAGGTTTTTTTCACGGTAATTGACGTACTGAGCTCCGTTTTCTTATCGATTACGTATTCAGTTCGTTGATAGATAAAATCATTTTCTTCAAAGGGTGCCAATACTAATTTTGATAACTCATCAATCATGACTTCAGGTAGGATGTTCATTGGTAATTGAGCAATACATAACTCTAGATCGAACAAGGATTGATTTTTAATGATGAGAATCATTGCTAACAACGCATCAATCATTGCGGCTTGCGAAGGAGCGGTTTCTTTTTTTCTAATTAAAACCTCTTCAATAGGAGGGTCAATATAAACCATGCAGTAATTAACTAATCGGTGTAGGATTTTTGCTTGATACCCAATGATTTTTTGTTTGTTTGCAGTATTTACTTTATCTTGTTCCAGCATTTCTATTTTTTTGACCAAAGAAGATAAACTATTTATCAATTCTTCTTGTTCTTTGGTGATCGGATTTTCAATATGAATGAATTTCTGACGGAATAACTCCATTAATAGTTGTGACAATACGTGAATGCCATCTTCATACAGAGCAATAAATTTTTTTTCCTTTCTGAAATCAGGGTTTAACATCAGTTCATCAAGAACACAAAACCATTCATGAGTGGGACCGTTCCTTCTTAAGTCATCTTCTAAAACAAATAATTTATCGTTTAAACTACGTGCCCAACTCATCATTTTGATTAGTTCTTGAACTCTCTCAAGCATGATAACTCCGTTTTGAATTTTAAGAATGGCTTATTTCTTTGAATCAGAATTGATGTAAAAACCACGCGAGCTTAACACGGTAGAATATAGATGGAATATAGGATCCAATCATTATTTTCTATTAATAAACAATAGGATAAATTAAAATAGGTACTAATTTTGACTCCTAGAACTTAAAATGACCTCTAACTTAAGCAGCACGAACTAAAACTTGTTGTTCAAAACAGAACATTTTTCGACAGCCCTAAATTTATATTGAATTTATTGGTAAAAAATTATTATCCTAGAAAAGGCAGTTGAAGATTCAGTGCCCATAGCTCGCGCAGAAAACTTCAACTGCTTTTTCCAGGATTATTGGATTAGATGATACAGGACTTCTAAATAACTCCCTTCAACTTCCCCTTCGCCCCAGGAAAGGGGAAAAGGTGCCCTAAGGGCAGATGAGGGGTTGATTGTTCGAAGTTATCTAGTTTATGTAGAGCACTTGGTGCTTGAAACGCTTACGAAAAACCCCAATGTCTTTTAACGAAGAGATTGGAGTTTTTCGTAAGTCCTGTGATATTTAAAAGTCTTTTTGCTTGCCGTTTAGTAAGGAAACTCAACTCATTAAGTTGTACGTGATCACTCTAAACAGGAGCACATCATGATTGACTTGGAGGTAAAAGAACTTAGTATTATTAAAGCCATTCATCAAAATCACAAAAAACAGTTAGAAAATCAAATGACTACCCAATTTACAGGGTATCTTAAGCAAACAGAACACCCAGAGAAAATCTATTCCTGGCTTGAAAAGATTGCTGACACTCGCTTACTCGTCAATTCTTATCTGGATACCATCGCACTAAGTAGAGCACCAAGTAGCGTTGCTGCACTAGAAAAGGAAGCTACTGGGATTAACTATTATCTTGACAAAGCAACCCTGTTATTCCCACAGCCAATTAGGGACTTTTTCTTTAATTCAAAAGGAATGGATGAAAACTCCCTATTTAATGGGGTCACCGCAGAGCTTTTTTCTTTAGCCCTTGGCAAGGGCATTAGCGATGTATTATTCGACTATTTTAATCATGAATTTCTTGGGGCACCTGAAAATGTCCAAAAGGAGTTTAATGAAAATCTTGAAAAACATACTGAACTATCTAACCTAATCAAAAAAGAATGCGAGCGAATCTCCATAGAAATCATTAAGTTATTTCATTTTAGAGAAATGTTATTCATGGGTAGAACAAGCCAATCCTCCTTAGAACCAGATGCAAAAGACGATTTTATCAAACGAGCAGAATTACAGAATGAACAACGTGAGTATATTCATTTGTCAATTGAACTCTATTTTGTCAGCGAGTTAAATCGAATTTTTAACTCGGGTTTTAACTCACTGTATCAGGTTCATGAGGTGGAAATACAAAGTGAACAGAATTCACCAATTATTAAATGGCTAAATCAAATTTCCGAGTCGGAACAAACACGGCTTGCCTTCACGCAAGAAATCCAATTGAAGTTTATGATGTTGGCTCGAGATTACCTGGTTGAGAAAATGAATCAGAAAGGGTTATTAGCCAATTATCCCGCTCTATTTTCGCTCTTGGCCGGCATCACCCTCGCTCCAATTGTAGGCGTTACCTTGATGATTGTTTTAGGTGGCTCGATGATTTGGGCAGCTCTTGCATTTTCCGTGTTGGTTTTTGCTTTAACCAGTATTTTAAGCCATGTACTAATCACCAGATTGAGCGCCTTAACCTACAAGCGCAGTTCGGATAACCGACAGCATATTCAAGAATCAATTGATATGATCAACAATGAATACATTCGACTAAAAAAGGAAAGTTCGTTTGTAAAAGAAACAACCCTAGAAGACATTGAGAGCACTAAAGATTTTCAGGAAATCAATCAACAGTTTATTCAAGTCATTCATGGCAGTAGCGTTGCTTTAGGGTCAATCTCCGGCTGGCTCAGAGAATATGCTTCTCGCTATAGGCACAGTAAAGCCATCTCAGTCGATCTAGAGCATGAATATAAAAAAATAATCGCCCAAAGCAAAGTACAAACACAAACATTGATTAAAGCAATCAATAGTAATAAACATAAACTGGTGCACAAATGGGTCCAAGGCACCATGGAGTACCTTAAAGAAGAAAGCCACCAAACTGTGATCAAGGAATTTGAGTTACGCCAAAAAATTAAAGAGCAAGTGTTAGAAATTATTAGCCAAGTAAAATACATTCCCCAAGAACTGTTGGAATTCTACAACTCTCCCGAAGACAAGGGTGGGTTAGCTGGAAACGAGTCCGACTTTGCCCATATCAGGCGTTTAGCACCAGATTATCTTTCTCCTAGCAAGAAAACCAATCCTTATGAACATTTATGCAATACTGCTTTACGGTTATTCAAAGTACATGAGCCGGCTTATTCTGAAGACAATCGGTTTTTTGGGGACCCGGACTATCGACAAATGCTAGGAATTGCACGACGAGATTATAATGAACCAATTACAACCAAAAACATTGAACTATTATTGAATAATTCCTACGCATTTTTAGTTTCTTTGTGCATCAAAATAAAACCGGGTTTAGGACTTAACCCTCTGATACAAACAGCACAAGTGTCTGATGAGTTTTTGCTTTATCGAACATTATTATTGAAGGAGCTAACTTCACTTTCTGATAAAAAAAACAAAACCATTCGTAACGAAGTGAAATTACAAATTCGAGCTTTCATAAAAAAACACTTCAACCAAGATCCACAGATTCTATGCAATAACATCGCCAATCAAGCTTTCTTACTCAATAAGGAAGTGCAATCGTCCCAAACTTATTCAAATCAGGAACAATTCACTGTAACTGACATCGAGTTAGACAATATTTTCGAAGCTCTTACTCTAGATATGGCATATAACTCTCAACGATTTATTCTTAATGACATTTTAACCCATTACATGGATTCTTTTTTTCAACAATCCAATCGAAGAAGCCGAGAAGTATTCGCCTATAGTAAAACTGAGCAAGAATTGAATCCTCAAGGAACAACCCATTTTGCGAAAACAATCACCAATTATTGTGAAAACACGGCTGATTTTTTAGCAACGGCAGAATCCAATAAGGCATTGACTATGAGCCATATTTTTATGTGCTATCAATTTAATGTCAGTGTACAGGTTTATCAAACCCAGCTCCGCATCATTAGCAGCATAAAAGACATCAATAAATTAGCAATAAACAGCAATACCAATGATCAAATCAAATGCTTATTAGGAGCATTTCAAGAGCTTAGTCGATTTGCAGCAAACCATTGTTTTCCCATGTCACCCAATGCCCCCTGCTTTAGACTAATTAAGCTGGTTGAACAACAAGCTAATCAAGAATTACTGGCTAGAAAATGGATAAAATATATTGATGCAAAAGAGATATTGGGACATATGATAGAACATCTAGCAGAAACAATTGAGATGAATTTCAAGCCAACCTATACCCCTGCCTTTTTCAAGCAGAATACCTTGAATGGTTTTAAGAAAGAAGAACATTCAATTCATTCAAGTCTAGTACAATAGCACATGGGGGATTGTGTGTGGTCGCGTTTAACGTTAAGCGAGCTGCATCCCTGATGTTTGTTCTTCTGCTTTAGGCACTTTAAAATTGCTAAAATCTACTTCTGAAGGGCTGAACTTCCCACCATTGTATACTGTTTTATTGCCGTTGTATAAAACACCATCACCATTGGAATAGGCAAGCACTTTGTTTGTAGCGCCATCGATTATTATAAAACATTTATGGTTTTGAGCCTGATCTTTAAAAAAATTTCCTACCTCTTCATCTGAAGGGAATACGAGATTTGTTTTTCCTTCTTCTATTTGGGGTTCTTTATACCAACTCTCTTTGCTGTATTTTTCTTTATAATCATCAACAATTGAGCCAATCTGCTTGCTTTTAACCTGAATTTCGCTTGGATATCCTTTTTCCTGCAACTCTTTTTCCATTTGTTTTGCATTCATGGTGGCAAATTGCCAGTATCTCCCTTGCAGCCTCAAAAGTTCCTGCTTAACGAGGATTTCTAATTCGGATTGTTCCTGTTTCTTTTTTAACTCAAGTAATCTATCGATCTCTTTTTTGCTAACACCCATGATCATTTCTCCAAAACAAGATTAAGTCATTTTAATTCATTCGTTGAACAAATTGGTTTATTTTAGGTGATTTTTACAGCATCTTTACAGATTAGTGGTATTGGGTGATTTATAGATCGAGGTAAAACTAAATTTCAGTGAAAGAGTTTAGATGTACTCACTGACCGTATTGAAATTTATTTTTAACAAGGATACTGGTTTTTTTTAGGCAACGTCCCTAAAGTTTTTTGTGTACTATAATCTGTACACCTATTTTTTCATTTACTCCAATCTGCCCCCTCTCCCGCGCAAGGAATTTGAATAGTATGATGCTGCTTTTCGCGGGAGAGGGTTGGGGAGAGGGGAATGGAACAGTCTATTCTGAGACAGCGTGCAAAAAATTTACGAAAGCAAAGTACTGATGCTGAGAGGCATATTTGGTACAATCTTCGTGCAAATCGGCTCGGGTTTAAGTTCAAGCGACAAGTTCCATTAGGAGTTTACATCGTTGATTTTGTATGCCTGGAAAAACGCTTGATCGTTGAACTTGATGGCGGCCAACATCTTGAGAATCAAGCCTATGATATGGAACGCAGCGTTTGGTTAAATGCACGTGGTTTTAAAGTATTGCGGTTTTGGAACAATGATGTTTTGCAACAAACCACATCCGTTATCGAAGTCATCATGCAAGCTTTATCTGAAAAATAGATTGAACCACGAAAAATGCTATCTTATTTTAATGCCAATAATATGCTCACAAACATCACGCCGGTCAAATACATTCTGGCAGTTTTATCGTATCTTGTTGCAATTCTTCTAAAGCGCTTGATTTTTTGAAAAAAGCGCTCAACAATGTTCCTCTCTTTGTAAATATGATAATCATAGGTCGTTGGATTTAAACGGTTTCGTTTGCTGGGGATAACTGATGTTATACCTTTTTTATCTAAACTTTGCCGAAAAGCATCAATATCATACGCTTTCTCTGCCAGAAAAAACTCACAATCCTCATCGGCAAAAATCTCGTGAGCGACTTGACTCTCATGAACCTGGCCTGGTGTTAAAAGAATATTTACCAATTGCCCAAAGGAATCAACTTTTGCATGAATTTTAGTGCTGAGTCCACCTGCACTACGACCGATTGCCTCCACAGCTTTATCATAACTACTTCTCATGGCATCCTGATGTACTTTTATAATCGACCCATCAAGAATGTGCCATTCGTGATCGCCATCTTTTTTTTAACTCGGCCAGTATCGCAGCGATATAGCCTTTTTTAGACCAATTGTTATATCGATTGTAAACGCTTTTCCAATTACCATATACTGGTGGCAAATCTCGCCAGGCTT
>NZ_LNZB01000056.1:185231-185475 GCF_001468085.1 Legionella waltersii | reverse complement strand
TTTTTTTAACTCGGCCAGTATCGCAGCGATATAGCCTTTTTTAGACCAATTGTTATATCGATTGTAAACGCTTTTCCAATTACCATATGCTGGTGGCAAATCTCGCCAGGCTGCCCCTGTTCGAAGCATCCAGCATATTGCATCCATAAACAAGCGATCATCTTTTCCATGTCGCCCCTTCGGCTTGGGCAGTAATTTTTGTAAGCACTCCCAAAGCACGTCATCAATGACCATCCGTGACATT
>NZ_LNZB01000056.1:160037-185194 GCF_001468085.1 Legionella waltersii | reverse complement strand
TCCCCAACCCTCTCCCGCGAAAAGCAGCATCATACTATTCAAATTCCTTGCGCGGGAGAGGGGGCAGATTGGAGTAAATGAAAAAATATGTGTACAGAGTATAGTACACAAAAAACTTTAGGGACGTTGCCTAATTTAGTGCAAAAAACATCAGTCTGAACATATACTTATATTAAATAACCATTCAATGGGGTAAGGAAACATGCCTCTTCGCCAGTATAAAAGCCCTGAAGCTAGGCAGTGGCGAATATTATTGGTGTACAATTTATATCGCTTGTTAAGTCTATTTCTCTTTTTAGGAATGTACTACTTTAGCTTTATTTCAAAGCCGCATTCACCTTTGTTTTATAGTATTGTGTTAACTTATTTTCAGCTGTCCTTGTTTTTTTTCTATTGTTTACAAAAAAGGCTACTCAGTTTTGAAAATCAGGTTTTTTTGTCTGGGACTATTGATGTCATATTTGTATCCATCATGCTCAGCATAATAGGGAACTTACAGTCAGGTTATGGAATTTTATTAAATGTAACCATTGCAGCCTTAAGTATTTTAGCCCCTGGGCGTCTAGCTATTTATTTCGCATCTTTAGCCAGTTTTTTATTATTGACTGGAAACGGAGTGCAGTTTATTGCCAATAATCAAAAGGACTTAGGTATTTTTTATTACAGTGGAATCTATGGGGCCGGATTTTTTGCCACAGCGTTAACTGCTTGGTATTTGTCAAATTGGGTTAGAGCTTCAGAAACTTTGGCACAGCAACGAAGTTATCAGTTAGCAGGTATGCAACGCATCAATGAATACATCGTAGAGCGCTTGCATTCAGGCATTGTGTTTGTAGATGACTGTAAGAATATAAAGCTAATCAACACGGCATCAAAGCAGCTATTTAATAAAGGTAAAAACAGCACCATTGAACATTTAGAACAATTATCACCTCTACTCTCTGAGAAGTTTGATGAGTTTCTTGTTAAAAAGGAAAATAATAAAAGTTTAGAGCAAACTTTTCTTGAAGACCCTTATCTCAGGATTCATTTTTTTTCAACCGCCATTATAAATAATCCAGAGTTTCTAATTATATTGGAAGATATGACCTATATCGCACAACATGCTCAGCAATTGAAGCTGGCTGCCTTAGGACGATTTTCAGCGAGCATTGCTCATGAGCTCCGTAACCCCCTTGGCGCAATTTCTCATGCAGTACAGCTTTTAGGTGAAGATGAAGAGTTAAGTAAAGAAAATAAGCGATTAAAAGAGTTGATTATCAATAATTGTGAACGCATGAACAATGTAATTAAAAATGTATTGCAATTATCTAGAAGAGAGCAATCACAGCCTCAACTAACGGACTTGCGGGAATTTTTACAGCATTTTAAACAAACTTTTGCACATCATAGCCAATGTCATATAGTCGTCAGAATACCAAAGAATAAGACTTACTCGATTGTTTTTGATAAAAGCCAATTAGAACAAATCTTGGTTATTTTATGTGAGAATGCGATTCAACACGGTCAAAATGTAGAAGGGAAAGTGGACATTGTGATTGGAGTGAAGTCTATTTCGAATAAAATTATATTAACTGTAAGTGATTCAGGACCAGGAATACCCAAAGAACATAGAGACAGTATTTTTGAGCCATTTTTTACAACCCTAAGAACAGGTACAGGAATGGGCTTGTTTATTGCAAGAGATTTATGCGAGATTAATCGAGCAAGCTTAAGCTTGGTTAAATCACATAAAGGTTGTTGTTTTGCAATCAGCCTCAACTCATCGGATGAATTGTTATTATGACTACGAATAAGGTACTTGTAATCGATGATGAGCCAGACATCAGAGAGTTATTAACTCTTACATTATCTCGTATGGGATTAGGTTGTGATGCTGTTGAAAGCTACCAACAAGGTATTGAGCTCATTCAAAAAAACGCCTATGACTTGGTGCTCACGGACATGCGTCTATCTGATGGAGATGGAATAGACATTGTCAATTTCATTCAAAAAAGCAAACCTCAATTGCCTGTGGCGGTGATTACGGCCTATGGAAATATTGAAGGAGCTGTTAATACTCTGAAAGCAGGTGCTTTTGATTATGTATCAAAGCCTGTAGATTTGAGAATCTTAAAGGAACTTGTTAAAACAGCATTATCCATGCAAAACCCCACAGCCATAGAACATCAGGATGCATTATTGGTTGGTGAAAGCAGCATTATGAAGCAATTGAGGGAGAACATTCACAAGTTAGCACGAAGCCAAGCTCCTGTATTTATTCAAGGTGATTCTGGTGTTGGTAAGGAGTTGGTAGCCCAACTGATTCATACTAACGGGCCGAGAAAAGAGAAGCCATTTATACCAGTAAACTGCGGTGCTATACCTTCTGAACTCATGGAGTCTGAGTTTTTCGGACATAAAAAAGGAAGTTTCACTGGGGCAATAGCCGATAAAACAGGTTTATTTGTTGCCGCCCATGGAGGTACTTTATTTCTTGATGAAATTGCTGAGCTTCCTCTTGCTATGCAGGTAAAATTATTACGTGCAATTCAGGAAAAGGCGATAAAGCCTATTGGTGAATTGTATGAAACACCTGTGGATGTAAGAATTTTAAGTGCAAGTCATAAGAACTTGCTTGAGGAGATCAGTCTTGGAAAGTTTAGGCAAGATCTCTACTATCGAGTGAACGTCATTGAATTGCGAGTCCCGACTCTAGTTGAAAGATTATCTGACATTCCCAGCCTGACAGAAGCTATTTTAAAGAAAATGGCAAAAAATCAAAATCGTCAGGAGGTTCGCATTAATCCAGCCTGTTTTGATTTATTAAAACAATACGATTTCCCTGGAAATGTTAGGGAGTTAGAAAATATTCTCGAGCGCGCGATGGCCATGTGCGAAGGTGACATGATTGAACCTAGTGATATCCATTTTCCACAAACCAATACTACTCGCTTAGGCGAAGCTGCAACAATCTCCTCGAGTTTGGATGGCTACTTGCAAGATCATGAAAAAGAAATCATTATCGATGCACTAGAGAAAACCAAATGGAATAGAACGGCAGCTGCCCGGTTATTGGGAATCAGTTTTAGGACCTTGCGCTATCGATTAAAAAAACTGGGACTGGATTAAAAAATTGGGGGGAATCCAGGGGACGGACCCTGAGCGTTCCACACGAATAATTGATTTAACTTATTGAAAATAAATGATTTAAAAAATTTGAATGTGCATGGTGATTATGATCAAAGGGGGGAATCCAGGGGACGGACCCCAGTGGGGTCCGTCCCCATCCTCTCTAATCAAGAGACAGCCCACTGGGGTCCGTCCTCATCCCTTCCGTCCCCATCCCCTCTACTGGGCCGTCCAGCCGGTTTAAATGGAATTCACTGAAGACTGGTTTGGTCTTGATTCATGCAAGCACTCCTGGCCAAGGAAGTTATCAATGCTTAGATCAGTTAACGAGGCTTTTAGGTTTCCTTTTAAGATCTCGTCAGTGCGATGTAAGCTGATTTCACCTTGTTTATTGACGAAAATAGCTACCGAGCTATCAATATGCCATACAGGGTATTCCTCATCATCTATGCAACTTTTGAGTGCAACTTTAACTTGGTAAAAGGTTCCTGAGTTTTCAAGCAGGGAAGCTATCCTTTCAGGTAAAGTCATGGGTTGAATTGCTAATGCACTCTTTCTAGGCGAGTATCTGGAATTACCTTTGTTGTCACAAACTAAGTTCATCAACTCTGCGTTTGAAACTTGGGGTTGATAATTGGGATCAGATTCAATTTTATCACAAGCCACGATGTATTTTTCTAGTCCAAGATAGCCAAAAATTGTATGTCTAATTCTACTGGTCATAACGAAGAACCTCATTAGATGTGCTAAAAAATTAAATACAGTAAATTTCAAAACATATTGTGGGTAATTTTATAGCAACATAAAAATAAATTAAACATAAATTTTTATTGAAAATTGAATTGCTGCATTGCAATATCTAATATCATGGTCTAAGGTTATATAACGCTATGAACAGATGTTCAAAGCAAACGGATGTATCAATACTCAATTAAGGAAAATAGAATGAATACATGGAATAGCATCGTGTTTATTAAAACTAAAAATGCTTGGTCTGATTCTGCATCTCTTGCAAAATTAAATGGCGTTCAAAATATTTGGTCTACATCAGGTGATTGGGACTGGTGTGTTAAATTGGATTCCAAACATTCAACTCCAGATGAAACGTCTGAGTTTGTTAAAAATTTAAGAAAAGCTGACTGGGTTGCTGATACCAAAACTAGTTGGTGGAAAGAGGTTTCTGTTCGATAATTTGTAAAACAGAGCGCATTATTCGATGCGCTCTATCCTTTTCTCATAGATTGCTTCAATTTTATTCCCATTCCAAACATAACTATAATGAGCTCCTTGGTGGCACTGATGTATGATACTAGGCTTGAATAAGGCATAATTTTTTCCTGAGGCACGCACAGAATGGTAATGCAAACCGTCTTTCTGAAGTAACTTTATCTGAGCACCTAATTGTTGACCTAATTGATAATTCAGGGGTGCGTAAATCGGGTCAGATTGCTTATTAATGAGAGTTAGATCTACTAGTTCAGCCGAAAAATTAGCAATTAAACTGCGCATATCTAGTTCTTGAGCGGGTTCATTGGTGTAGGATAAAAAAAGTTCCTTATGATAAATGGTTTCTGCAATAGCTGTGGCCATAGAATCCGACGCATAATAAATCCCATAATCCCCATTTGAAAATCGACTACCATTAGGATTTATATGAGTGAAAGCGGCCATTACATAACCGCAACCAGGAACAGCAAAGAGTCGCTCCTCTTTAGGTATGAGTTGTAATTGTCCAATTTCTTCTTGTATACGAGGATTTGTTAACGTTTGAATTGCATACAATGCTTCAAACTCATCGGCATTAGCAACGTCTTCAAATAAATGGATAGGAGGAAAGTGAGAGGGGATTAGCCTGTAGCATCTTGTGTTTTTGAACGGTTTCTTATCCAGAGTGTAATTCAAGAAATTCATCACGATTTGCCACCGCGTTCAGCATTTAAACGGCTGGCTACAGACCATAAATCAACGACTCTACCCTGTAGCATAATATCCATTGCTGAGCGTCCATTATAAAAAGGCGCTTTATTGGGTTTTCTCACCCATTGATAGACTGAGTCAGGACTAGAGAATAATAACCTAAGAGCTGCATGAATATTTAATAAATAAGAAATACGCTCGATTAAATCATGGCTAAATGTAGCATGATCGGGTGAATTTTTGTATTTAAACCAGGTTGAGCGTTTCAGTCCAAGTAAAGTGAGAGCTTCTTCCGTAGAGCATTTCCATTTATCAAAGATGTTCAATACGACTTTAAATGCAGTTTTGACTTGATCTCTGTTTGGAGAGATTATTTGAGTATTAGAAATCATCATGTTTCTCTAGACAATAGGGGTGTAGTTTAAATATAGATTAAATTCCAATAAAAGTCTATATCTAGACTAAAAGGTGGTAGTGCTGCTCTATCTTGGAGAAATGTAGGAGAAAACAGAACAACAAGGATTCTGACTAGGTAAGAGGATGTCCCACCCTATATGCTTTAACTAGGTCCATCATTGCTTAACACACCGATGATTATGAGAGCCGTACAAGAAAACGTTGTTTGCAACAGGGACTTACCCGCATTCCTTAATCTATATCAGGATTTCTAAATATCTGCCTTCAATTTCCCCTCGCCTCAGGAATGGGGGGAAAGTGCCCGAAGGGCGGATGAGGGGTTAAATGTTCGAAGTTATCTAGTTTATGTGGAGCACTTGGTGCTTGAAATGCTTTCGCACAAGCCCGATCTCTTCGTTAAAAAAGGGTTTGAATTCGGTCATTTAGTTTCTCTAAACTCCCTCATTCAAACCATTTTTTGCCTCGACCTTAGGGTTTTGCGTAAGTCCTGTATATATTTTATCCACCAGGAGGTTTCGCGGAAACTGCAAAATCCAGCTTTAGTTCTTTTATCAACTCTAGGGCTTCAAGCGGTAACAGATGCATTTTCTCTTTCATTTTCTCCATGGCTGCGGGCATACTAAACTTCTCTACAAGCTTATCGGTGCGCCCATATCTTAGGCCGATAAATGAAAATTCTTCAGCTATAGCCTCTTTCAGTATACATTCCAAATTGTGTTTAGCATCATCAGCCATGACTACGCTATATTGTACTCCTAGATAAGCTAGAAATGCCGCCAAGCACTTTCCTTTATCTGCGCCGTCGCAATATAGAATCCCATTTTTATAACAAGGTTTACGTGTAGGGTCACCGATATCCAATTGAACAACGCCATCACTTGATTTAGATAATTTAACTACTTCTCCATGTAATTGAACTGATTTACTCTCTGAATGAGTTGATTGTTTAACTAAAGAATCAACTTCATTATCTGGTTGTGAGAAACTGATACCAGCTGATTGTAATTGTCTCTCCGTCATTTCTGATGATTTCACGTGACGTGCGGTTAAACCCATAATTGGCAAACCAACATCACTAAGTAATTTAAGGATTTTTGCTGTTCTATCTTCAACGGGTTTAAATTTAATAATGTCTTGTACGTAATCAGACAATTGTACTGTCAATTTTCTTGCAAGATCTCTGTCAGGTATAACAGTGAAAGCGTGCATTAATAACATGCTAAACCACTTATCACTACCTAATCCTTTTGTATGGGTTGGCGTAATTAACGTATTGTCTAAGTCAAAGGCTCCTAATGTGTCAAATGAACAGTACTCTAATATATCCCTTATTTCATTGCTTTCAACAATCAACTTTTGAATCAGTTTATTAGGCATAGAATCATCCGAATACAGGGGGTGAAATAAATAATACATAATGCCTAAATTATTGTCAATATGGTGTTCCCTAACACCGTTCTCCCAAAGGGCATTCAATGAATCCTCTTAGCTAGAGATTTGCTCTACCAATCCAAGTATTAGCCCTTTGATCCGAATGATTTGTCCTTATTCAAACAGAGTTCAGTATCATCAATTTTTTCTGTATTATCGTATTTGCCATGCTTGATGAGGTACCTAATAATTTCTAAATTGTCGTCTTCTGCAGAGTCTTCCTCATCCATGTTAGGTCTTACTTGTTCCTTTATCGATGGTTTTTTAAAAAATCCAACATTGTTTTCGATAGGTGTTGTTTTTTGTGGATCAAGTTTAAGCATTAAATGATCGTTCAATAAATCTTGGGGATTATAAAGCGCTGGGATAGTTTTAGGTGATAAGACATTATCAAAATTGTCATCTGGCCCATCGTTATTTATCAACAAATGTTTAGGAACACGTTCGACTTTAGGGGATAGAACCAGTGCGTTATTGCCATCAAGTGCATCGTCTTCAACCCAATAACGTTCAGGATCCCATGCCATTCTAGGTGAAAGAACAGGGAACGTATTATCATTCAATTCTTCATTTTCAACCCATACCTGTTTTGGAGAGCTAGCCTCTCTGGGTGATAGAGGACGATCATGGTAGTCTTCAAGCTCTTCATCATCTGACCATAACCGTTTCTTTACACTTTTTGCTCTAGGTGATAGAAATAGATCCCGATCGTCCTCAGCGACCTCGTTTTCCTTATAGAAACCAATCTCTCCATCTTCAGCTTCAATTTTTCCTTTAGGTGATGGATTAGGAATACTCAAGTCATCAGGCTCATCATTCTCTACCAATAAATACTTAGGGGCATTTTCTACTTTAGGGGATAAAGCTAGTGCCTGATCGTCATGATATTCATCGTCTTCAACCCAAAAATGTTTAGGATCCCATCCCATTTTAGGGGATAGAACAGGTATCTGATATTCATTGAGGTATTCATCTTCATCCCATATTTGTATCGGAGCCCTTGCGGCTTTTGGTGATATAACTAGATCTGGACCATCCTCAGGAAATTCGTCTCCTATCAATGCATTTTTAGGAGTATTCTCTATTTCAAGCAGTTTATCCAATGACTTTGGGCTTATTGATGGCATAGCCTGTGCTGTCGGTTTGTTGGGTTCATTTTGTTTAATTGGTAAACGAAACTCGCCAAAAACATCCTTTATACCTTTTTCAACGTCTAATCCATACAATTGATTTAACGAGCCTGGATTGTCAGCTAATGAAACAACGTGTTTCCATAAAGAATCCAAGGAATAGAGTTTGCCATCTTTTGCATCACGAAATAGGTTCCAAACATGTGCACCTTGTTCAGGAAAAGTATGGCGTTGATGGATAACCTCACCGTCAAGAAGCTTATCCTCAACTAATCTGCTCATTAGGTATGCATTTAGTAATGCATGTTGGCGACAAACACCAATCCCATGCTGCATAAATAAAGACAATGATAAAAAGGGATTGCCCATTTTAAGCGACTTTTGTACAAAAATGTCTGCATGAGTGGTTTCTATATCGGGAAATAGTTTTTGAGTTACCTTAGCGATTTCTTGTAATGTCTCTAAAGTACTCGCACCTACTTTTATTTTTTTTCGTAATTCGGTATAGGCATCTTTCAGCGGTTGGGAGTCAGGATCCAGCATTAGTATTTCTCTACTTGATGATGAACCAACAGAAAAGACTCTTTGATTAAAATGACGCAGATCTCTACTAACTATAGGGTAATATTGGTTTTGGTAGTGTATCCACTTCCTGCCATGAGCTTCAATGATAAGATCTTTATGATGATCAACTGCTAATACAGTTCTATTCATAACTGAGGGTATCATTTGTTTAGGTGTGTTTATTGGGTATCGTTCTTTTTTATTTAATGCAATGAATAATTCTTTTATAATTTCTTCTGGTGTTGGCATAGAAAGCTCTTAAAATTTTTTAAAAATACGCGTTATGCTTTGAAACCCATTTAATATGAAACATTATAACACAAGAAGATCAATTATAAAGCGAGGTTTCTGGTGATGCACAAACAAATCTTGGTAATGATATTCAATAATAGCGTTTTATTTTCTTAAAAAAGTCTATACGCATTGTGAAGCGAAAATGATAAGGGAATAGGGTAAGTCCTGTTATTATTCACTAATTTGTTTATTAAGACATCTTGGGGATGTGGGGAAGGGTTAACTACCATTACAGCTTAGTTGAATGTTACTCCTACAAATCCAACAAGAGAATAATTAACTTTGCTCTGACTACCGTTAAGTGCTTGCGAAACTGGGATTTATAGGCCTAACTGGTAAAACATTTTTGGGGTTGAGAACCACAAAGAAGGAGTGACAACAACAAGGTTTCCTCCCGAATCTGGATCTATCTCGCTCCTCAGCCGATCTTTTTCAGAATAGGTTCCAAGAAGTTCAATTAAACCTGAGAAAATATACTTCCCAGGCTCACTTTTAATATTTCGACCAAGACCCAGCTGATATAAAAATTGGTTGCCTTGTTTAAAATTATCATGCTTTGTGATCCAGTTTAATCCAGAAGAAGCAAACCCAAGCCAATCAACAGACATACGATTGAACGTGGTTCCAAAGAAATAGCTGTTTGAGCCAATTCCAGTAGATGGCTCTTTTTCAAATGAACCTGTTGGAAGAGTAAGGCCTCCAACAACGGTTAACTGGTCTGCATAGTTGGCGTTGGCTTTATCATAGATAGCATATTCTCCCTGAAAATAGGCATCTCCAAGGCCATGAGAATGACTTGTTTCATTGGCATAGTTTACCGCAATTGGGGTTGAAATGAGTATGGACGCCTGATCCGATAATCCAAAAACCAGATTAGGGGTGATGGTCTTCAGTGTTTGGCTTTCATTTCGGAAAATAGTTGACGAAATATAAAGTTGTACTTGATTTTTATCAATGAGCGATTGACCAAATGCAAGGAAAGGGCCTGGCTGCTGAGCGGTTGGAAGCGCAAAATTACCTTGTATTGGGGGCTCACTTATTGATTCTGAAGATAGCTCATCACTCATTGCAAGTGTTGGTGATGAGGTGATAATTAGGAGTAGGCTTAGTCGCCTTATATTCGTTATAATATTGTTCATGCTCACTGGGAATAGGTATCACTTAAATTGTAATGCAACGTGTTGCAATCTCACATTATCATGACTTACAAAAAATCCCAATCTCTTCGTTAAAAATAGAGCAGGACTTACGCAAAACCCTGATCTCATCGTTAAAAAAAGGTTTGAATTCGGTCATTTAGTCTGTCTAAACGGCCCCATTATAGAACCCACCTTCCCTATATCAAGGTCATCAATCAATTTGATTAAAAACAATTCATTTTATATAATAAATATACAGTTTATCTGTATTGTATATGGTATGCCTATTACTGTTCAAGACATCACGGATCCCAACGCTTATGAAAGCAATAAATCGGGTAATGCAGACTTGACTGAGCATTATTTTGATAAAAAACAAGATGAATTTAGAGTATATAGGTTCAATCATCATGTTTATGCCGTTCGATATGATTTACAAACGAGTCAACCAAGGGATTTTGTTCACTTATGGGCCAGCAATAAAAAATCCACTAAAATCATGGGTAGCAAACAAGAAGACAGTGATTTACCAGTTTTAGGAAAAGGGAATGAAGGTAAAGTGTATCAAACTTCGGCTGATAAAGTGGTAAAAATGCTCATGAAACATACCTTCAAGTGTAAAATGAAAAACAATGAGAATTCAACCAGCACCTGGGCAAATACAAAAATATTGAAGCAACTCTTTCTTCTTGCTGAGCATCAAATTGATAAGTTTTTTGTGATGGGGCTATGGAGAAATCCAGCTACTAAAATTAATTCCTATCAACGCGAGTTTCATCTGGTGATGCCTTTAGTTAAGAGCTCATGGTATGACACCAAAAATCCAGAAGATATGGTTAAATACTATAAGTGCCTCGAAGAATTTATTATGGCATTAAAAACACTTAATGATATTGGCTATTCTCATCCAGATTTTGGAACTCTTGATTTTGGAAATTATTACAATGAGATTTATACTCAAGAAGGAATTAAATTAATTGATTTAGATAAGGGATTTATAGACTTAAACTCCGCAAGTAAAGAATCAAGAGTAGCGGGAAAAGATCAATGGCTGTACGTATACAATTATAAAACACATACGTCAGGAGATAAGGGCTGGAGAGAAGAAATACAAAATTGGTATAGTAACAACATGGGACAATCCTTGTCAGAAAACCCTGATGCTCTTAGAGAGTTATATGCTAATGGAAAAATACATCTACCTAAAAGAGTTGTAGAGGAATTGCAACTACAATCTACTATTTCTAATACTTCCGGTGTGGTTTTAGATCTTGGTAATCCTGAAAACATCGAAAGCACTAAACTCACGAATAATTAGTAGTATTGTATACCTGGTTAGTACTTCATTGCTCTTATAGTTATCCCCTTCTTTATGGTCGTGGCTCAGACTTCAGTACTCCAACAGGATGGAGCAGTCCTTAATTTTCATACATAAAACGAATCTCTTCGATTTTGGCTTCTATTCTTGCTGATAGATAGGCATCCTTTTTGGCCAGTTGCTGGGCAACTTTAAGTTGTGCAATAGCTCCACGGTGTTGGCCTTCAAGCAACAAGCATTGTGCTTGCGTAAAGTAAGCATATCCTTTTTGATGGGATTCCGCTTGAGCTCTGGCTAATTCTCTGCATAAAGGTAAATCATCTTTATATTGCCTGCTTCCCTTAAGCAGAATACTTGTTGCTTTTGTGGCTTGGTTGGACTCCAATAATCCCTGAGCGTAGCTCATTAACACGGCATAATTATCGGGAAGATTATTATGCAGCTCTGCTAAACGGGTTAATGCCGCTTGGTTTTTTGCTAGGCCTAATTCGGCTTGAGCCATTGCAATTTGAAAGTAAGTATTCAGCGGATCTTGGGCAACTAGGGCTGATAATTTATCAGAAGCTGCTTGAAAATTATTATTATTTAGTAAAGCTAGGGCATAACCGTATTGACAGGCGGCACTTGAATTGCGTGTGTGACATTTGGATTGGTAATAATCAATGAGTTGCTTATTGTTGCCAGCAACAGAAACCCGGATTATTTCCTTGAACAACGCGTAATCCATTGAATCAGTGTATTGTTTTTTCTGCAGTCGAGAGGTTCTGTTCTCAGCTTCTGCAATTCGGTCAGCGTCAAGGGGGTGAGTGCGTAAGATGGCTGGGACGTTAGCGGTGTAATAATAACGCGAGCTTTCTTGCATTTTCTTAAAAAATGCGGCCATTCCTTTGGGGTTGAAGCCAGCTTTAATGAGCATATCAATTCCAATCCTGTCCGCTTCCTTTTCTTTTGAGCGGGTGAAATTAATATTGTCCTGAGAAAATCCTGACAAGGATGCCATCATAGCTCCCATCCCTGCAGTCGGATTAACTGCTCCTAAAGCGATAGATGCAAGAAGCGAGGCAAGCATAGGTACACGCATTTGCTTTTGGTGTTCGATAATTCGGTATAGATGGTGAAGTCGAACGTGAGCAATTTCATGTGCCATAACCGCTGCTAACTCGCTTTCATTGCTTGTTGTTAAAATAAGTTGTGTATTGATTCCTATGTAGCCACCTGGACCAGCAAAAGCATTAATTTCCTTAGATTTGACAATGAAAAAATAGGGAGTTCTAATATGGCCATAGTGGGCAAGTTTCCTTCCTACACTATTGATGAATTGACTTGCTAAGGGATTTCTTTCAACACTATCGGATTGGTTTATCAACTGTATAAACTCTTTTTGAAGTTGATCCAACTCTTTAGTGGAGTAAGGAGATAAATTATCCGCAAATGAGAATTGGGCATGTAAGTACACAACAAAACCAAAGGCAAAATAGGTTAGTTTGGCCGATAAAGCAATCAATTTGCGTGTTAATTTCAATTTAATCATTAGGCTACTCAAAAATTGAATAATTTGTTATCATTTCTGCATTTTCAACTGATGGTTAATCAATGCACGAACAGTTTCTTCTAGCGGCACTTGAACAAGCTAAACTAGCCAGGGGTATGTGTGCCCCTAACCCTAGTGTTGGCGCTGTGGCCGTGCAAAATGGGGTTATTATAGCACAGGCTGCGCACCAAGGTGCAGGCACCCATCACGCTGAACAACTCGTTCTAGAGCAAATACCTCCGAATACACCCGGGATAACGCTCTATATTACCTTAGAACCTTGTAATCATTGGGGTAAAACTCCACCTTGTGTAAATGCTATTATTGAGCGTGGCATTGAAGAAGTTGTATTTTCCTATTATGATCCCAACCCCATCGTGGCTAGGAACGATTCTTCGGCTCAATTACGTGAACAAGGTGTTAAAGTGAGCTATTATCCTTTAACTGTAATCGAAGAATTTTATAAAAGCTACACCTATTGGACAACAACTGGTAAACCAAGGGTCACCGTGAAAATCGCGCAGACTTTTGATGGGAAAATTGGTTATTCAGAAGGTGAGCGTGCCATTTTATCGAATTCGCTTTGTGGTGAATTTACTCACCAAATGCGAGCGGCTAGTGATGTTATTTTAACCACAGCAAGGACGGTTCAATTAGATAATCCTCGTATGAATGTTCGTTTGCATGGACGAGAGGTGGCAAAAAACGTAGCCATCATTGATAGAAATTTAGAGTTAACGAATGAAGCTTTAATTTTTACAATGGCAAAGCAATGCTTTATTTATCATAAGCCTGACGCGGTCCAAAAAAGCACGATTGCCAATTCAAGTTATTATTCCATTCCGCAACAGAATGAATTATTAGTGTTGAACGATCTCATCGCTCATCTTGGTGAGTTAGGTTTTCATGATGTATGGGTTGAAGCAGGTGGAGCTTTATTTAACGCGTTGCATAGAGAGGGGTTAGTGCATAGAACCTATATCTACTTGGTTCCTGGAATATTGGGTGAGAAGGCAGTATCTGCTTATCAGAAAGAAGATTGGTTTAGCAAAGGCTATAAAATAAGCTGGCAAGTAATGAACGATAATATGATTGCTTGCATTGATTGGCAGGGGGAATAGTGTTTACCGGATTAATAGAGCATACAGGCAGAGTTATTGAAAACAAGATGCGAGATCTAACAAGTCGATTAACTATCGCTGCAGACCTTGTTAATCTTGCAGTGGGTGAGAGTATTTCTGTGAACGGTGTTTGCTTAACCGTATTGCCCTCAGAACCCGGCTTATTGTGCTTTGATGTCTCCCCTGAAACATTAATGGTAACTAATCTTGGAACTCTATCTAAGGGAAGCCTGATTAATCTTGAGCGTGCAATGTTTGCTTCTACGCGATTTGGTGGACATTACGTAAGCGGTCATGTTGATGCAGTGGCAAAAGTAAAATCCATTAAAACTATTCAGGAATTTATCGCTCTCGACATTGAGGGATTTACTAAAGAGCATGCTTTGTATTTAATTCCTAAAGGCAGCATTACTGTCGAAGGTGTAAGTTTAACGATTAATGCTGTAGTCGAAGATTCTATTCAATTAATGCTTGTTCCACATACCCTAGCTCAGACTAATTTTAGGGAGTTGATAATTGGTCAAAAGCTTAATATTGAATTTGATTACCTTACCCGAATTGTTGCACATCAGTTGCAAATAGCTGGGAAATTGAACTGCGAGGTTGAGCCATGAAGCATCCTTTTGCTACGATAGAGCAGGCTATAGAAACATTGAAAGCAGGAAAAATGATCATTCTTCTTGATGATGAACATCGAGAAAATGAGGGAGACTTGGTTATAGCTGCAGAACATGTAACTCCTGAAGCGATCAATTTCATGTCTCGTTTTGGTTGTGGGCTTATTTGTCTTCCAATGGCTGAAGAGCTGATTGATCAACTGCAGTTGCCAATGATGGCGCAGAATAATAAATCCCCTTATGGAACAGCTTTTACGGTCTCAATTGAAGCCGCTTCAGGGGTTTCGACTGGGATATCTGCAAAAGACAGAGCACAAACCATTAAAGTAGCGATTGCATCAGAGAGTGGACCTTCTGATATTATTTCTCCAGGCCATGTTTTTCCTTTACGCGCACGTTCTAAAGGAGTTTTAGAGAGAACAGGTCAAACCGAGGGAAGTGTTGATTTAGTGAAACTTGCTGGATTAAGACCTGCAGCAGTGATTTGTGAAATCATTAATGAAGATGGCACAATGAGTAGGCGGGATGAGTTGTCTAAATTTTCGCAAAAACACCAAATTCCAATGGTCACCATAAAGGATTTAATCGCCTATCGAATTCGCCATGAAACCCTAATTAATGCTCTTGCAACCACCCGAATTCCTTTACAAAATAAGGGAATCTTCACAATGACAGTGTTTGAAAATCTACTGGATAAAGCAGAGCATTTTGTTTTAGTAAAAGAACCTGTGTATGGCAATCAAGTTCCTCTAGTGCGTATCCATTCAGAATGCATTACTGGAGATGTCTTTGGTTCTAAGAAATGCGATTGTGGAAAGCAACTGGACGATTCTTTACAGCAAATTGATTCTGAGGGAGGCATTTTTATTTATTTGCGACAAGAAGGTAGAGGAATTGGCCTAGCGAATAAATTAAAGGCCTACGCTTTGCAAGAGCAAGGACTTGATACAGTTGAAGCCAATTTGCAATTGGGACTGCCTGCTGATAATCGAGATTATGCGATTGCATATCAAATATTAAAATTTCTTGGTGTCGATGCCATTAGAATGCTAACCAATAATCCTGTAAAAATTGAGGAAATTGAAAGCTATGGAATCAAAGTAGTTCAACGCATTTCTATTGAGGTCGAACCTTCATGTGAAAACATGGGATATCTTAGAACTAAAAAACACAAGCTTGGGCATTTATTAGAGATTGAATAGGACAATAATGAACGATATTAGAACCATTGTGGGTACTTACACTGATCCATTTTCAATCGCTGTAGTGGTCAGTCAATTTAATGAAAAAATAACTTCTGCACTGAAAAATGGTGCGATAGAGCGATTAATCGAATTAGGTTTTTCAGAAAATGACATTCTTTTGGTTGAAGTCCCTGGTGCAGTAGAGATACCTTATGCAGCTCAACTGATAGCTAAAAAGCAGCAAGTAGAGGTCATTATTGCATTGGGCGCTGTTATTCGAGGTGATACAAGCCATTACGATTACGTGTGTGATCAAGTCAGTCAGGGCTGCCAGCGGGTGATGTTGGATAATCATATTCCAGTCATTTTTGGAGTATTAACTACTGATAACGAAGAACAAGCTCTAGAAAGGGTAGGCGGCAGTCATGGACATAAGGGAAGAGATGCGGTTGATTGTGCTGTAGCAATGCATTCTATCGGAAAACAGTTGTAGAAGTTTTGCCACTGATAATGAGTGAAATAGGGTTTAAATGGTTGGGCCAAGGCCCAGCTTACAATTAATACCCTCATGACTTACAAAAATCGGGTAATGGATTTTGTTTTTGGTAAGCTTTTATACCTTGTTGAACTTCAGGAGAGGAATTGATTTCTTTTAATAAGACATCAGTAATCTCAATGAATGTGAATTGATGTTTGGGTTTGGCACTATAAGTCAACGCTAAATAAATACCACTACAAGGGCTATAAGCATAAAACGATTCATAGCCTAAAGTTCCGCCAGAATGGACCCAAGCCAAAGTTCCGTTATTCAAATAAACAAGCCCTAAACCAGCCCCAACCCCCACCTCATGAATTAATTTGGAGTGATTATTTAGATCAGATCTAGAGAGATCTTTTAAATGAATTGGTTGAGCATCCTTTTCAGAGATGATTTTTGTCATTTCTTCCAGTGATTTATTATGAATTATCTTTCCAGAGAATAGAGCAATTAACCATTTAACCAAGTCATTGGGTGTGGAAAGAATAGCTCCAGAAGACTGAGCAAAAGATAAGCTGTTGTAGGTGATATCAGTATTCATTGGAAAGGTACCATCACGATTATAGCCATGAGCAATATTGTTTGTCATTTGATTGGTGTATTTAAAAGGCGTATAAAAACTTCTATTTAACGCATATTTTTTTAAATATTCGTTAAATATTAGTTGTAATGGGCGGTTAGTCGCTTTTTCAATAATCAATCCTAGTAAAATATAATCGGTGTTCGAGTAGTTGTATTGTGTGCCAGGTTTATAAAGAGCAGGGTGTTTGTACGCTATATTAGCTAATTCTTTAAGAGACCAGTTTTTATAGGGGCGTTTTCGGAGAATTCTGTCAAATAGTTTTCCATTGGTGTAGTTATAAATTCCACTGGTGTGATGCAACAACTCATCAATGGTGATGTCTTTCCACTTCGGATATTCGGGTAACCATTTACCTAGATTATCTTGCAGATTCAATTTATCGTCTTCGATGAGCTTAAAAATAATACTTGCAGTGAATGTTTTAGTAATGCTTCCAACTTGGAACAAAGTATTAGGATTGATTCTCTTGTAATGATTTAAAGAAAAATTACCGCTCACAAAATTGCTTATTTCATCGTTGTTGGGTAGCTTAATACTTAGGGAAATAGCAGGTAAATGATATCTTAATCTAATTTCATTCACTGCTTTTTGAATGTTATCGGTTAATGTTGTCCTTTGTTGCTTTTCCTCAGCATAGACAGAAAAACAAAAGAAGCATAAAACCGATGCTAAAACAAATGGGTCGATTTTTCGCACTTGATCCCTCTTAAAATAGTGGCGTCCAACCAAGTACGATAAGCCTTTCATACTGGTATAATTGTATTTATTTTAATACAAAGAGAATTTATTTAATAAATTGATGTTATTTTAATTCTCATTTTGATAGAATTAAATCCCGTTTATATGCAAATTTAATTCAACACCAAGAGTGTATTCAGCATTTTGAGCGGGGTCAAATATGACAAATTATATTTTTATCACAGGTGGGGTTGTCTCTTCCTTAGGAAAGGGAATTGCCGCCGCATCGCTAGCAGCGATTCTTGAGGCTAGAGGCCTTAGGGTCACGATGATCAAGTTAGATCCCTACATTAATGTTGATCCAGGAACCATGAGTCCATTTCAACACGGAGAAGTGTTTGTTACCAATGATGGAGCAGAGACAGATCTGGATTTAGGGCACTATGAGCGCTTTCTTAAAACCACAATGACAAAATGCAATAATTTTACATCCGGTAAAATCTATGAAAATGTCATAAAAAAAGAAAGAAGGGGAGATTATCTAGGGGGGACTGTTCAAGTAATTCCTCATATCACCAATGAGATAAAGCGTTGCATTAAACTTGGTGCAGACAGCTATGATGTTGCTATGGTCGAAATTGGTGGTACCGTTGGTGATATTGAGTCGTTGCCATTTTTAGAGGCAATTCGTCAAATGCGTATGGAATTAGGCTCCCAACGTTCTTTATTTATTCATTTAACGCTTATTCCGTATCTTGCGGCTTCTGGTGAAACAAAAACTAAACCTACGCAACACTCGGTTAAAGAATTGCGCTCCATTGGTATTCAGCCAGATGTATTAATATGTCGCTCTGAAAAACCACTTTCTATGAACGATAGATCCAAAATTGCTTTATTTACCAACGTCGAGCGAGAAGGCGTTATTGCTCTTGAAGACGTTCAAAGTATTTACCAAATACCAATGATGCTTCATGAGCAAGGTTTGGATGAGTTAGTGATCAGAAAATTGGGAATGAACGTAAAACCTGCAGATTTAAGTGAGTGGCAACATGTTGTTGATAGGCAAGCTGTTAAAACAATGACAGTAAAAGTGGCTATGGTTGGGAAATACACCGAGTTGAATGATGCGTACAAGTCAATTAACGAGGCTTTAATCCACGCCGGCATCCACAGCGAAACCAAAGTAGAAATCATCTATATAGACGCGGAGCTTATAGAAACTCATGGCACATCTCTGCTTGAACCAGTTGATGCTATTTTAGTACCTGGTGGATTTGGGGAGAGAGGTGTTGAAGGGAAAATTAAGGCAATTCAGTATGCCCGCGAGCATAAAGTACCTTTTTTAGGTATTTGTTTGGGCATGCAAACAGCAGTAATCGAATTTGCTCGTCACGTAGCAGGTTGGACTGCAGCTAATTCTACGGAGTTTGATCAACATACTCCTTATCCAGTACTGGGATTAATCACTGAATGGAACGATGCAGATGGAAGTAAGCAAACCAGAGATGAAAATACAGATTTGGGCGGAACCATGCGTTTAGGCGCTCAGTTTTGCAATCTAGAAGAGGGAACTTTAGCAAGAAAAGTGTATGGAAAGCCCCAGATATTAGAACGTCATCGCCATCGTTACGAAGTGAACAATAAATACATTGAACAATTAGTCGAAAAGGGCTTAGTGATTTCTGGACGTTCAGTGGATAATTTATTGGTAGAGATGGTGGAGTTGCCAGATCATCCTTGGTTTTTAGCTTGTCAATTTCACCCTGAGTTTACTTCTAATCCAAGAGATGGGCATCCCTTATTTAAAGCGTTTGTTATGGCTGCACGTGAAAGACATCAGAAGAAGGATAAAACATGAAATTATGTGGTTTTGAAGTCGGTTTAAATAAACCTTTGTTTTTAATTGCAGGACCTTGTGTCATTGAAAGCGAGGAATTGGCACTAGAAACAGCAGGATATTTAAAAGAAATGTGTGCTCAATTGAGTATTCCATTTATCTATAAATCGTCTTTTGATAAAGCCAATCGTTCATCAGTTTCAAGTTATAGAGGTCCAGGATTTGAGAAAGGATTAATGATTTTAGAAAAGGTGAAGGTGCAAATAGGTGTGCCTGTATTAACTGATGTTCATGAAGATACCCCATTGTTTGAGGTGTCTAGTGTCGTTGATGTATTACAGACCCCAGCATTTCTCTGCAGACAAACCAACTTTATCCAAAAAGTTGCTTCAATGAACAAGCCAGTGAATATTAAAAAGGGACAATTTTTATCTCCCTGGGAAATGAAGCATGTTATTGCTAAAGCGAAAGCCGTTGGCAATGAACAGATCATGGCTTGTGAGCGGGGTGTGAGCTTTGGATACAATAATTTGGTCTCTGATATGCGTTCGCTGGTTATTATGAGGGAAACGGAATGTCCAGTCGTTTATGATGCCACTCATTCGGTGCAATTACCGGGCGGAAATAATGGGGCCTCAGGGGGGCAGAGAGAGTTTATTCCTGCGCTTGCAAGAGCAGCGGTGGCGGCGGGAATTTCTGGCATTTTTATGGAAACTCATCCCGATCCGGATAAGGCCTTAAGCGATGGCCCTAATAGTTGGCCTTTGGAAAAAATGAAGTCTCTGTTAGAGTCTTTGAAGGCAATTGATGCGGTTTATAAAATGAATTGCAGAGAAGAATAGCACGTTGATCATTGTTTCTGTACCTAAGTAGCCCGTATTAGCAAGTGTAATACGGGGCTTGGGCGACATCCACTACCCCATTTCTCATCAATTATGCCTCCAGGACTTATGAACCCCCAATATCTTCGTTAAAAATAGATTTCAATTCAGTCATTTAGTCCATCTAAACTCCCTCGTTGAATTCTACAGGACTTACGAAAAACCCCAAGGTCGAGGCAAAAGAACTTTTTAATGAGGGAGTTTAGATGGACTAAATGACCGAATTAAAAAGTTCTTTTAACAAAGAGATTGGGGTTTTTCGTAAGTCCTGTTCTATTTTTGCCTCGACCTTGGAGTTATTCTAAGTCCTGACCTTGTTGAATAACTGAATGACTTTAACCCCATGATTTTAGGATGAAATCATGTTTTACTGGATTGTAAGGGATGTTAGCCACATGGATAGGTTGAAATTAAGGATGCTTTAATATTGGATTTAATAAGTTAGCTGGGGGCAAAAGAGGTTCTGTAAGATTGAAATTTGGCGGAGAGGCAGGGATTCGAACCCTGGGAAGGTTGCCCTTCAACGGTTTTCAAGACCGCCGCATTCGACCGCTCTGCCACCTCTCCGACAGGGAAGAATACTATCCTAACAATCAGTTGTTTGCAAATAATTTCGTAACCATTCACCATAATTTAGCAAAAACGAATCCGACCTACGGCTGTTAGTGAGTGGAGCCGTTAGAGGTGAACAACAATACTTCGTGTACTATCAAAAGTTCCGCTTCCTTATGGTCAGGGCTCGGTTTTATAGTGAACAATTGAGGTGAATCGTTATTTTATTTATTAAATTCTATTAATGCTTTTAATATTTCCTTAATGGTTATAAAATATACTTTGAGGCAATTTAATTAACCCAACGATACTATGACATTCACATTAACCTTATTGGGGACTGATACCCAATTTACACCTAAAGAGTCCAAAGAGGGCTATGATAAAGCAGAAACCTTAAGCTATGTTTCTACTTTGATAGCCAGTGAATCAGATTCAGTACAAGTCGACAATGTCGTACGTTATAAAAATCCCGACGTGGAAGTCATTGACGGGCCTACCACTCTTGGAACAGAGGTTGGTGATCGAATTGCTCGTGGTGTTCTCGCTATTTTGGAAGCCGTCAGCCGAGGTGAAACCAATATTTCAATTATTGCTCATAGTCGTGGTGGTGTGGAGGCCATTTTAGTAGCTCATGAGTTAGAGCGGATTCAAAAATTATTAGCGGCTGATCAAGAACAAACGATGCAAAACAGTGTTTGTAAATACACTGAAACAGCAATGAAAGGATCGCCGCATAAAGAACGATTTGGCCAATTAAATATTCCTGGACTTAAAGAGCATATCAAAAAGTTAAATCTATCGATATTTAACATCGATCCTGTACCAGGTGGTAATTACATGGTTCTTACTAAACCAACCTATTTGGCTTGGAGAGATCCTAGGTATTATCAAGTGCCTGCGATAGTGAAAAAGTACACTCAATACTCCTATCTCAATGAGCGAACTCGCTGTTTTAAAGGAATTGTTCCTAAACCAGTTTCTGACCAAACTGAGTTTACCCTTGAGTCACTTCCTGGTCATCATGGTACTGGTTCAGGAAATCTGAAAGATCAACAACGTCGAGATTTTCCTCAAGAGCTACGAGAGTTAACCGTAGAGCATGTTCAACAGCTGGTACTGCTCAAGTTGATCGATTTTCTAAGACAAAATAAAGTGAATTTGGATCTAAGAAAAGCTAGAGGAGGACCCTTTGAGACTATTTTGGGTGGTCTAGAATCTGTATTTCATGATGACTTAGCGTTTCGCATGGCTTTAAATGAGTTATATCGTGAGCAATATGAGCTCATTATGAAAAACAAAAGGGCATATGACCACTTTAATACAACCTCTTATGCCGTTCTAGGAAAGGAGCAGTCCATTCAAGGCCTTTTATGGAAAGTGCTGGATCAGAGAATAGTTCATTACCAATCACACAATGATACCTTTTTACCCAGTGTGGTACCTGTGCCGTCGGGAGGTAAATTCTTAAACTATGAGCATGCTCGTTTGTATTTAAATCAACGACTTGGACTTTCTACTGAAATGTCACTTCCAGATAAAATCAGAAGATCGGTAGAAGGCCTTGTTAAAATTTGTAATCATGCTCGCGAGTTGAAAAATTTGCAAGCTGTGCTCAATGTTCAACAGGTGCAAGCTAAAGTTGAGGTCTTGCCACTAAATACGTCTGTTATTGATGATAAAATGGCCCATGCTGTTAACTCAAATTCTAAAGAAGGTTATGACTTAATTTTAGAAGCATTAAGTATTCTAGTTGAGGAGGTGCGGAAGCCATTTCTTATGGATGTGCCCGCTCTAGAAGGGGTTTATAAAGCCGTAGAAGAAGCATTTACAAAATTAAAAGCACCCGAATTGCAAGACAATGAATTGGCTCAAAATATATTAAAAAAATTAAATGCCGATCTTGAGCAAGTCCTTGTATTAAAAAGGGGCGAGCTTTTTAATAATTACAATCAAATTTGCACGTATATGAAGGGCGGTAAATTTTTTGATGGGATGATTGCAACATTAAATCAAACCTTAAAGGATTTATCGAAGAGTCATGAAAGTACTGATATTGAGGCATCTAACTTAAGTAAACAACTGTTATTGATAGTCCAAAATAGCACGAAATTAAAAAATGCTAGTGTACAAGAAAAGAAACAGTGGATTCAGCTGCAGATAGAACATCTAGGACACTTTGAAGAGGAACTACAAAGCAGCGCTTCTAAAGATATCTGCAGATTAGTTCTCAATACTATGTCAGAGGCTGTTGAAGAATCTGAAAACTACAGCATACCGGAGATTATGAAAGATTTACTTCAAGTCAATCATAAATTGAGACGGTACCGAGATAGTTTAAAGGATTTTAGGGGGTTATACAGCGAGCTACCTTATGATCAATGGGATCAAGAGGCAGAAGAAAAACAAAGCAATTTGATAGTCAAAGCAGCTGAATACATTGTTAGAGAAAAATTGGATTTAGAACAAGAAATAAAGCCTATCTTTGATAATAATGAGGACTTATATCATAAAATTGCTAATGCGGTTTATGGTTTAGGTGTTCGACATCCATTAAGTATTCAACTGGAACAATTACAAGGGCAATTTGATCAGATCAGTAGAAAACTACAGTCTGAAGAAGTTAACCATTTAAAGGCTGTAGAGCAACTCAAGTTAAAAAGTCAAAAAGTTGAAGAACTACAGCAAGCATTAGCTCACCAAAAAGAGTTGAATAAAGCGCTTCAGAGCGGGACTGAAATGACTGCTGAAAACCATATCATGTCCCAGTTAATTCCATTAACCATGGAGTATATTAATCATCTTCAAAACAAGGCTAATAAATTAGGTTTTGAAATTGATATGAATACAACTGAGCAATTAGAAAATCCAGAACAAAATGAAACTTACCAAGCGATAAGAAAAAAATACCTCATTACGGTAGAGCTATTGAATATTCTTAATGATAAAGAGAATAATCCTCTTCCAAGTCAACGAATAGTGAAATTTACCGAGTTATTATCTAGAAAAGACAAGGAACTAAAAGAACATAGAGATCCAATTTGGATACAGTATGCTAAAAACTGTTTAGTAGGTGTAGGTATAGCATTCAGTCTGATCATTCCCGGACTGGTCACTTTGTTAGCTGTTTCCCATTACGGTAATAAATCTTCTCCCTTGTTCTTTACCAAATCTGGCGGTGAAGAATACATTGATAAATTACAAAATACTGGGATTAAACTCACTGTTTAATCAATCACACCACCAATCATTTTTTTAACAAGATATCACAATCCGTGGTATCTTGTGATTTCCTACTTATTTTTACTCAAAATAAAAGATTCGTCTCAATACTGTTCGCAAATAGCCTGGTCATAGGTATAATGGACCGAATTTATTTTTCCCTGTTAGCAACTGCAGCAGTAATTTTGTAAGGTTTAGTGTATGAAACGAATTCATTTATTGTTAATTTTTGTTTTAATTGCCACTGTATCGGCCTGTTCCAAATGGAAAAAAGACGATGAAGAGAATAATCCTTATAAAGGGATGACTGCGGAACAATTATACACTGCCGCACAGAAGTCATTGAAAAAGGAGCAATACGCAACAGCAGCCAAAGAATTAGAGGCGATTGAGTCCATGTACCCATTCAGTGACTATACTGAAAACTCCCAAAAAGAGCTGATTTATGCCTACTATAAGGACGAAGATTTTCCTTCTTCAGCTGCAACAGCAGAACGATTTATTCATCTGTACCCACGAGCAAAGAATGTGGATTATGCATACTACATGAAAGGTTTGGCTAACTTCCAACAAGTACGTGGTTTGTATGCTAAGGTACTGCCTATGGATGAGTCGTGGCGTGATCCAGGAACACAATCTCAAGCCTACGTTGATTTTGCAACGTTAATTCAAAAATTTCCAAACAGTAAATACAAGGCCAATGCTTTACAGCGTATGATTTACTTGAGAAACATGTTTGCTCAGCGTGAGTTAAATATTTCTCAATATTATTTCAAGCGTAAAATGTACGTTGCTGCCATAGAAAGGGCTGGCTATTTGGTCAAGAATTACCCGCAGGCACCGAGTGCTCAAAAAGCATTGGTCATTATGTATGAATCGAATAAAGCCCTAGGTTTGGATAAAGCCGCTGACGATGCTATGGCGGTTTATCAGGCAACTTATCATACGTCGAATATGGAAAGGGTTAGAACTTAAACTGATTATCCGCTCCCTTACGCTCGCGGCTCGGTTAGAATTAGTCAGGGGACGGACCCTGAGCGATCCACACTTAATTTCAAAAAAATGAATGGGGACGGACCCCAGTGGGGTCCG
>NZ_LNZB01000056.1:0-160027 GCF_001468085.1 Legionella waltersii | reverse complement strand
CTTCGGCTTGGGCAGTAATTTTTGTAAGCACTCCCAAAGCACGTCATCAATGACCATCCGTGACATTCCCTCTCCCCAACCCTCTCCCCAACCCTCTCCCGCGAAAAGCAGCATCATACTATTCAAATTCCTTGCGCGGGAGAGGGGGCAGATTGGAGTAAATGAAAAAATAGGTGTACAGAGTATAGTACACAAAAAACTTTAGGGACGTTGCCTAGTAAGTCCTGATGCTATTTTATGGATTATAACCATAAGGTCTATCTTCTTCTTGTTCTTCTTTACCAGTTACCGGGTCAATTTTTAGCTTATTAGCATAGACCTTCTCTAGATCAGTATCAATTGGACTCCCTGCATCAGGTTTTCGAGCGTCCTCGTTGGCTTTTTCATAATTTGTCACTGGAGCATTAGGATTTGTCTTGTTTTCGTTTGCTGCTACAAAGTGCTTTTGCCATTTATTTTTCATAATCAATTACTCTAAATCAGCTTAATTTAATTATAGATCAAAATGGTTTATTTGTGAGCTATTTTGCTATTGGATCTTATTTAAATTCAATTTCTATACAGCTTCTACGCTTTAATCAGTTCCATTCCACCTAAATAAGGGCGCAAAACCTCAGGAACATGAATATTACCGTCCTTATCTTGATAATTTTCTAAAATGGCCACTAAAGTTCTGCCTACGGCAAGACCTGATCCATTTAATGTATGCACTAGATTGATCTCGTTTGTTTCTGGATCACGATATCTTGCTTTCATTCGTCTGGCTTGGAACGCTTCTGTGTTTGAGCATGAAGAAATTTCTCGATAGGTGTTTTGGCTTGGTAACCAAACCTCTAGATCATAAGTCTTGGCTGCACCAGCACCTATATCTCCAGTACAAAGCGTAACTACTCGATAGGCTAGATTTAATTTCTGTAATATGGCTTCAGCATGTTGGGTCAATTGCTCCAATGCTGAGTAGGAATCCTCTGGTTTTGTAACCCAAACCAGTTCTACTTTTTCAAATTGGTGCTGCCTTATCATGCCTTTGGTGTCTTTGCCATAAGAACCCGCTTCACTGCGAAAACATGGGGAGTGGCATACATAACGAATTGGGAGCTGATCTACCGTTAAAATGGTATCTCTTACCGTGTTTGTTACTGGAATTTCCGAAGTTGAAGTTAAATAATAATTGTTATCACCAGTTAACTTAAACAAATCTTCTTCGAATTTAGGTAGTTGCCCAGTTCCTAAAAGGCTCTCTGCATTCACAATATAAGGAACATAAATTTCTTGATACCCATGCTGTTGAGTATGGGTATCAAGCATAAATTGAATCAAGGCTCGGTGTAATTTTGCAATATGTTGTTTCATGACAACAAAACGACTACCGGTAATTTTAGCAGCCAAGGAAAAATCCATCTGCCCAAGCGCTTCACCTAATTCATCATGTGATTTGACCGGAAAATCGAACGATGGCAGCTTACCCCATCGTCTCAATTCCTGATTGTCGTTTTCATCTTTTCCAAAAGGGACTGATTCATGCGGAATATTGGGTAGAGATAAAGTAATCAATTCAATTTGCTGAAGGACCTCGTCCAGTTTGTTTTTATTCTGCTCGAGCTGTTGTCCAATTTTATTGACTGCCTCCCGCATAGGCTCTATATCTTCGCCACGAGATTTTGCTTCCCCTATTGCCTTAGAACGTAAATTGCGTTCATTTTGCAAGGCTTGAGTTTCTACTTGCAATACCTTTCGTTTTTCTTCTAGAGCGACGTACTGGCTAACATCAAATTGAAATCCTCTTTTGACTAACTGATCAGCCACGTATTGGGGGTTTTCACGAAGTAATTGATTATCTAACATAGTAAGCCACTCGATTAATTAAGTTCTAAGTATCTTTTAAGCATTCGTTTAGTCAGCTCAGAGCCCAAGAGCACCATGGTTAAAGACCCAAGATTATTCACTAATACATTGGTAATCAGTTTAAGCCACTGTCTTTGTTCAAACATAAACAAAGATTCTGCCGCAAAGCTAGAGAAAGTAGTGTAAGCACCCAAAAAGCCAGTAAAAAAGAATAGTCTCCAATATTCTGAAGCATTGTATCTCCCAACAAAGATTGCTAGGAGAAATCCTGCCAACAATGAACCAAATGCGTTCACAATGAATGTGCCATAGGGAAAATTCAATCCCCATTGGTTTTGGGCAAATATAATCGTCATGTAACGAGCTATTGCTCCTAATGCTCCGCCTGTGGCTACTGCCAAATAAGGAACATGCACTTTTTACCTCACGATGCCGCGTGTGGATTGATTTAATGCGTCAATCATCGGTACAACCTCTGGGCACTCTTGTTGCATGACCTCTAATTCCGCAATGGCCTGCTGCACGGTCAAACCTTTGCGGAAAATAATTTTATAGGCTCTTCTTAATTGGTCAATCGCAGTAGAAGAAAATCCTCTTCTTCTTAGCCCAACCGTGTTTATTCCACACGCCGACGTCGTATGTCCCGCAATCATCACATAGGGTAAAACGTCCTTAGTAACGTAGGTGGCTCTGGCTATAAACGCATAAGCTCCTACATGGCAAAATTGATGGACAGCTGCATAGGGGCCAATAATTGCAAAATCATTTAATGTCACATGGCCTGATAATGCAGCATAGTTGGTCATTATAATTTGATTGCCTATCATGCAATCATGCCCAATATGCGTATAGGCCATTAAAAAATTATGATTACCAACTCGCGTAACACCGCCTCCTTTGACAGTGCCTCGGCTTATCATACAGTATTCTCGAATGACATTGTTGTCACCAATTTCTAAACGGGTTGGCTCCCCTTGATAAGTAATGTCTTGTGGTTCATCGCCCACAGAAGCGAATTGAAAAATCTTATTGTTTTTTCCAATAACTGTTGGCCCTTCAATGACGACATAGGGGCCTATCCATGTATTTTCACCTATCTCCACGTTCGCGCCGATCACTGTACCTGGACCAACACTTACCCCTTTTGCCAGTTTGGCAGTAGGGTGAATAATTGCTTTGTCATCTATCACTTTTTAATTTCCTTTGATGCGCTTAACAAGTCAGCTGAGCAGGCCAATTTATCACCTACATAAGCTTCACAATACATGCGCCAAAAATCCCTTTTTTGTCCAACTAGTTTAACTTCCAAGCGCAGCTGATCACCAGGCGTCACAACTTGTTTAAATCTTGCATTATCAATTCCTGCAAAATAATACAGGTACTCATATCCATCTCTAGGCTTTCTAGATAAATTAGATAATATGGCGCTGGCCTGTGCTAATGCCTCTAACATCAACACACCTGGCATAATAGGATTTCCAGGAAAATGGCCTGTAAAAAAATTCTCATTGATTGTCACATTCTTAATAGCAGTCAGATATTCCATCACTTTATAATCCAGAACTCTATCTACTAAGATAAAGGGGTATCGATGTGGCAACAAACTAAGTATTTGATTTATATCTATAAACTCACTCATAGACTATTCTCATTTTATCAATATCTCTCTCAGTGGATGCACATTATCTAGCTTTACAAGGATCTAATCAAGCCTACCTGTCATTCATTTCCTTTTCGATCGCTTTTAACAGCAGGATGTAATCGTCCAAACGCTTAAAGCGTGCTGCATTACGACGCCAACTTTCATGCTCATGGACTATCGTTCCAGAAGAATATACCCCGGGTTTTGTTATTGATTTTGTTACAGTCGACATTCCGCTTATGACAACGTCATTTCCCAATTGTGTGTTAGCTGCGATACAACTTGCCCCACCAATAATGCAATCGTTTCCTATTTGTGTTCGAGCACCAACGACTGCACAACCAGCAATGATAGTATTGTTACCTATGTAAACGTCGTGTGCTATCAATACTAAATTGTCAATACACACTCCTTCACCAATATAGGTGTCACTGAAAGAGCCCCTATCAATCACTGAGTTTGATCCAATGCGTGTTCGTTTGGAAATAACTACCCCACCTACAACAAGCCCAACAACCCATGATCCATGAGCTTTTTCGTAATTAAATGGATGGGCACCAATAACACAGCCTGAGCCAATGAATACCTGCTCTTCAATTCTACTACCAGTATGAATGACCACTGAGCAACCAATTTCTGTGCCATTAGCAATGGCGACCCCTTCCTCTATAATACTGTTTACTCCAACACGTACTCCAGCTCCTAAATTGACATTCTGGCCAATGAACACATTAGCTCCTATATGTACACCATTACCCAGCTTGGCTGTTGTGTGAATTTGAGCTGTTGGATGAATAGATGCTGTATGGCAATGGGATTGGAATAAAATCTTACCTGCCTGATTTATTGCACGTTCAGGATGCTCTACAACAATTGCATTAACCGGACACCATTCTAAGTGTTCTGATTTTAATAGAACTGCACCTGCTTTTGTGGTTGTTAACAGCTCTTTCAATCGAGGATTATCAAAACAAGCAAGATCTTTATTGGTAGCACATTGTAAGGAAGATAAATTAAAAATGGCGTAATTGGCATTACCATGCCATACGCCATTTAGTTTATTTGCAAGTTCAGCTAACGTCAGCAATCTGATAGCCGAATGAATTAATTGATTGCTTTTACAACTTTATCGGTAACATCTAAAGTATCTGCACTAAAAGGAGCAGCATCTTTTTGAACAATTAAGTCGTATTTTTCATCTTTAGCAATTTTAGCAATTGCCGCACGCACTTTAGTGTACAAACCTTCCATTGCTTCGTTGTGAGCAGTACTTAATTCTTGTTGGTATTGTTGTCCATCTCTTTCAAATTGCTGTTGAGCAGCAACAATTTTCTTTTCTAAGTCTTTCTTTTGAGTAGCACTTAAAATTGCAGCGTCACGCTTAAATTTGTCCATGTCACTTTTTATGGAAGACTCCATTGCAACTAATTTATCACGACGTGGTTTAAAATCTTTTTCCAGTTTTGCTTGAATGTCTTTCATTTGGCTGGAGGTTTGCATGATCTTTTGCAAATCAACCACGCCAATTTTTGATACATCAGCAAACGCGCTGGCACAAAATACACTGAATATCAATGCGACTAAACCCGCACCCAAACGTTTCATAATTATCTCCTCAATTAAAGTAAGAAATGCTAGCATAATTCTAAACAGGTTGCGATATGTACAACCCCTGTTTTTTGTAATTAGTTTCCCCAATTATTTACAAAACTCATAAGAGTGTGCTAACTACACTTCTTAATTACGATGTCTTACATCTTATCTTCAGGCTCTTTGAGTGCCGTGGCTAACACGGCACATCAAAGCCCGGCGGTCATTGCAACAGTTGCTAGAAACCGGAAGAAAGTGCAAATTGGAAATATTGTTTTTGATCACGCGGTTGTGGATTCAGAGCCTTAGCTAAACTGAATGCCAATGGGCCAAATGGTGATCGCCACTCTAATGAGACGCCCGCAGAGTATCGCAAGGGTCCGGCATCACTTCCACGTAGCGCGATAGGAGTCCCATCAGAGAACACGTTACCTGCGTCGGAGAATATTGTCGTACGAACATTATCTCGACTTAATGGATAAGGCAATATTAAACCCACGCTGCCATTAACCAAGAGGTTCGCACCCATCGCGTTCCCAAAATTATCTAAGGGACCTAATGAATAACTATCGTAACCTCTAACTTGTCCAGGTTGTGCAGTACCCCCTGCATAGTAGTTCTCAAAGAATGGCAATCCATTCCCATTAAATGCATTACCATACCCCACATTTCCTAGAATGGTAAAAATCCAACCCTTCACTAATGGCTGATACAAGTGTGCTTGGTAGGAGGATTTGTAATAAGACAACGATTGCGAGGTTGCTGGTAAAGCCGCCATGACAATTGCCTGTTGATTGAATCCCTTGTTTGGATAAGGCATTTGATCATAACTGTTTCTGCTCCAGCCTGCCGTCAATCTAATCTCTTGAAAATGATTTCCATTTAAGTTAACAAAATTGATGATCGGCGTTACCAAACCTACCGATTTAATATGGACATCTTGATAACCATATCCCAGTTGGAGCCCACTTGTCTCACCTAAGGGGAAATTGTAGTTAATATCACCACCAAATCGATTTGAACTATAAGTCGCCACATTCAAGTTTTTGGGGTCAATTTTTGAATAATACAAACTTGCCCCCCGACCAATTCCTGTGTCAGTAAAAAAGGGGTTGTAATAGTTGAATGAATAATCTTGCCCCCACTGGCTTGCATTAAAAGAAGCCCCTAAAGAGCGACCAGAGCCCATAAAGTTTCGTTGGTTGACAGAGGTATTAAATTGATATCCGTTGGTACCATAACCAATTGAAGCACTCGCTTCAGCTGAAGGAGCCTCTTCCACTTGCACATCTAAATCCACTTGGTTATTGGTTCCTTGGACAGGCGTCGTTTTCACATCAATATTCTTTAAATAACCTAATAAACGCATCTGCCTTTCAGATTCTTTAATATTATGCAGGGACAATAAGCCACCCTCATTTTGGCGAATAATATTTCTTAGAACATAATCACCCGTCTTTGTATTCCCATGAAAGTTAATTCGACGGACATACACATGACGTCCGGGTTGGATTACAAAGGTAATAAATACCGTTTTATCATTCTCATCTATTCGTGGCTCGGCATTAATTGCTGGGAAGCCATATCCAACATCACCTAATGCTAAACCGATGGCTGAAATGGATTCGGTGACTTTCTTGCGTGAAAATACATCGCCTTGCTTCACTTGAATCAATGAGTCTATTTTTTCTTTTGGTAATATTAATTTTCCAGTAACATCATAACCTGCGAAGTGGTATTGAGGCCCCTCTTCAACATGAATATTAATGAAAACATCTTTTCTATCTGGGGATAAAAGTACTTGAGAGGACACAATGTTAAATTTTAAATAGCCGCGGTCGAGATAAAATGTTCTCAGTGCCTCTAGTGAAGCATCCATACCGGCTTTCGTGTATTGATCTTTTTTAGTGAAATAGGTAAACAAATTACTGGTTGTTAATTCCATTTCAGGAAGCAACTCATTTGCTGAAAAAGCTTGATTTCCAATAATTTTAATTTCTTTAATTCGTGACACCCGCCCTTCAGACACGGTTATATTAATAGCAACCCGATTATCGGTGAGAGTGGTAATCTTAGTTTCAATTCTTGAGTTGTATTTACCTCGAGCTGTGTAGGCTTGCTTAAGCTCTTTCTCTAATCGTTCTAAAGATGCTTTTTGAAATACGCGGCCTTTAACTAAACCCATTTCCTTTAAAAAGGCCTTCATTTTATCAGCTGGTATATCTTTATTACCAACGATCGAAACTGAACCAATGGTGGCTCTTTCAATGACATTAACGATTAGAGTATTACCTTGACGTTCTAAAGAGACAGCCTGAAAAAAACCTGTGTCGTACAATGCTCTGATTATTTCAGCAGTAGAGCTTGGAGTGATTTCTTCACCCACTTGCACAGGGATGTAATTCAACACTGTGCCCGTTGATACTCTTTGTAATCCCGTGACTTTAATACTCTTTACAACAAATCCGCTAGCAGCCAAGGAGTGGCTAGATAGTGTAATAAGCGTGGAATAACAAACACCTAAGATTAATTTTTTACCGACTTTTTTCATTATTATTTTGCGTCCAGTACTACGTGCATTTCTGAAAATACATCGACTTCAGTTATGCCCAAAAATTGAAACCCTTTTATAGGAAGTAGAACTCGCTGTCAAGTTTATTGACAGCTAATTATCCAATTACCCATTTACAGGACTTGCGAAAAACTCACAAGCACTGTTATTCTGATCAACCAAAACTGTCAACTCGTTAGTCTTGAAATATCATTTGTTAATGCAATAAACATTAATGCCACTAATACTAATAGTCCCAAGTATATTCCTACCGATTTTACTCCTTCGGATAAAGGTTTTCGCCTGATAGCTTCAAGCAAATAATACAACAAATGTCCTCCATCAAGCATAGGGATTGGTAATAAATTTAAAGCACCTAAACTGATACTCACTAAAGCTAAAAACAACAAGTAGGAAACAAAACCCCCTCTACCAGAATCTCCTGCTCCTTGAGCTATGCCTACAGGCCCACTGATGCTGTTTAAACTCAATTTTCCAGTGAACAAGCGACCCATCAGTATAAAAGTCGTTTCAGTTAGATCCACGGTTTGCTTCAAAGCTGTTCCTAATGCGAGTATAGGCGTTTGCCTTTCAAGACGAAGCCAATGTGAAGGCCAATCTACCTTTTGTGATCTAACTCCCAAATACCCCTCTACTTTGCCATTGTTTTCTTGGCTACCCGTCAAGATAGATAGGGTCATTAATTGGTTTTTCCTCTTTATGTCTAAACTCAGTTTTGCATTCGGTCTTTCTCGGACATAATCAACGATAAACATCCAATCATCAAAACGTTTACCGTTTACACTTAATATCAAATCACCAATTTGTAAACCTGCTTTCTCTGCGGGAGATTCAGGAACAATTTCCCCAATGATAGGAGGTATCTTGGGAATAAAAGGCTCGATGCCTAAGCTTCCTATAGGATCTGGTTTTTTATCATCTAAGGCCCAATTTCCTAAAGGAACTGAAAGTTCTTTAATTGTCCCATCGTTCATAGACTTAACAGTTACACTGATTGTTTCTTGAGATCCAATAAAGGGCATCAATGCGTACTGAAAATCCCGCCAGCTATTAATTTTCTCGCCATTCAGAGCAATAATTTCCTGGTTGGAGGATAGGCCAGCATGAGCAGCGATGCTATTTGGTTTAACCGATTCAATCATTGGTGCTAAAGAGTGCATTCCAATGACTAGGACCAGCCACAATGCAACAAAGGCAAAAATGAAATTAAATAATGGTCCAGCAATAACTACAGCAACACGCACCAGTAGCGATTGATTATTGAAGGCAAGTGGTCGTTCTTCTTCTGAAACATCACCTTCTGTTTCATCAAGCATTTTGACATAACCGCCTAAAGGAACTAATGACCACACGTACTCAGTTCCCTTTTTATCACAAAATCGAGCTAGAACTTTGCCAAACCCAAAAGAAAAGCGAAGCACTTTGACTCCGCACCAGCGAGCTACTTGGAAGTGGCCGTATTCATGCACAGTTACAAGTACAATCAAAGCTAATAAAAAATACACCCAGGTTGAAAGCATATCGCTAGCCCAAAGTTTAACGAATAGAGTATCAATATCCAGTTCGTATTAGTGTTAATCCAAAGTAAAATACAGGTAAGGCAGCTATCAAGCTATCTAATCTATCCAATATACCACCATGACCCGGAATTATATTACCTGTATCTTTTAAATGACAACGCCGTTTTAAAATACTTATAAATAAGTCACCAAAAATCGAAATTAGAACTGTAATGAACGCTAAAATAAACCAAAGCGGTTCAAATCCTGATTGAAAACAAAAATGACCAATTAATGCTACTACCATTGATAAACCAAATCCACCAGCAACACCTTCCCATGATTTTCCAGGGCTCACTTGAGGAATTAGCTTATGAGTTCCCCATTTTTTTCCGGTAAGATAAGCGCCTATGTCTGATGCCCAAATCAAGAATAAGAGATAAACGATTAATGCTTTTCCACGCGGCAAGTGATACAGGTGGATTAGACTTTGTGCAAATAAGGGTAACAACACTAAACAAGCTATAGCAACAACTATTGGATAGCCCCAGTAGTCTTGTGAATTAGGAAAACTAAGTATCGCGACACAGTTAAACAACCAAAAGACTAAGCCAATACTAAGCCAGACATGATACACGTAACTTGATGCCCAAAAAGAGAATAGCAACAGACCTAAAAACAATCCTTGTATGAGCACATTGGATAGAGGAATTAGCTTGAGTGATTCATACCCTGCTAGTAACAAAATGATTACCAGTACTCCACCTAACAACCAAGCTGGGGCCAGGAATATCCCAAGTAATACGAGTGGCGCAAGTATTAAAGTTGTTATTAAACGTTGCATAAACATGGTTTCAGCCCTACTCCGATGGTAAAACCAGCCCAAAACGCCTAACTCGTTTCTTAAAAGCATCTAGAGCCAATTCAAATTCATACTCATTAAAATCTGGCCACAACACCTCAGTAAAATACAATTCGGTATAGGCCAATTGCCATATAAAAAAATTACTTAGTCTTAACTCTCCACTGGTCCTGATAAATAAATCAGGATCAGGTAATTCGCTAGTACTCAAACACTGCGCAAACATCGATTCGTTAACGTCTTCCAATGTGATTTGACCATCCAATATCTTATGATGCATTTTTTTAGCGGCTGAGACGATATCCCACTTACCACCATAATTGATAACCACATTAAGGATTAATTTCTGATTGTGCTTTGTTAATTCAATAGACTCTTGTATTTGCTGTTGCAATACTGGAGACAAAAAATCCAGATCACCAGTGAAATACATTCTTATTCCATTTTCTTTCAATTCCGGTAGTTCATTTTTCAGAGACTGTAAAAACAACTCCATTAGAAAGTTGACTTCAAAGTCAGGCCGCGACCAATTTTCAGAACTAAAAGCAAATACACTTAAATAGGGAATGTTTCTTTCTAAGCAACATTGAATTACTTTTCTTACCGTTGCAACCCCAACTTTGTGCCCCTCAACACGAGGTAAATTACGTTGCTCAGCCCAACGACCATTACCATCCATCACAATAGCGATGTGCTGAGGTAAACTATCATCCAAAACTTTCAATCCTACCAATAACAATTAGACACATAGTCTATCCTCTTTATTGCCAAAAATTAAGTCCCCAACAGTACGCTAAACTCCCTCTATACTCACCATTAAATCAAGTCTATAATTTTAATGTTCAGTTTTTTTCTAGAACCCTTATAAACGTGCTTCCCTATTAGGAGCAATACATGCGTAAGAACACCTTCAATAAAAACAAAATAAGAATTCTCTTTGCTTGTTCAACTTTCCTGTTTGGTTTGCACAACAGCCATGCACTGCCTGCAGGATGTCTTAAAATTAGTGGTTTTGGTTCTGATTTTAGAATACGAACCACTTGTGAAAAAAACCAATTTGCGGACTTTAACCATTGCAACTCATGCAATCAATTGAAAGTCCCTCCATTGCATCTCAAACATCATGCGTCCATTAAATACTATCCTGGTTGTAATCCCGTGCAGCTATGCGATGCTGAAAAAAATTGCATACAACTTGAAGACTGCAACTAGCTCCGAGTTACCTATACCCTGTTCATTAGCCTGTTTGCTTTTGAACTTGAAACAGCCGCTATTGCTTCGTCGTAGGGTTGCTTCGAGTTTAACACCTCAAATAAATCGAGCTTAGAACATGTTTTCGCAAGCTCAATAAATAAAGGCGCCTGGCCGCTACAGAGTATATCCAGTGCTTTTCGATACGAGTTAATTAAGCTCAGATTATCGACACCAATTTCAGACACATCCTTCATTGACATCGTTCCTGCAAACAAAGCTTGAAGGAGATATCTATTTGAAAATATCAGTTTGTCTTTTTCGATTGGTAAATTAAACTGTAACACTGACTGTGGCAGGATACCTATGACTCTACCCTTATCATCTGCTAAATACACCATACTCTTCATATAAATGGCCATAACAGGAATTGGTCCAAAAGTTTTTAAGAAATTCATCAAATTCTTATCTTTATGCGTTTGACTGTATGCAATGCTCCTATTCAAAATATGGCAAATGTCAATTGGTGAAAATGGCTTATTTAAATACGGATTTATGAATTTTTTATCCTTATAGCACTGTATAAGCTCTAGTACATCAAAGCAATGGCCGCTAGAAGTATAAACTCGTTGACCCTCTGGAATAGTCTCATTCAAAAGAAGATTTGTATCGTTAAAAGGTTTCTTTTGAGCTACGGCGATTAAAAACTCATGAATAATTATTAACAACTCTTCGTCTAAAAGAGAAGCATATTCAGGCGTATGAGTAAGTGCATAAAGAACCTTCCTTAATTGTGTAAATGTTTCCTCATGGGTTTCAATACTATTTAAAACAGACCCATTATCATGATAGCTTGGGGCGGAAAAGATGGAGTTATTCACTACTGGTGAGTTTGCACTTGCTTTATCGAAGCGAATACCTAATTCTACAAAGTCACTCAAAGCGACTTCAATTAAGTTTATAGCCTTCTTTATATTATCGTTTTTGTCTTTGTCTGAATGTCCTAATAGTTTGTTTCTTCGTGACAATAACCCTAAAATCAATTTTTTTTGGACTGATTCATCAAACATCTTGGCATACATCCTTAATAAAACCTTAAGAATTTATTCTAACTGATTTTAGAGCCAAATGTAACCATCTTAATTAATTTAGGAGCACACTCCGCCAGTCTATTTTCCTTATTACACAACAACAATTGTCTATAAGATTACGTTTTCCGTACATTTTGTTGTTGTTCTACTTGCTCAGCTAGAGAAGGGGTAGCCTGTTGTATAGCCCTGGGTTTAGCAAAAAAGGAGGTTATGGAGCTTTGTGCATACCCTGAAACGGCCACTATCGGCTTCACGGTTATGGAAACGAATGCTGCTGTTAATGACGCACTTATAGCCGTGCCCAACCAACTGGCTGCTTTAGGACCATAAGTCATAGAAGTCGATTTGGCGCCTGAAGCAAGCCCAGTTCCCAAATTTTGTATAGGTCCTCTAAAATAATAGGCAGCTCCGACAACACCTGCGGCTAAAAGCCCATAACCAGCATACCGTATCAGTTTCTTATTATCATCCATGTGCAATTTTACATTGGACGTTTTATCACAATGCTGTCTAGCTCTATTAAGTGCTCTCATGTCTGAAGTAAGTGATGATATCTCTCGATCAGTGATTTTTTTCTGGGTGAGTAAAGGGCCAAAGAATTCAATTACTTTAGCATCAATAAACTCGTCTTGTTCTTCCCCTGGATCTTTCTCAGACTCCTTGGGGTTTTCTCCTAAATGTAAACGTTGGAAATCTTCCCCTTGTGCAATACTTGCACGCATTAAATCCTTAAAGACCACAACTAAGTTATCTCTTTTTAATGAGTTTTTAATCGATTTATTTGTACAATTAGCTCCAATTTTTTCTGCCTCTTCTAATGCATTCCTAATTCTTCTATTGAACCCACCATGCGACATCTCTTGACGCTGATGTGCTATCGCTTCCTGTTGGGTACGTTTTGCTTCTTTTAGTTCATAGTTGGTCTTACAAGCATCGTTAACAAGCACAAGAAGTCCAACAATATTTGTTGGGTCATGTAAGTCATTAATATTGGATTGAACAGCTTCTAATATCTCGTTTTGCTCACTGAAAGTAGTAATTTCATCTCTTATATACACGATACCCACTTCTTGTTTTATCATGTCTCCAACAGCTACCGTAAGTCGAATAAATCCCACTCTCCATGGTTGACTTTTATTTTTTTCCATTTCCTCCATGTTAATACGAATGTACTCCTGAAGGGTAACCGCTATATTTTCTACAAGTACCTTTGCAACTTGATTTAGTTCTTTCTGAACCACTTCCTGCACTGAGGCTGCAGTATTTTGTTCATTTTGTTGGACTTCCTTAACCAGGGAAGTTAATGCTTGCTCCGTTTCTTCATCAAATGCGAAATCCTTGCTTTGTTTGGTTAAGGTAAGAATCTCTTCAATCAATCCATCACATGCTTTTTGGAGAGTCACAGAATCCCCCTCCTCATCGAAGTCGCCCAAAGAATCCAATGATTGTTGAATTTTAGGTTTTATCGGTTTCAACATGGTTAGTTGATCCTCAGATAAATCAGGTGCACCAAGCTGATCAAGCACCTCCTTACCACCGACTATTGCCGCTATTTTTTGCTCTAACTCAGCCATGTTCTTTCTTTGAGTTTCAATCAAGGCATTCATTTGGTTTTGCATTTCCTCCTTTGCGGGATCATTCTTATCAAGTTTATCCATTTGATCCTGCATCACTTTTACTTGAACTGAATTCATCTTGTTGTATTTTTTTTGCAGTAGATAGTGAATCAAATTAACTATCTCAATATTCTTCTTAGATGCGGTCATGTTCGTCTCCAAACCAAAAAATCTCGGCAAATATTTTAATCATACTGTTTATTTTATAGTCATCTTTTGGCGATTTGTCAAAGAGTCTGGCTGAACTTCCAAGTCCGTTTCAAGGACTGAGCAAAGTAGGTATTGAATGAGGTGTTTGATCAAAAGAACGAACAATTTAAATTAATTCAGGACTTACGAAAAACCCCAAGGTCGAGGCAAAAGACATTGTTAATGAAGGAGTTTAGATGGACTAAATGACCAAATTAACAATGTCTTTTAACGAAGAGAATGGGGATTTTCGTAAGTCCTGTAATTGTTAACACAGCGCTTGGAGTTTTGCACAAGTCCTGTATTACTAAAGTCGACGATAGATCTTATACTCTTACCTGAGTATAATCTTTACTTTGATCAACTAGACTTTCCTGGGATTTATAGAATGCCTAACTCGTCTCCCTTAGTTCTCATGATCCTTGATGGCTGGGGATATAATAGCAATGCTAAATACAATGCTATAGCGCAAGCCAATACCCCCCAGTGGGATGAATGGTGGCATAATTGTCCACACATCCTTTTAGAAGCATCTGGAAACCCTGTTGGTTTACCAGACCATCAAATGGGAAACTCCGAAGTTGGGCATATGCACATTGGAGCCGGTAGAGTTATCCAACAAGATTTCACTCGCATTAACGACGCGATTAAGAGTGGCGAGTTTGCTAAGAACTCTAATTTTAACCTAGTCATTGATGAATTAACTAAAGATAAAAAATCCCTGCATATTATGGGGTTATTCTCTCCAGGAGGCGTTCATAGTCACGAGGAGCATTTATTTGCACTGCTCGAATTATGCAATAAGAAAAACTATAAATCCGTTCATCTGCACCTGTTTCTTGATGGAAGAGACACTCCTCCTCAAAGTGCGATGGATAGCTTAAAGCGTTTATCTAGAGTACTTTCTGAAAATCCTGTTGGTAAAATAGATTCTATCAGTGGGCGCTATTACGCAATGGATAGGGATAAGCGTTGGGATAGAATTGAATTAGTGTTCAGTCTATTAACTCAGGGAATTGCAAAACACCAATTTTTAAACGCCGAACAAGCCATTCTTTCTTTTTACCAAGACAACATTTCCGATGAGTTCATCCCACCAACTTTGATAGGCGAAGTTAGCCCCATCAAAGATGGAGATGCGGTATTATTTTTTAATTTCAGGGCAGATAGGGCAAGACAATTAACCTCAGCATTTATCGATCCACATTTTAATGGTTTTATAAGACCAAGTGTTCCAAGGTTATCTTATTTTATCAGCATGACTCAATACGACAAACATTTAGATACCTTAATTGCCTTTCCCCCAATTCCATTGAATAATACCCTTGGAGAGGTTCTATCAGCTCACGGTCTTAAACAACTGCGCATTGCTGAAACTGAAAAATATGCGCACGTTACCTTTTTCTTAAATGGAGGAACCGAGCAAGTCTTTGCCAATGAAAAAAGGATCCTTATTCCATCACCTAAAGTAAGCACTTATGATTTGAAACCAGAAATGAGTGCCCCAGAGCTAACAGATGTACTCGTTAATGCAATTAACAATAATGAATTTGATGTCATCATTTGTAATTTTGCCAATGCAGATATGGTAGGTCATAGTGGAAATTTTAAAGCTACGTTAAAAGCTATAGAGTGCTTGGACACCTGCATGAAAAAAATAGGGGATGCTTTGGAAAAAAAATCAGGACAATTACTAATCACTGCTGACCACGGGAATGCCGAGGAAATGTATGATGATGTTACTCAGCAAGCACATACTGCTCATACCACAGAGCCTGTACCATTAATATATGTAGGAGGCGGGTGGCATTTTACTTGCAAATCAGGCAGTTTAATTGATGTAGCCCCTACCCTGCTTACTTTATTAAATATTTCTCCTCCCCCAGAAATGACCGGACATATTCTTTTGGAAAAAGATCATGCGTTTGCCTAATCTCATCGATAAAAACACACTGAAGCATACTGCATTAGGCTTAATGATAGGAACGATACTCCCAGTCAATCTTGAGGCTCAACCCAATCAAAGCTCAGTCACAACTACCCAAAATAAAATTAAACAACTGGATACACAAATTTCGAATTTAAAAAGCACCTTAGCTCATGCTACAGATAGGCAAGGAGTATTAAATAAAGAGCTATCTCAAACTGAAAAGCAAATTGGAGATGGTGTACGCAAACTAAGCACAATTCAAAACAATATAGCCATTAAAGAAAAAACCATTTCAGACCTACAGAGTAAAGTCACTGATTTAAATAAAGTATTGTTTACACATCAAGCTCTCCTGGCAAATCAGGTGCAGGCACGATATCAAATGGGCGAGTATCAACCCTTAAAATGGATAATTAATCAAGATGACCCTTTTAAAATTAGCCGCGTTTTAACCTACTACCAGTACATGATTAAATCTCGTGAGCAATTGATTGAACAAATACAAACGACGACCAATGAAATTAATGCGAATAAAGACAAACTGCACAAAGAACTCAGTGAAACACAGCAATTAAAGTTTAGATTAGTCCAAAATCAACAACAGTTGGAGCAACATAAACAATATCATCAAGCTTTAATTCACTCATTAGACAATGATATTCAAAACAAAAAACATACTTTACAAGAGTTTCAAAAAAACAAAGACAATTTATCTCAGTTATTAAAGTCTCTATCACAGCAAAGTGCCATGAAAAATAGCAAACCGTTCAATCAGATGCACAAAAAATTGCCGCTTCCAATTCATTCGACTCACCGATCCTTACATAGAATGAATCAGGGAGTGACAATTTTTGCCGATGAAGGATCTGTAGTCTCCGCAGTATATCCTGGAAAGGTTGTTTTTAGTGACTGGTTAAATGGTTATGGATTACTTATTATCATTGATCATGGTCAGGGATTCATGACTCTCTATGCCCACAATCAATCTCTCTTCAAGCAAAAGGGACAATTCGTCCAACAAAACGAGCAAATCGCAACCGTTGGCCACACCGGCGGGATCAAACAAAACGGACTATACTTTGAAATAAGGCAAAAGGGAAAAGCGGTGAACCCGTTAAACTGGTTGTCTTAAAAAGTAAAGCTGCTGGCATTTAAATTGCATTTAAATAAATAGACAAAAACAAAAGTGGCTGATTTTGTGGCCTTGCATCCGAGGAGATGGCTATGGTTATTAAGAAACTACTTTCGAGCTCAATGGCATTAGTTTATGCACTCACTCTGATGCTCCCGATTACCGCATACTCAGATCAAGAAGAGGTATCTACTAACAATACTAATACAAAAAAAATTCCATTGGAAGACGTTCAACGATTTTCTAATGCGATTGGTGAAATAAAAAAATACTATGTAAAACCTGTGGATGACAAAGAGTTATTCGACAATGCAATACGTGGAATGTTAAGTGGATTAGATCCTCACTCTGCCTATTTAAACGAAGAGGAATTTAAAGAGCTACAAACTTCAACCAGTGGTGAGTTTGGAGGTTTGGGTATTGAGGTCACTATGGAAGAAGGCGTTGTGAAAGTAGTCACACCACTAGTTGATACTCCAGCTTTTAAAGCAGGAATTAAATCTGGTGATTACATCATCAAGCTAGGAAAAATCTCTGTGCAAGGTTTATCTCTAAAAGACGCTGTTAATTTGATGCGTGGAAAACCCGGCACTACTATCGAGTTAACTGTACTGCGTAAAGGTGAAAACAAGCCACTCACCTTTGATCTGATTAGAGAAGTTATTCAAATCAAAAGCGTGAAAAGCAAAATGCTTAATGATGGATATGGATACATTCAACTAACTCAGTTCCAAGCAATGACTGGAAAGGATATGCTAAAAGCAATTGAGCAACTAAAACTACAGGCTGGTGGCAAACTTAAAGGTCTCATTTTGGATTTAAGGAATAATCCTGGAGGACTTCTTGACTCAGCAATCCAAGTTTCTGATGCATTCTTAGGCAATGATAAAAATGGAAAACAAGAATTAATTGTCTACACCGAAGGTCGATTACCAGGTTCCAAGTTTACTGCACTAGCAAATCCCGGGGATGTGCTAGACAATGCTCCTATAGTTGTTCTTATTAATAATGGTTCTGCCTCAGCCTCTGAAATCGTAGCTGGCGCATTGAAGGATAACAAGAGAGCACTTATATTAGGAACCAAGAGCTTCGGTAAGGGATCTGTGCAAACCGTATTACCACTTGATAACAAAACAGGTATTAAACTGACAACAGCTCTATACTACACCCCATCTGGAACTTCTATTCAAGCTAAAGGGATCACACCTGATATTATTGTAGAAGAAATTGATGTCGCCAAAAACTCAAGCAAGAAGAATGATTCTGCCGGATTTTCTGAAGCAGATCTAAATGGACACTTGATTAACAAAAATAATCCAGAAGGTGATAATGTGGATTCCAAAAAAGCCAATAATGAAGTCAGTGACTTGATGTATAAAGATTATCAGCTTTACACCGCTCTGACTGTACTTGAAGGAATGTCGCTGGCAAATAGATAACTAATAATAACATCCTCGTCCTGCAACATGCTTTAATCCACTCGTAAATCCTCCGCTAAAGCGGAGGATTTTTTTCAGGGCTAACAAACACCCTTCAAGTTCAAGCAGTTTCTTTGACCAGACTATTAAATTTACTCATTACCGTCTGTTTTGCATAAGCTCCATGAGTACTCATAGAGCTTGCTATGCTCGTATTTAATAGCTGAAATGCTTCATAAGCATACCCTGCTTCTTTAGAAGGATAAGTCCAATACTCTTTCTCAAATTGAGTGATAAATTTGAGGTTCATATGATGTCCTTCGATTGTATTATTTTCAGCCACCACCGAATTACTAAGCACATTCAAATGAATAACATTATTATGTTTTGTTACTGGCTCAGCAATTAGGCCATTTTCTTTCCCCGCAGTAACCAATACTTTAATGTCATGCGATGTAATAAATTTTTGCAATACTTTGTCTGTATGATTACCTTTTGGTTGCTGATCCAGGGTATAAAATGAATAATGGATGGATGAAGGCTTTAGCTGTCCATTTGCTATTTCCATCGCAGCCAAAATGTTTCTTCCAATGAACGCTGATTGACTTGAGAACGGTGCGTAAATCCCTACATTCACCTCGACTGTTTGAGCCTGTTGATTTTCTACTGGAATTCCAGCGGCATTTGATGAATTAAAACTTGCACATGAGAAAGCAATTGCGCAAAAAACAGCGCTTGATTTGGATAAAAAATCTAACATGTCGTCGTCCTTGGTTTTAGCCTTAGATTATTCTGCTATGATCTTTGTAAAAATTCAATCTTGCTCAGATATAATTCCGCTACCCACTCAATTTTATTGATTCAATAAGGACTTACAAAACTATTGGGATATTAAATCAATTATGCGATAATAAATGACCATTTTATGAGCAATCGCAAAATATGAACAAAATTAGGTTAGTATTATCTATTTTGGGGCTTTTTTTCTCTTTTTCCCTCAGTGCCAGTATAGAATCGCATTTTAACTCCATAAAATCCGATACAAACTCTTTGTATGCATTTTTTAAATCCATGCCCAAAGGGGGTGAACTGCATTACCATTTGGCAGGGGGCGCCTACCCAGAAGAAATGCTACAGGTGGCTGCTTCAGGTAATTATTGCCTCGATGAAAACACATTTGTAATCTCAAAAGATCAAGCGGAGTGCAAAGGTGTGACTGTCAAAGAACTATTTAATAAGCCAGATCTTTATGCAAAAGTTGTTAGGGATTGGTCCATGAAAGATTTTATCCCTGGTATAGAATCAGGACATGATCATTTCTTTCAAGGTTTTATAAAATACTTACCCATTGTATTTGACTACAGACCAGAGCTGCTTGCTGTCATTATAAAAAGGGCTGCGGATCAACAGGAGCTCTACCTAGAAGTGATGTCTATACCTGATAATGCGTCATCACTTAGTTTTGGAGAGTTACTCAATTCAAATGATTCATATGCGAATAAACGTAAGCAGCTTCTAAGTAATCAAGCCTTTCAGAATAATATTAAACAAACGGTATTAGAAAGTGAACGAATTTTATCAAAATCTCGAGAAGAATTAGGGTGTACTAAAAATCCAACTACAAATCCCTGCAAGTTAAAAACAAAGTTAATTTATTATGTTCTTAGAGAGCAACCGCTTAATAATGTATTTGCCCAAGCATTGAATGCCTTCGAAGCCGTTACACAATCGAAAGGCTCTCTTGTTGGAGTCAATCTGGTGCAACCTGAAGATGGTATTATTTCACTAAGAGATTACCACCAACAAATGCTGATATTTCAATTCCTTCACCAGCACTATCCAACTGTGCCAATAAGCTTACATGCTGGTGAATTATCACCTCAATCGGTGGTTCCACAACATTTAAATTTTCACATTCGAGAAGCTATAAAAACTGGACATGCACAACGCATCGGTCATGGTGTAGATATCAATTATGAAAATCAAGCTGAAGATACTTTAAACTATATGAAAAAGAACCGATTGCCAGTAGAAATTAATTTGATCAGTAACAAAAAGATACTGAATATCTACGGAAAAAAGCACCCTCTTAACTATTATCTACAGCATAACGTTCCCGTTGTTTTATCAAGCGATGATGAAGGGGTGCTAAGAACCAATTTAACCCAACAATATGTAGAAGCTGTTATAGAACACCAATTAACTTATGCGCAAATTAAGCAAATCAATCGTAATGCACTAACCTACGCATTTTTGCCAGGTAAAAGCATATGGTCTGATTCAAGTACAGGCACTTTGGTGCCTGAATGTAAAGAGTTGTATTCTGGTACTTGTAAGCAATACATTGCTAACAGTGAAAAAGCATCCTTGCAGTGGGATTTAGAGCAAAAGTTGATTCGTTTTGAAAGTCAGTATTCCAACGAATAGGTGAACCATTTATCCACTTCCTTACGATCCAGGAAAGATGCTTGGATCTTAGCATGACTAGTCGAAGACCCTCATTGGGGTCCGTCATTGTCAATAAAGTATTGTGACGGATAAAAAAACTACAGGAATTAGATAACTTCGAACAATCACCCCCTCATCAGTCCTTCGGGCACCTTCTCCCAAGTCCTGGGGCGAAGGGGAAATTGAAAGGAGTTATTTAGAAGTCCTGTCCTAATGAAACGGATCCTGTAAAATGATGGTTGAATCCCTTTCAGGGCCAGTTGATAACATATCAATAGGAACCCCCAGAAGTGCTTCAATGCGATTCAAATATGACCTGGCATTTGCTGGTAAATCGGATAAGACTGTTACATCCGCAGTCGATTCCTGCCACCCGGGATGATCTTCATAGATTGGCTCCAAACCATCAAAATCGTCAGCTGCTTGAGGTGGGCGCGTCAGTAGATTACCTTGTCTATCTTTATAAGCAACAGCGATACGGATGACGTCTAAGCCATCTAAAACATCTAATTTAGTAACGCAGAGACCAGAAATACTATTAAGCTCAATAGAGCGTTTAAGTAAAACTGCATCGAACCAACCACAGCGTCTTGGCCTTCCAGTCACAGCTCCGAACTCTTGTCCCCTTTCTGCAATTCGCTTTCCGACTTCATCAGATAACTCTGTTGGAAATGGGCCTCCACCAACACGAGTGGTATACGCTTTGGTAATCCCTAACACGTAATCAATGTATTTTGGACCAAAACCAGCTCCATTGGTGACTGAACCAACACAAGTGTTTGAAGAGGTGACAAACGGATAGGTACCATGATCAACATCTAAATAAACCCCCTGAGCACCTTCAAATAAGATTCTATCCCCTTTTTCTCTATGCTCATGCAAGTTGGCAGCAACATCGCTTACCAAAGGCTTCAATTGCTCTGCCCAGGACAATGATTCATCTAAGATAGGCTGCAATTCGACGGCTGGTTGCTTAAAGTAGTGTGTTAATAAAAAGTTATGATACTCCAGTAATTCGGTTAACTTGGTAATAAAACGATCTCGATGAAATAAATCGCCTACTTTTATTGCCCGACGAGCTACTTTATCTTCATAGGCTGGACCGATTCCTCTACCAGTGGTTCCTATTGCAGCTTTGCCCATATGAACTTCGCGAGCTTTATCTAAAGCGACGTGACAAGGTAGGATCAATGGACAAGCTTGACTGATACGTAAACGCTTGCGAACATTGACGCCATTGGACTCGAGCTCTTGAATTTCACTAAGTAGGGCCTGGGGAGACAAAACGACCCCATTCCCTATATAGCAAATAACATGTTCTCTAAGCATTCCTGAAGGAATAAGTCGCAATACTGTTTTAACACCGTTTATTTTAAGAGTATGCCCGGCATTATGACCACCCTGGTATCGAACTACCACTTGTGCATCTTCGGTAAGCAAATCAACAATTTTTCCCTTACCTTCATCGCCCCATTGTGTACCCAAAACTACAACATTCTTACCCATGATTTACTCTTAAATTGCATAAATTAAACTCAGGTTGGGACTATTGTCCCAAGTATTAAAAACTCCGACTGAATTGTCTAGATCCGGCTTATAACAAGTGTTATCTAATTACAAAAACCAAGTATTATATTTAGTTTTTTGCTGTTACACCATCACTTTTTGGCATTGCTCGTTTGAAATAGTCAAAAAATGCACTGCTCTGATCCAGTACTAAAATATCCCTTTTGCTATGAAAACTCGCTTCATAGGCAAGTAAGCTTTTATACAAATTAAAAAACTGCTTATTCTGACCATACGCTTTGGAGTAAATTTCTGCAGCTTTTGCTTGCCCCACAGCCCTAATTTGTTGCGCTTCGCTTTTTGTTTTTGCTAACAAAATAGTGACATCAGCATCCGCTTTAGCCCTAATCTCTTCAGCAGCCGCCTCGCCATCTGCTCGGTGTTTGTTGGCTATTTTTTGCATGTCAGCTCGCATTCGTTGATAAATCGCATTGCTTGTGTTAGCTGGAAGCTCAATCCCTTTAATACGCACGTCCACCACAACAATACCCAACTCGCCTGCTTGTTTTTCAGCGGCTTTACGCAGAATCTCCATGACGTCATCACGTCCACCAGAAACGGCGTCGGAAATTGTACGTTTACCAAATTGAGCGCGCAACAAAGTATTTAATTGCTGCTCCAGCAAAGTTTCTGCTTTAAATTCATTACCGCCGGTAGATTTAAAGTACTTACCTAAATCGGCTATACGCCATTTAACGTAATAATCCACCATCACATCTTTCTTCTCTTTGGTGACTATACGAGTTGATTTAATGTCCATGGTTTGGATACGTGTATCAAAAATTCTGACATTTTCAATAAATGGGGTCTTAAAGTGCAATCCAGGCTGGAGTACTTTCAGCGTATCTGTCTGAGGATTCTTCACCAACCGACCTAATCGCAAAATAATCCCTTGCTGCCCTTGAGTCACAGTAAACATGCTGCTCAGAACAATAAGAAGAATCAGTAATACCATAACCCCGACAGTGGCTTTAATTGCATTCATTCTCATTCTCTCCCTTGATCGTAGGTAGGTCTGGTCAAATCTCGACCTGCAATAATCAAGCTATTCTCATCATTACTATTACTTGCTGCTGTCTTGCTCTCTTTAGAGTTGCTGGTTTGAGAGTAGGATTGGGCAGCAATCATTTTATCCAAAGGGAGGTATAGTAAGTTGCCTGCCTTGCTGTCCACAATGATTTTACTGCTTTTATTGAGTACTTTTTGCATGGTATCTAAATACATTCTTTCAGAAGTCACTTGAGGTGCAGCATTGTACTGAGGCAACAAGGCGATAAAACCAGCTACTTCACCCTCAGCTCGCAACACTGATTGTTTCGAATAAGCCTCAGCTTCTTGCTTAATTCGGCTGGCAGTTCCCTCCGCAATTGGAACAACTTTGGCTGCATAGGCATAAGCTTGTTCTTTAAAGCGTTTTTCATCTTCTTGAGCTTTGATTGCATCATCAAAGGCATCCTGAACACTTTCAGGTGCTCGTGCTGGTTGGGGAGAAACGTTTACGATCAAAACGCCAGTTTTGTAAATTGCTAATGTTTTAGTCAGCGTGTCTTGTACTCTATTCCCCCATACTTCACGACCTTCTGTAATAATCTGATCTAAAGTCGTTGTTCCAACAACTTGTCGTAAAGCACTAGAAGTAGCTTGCTGAAGGCTTTCCTCGGGGTTTGCTACGTTAAACAAATAATCCTGTAAATCACCTATTCGATATTGAACAGCCAATGATACTGCTACTAAATTCTCATCACTTGTTAGCATTTGAGCTGAATAGGAATAATCCATCACTCTATCGACGTTCACTACAACTTTGGACGATATAAATCGAGGGATCCAATGGGGGCCAGGGCCTACTGTTTCTACGTATTTACCAAACCTAAGAATTGCAGCTTGTTCAGCGGGATCAACAATGAATATCCCCGATAAGGCCCATAAAATAAAGACAATCAGTAATACTGATAGTGATATCAAACCAGCATTAGTACCCGTGGAAGGAGAGCCCGGTGATTTCCCAGCTCCGCCAAACAATGCTTTTTTTAGCTTGTCATGAATACGCTTAATCGCCTCATCCAAATCTGGAGGCTGATTTTTACCCTTCCATGGATCCTTGCCTTGTTCTGGCTCATTCCACCCCATGTACTACTCCCATCATTTTCAAAAGATCCTATGATTTTATGGGGTATATTAAGTTTAAGCAAGTATATGCCTTAAATTACATATTAGCATTCACAGTGGAATCTGGACTTGTTTCAAGACTCTCATGAACTATTTGTCTAGCTGAAAACATTTCATTTAAAATTAATCGCGAACGACTGGTTGGATGAGATTTAGAATATTCTTTCACTGTTTTCCAATCGCAATTCCCTTCAGCAATTAGCCAGCGCATAGTACTCCATCGGTTCGTAAATATCTGACTATCATAAGCCTGCACATAGCGCCTAACAAATTCGGCATACAGCTTTAATTCATCTTTTTCGGAGGCCAAATTCTGCTTCGCGGTAGTAGTCAATGAAGAGATGTCTTTTTCTATGTTGAGTTTATGTTTGTTACTGATTAAACGCTCAACAATAAAACCAGCCTCACTAGGTACCCCGAGAAGGTGTCTAATCGAACTACCCCATGAATGATCAGCATAAACAATATTATGTAAAGCGCTTTCACGTAAATGGCAACGATTCACAAAATCATCCACTAAGTCAGGCTTGTCTTCAATGTATCTTTCAACTTCCAACAATAATTCAACACGATATCTGCTAAGTAAAACTCGCATTGTCTCATTACGAGGAGGTTCAGCTCCTCTAGACAATAGCATGGCTATGCCTTTAAGAGCCTCTGTTTTTTCGTTAGATTCGCTCAGACTTACACAAAGTTCCTCTATCGCCGTGTGACCTGTGACTTTATCCTCGCCAAAATGATTATTTTCGGCTTCTAAAAATAACTGCTCTACAGGGTTCTCTAGAAGAGCCTCCAGAGCATTCAATTTTCTGAGACGAGCGGCCAAAATAACTGGAGTATCTTTCAAATTACCGAAGGGATTAGCCAATTGCCCTCCTTCTGCTGCCAATAGTCGAACGGCATCTGCTGAATCAATGACTACTGCTTGGTGGATTGGTTGAAAAGGAATATCCAGCGAAGTTCTTAAAGTCGGAGCATGGACATTGGGGCCTCTAGCTAAAACAGCAATCAATAACTCCGTGTTTTTACTGTCTATCGCCAAGGAAAGTAAAGTCCTGCCTTTTAGGTCGCGTTTGTTTACATCAAAAGCATATTTTTTGGTTCTAGGGCTTGTAAAAATGAACTTTGCTCTACTCAACAATTGATAGACCGTTTTAGGCTCTGACTCTTGGATTTGCTCATCGTCACTTGCTACTTGCAGCAAATGGAGTGCTAATTGAGTTTGGCCCTCTGCAATAGCTTGATGCACGGGCTCACCTGTATTGATGTCTGTGCTTAAAGAGAGCACATGATCGATCATCGGTGTAAAGTCCACTTTTTTAACCTGAGTATCGCTCTCTGTGGCCTTTAAAGGATCATGATGGTTTTGAATAAGTGCTTTCAAAACACTTATTTGTGAGCCATCTGCCAACCAAAAGACTTGCTCTAGGAAATTTTTGTTTTCGGCGACTTTTTTTTGAACATACTTTTTAAATCCATCGATGTTCAAGGTCAACATTTCATTTATTTCGGCAGAAAAATCCATAGTGATGACTTCCTTTTAACTTTTAATAAATCCCTATCAAGATCACCAAGGATACATAATGGGTATTTGAAGATCAATGCTAGTTCGTTTTAAGCTTATCAACAACGTCCTGTGTTAAGTTTTCAGCGATTAAGCTTAACAATTTCACGGCGTTATCATAATCTCTTTTATCAAAAATACCCGCATGCTGATGCGCATAGCGAATTGGAATACCGATATTAACAGCCGGAACCCCATCACCAGATACTTGCAACTTCGAAGCATCCTCACCATAGCCTGGCTCTACTTCAAGTTGTAAAGGAATATTATTTTTGTTTGCTAACTCCATGATCCAATTAATTAATTCTTGGTTTGGAATCATAGAACGATCATAAACAAATAATGAAGGGCCTTTACCCAAAAATAGTCTACCTTTTCTGTCGGCAAGCAACATTGGGTAATCATCAGCAATTCCTACTTCCACATTGATGACTACATCTGGATGCGTAGAATTGTATACTGTACTTGCTCCCCGCATTCCTACTTCCTCTTGTGCTGTGGCAGCAAGATACAATTGATTAGGTATTGATTTTTGCTTGATAGATCCCAAAGACTCAGTGATTGCGGCCAATCCAATTCGATCATCCAGAGCCTTGGCTAAAAAGCGATTTTTACTCAATTGACTAAATTCACTGATAGGAGTCACTTGAAGACCTGGGCGAATGCCAAACTCACTCTGAGCTTGCTCTTTATTCTCGGCTCCAATATCAAGAAACATCACGTTAATGTCAGGTGAACTCAACATCTTCTTATCACCTAATAAATGGGGTGAATCCATGCCGGAGTATGCCAACACCACTCCTTTAGTTGTAGAGACATTCCATCGCTGTGCATAAAGGACTGAGTTTGCAATTCCACCTAAGGGGACTACCTTTAAAAATCCATCTGGAGTAATTGACTCGACCATAAACCCAGTTTCGTCTAGATGTGCCATGAATAATAACTTCGGACCTTTTGGCTGATTTTTAAACTGTCCAATCAAATTGCCCATTCCATCTATTTTTGATTCAGAAAGGTAGGGTTGCCATTGATTTTGCATCAATGTTCTTACAGGTTTTTCATACCCAGATGCCCCTGGAATTTCAGTCAATGTTGATAACAAGGGCATTTCTGATGCAGCAGAGGCCAAAGAGCAAATGAATCCAACTATCCCAAGCAATTGCTTTATCATCTTTATTTCCTTATTTTTTTATAAATATCAAATCCCATACTCCATGACCCAGTCGCTCTCCACGTCTCTCAAATTTGGTCAGTGGTCTCGAGTCTGGTCTAGGTGAGTAATCTCCGTCTATTTGCTGATTGTATAAATGACTTTCTGCTGATAAAACCTGAAGCATATGTTCAGCATAATCTTGCCAATCGGTTGCACAGTGAATAAACCCACCTCGCTTAAGTTTGTTAACCAGTAATGCAATAAAATCAGGTTGAATTAAGCGACGCTTATTATGACGCTTTTTATGCCAAGGATCAGGAAAAAACACCTGTATCCCAGAAAGTGAGTTCTCTTGAATCTTTTTTTCAAACACCTCAACAGCATCGGCTGCAGCAATGCGAACATTCGTTAATTGGTGCTCATGCAAATCTGCGGCAAGACTTCCAACTCCCGCTTTATGAACTTCTATCCCTATGTAATTTGTTTGAGGATTATTGATTGCCATTTGAAGAAGTGATGCCCCCATGCCAAAGCCAATTTCTACAACCGTATCTACATGACGCCCAAACACTTCAGCCAAATTCCAGACTGAAACAGTATCTACCGATAATTCATAGTCTTGGAGCCATGAATCTAAACCTTGCTGCTGCCGGTTGCTCACTCGGCCTGCACGCAAAACGTAACTCTTTATTTTACGCTGCATCGCAATCACTCAAAATAAAAGCATGCAATTATACAAGTTTTGCCTAATTATTCTACTATATTGATTTATAATGATTGCAATATTAATGAATTTTTGTTATAAAACCGCTCTTGTATTTTACAACTGGCTATATGAAATAAATAAGCCCCGAATTTTATAAATACGATACTACTATCGAACTATATTTTGGAGTAACGCAATGTCTAGAGTATGTCAGGTAACTGGCAAGCGACCCATGGTTGGTCACAAAGTGTCGCACGCTAATAATAAAACTAAAAGACGCTTTCTACCAAATATCCAGAACCACAAGTTCTGGGTTGAAGAAGAAAATCGATTTGTCACTTTGAGATTAAGCACGCGCGGTATGAGAATTATTGACAAATTAGGTATTAAAACGGTTCTGGATAAACTCAGAGCTCAAGGCGAAAAAATATAATAAGGGGATAAGCCATGGCAGCTGTTACTATCAAAGTGAAAATGGAATCCACAGCAGATACTGGATACTATAAAACCACTACTAAAAATCCAAGAAATCATCCTGAAAAAATGGAGCTAATGATGTACGATCCTAAAGTACGTAAGCATGTTCTATTTAAAGAGAAAAAAGTAAAATAACGTTATGAAGCCCCTAATCGCTAGGGGCTGCTCCTCTTACTCTCTTCAAAAATATTCTTTTTGTTTTTTTTTAAACTAACTTTTTCATTATTTTAGCAAATCCAAGCTAATCTATTTCTTTAAATAGAAATTAAGACTTATAAGTACTGGATAATCCTATGAGATCGTTTAAACTGATAAATAATGGCAGTGAAAACAAAGAGGATTTGAATGAAACCGACATTACAGATTGGTATTGGTCAGCATCTCACTCTAACTCCGCAGCTACAACAAGCTATCAGACTACTCCAATTATCAACTATTGATTTACAACAAGAAATACAATTAGTCGTCGAATCCAATCCTATGCTTGAAGCCACCCCTGCCGAAGAAGAAAAGGACGAATCTACATTAGATCAAAGGCGAGAGTTCGATGAATTCTCAGATTTTCAATGGGCTCAGCTCTATACCAGTTTGAATAAACGCAATAACTTCGAGGACAACGATTATAATTTTGACAATTTGCATTGTACTACTTCGAATTTGCAAGACCACCTTAATTGGCAACTCGGATTAACGCCTATGAGTGATGTCGATAGAGTAATTGCAACCACCATCATTGATGCAATCAATGATGATGGCTTCTTAACTATGTCTGTCCCTGAGTTGCACGCGAGCCTGAACAGTGAGGATTTTCCTCTGGATATAGAGGAGATAGAGGCTGTTAGACATCGCATCCAATTGTTTGATCCTGTGGGTTGTGCTTCTCTCAATTTAGCTGAAACCCTTGTCGTTCAATTGGAACAACTACCTTTAGATAACGAGCAACTTTTAATCGCCAGAAAGATAATTATTGAAGACATTGATCTGCTAGGACAGCATAACTATCGACAATTAATGAAAAAACATCAAATTAATGAACAAGTAATTGACGATATTTTACAGATTATACATAGACTGAATCCAAAACCTGGAAGCCTTATTCATCAGAATATTGCTGAGTATATTATCCCTGATTTGTCCGTAAAAAAAATAGACAATGAATGGAAAGTCTTCTTAAATCAAACCATACTTCCACAATTAAGTATTAACCGCCAGTATGCTGCCTTAATACAACGAGCTGATAATAGTGTGGACAATCAATTTTTAAAAAATAATTTACAAGAAGCCCGTTGGTTTCTGAAAAGCATACAAAGCCGTCAAGAAACATTGCTCAAAGTAGCAACGTGCATTATTGAGTATCAACATGGATTTCTTGAATATGGCGATGAAGCCATGAAGCCCTTAGTGCTCAATGACGTTGCCTCTGCTTTAGACATGCATGAATCAACCATCTCTCGTGTTACCACCCAAAAATTTATTCATACACCTCGAGGTGTGTTTGAATTGAAGTACTTCTTTTCAAGCCATGTTAATACTGATGCCGGAGGAGAGTGTTCTTCAACCGCAATTCGAGCCGTAATTAAAAAATTAATTTCATCAGAAAATAGAAAAAAACCCTTAAGTGATAGTAAAATTGCCCAATTAATTGGCGAACAAGGTATACTAGTAGCTCGACGCACTGTAGCAAAATATCGTGAAGCAATGGGAATTCCCCCATCCAATGAACGAAAAAGTATAAGCAGTTAAATCATTAGATAATAAAAGGAGAGTTTTATGCAAATCAACATCACCGGACATCGTATGGATGTTACTCCTGCCCTTAGAGCATTTACCGAAGAGAAATTTGATAGACTTGAGCGACATTTTGATCATATTAGAGCCATTAATGTTGTATTTGATGTGGAAAAACTGAGACAAATTGCTGAAGCAACTGTTCTAGTCACAAAGGGTGAGTTGCATGCAAGCTCTGAGTCAGAAGATATGTATGCAGCAATTGATACTTTGGTTGACAAACTTAATCGTCAGCTCATCAAACATAAGGAAAAACTATTAAGCCAAAGAGATAAAGATTAGTTAATAAAAGTAATAAAGAACATACTAAATGAGACGGACCCCAATGGGGCCGTCCCTATCCACTCTCCATATCACTTATCTCGTTGTTCACTTTATAAAAGATCACCTGTAGGTCTATACCTAATATACGACTCATGGTACATTGTACCCGCTATGATTAAGACAACGATAAAAATTACTAATAGACTTGGTTTGCATGCGAGGGCATCAGCAAAATTCGTATCTACTGCTGCTCGCTTTCAAAGCCATATTGACGTGATAAAAGACTCTCAAACAGTTAATGGTAAAAGCATCATGGGAGTCATGATGCTAGCTGCAAATAAAGGTAGCGAACTTACTCTTGAGATTGATGGTCCAGATGAAGTTGAAATGAATGATGCGCTCGTGCAACTTATTCAAGACCGGTTTGGCGAGAGCGAATAACTCGATCCGACTTGCTCAAAACCATGCTCTCTTCGTTAACAATAAATTTCAATTCAGTCATTTAGTCTATCTAAAATCCCTCATTGAAGCCTATTTTTAACTCAACCCCATGGTTTTAGACAAATCCTGTTCCTATAACTCCCCTTCCTTATCCTTATTTGCAGCTCTTCTTTGTTTTCTCACTTTATGCAGTGAAACTACAGTGAGCATTGGCCCTGACAATCCATAAACAGCAGAGCCTATAAATAAAACCGTTGCGGGATCAGCAGCAATTGCTACAAACAATATGATCATAATTAAAACGTAGATAAAGGGCACCTTTCCTTTAAAATCCACTTCTTTAAAACTGTAATAACGTAAATTGCTGACCATCAATACTGATAAGGTCAACGCTAAAACAGCGGTAAGCGTAGAAATGAAGTAGCCTCTCCAGCCATGTTCTATGCATAGCCATGCAAAAGCAGATACTACAGCTGCTGCAGGTGGACATGGTAAACCTTGAAAATAACTTTTGTCTGCTATCCCGATTTGTGTGTTAAAACGAGCGAGCCTCAGAGCAACAGCTGCAGTATAAATAAAGGCAACTAGCCAACCAAATTTACCTAACTGACTCAGAGTTAAGTTAAATAACATCAATGATGGGGCAACTCCAAAGGTAACCATGTCTGATAAGCTATCGTATTGAGCACCAAATTCCGTTTGCGTATTTGTTAATCGAGCGATTCTGCCATCCAGACTATCTGCTACCATGCCCACAAACATCGCAATTACAGCCTCTTCATAACGCCCCTTCATTGAAGATACGATAGAATAAAATGCTGCAAATAAACTGACAGTGGTCAATAAATTAGGTAATAAATATATCCCTGAATGATTTTCTTTATTCATTCAAAACCATGCCTCATATAGTACAAAACCCAGCACATCCTATCATATTTTCTTCGTAATATCCTAAGATAAAGTTCTTGAACTTAATCAGTAAACCCTAGGTGTGAATGTTGAATGATGTTATAATACGCATAGTGAATTAAAATAAGCTACCTGTATGCCCGACCAAAAAAGCAAAACCATTGTTATCCAAGGGATTACCCCTCAAGGAAAAACATTTCGACCAAGCGATTGGGCTGAGCGCATGAGTGGCACCCTTGCCGTTTTTAAAAACAATCGTATAGCTTACTCTCCTTTATTACAACCAAGTGTGAACAGCGATGGGTACAAATGCGTTTTGCTTGATCCCAAATTAAAAGAATCAAGCCCGCAAGTTTACAAAGGGATCATGGAGTTTGCGAAAGCAAATAATCTCAAGATTTGTGGTGAAGAAGAATAACCCATCTCCTAATAACCACTCATGTCTTTCACTGATACAGTAATCTTAATCAGATAATTTAAAAACCAATTCACAGCAGCAATGCTATTATCAAAATTCATTGCAAAAATTCCCGCTATCATGAAGAGCAACCCCTTGGGGCCATGTTGTGTGCCTGGATTGCTTGCATGTGCTACCAAGACACAACCTCGTACAAACCAGATTACTCCTACAGTTCTTATTAGTAATCCGACCGAACTGTATACATTCATTGGGTTGTAATTGGCATAGGTTAATACATTTCCCACACCGAAGGCGGTTGCAGCCATTGTTGGCAAAGCAGAGGGTAAATAGATTAATAAAGCCCCCATAAACAGGTACATCACTGGCGTGTACATTTTATCGTGTGATGAAGACTGAGTTCGTCTATCTCCTATTTTTAATAACTTTTCTATGGCCGTGTAAAAAAAAAGGATTCCCAATATATAGGCCAATCCAGATATCATTTTTTGAACTGGATATAGAGATTGGCTTATATTCCCTATTATGGTGATTAAATCTACAGTAGTCATATGTTAATTATATGCACCCAACTCTTGCATTGCATAATTTTTCCCCTATATTAATCACTTTATAACTAATATGGTATGCCCCATGCAAATTAATACATTCCCTATCACTCTTGAAGAATCTTTCATGATCACTCCAAAGGTAAAGCACTTTATATTTAATTGCGACCTTACTCCCACCTTTGATTATTTGCCCGGACAATTTATTACAATTCATTTTGAGCATGAAGGCAAACAACTTAAACGCAGCTATAGTATTGCAAATCAACCTGCAAAAAATAATCGCATTGAATTCGCTGCTGGCTATTTTGAAGGGGGGCCAGGAACCAATCTCCTCTTTAACTTAAAGCCAGGCGATAAGATTCAAATCAATGGTCCGTTTGGAAGGCTTACTCTAAAAGAACAGATACCCGGTCGATACATTCTAGTTGCTACTAGTACAGGAACCACCCCCTACAGAGCCATGTTGCAGGAATTAAAAACGTTGATAAACACGCACCCAAATTTGCAAGTGGTTATTTTGCAAGGGGTACAAAAACGAGATGAAATTCTTTATCCAGATGAATTTCGAACATTTGCAAGTTCGTTTGAGCAGGTCAGTTTTAGAGCTTATTTAAGCCGCGAAAACCCTGAAACCCTTCATGAAAATGAATTTTCTGGATATGTTCAGCATGCATTTCCTGAACTCAACTTAAATCCAGAACAAGATATTGTGTATTTATGTGGAAATCCAGGTATGATCGACGACGCATTTAATTATTTAAAAGTGCATGGATTTGCAATGCAACAGATTATTCGTGAAAAATACATATCACGTTGAAGACAAGATAGTTGAATTGGGTATATAAATCACCCCATAAATCGAGGAGATTAGAACATTATGAGTTATGAAGAACTTTCAAACACAATGGAAATCATGTTAAATGAAGAAAAGGGAATCCTTGCAGCTGATGAAAGTAACAGCACAATAGGTAAACGTTTTGCTTCCATCAACACAGAAAATACTGAGCAACATCGAAGAGATTACCGTCTACTTCTTGCAACAACTCCTGATTTAGAACAATACATTAATGGGGTTATCTTGTTTGAAGAAACGTTTACACAAACCGATGACAACGGCACACCTATTCCTGAGTTGTTTGCACAAAAAGGAATTGTTCCTGGTATTAAGGTGGACAAAGGTCTCACTATTTTAGCCAATACTGAAAACGAACAAGTCACACAAGGTTTAGATGGATTGACCGAACGCCTTACACACTTTAAAAATCTTGGAGCGAAGTTTGCAAAATGGCGTAACGTCTATTCTATTTCTCAACTCACTCCCAGTCTGACAGCAATTAAAACTGGAGCAGAAAACCTAGCTCGCTATGCAGCTGCATGCCAATCAGTAGGTATTGTACCTATCGTTGAACCGGAAGTGTTGATGGATGGCGATCACAGTATTGAACACTGTGCTGAAGTCTGTGAGATGGTTCTTCATGAACTCTTCCACACTTTATTTATTCATCAAGTTCAATTAGAACATATAATATTAAAACCAAGCATGGTAACTAGCGGTAAAGAGTTTGCTCCTTTTAGCACCCCAGATGCAGTAGCAGACTACACCATAAGTGTTTTCCGAAATAATGTACCTGCAGCAGTTCCGACAATTAATTTCCTTTCTGGTGGCCAAACCCCTGCTCAAGCTACAGCCAACTTAAATGCCATTAACCAGATTGGCGATCAACCTTGGTTATTGAGCTTCTCTTATGGCAGAGCATTGCAAGAAGATTGCTTAAAAACCTGGAGCGGCAAAAAGGCGAATGTTGCTGAAGCACAACAAGCTTTACTCAAAAGAGCTCGTTTAAATAGTTTAGCTTGCTTGGGTGAGTATCGTACTGAAATGGAATAATTCCAATTCAACAGTACTGTATTAGAAGTGAAAAATACCCAGCACCATTCCTCTTGGTGTTGGGTGCTCAGTAAATCTATTTAATTCAAGGTATCGGGAAGCTTAGCTCAAGAACGTTTTAACTAAGATTCTAGCTCAATTTTGTACCTAGACTTGCTTCCGGAGTGTACAAATCGATAACTTCTTGAATTTTAACTTCTAATCTGCTTTTAAACCCAGTTGAAGAAACACTATTCCACCCTTTATTCTTCGTCATAGCTGCCTCTAAATCCTTCTTTGACGATTTTCCTGCAAGAACAGATAAAGCGGCTTCAATCACCTGAACTTTTGCTTGAAATACACTTCGTTCTAACTTATTTACAGTCAACTGCTGATCCACTAATGATTTTAATTCATGTCCTAATTCTACTTTAAGTGATTCGTGTCTTTCAGATGTTTTAGAAGGCAATTGAACTGTTGTTGATTTAGGTAAAAATACCGTCTTTAAGGCGGCCTCTCCAAAATCAATGTCAATAAACCCACCATTTGTGTTTGAAGTTGGTTTAGGGGGTAAAACAGATAAATTAACAGTGCCATCAACTAGCCTGACGCCTGAAATTCTTGACCCAAAGCTTTGAGAACCATTTACTTTCACCCAGGCAACCCACTTATCCAACTCAGGAGTGGATTTTTTAACCCAATTGATCAATTTACTCAATAATACACCACCTATCGAACTTTCCGTAGAACCGACTTGTAAGGAAGGTAACTCTTTTAACATTTGCTTTATTTTTGCATCAGTAGTCAGATCAGAATGAAAGCGTTGCTCACCCAAGGTTAATTCAAATTTTGAATTTATCTGAGCGGTTCGCAGTGCATAGTATAATAGCAATCCTTTACGAAAATCCTCTAACTCCAAATCCTGTAACAACTTCTTATCAATGTTTCGACAATGCTTGATCACATCACTTGCAAAAGTCTGAAACTCTAACTTATCAATATCATCCAGCTGCTGATCAGAAGACGACAAGTACTCATCCCTAGGACTTTGGCGACTTGGGCTCTTCGAACCTCCAACAATAGTTACGTCTGATTTAACAGATTCAAGCGAAGGATCAGATGCAATTGCTTTTTGAATAGGAGATGATACTTTTAAATAGATCTGTCGATAGGTAGATTTCAAATAATTTTTAACATCGCTCAATTTATCCAAAGGCAAACCTTTTTTGGATGCTAAATGCAGAATATTTCGGCCATGAGTGGAAGAAAAGAACTTATCCAACTTTTCATCAGCTTGATCAGGGGTAAGTGTTCCTATCCTAGCAATATCAAGCAATCTCTGATTAATTTGCTTAAATCCCTGTTCTTTATCCATTAAAAAGAGAGCGACATAATTGATATCCGCATTAAATTCAGCCCAATACAGAGCGTATTTTAATATAATGTCATCTCTCTCTTCTATGGAAGTAATAAATTGCCTACCCTCTTGTTGTGCACAAAAAGCAACTAAATGCTGATAAACTTCAATTGGTGTAACAGGTCCGCCATCTGCAGTGCGATAGTGATTATGATTGTATCTAGCTTCTTCTTCACAACTATGCATTTCTCTAATATGCAGATGATCGGTACCTCGGTAATAGGTTTCACATGAATTATCAACGCAGGAATGGGCCATAGCTGCTGTATTAAACACCCGATCTCTAAACGATTGAAAAGTTACATCCTTAGGGGCAAGAAATGACCAAGTAATGACGGATTTTTTTACTTGGAATTTAATAAAAACCTCAATTTTTTCATTTTTGTTTAAAAATTCATAAATTTTGCCATCTATTCGAGTAAACTCATGCGCTCCATTACTCTCTTTTGAAAGTTCAATCAAGCGCTCCCCATAACCTTTCCTATCATCTTTGTCCAATAAATCTTGTAACTCTAAAGCCTCCTTGGTTTGTTCTAGGGACCATTTATCGGTTTCATGTTTTGTTGCTAACTCAATTTCAAATGGCATTTTTAATATCTTCTAATTTTAAATTGCCATATTTTACATTATTAATCCTCATAGTTCTATTAGTAGACAGTGGAATTATTTATAAATCATAATGAATCCCAAATATCCACACTCTTATTGGCCATGTATTGCTTTCAAATTGAATATTTGATATTAGTTGTGTTCAATATTTTTATAAGCAATCAACCTATCTTCTATGCCATTAATTGACAATGACTCCTCAGCAAAAGATTCTACTATCGAAAACATGGATAAAGATAATAATCCTTCTAACTCAGAAGCTAGCACGCAAAGTTCACAATCGAGTTATCAGTGGTTATCTATAGGACAAGGAGCTAACAACATCAGTTGGCGATCAAATTTTGGTCCATCTAAATTAGTTCCAACTAGCGATTATGAGGGGCCATGGGTTCTCAAATATCCGATTGTAGAGAAAGACAAACCCATTCTAAATGCAATGAATACTCCAGACCGTGCGATTAGAGTATGGAACGAAGTCAACCGTAAATTACCTTTTGCAGGGAGATATAAGCTTGGTTGGGTTTCCCCTTACATAACAAACACAAGGCCTTCAACCGATGCCGAGATAGCAAATAAACTTATCGAATTATACAATGATACCCGAAGAATAGTCGTGGATGCTGCAACCAGAGGTAATTTTCTAACCGCATTAGATACTGGAGAAGTTACTCTAGTAGATATGGATTTAGCTCTTAAACGCTCCAAATCTGTTGCAAGCATGGATTTTGCTAAAGATCTCAGCTCTCGTTTTGATGATTATTGGAAAGATCCTGAACTAAAAGAGTCCATGCCCGTCACGTTAATCATTACGCAAAATCTTTTGTACTTTGAAGATCAATTGAGTATTAATTGCATTAATGATTTGTGTAAAGCGAGGCTAATCTCTTTAGACAATATCTGCAGTTTGACATGGCTTCGTGAGAATCATAAAAAACTCACTAAAGAGTTATTTTTACAAATTGCCACTTTAACCAATTCGGGAATTACCGTGAGTGGAATTCTCCTTGAGTCTTTAATCAGTGAAGCCAAAGTCAAGACCCAACTCACCACCACTACCCAAAGTTCCTCCCTATTTTTTTCTCAACCAATTGATAGGTCGATAGAAGAACTAATAGATGAGTATAATGATAGCTCACTGAAACTATAGCAGTTATCCATTCAATTCAAAGCTTGCATACAAAGGCAAATGATCAGATAAAAGCCTCCATGGTTTACCTTGCAAACAGGCAACCTCTTTCACTTGCATCCCGCGAAAATAGACTCTATCAATACATAATGCAGGCCTAATTGCCGGAAAAGATCGTGCATGCTGCCCTTCAACAGCAACAAACGCTTCTTTTATCCCCAAATCATCGTGCATGGGTTTAGAGATCACTGCTCTCCAATCGTTAAAATCACCTGCCATTAACAGCGGCTCATTCAATGGGACAACGGACTGAATTCTTTCCATGAGTGCTTTGCACTGTTCAGCTCTTTCACCTTTAAATAGACCCAAGTGTACGCACAACAAATGTATCATTGAATTATTCAACTTCAGACGAGTATGTAAGATACCCCGCGATGCTCGATTGATATTGGATAAATTAATGCTTTCAAAACTTTCAAAAGGGTATTTGCTTAAGATAGCATTGCCATGATGCCCCGATTGGTAAACGGCATTTTTAGCATAAATATAATGAGGCCAAATGTTCTCAGCAATGTATTCAAATTGCGGAGAATCAGGCCAGCTTTCTATTCTCTTTTCACGTTTTCTGTGCTTACCCTGAACCTCTTGTAAAAAGACAAAATCAGGATTTAAGCTAATAATAGCCTCGCGCATTTCTGGAAGCATAAAACGCATTGCCCCTACTCCAAAACCTTTGTGAATATTGTAAGTAATTAATGAAACAGTATTCGTGTTTTGTAGCATAAATGATCGCTCTATCAAGGTGAGAATTTCAGAAGTTAGGCTAACATTCCTAAGTATAATCCATATTTAAATTATTTTTTATATAAAAAAATCCTTCCCAGAATTAGCCATGATACGCCTAAGTCCCAAGATTGCCCTGGAGGAAATCTGGAGATACAGTGAAGATCAATTTACACAAAGTCCAATAAAGTACTAAGCTATAGAAAATAACTAATGCTCTCAATCAACATGAATACTACGCATCTTCAAATCCCTGGATTTACCATTGCCTATAAAACTTGGGGAAACTCACAAAATCCACCCATTATTGCGCTTCATGGATGGCTTGATAATGCAAATAGCTTTGATGAAATCGCCAAAGGACTGCAAGATAAATACTATATTGTAGCCGTTGATCTTCCTGGACATGGACACTCATCCCATTTGCCTGCTGGATGCATTTATCATTTTATCGATGGCCTATTTATTGTTTTGGAAATACTCAATGCTTTAAAAATGAAAAGAGTACATTTGTTAGGACATTCCATGGGAGCTTGCTTAGGAAGTCTTCTTGCCGGAGTCGCACCTGAGCGATTTCTATCATTAAGCTTGATCGAAGGTTTAGGTCCATTTTCATTGCCCGCTGAGACAGCTTGTAAGCAACTAACAACATTCATGGATTACCTTGACCAAAAAAAATCCTCTAAAATTACTGGCTATAAAGCGTTTGATCATGCAGCCAGAGCACGCTCAACAAAAGGCTATGTATCGTTAGAAATTGCAAAAATACTCTGTGAAAGAGGAACGATGGAAGAAGATGGAATATATTACTGGAGGCATGATCGAAAATTATTAATTCCCTCTCCTCTAAAAATGACTGAGGAACAAGTTCTTTCTTGTCTTTCTGAAGTTCAATGCAAAACTCTTTTAATTTGGGCTACAAGTGGATTTGCATTCAATTCCGATCTAATCAACGCTAGAATGAAAGCGATAAAACATATGGAAGTTAAGCAACTTGAAGGCGGACATCATATCCATCTGGAAGAGCCAGAAGTGGTAACCCGACTTCTGGCTCAATTTATTGACTCATGCAACCCTATTCAGTGAAGCAAGATTGGTAATTGATGGTAACATCGCTCAACGATTTTTTAACGTCGTCAAGATTATACTTCAAGTCTTTAGCAGCATTTAATACACCACAACCACCTTCATCAAAGGTTGAATAAGGTGTCCAATAGTCCATATTTGCTTTAACCATAACGTCAAACGCCATTCTGGCATTCCAATTTGGTTGAGTTGCTAAGATATAGAATAAGTGATTAAAAACTCCACTTGAATAATGAACATCTAAGCCACCATAGTAATCATCAGCAACGTCAATAGACATTCCATCTCTACTTGGTTTATCCATGTAGCGAAGTGCATCGTAGCCACTGTCTTCTTTCATGATTTCAGGGCCAATTTGCCAGCTGTTTTTACCCATAGAGTAATACTCGGCAGCTTGAGCAGCCATGTCAGAAAACGCTTCGTTCATACCACCAGATTGACCAAAATACTCAAGACCTGAATGTTGTTCGGTGAAACCATGACTAATTTCATGACCACCGACACCAAGTGACACTAATGGATACATCATGGTGTCACCATCACCAAAGGTCATTTGTTTGCCATCCCAGTAGGCATTTTCATAACCCTGACCATAATGAACACGCATCACAAGCTGCATTGGTGAACCATCAGACTTAGTTAATGCTTCCACACCATACCAATCATGATACATGTGCTTGATTACATAACCCGCATACAATGCGTCATTAGTAGGAGAAGAGGCTCCATTATCACGATCATATCCATCGGCTTTATATCCAGTCCAATATTGGTTCACTGGATCTCTTGGGTTATCCCTACAAGTAAATTGCATTGGCTTGTTTTTAGAATAATATTTATGTTCCATGTCAACGACTTTCACATCGGTATTTTCCATGAAACACATCTCAGCACTGGAATCGCGAGTAAGTTCTAATAAAGGTAAATCTTTACCAAATTGATATTCGCCCATTTTATGGTTGCCGCCAAATCCCATGCCTTTAGCTGGTGCAGCACCTGTTTTTACATCATTCCATTGCACAAATGGTTTGTTGGTTTCAGCATCAATGATTGCGGTTGGACGCTCAGGAATTTGATCCGTATGAGTCACAAATACGCTGACTTTATAGGCCCAATGAGCTTTGTGATTCTCATCAATGTAAACCATTGGGGTCACTTGTTCTTCACTGACTGCTTTGTTAGCAAATTTGTTCTTAAATTGCTCTAGGGCAACTGAAGCATTTTTTACAAAAGAAGCACTAGGTTTGCCTAATTCTTTTTGTAACCCTTTGTATACAAGTCCATTCATGTTCACATCTGACTTAGCAGCGCCAAGCATTTTTGCTGTGTTCTTGCTATGCATAATTGCATAACCACCAAAAACTGGAAAACCGGCGTATTCTTGCTGCATACGAACGTGTGTTACTTTATTTTTATCCGTGTGTTGGCTAACAAAGTGCAATCCGTCTACAGATACCACTCCCCCTTGCTGCACACCAGGGACGTTAAATTGAAATTTTTGTTGAACTTCTGAGAACGTTGATTTTTGCAAAGCAATCGGGTCGGCCGCTTTTACAGGTGAAGCGACCCCTAATGCAATAGCTACAGCGATCGGCGACAAATAATAATTAGGGTGCATTGATTCTAACTCCTTTCAAAGATATTCCCATGAAGCAATCCTTCCTGGAAAACTCATGTTTGGTTTACTACCCAGAGATTTTTAAGTCATACCTAGATCACATAGCTAATGTATTTCTACAAAATCAAGGGCTTCAAAACTAGGTCAATCCCTAATGCAATAAAAATACACATTAGATATTTCCTACACAAATCTATTTGGAAGAGCACTAATACTTTTTAAAAGCTTCATTTAAAGAGGCCAGTGTATCTTCTACAAACTGTTCCAAACTAGCATAAAATTATCTTATTTGAAAATACTAATTTCAGTTTTTCCACACCAATTAGCAAATGCATCAACAAGAAAGCACATAAGCGTAATGAGTGCATTTAAGACAAAATTAATCCTAGATGGACCAATTTTAACCTCTTGTGATAAAAAAGCAAACTCTTTTTATTGGGATAGGCTTTTAGGACTGCCAAATCGGTACGGAATCTACTGGGGTCCGTCCATGAGGAATCGACACCTATGATAGTGCCCCGACTCATCTCTTCTTTGATGGTCAGTAAGCCTAGATTAGGCGCTTCGCCGAATGGCGCTGCCTTAGCAGCGTCATTCGTGAAAACGGATAGTTCCGTATCCGCTTGCTGACGCGCGCGGCTCGGTTCACTCCCTGCGGTGACTAGGATTTGATTCAGACAGCAACGAAGGAACCGAGCCGCGCGCATAAGCAAGCGGTCCGATGAGGGCCAGATAGATGAACCTAATACCACCGCTTAAGGCAACGCCATTCGGCGAAGCACCTGACCTTTGGTATAAATGCCCCTTTTTAAAAAATGTGTCGATCCCTCAGGGTCCGTCCCCTACTCTATTCTTTCTCAGAACCTTAGGGCGAGTCACAATCTAAGAGATATGCTCTAATTTTATCAACACCTGCTCAGGTGTAACCTTATCTCCTTTTGAGCATAAAATCGCATGTACTACTCCATCAACGGGAGCTAAGATTTCCGTTTCCATTTTCATGGCCTCTAGAACGAGAACCACTTGTCCTTTCTTAACAGACTCTCCCACTGCAACATGAATTGCAACAATAGAACCGGGAATAGCCACTGTTATATCACCTGGACCAATTTTGTGACTTACAACAAAGTCAGCATTTTTTTCTACATCAGCCCAATGAACAACAACTTCCTCTGGAACCCCATCAACCCATAAATAACAAGATTGCTGATTATGTTCCGATGCACCAAAACCAGTAACTTTGACGTGATACATCTCCCCATGCAAGCTGATATCAAACTCTGAAGATGCGTGACTAGACTGAGAATGTTCTTGAGTTAACAAAGGCTCGGGAATAAGTTGATTCTGTTTTCGCTGCTCTAGAAATTGACGACCTACTTCTGGAAACATAGCATAAACCAAAACATCCTCTTCGCTTAGTGCTAAGGTGCCTATTTCCTTCTTTAGTTGGCTCAACTCGTTGGGCAATAAATCGGCAGGCCGAACATCTATCACTTCAGTATGACCTATCGCTTTTTTCCTCAGCGAGGAAGAAATTTTCCCTGGTGGGGCACCGTATCTTCCCTGGCAATATAATTTGACTTCATTAGTAATGGTTTTGTAGCGCTCACCTGTTAATACATTGATGACTGCCTGAGAACCAACAACCTGGGAAGTGGGCGTGACCAGAGGAGGATAACCTAAATCCTTACGAACAATAGGAATTTCTTTGTGTACCTCATCCAACTTATCAAGGGCATTCTGCTCTTTCAGTTGGCTGTATAAATTTGAAATCATCCCGCCAGGAACCTGATAATGTTGAACGCGAGGATCTATTTCCTTTGCTTCACTTTCATATTGATCATATTTTTTACGGACCTTCTTAAAATAATCATCAATTTCTAAAAGTAAACTTAAATTTAATTCGGTATCATATTTTGTACCAGCTAGGGCGGCAACTAACGGTTCAGACGGTGGATGAGATGCCCCACCAGAAAAGGATGAAATCGCTGTATCAACATGTTGGCAACCTGCTAAAATAGCCTCGTAATGACAGATGCTCGCTAAGCCAGATGTAGAATGACTATGCAAATGTATAGGCAACTTCGTTTTGGAGGCTAATCGACTATACAGTTCAACAGTTACTTCAGGAGTCAGTAAGCCCGCCATGTCTTTGATAGCGATGCTATCGCAACCTAACTCCGCCAATTTGAGCCCTAAATCTAAGAAATTATCCATGGTGTGTACAGGACTTGTTGTGTAACAAATTGTCCCTTGTGCATGTTTCTTATAGGCTTTGACAGTTTCGATAGCTACTTTAATATTGCGCACATCATTAAGTGCATCAAAAATCCGAAAAACATCTACCCCATTTTTCACAGCTAATTGAATAAACTCTTTAACTACATCATCTGCATAATGTCTATAGCCTAGTAAGTTTTGTCCTCGCAAAAGCATGGATAACTGAGTATTTGGTAATGCTTGGCGCAATTGACGCAATCTACCCCATGGATCTTCTTTTAAAAAACGCAAACAAGCATCAAAAGTGGCACCTCCCCAGACCTCCATCGCCCAGAAACCAACCGCATCCATTTTGTGGCAAATGGGCACCATATCTTCTGTGCGCAAACGAGTTGCCAGTAAACACTGATGTGCATCACGTAAAGTCACATCCGTTAAATTCGTTTTTGCCATAAGTCTTCCTAGATTTACGATAATCGCTTACGATAGCACAACCTATTATATAGAACATCCTGATAGCAGGTCCTATTGACTGAAAGTAGAGGTCGGCCTTATCTTCACAGCCCCATCTCCTCCATGCATTGAATAGAGTGTATTAATTGAAAACTTGCTTTGATCTTGTTGATATCCTCTTAGATATATAGACAAATTTTTAAAGTTCAGGCAAAATTTGCAAATCTTTAGACTATACTGAAGTTTAATGAAAAAAATTTTAGTAATACATGGCCCTAATTTGAATCTACTAGGCTCAAGAGAACCCTCTATTTATGGGGGAACTTCTTTAGATCAAATTAATTCAAATTTGATTGCGACTGCTAAAGAAGCTGGAATTGATTTGTCCTGTTATCAAAGCAATGCTGAGGATGAGTTAATTCATGCTATACAAGAAGCTGGAAGCAATAAAGTTAATTACATCATCATTAACCCCGCCGCTTATACTCACACAAGCATTGCTATGAGAGATGCCTTAAGCGCGGTATCTATACCCTTTATAGAAGTGCATCTTAGTAATATTTATGCACGTGAATCATTTCGTCACCACTCCTATTTCTCTGATCTCGCTAAAGGCGTTATTAGTGGATTAGGGGCAACTGGTTACTTACTTGCCGTGCAAGCAATTATCAAAGAATTACAGTAGAGAGATTACACCAATGGATATTAGAAAAATTAGAAAGCTCATTGAACTTCTTGAAGAAACTGGTATTTCAGAAATTGAAATCAAAGAAGGCGAAGAATCCCTAAGACTAAGCCGTCACAGCAGTGTGCCTATGGATACTCATCCAATACACTATGTTGCGCCACCGACCCAACATATTGCTGTACCAGCAGCGAACCCAAGTTCTGATCAAGCGCATGCGCCCATTGACAACAAGCCAGTTGCTACAACAGCCCAAGGCCACAAAATTCGTTCACCGATGGTTGGAACAATGTACACATCGCCATCTCCAGATAGCCCTCCATTTGTAGCTGTGGGACAATCTGTCAAAGCTGGTGATACTTTGTGTATTATTGAAGCCATGAAAATGTTTAACGAAATTGAAGCGGATCGAACAGGTAAAATTGTTGAAATACTAGTGAACAACGGCGATCCTGTGGAATATGATCAGGCCTTGTTTATTATAGAATAGTGAGACCTGTCTATGCTCAGTAAAATTGTAATCGCTAATAGAGGCGAAATTGCCTTACGTATATTACGTGCTTGTAAAGAACTCGGAATTCAAACTGTTGCTGTTCACTCCGATGTGGATAAAGATCTATTGCATGTTCGCTTAGCAGACGAAACGGTTTGTATAGGTCCAGCACCATCCCAAAAGAGTTATCTGAATATACCTGCCATTATTTCAGCGGCTGAAATCACTGACGCAGTGGCAATTCACCCTGGTTATGGATTCTTATCTGAAAACGCTGATTTTGCAGACGTAGTTGAGCAAAGCGGTTTTCGATTCATTGGCCCAAGAGGAGACTCCATACGCCTAATGGGAGATAAAGTATCCGCAATTGCTGCCATGAAGGCAGCAGGTGTTCCTTGTGTGCCTGGTTCTGATGGCCCACTGGGAGAGGATGAGAATCATAATCTACAACTAGCTCGTAAAATTGGATATCCCATCATCATCAAAGCAGCTGGCGGAGGTGGTGGTCGAGGAATGCGTGTCGTTCATAGTGAATCGAATTTATTAAGTGCTATTGCTCTAACAAGCAGTGAAGCCAAAGCGGCCTTTAATAATCCAATCGTGTACATGGAGAAATTCCTAGAAAATCCACGCCATGTTGAATTTCAAGTTCTTGGTGATGGAAAAGGTCATGCCATCCATCTAGGAGAACGCGATTGCTCAATGCAAAGACGACATCAAAAAGTGGTGGAAGAAGCACCCGCTCCAGGAATTAACCCTGAACTTAGAAACAAAATTGGTGCATCGGTCGTTCAAGCATGTAAAGATCTAAAATACAGAGGAGCTGGAACTTTCGAGTTTCTATTTCAAGACGGTTGCTTTTATTTTATCGAAATGAATACTCGCATCCAGGTGGAGCACCCTGTTACTGAAATGATAACTGGCATTGATTTAATCAAAGAACAAATCAAAATTGCCAGTGATATTCCTTTAACATTAAAGCAAGAAGATATAACCCTTCGTGGCCATGCCATTGAATGCCGAATAAATGCCGAAGATCCCAAAACATTTATGCCCTCTCCAGGTAAAATCAAAATATTACATCAACCCGGAGGACCTGGAATTCGCTTTGATTCCCATATTTATTCCAGTTACACAGTTCCCCCCAATTACGATTCGATGATTGGTAAGCTAATCAGTTATGGGTCTACTAGAGCTGAGGCTATGGCCAGAATGCGTAATGCATTGGATGAAATCGTTATTGATGGAATAAAAACCAATGTTGAGTTACACCATCGCATTATGCATGACAAAGCCTTTATGGAGGGTGGAACAAATATTCATTATCTAGAAAAAATGCTCAAGGACTAAGCCTGTGTGGTTCCAACTAAAAATAGAAAACTGTCCTACAGAAGAAATTGAACAAATTACTGATGAATTGCAGGAGCAAGGTGCATTGTCCATCATGCTCACTGACAAAAACGACAATCCCGTTCTTGAGCCTGAACCTGGAACCACGCCATTATGGCCTGAGGTCATCATTCATGCATTATTTTCTCAAGCTGAAGAGGCTCATCGAGTACGCCAATTACTCAAAGACAAGCGACCTAAATTCTCATGCAGCTTAGACACCTTAGCCGATAAGGATTGGGAAAGAGTATGCATGGATGATTTCAAACCACATCGATTTGGTAAGCATTTGTGGGTTTGCCCTTCCTGGCTCACCCCCCCAGAACCTGATGCAATCAATTTGATATTGGATCCAGGATTAGCGTTTGGAACAGGTTCACATGCAACAACATCGTTGTGTCTCACCTGGTTGGAGCAAGCTAACTTATCCAGTAAATCCATCATTGATTACGGATGCGGCTCAGGCATTCTGTCTTTAGCTGCAATTAAATTGGGAGCACAACATGTTTATGCAGTTGATATAGATAATCAAGCACTACAAGCTACCCATAATAATGCTCTAGCAAATGAAATTAATGAACAACAACTCTCAGTCAGCATACCAGAAGCACTACAAAATCCTGTTGATCTGATCATTGCAAATATTTTGCTGGCTCCTTTGATCAGTTTAAAAGAAAGATTTCAGCAATTACTCTCCAAAAATGGACAACTGGTCGTTTCTGGTATTTTGGATGAACAATCTTCTGTACTTATTGAAGCTTACCAAGGGGTATTTAGTCTAATATCTAGAGAGAACTCAGATGGTTGGGCACTGTTGGTATTTGTTAAAAACTAATCCCGATTTTAGAAGGCATGATAATTATGGCAACAAAAGAATCAAATACCCCCTTTGCACCACAAAGAGCACTGATTAGTGTTTCTGATAAAAGAGGATTGCAAGAACTTGGCCAAGCCCTGCATAAACATGGGGTCGAAATTATCGCAACGGGTAATACAGCCATTCAATTAAGAGAAATTGGAATTCCAGTTACTGATGTTAGTGACTATACGGGTTTTCCTGAAATGATGGATGGCCGCGTAAAAACATTACACCCAGCAATACATGCAGGTCTCTTGGCAAGAGGCGAGCAAGATACACAGTTATTACAGCAACATGGGTTGAAACCTATTGATCTCGTAATTGTTAATTTGTATCCATTTGAACAAGTTATCAGCAAACCCGATTGCGATTTTAATAAAGCCGTTGAAAACATAGATATTGGTGGTCCAACGATGGTACGAGCAGCAGCAAAAAATCATGCTCATACCTATGTTATAGTTCAACCAGAGGACTACGCTGAACTCATTCAGTACTTAGAAGCTAAGCAGACACCCATAGACTGGAGTTTTCAACTGGCAAAAAGAGCTTTTGCTCATACTGCATCTTACGATGCTGCCATCGCAAATTATTTAACCACATTAGATTCTGACTTTACACCCAGCGGGTTCCCAGACGTTCTAACCTGTCAATTTAGTAAAATAAGTGATTTAAGATATGGGGAAAATCCACACCAACAAGCCGCTTTTTACGCGGATAAAAACTCGGCTCAAGGCTCTTTAGGTGGTGCAAGTCTGCTTCAAGGGAAGCAATTATCCTATAATAATCTTTTAGATGCTGACGCCGCATTAGATTGTGTGAAATCTTTTACACTAGATAGTACTGCTTGCGTTATTGTGAAGCATGCAAATCCTTGTGGTATTGCCTTGGCTGAAAACTCCTTAACTGCTTATTTAAGAGCATTTCAAGCGGACCCAGTTTCAGCTTATGGTGGAATAATTGCGTTTAATCATAGTTTAGATGCCGAGACGGCCCAATCTATTATAGACAAGCAGTTTGTAGAGGTAATCATTGCCCCAGAGGTAAGTCAAGCTGCAAAATCTATATTAGCTACAAAAGAAAACATTCGAGTGCTAGTCACTGGATTTTGGCCATTGGATAATGAATTTAGATTAAGCATGAAAAAAATTGATGGTGGACTTCTCGTTCAGGAACATGATTCAATCTCTCTAGGCTCGTGTGAGATTAAAGCAGTCACTAAGCAAAAACCAAGTAAAGATCAACTTCATGATTTGTTATTTGCTTGGACTGCCGTAAAACACGTCAAATCAAATGCCATTGTCTATGCAAAAAATCGAACAACAATAGGTATTGGTGGAGGCCAAACAAGTCGTGTGATGAGTGCGAGAATTGGCCTATGGCAAGCAGAACAAATGGAGTTAAGCCCAATTGGCTCAGTGATGGCCTCAGATGCATTTATTCCATTTCCAGATACAATAGAGATTGCAGCCAAAGCAGGAATTTCAGCAATCATTCAGCCTGGTGGCTCTATTAGAGACGAGCAGATTATTGCTTGTGCTGATCAACATAACATAGCCATGGTGTTTACAGGTATTCGGCATTTTAAACATTAGGAGCTGATGAAGATTTTACTAGCTTGAATTCAATACGCTAGATAACGTATTATCTTCTTTTTAATCTGTGATTTTTATTATGCTTAATAGCATAGCAAAGGTCCTATGGAGTAGAACCATGACAACTGAGCAGTACCCGGCCTCACTTGTCAGCCGTCTTTTAATGACAGAATCAACAGGAATAGCACCTCAAGGTTACTATCGCTCAAAATTATTTATTGCACCATTTTCAAGCAATATTTTGGTCGCAGCTGCTGGCCCCCTGTTATCTCTCCTTGAGCGTTTATGCCTAAGCCCTTCGCTACCCCCCATTGAAAACATAAGAGACAACATAGAACATGAATTGCGCGCATTTCACAGCAAATTGCATGCGTCTAAGTACACGATTGAACTTATTGGGGTTGCCCAGTACATTCTATCCGCGACTATCGATGAAATTCTAGGAAAGAGTTACTTACGGGTGCATAACGTTGCAATAGAATTTAAATCATTTACACCATTGACGAATGAAGGATCTGAACCACAAGTACGTTTTTTTGAAATATTGGACTATGTCAAGGAACGCCCAAACCAATATCTGGATTTAATTGAATTAATTTATTTTTGTTTAATTGCTGGGTTTGAAGGAAAGTACCATCTTAAACCGGACGGACGACAAGTTTTGGACAATACTATAGAAGATCTGTACCAAATCATCCAACAACATCGATTTAACAAACCGCACAAATTCTTTCAAGAAACCCCTATTCCTAGGACCATCAAAAATAGCTATAAGCCTGCGCTGATCTCTGCCTTTGCTGCTATAGGAATTTTGGTCTTAGCCTTTTTAGCTAGTCAAATGGTACTAGAAAATAAAGCTAAAACTGTATTATTTGGACATACCCAACTTGCTATGCTGGAAGACTAATGGACAACTCTTTAAATGCTTTATGCGACGCGATAAAAAAAGTGGTTTCTCAACTAAAACCTCAAGGCAATCCTATGTCTTTCTTAGTTTTAACTGGGAAAAGTAAACAAGGAAAGACCGCTTTATTAAAGCAAAGCAAAATGGAAGAAGTGCCTGTTCTAAGCGAAGAACATGCAAAAATATACTATAATGCACGAGGTATTGTTGTTGAGTTAGGGGAGAGCTGGCTAACAAACAGTAAAAACATACTCCAAAATACCTTTAAACAATTAAATAAATGTCATAGACACTTAAAAATTTCAGGTCTTGTACTGTGTATTGATGTCAATGACTTATTAATCGGAGACAGCAACCAATTTGCAGAACAAAAAAAATCGCATCTGCAATTATTACATCGTTTAGGTTTAAATCTTGGATATCAAACTGAGCTAGCCCTATTTTTCACAAAAATGGATACCCTTGCGGGTTTTTCTGAGTTCTATCAAACAGATCATGCTAGTGATTTATCAAAACCATTGGGTTTCTCTTTAGAATGCATTAACCAACCTAAAAAGAAAGCAGAAACTTACACACAGCAATTCAACCATCTGATAGAAACCTTAGGGCATCAAGTCATTCAAAAAATGCACCCTGCTCGTTCCACCATAAAGAGAAGCTTAATACGTGAATTCCCATTGCAAGTAGCTAGCCTTCGAACCCCAATACAGTCATTGATTCAAGCCATTTCACCGAAGATATTTCACTTACATTCGATTTTTTTCACAAGTGCCGAACAAGGTGGTGTTAGTGTCGACCGCTTAAATAAGAAAATTGAGCATGAGTACGCTCTAGTAGTCCAAGATACTTTTCCCCAGGCCACTAATTTCAGAGCCTATTTTATAGAAGGTGCAATAAAAGCTGCACAAGATCAATCCAGTCAAGTTCCTCAAGTTACCCGCTGGTCCCAAAAACCTATCATGGCGATTACTGCGGGCTTAGCCGGAATTAGTTTAATGCTTTTGATGTACAGCCACTATAAAACCTCCAACCTTCTTGATGAAGCAAGCAAAGAACTACTTGCCTATGATGCTCTGGCTGCACAACAAAGCGGCAACCGTGCCCAAGCCTTGTATCATTTATCCAAAGCCACTAAAGAAATGGATCTAATCTCTTCAAACGCTATATCATTGCCAACAGTCCATAGGCTGAAATTAAGTTTACATAATAATACAAATGCAAGATTGCATGGGGAGTTCTTACCCTCACTTACCAATGAGCTAGAGCAAGTCATTATTAGTCCCACTAATACCCCAATTACTCGCTATAAAGCATTAAAAATTTATATTATGCTTACCCAACCCGATCACTTTTCTGCCGCACCTATCGTTGAATGGTTTAAAAATCAATGGCAAAACCAGCCAGGAAATGCAACTCAAAAACAAATTGCTCTGCTAGAACAAACGTTGACTAAACCACTAGATTCGCTTGTTGTTAAGCCACAAGTAATCAGCGATGCACGTAATTATTTGAATGCTTTGCCCACTGGCTATTTATTTTACTCCATAGCCAAAGAATATTTCCCATCAGAGAAGCAAAAAGTTGACATTGAAGGATTTAATTTACCTACAAATGCAGTCCCTGTTTACTTTACTAAACACGGTTTTTCAAAAATTGTCAGTGAATTGCCTAAAATTAGCGCTACTTTACAAGCAGAAAACTGGGTACTTGCGCGTCAAGATTTATCCCAACTGCAGCCCATGCTTCTACAAGCTTATTGCTTTGATTATGTCACTTGGTGGCAAACTTTCATGAAAAAATCTCATCCATTGAGATATAATGACTATCAAGAAGGCCGTGTAGTTACGAAGACATTAAAACAGTCGAATGCATTTTATAAGTTTGTCCAGTTGATACAACAAGAAACTAAACCCGATTTGAGCGAAAGCGATCCAACGTTCAATCAGAACATTGCTAATCGTTTTACAGATCTCAATTTAATGAGTTTATCGGTAATCAAAGAATTAAATATGCGCATTACCGAACTAGAGCACTTTATAAGCACCATTTCTGTTGTCAATGATAAAGGTAAAACGGCATTCACTGTTACCCGCTCGCGCTTTATCAATGAAAACTCCTCCGATCCAGTTAGCTTACTCTATATACAAGCACGTCAATTGCCTGAGCCAATTAAAGGTTGGACGCAGCAAATAGCTGGCGATACATGGGTATTACTGATTAGAGACAGTCGACAATATGTCAATTATCAGTGGCGGCAAACTGTTTATAAAGAGTTTCAACATAGCATTGCGCAGCGTTATCCCTTCGAGAATACACACGGTCAGGAGATTGCTATTGATGATTTTAATCGATTTTTCTCAACCAATGGAATCTTAAATACGTTTTCAGAACAATACATTAAACCTTTTCTAGATACATCAAGCCCAGAATGGAAACCGAAGCCTGTTAATGATTTCGTATTTCCCCTTAGTTCCGAGGCGATCGATGAGATGATTCGGGCAAACATAATCACCAATATGTTTTTCCCCGATCATGGTGACGAAAGTAAAATTCTTTTCAGTTTGCAAAAGATTAGTTTGGATCCTGTAGTGTCCAAATTAGTTCTAGAAATTGGAGACACTCAATTAACTGACAATCAAAACAGCGAATCCATCATGCGTTTTTCATGGCCACAAGACAATGCAAAATTAACTCTTGACTCTATAGAAGGGAACCACTACGAACTTGCAGAGGAAGGTACTTGGGCGTTATTTAAGTTATTGGAAAAAGTGAATGTCTTAATCGATGACCAAGACAGCTCAAATTTACAAATACTGTTTGAGGTTAACAGCAACTCGGGACGTTACCTGATGAAAACAAACAATCAGATCAATCCATTCACACCTGGGATATTAAATGGGTTTACATTGACGGAGCATATCGCTTAATCTGTTGCTATTGATCTTTGAACAAGTTCATAGACTACTGTTTGACTGCGTCCCTCAAGTTTAAACAGAAGAGATAGGAAATCAACGAATCATGCCCCCAAATGAAATGCGCAGTGTCATAGCAGGCCTATATGGTAATGCATTAGAGTGGTACGATTTTCTGCTTTATGCTAGCTTTGCTCCAATTTTTGCTGATGTATTTTTTCCATCTAAAGTTCATTTCGTCTCACTGATCGCCACTTTTAGCTTATTTGCAATTGGATTCATCATGAGACCTATTGGAGGTCTTCTATTTGGTCATTATGCTGACAAGGTTGGTAGACGTAAAGCCCTGATTGTTTCTATGAGTATAATGACTATTTCTACAAGCTTAATTGCTTTGTTGCCTGATTTTAATTCCTTGGGAATCTTTGCTCCTATTTTATTTTCTGTACTTAGGCTTGTACAAGGATTAGCAGTTGGTGGGGAACTACCAGGCTCTACAACGTATCTCATTGAACATATGTTTCATAATCGACGTGGCTTAGCAGGAAGCTTGGTACTCAGCAGTGCATTTTTAGGAATTTTTCTTGGAGCGCTTATTGCGTCCCTAATGAGTTATTTATTTAAAGATCATACATTATACATTTGGGGTTGGAGAATACCTTATTTATTAGGAGGTACACTCGGAATAGTTGGCATCTATTTACGAATACACAGTGTTGAATCCCCTTCTTTTCTCAACGCTGAACGTAGTCATGAAATACCTGCAAAAGTAGTTTTTACCAAATTCAAAAAGCCACTTATTATATCCATTCTAATAACAAGTATTATGGCTCTCAGTAATTACGTTTTGATTGCCTATCTAAATACATACCTAGTGAATTCTGAGAGCTTTTTATTAAAGGACGCTTTGTTAATCAACCTATTAGCACTTGCTTTACTTACATGCCTAATACCACCCATGGGATATCTCTCTGATTTAGTAGGTAGGAAACCTATTTTCTTAACCGCATTAGCATTATTATTTGTCTTTATTTTTCCTATTTTTTATCTTCTCTTGAGTGATAATTGGTGGAATATTTTCTTTAGCGAACTATTATTAGCCATGATCTTAGCCCCAATTAATGCTACAGTTCCTACTATTATTGCTGAAATGTTTCCAACCCAAGTAAGGGCAAGTGGAATATCCATCTCTTACAACATTGCTCAGGCTATTTTTGGCGGAACGATGCCCTTACTGTCATTTACACTGATAAACCTTACTGGTAACAATTATGCCCCTGCTTGGTATGTGTTTATCTGGTGTATTTTTGTACTTTCAGCATCATTTAAACTGAAAGAAAGTTATAGAAATCAACTTTAGTGATATTTATAACCTATTCTTAATTAGGAATGTCTTATTTTTGTATTCACTAACCATTACAGGACTTATCTACCCTTAAAGTTGAGGAATCGACGCTTATTACAGTGCCCCCACTCATCTCTTCTCTGATGATCAGTAAGCATAGGTCTGTCGCTTCGCCTAATGGCGCTGCCTTAAGCAACGTCATTCTTGAAAGCGAATAGTTTCGTATCCGCTTGCTTACGCGCGCGGCTCGGTTCACTCCCTGCTGTGACAAGGATTTGATTCAGAGAGCAAAGAAGGAACCGAGCCGCGCATCAGCAAGCGGAGTGATGATAGACCTTTCGAACGCCCTCTTATACTTTTGCTGGCAGACTTTTTACATTAGGATCCTTCGAATAGGCCTCAAGAATATCATTAACTAATTGGGCAATTACACCCTGTCTTTCTTCATCTTCAATCAGACCACCTTTTTCTTTCATGCTAGCAAGCCGAGCCTCGATCTCTTTTGTAACAGTACCATTTGGAAAAAGAGCTGCGAGAACTCTTCTTGCCTCTCCAGGACCTAGGTGTCTGTATAAATGATTTCGAACTGAAGCGTCTTCTGCAGTCGTACTGAATGCCCATAGCTCAACGGGACCTAAAGTAAGAGTAAGTAGCTGGACATTCACGCCACTTTTTGTCGCAAATTGCGCTAAGAAAGTGGCTCCCCCTAAGCGTGGTCCATGTACCCTAGTGCGTAACGCTGCCTTTGCTGTTTCAGTCAGTCCAAAAATTTCAGAGGTTTTTTCAATGGCTTGTGATGGCCCTGCATCCATAACATAAATTGCCGTAGCAAAATCTATCATTACAGGATCAAAGTCATCGACGGATTGAGAAAGCAATGATATTTGTACTTTCCACTTACGTCCCTCACGCATATCGATAATCACTTGCTCCCTAACGGCCGCAGATTTTGAAGTGCGGTGAAACTCGTCATAGACAATTCGTTTATGATCTTCTCGAATCTCTAGAACCCTTTGCTTATGATATTCTTTATATTGGTTTGGAATATTATTCAAACTTTCATCGGTTAGATAGTAGTGCCTTGCTAACACATAGCGAGCTAACATATACATGACTGCTGTTTGTCGATCTGCTGCATCTCCACCACTTTTTGCTACTTCATCAAGATCGAGTGACACAACTCGCGCATCCCCGATATCAAAACTAGTTACTCTTGATAATATGGGGTATTCACGTACTGCTGACGAAATCATACGTGAGAATGCATTAATTAGAGACTCACCTGTAGGGGCTGTAATTTTTTCATACAAATCCTCAATGGATGGAGTTCTACAAATCGATGCTGCATCTGCTAGTAGCGGCATTGCATAGCGTTGAGCCAACATCGCCTCATGAACAAACCCTGCGGAATACAAAGAATCGGTGACTTCCCACCAAGTTGATTTCGAGTCTCTAACAAATCCTATTTCTTCCAAGATACTGTCAATAAACTCCTCAACACCTGGAGCATAGGGTGTTGGGTTAAATTCATCCGCTAGGCTCTTATAGAGTTCATCCACAACCATACCGGATAGGTCCGCCATACCATCGTATGGTTTTGCTGCCCCTAAGGGTGTCGTTAATAAAGTGATAAAGTTAACTAAGAACGATCTTTCTAAGGCTGTTGGATATCTGCATCCTAATTGAGTATCAAAGGGATTAATTGAATATTCTGGCGTCATTCTTAAGCGATGATAAGCCACTAAATGTCGCTTCGATACAGGTAGGGCTTCTTTAAGAAGTGAAATCAATCCACTACTAGAAGGGCCAATATCAATAATTGCTATGCGCGGCAGACGCATGAGTCCACCGGATAAACACAACGCTAAATTCAAAGCATTAGAGAGCACAGATTTACCAGAACCTGGTCTTGCATACACTAAATCAATCCACGTTGTTTGCTCCGTGGACCCTGGCTGGAAAGGCCATGGTTTGCCATCGGGTGATCTAAATAGCAAAGCACCATGCTTCCATGGAGAGGCTGGGCGTGTAATAGGAAGCATACCAATAATATCTGACAAAGGTGCAACGGCTGAAACTGCAGGACTATTTAATGTGGTTGCTAGCATATTTGCGACAAATCCAGCGAAAGGATCACCACAGACTTCTGACACGTCCGTTGAGCCCCAACCTTCAATCGCTTTTACTAGCTCAGAGCTCCTTCGTCTCAATAGTGGAATATTACCTTCTGGTGCCCATGTTGTTGCTACAACCCGTAGACGTATTATGGATTCATCCGTATTAAGTTGTAGATATTTTAATAAATTAACTGAGTCACTAATTAAGCGGTTCTGGGCGGAGCTAAAGCTCAAAATTGCCGATAGTAATCCTTTTAATTTGATGGTGCTCAAACCTTCACTTTCCAGTAAGAATGAAATTTTCCATGGAATATGAGAAGGCAATATTCTCGAAAACAGTGCAATAAAGGGTCTTGCATCCTTTGGGAATAAATCAATATAGCTTGATGCATAGATTTTATCCCCTACACGTACAGTTCTTAAATCGAGTATCTCTGCATCCCTTGGTAATACTTGTTTTGCGAGTGGTGGCCAAAGCAAATCAGAGGCATCACCTTCAAAGGAGTTCAATTCTCTGACAGGTATTTTATCGCCTGGCAAAGTTGCTCTCCAATCATCCGCGGTGTAATCAGGATCAGCCGTCATTCTGATTGCAAAAATGGCCTCATGCACCTCAAGTAATTTGCTGATGATTTTTAATCCATCCAAGTCATTCACAATTGAACGCACATAAGCATCATGCGTATCTCTTAACTCAGGGATGGCTGCGTAAATGGTTTGTGTGTTTTTAAATGGTGGACTTTTTGAGTCTTTGATCATTTTCATTTTGGCCTTACCGGCCGTTTTTAACTGATCGGAACTTAAATTGAAGGGTCTTGTATACAATACAAAGTAAACCTTCTCTTCAGCACAGTATTGGGCTAAATAATTAACTCGTTCCTCAAATAGATCGGTTAAATTAAGCTCTAAACGGTTTGCAGTAGACTCGGCAGGCTCATAGATATCTCTTATTACTTTAACGATATTTTGTTTATCATGACTAAAATACACTTGAAGAGCGTGACCTGGACGCCCCATAGCAGCCTGGAATGCGTTAGCAAGTCCTTCAACTAGACGGACGAACTCCTCAGTACCAGCAAGTGCAGTGATACCTTGTATTTCAATGATTGATAATAGTGTACCATCATGATTCACTAAAACAGTGGGACTATCCGCTGTTTCCAAATCAATATACGATTCAGTGGTTTGTTTTAAGGATGTACTTAGCCAAGCAAAAAATGTATCAACACCTTCAAAAAATGATTCTGCCCAATTTGCCATTCCTTGTCCTTAATTTTTATTAGTCTGCAATTTCTTCCAGAGCACTAGCGGCCCATTTTTCGATCTGCATACGAAATTTTGCCCGAGAGGGTAACAGTTTAATGTCTTTAAATAGCTGTGTCATTTTATCACCACTAATCGCGGAATCTATTATCAACTGACCAAATATTGCAGGGTCACTTGTCCCTTCTCCATATTTTTCTTCCACAATTTGCGATCTAAATTTAAAGCTCCTGTATATATTTTGCGCACTTGATTTGAAGCCAGTATCATTTGTAATCGCACAAAATAGCACATGACATAGACTATTTACCTCTGCTTGAGATAGCTCAGGAAGATAAATAAGGGTTCCTCCGCCATATCCACCTACTCCAACCGATTCAATAAAAAAGCATTGGGCGCAAAAACAACATGCAGTAACTAAGTTTGATAGTCTGTTATTGGTGTAATCGTTATCCAAGTTAATAATGTCTTGGTATAAGCGAGCTTGAAAACCGCAAAATTGGCAAGTGTATCTATCTCTATTAAATATTTTTTGCTCATAAGATTTAAATCGTTCATCCACTTTCCTAGCGGAATATAAACGCCAAGCTCCTGGTGACGCGATTAGTTTTAACTCACAACCTTGTATGTTTTCAGCCATCTTATCTACTCACTATAATCCAATATTACCGTTTTTAAATTTTGCACATGAGATTAAGTGAAATACATGGTAATTTAATTGTTATCTCTACAGCTAAAAAACTCATATCTCAAAAATAGTATGGGCAAAACATAAGTGTCTTGCCCAGTTACATAGAATATTTGATTAACTTCCAGTATATACAGAACCAGAAGGTCCAGCTGTTTTTGCACCACCGGATCCAAACATTGTCACTCCAGCCACACCTAAAATAGATGGAAGGAATAATAACGCTGCTGCAATAAAAATTAACGCAATGGGTGTACCAATTGGTATTTGAGTTGGGTTATCTTTATGCTGTTTAAATTTCATAATCGCACCGATTGAGAATCCCAATCCAGCTAGATAAGATCCTGCTGTTATCAGTTTTGTTAAGTTAACGAAAGATTTTGTGATTTGCGATGCCATACCACCAATACTTAGACTTCCACCTGCAGAAGCATCTTGGCAAATAAGCACTACTAAAGCCATACAGGCGGCACTTAAAAACCAGTACTTAAATCCTGATTTATTGATTACTTTAGTTTTCACAATTCTCTCCTAATATTAAATGAGTTTAACTGCCATAAAGAGTAGTATTAATCATATTGAGGGTTCCCACAATATTAATCGCTAAAATACCACCAAAAACGTGAACCAAACCTTTACCAGTTCCCCCAGGAGGTTGTCCTTGGGACGCTGATCTCGCTATTAAAACCCATCCTCTAACGAATGCAACTAATCCTATGACTCGTATAATCATTGTTAAAGGTGCACCCACCATGCTACCACTTCCAAACAAGGAATTAATCGTTTGGTTACTGCTATTTACTGGAGCGTACTGTAAAATGTTTGTTGTACCAAACGATGTCATCATGATCATGTTCACCGCGGATGGGAAATAAATTAATAAAGCCCCAACCATTAAATAGATAACTGGCTCTTTAATACTTGTATTGCTCGACATCATGGTTCTGGCTTCACCATATATTTTTAAAGAATAAATCGCTTTAAAAAGAAAGGCGCATCCTATGAGGTATGCTGAACCAGTAATTAGTCGTTGTACTGGAATTAAATTATTTGCAACATTCGTTAATATATTAGCCTGAGCTATAATCCAGCAAGTTAAATCACCACTAGTACAAGTAGCCATAGATTCCTCAACTATCGTCTTGACTAAACCTTATAACTTGTCCAGAACTTGTTAAAACTCGACCCTGAATAGAATCTATTAGTTTAACTACTCCATATCCGGGAATTTTTGATCCTTCTCTTACTGTAAGTGTAGAACCATTTGTGCCAATTAGCCAAGCCCTACCTGGAATTACTGCTTGGATATAATAAAATATCCTTTGAACCATTGGCTTTACAACTTTAACGACCTTTTTTGGTTGTGATTTGACTATCAATGCATTGATTACTTCAGATTGCTTAGTCACTTGCATGGATAGGCTTTCAATGATTTGATTCATTTTGCTAATTTGCGCATTCAGTGCATTGATGTTGTTACTTACAGAGTTAACTTGATTACTCACTGTTGTCACTTCACTGCGCACACTCTGTTGCATAAGCTCAATTGCAGATACCTTTTTCTTCAAGTCTGGATCAGACTCAATCACCGTTTGTTGTACTGGTGTTGTAATTGGAGTAACCGTTGTTGTTTGTTGAACAGGTTGTGGGGTTACCTGAGTTACTGGCGGGATAGTTGCTTTGGTCTGCGCTACCTCTTTTTTTCCTGTAAAATAAAACGAAACAATAATCTTATACGCAACCATGATAAACACTACGATACCAATGACTATCAGCGCCTTACGCATTACATCGTTCTGTTTTGGTTCTTTGTCTTGCTGAGTATCAAATGAACCGGGAGATTCTTTGTTGGTCTCTCCCATTAGATCAGTATCGTAGGAATCTAATTCAGCAAATTTATATTCATCATTATTTTGATCATTTTCAGCCATGTTTATCTGCCATCCGATTAAATTGTTGAAACATCCTGGGTAAATAAGATCCCCATTCCTGTGCCAGAATATACTTCAACTGTAGTGGGTGTGTTAAAGAGCTGCTGGGCTTGCTGTCCCCACGCTTTACCTACAGCTGACAAAGCAATTACCGCATTTTCAAGCGTTGATCGACCTACTCCATTAGCTACAGTGATGTTATTTCCTCCGCCTGTACCACCAATAGTTATAGTCGTATTAGCCGATTGAAACGCGTTACCAAACCCCTGGAGGAACGATGAGGCAAATAGAGATCCATATCTCATCAAATAGTGGTGATTTGAAGTACTACCTAGTGCTGTTCTAGCCGTATTGGGATCGATAGCATAGGCAGAGATTGAGGTTGTTTTAGCTGCGCCTGGTACAGACATTGTATTGAATTGAATCACCATTTTGTCAGCGTTTGCTGGTAAATTAAAGCTTCCAATAAGTTTTGTTCCTTTTAATTTACCGGACACAATCGTCGCTAAAATTGGACCTGGCTCATCACTATTTACAGCAGTGTCCAGGACAGCAAATACGATATCTCCAGTCTTGATTATTGCTGACTGCTGTACTGCTGGAGCGCCCTGTGCTTGAGCTTGTTGTGGCGCATTAGTCATTCCAGCGTTTGGAATTTGACCTGCGACAATGCCAGGTGAGGCTCCTTTCTCATCTTTTTCGCCTTCAGTGTATTCCTGCGTATTAACAGTCTTCCATCCTTGAATTAACTGATTAGCAGCGGACATCATATCCGATTTTTTCTGTTGTATAACTTGTTGGTATTTTTGCTCTGCCATTTGTTCATTTTGTTTTTGTAAAATGGCTTGCAATTGTTCGGTGCTAGATGCAGCTTGACCCTTAGTAGCATCACTACCACCTGAAATGGATGGCATACTCGCTAGAGTTGATGACTGTTGCTGTAAATTGACATTACCTAAGCCTGCCACTGTAGATTGATCTACCGAAAATCCTGCATTTTGCAAATCTGCGGCAGAAAAGCCAGCCTTTTTCAGTTCATCTGCAGTAAAACCAGCATCTTTAAGATCGTTTGCTGAAAATCCAGCTGCTTTCAAATCTTCAGGACTAAACCCAGCATCTTTCAAATCTTTAGCACTAAAACCCGCATCCTTAAGCTCTTTCGCCGAAAAACCCGCATCTTTTAAATCCTTGGCAGAGAATCCAGCGGCTTTCAACTCTGCAGCGCTGAATCCCGCATCTTTTAGATCCTTAGCCGAGAACCCCGCATCTTTTAATTCTTTGGCTGAAAATCCAGCATCTTTTAGTTCCTTAGCGGAGAATCCAGCGTCTTTTAATTCTTTGGCGGAGAATCCAGCATCCTTTAATTCCTTGGCTGAGAATCCAGCAGCTCTTAGTTCTGCTGCAGTGAATCCAGCATCCTTCAATTCCTTAGCAGTATATCCGGCGGCCTTTAATGCGGCGGCAGAACACCCAAGAGTTTGTTTTATCGTTGCTGCACTCACTCCAGCTGCTCTCGCTTTCTTCAAAGACTCTATGCTGCAATCTGCAACTCGACCATTAGCAATTACACTTGCAGGATTTAACCCTGCATCCTCTAGCTGCTTAGGTGTAAATCCAGCCGCCAGTAGTTCCTGTGGAGTATATCCAGCATCAGCAAGAGATTGTGCATCAAAACCTGCTTCTTTCAGCGCCTGCGCGCTGCATCCATTTAAGGTTTTAATTCGTTTAGCTGAAACACCTGCTGCCAATAATTTCTTTAATTTTTGAGGGTCACATCCTGCCGCTTTAACATCACTGTCACTTACTCCAGTCCCTGCTGCGCTAATTTCTTGCGGATTGAAACCAGCATTTGCAAGCTCAGCATCAGTAAATCCTGCCGCTTTCAATGCATCTGCACTACATCCAGCATATCGTCTAATTAATTCCGCACTGACTCCAGCTGCTCGCTCTTTTTTAAGCACATCTACATCACAACCCGCATTTTTAATGTCTTCAGGGGTAAATCCTGGAGGTAATTCCGCTTGTGCAGATTTTATTTCAGCTGCGCTGTACCCTGCTTTTGCTAGATCTTCAGGAGTGAGGCCTGCATTTAATAGATCTCTTGCCGTAAACCCAGCAGCTTTTAGTTCTTCGGGTGAAAAACCTGCCTTCAATAAATCAGCTGCACTAAAACCGGCATCTTTGAGCTCTTGTGCTGTATAACCAGCAGCCCTTAACTGTTCCGCACTACAGCCACTAATTTTTCTTATTGCTGATGCACTAACTCCTGCTTCTCGTAATTTCTTTAAAGCATCAACACCACAACCCGCTTTACGAACATCATCTGCAGTGATACCGTTAGGTAATCCACTGGCTTTCAGAATTTCATTTTCAGGATAGCCTGCTCCCTTAAGTTCCCCATCAGAGAAACCTGCATCTTTCAATTCTTGGGCTGAAAACCCTGCATTGCGAAGTTCGCAAGCATCAAAACCACAACTTCTTAATCTACTTGCATTGTAACCCGCGTCTTTCAATTGTCTCGCATTATATCCTGCAGCTCTTAGTTCCTTACACTCACAAACTTGCTCCAAATCTTTTAAATTGTAGCCATTGTCTTTGAGTTGAATACAACTACATCCCGCTTTAAGATCGGATAGTTGTGCTCCTTCATTTATCACTTTATTCAATATTGATTTACTGCAACTTCCGTCTTTAAGCTCCTGTATCCACAAGCTTCGCTGTGGACCGCCTTGTTCTTCTTGTGCAAGAGCAGAAAACCCAACGCCAGTTTGTGATCCAATCACCCCAACGCCTTGACCTAGAGCTTGGGTTCTGATGATGGTAGGAATAGCACTACCTCCAGTTTGCTCTGCTGTTTGTGCCTGATTGACATTTTGCTCTTCTTGGAGTTTTGCATACTGAGCAGTAGGATCCATAACCCCTGGAATGGATTGAATTCCACCAGGTGCAACAGAGACCTGCGCTGTCGCAGATTGATTAGAATTTATAGCTTTAAACTTTAAAAACCCAATTAACACTGCAAGGATCAAGACAACTGCGGTGAACAGGATGATCACTCGAGTACGAGTATTACTAAACAGTGATTTTAAATTCTCTTTTTTTCCAGCCATTTAATTATAACCCTTCTACCTTAAGCTGCATGACCTTCCCATGCCAGGACACTAATAAAACCGGAGACTTTTGCATCTCATAGGCATGCATGCCATCTGCACTAGTCATGCTTGCCAACCAGCCCGGTGATAACACAGTGAGATTGGTTCGTACATACATCTTATCATTGGACAACCAAGCTCTAGCATCTCCCCCACTAACTACCAAACGAGAGCTTCCTGCAGGAGGAACTCCCTCAAGAACATGAAGCAATACATCATTTGCTGCGGAAGGAAGTCCCTGCTCATTCGAAGCAGTTTGTGCATTCGGCCCAAGACCCTGTATTCTTAGATCAACTCTGTAATCTACTGCTTTTTGTCCAGGTATTAATGTGAGCATCACTGGGGTATTTAATCCTTTCAAGCGTACCGCTAGATTTCCGTAATTGTATAACTTTGTTGCCTGAATCATCAGTGTATTACCCGTTTTATCCCACTGGATACTAAAAGAGGATGGATCTCCTAAATCGTATGCTGCTATCGGCCATGGGGCACCCGTAGAATCTAAAAATACTAAGGACGATACAAATCCTTGTGATAATCGGATAACAGGGGGAGTAGAGCCAGGTGATAAATTAACAAATTGTGAAGTCGCTGTAGGCTTAGGAGGAGTTCCTGCAGGAGAAGCCTGAGCATACTCAGAGGTTTGATAGATTTGCTTTAGCCGTACAATTTGATCTGGGCTTAAGGGATACAAACTCTGAGCCATGTCCTTAAATGATTTATTATTGATTGTTTCTGCATCTGATTCAGATACTACCTGGCCAGTATCAGCTGAAGGCTTCACTTGCTGTGGTGCTTGAGATTGTTGTTGCTGAGGATTATTTCCTGTTTGATTGCTCGAATTTTGATTTTGATTGTTTCCTGAAGTTTTAGGTGCCCCACCTTGATCGACTTGTAATTGATAATCATTGGAAGAATTCTTAGATAGCTTCTGTTGTAACATACGTAGTTGTTGTAAAGCCTGTTGTGCATCATTGGATTCATTTGCTGCAAATAGTTCATACGAAATAGATGCAGTTATACTCGAAATCAAAAGTAATTGTATAGCTATTAATTTATAGTTCTTTTTCATAATTAGCTAATCCCACCGCTCGCAGGTCCAACAACAAACTGTGATATACCTATGCCTCTTGGAGAGTTCAAGGTGGATACTCTATTTATAAGCATTGTCACCACATTGTTTTGTTGGGTAAATTCACTAGCACTTTGATAGGTCACTAAAATTGGCATTTGTACTCGCCACGAATATTGGCCATTCAGAACACCTTTTTGAAGAATAATAGGAGCTCTAGTTGCCACTGCTGACACGACTAATTTTTTTGCTTTGACTGCATCTAAGTTGTTGGATTGTTGTAACGCTCCTAGAAATTGGTCCCAACCATCGGCTGTAAAAAATCCTGATGCAGACTGTAGTTCATCTCTATAGTTTACAAAATTGTACGTAAAAGCTGCTATAGCAGCTTGGTTTGCCCATTGCAACACCGCTGAATCAGATTGGTTTGGCTCATCTAATGGAAATAAAGGAGTTATTCGACCATTGATACTGGTGGCAAAATATTTAGGAGCGGGCGGATGTGTCATCATATACACTATGAGAACCCCCATCATCAAATTGACGATAATGGCAATCATCAACGCCAAGATAATTCGCCTTTGGCTATCTTTGTAGAATTTATTTCTTAGTGCAACTGCTGTTAAGGCATCTTCAGCCATAATATCCTCTAAATTTATTGCGGTATAACCAATTGAACATTATCCGTTGGTGGATCGGGTTCTAGTAATGCGTTTGATGACATATTGGGGGTCATCATCGCTGTAAGCTTAACAGGAGGAGTTACCCCATTTGTGGCATAGTAATCTCGCTCCGGTATATTCAAATAGATGTAAAATATAAATGCAATAAACGACGTGCTGATAAGCAGAGAAATCAACAAAAATTTGATGCCACGTCTGTAAATATGAACGTTAAAGTTCTTATGCTCCTTTGTCAAAGTCCATTCTTCTCGGCTCATTTTTCCCTCGTTTTATTCCACTGCACGCCTAAAAGTAATCTCAATTCGAGCATTTGGGGATTGGTCACCGCCCTCGGTGTATGCAGTTATAGGTTTATCACTACCTAAGCCTTCTGTAAAGATAAACCTGCTATCTACCCCTTGGGACCATAAATAATCTGCAACCACTCTTGAGCGAGCTAAGGTCAGGGCTCTCTCGCGTTGTACTGAAACATATTTACTACTATAACTAGTTATAGTGATAGCTACCTTGCGGAATTGCAATAGGAATTTTGCTATCTGGTTTAACAAGGGGTAAGAACCCCAATTAATTTTCGGTGATTGATCAGCAAAAATGGCGCTAGCAGGAATGCTAATCATGTAGTTTTGACCTACAGTAACTACTTTAATTCCCCTCTTATTTAGGCTGTTCATCAACTTAATAATAGTGGCATCGCATGCCCCTTGGACTCTGCAGGGTAGTTTTGGATCTACTTTATCTGGAATATAGCCTGTGCGGTGACATGCACTTATTAGTAAAAGGGTAAACAACCATATAGTTCTGTAAATTACAAAAGTATAGTTAATACGAACTGATATCACCTGTTATCCCCATTCATAAAAATTCATAGGATTAAAATGTTAAAAAGATATCTAACATAACCTCGATAATGTGGTCATTCCAATTATTACGTTACAATGAAATTTTAAAAAATGCTATTTTTTTAAAATATTTATTTACACATCATGGGCTTGACTAAAAATAAACCCTTGTGGTTTGTGGGTTTGATTTACGACTCTTCTGTTGTGGTAGTACTGCTCACTCTTATCCTTTCTTCTGAAAACGCATTACATAATTGGATTGCAACTTGAGCTAACTCATGAGGATCAATCATGTCTCTCTCTTCTGGAGGATAAGTTGTAGCCACTTGAAAATCTTTTATCAACTCATTGGCCACTGTTCCAGCATATTTATCCTTGGCACCGGATAAACGCTCTATATTCATCATCTGGTTTCTAGTTTCATTAATTGGCAACAATGATTCGGAAAATGCTTCTTTATCAGCAACTAATATAGGTGGTGCATTTGGATCTATGCGTAGTTTGCTAAAGATAGTTAAAGCACCCTCAACTTCTTCTTCAATGATTTCTTCAACTGGTTCTGGCTCATTTAGCCCATGATAGGCGATTAGTGCAGCCACGCCACGCTCAATAGGTTCTTCGATATTTGCGTCTCTTAACGCTTTAGCAATTGCAGTAATTTCTTCCGTTTCTACTTGTACATTAATACTCAAATCTCCGGATTCAAGAATTTTTTGAAAATCTCCAAGCTGTTTTTGCAATTTAACAATATATTCATCTGGTGGAGGCTCAACCTTCAAAAATTGATTTATTTTCAATTGCTTAACTGGCTTTGGGTTTGCGTAGAACATGCGCGCACGAACAATTTTGGATTTGAAAAATATATGTGCCTCACCTTCCGTTTGCTCTTTTAAATCCAAGAGGTCAACGCGTGCTCTCTTTTCAAAAGATGAACTTTTGGTGTCCATATAACTGTTTGCAATGCTGCTTTCTTTGGTCTGGAAGGAATCCACCTTTGTGACATAGGCCTCACCAGCTGTTTTAGTGAAAAAATCCCATGTTTCAGTAGGATCCTCTAACTTCATACAGATTTTAATGTTCGTGTTTGCACCGATTGATGCAGCCTCTTCTTTCGAAGCCTTTTGGAATGCGGGTAAATCTTGTCCTGCAAAGATAGCGGAGAAACCTAATGAACGGGCTTGTGCGGGCACTACAGCAAAACCCTGCACTGCATAATATCCATACTCGTCAAGAATACACATATATGGCGTTGGCGCATTAGTAGGCTTCCTTAAAATCACATCCCGATAATCCCCTTCTACTTCTTCTCCTAAACCCGCAGCCATCATTGCTTTTAAGGAGGAAACAATGATCTTACCCAAGTTTGATAATTCATCAGGAGACTTTTCCAGTGCGGGTAATAATACAACTAAAATGCGCCTGTTCAACACAACGTCTTTGAAGTCCACTTCCGCTAAGTTTGTACGAATAATATGCCCATAAGTATCCGCCAATGAAGAAAAGCTTCTTACTAGCTGCATGGTAATAAATCCATGTTGCTCCAATACCTGAGACACTTGCTTACCTTTTTTCTCTTTATTGTAACCCGGTAGAGTGTTCAAATAGTTGCGCAGAGGGTCGGTGACTAACTTAGGAACATTTTCAATGTTTACACTTTCTTGGTCATCGCGTGGAAATACTTTATCTATAACAATGGACTCCAATCTTTGTAGATCAAAGTAATTACGAATGGAGTTAGCATCCAATAATATTGCCCCATCATCACGCATGTACACTAATAATCGCATCAATGCCTCTACGAAGGCTATTGCACGTCCTTTCCACATGTCACCATCTGACGACTGACCTGATGATCCCATCAAGCTAACGACCAATTGAGTTAACATACTTGATGAACCCTGACAAAATGGATTGAGTGTATTCGATAGTCTTTTTTCTTGAGGACCTACAATATCTCGGGCCCCAGTCATGAAATTAATGAGCAACAAATCATCTTCACGCCCCATGCTTCTGACCATGGAGAAGACTTTAGCGTATAAGGAGTTATCTCCTTTTCCATCCACGTAGATAAAACCACTTCCCTGAACTAAGGCGTTATAAGAAAGAGACACTAAACATTCTGTTTTACCGCTACCCGTTGAGCCAAATATCAAGGCATGAGTTCTCATGTCATCATTGGCAAACCATAACTCTTCTCCCGTTTTTCTATCGTTTCCAAAAAAGGTTATTCCCCTAGCAATATTGGGTTTGTTAATTCCTGGTTTTAAATCATTATAATCTTTTACTTTTGATATTTGTGGTAATCGGAATGGTAGCTTTTGTTTTCGTGTATAGGTAAATGCGAAACAACCCGCTCCCAACGCCATGAGTAGAGTAGCTCCTTGGGAGAAATAATACGAAATTGCTGCTAATGAGATTAATACGATTGAAATATTTGTCGGGTCAGCAAAAAAATCGCCAACACGTTGTCCCATAGTCCTCGTATCCCTAAGCAGAAGGGTAGGATCTAACTCATGTCGTGTATCAATACCCCGCATCATGGCTCTAACTCCTGCATCTGACGTGGTGATAATTTAACCTCTTTTACAGCAATTTCTAGGGCACGAATTGCTTCATCGATCATTGGAACGAGCGAACGTCTTCCTAATGATTTTTCTGCTTTCCAATGGGCAAAAGGACCTGCGACTTCTGAGTAAGGAGTTTGACGTCCTACACAGTTCAACATATACCATAATCGTCTATCTATAGGTTTCAACCATAAAAATTCGGCACTTGGAACAACCCCATCGTCCCTAGCTCCCTCAAGTAATGAAGCGAGTACAGTTAACATATAAGCATGTTTAGAGACTATTTCTTGAACTATTTCCGAATTTTGATATTTTTTAAGAACAGGTCTTGCCACCGAAAAATCGGGTTTGCCGTCCACAAAAGTTTTATCCAAAACGGATAGAATGTGATTTGCTGAATCTCTGTCTCTATTAATCCTAGCAATAAATACGGCTGCCAAAGCATAAGCCTGTGGTGGGCAACGTTCAAATCCATCCCAATATGGACCTAACTGTAGGGTAAATACCCTTTTTGCATCTCCTTTACGTATTCCGGCAGTCATTTCTTCGCCGGGTAAAGGGTTATCCAGCAATGCATCATCCTTTCTTAACAATTTATTCTTTCGTGCGAATTCCATAGGAGTTTGAGCCATAGCCCAAGGTCCTTGATTGACATCTTGGCTTACTAAGTCTTCCTTAACGATAGGCATGATTGCAGGCCAATTGAATTGCTCTTGTGCTCGTAGCGTTTTCATATCATGAGCTCTTCGATATTTGAGCTTAATGTTAGAATTGTACAGAATGATGGCCATGACACCTAAAATGAGCACGACTGGATATCGCATGTAATTGCCAACATCTCCAGCCAAATCGACCATTTGCTCCCAAGAGACTACATTCGGATCCAACGTTTGCATGAGATATATTTGATTGGCCAATCCTTGGTTATTGATGAACAAATTAACTAGTTTGGCTTGCCAAATATTAATTGTGAATACAAATTTAACGATATAGGCATGGCCTGCTGCCCAAAGTATATATGCAGTAATAAATAACAGCACCATTATCCATATGGGTGCCATTGAGTTGTCTGAACCTGATTGCTGCTGTTGTTGTGCCATTGCCTAATGATAAAAATTTAACTGATGTATTTCTAGTATATACCGCAGTTGACGCTTTTTGCGAGAATTTCATCAGAAAACTCTTTGAGAATGATAAAAAATAGTTGGTTCTGTGAACGATTATTTAGGTTTTAATTAATCGACCGCCAGCATATCGATAGACTCCAGAAACATGCACAAAACGGCTTATATTCTCTAAATTGATAGACTTGTCTTTTAAGCTCAATAAAGGCTTACCTAATTTATCAGCCGGTGCTTTATCGGGATGTAAAGCTAAAATATCAAGTTGATTAATGTATATTGCCACATAAGCCTCATTCAGCTTGTTATCTTTTGTTTTAATGATGTCTTTGACACCTTCTTCATCAGGATATATTGGCCTTGAAATGATTTGGTTTGGTAAATTGGCTACGATCCTTTCCCAGGATTGAATGTTTGATCCATCTGAAGAGTATAACGAAATAAATATTTCTTGTTGGCCGGCTCTTAAGGCAACTCGGTTGGCTAAATTTGAGTCTCCTTGTAGCTTCGCTTGATTGATAGATCCTATCCGGCTAACAAATCGATCGCGTACTTCGACTAAATTTTTACCAATTACTTTAAGAAAGTTAGACTTTTCCCACGGCCCTTTTTCTATAGCGTCATTCAAGGCTTTTAGAATCGCTTCTGCTTTTTCATCTGATAAGTCATCGTTCATATATGTAATGTTAAGATTCTGAAATAGACGATAATTTGAACTTTAACCTGAAGTATAACAGGATTTCTTTAAATCGCTGAGTAGAATTATACAAATCCGTTTGTATAATTATTTAAAAACCTTTTGTGGAGGTTGATGTTTGCTCGTTAGTTTCACGAGTAGGTGAAGTATCCGTTACAGCCTGTGCTGCTCTTCTAAATAAAGTAATCGCATCTCTTTGAGCATCAGATCTTTGTTCCAATGCAGGTGGTTCTTTAATGATTTTTTCAACTTCTGCTATCAACTCTTTAGCCAGAGACAAATCCATGGATCCATCTTGATCCCTTCCAGAATTTTGCATAAATCTGGCCATTTTATTTAGACCTTCGATATTTTTATCAAGGGCATTAAATACTTCTTCTGCAGCGCCTTTTAAAGTTGTTATTGCTTGTTGTGTAGACAGTTTTGAAAAAGTCACTTTAAGTACCCCTTGTTTCTGAAACAAATCCTCAATGTTTCTAAGATTTCAGTATATCTATAATTATATGGCTTTTTGGGAATTTAACTAGCAAAAATTACTAAATTTTTACAATCCCTTAATTTAATCATACATTAGCTCATCCAAAGGGGTATAATCTCGACTAGGCCCACCTTGAATAAGCTCATTCACTACGTCAGTCATGCACAATAAACGAATAACATTGGGCGTGACTTCATCGAATACAACTTGAATGCCTAATAACGCTCCTTCAGCTTCGTCATAAGTCGCTCCTAAGCCATATCCTAAACACAATGAACATAATTGATCTGCTCGTTTTGAAATTGCAGGTAACAACCCTGTTATTGAAAATACTTCATCAAAACTAACAAATCGGTCGTTTAAATAAAACTTAGCATTCATGCTTGCAGCAATTTTTGACATGCATTTGCTGATATCTTGATCCATTCATTTCCACCATGGTTTAACTGATTTAATTGAACCAGCTAAAAAGTTCCTTGACCAGCGTAAAAACACAGGGACTGTAAAACCGTAATGCTCCAGTACCCCAAAAAAAACAGCCGATACTAAAACTAGAACCCCTGTCCAAACCCTTATATGCATAAGAAACAAAAAAATGGGAAATGCAGCTCTTGCATCTACCATAAAAAACCGTGCGCTACGTGCTGAATCACGCCAATGGCTTGTTGCAGAAAATCCACCCGCCATAGTTCTTCCTTAAAGGTTATACTCTATGTAAAAAGTATATACTTAAAAAAGATATTAAGCATCTACGAGATGCAATCAGTAATTTTAAAATTCTAGTCCATTGGAGAAGGTTTGTTAGTAAACGAAGCACCCAAGATGTTGGTCAGCACATTTTCCATATTTGCTTCTGGTTTTAATTGTGGTGAGTCTAAATCATCAAGTTGAGGATGTTTACTATCAATATCAATAAGTTTCTCAGACTGAGGATTTTTATGCATTCTTGCTAACATTTTAGAAGTGCTGTGCGTACTCATCTAAAAACCTCTCTAACAACTATAAGTATTAAGATAACACAAAGATCTTAAGATAAGATTAAGAATGCTCCTTTTTTTATAAAAAATCTATACAGTTAGTCAAATAAATACGTGAAAAAATTAATTCAATCCGAACTATCTACAGACTAGTTTTCGCAATGCATTTGTTAGATCAAATAATTCATTTTCCTGATAAGGAACTGAGACTGAAGAAGCTTGCCAAATCCCTTGAGGCCAAAGAGGATCAGTCTGATTTCTACCCACAATGTGAATGTGGAGTTGTTCAACAACATTCCCTAGAGATCCTACATTTAATTTGTATGGATTAAAAAAATCTTTCATGATCATGGATGCTCTGTATATTTCTTCCGTTAATAATACTCGGTCCCCCTGATCGAGTTGATATAACTCTTTAATGCTTTTTCGCTTTGGTAACAAAATCAACCAAGGGTAACTCGCATCATTTTTTAGTAGAACCGTTGATAATTGCCATTCTCCAAGCACCACGGATGTGGCCAAAATTCTATCGTCTATAGTGAACAACTCTTTCTCCTCAACTGATTTCGAAGACCAGTATACCAAGGTATCGTTACTTAGGGGACGGACAGCAGTGGAGTCTGTTCCCCAGAATGATCGTTTTTTATAAATAAATTTTTCTAAACCTATTGAGTCACACTCCTGTTTTGAGATATGTTGAATTAACCTATTGTAAAATAGGCGTATTACAATTGTCATTTATGGATGAATGCAATTGAACAGCTGACCAAGATTAGTCAGTCGTCGATTGATAAGCTTTAGCAAAAGGAGGAGTTATGGCTAGAGGCGAAGTCAAATGGTTTAATAACGCCAAGGGTTGGGGTTTTATAATACCAGAGGGTGGTGGTGAGGATATTTTTGTGCATTTCTCATCCATTAATGGAACTGGGTATAAAACACTCGTTCCTGGTCAAGCCGTCACGTACGATGTAGTCAATGGTGAAAGAGGATTACATGCTGCAAACGTGGTTGCGCTAAATGAAACTTCTGTGCAAGAAATGGCTTAATCAAAATGATACAGTAACCTGTTTAGCGCAGTAGTGTATTTGATATTTATGCTGCTGCGTCCATCAAATTAAGGTATTATATCGACTTTGAGTATAACACCATATATTTCTGATGCGACAGGGTTTATTGCTTATCAATCTTGGTACCCCTAACAACGCCAAATACAGCGATGTTGCTAGCTATTTGCTTGAATTTTTAACGGATAAAAGAGTCATTGATCTACCTTTTATTATCCGTTATGCGTTGGTTTTTTTTCTCATTTTACCCTTTAGAACGAAGCAATCTACGCATGCATATCAATCAATCTGGACTGATAAAGGGTCACCTCTTCTGTTGCATTCGCAAACTATTTGTCGTTTATTACAAGAATCATTAAATCATGAATATATTGTAGCGTTAGGTATGCGTTATGGAGTGCCTTCGATTAAAAGCGCAATCAATGAACTCAGAGGGTGTTCCTCCATTACTGTATTGCCATTATTTCCTCAATACTCCTCAGCAGCAACTGGTTCTGCAATAGAAGAGGCCTTGCATCAACTTAGTCAATTTGAAGTAATACCCTCCATTAAAATAATTCAACATTTTTACCAACATCCTGCCTACATCAAAGCCCAAGCAAAAGCGATAGAACCTTATCTTAGTAAAGAGAGACATCTGTTATTCAGTTATCATGGGATTCCTGAGCGACAAATCATAAAAAGTGGGTGCTCACAGGTTTGTACAGATAGGTGCCCTCCTATAACTGATGCAAACCACAAGTGCTATAAGGCACAATGCCACCAAACCAGTTTTTTGTTAGCACAAGCCTTACAATTAGATATATCCCAATACAGCAGTTCGTTCCAATCAAGGCTTGGAAAAACCCCTTGGATAAAACCCTATACTGATGAGCTAATGAAAGAGCTTGCAAAACGAGGGGTTAAAAAACTTGTAGTTGCTTGCCCTTCATTTGTAACCGACTGCTTAGAGACTATCGAAGAAATAGGCATTCGAGCAAAAGAATTATGGCTCTCATTAGGTGGTGAAGAATTTGTATTGGTTCCTTGTTTGAATGAAAGTAGTGATTGGATAGATGCACTGGTTAATATCATTTAGCTATCCACTCCCTGACGGCTGAGGTATCGACTCATTTTATAGTCCCTCGGCTAATCTCTTCTCTGATGGTCAGTAAGCGTAGGTCCGGCGCTTCGCCCAATATCGCTGCCTTAAGCTGCGTTATTCGTGAAAGCGGATAGTTCCATATCCGCTTGCTGACGCGCGCGGCTCGGTTCACTCCCTGCTGTGACTAGGATTTGATTCAGACAGCAAAGAAGAAACCGAGCCGCGCGCGTCAGCAAGCGGAGCGATGCGGGGCGTATAGAAGAACCTAATGAAACCGCTTAAGGCAGCGCCATTAGGCGAAGAACCCGACTTTGGGTATAAATACCCCATTTAAAAAATGTGTCGATCCCTCAGCCCTGATGGTCGCGGCTCGGTAATGTGAATCTGAACCGCGACCGTCAGGGAGTGGATAGCTATAAATTTGATTTAATGATTCGTATTACATTAGTGATCTACAACTTACTCGCCACCTTTTCACGCATCTCAATCGCCCGCAACACTGAGACATAACTCCAAGTTAATGATCGAGCTCCTTGCTGTATGCCTGTGTGCAAATTAATTTGCTCACTTAAATACAGATTACTTGCGTAATTTTTTATCAGCATAAGATAACCATCACCCTTTTTTAAATAGCTTTCTGCTACTGATGAATTTTGTTGTTCAGCCAGAGCGAGGGAAGCAGAAGCATAATAATATTCAGCCATGGTTGCGGTCAGAATTATCCATGGATTACCAACACTATTAGTACTATGACCGTCGTAGGTATCTCCTGGATAACGACCAAAAAGTATCGCTTCTGAATGATTTTTATTAATTGGAAAAATAGAAGAGAACTGCTTTCGCAAAGCTTTTATAGTATTTTTAACATACACACCTTGCAGAGCATAATCCCCTGCTTGTCCTGGAGCCAGTAATACAGCCAGTACTACAGCAGAATCCAACTCCATTGTTTTCTGCGGACCTGGATGAGGTGTTAAAGTAGCCTGTATAAGGTTAAATTTATTATCAATATGCAAAGCCAATCTATCGTTAATGCCTCTTGCCTGTTTAAGATAAAAAAATGCAGCCTGATCATCATCGAGTCGATGAGCTAATATAGCACCATTTTCTAAAGCAATTTTTTGAGCCATCGCAGTGTAAAAATGATGCCCCAGAACCTCCTCCCAAAGATCAAAATTTGCATCTTGCCAATGATGAGCAACATACTCCAGATCCTTTTTAATGATACCCATTGTTTGGGGATCCATGGTGCTATTGTACAAATGCTTTTGAACGTAGTTCGTTTCATTTCTATTCAAAAGCTGATGTGCAAAACGAATAAGAACTGTGGCTCTTAAAGCCGGGCCATCATTTTGAGGCCGCCCCCACTCACCATCAAAAGGCATTCCACTGATGTAAAACTTTGGCTCACCAAGAATATCCTGCTCTGGAAATGCAGGGGCTTTATTTTGAATATCTTCGGTCCATGCAACATAGTTTAATAAATGCTTCATTAACTTGTTGCTATGCTCAGCCTCAAACCAAGTCTCAATCAAGCCCATGGCTATTGCAGAATCTCTAACCCAGTCAAAATAATAATTGGGATCATGCTGTGAAGGAGAAGCTACAATGGCCCCATTGGGTTGAAAATTAGCAAAGAAATTCTTTTTCAAAGTCTCCACTTCGTTTGTTGTAAACACGGCTGCAATGGACTGAGAAACCCAAAAAGTCATTAATATGAATATCTTTTTCAAAACAAACTCCTGTAAAACGTGTAAACACCCTTTTTTCAATTCGTTGAGGGGACCCAGTGTGCTTTTGAGTTAGCCTGTGCCTGTTGATCGTTCTCCCTCCCTAAGAATCGAAGAGGCTTACCCGACATGATGTAATTCTCAATCTGTTCCAAACTGATGCTTTTGGTTTCAGGCATGAAAAAATAGGTATAAATTAAACCCATAAAACAAATCGCTGCATATATTGCAAAAGTTACTTCAATTCCAAATGATTTTTGCAAGAGTGGGAAACTAAATATGACCAAGGTATTAAACGACCAGTTGCTCATTGCAGATAGACCCATACCTGCTCCTCGGACGTGCAAAGGAAATATTTCAGCCATGGCTATATGGGGTATCGGTCCAACACTGATAGCGAAGGAAAAAATATAAACCATTAAGCAAATTACAGACACATAAGATAACCAAGCCACCTGGTTAAGAGAGAAAATGCATAGCGCTGAAAGACTTAAACAAGTTCCTGCAAAACCCAACAATAATAATTTACGACGCCCTAATTTATCCACGCACAATACAGCAACAATGGTAACTAATAAATTAACAAGGCCTATCCCCATTGTCGCTAATATCTGTCCTGTAGTACTTCCCAAGCCTAAATTCTTAAAAATCTCTGGAGCAAAATAAATAACAACATTAATTCCACTGAGTTGTTGTAAACAAAATAAAACAGTTCCTAATAAGAGTACTGGCAATAATGGTCTTCTAAATAACAAGAACCAATTTCCCTTTTGAGGCTCATGAGCTAAAGTAGTTTCAATCTCCAAAAGCTCAGATTCAAATGACTCTGTTTGTCGAAGCCGTTTTAAGGCTTTATGTGCTGCTGCGCGGTTACCCATACTGCATAACCATCGAGGAGACTCCGGCAAGACTAAAATCCCCAAGGTTAAAATTAGAGCAGGAATTGCACTCGATGCAAACATTGCACGCCAAGCTTGTTGTTCAATGAGGAGATAGTTGATCGCATACGAGCAAACGATACCCACTGTCATGGCAAGTTGATAAATAGCGACAACAGCTCCCCTTGCTTTTGGTGTGGCTGTTTCAGCTAAGTACAAAGGAGTCATTACTGAAGCTACTCCAATCGCAAGCCCTAAAATAAAACGTGACAAGATAAGTACAGATATTGATTCGGCAAAGCCAGCCCCAAGCGCACCAATTAGAAACAATGCTCCAGAGAAAGACAACAAAGAACGACGACCAAAGCGCTTCATTCCTTTAGAAGCTAAAAATACACCGATAATCATGGAACCTAACAGAGCGCCGAAGGGTAGTGCAGAAGCCATAACTCCTATGTGGGTTGGATTTAAACCAAAATAATTTTTTACTAAATCCAGGGATCCGGCGATGATTCCTTCATCATAACCGAACAAAAAACCAGCTATTGATCCAATAATTGCCACTAGCCAAGCCATATCTACTCCTTGCTCTATACACTTCCGAATGAACTGCATAATTGCGTGATTAAAGACCAATTATGCGAACCAATATCCTTCTGAGGCACGATCCAGGAGCCTCCCACACATGAAACATTTGCTAGTTGTAAATAATCCATATAATTGACTTCATTAATCCCACCAGTTGGACAAAATCGCAGGTCGGGAAATAAATTCCCTATAGTCCTTAACATAGTTGGACCACCTGCTAAAGAAGCTGGAAAAAATTTAAAATATTGATAGCCAAACTGCATTCCTTGCATTAACTCCGATAGGCTTGCGACTCCGGGAATTAGTGGTATGGTCATGGTTTTTCCGGCCGCCAATAAATCATTCGTTAACCCAGGGCTAATCGCAAATTTAGCTCCAGCCTCTTCTATTTCTTGTAGTTGATCAGGATTGATGACGGTGCCAGCTCCAATTAAAGCTTGTGGGAATTTTTTTGCCAGCAATCGAATTGCTTCCACAGCGATACTGGTTCTCAGTGTAATCTCTAAAATCGAAATCCCACTTGCAAATATGGCTTCTGCAAGAGGAAGAGCCTGTTCTATATCCTCTATAACAATAACAGGGATAACTAGAGACGCGTTAAATATTGTATTTGCTTGTATTTTCCAATTAGAAAAGGACATCGGATACTCCTAACTGCAACTCCTTTAAACAAAAGGCCGCCCCCAAAATTCCAGGTTGCGCCGCCGTAATCACGTATGTTGGGATAGCCTCATTGAACTCACGAAATCGCCCCTTCGCTTCAAATTGAGACCTAAAGCTACTGTGTTTCATAACCGACAGCAATCTTGGCACAATGCCCCCAGCAATATAGATTCCACCAAAAGCACTTAGGGTTAATGCTAAGTTTCCAGCATAAGAACCTAAACAAGAGAAGAATTGCTCTACAGCCAAATTAGCCAATTCATTATTTCCAGAGTTAACTTGATCAATGATTTCAGCCGCAGTTCTGATTACTGTCTTTTGTTGATGATACTCGGCCAAAGCAGCGTAAATGTTTTCCAGACCTTGCCCAGACAATAGGCGCTCAAAAGAAACATGATTAAAGCGTTTCTTTAAGTAGCTGTAAATAAACCACTCTATCTCACTGGTAGCGCCCCAGCTCGCATGCCCTCCTTCCCCTTCAATAGGAATAACCTGTTTCGTGCTGGAAATAAGTACTGACACACCAAGACCAGTTCCAGCTCCCAGTATTACTTTTGCACCTCCAGTCTTTGGCTTTCCCTGGCCTATCTGAATAGCCTCATTTTCTCCAAGAATTGGTAAACTTCTAGCAATCGCTGAGAAATCATTCATAACCATAAAATGGCTTAAGCCGAGTTCTTCTTTTGTTTTGCTGATTGAGAATGACCATTGACCATTCGTCATAGTCACCTGATCGCTAAGAACCGGACAAGCAATAGCAACAGCCAACTGCTTTATAGTTTGCATGGAGTATTGTGCTTGATAAGTTAGAAAAGCTGATTGAAGACTGATGAAATCGACACAGGGATACACTTGAAGATGGTCTATCCGCAAGTCAGTTAGATCAACACGAGCAAAGCGGGCAAAAGTTCCCCCGATATCAGCAACTATAACATAGTGATTAAAATCAACTTTCTTCATTCGCTATCCCTGTTCCTTGGAATAAACTACATGCTCCATACTCAGCCCCGCTAAAATTCATTCTTAATACGTTAAAGAGCTCTCTCCCTGAGCCCTGATATTGCCCATTGTTTTCTATTAAGGTTGGTACTCTCTCCGCTAATTCCTCATTCGAAACAAGGAGCTCCAAAAGACCAGTCTCACAGTCCATCCTAATCGTATCCCCAGTTCGAATTTTCGATAGAACTCCCCCCTCTGTTGCTTCAGGGGTTACATGAATGGCAGCAGGTATCTTTCCAGAAGCACCTGACATTCGTCCGTCGGTGACCAAACCAATGCGAAATCCTCTATCCATTAAAGCGCCCAATTTTGGAGTTAATTGGTGTAACTCAGGCATTCCACAGGCTTTCGGCCCCTGAAATCTGACAACAACAATACAATCTTTATTGAGCTCTCCTTTATCAAAAAGCTGCGAAAACTCCTCTTGACTTGAGCAAACGACTGCAGGAGCTTCAAGATATAGATGTTCAGCTTTCAAACTTGATGTTTTAATGACAGCTCTTCCCAAATTTCCCTTTAAAACTTGAATCCCCCCTTGTGGTTTAAAGGGTTTGCAAGCTGAACTTAGTACGTCGAAATTGCCTGATTGCACAGGGCCATCAACCCAGCAAAGTTCATTATCAATGATTTTGGGTTGTTTCGTGTACCGTTCAAGACCAAATCCAAGCACGGTATCAACATCTGGATGCAATAGATTGGCTTCGAGTAATGTTGATATAAAATAAGCCATGCCTCCTGCTTGTTGAAACTGGTTTATGTCAGCATAACCATTTGGATAAATTCGAGCGATTAATGGCGTAATCGACGAAAGTTGGGAAAAATCATTCCAGTTTACAAGGTGTCCTGCTCTTTCAGCCATAGCTATCAGGTGCATAGTATGATTCGTCGAGCCACCAGACGCAAGCAAAGCAACTATTCCATTAACAATGGTTTTCGCACTCACTAGTTTTCCTATGGGCATGTAGTTAGTATTCAATGCCGTTAAGGAAACGACTTGTTTGGCAGCGTATTGAGTTAATGATTCTCTCAATGGTGACTTAGGATTCACAAAAGAGGAGCCTGGTAATTGCAAGCCCATTACTTCGATAACCAATTGGTTGGAGTTAGCCGTCCCATAAAAAGTACAGGTACCCGGAGAATGATAAGATGCTGCTTCAGCTTCTAGCAAGACAGACTTGTCTACAATACCTTCAGCATACTGCTGCCGAATTCGCGCTTTTTCCTGATTAGATATTCCTGAAGGCATAGGTCCAGCTGGAACAAAAATAAAGGGTAAATGACCAAAGGTCAACGCAGCCATAAATAATCCTGGAACGATTTTATCGCAAATTCCTAGAAGAAGCCCCCCATCAAAGAGATTATGGGACAAGGCAATAGCAGCTGACATAGCAATAACATCACGGCTTAACAAGCTAAGGTCCATACCAGGCTGGCCTTGAGTGATTCCATCGCACATTGCCGGAACACCACCTGCGAATTGTGCTACACCACCCGCTTTTGAAACCGTTTCTTTTAACACATCGGGATAAGAAACATAGGGTTGATGGGCCGAGAGCAAGTCATTGTACGAGGAAATTATGGCTATATTGGCTTGGCTCTTTTCCTTCAAAATCCCTTTGTCCTTCAATGAACAAGCCGCAAAACCATGCGCCAAGTTTCCACAATGCAAAGTTGCCCTTTGCACACCCTGCACTTTAGCTTGAGTGATAAATTCTAAATAGTCGGCTCTTTTTTTTGCACTTCTCGCCTCTATCCTGGCTGTGACTTCCTTAATTACTGGATGCATTCATTTTCCCCTAGTGAAGGTGCATACATGATATTCACATTGGCCATCTTGTCGTTTAAAAAAGAAACAATAGGTCTCTCAAAGGGATTGTTTGTTAATAAAAATTCCTGCAAAGCAAGCTTCTTTTTCTGACCGACCAAATGTAAAAATACATTCTGGCTGTTGAGCAACCGTTTTTTAGTTAAGCTAATCCTTTGAAATGGTGCTTTTTGGGGATGAACTAAGAGTACCGATTGCCTATCATTCGTTAGACCTTCCAGCAATTCATTGCTGCATGGGAAAAGTGAGGCAGTATGACCATCTTCTCCCATTCCTAAAACAACAACATCAAAAGAAGGGAGTTGAGAAATAGTTCTTTCTAATTGTTGAAGGTGGTCGCTTAGTACAAAATCCGCATGAAACAGACTAATGAAGTTTGCATTCTTAGCTTTATTCTGCAGTAAATAGTTTCTTACCAAGTGCTCATTACTCTCGGGGCTTTGCACATCAACACAACGCTCATCAGCCAGAGTAATTATCACTCGCTCCCATGGCAGCTCTTTTTGTGACAAGGCATTAAACAAATCAATGGGTGTTTTCCCACCTGAAACCACCATAAAAGCGTTGCCTCTCTCACGGATTGCTGATAACAGTATGGTGGATATGGAATCAGACAGCTCTTGTGTAAGCTGTTCTGTTGTCTTGAAACTATGAAACTGCATCTTCATCCCAAATACGTGCTTGATCACCAAAGAAATTCTTAAGTTCATTTGGCCCCCAAGTCCCACTAGGGTACTTTAGCAAAGGCAATTGAGCTTCTTTCAAAGAGGATTGAATGTTGTCAATCCACAGCCATGCCTGCTCTATTTCTTGTCGACTTACAAATAAGCTTTGATTGCCTGACATAATTTCCAACAATAATCGTTCATATGCATCATCAATTCGCTTGTTTTTTAAATCAGAATAAAAATTTAAATCCAGATGGTTTTTTTGCAGTTGATCCAAACCACTAAATCCCGGAGTCTTACTCATGATTGAAAGAGCAACGCCTTCATCAGGTTGCAAACGAATGATCAATTGATTTGAAAAACCTGTCCTTTGGGTTTTAGTAAAAATGGAATTTGCTTGTGATTTAAAATAAATCACTACTTCGCTGCATTTTTTGGGTAATCTCTTGCCAGTTAATAGGTAAAAAGGAACCCCTGACCAACGCTCATTATCCACATACACTTTCAACGCCACCAAGGTTTCAGTTTGAGAATTTCTATCGGCTCCATGTTCTTGTGTATAAGCCACTATCTTCTCACCACTGTCCAGTTTCCCACTTTCATATTGCCCCCTTAAGACGTACTGATGAATATTGTTTTTATTCATCAAACGTAAGGATCGGAGTACCTGTAATTTTTCATGACGAATGTCTTTAGCCGATAAACTAATTGGAGGCTCCATCGCAATTAAAGACAATAGCTGTAATACATGATTTTGCAACATGTCTCTTATTTGACCGTATTTATCATAGTAACCCCAGCGATCCGCCACTCCAATCTCTTCTGCTACAGTAATTTGCACTTTTTCAATGAAGTGATTGTTCCAATTCTCAGAAAACAGTGCATTTGCAAAGCGTAACGCTAAAACGTTCAGCACAGTCTCTTTACCTAAATAATGATCAATGCGATAGATCTGTTCTTCTGAAAAGAATTGCGCCAGTTGATCACTAATCGCTACAGAAGAGTTGGTATCATGACCGATTGGTTTTTCCAATACCACACGTGATGAAGGATTAACTAGATCTGCGGCGACTAAGCTTTTGCATATCATAGAATACAAGGTTGAAGGAACTGCCATGTAAAAAATAGCAGGGTATTCACTTGAAGTAAAAAATTTGCTCAGCTTGGAGTATTCTTCAAACTGATTTAACTCTATGGAACAATAGTGAATTCTATCAACGAACTTTCTCCAAACATCATCATAAATCTCTAGGTTAGAAAGTTGTTGAATTTTTCCTTTAATTAAATCAATGTATTCTTCGCGTCCAATTTGCTGACGATCACAAGCGATAATTTTTGTATGGCTGTGCAATAAATTGGCTCTTTCAAGCTCGTATAAAGCAGGTAAAATTTTTCGAAATGACAGGTCCCCAGAAGCGCCAAATACAATGAGAACACAAGCTTTCTTTGATTCTTCAGTTGAAGTCATAATTCATCCTAAGCGACAGGCGCATCATGCATAGCAACACCAGACCATAGAGTTATTTGTAAGTCCTGACTCTAATATGATGCTGAAATTGCAACGATTTTACATCAGACAACTTCAGCGTCAATTGCAAATCTGAATATTTATGCTATATGAATTAAAAGAGTATTATTTCATGAACTATTTGCAGCATATTGAATCAATAGAATAGGGAGCAACTGATGCTTAACAAAAGACTTTCAGAGCGACTTAATAAAGAACTAGATAACATAGGGGTTCCAGAGGCTACGTCTGAGCGTATAGAAGCGTTGTCCAAGATAATGAAAATTCCTAGGTTCAAAGCAGAAGCACTGCTTAATGGGATAGCCAAACCAGATGAACCTTTATTAAAAACATTAGCGGAGGAGCTTGAGGTCAATGCTGATTGGCTAATCGGTAAAAGTGATTCAAAATCTGGGGCACATTAATTCTATTATCCATGAAATCGATGATTGGAAGTAATCGGTTTTGCCTTTTTCTGGATATAGTCAATAATTTTCCCAGCAATATTGATACCCGTAGCTATTTCTATGCCTTCGAGTCCAGGAGACGAGTTAATTTCTAATACCAAAGGACCATGATTAGAGCGAATCAAATCCACTCCAGCTACCTTTAATCCCATTGTTTTAGCAGCGCTTACTGCAATTGCTCTCTCTTGTGGTGACAATTTTACTTTCATTGCTTTTCCGCCCTGATGGACATTCGCACGAAACTCCCCTTCTTTAGCTTGTCTTTTCATCGCTGCAACGACTTTATCACCAACAACAAAACACCTTATATCCGTTCCACGGGACTCCTCAATGAACTCTTGAACTAAAATATTCGCGTGCATTTCTTTAAATGCATTAATGATGCTAACCGCTGATTGATGGCTGTCCGCAAGAATAACCCCTTTTCCTTGTGTACCCTCTAATAACTTAATCACTAAAGGAGCTCCACCTACCATGCGCACTAAATCTTCGGTGTCATCTGGAGATTGTGCAAAGCTTGTCAGAGGCATGGGGATTCCTTTGCGAGCAAGTAACTGTAAAGATCGAAATTTATCCCTAGATCTTGATATCGCAATGGACTCATTGACAGTATAGATACCCATCGTTTCCATATGTCGCAAAACAGCAGTGCCATAGTAGGTATTCGATGCACCAATTCTTGGAATGACTGCGTCGAAATGAGGTAAAGGGGCGCCCCCGCGATAATGAACCTTAGGCGAAGATGCCGCTACATTCATATAACAATATAGAGGATTAATGAATTTAACTTCATGTCCAGCTAATTCTGCCTCAGCTTTTAAGCGCTTGTGGGAATACAGTTGAGGATTGGTTGCCAATATTGCAATTTTCATGAATTAAAAATCCCTTATATAAACTTTCATACTGGGTTTCAAAATATGAACTTTCCTTCTTATTTTAAGACTAGAATACAATTGCTCATTTCTCCTCTAAAACCAACGTAAAAAACAAAAAAATTACGCGACCAATAATAGATAGTCTTTAGCCAGTAATTCAGCATTATGTGGCGTTGTAAAAAATGCATTTAATTCCCCCTGAGGATTGAATAAAATAACAGCCCCACTATGCTGCATATCATAGTTATCTGGTGAATCATCCCCATTATTTTTTACTTTGGAGTAGGCTATCCCCATTTCACGAGTCATTGATTTTATTAACTCCTCATTACCTCTTGCGCCATAGAAAGATTTATTAAACGAGGTTACATAGTGTCCAAGCTTTTCTAGACTATCCCTGTCAGGATCAATGGAAATCATCACTACTTTGGGTAATTTTTTTATCCCTTTTTCTTCTAAAATCTTATACATTTTCCCTAGTTCTGCCATAGTTGTTGGACATAGATACCCACAATTAGTAAAACCGAAGAAAACTAAAGTCCACTGCCCTTTTAAGCTTTCATTATCAAACTGTTTCTCGTCAGTTCCCATCAAACTAAATTGATTGATTGTTCTTGGATTTTTGAGAAAAGTTCCATGAAATTCACTGGGATCGATCTTCTTATTAACACTCATATGTTGATAAACAAAAATACCAGAAAAGAATCCTGCAAACACTAACAACAAAACAACCGTTAAATTGATTCCTTTAAGTTTTAAACCCATATCTACCCCCTTATAAATAGTGATCTACTAAAAGAACTACAAATAGCACCATTAGATACACGACAGAAAATCGGAATGTTTGCATAGCAACGACTGGTTTTTCTGAAAAATAAAGTTTATGAGACCAGTATAAAAATCGAAAACCGAGTACTATTGCCCCTAATAAATAAGCCCATCCGCTCATACCCACAACGAAAGGTAAAACGCTGACAACAAGCAACAAAACCGTATATAGGTACACATTTAGCTTGGTAAATTGTATGCCATGGGTAACTGGAAGCATAGGAATTTCGGCATGTTGATATTCTTCGTAACGATAAATAGCTAGAGCCCAAAAATGAGGAGGAGTCCATGTAAAAATAATTAATACTAGCAGTAATGCTTGTGGGTCCAGCTGATTGGTAACTGCAGTCCATCCTAATAATGGCGGAGCAGCACCTGCCAATCCACCAATAACAATATTCTGTGATGTGGCTCGTTTTAAGTAACCCGTATAAACTCCCGCGTAACCAATTACGGTAATAAAAGTCAGTAATGCTGTCAGTTGATTTACAAACCCAATCAAAATGGCTACCCCTAAAACCCCTAGAATCATTGCAAACCAAAGTGCTTGATTTACTGAAACCCGACCATGGGCCACAGGTCTTCTTCTTGTTCTAGCCATAATAGAGTCTATATGCCTATCGACTAAATGATTAATCGCAGCTGCACTGCCAGCACATAAACCTACTCCTAGCAGCGTGTAAAAAATCAAAGACAACTGTATCCAACTTGGTGTAGAAAGATACATACCAACGACAACCGTTAAGAGCATCAATAGTACGACACGAGGTTTACATAATTCCAGGTAATCCCGCCAATTCACTGATCGGATAGCATTAATCTCAATGGACATGTTTCAACATTCCTCTAGTAAAGTGCAGTGAACTAAAGACTGCTGCTAACAATAAAGCAGCAACTCCATTGTGGGCTACAGCAACTGCCAAGGGCAGTAAATACATCACATTCAAGACACCTAGGGTAAATTGCAATAGGACTAATGCAGCAATGACAATACCCATTATTTTTAATGGGCGATAGCTGCTGAATTTCATAAGTAATACAGACAATATCAATAAATAACTGGCTGTTATGAGGGCCCCTAAGCGATGCATAAATTGAATACTTACTCGTACCTCACTTTCTAACAAACCACCTTGATAATTAGCTCCAACTTCTGAAAATAAATTAAATCCTTTAGCAAAGTGTAATTCTGGAACCCAAACCCCATTACATGTTGGAAACCCAATGCAAGAAATTCCAGCATAATTGGCACTTACCCAACCCCCAAGGGCTATCTGAGATAAAACAATAAAAAACCCTAATCGCAACCAAGGTCGCCAATAAGGTAAATCAGCCCCCTTTATCTTACTCAGCTGAAAATTGTACCGGCTTAAAAAAGAAAAAATAAGTACACCACCGAGTAGATGACTCATCACCACAACTGGTAGTAATTTTAAAGTAACTGTCCACATCCCCAGTGCTGCTTGGAATATAACCAAAAGAAATAACAGCGCCGGGATATGCCAAGGCATGTCCCCAGCCTTTACTCGATTATGGAGGGTAAAAATACCAATAATAACAATGAATAGTCCTAAGGTCCCTGCAAGGTATCGGTGTACCATTTCAGTCCAAGCCTTTGATTTCTCTATTGGCATATCAGGAAATTTAACTTGAGCATTTTGCAAACCTAAATCTGCTCCTGGGAGTACCATATGCCCGTAACATCCAGGCCAATCAGGACATCCTAAACCAGCATTAGTTAATCGCGTGTAGGCACCTAGCATCACAACGATTAAAGCCAACACAGTGGAAACAAGGACTATATGCTTAATAGGAGATCTGGACATGAATTTATGCACCCTTCAATTCACTGGTGTTCAGTAATAACTTCATGTCTTTGTAAATATCATCCGGATTTCCACCTTCTTTATAAGTTAATACAATGAAGTTATCGGGATTGACTATAAAAATAGTCTCCTTTTTAGGAAGCTCTGCAAGTTTTGCTGCTTCTAATTTCTTGATAGTAGTAACATGAATATCCTGTTCCTTAAAGATGGGCCTCAATTCGCTTGCTTCGAGTTTATTAGCATGATCCAATAGTAACCACTCATCGACTTGGTACAATTTCCTCCCTAAAGCTAAGCGCACTCGCCCTATAGAGTTTAACTGATTCAAGCAGGTCTTATCACAGCCCTCTGGTTTCCAATACACCAATTTCCATTTAGGATTCCCATTAAACACCTCTAATTGAATAGGAGAAGCGAGCAATCTGCCTCTATTCGTTTTAGCCGATCCTAACCAAGTAGGATGCTGGTAAAATAAATAAGCCATAATTCCAGGAGCAGCAAACGTCATGGCTAATATCAATAATGTAAGGTATTTAAAATGTTGTCTTTGCATATTTCTTCAAATTTAAGGCTATAAAAAGAATTAAAATAACCAATGCCATAGCAAACCATTGCACCGCATAGGCAATATGCCTCTCTGGTGGCATAGATACTATTTTCCACTCCCTAATAAAACCATAGGGAGCATTTCTATTGAGGCGAATAATAAACGGGTAGACTTTTTTTTGCAAAACTTGCTTTACTATTTTTGCATCTAAAAGCTCTAAAATATACAAATGACTTCCTTTGTTTTCTATTCCTGCCCCTAAGACCCATTGTTTTTTACTTGGAAAATAGGCAATTCCTTCTACCCGCTGACTGTCCTTAGGTATCTCTACTTGAGGGAAATTTTTTCTTGATACATCACCAGGCACCCAACCCCTGTCAATTAAAACCACCCCCCCATTTTGAAGCAGCAATGGAGAAATAACTTGGTATCCAAATTGATGCTGATGGTGTTGATTATCCAATAAAAATAGTTGCGGCAAGTAACTCCCTGTAATTTGAACCGATTGATACTGTTTCGGCAGATCTCGGTCACTTCCCCAGACTACAGGTTTTTGTTGCAGCATGTTTTCCTGGGTGATAATCATCTGTTGTTTTTCATGGGCACGATGTATCTGCCAAAATCCTAGCTCACTAAAAGCTAAAATAAATAGTGTCGTTAGCGCTATCATTGGCCAACTTGGGGTGAAACGAAATTTAAAAAAGGTTACACTTGGCATGGATATTTTACTGATTAAAAGATTGGTAAATATTCAGCTAATCACTGAGGTTTCAGGAGTATAACAAATGTTCACTAAAATCTTCATTATTTTTATCATGATTCTTATCGTTGTCTCTTTAGGCAGTGGTTTGTTTTTCTTAGTCAAAGACACTGAAAACTCAAAAAGAACAGTAAAAGCGCTCACAATCAGAATTGCTATCTCTTTGTCTTTATTCATTTTTCTACTTCTTGCGTTTAAATTTGGACTTATAAAACCACATGGTGTCTAATAAGTCCTAGCATAGAGTTTGGCTTTACTGTAAGTTAGAATGTTACTATCATCTATAATTCGAAATGAGTCTTGAGGTATAAAATGCGCTACCTAGTAATTGTACTGACATTGGTAAGTGGATGCTTGAATGCTGACACGATAAACAACTACATGAGCATAGCAAGTAATATTCCTCAGATGGAAATGAAAGCTGATCCGCAATCACAATCTTGGGCAAGATCGGCTAGGCATGTGCTTACCATCACCTGCGAAAGTATTGCGGAAACTCTGCTTCAAACGAATGAAGTTGCAAAAACTCAAGGCAAACCTTTATTTTGTTTACCTCAAGGCGTTCAGCTTAATTCAATTACAATGAATGAATTAATCCAACAAACCTACAAAGAAATTAGCAGCCAACAAAGCGATAAGGACAAAATGTCTGTTTCGCAAGTGGCTTTACTGGGTGTTAGTAAAAAATACCCTTGTGAAGCAAATCTCCGCGACAAGCAAATAGAGCATGTTGCTTCATTGCTGTCGCAATAAGAAATTACTGACTAAACTCCTCAAATGCCTCTAATGCTTCAGCAGCATACATTAAAGATGGACCGCCCCCCATGTATACTGCCATACTTAGAGTCTCGAGCAGCTCTTCCCTGGTGGTTTGCAACTTGACTAGCGCTTGCGAGTGAAAGCCTATACAACCAGGACATTGTTTTGATACTGCTAATGCCATAGCGATTAACTCTTTGGTCTTTTTATTCAAAGCACCATCTTTTGTAGCTGCTTGTGACAAAGCTGAAAAACCGGCCATCACCTCGGGCATTTCTTTGCGGATCTTTGCTAATTGAGTACTAATGTCCTTAGTAATATGGGTAAATTTATCTGACATGAAATTAACTCCTTTATTTTTATTAAATGTTATCTGGTCTTAATTTACATCATAATTAAAGCCCGGTTAAGCGTTTCTCTTGCTAACGTTAACTTTTTTTCAAGCTCTCCCAGTTCTGCCTTTAAAGGTAAAATAGCAAGGGAGTTTTTTTCCTCTTTCTTTTGACCCAATGTCTTTAACATGGCTTTGTATTGTATTTCTAAACTTTGAATTTCAAGCTCCATAGATTCAATCCATTGCCTTCTGGTGCTGAGAGCCTGTAATTTGAATGAATTGACCTCCTCCTGTTTTTTATGATCATGATGAATCTGACATAGAAGGACTAATACATTAATTTTTTGTTTGATGCGTTCAGCTAAAAAATAGGAACCTTGATCGCTCTTACGTGTTTGGAGTGAATGAATATCTGTTCTAATTTCATCGATACAGGCTTTTCCTGTGAACTCTCTACCTATAGAAAATAACCCTCGAGGTAAATGTTGAGTAGTGATCCCAGATTTCAATTTATTGAGCTTCCATTCTAGCTCTGGTAAGCGTGAACTTAATTCATCAAGAACTTGATCAATCTCTCTCATCTTCTAACCTGAGCTAATTCGCATGAAACTCAATTTTTGGATTAAACCGCTGGCTCAAGATCAGCATCTTTCGGCTGCAGCCAATTGCTCACAAAGGGAGGGGCACACATTAAAATCAAGCCAATCACCAAGGTCAACTCATAACGCATTGTACTACCAACATTAATTCCCTCTGGCGGAATAAAACTGACTGCTAAAGTAGTCAATACGCCAATAATTCCAATCCCTGCCACAAAACACATTCCAAATAGGCCTCCTGGAATTGCAAATGGTCTAGGCTGATTGGGTTGGCTTAAGCGCAACTTAATAGCCGCTAAAAACATAATGAAATACATAAGCATATACAATTGAGCTGCCAATGCTGTTAATAACCAATATGAGCCATTCACTGAAGGCATAAATAAAAACAATCCTGACAATACGGTTACTATTGTTGCTTGCGTGTATAACATCGCTGCGGGAGCTTCTTTAGCATTAGTGCGACTGAAGATTTCAGGTAAATTACCTTCTTCAGCGGCTACCAATAAACCTTTAGTCGGAGCAATAATCCAGTTACTAACGCCACCTAAACCACCAAGAACCAACATAACTGCGACAACCGGCATCATCCATCCCATATTATAGGAAGTAAAGAATGCTGAAAATGCTTGCATGATACCTGCTACTAAGTTGATGTCTTTTTGAGGCAATACCACTGCTATAGCTAAAGAGCCTAGGATTAAAGTACTTAATATTATCCCTACTGAATACACCAAGACTTTAGGAAAAGCATGCTGGGGATTTTTCACATCATTTGCATGCACAGTCGCAATTTCAATACCGCAAAATGATAAGATAATCGCTGTTAAGGAGACCCACATGCCTTTATCAGAGAGATGGGGAACGATACTTGAAGCATTAAATTGAATCTGCAATGGATTTCCTTGGAATATCCAAGCAGCGCCTAGACCAATAATTAGTGACATAGGCAATAAAAGTCCTGCTAATGAACATAGATTGCTGAACTTGGCTGATGATTTCATACCTCGCAAATTAATAATCGTTGCCCCCCAAAAGCAGGTGACAATAACAAACCATAAGAAATAAGGATTTGAGGTCAAACTGGGATTGATTAAGTACCCTATAGTTCCTGCAACAAAAGAAAGGATAGTAGGATACCAAATCACGTTTTCAATCCATTGCAACCAAATGGCTAAGAAACCTGTTTTTTTCCCAAATGCTTCTTTAACCCAAACATATACACCACCTTGCTTAGCCCATCCTGAAGCTAATTCAGCAGATACTAATGCAGTCGGAATAAGAAAAAACAATGCACCAAGGATGAAATAAAAAATGAGCTGGCTTCCAAACAAGGCCGTTGCTGGCAAATTACGTATACTGTCCACAGATCCTACAGTAATCATCGTCAAACTAAAGACAGTTAATGAATGCTTTCTATTGCTCATCGTATTCCTTGAGTGAGAACTAATGGGAGCTAAATGACTATTATAATAAAATAAACTTAAGAAAAGCTTAATAATAGCCCAAATTTTAAACAAAAATCACTTATTCTTACATATTGTGCCAAGCATAATATGGTTTTCAATCTTTGAAAACCATATTAATGTGATAATTAACCGTTTTATGAACCCAAATTAACTATTGGCAGGCCCTGCATTGAGCGGTGATGAGGGAATACTCTGCTCGTTGATCTTTGCATTAAAAAAGGTGAAATGCCTACCTGAAGTATGTTTCCCTCGCTCCCCAAGATCGTGCGTTTTATGTTCGTTCAATTTCTCAACCAACAAACCTTCAGCAATCTTATGTCCCGTCTCTTGTGCATGATCCAGTGCAGTCAGTCCTTTTTTATCTTTTATTGTTAAAGAAGCGCCTCTGTCTAACATCAGCTGGATTAATTGAGCATCGTTCGTATAGATCGATAATCTACAAGCATACATCAAAGGAGTCATCCCATTGAAATCCTGGGCATCGACATTTAAGCGCTTAAATTGCACTAATTCTTCAACGATTCCATTCCCCCCTTTTTTACAGGCCAAATGCAACAATGTTGCTCCATCGCTTTTACGCTTTTGATTAAGGCGATTAGGTGATGAACGAATCATTGCAGCAAATACGTCGCGCCTTCCTTGGTCAATTGCTTTCAGAATTGGGGAGTTATCATCCAGTGGTTTTTTAGAAAAAACGGACAGTCCAGCATTAAGGCATTTTTTTACCGTAACCATGTCTCCCTGAATTGCAGCTAATTTAAACAGGTCTATTTTGTCTTTATAAGAAATTTTTGAACCGAGAGGAAATACTGGGAACGCATTTTTTAATCCAGCAAGCAAATAAGGCTCATCTTGTGCTGAAATAAAGTCAGTATTCACTGTGAGTCGACTTTGAATATTGTCATCAAAACTACTGTCGTACAAAATATCAACCAGCTCACTCGCAGATACTTTAAAGTAAGGTATCTCTTTATTTTGCTTATAGAGCTTGTTGATATCAATAAAAAGCCATTGGTCGCCTAATCTCTTAAATCCCATAGCATGGTCTGCTGTGCTAATAACTACAGCCACATGCTCTTTCAAACCTAAACTTCTTAGAAAATCAAAATACTTGATGGCTTCTGATTTATTTGCGAAGGTATGAGTTTTGTAAAATACATGTTTTGCCGGTGTGGACTCCGTATTTATTTTACTTAATATAGTGCTGATATCTGGCTGCCTGATTAATGCGCCATATTTTTCTCTGTAATCATCCGGATCTTGAGCAATTGAAATTTTTTCAAACAGATCTGGTAGAGTTTTAGTAACCTCTTCTTCTGAAGTTAATTCCTGATTTGATGCTTCTTTATACCCTATGCCTTTTAGAGCGCTGGGTAAATCAGCTCGATGTAACCTCATAGCACTTAGCTTTTGATAAAATTGTTCCTCGTTCCCTTGAGCTACGTCTTGAGCCCAATTTAAGGTAAATCCATAACAAACGCCATCCACATCGGGATGGTTGAATTTAGATCGCACTTTTTTAATTTCTTCATGAGTCAGAGAATCAGGATCTAATGGTTTAGGTTTTAATTTATAGAGAACACATAAAGCCACAAAAGCAAGCGTAAGAATGAAAAAAATATACACAAATTCCATTGATAAAGCCTCGTACTATCCTTAGTCAATTGAGTATAAATTGAATTAATAGCAATAGTCGAGATCAATTAGACGCTCTTCCTTCTGGATATGCTCTCAATAAATCGGTATAGTTATCTACAAATCCATTCATCGAAGATTCATAGACAGGACTTACGAAAAACCCCAAGGTCGAGACAACAATCAAAGTCAAAGAAGAAGTGTAGAGGTACCTAGTGACTGAATTGACAGTTATTGTTAACGAAGAGATCGCGCGTTTTTCGTAAGTCCTGATAAAAATAGGGTTAGCGAAGTGCCAGACGGAATAAGGTCGATTGAAGTTTTAGAATCACTCCCAGCCAGTAAAATATTACCTTTTCACTTGTACATCGTCCTTTATTTTTTAATAGCCCTGATAATAGCCCCTATACATTTACTTGCATTCGATACCTATTATTATTGGGACTGGAGTCGCCATTTGGATTTATCTTACTATGATGGCTCACCAATGATCGCCTACTTTATTAAGGTATCCACTTGGCTATTTGGAGACTCATTGTTTGCTCTTAGCCTTGTTGGCATTATTGTAGTGGGATTTACTTGCTTATTTATCTTCAAAACAGCCCAACTCCTAATGAGCAAAGAAGCGAGCTATATTGCTGTTTTACTATGGCTATTTGCTCCTCTGATTACCTTGGATCTATTAAATCAAACCACCTATGACACACCCTTGACCTTATTTTGGGCCATGACAGTTTATTATGTTTGTAAATACATCAAAACAAACAGGGTAACATCCTTATATGCTGTCGGTGTTTGCATAGGACTGATGCTATTATCAAAATACACTGGAGTTGTTCTAGTGCTTGGTATTATGTTATTTCTGATGGGATCACCCTACCGAGTCTTGTTCAAATCAATCCATTTCTATTTAGCCATATTTATTGCTTTTGTGCTTTTCATTCCAGTCATTTATTGGAATTATCTCCATGATTGGCAATCGTTTATCTATCAATTAAAGGCTCATCAATTGGTTAATTCCCAATCAGGGATAATAAATGTACTCAAATCCATAGTCAGTGTTTTTCTGCCTATTCTAAATTTTATGGTAATGCCTTTATGGTTTTATTTCCGCCTAGATAAAGATCGAAAATCATACGCTTTGCAGTTTTGTTTCGTTGTATCAATGACCTATCTTATTTTCTTTCTCTTCAAATCCAGCGACACTGCCATTCGGTACTATTGGTTAACTCAATTTTTAATTACCAGTTCAATTTTAGGGGGATTTTGTTACCAAGAGCTCAAAATTAAAAAATTATTCCATTTCCTAATCATAGGTTACGCAGTAAGTAGCGTGGGAATTTTATTATCCAATACTGTCTATTTTGATCTCTTTCACGGAAAAAAAATGGCACATTACCGCGCTTTGCAGCAATTCAACCAAGAGCATACACTACTCCCTCGAACGATAATCACACCGGGATGGTTTGAAGCCAGAATGTTGTTTTTTCTAAAGGATAAACCTGAAATTTATACGATTGATTGTGGCTCCGAACAAAATCAGTATAAATTATGGAGCCAACATTTGCTCAAATCCATTCAAAGAGGAGAAATATCTGAGGTTTTATACATTGATGCTTACGACAGAAGCACTTGTATGAAAAACTATTTTAAACAGTGTCAACCAATACTAATCAGGGCGCCTTTACATGCCTACCGCTGTTCTAATGGCTGATCTGGCAGTTGCTTAGACCATATCACATTCGAATAAAATAAGTAATTGATAATGGACCCTATTCCAATCCCAACAGCAACCATTAAATTCTCTTTTAAAACTCCAGAACCCATGAATTCTACAGCCATATGGACAAAGGAGCTCTGCAGAAAAATCATTGCAACAGAGTAAACAATAAATTGAAATAACCGTATTAAAAAATAAGGCTTAGTCCATTTAAATAGAAGCTTCTCTTGGAAAGTGAATGCATTATTCAGGGTAAAATTCGATACGATTGCAGCACTGATTGCAATTTGGCTAGCAAAAAAAGCAGAAAAATGAATGCTTCGCAGATAATTATATAAGCTAAATTGAATGATTGCGCCCAGCAAGCCAACACTACACATCTTCACATATTGTTGAACGTCTTGTTGTCGGAGACGAAACAGCACGCGTAGAGTGTCAACGATGCTATTCCTCGGTAATTTACTATTGCCCTTTTCTCTATCGATAAACTCGATTGGATATTCGGAAACTGTGGCCTTTGATTGGACTAACAACCAAAAAAGTTCAACTTTATAAGCATATTGACTGGATAAAAATTGAGAAGGCAGGACTTTTTTTAAAACATTCGTGCGTACAGCCCGTAATCCTGAGGTAAGGTCTTTGTATTTTCTTGTCAGTACCAAACGAGCAATCCAGTTGCCAACTACTGATAAAAATTTACGATGCCAGCCCCAATTCTTAGGTATAGAACCTCCAGGAACGTAGCGGCTTCCGACAACAACATCATGAGTTTTCATTGTTTCTAACATGGGAACAATATACTGAGGTTGGTGAGAACCATCTGCATCAAATTCAAAGACAATATCAGCATTTAAAGTACTCATAGCAATGTTCATGGCTTGTAAATAGGCAGAACCTAATCCCGTTTTAAAAGGTTCTTGCGCAAAATGCACCCTAGAACAATGCTCAGCTATAGATTTCACAATACCCGCTGTAGAATCCTTTGAATTGCTATCAAAAACCAACACCTCAATTTGGAAATCTTGCACTTGATCAGTACACTCCAAGATTTGATGTATTGTTTGAGCTATATTTTCCTCTTCGTTATAAGTAGGGATAATGATGATTACTTTTTCTTTTTGCATACAACTCCGTGTTAATTAACTTTTTTGGATCAAAAGTTGATATCCATTAAAGTGCCTTAATAGTAACGAAATTAGTATTCAGGGTAAATGTAACAAAATCTTATTTTTGCTTGATTGTAAAAAATACGCGAAATTTGGACATAAGTATTCCAGCAAAGAGAGAGGGCATTTTAATTCCGCTCCTCTAGAAACAACAATGAAACCCTCTTGGAATCTATTCTAGGAGCATAATACCAAGTAATGGAAGTAGAATACTTTTGATTCTGTATGCTATAGTAGCTGTTTTTTTGAGTACTTTTTATGTTTGAGAATCTAAGCGAACGTTTAACTCGTACCTTTAAAAACCTCAGGGGTCAAGGTCGAATCAGTGAAGACAACATCCAACATGCTTTGCGTGAAGTAAGGCTTTCATTGATTGAAGCTGATGTTGCGTTGCCAGTTATTAAAGAGTTTATTGAACAAGTTAAACAAAAAGCGCTTGGGCAAGAAGTACTAACTAGCTTAGATCCAGATCAAGCATTCATAAAAATAGTGCATGATGAGTTAATTCATGTGATGGGCGATGAACGCTCAGAACTTAATTTAAAAACACAGCCCCCAGCAATATTTCTAATGGCGGGTCTTCAAGGCTCTGGTAAAACAACCAGTACCGCTAAGCTTGCTCGTTACTTAAAAGAGACTGAAAACAAAAAAGTCATGCTTGCTAGTGTTGACGTCTATAGACCTGCAGCTATTCAACAATTAAAAGTGCTTGCTGAGCAAGTTGACGTGGCATTTTTTCAATCTGATGCCAATGAAAATCCAATTACTATCGCACAAAAAGCATTAGATAGTGCAAAAAAACAGTACATGGATGTTCTGATCATTGATACTGCAGGTCGTCTGCATGTCGATGAAGAAATGATGACCGAAATTAAAGGTTTGCACAAGGCAATCAGCCCAATTGAAACCCTATTTGTTGTGGATAGCATGACAGGGCAGGATGCTGCAAATACTGCTAAAGCTTTTCATGATGCTCTCCCACTGACGGGTGTGATTCTTACTAAAACGGACGGTGATGCACGAGGTGGAGCTGCATTATCTGTTCGCCAAATTACTGGTCAAGCTATTAAATTCATCGGTAGTGGTGAAAAAATAGAGGCTCTCGAACCATTTCATCCTGAGCGAATAGCCTCAAGAATTTTAGGAATGGGTGATATTCTCACCTTAATTGAAGAAGTTGAGCGAAAAGCAGATAAACAAGCCAGTGAAAAGCTAGCTAAAAAATTAAAAAAAGGTAAAAGCTTTGATCTGGAAGACTTTAAACTGCAATTACTGCAAATGAATAGTATGGGTGGAATTTCTGGCATGATGACTAAACTACCCGGAATGAGTCAATTACCTCAACAAGCCATGCAACAAGTGAATGACAAAGCAATGGCTCAAACCATTGCAATTATCAACTCAATGACTCCTAAAGAGCGCCGAATTCCCAAAATTATAGTAGGTTCGCGAAAAAAACGTATTGCATTAGGCTCTGGAACACAAATTCAAGATGTAAATCGACTTTTAAAGCAATTTGAACAAATGCAAAAAATGATGAAAAAATTCACCAAGCCCGGTGGAATGCAGAAAATGATGCGTGGGCTCGGTGGTATGACTGGACTAAAGGGCATGTTTCCTGATGATCTAAAATAATTCTTAAATCTGCTTCACATGTCGATGTAATTTTCGTACAATACACGACATTTTTATGTAACCACTCTAACTAGAGGAAGACAATGGTCGTTATACGTTTATCAAGAGGCGGCGCCAAAAAGCGTCCATTTTACCACATGGTTGTAACTGACAGCCGTAAGCGTCGTGATGGTAATTACATTGAGCGAATTGGGTATTTTAATCCTATAGCACGCGGTCAAGAAGTAAGACTACATGTGGATATGGAAAAATTAAGCCAATGGCAAAAAGTAGGTGCTCGTTTATCTGATCGAGTAGCTGCATTAATTAAAGAATACAATAAAGCCGAGAGCTCTGCTGCTTAATTCAAGTGAGTATGACTAACTGGGTAGTAATTGGTCGATTTGGCAGACCACATGGCATTAAAGGCTTTGTAACAGTTCATTCTTTTACAGACCCTAAAGATAATATTGTTCGCTACTCTGATTGGCATGTCTATTTAGATAAGCAATGGAAGCCTATTAAGCTTGTCACAATGGAAGCACGTAATAATAGCATCGTTGTGAAAATAGAAGGTTATCCTGAAAGGGAATCAGTGGCATTGCTAACCAATGCCAATATTGCTGTACAAGAAGAGCAGCTTGAAGAACTGAAATCAGGGGAGTATTACTGGTTCCAACTAGTAGGAATGAGTGTAATAAATAAACAACAGGACTCTTTAGGCAAGGTTATAGAAATCATGCCAACAGGTTCCAATGATGTGCTTGTGGTGCAAGGTGAAAAGAGATATTTAATTCCTTATTTACCTGAGCAATTTGTATTAAATATAGATAGCAGTAAACAAGTCATCTTAGTAGATTGGGATAAAGATTTTTAAGTGATCTTACATCTTGGCGTAATTAGCCTGTTACCTGAATTATTCGACAGCATGAAATATGGGGTTACTGGCAGAGCAATAGAACAAGGCTTAGTCAAAATTGACTACTGGAATCCCCGAGATTGGGCCTCCAGACCTTATAGGCAAGTCGATGACAAACCCTACGGAGGTGGGCCTGGGATGGTCATGATGTATGAACCATTACACGCTGCTATTATGCATGCACGCAGTCAAATGGAAAAACACTGCAAAACGATATATTTAAGTCCGCAAGGAAAACAGATCAAGCAACGTGATTTGAATTGCGTAGCTGAAAGGAAACAACCTCTGTTGTTTATTGCTGGACGATATGAAGGGATTGATGAACGGATCATTACTCAACATGTAGATGAAGAATGGTCTCTGGGAGATTTTGTATTAAGTGGTGGTGAGTTTGCTGCAATGGTCTATATGGATGCGTTAATACGTTTAATTCCAGGTAGCCTTGGGCATCTAGGCTCAGCAGAGCAAGATTCATTTATGAATGGCTTGCTGGATTGCCCCCATTATACACGACCAGCAAGCATCGATGGTTTAGACGTGCCAAATGTATTATTAAATGGCAATCATCGCGAGATAGAGCGATGGCGACGAAAAGAATCTTTAGGTAAATCTTGGCTTAAAAGACCGGATTTACTTGAAAACATAGAATTAAGTGAAACTGACAAGCAATTGCTTGCGGAGTTTAAGTGCGAACACGGTGATTCCTAGTGAGGAAGATCCAATTTGAGGAGTAGTCCATGACTAATATTATTGACCAAATCAATGCTGAGCAAATGCAAGGCAAAGAAGTCCCTGATTTTAATCCAGGTGACACAGTACTTGTACAAGTTAAAGTAATTGAAGGTACTCGTGAGCGTTTGCAAGCTTTTGAAGGCGTTGTTATTGCTAAACGTAACCGTGGTTTGAACTCAGCTTTCACAGTACGAAAAATATCTCATAACGTTGGTGTTGAGCGTGTTTTTCAAACTTACAGTCCAATCGTAGACAGTATTACTGTCAAAAGGCGGGGTGATGTTCGCCGTGCTAAACTGTATTACCTCCGTAATTTAGCTGGACGTGCTGCACGCATCAAAGAAAAATTAGTTGGTCGAAAAGAAGATTAAGTTTCATTTAATCGCTTTAAGATATACTCTAAAGTGCTCATCATGACTATTTCAGCCTCTCTAATAGGCAATTTTAAAATAGAACATGTTGGGCATTTTGTGCAAAATAAAATTTAATCTGCTTTTGGCCGAGCATCTGTACCATTAGTTGGTTTATCCTTATCTGTGCTAGCATCGATGCTCAATAGTTGTGGTTTTACCAACTTAAAAAAGTTGATACTAAACAAAGTAAAAAATCTCGCAGCTGATTCAGTAAATGACAGTGGCGCTAACTGTTCCAAAAACTGTTCTTCGTCGTCACTGGGTTGTGAAAGTCTAATCTGTTTTACATACTCCTCAATTTGAGCAGTCACTTCAGAGGTTATTTCTGTCTGCTCTTGAAAATAAATCGCTAATCTCACAACCAAACTATATCTTGTGGATTTTAATTTATCTAAGGAGTCACTTGAAGACTGAAGTGCAGTAAGGTACCTATCAATCACAGATCTGACTCGAGCTATGGCGCTGATCTCTAGGTGTGCCTTTTTGAGATCCGATGCTTTTACTTCCTCAGTTAATTTACGGAATTTTTCTACTTCTTCTGCAGAAAATTTCTGATACGCATCATTATCCATAAGGGATAGATTTTTTTTCATCAATGTACTTATTTGAGAAGCGTTTAAGACTTCGGATCTCAAATACTCTTTTTGCAGATTTTGAGATGAATAAACCATGCATGGGGTGAGTGCACCATAAACCGATGCTAAGGAATACAATAAATTACCAGCAATAGGTGTAGACTCTAGCTCATACACTGCATACAAAATGGCAAACTGTTTAACATCATCCATACAAAAGCCATTATTTAACCATTCGTAGATTAATAAACTCAGCGTGTCATCTGCATCAGCATATGGATCTGTATCCCTTTTATCCTTATAGTATTTTTGAATAACAAATTTAGGCCACTGTAAAAAAAGAACGAATTTTCCATCACGCAAAGCTTGAAGGTACTCTTTACTAGAATTCAACATAGATTGTCCGAAAACTATCGATACAATACGCTACTTATATCACTAAAATGATTAAAAATCTTGTAAACAAAGGAATTACTGAAAGAAAAAATTCAAATAAATCAATCAAACTAATCTATACTTTAGTCATGGAAGAAATAATCATTCAGGTGGGGACTTTTATGAAAAACAATAATAAATTACTCAATGGTTTGTTCTTGTTCCTATTACCTTTAAACGTTGCAATGGCTGATTGTGATTTAACAAAATTCCGCTGGGATTGTGATCTCCATTTGCAAAAAAAACCAGTTACCTATGCTACATCTCTAGTCCGTTGTGGAGATTCTTATGGCTATATCACCAAGCAGCAATATGATATTCTAGCCCGCTATCAACGAGCGAGCGTGAACATGACTCTAAATGTTAATGATGAATACATCGATAGTCCTTGTGTAGGTGAGGTACGTTGATTCAATGTTCATCACCATTGACGATCTTTCTGTGGAGATCATTCGTAAATCCATTAAAAATGTAAATTTACGCATTTATCCTCCCAGTGGCCAAGTAAAATTGAGTGTTCCATTGCGATATCCTGAACGCTTAATTCATCAATTATTGCAAGATAAAATGATCTGGATCAGGAAAAAACAAGAGCTTATTCGCTCACGAGATTATCATTTAGATTCAGTTCTAACTACGGGTTCAACCATTCAGTTTCTTGGTCAATCGTTTTTATTAATTATTGAAGAGCATGAAGGACCTTCTGTTATTCAAATCAAAGACCATTTAATTTTCTTCTACACAAAACCTGGTGCTTCATCTCTCCAAATCAACACCGCTTTTAATAATTGGTATAAAAGGGAAATGAGCAATCTACTTCCTAAACTCATTCAAAAATGGGAGCCCGTATTGAGTGTAGAAGTAGCTCAATGGGGTATAAGGCAAATGAAAACTCGTTGGGGCAGTTGCAATACTAGGGATAAAAGAATTTGGCTAAGTCTTAAATTAATTCACAAGCCCTTGGTTTGTCTTGAATATGTCCTCGTTCATGAAATGGTGCATTTATTAGAGGCAAGTCACAACAAGCGATTTTATGATTTAATGAGTCGCTTTATGCCGGAATGGAAAGCACATCAAATGCTTTTAGAAAATGTCACTCAGTCTCAGAAAAACTAAGGTAAAAAGAATGGGGACGACCCCTTGCTCCACCCACTATCTCCGTCCTTTAAATCGATTTAACCCATAGCCTTGGTGTAACCGAAGGCATAACAAAGGTTTTCATCATCATCAAGTTATTGTAAAATTTGCACAACAAACCTTCTATAGACTTAAGGTAATGGACGTTGCTTAAAACCGATGTAATAATTGAAGAGCTCTGTTATCAAGGCTTTCACATTATAGACAATTTTCTAGACCCTGAAATTTATCAAGCTCTACGCACCTATGTCCAAGAAAAGAATCAACAAAATCAGTTTAGAAAAGCTAAAATAGGTAGGCAATCACAAACTCATCACAACGTAGATATCCGCACTGATAGTATTATGTGGATCGACGCTGAATCCTGTTCTGTAGAGGTCCACCATTACATTGATCAACTTTCCCAATTAGCTCAATTATTGAATGAGAGCCTTTATTTAGGGCTTACTGAGCTAGAGATGCATTTTGCAGTGTACGCCCCAGGTTCCTTTTATAAACGCCATGTCGATCAGTTTGCAACAACCAAATCGCGAAAGATCTCTTGTGTGTATTATCTTAATGATGACTGGTTAGAGGAGTACCAAGGCGAGTTAAAACTGTATGACAAAGAAAACAATCTTCTACGAAATGTTCTACCCATTGGAAACCGATTGATTTGCTTCAATAGTGAATTACCTCATGAAGTAAATCCAACTTTAAAAACACGTTACAGCATAACGACATGGATGAAAACTCGCTCTGATAATCCGTCCACAGTATAGTAAAAGTCCAATAACTAATGACAGGCTAATATTGAAAAAATAAGCTCAAACTTATTGAGTTTTAATTGGGGTTGTTATTAAATGAAACACAATGGTTCCAAGGAGTAGGAGAATAGCAAGTGGCTATCAGCGATCAATTTATTAAGCATTATAGTGACTTTATTGAAGCCTATAAACAAAATGGAAAAACTGCTTTTTACCATTGGACAAAAGAATTTAACCACGGTATTGTTTGTGGAAAACTAATTGACATTCTTGAGTTAGTGAATGGCAACAGATCCTCTTTCAATGATGCAAGCATTATAGAATACCTCAGTAATACCATCTTGCTGAAAACCCAAACAAACCCTTACCTACTGGTATGCTGGATAGACTTTATAAAAGTATATAATGAGTCCACTAAACTATTTGCTCCTCTAGAGAGAGGACTTACACAGCTGAAAGTAAACCCAAGTGAAAAATTATCTGCAAGTATGATTGAAGATTTAGAAACAGCCCTTTCAACAAATAAACAAATAAGAGAGCTTGAGCAAAAATCGTCACGCAGCGAGATCGAAATGTTAAAAAGACAAGTTGAAGAACTGCAAAAAGAAAATACCGCTCTCAAAAGCGAGAATTATATTTTGAAGGATCAGATCGATTCTCAACGTTTATTTACTTCATTGCACCCACAGATAGTTTCGGCAGAAACTCAACTTTCTACTCTAAGCAACTTGCTAAAAATGCTAACGGATGTCACCAAACAAAAACCAATACCACAATCTATTTTTCAAACCAAAGAGGTGGGGAACACACCGGTTGAAAAATCCATTCCAACTTCACCAAGCCAAGAGCTACAAAGAGTAAAAACAGAACATACTTTGAATGCTAGTACCAAAGCAGAAATTTCAATCACTGTATCCACTTCAACAAATAGTGCAGTGGTTCATACCACCGAGTTAAACTCTCATGGTGAATCGTCGAAGCTACAAAACACCACCCCGCCTCCTCCTACTCCCCCTGAAATGCCACCTCTCCCTAAACAATCTTTAAGAGTTTTATCAGAGAAAAGCTTCTTCAGTGAGCTACAAGAAGCAATAAAGAGTCAACAAGAGAAGAAATTAAAACCACAAGCCAAGAAACCTCAAGATGAACGATTTGTTGCAGAAGGAGAAAAAAAAAATCACGATTTAACTCAGGCCCTCCCTCTATCTTGTTAGTCATACAGCAAGCAATGGAATCAAGAAGAATGATCATTCAACCGTCGACGAAAATGAGAAGTTCCTTTGAGGAGAGCGAGACTGACGATGAAATAAATCAATCGGACTCTGCTAGTTTTGACTCTTGGTAATCATTTTCGTTAAAAGAGACAGTGGTGATTAAGCATTTTTTCCCTTATTTAGTGCATTTCCCTGCTAGCACTCCAAAAGAATTAGCAATATCATATACAAATTCAGATTAGAACTATTAGATGATAATGTATGCCTTAGACATTGAACAATTATCCAAAACATACTCCAATGGTGTTGAGGCTCTAAAAGGGATTGATTTAAAAGTCCAAACTGGGGATTTTTTTGCTCTGTTAGGAGCAAATGGTGCTGGAAAATCAACTACCATAGGCTTAATCACTGATTTAATTCATAAATCCTCAGGACAAATTAAGATTTATGGATTTGATTTAGAAAAAGAAACAAGTCAAGCCAAAGCCTGCTTGGGACTGGTTCCTCAAGAAATTAATTTGAATATTTTTGAAAATTGCGAGCAGATTTTACTAAACCAGGCTGGATATTATGGGATCAGTCGAAAAAACGCTCTTCCCAGAGCTGAATTGCTGATAGAGCAATTAGGCCTGTGGGAAAAAAGACACTCCATAGTCCGCCATTTATCAGGTGGAATGAAGCGCAGGCTCATGATTGCCCGGGCATTAATACATCAACCGAAAGTACTTATTCTTGATGAACCAACTGCAGGAGTGGACATAGAAATTCGCAGAAGCATGTGGGACTTTTTAACCCAAACCAATGCAGAAGGGACTACGATAATTTTAACTACACACTATCTGGAAGAAGCAGAACAACTCTGTAAAAACATTGCTATCATTGATAAAGGCAATATCATCAAAAATACATCCATGAAATCGTTATTGCAAACATTAAGGCACCAAACGTTTATTTTTAATGCCTCATCACCGATAGACACACTTCCTGAATTCACCCAGTTTCAGGCGACCTCTATTGACCCAACAAGTTTTGAGTTAAAAGTTGATAACAAAGTGTCTTTGAATGAAGTGTTCTCTGAATTAAATAAACATGGCATTCAAGTCCACAGCATGCGGAATAAAACCAATCGCTTAGAAGAACTCTTTTTGGATCTCATCAAAAATGACCACTAAAATACAGCTTATTGCTTTATACACTTTAGTTCGACGGGAATTAGTGCGAATGTTTCGCATTGCAAGCCAAGTCTTCCTACCTCCCGTTATAACCACTACCCTATACTTCTTGATATTCGGAAGCCTAATTGGAAGCCGCATCGGGGATATTCATGGGGTTACCTATTCCATGTTCATAGCACCAGGATTGATTATGATGTCTGTGATCATTAACTCCTATGGCAATGTATCCAGTTCACTTTATAGCGTAAGATTCCAAAAAAGCATTGAGGAAATGTTAGTCAGCCCCATGCATGATGGGATGCTGTTGTTAGGCTATGTTCTAGGAGGGGTATTACGTGGTTTAATTGTAGCGGTACTCGTGTTTATAATTTCCTCCTTTTTCCTGGAGATTCAATTTGATCATCTCCCTATGACACTATTAGTCGTATTGTTGGTAGCAGCGATTTTTTCACTGGCAGGCTTTACGAATGCTATGGTTGCCCGAAATTTTGATGACATTATGATAATCCCTACTTTCGTACTAACCCCTTTAACTTACTTGGGGGGAGTATTTTATAGCGTCAATATGCTGCCTGGGGTTTGGAAATACATCTCTCTATTTAATCCCATCTTGTACATGGTCAATGCATTGCGTCATACGATGATCGATCAAGAAGAAGTAAGCATGGGGTTAGCCATGACCATTATTATTGCAATGCTCGTCGTGCTGACTGTCATCAATATGATTTTATTAAAACGTGGGGTTGGGCTTCGAGAATAAATTAGGCCTTACGCTTAAAACCTAATGCTTCCATTCTCTGATCCAGACTTGGGTGGGTAGAAAACGCGCTGCTCAAAGATTTTACTGGGTCAATTGCTGAGGGGTCAAACAAATAGGATGCTTGTCTAACTTGCTCATGAGGAGTTTCCCCATATGCTTTCGAATACTCATCAGCATGTTCAGCATGATCTTGACTTATTTTCATTAAAGCTCTCGCCATAGGCTCATTGTCCCTCATAAGCTCAACGCTTCCAGCATCAGCCATGAACTCTCTAGTCCTGCTTAAAAATAAAGCCAAGAGAACCGTAATAATAGGGAGAACGTACCTCAAAATGATGATCACCATCAATAGGCGGTTATCTCCCTTTCTATCGCGTTTATAAAGCATTGAGTAAAATAAAATATCTATCACTATCAATAAAATGTTGCTTAATACAGCAACCATTAAAGTGAGTTTGATGTCATGATGTCTGACATGACTTAACTCATGAGCCATCACGGCTTGAAGCTCAGCTCTATCCAATTTCTCAAGAAGCCCTCGAGTAATAGCAACCATAGCTGATTTTTCACTATAACCACTGGCAAAAGCATTCATATAATTGGCTTCAATTATAAATACCTTAGGCATGTATTGGAGTCCAGCAGCAACCTTCATTTCTTCGACCACGTTGTATAATTGTTTTTCTTGTAATGATTGAGCAGTAGAAGGGGTTACCTCATGATACTCTGTTCCAAGCAACATAATTCGATCGTACAAAGAATAAGTAACAAGCAAGGAAATTGCAGCTATAGCCAGCATCAGCAAAGTGGCATAGGGGACCACTTTTAAGGTAAGTAGAGCTCTAATAATAGACTCCAGCGATGCTTGTGGATACATGCCCTCAAGCACAACCGCATCAACGATCAACCCTACTAATAGATAGATCCCAAAAAACAAATAGATGACTCTTCGCGTTCTGCGTTCATTCAGTTTTAATTGTCCACGCCAATCCCCTGCGGTGGCGTGGAAATCTTTGATACTCATGATTTAATCTCAGAGTTTAACGGTATAGTCTTCTTTGGCTTGAATTTGTTCTTCTGGAAGTCCCCAATAGATAAAATCTTTGTTCAAAGCATCAGGAAATGCTGAGACCACCATGGCTTCAAAAAACGATTTTTTCTTAGCATTATAACGTTCAATTCCATCATTGTAGGCTTGTTTAGCATACGCTAATTTATTTTCAGTGTTTACAATTTCTTCCTGCAGTTGCAATACATTTTGGTTTGCTTTTAGGTCTGGATATTGCTCAAAAACTAGATTTAAATTAGAGGCAATTTGTGAAATACCATTCTCAGCTGCTATTCGACCTTTTTCATCACCAGCTTCTTTAGCCACCTGAGCTTGATTACGGAGTGCAACAACGTCTTTTAATGTCGTCTTTTCATAATCCATGTACTTTTTTACTGATTCAATGAGCGATTCAAACACTTTAAATCGTCTGTCCAATTGAATATCTATTTGCTTCTTATTGTTATTAATAGCCTCAATTAACCCTATTAGGGTATTGTAAATTCCAATTGCCCATATAAAAACCAATACAATAATCACTAAAACAGCTATTAGAAATGTTTTCATGTTATTTTCCTATTGAAATCCCTATCCTATTTATAGACCTAAAATATAAAAATTAACAGAGGGGTTTAAACAAGTCCGCTCCCACACAGTCGCGGCTCTGTTAATACAAAACTAATCTGAGCTGCGGCCGTAAGGGAGTGGAAGTTTTTTCAATGAGGTTAACCAGTAATACTACACGATTTTGTCAAAATTGATTTCAAAAACTGGCCTGTAAAAGATCCAGGATGCTGAGCCACCATTTCAGGAGTACCCGTAGCAATAATCGTTCCTCCCTTGCTCCCCCCTTCAGGCCCAAGATCAATGATCCAATCTGCTGTTTTAATGACATCAAGATTGTGTTCGATGATTATAATCGTGTTCCCTTGATCTCGGAGACGATTTAACACCTTCAATAATTGTTTGGTATCGTGAAAATGCAGACCCGTGGTAGGTTCATCAAGAATATAGAGCGTGTTTCCTGTATCTCGCTTTGAAAGTTCTCTGGCCAGTTTAATGCGCTGAGCTTCACCCCCAGAGAGGGTTGTAGCACTTTGACCTAATTTAATATAAGACAAACCGACATCCATTAAGGTTTGACATTTTCTAGCAATGACTGGAATTGCTGAGAAAAACTCACAGGCATCCTCAACAGTTAGCTCTAATACCTCATGGATTGTCTTGCCCTTATATTGAATTTCCAAGGTTTCACGATTGTAACGTTTACCCGTGCACACATCACATGAAACATAAATATCAGGTAGAAAATGCATCTCCACCTTAATTAAACCATCACCTTGACAGGCCTCGCATCGACCACCTTTTACATTAAAGCTGAATCGTCCAGGTTGATAACCTCTAGCTCTGGATTCAGGTGTCCCTGAAAAGAGATCCCTGATATGAGTAAATAAACCGGTATACGTTGCTGGATTCGATCTAGGAGTACGGCCAATCGGGCTTTGATCAATATCAATAACCTTATCACATAGGTGTAAACCTGAAAGATGTTTAATTGCGCCTGGTGTGAATAAATTAGCTCTATTTAAAGTATTCGCAGCAATTGGAAACAAGGTATCGTTAATTAAACTCGATTTCCCTGAACCTGACACGCCAGTAATACAAGTGAATAACCCTAAAGGAATACTGACATCCACGTTAGATAGATTGTTACAGTTTACTCCTTGCAAATGAATCATGCGCTCTGGGTTTACTGGAATTCGAGAAGTGGGAATTTCGATGCTTTGGACTCCAGATAAATATTGTCCAGTCAAGGAGTCCTTGTTTTCCATCACTTCATAAGGAGTTCCACTTGCAACGATTTGCCCACCATGGACCCCTGCGCCTGGACCAATATCCAAAACAAAATCCGCACTGCGAATAGCGTCTTCGTCATGTTCAACGACAATCACTGTATTGCCTTGATTGCGCAAGTGCACCAATGTAGCAAGCAATCGATCATTATCCCTTTGGTGTAATCCAATGGAAGGTTCATCCAGAATATACATAACTCCAACCAATCCAGAACCAATTTGACTGGCCAATCGTATTCTTTGGGCCTCTCCACCTGACAACGTTTCCGCACTTCGTGCTAAAGACAAATAATCTAAACCAACATTCACTAGGAATCCTAATCGCTCAACAATTTCTTTGTTGATTTTTGCGGCAATTTCCCCTCTGTATCCCGTTAACTTCAATTGATTAAAAAAATCATAGGCCTGTTCTATAGAATAACTGCTAATCTCTGGTAAATTTTTGTTTTCTACAAACACATTCCGTGCTTCTTCTCTTAGCCTTGCTCCACTGCATTCTTGGCAAGGACGTGATGATAAATATTTTGCGAGCTCTTCTCTGACCATTCCAGAATCTGATTCTCGATATCTACGCTGCATATTGGGAATAACGCCTTCAAAGCTGTGACGCTTAACCATATAACCACCATTTGGCCTATGGTAGTTAAATTCAACCATCTCTCCTTGACTACCGTATAAAATAACCTGACGCACTTCGTCTGGAAGATCACAAAAGGCTGTTTTAGTATCAAAACCATAATGACGAGCTAACGACTCCAGCATACTAAAATAATACGTTGTTTTTTTATCCCAACCGCGGATTGCACCATCCGCAACGCTGGCACAAGGCTCATGAACGACCTTCTCTGGATCAAAAAATTGATCCACGCCCAAACCATCACAAGACGGACAAGCCCCAACAGGATTATTAAAGGAGAACAATCTAGGCTCTAACTCACTTAAACTGTAGCCACACTCAGGGCAAGCAAATTTTGATGAGAACAACATTTCTTCGAAACCATCATCCATAGAAGCTACGATCACAATTCCTTCCGCTAAATGAAGTGCATTTTCAAAGGACTCGCTTAAACGAGTCGCCAAATCGGAGCGCACTTTAAAGCGATCAACTACCACCTCTATAGTATGTTTGGTACGTAAGCCTAATTTTGGAGGAGAGTCTAGCTCATAGATCTCCCCGTCTATTCGCGCCCGGACATATCCTTGAGACTGAAGGTGTTGCAACAACTGCAAGTGTTCCCCCTTTCGCTCACGAACTACGGGCGCTAAAATCATCGCTTTACTGTCTTCTGGTAAAGCAAGTACTTGATCAACCATTTGGCTTATCGTTTGAGCATGCAAACTTACTTGATGTTCTGGACAACGAGGCTCACCAACTCGAGCAAACAGTAATCGCAAATAATCATAAATCTCTGTGATCGTTCCAACTGTCGATCGAGGATTATGTGAAGTGGCTTTTTGTTCAATTGAAATTGCCGGTGATAATCCCTCTATAGAGTCGACATCCGGTTTTTCCATCATTGACAAAAACTGCCTAGCATAGGCGGATAAGGACTCTACATAACGTCTTTGCCCTTCAGCATATAAGGTATCAAAAGCTAACGAGGACTTCCCTGACCCAGATAATCCCGTGATAACAATTAATTTATCTCTTGGTAGCTCAATGTCCAAATTTTTAAGATTGTGCGTGCGAGCACCACGAATGCTGATTTTTTGCATGGGATGAGGTGTTTGAAATAAAAAACATCGAGTATAGCTCTCTAACAAAAATTAAACAAATATTCCGGTGCCTGTTTGAATGAATGTCATTAATTCGCTGTTTTTTCAAGTTTCCTGAAGAGAAATTTCAGCCATAAGGGGGCAGATTTATCACGCCGAGGTCTATGGATCTATACTCTCTTGAAAAATTCTGTTTCAATATTCTTACGTTAGATGAGAGGAATACGAATGTTAAACCGTTTCATGTGTTTTATGATAGTTGCTTCGTTATTGCATTTAGGTGGCTTGCATGCAAATGAACTCAAACACATTGAGCAGGAAGTAAGTGATACTTATATTACTACCAAAATCACTGCAAAATTCACAGAGAATAAAAATCTTAATCCTCTCAAAGTTTCGATTTCAACCAGTAAAGGAGTTGTTACTTTAAAAGGTTATGTTTCAGACCAAAATGCATTTATAGATGCTTTAAGAATCGCTAAACATACCAGAGGAGTGCAGTCAGTTAATGCCAATAATTTACACATCAAACAGGTTAACACCGTATTTACAGATGCTCTAATCACCGCTGAAGTTGAAACAGCTGTTCTAAAGGCAAAAGTACTGGATGATGAGTCAATTCCATTAGTGGGAATTAATGCGGAAACAACCAATGGAGTGGTTACCCTAACGGGCCAAGTTCAAAACGCAGAATCTGTTGCTTATATCATTAAGCGCGTTACAACTGTCTCCGGAGTAAAAAAAATCATAAGCCATTTAAAAACAAAGGAAAAGGGATGAGTCCTTTAAAGCGCTTTAAATTCTTTTTATGGTATTTTGGCCATTTTAAAGTAGCCATGATTGGCTATTTAAGACCTAAAATAATTAAACTGAACGATAAAGAGCTTGTTGTAAAGATTCGATTAAACAGAAGAAGCCGTAACCACCTCAACTCGATGTATTTTGGCGCATTATCTGTTGGAGCAGATTTAGCCGGTGGCCTGCATGCGTTCTATCATGCCGATCAAAATAAGAGCAATGTAATGCTCGCCTTCAAATCTTTTCAAGCGCAATTTCTTAAAAGGCCCGAGTCTAACGTGTATTTTGTGTGTAATGAAGGAGACCAGGTCAAACAAATGCTGGTCGACGCCACACAGTCTGGTGAACGCGTGAACAAACCCATTCATATTCATGCCTACACAAACTACCCACAGAAACCTGAAGAAGTCGCACAGTTCACTCTAGAGTTATCCGTAAAAATAATTCAAAATTAAAACCCTAGCTTAAAGAACAATCTAAACTCATCTTTAAAAAAAAATTAACAGTTAGCTTATTAAAAATAATGTGTTAATATTCGCTTAAGGATCTTTGAATATACTCTTGCGATAATAAAACATTGGTACAATAATGATTTCAGAATACATAGAACTTATAGAATCATTTAAAGAAAACCAATTTTCTGCTCTGATAGCGACTATTCATACTAAAGTACTTGAAACCTTAAAGAGTAAACATTTTAATCCAAGATTAGCCCCATACCTAGAAAAAATGAATAAGGAAGGGGTGCCCTTTACTAATTTTGAACTAGACCCAGAGAACGTTTCCCAAATTAAAAAATTAATCAATGCGCTTTATTACGCAAGATTAGCCTTTTTGGATCTTGAGAAACTAGACATCAGAAACCTGGCCAAATCCTACGATAATTTAAAACTAGTTTATGGACACACTATACATCAAGCCTACCAAGCAAGTTATCTAATCACTCATTTAGATGTGGATATTCAAGATATATTTAAAGATGAACTGGCGCTATTCCTCCCTGCATTCACAAAATTAAAAGCCTTTGCAAGCACTTATTCGAAAGATACGAAAGAAATTGTTGACTCTCTAAAAACCTATCCTATAGCTTATACCGTTGGCGAAGTGTCCGGCATTGTACTTGATCAGATGCAGCCTGACCCCAATGATTGGAATTATGAAGTACTTACTAAATTCAGTGCTTTATTACCTGGCTACATCCAAGAGTTTACCTCGATCATTGAAAAATACTCTACACAAATTAAAGAAAAAGAGCCGACACTAAATAATGCAAAATTAGAAGAGATACAAACAGCCGCTCTTAAGCTTTTGAATGACATAGAAAATTTAAGGGGAAATGGCTTATTTGTTTCATTAAAAGTATTAAATTATATTCACATCATTCGTAATATAATTACCTTGTCCACGAGCGCTCTAGAGCAGATGGGTCACTTTAGCAAATCCTCTCAAGATCTCATTCGTGATAGATTAGCCCAACTTAAATACGTACATTTACCCACGTTATTTGGATTAGTGGATAAAATTGAAGTGAATGCCATGCTGCAACCTGGCACTTTTTCAATTCCTTTAATGAAACAGATCAAACCCTTGTATGCCTGGTTAATCCATTATGCGTCTAAACCAGTTAATTTTCAGGAAAAGGGGGAAGAGCTCTTAAGTATAGAAGACTCGCGATTCCTAGAGTTAAGACTTGAAAATACTTATAAGCGTATTGATGTTGCTTATAAAGCTTTGTTTAAAATACAAAAGGTTCAAGCTGCTTTTGATGAATTTTTTAATCTATTGAGTGATGCACGATACTCAAAACTGGCTATCCATGATTTGCCCAATGGAATAAAAGAACAACTGATAAGCCATTACAAATTATTAAGTCCGTACATGCAGGAAGTGGATGTGGATTTTAATGAGCTACTAGTTAAGACCTTTCTCAATGGAGAATCGACCCGCTCCTATTTGGGGAGACCCTACCGCTGGCTAAGGGGTCAAAAACCAGATGATCATGTTAGTTTTGTGTTGGCTAAGCGTTCTACATTGCAAGATCTAATCACTAAAAAAAGAGAAACACAGCTATTCCATATTCAATTAAACGAGGATTTGCTTCATTCTGTCCACAGACAAACAGAACTTACCCTGTTCCCGTACAATGCGACCACCAATGTCTTTACCATCGATGAAGCTACTGCCTTATCAAAAGAAGATATTACTCAATCCCAGCTTAAGTTCAAGCTGGAAAATGGAAGCAATGTCCTTGCTAATCCTGAAGATTTAACATCCAATCAAGCCCTTGAATTGCATCAATGGTATAAAAATAAACATAATAAATTCGTGGTTGCTAGAGAAGCATACTTTGAATTTATAACTCTTATAAAGCCTTTTTCAGCACCAATAGGTGACACTAAAGTTACTACCCTAAATTTAAGTAGGATGAATGAAGGCACTCGTGAAAAATGTAAGCGCTTATACAATGCATTTCAGCCCTACTTCATCAATGGTGTTCACCCCGATCTTAAAAATGATGTACTTTCATTTGATAAACAATTTGTGCGGGCACTAAATAATGATCAAGAAGCTCTAAAAGCTCCTGTAATCAATTTATTTGAGCAATTAGACAAACATTTTCAAGTTTACTTCACTAACATCGATCTGTCATGGGCGCGATCCAATAATAAATACTTAAGAATTGCCGATGATAAGTTTAAAAAGGAAAATGACGCTGCAATACTAAAACTTGAGGTAAATACTGAAAACAGAGCTCATTTTGTCATCAAGCACACTCGTTACTCAAAAATGGTCCATGATCTTCGCAAAGAGTTAACTCGTGCTTCACTCTTGTTTAATCATACAATGAGAGCCGAACTTAGACTTCCCGATTTGAATCCGCAAGGAGCTCTATCACTAAGTGATATTCAATTACCAGAGCTACCCAAAGGGATTCCGTATCCAGAATTAATGGATAAGGATAAAGATCTGTCTCAAGCGTCGCAAGTAGTGGCGTTCAAACGAATATGGAATAGCCTGTACCACATTGAGAAAATAATTTCTGAACTCGAAAAATTGAACAACAAGAGTACAGAGACTCGCTATGTATACCATTTATTACAAGCTTATGATCATATCAATGAAATAAAGCACTTGGTTATAAAGCTAAGCCAAGATCCCCATTTTAAGCTTATTGGTTCAGATATTATAGAACGTATTCAGTGGATTATTGCGACTGCACAAGAGCAAACTTACTCTTATCAAGTAGCACCTACTGAGATTGAGTATCAAGGACTAGAAGTTGAAAATAACGCTCTCTGGTATACTCTTAATGCCTTTTATATATTACCAAAGCACATAAGAAGTCTTAGAAATGACAATTACCTCACAACAGACGAGCTGGAAAATCTTCATGTTAGAGCAAAAAAAGCAAATATTACGATAGAAAATATCATTAAAAGTTCTGATTCCTACTTCAAGCTTTTCCTGCAATCACCAGCTATGTTCTCTCTCTATCAAGAAATGAACAAGAAATTGCATGAGTTTTTAAGCACCGCTCATGACACAATGATGAATAACTTGGATCAATTCCACGAAAAGATCTTTACACCTATGCTATTAGAAGCCGATGCGTGGGAAAACAGGCTATGCTTAAAACCAGGACTTATTTCAGGACCTTTGAAAAAAATTACTGATGAGTATTACAAAGGCTTGCTGCATCCTCTAAGACTCCCTTCTAAAGTTCATATTCAAATGATTTGCGACATGACACCCATTCATACGAGGATAAAGAAAGCCCAAAAGCAAATGGAACTTGCTACTAGACATTCAAAAGATCTCGATAACAGTTACAAACACATTATCAAACTTCATGAACTCCTCCGAAAATACAAGGCAAATTTTGATGCAAAATCATCCATAGTCCCTACAATTTTAGAAAGAGTTACAGAACAAGAAATCATTGAAGAATATAAAAAAGCCATGTATAAGCTGCATGGCTTACAATCTAAGCTTCCACAGGCAAAGGGCGACCCAATCTACAACAAAGAATTAGACCAATTACTCAATGCAAACCTCGAAGAATATGATCCACAACTTTGCAATATACACGATTTAGTGAATTCAAGTTATCACCACTACCTCGGGCTAAAAAACACTTATGCGATGAAGTTTGCTACAGCCAAAGAAAAGCAGGAATACTTGGAGCAACTGCAAAAAACCCAGGAACAAGAAAATATTCAGTTTGTTGAAGATTACACTGTTGAGGTATTTAATGATCAACTAGAGATAATATGTAACCAACACATTGGTTTGCAATACACTTATAAAGAGTTTAATACAAATCTACGTACCTATCTGTTAACGTTTAAAAATGAGATTGTACAAAACTCTAAAACAGCAGAAAACATTAACGTCACTGTAAAAAAATTACTTCATGAAAAAACCAAACTATTCAAAAACATGCATTTCGCTCAATTTGAGCGTCTAGATAAGATTGAGGGAGTCCTTGGTCAATTCAGGACTTATTTTGACAAATCCCAAAAAGCCATTGACAATGGCGGTGATGTTTTTGAAAGCAATGAAACTCTAGAGACGAAAACTAAGCGTATTAACGCGCTTGAGACGATCTGCAAAGACACAACGCTAACGGTTAAACAACGCATTGACAAAATCGCTGATCACGTTGTTAAAGATCCAAGTTTTGAACGAGTCATGTTACATACAGACTCCAAAGAAGCTTTTAGCTTTGCGCAAATTAAACAACTTTTCTTTAAATTACTAGAACTATTGTTCTATACTCCAGAACGAAAAGCCTTACTCAATAATCTCAAAGAAAGTGTTAAGCCCCCTACCACTGAAACCCCATCGTACTTTGGTTTCTTTTCTTCAACAAAAGCTAAACGTTCAAAACCAGAAGAAGCAAAGCCCGAACAGGATAAGATGACCTCACAAACAGTTTTAGTTCATTAAAACTGTCACTTATTTTCTGTGTTCAACCACCTCAATACCTATAATTTCCATTGAACTTGACAAATTAAGCTCAAACAAATCAATTTTGGATCATATTGAAATACTGTACTACAATTAATTAAGCGGTTAGCTTGCGTAAGTTATCTTAATAGGAGTAGAACATGGGCGCTCAAAGAAAACTGTCTGATTACCGATTATCAGATTATGTAGATATGGCAGAACAGGATGCAATGAAATGTTTTAGTCAAATAGATCACGAACTATTTCTAAAGAATCCAACTGAAGCTATTCACAAAGCAGGGGTGATTACAAAGCCCGGGGTTGATTTCAAAATCATTAAAAATGAAAGTGAGATTGACCAGTTACCAGCAAATGTCTACCCATTTTTAGTGTCTGATAAGTTATCAATGGATGATCTTGATTCAGTAGCAGGTGGAGTTACTGCTGGCCAGATAATAAGATCCGTCGGAAGAGCGATTAAAAACTTTTTTAGATGGTAAAATAGATCGAATAAAGCCATTTTCTATTAGTTTGGGTTACTATTGATTCATTATAATTGAAAGTGGCTTCTTGCATGAAATTTCTGAGCTTTCGGTAAGACTTAATAGCTGTGGTAAACCTTATTTGATAGAGTGTCCTGGTTGTCATAAACCAAGTAGTCAAAATGAGTAATTACATTCACAACAACCTCAATATAGGCAGACTAAAGCCAACTCGGTACCCAAGTCATAAAATTATTCCAGATTTTTTCTTTCCTTAATTTTTGTCTCTAAAACAGCCAACAACAACCTGGTTTGAATTCAGAATATTCTAACTCGTTTGCACAGCTGCCAAACAAAAATCCTGATTATTTCGTTTGTGTCCTTTGGACATGATTTAATAACTTGTTGTGATTAGAAATCATTACAAAACGGAGTGCCGTTATGTTTGAAAAAACAGAAAGATACAAGCCCTTTGATACCATCTTTTACCAAGGTGCTAATTGCACACAATCCCAAGTTGTACACTACACTGGCGGGAAACGAATTCATGCAACTACTGGTGAATGGATGTGGGGTGTTGGGATAAATGGTTTGAAGCCTCTCAACGTTATTTATAATGTACATCTTGGACCTGAAATTGCAGATGTAAATTTACACCCCTTCTCTACCTATTATGATTATATTAATCCAATGAAATGGCTATATACATCTATTTCATGGTCTAAAAATTATTTTACGGGTGTAAATACAATTCCCTCCATGAACCGAAACTCTGGGTCAGTGTACTATCATTCACCCAACCCTTCACAAATCTCATATGGCCAAGAATCTGATATTGAATCACATCATAGAAAATACTTAAGCTGGAAAAACCAAATGAAAAATGATGGTTTAGTTTTATATGGCGTATCCCGCGGTACAGCAGCCACATTTTGTGCTTTTGCTAAATATAAATACCCTGAAGTTAAATTAGTCATATTGGAAGGGGCAATTGATTCAATGGAAAATGTCATAAAAAATATGGCAAACCATTACCTTGGTAAAGGTGTAATGTCAGATATTGCTGTATCAAGCATGCGGCGCTCGGCTAATTTCCTCACCCGCTATGGATTGTTTGGTTATAAAGATGAATCTGACTCACCACTTAGTATGCTGGATAACTTTCCAGAAAATGTACCGGTTATATTTATTACTTCTGAATTAGATAGAACCGTTGACTCCAAAAGCACTGAAAATATTGCTAAAAATCTACATCAACGTGGAAAAAATGATGTGTATTTGCTAAAACTTAAAAACTCAAGACATCCTTTTTACCCTTATGATAATAAACAGGATCATGACCAATATGAAACTTTCATTCATGCAATTTATAAAGAGTATGGGTTAGATCATGATTCTAAATTAGCAGAGAATGGAAGGCATCTTCTAGAAAGTTGCAACTTAAAAAACCCGCCTAATTCTTTAGAAACTAAATTAAACCATGACAGTAATGATCGAGATATTCTCTCAACTAATCTTGAAAAACTGAATATTAGCGGAGAAAACATAAATAATATCTTGTTGGTCATCGACAAAATGCCAAGTCATTCAAAAGTCTATAAGGCACTGATCTATTTAAGCGAATATAAAAATAAATCTTCTATGTGCGAAAAACATTACATTCATTCTGATTACATTGCAGAATATTTTTGTACTTTAACCAATATTGGTTTTTTTGCAGTAGGAATTTATTATCAGGATTATTTGATAGTATCCATAGCTCTATTTTCTACATTAAGTCATGCCATTCCGTTAAGGCGGTTGAATGAACTCGATAAAATTGCTGCAGTTTCTACATTCATAAACGTACTTTCAAATTATCAATTATTAAGCCAATACCCTAGTACTCTAATTTTTGGCATAGCAACTTTTATCTTTGGTGTATTGGATCAGTGGGTTGGAAGGAAGGATTTGGATAAATATGGTAGTTTCTTCCATTGCGCATGGCACCTTACAGCAGCATTCGCATTATTTAATTGTAAACAACTACTTTCAAATACGGATGAAAATGATTTGGAAATGATTTCATCTTGCATGCTGGATACATGCACCCAGATAATGAAATAACAAATACGGGTTGGGCTGAAACGAAGTGATGCCCAACGTTCCAACTCCGCCACTCATATCCTATAGGCGTTGTACCATAATAAAAACATGAATAGCATACTCTTTAGCATCTGATAAAACACTCTTATCCAACGGGTTTTGTCGCAAAAAAAATAATTTCCAGAGTAGACTCAGTCCTTTTACAAGGGAACGATCAGCGATGCTGAATCGGAAAATCAGACTATTTTTGAACAGCTCTATGGGCTAGGGTCATAATCTCGCCCCAAATAACTCAGTTCCTGACCCAAAAAATAGTTTTGCGAGAGAACCAGTAAAACCAATACTTGAGCTTGCTATAAATACTAATTATAATTCCATTATCCTTCAACGTTGATACTAGTTGCTTTAAAGCTAAGAAACTTCAAAAGCTAACTCAAAGCCTTTAATAACACCTCTGAAGCCTGGGAGAAACGATAAACGTTATCCCTTTAAATATCTTAGAGCATGAGGATATTCTAGGATGTTAATTAATAGAAAGGGATTTTTATGCGCTTATATGCCCCCAAAAAAGGGCTTACTATTAGACCGGTTTCAATATTATTCAGTATTTATGTCGCAATAGTGCTTCTAATTGCCCCAGATACAGCAATAAGTCAAACCCCTTCTAAAAACCACCCCAAAAGCACACGCACGTTAACCTTGAGGCAGGTTCTCGAATCTACGTTGTTATTATCCCCTGAAATTTTAATCGAAGAAGAACAACAAGCCGTTGTTCTTGGCAATTTTTTAACTGAATTTGGTTTATTTGATACGATTTTTAACTGGGATATCAGTGCATTACAAGATTACAATCCTTTACAGGCATACAACCCTCTAGGACTGTCTCAGGAAACCATCCCAGGAATCACCTCACTCAACACGGATAGCGGTCAGTTTAATATTGGACTCAATAAAACCTACTATAATGGGATAAATGTAGGTACCTCAGTCAATATGACAAGACAACAAACGAATATGAACAAGGCATTGAACGTCCCCATCGAGAACCGATCGTTTATCAATTTTACCTTAAATGTCCCATTTCTACAGGGTTCAGCCATTGGCTTAACCGCAAAAGCAGATTACTTGAATTATTTGGCTGAGCGATATACCTATGCTCATACAATCAGCAAACAAGCATTGAGTTCAATTATAGCCTACTGGGCCTATGAAGAAAGCTATCAGAGTTTTAATGTTGTGGCTAAAGCCGTTGCACAAGACAAGCAATTAGTCCAGGTTATCAAAGAAATGGTTAAAAGAGGTGAGCAAACTCAGAGTGATTTAACACTCGCTAAAGCCAACTACGAAGGTCGTCTAGCGCTCTATTACACGTTTCGGGAACAATATTTTATAAACAAACAACGCCTAGCCACTTTAATGGGGATAAAGACCGAAGCAATCAATCTGCTTCCACCACCCAGTACAAATTTTGCAAAGATGCGAAGCATGAACTTTACCCAAGGAGCTTTAGCCCAATTTTTTAAGAATATGATGCTTTATCGAAATGATTTAAAAGCTGCTTTTATGACGATGAAATCTAATTTTACCTTATTGAAAGTACAGAGAGTAAACTTGGATCCTCAATTTAATGGCAATGCTTCTGTGGGTTATCGCGGCTTATACGAAGGAACAGAAACAACACGCTCTTTGTCAGAAAACACAAAAGGGCCTGTAGCCTCTGTTGGTTTAACGTATTCTTTTCCAATTGAAAACAACACTGCACGGGGAAATTTAATGTCCCAATCAGCCGTTTATGCACAGAGTAAAATTAACTACAATAATTTATTGCGAACGATTAAGATTAGCTTAATCACCGCCTTCAATAGTGTTAAATTATTTGGATATCAGACCACGTATAGTAAAAATGCTATTGGAAATTACAGTGAAACACTTAACAATGAGATCATAAAACTAAAGCTTGGAGAGGCTTCTCTCATTGATACCTTACGAATAAAAGACTTATTAGTGCAATCACAATTAGACAAGATAAGAGCGGAAAGTGGATACTCCCAAGCACTAGCCCAACTCTATTATGAGCAAGGCTTATTTATTTGTCATGACCACATGCATTGCCGGATTAATCTAAAGCCAATTAGCTAGGACAGCGATGGAAGTTAAGAAAAAGGAAACATTTCGAAAGGTTGCGCTAGAACGTCTAAGCTCACCAGACAAACTGGATCAACTCATACAAGTAGTGAGCAACAAAGCATGGCTAGTACTCAGCCTCATCATTGCTTTGGCATTTGCAATCATTTTATGGGGTATCTTCGGTGAGATCGCAGTAAAAATTAATGCTGAAGGAGTACTGCTTCGATCCGGCGGTGTCTTGAATGTCTATTCAACGGTGAATGGCACCATTAGCGATGTCGCTGTAAGGCCTGGAAGTAACGTTGATCGTGGCGATGTTGTAGCACGCATTCTCATCCCAGAAATTCTCAATGATATCTATATCTTAAATAACCAAATCAACGATGAAAAAGTAAACTACGATAACCAACTAAAACACTTTGATTTATTGCAAGAGCAAGCAAACTTTACAATTGCCAATTTAAAAGAGCGATTGCAGAACAGACAGATTCTATTTGATAAGGGCTTATTAACTAAAGATAAAGTTCTTGAGACCAGCAGCATGCTTCAGGCTAAAATCGCTGAGCTCGATAATTTAAAAATACAACGGACTGATGCTAAAAATAAAATAGATCAGTTAAACGATAGATTATATACCTTGCATGGAAACCTAGTTAGACAGAGCAGAGTAGTAACGCCATACTCTGGAAAAGTGATTGAAGTCAAAGTCAACAATGACCAACTTGTCAGCGTGGGCACCAAGATCATTAGCTTGGAATTGACTGGAAAAAATATTAAAGATCTTGAAGCCATTTTGTACGTAAACTTCACCGATGGAAAAAAGATCATGAAAGGAATGGACGCGATGGTCATCCCTAATATTGTCAAAGTGGAGGAGTTTGGCAGTATGGTTGGAAAAGTAACTTCCATTTCTAAATACCCTCTGACCATAGAATCCATGGTTAATGAGCTAGGAGATGAAGAATTAGTTAAAAAATTGACTGAAACTGGACCGAAATACAAAGTCATCATAGATCTTGAGCCCAGCACCCAAACAATCAGTGGCTACAAATGGACATCATCTGCTGGCCCTCCAGTTAGAATTAACAGTGGAACACTCTGCAGTGGAACACTCATATTAATGAAGCGCTCCCCCATCAGTTTTGTATTGCCCTTTTTGAAAAAAACGGTGGGGATAGACTAAAATGACTGAAACGACCAACCAAACATGGGCTAAAAGAACTCAACGCGTACGCACACCAACAGTCATTCAGATGGAGGCTGTAGAATGTGGTGCTGCTGCTTTAGGGATTGTCTTAGCTTATTATGGCTGTTATGTCAGTTTAGAACAATTACGCTTAGATTGTGGTGTTTCAAGAGATGGTTCAAAAGCATCAAGTATAGTGATAGCAGCAACAAATTATGGATTAAATGCCCAAGGGTTTTGCTATGAGTTGGAGCAATTAAACGACATTAAATTGCCTTTTATCGTGTTTTGGAATTTTAATCATTTTTTGGTTGTTGAGGGTTTTTCGAATAACCTCGTTTATTTGAATGATCCAGGGACAGGTCCGCGAACGGTGACATTGGACGAATTTGATCAAGCATACACAGGTGTGGTTTTGACCTTTGAACCCACAACAAACTTCATTAAGCAAGGTTCTCCACCAAGCATAATCAGTGCATTAAAAAAGCGGATGACCAACAATTATGATTCCGTTTTATTTCTATTATTGATAGGAATTCTATTGGTAATCCCTGGATTATTGATACCTACGTTTACTAAAATATACATCGATAATTTTTTAATTGGAGGAATGCACAATTGGTTAAAGCCAATTGTAATAGGCCTGTCCTTCGTAGCTGTCGGAAACTGTGTTTTAATTTGGATGCAAAACTATTATTTGTCCCGTTTTGAATCAAAACTGGATTTAAGGGACTCAGCAAGTTATTTTTGGCATATCCTGCATTTACCCTTTTCCTTTTTTTCTCAACGAACTGCGGGTGATTTAAGCAATCGCATATTGTTGAACAGCAAAGTCGCTCAAGCGATTTCGAATCATGTTTCAAGAACCTTTTTAAACATCTTCGTTGCCTTTTTTTATCTGATGCTAATGATCATTTTTTCCCCCATCCTTACCGGCGTTACAGTAATCATCGCAGCACTTAATTTTATAATCATAAAGAGGATATTGCGTGTAAGACGAGATAAAAGCTTACAAATTGGTATTACACGAGGTCAATTTGAAGGCACCGCATACAATGGCATTGATAGTATAGAAACGCTTAAAGCGTCTGGCAGAGAGCATGACTTTTTTAATAAATTACTGGGTATCCAAGTTAAAATTGTGAATGCTAAGCAGGAACTGGCTGATAAAACAACTTACTTTGGTTCAATGCCCATGTTGTTTAATAGCCTCAATACAGCCATTATTTTGGGATTAGGAAGTTATCTAATTATTTCCGGACAGATTACAATAGGCGTCTTGATTGCGTTCCAAAGTCTGGCTTATGGATTTTTAAACCCCATCATGGATTTGGTAACAATTACTTCAGCAATTCAAGAGCTGACGGGTGATATGGCTAAAGTGGACGACGTGATGAAAGCGCCTAGCCGTCTAAAACCAACAATGCCTCAAACCGAATCAAATCGTCTTAAACGAGAAGGGTATTTAACCATCAATAACCTTTCGTTTGGGTATAATGTCACGCAAAAGCCGCTGATTCATGATTTTTCATTAGAAGTTAAACCAGGGCAACGGATTGCTCTAGTTGGTGGTTCAGGATCAGGTAAGTCAACGATTGCCAAATTAATTTGTCGCCTTTATAACCCCTGGGAAGGTTCTATACAATTAGACAATGAATCAATTGATGAAATTCCAATGGAGGAGTACGTAGGTTCAGTTGCACTTGTGGATCAAGAAATCCGACTATTTAGTGGCAGCATAACGGAAAATATTTCCATGTGGGATACTACAATTAGTAAGCAGGACATTATCCAGGCTGCTAAAGATGCCTGTGTACATGACATCATCACCCAAAGAGAAGGTGACTATGATGGAGAAGTGAGTGAGCGCGGTGCTAACTTCAGTGGTGGCCAACGTCAGCGCATAGAAATTGCTAGAGCTTTAGCTAAAAACCCTAGGATTCTAGTGATGGACGAAGCAACAAGCGCCCTCGATCCAGTGACAGAGGAATCGATTTTAAACAACATACGACATCGAGGATGTACCTGCATTATGATTGCCCACCGATTAAGCACAATACGCGATAGCGATGAAATTATCGTATTGGATCGTGGTGAGATTGTTGAGCGTGGAACGCACGCTGAATTAATTAAATGTGGAGGGACATACAGTAAATTGGTCAGCATGGAACCTCAATCGTGACAAAAACCAACTTAGAACAATTTTTGCATAAAAAAGGAAAATCCATTGCTAAAATTGATGAGACTGATCTCAATGATGAAACCACGCCATGTTGCTTTTATGTTGTTGAAGGCACAGTTGACCTATTTTTAACCGAAACAGTCGATACACTCAGAAACACATCCTTAAAACCATTGTGCAGTTTAAACAGAGGACATTTTATATTTTCAAAACCATCATTAGAAAAAGAGTCGCGATGGATTTTTCATGCCAAATGCAGTCCAAATGCACAGCTAATTCAAATATCCTTGAGGACTCTGGAATTAGCTCTTCAAAATAATGAGATTAAGGATGATCTTATAAAAGGAATTAATGCTTGGATTTCTCTGTTGAGCAAATCAATCTATGGATATTCAAAACCAGGAATGATCGAACCAATGCCCAAGGAAGGGACTCATGCATTGCAAGCTAATATTGCTTATACCAATGAAACCCAAGAGATAGTCTGGCTCCGACTCCATCAAGGAAGTCTAAAGTACCTTGGAAATCCTATTAGGACGGATTCAATCCTACCTATAGATACTAACACATGGATTTCATCTGAAGAGAGTTTTGAAGTAGAGGTATACTCTTTTGAACAAGTTCTGCATAAAACTCAAATCACGCCTGCTATTCTTTCATTTAACCACGAACTATTGAGTGTCATAATCAATGAAATTAAAGAAAGAGAGCGGATAGAAAACCAACAATTTAACCGAGGAATATTTGAGCGATCCACTTCACTTAACCATGCCTTACAGGAAATTAGTAATTTTTATACGAAGGACGATACTGATTTTCAATTCGAAGAGCAGTCAAGCACTTCAATAGCCTGTTGCCAATACATCTGTAAACTCTTGGGAATTCATTTGCTCATCCCACAAGAGATGCCCTCCTTATTGAATGACCGAGCTAAAGTAGATTATCTCTTAAATAACTCACAAATTCCTAAACGTCAGGTTGTTCTGGCTGGTGAATGGTGGAGTAACCCACATGGCTTATTGATAGGTTTTTTAGAGGAATCCAATCAAGCGGTACTCTTAAAATTTGATAAAAAATTAGGGTATCAAATAATCAATTTAAAAAATGGTTCTAAAACAACTGTAGATAGTAACATTGCACAAACCTTATCCCCTTTTGCCCTGTCTGTTTATAGAAGCTTGCCAAATCGACCCATGAATTTAATAGACATCATGCGTTGGTCCTTGTTTACTCATAAAACGGAACTAAAGCTTGTATTAACCATTTCAGTCATTACAGGTTTCCTTGGGCTGTTTACACCATGGGCAACAGGACAAATATTCAGCGAAGTCATTCCAAGTTCGTCCTATTCTTTATTATCCCAGTTGCTACTGGGATTAATTGCGTTTGGTTTTGGTTTGTTTTTATTTGAGGTAGCAAGAAGCTATACCCTTTCAAGAATAATGGCCTTCATTGATAACTCAGGGGTATCTGGTTTGTGGGATCGGGTAATCAAATTGCCTATCTCATTTTTTCAACAGTATGGCGCAGGAGATTTATTAAATAGGGCTTCAGGGTTTCAGCTCATTGTGAATCAGCTATTTGGTGTGGCTGCTAAATCAATTTTTGACTCGACCTATCTCTTATTTTACTTTTTACTACTGTTTTACTACAGCTCTATTCTGGCTTTGGTGAGTTTAGCGATTATGTTATTCACCGCAGCTTTGATGTTCTATATTCTCAAACAAGAAATCAAAATTTCGAGAGTTTCCTCAAGCTTGCTTGGAGATCTGTCTTCGATGTTAGCAGAATACATCAGCGGCATTCAAAAAATCATGACCACAGCCAGTCAAAGTTATGTATTTGATAATTGGTCTAATCTATTTGTAAAATATAGAAAAACTCTGTTTCGATCTAGTCTTTGGTTTAGTGCGCTTTCTTGCTTGCAAAGTGTAGTCCCAATTCTATCATCCATTATCATTTTCATTTTTGCTGCCCCATTGATTTATGAGAGTAAAATGGGCCTCGGTGGTTTTTTAGCATTTAATGCTGCTTTTGGTAGTTTACTTGCAATTTCCATGAAAATGACTGGGTCATTAAGTTCCTTATTGAATTTAATACCTACCTACGAGCGAATAAAGCCAATCTTAAATTCTATGCCAGAAGTTCAAACGGTAAAAAAGGATCCTGGGAAAATCAAAGGGAACATTGAGGTCGATCATCTATTTTTTAAATACGATACAAGTGGCCCTCTGATTTTAAAGGACGTTTCGTTTAAAATTGAAGAAGGTCAATTTGTTGCTATTGTAGGTCCCTCTGGAAGCGGTAAGTCGACTCTATTTCGCCTATTGTTACAATTTGAAAACCCACTATCTGGTAGTATCTTTTTTGAAGATCAGTCCCTTATCGATCTGGACATCAACATGGTTCGTCGCCAAATAGGCGTAGTCTTACAAAACTCCTCTATTTTTCCTGGAAGTATTTTTGAAAACATTATTGGCAGCGCTCCACTTACTTTAGACGATGCGTGGACTGCTGCAAAACTAGCTGGGTTTGACAAAGACATTAAACGAATGCCAATGGGAATGCATACAATGATTTCAGAAGGGACTGGGGGATTGTCTGGTGGACAAAAGCAACGTCTAATCATTGCTCGAGCTCTTGTAAATCGCCCACAGTTGTTGTTTTTTGATGAAGCAACCAGTGCATTAGACAATGAAACGCAACAAATAGTCACCGATAGTCTTTCTCAAATTAATGCAACCAGAATTGTTGTTGCTCATCGTTTAAGCACGATAATTGATGCGGACAAGATTATTGTTTTAGTGAATGGCCAAATAGAAGAAGTAGGCGATTATCATGAGTTAATGGCCCGCAAGGGAGTATTCCATAAAATGGCATTAAGACAAATTCTCTAGGGAGTATTGATGAAATCCAGATTTTTTATAGCCTGTGCCTTGATAATGTTGTCTTCTTGCAATTGGTTTCATGAATCAAAAAATGTCCAAATTGCTATCATAGAACTTAAAGTTCCTAATGAAAGTAATGCAAATCTAATTCGCGGAGCAGATTTAGCCGTTGAAGAGCTAAATAGCAAAGGTGGATTGCTAGGACGGCACATTGTTTTAAAGCATATCAAAACAAATGATGATGTGAATGAAGGAATGGTCGTTGCTGAATCGCTTACGCGAGAACCTAATCTAATTGCAGTAATTGGGCATGTGTCTTCTGATGTGACTCTACCGGTATCAAGCATCTATGAGCGAAATCAAATCTTAATGATAACTCCGACAGCGACGAGTGACTCCATCACTGAAAATAAGCGCAATTATATATTTCGTATGATCCCCAAAAATACAGAAATTGGAAGAAGTCTAGCCAGCTATTTTGTCAATCATGGTTATAAAAAGGCAATCGTATTTTATCCAAGAACAGAGTATGGCTTAGATTTAGCGAATAACTTCGAGAAAAGAGCAACTAGCTTAGGGATTAATATAGTTGATCGGCGAAGTTACTACGAGCAATCTGGAAACTACACCGATTTATTTGATTTTTGGAACCAACATTATGAGTTTGACTCCATCTTGCTGATAGGGACTTTACCTGAAGGTGCTTATATCCTAAACCAGATCCGTGAAGCCCCTATCGATGTTCCAATTATTTCTGGTGATACTTTTGCTAATGACGAAATCATTAAACTTTGCGGCAAACACTCTGAGGGATTAGTGGCAGTTGCATTCGCTCAGCTGGATTATTTTAAAAATTCACGCTTAGCTGCATTCAGGGAAGCCTATTTAAAAAAATACAAATCGGAACCCGATCAATTTTCGATATTAGGCTATGATTCGATTTTATTGGTTGCTAATGCGGCCACATCAAAAAAATCACTGGCCACCTCTGATATTGCTGATTATTTTCACAACCATGCCTATCGTGGATTGGTTTCCACTTACCTTTTTGATGGATATGGCAACAATATTAAATTTAAAACCCCCTATCTCATGCAAGTCAAAAAGGGAGCTTTTACCTTCATCAAGGAAAGGCAATGAATGGTTGTTTTATCATCAATCATTCCCTATAATCGGCATCTCATTACAATAAAAAAGGTGTACACAAATGAAAAAATGGATAGCTGTCATTGCTGCTAGTATGATGTTCATGAATGCTCATGCTAAAGAATCGTATTGCGGATATAAAGACTATTTTCACCTAAGCGATACAACCCATCCAGGAGTGTACATTGTTAGTGGTTTTAATGATTCTGACGTGATATTACAACTCGTAGGACCTCGTAGTTTTGTTATCAGAGACGGGTTTGACTGCCGCGCTGGATATGCCCATGTAACTGTCGCCTATGACAATGATCATTGGTGCGTTCTAGATATCAAAGATGGACCATTGATGATGCATCCAGTGGTTAGTGCGTCTTGTAATGGAATGCGTTATATCAATACCACCTATGATGGATTTGGCACTTATTCCTACGCTATTAATTTAGATTAATTAATACTTATTAGGATTTATGAAAAGCACCACAGTTCTGTTAAATTAGTAGCCTGTATTAACCCAGATTAATACAGGCTACTAATTTTACTTTATGACATTGGCCACGTGACGTAGGCCTTGGAATGAATAATTAACAAACTCTAGCCCTTTTCCAAAATAAACTTAGCTGCTTGCTCTGCTATCATCATCGTAGGAGCATTCGTATTCCCAGAGATGACGGCCGGCATGATTGATGCGTCTGCTATCATTAACCCTTCAACACCATAAACATTGAGTTTAGGATCAACTACGGCCATTTCATCCTTGCCCATTCGGCAGCTACCAACAGGATGATAAACAGTATCGGTACGTTGTCGAATGAGATGAAGTATTTCCTCCTCTGATTTGGCGGGATAGAGAGGCTTAGCGCCATAAGAAGCGAATAAAGGATGTTCCATAATTTCTTGACTCATTTGATACGCTTTAATCATCGTATTGACGTCGTATTCATGATCAAGAAAATTCGGATGAATTGCTGGTGCATGGAATGGGTTTGCAGATTTCAAGCTAATTTGCCCTCTGCTCTTAGGTCTTAATACGCAACAATGCAAAGACATCCCTTTAAAAAAGTGAAATTTATGGCAGTGATTGTCTACAACTCCCGGAACAAAATGCAATTGGATATCTGGTCTGGATACATGATTATCACTAGAGAGAAAGCCCCCCGCCTCCGCAAAATTTGAAGTGATTATTCCTGATTTAAATCGCCTGTATTCCCTTAAGCCTTTAATGATGTCAATGATTCCTGAAGGATTGAAGCCTAATAACTCAGCGTTTTTGGATTTGTACACATGCACATAATCAGGATGATCATGAAGATTCTCCCCTACACCAGGCAATTCATGAACACAAGCTATACCAAACTTATCCAACTGTTCTTTTGAACCAACACCTGAAAGTAAAAGGAGCTGAGGAGTATTTATTGCCCCCGCGGTTAATATCACTTTCTTCTTAGCGGTAAATTCGACGTGTTTTCCCTGGTGCCTAACTCGGACACCGGAACAATGTTTATGATTAAACATTAACTTCATGGCATGGGCTTTCAATAAAACGGTTAAATTTGGTTTGGATAAAATGGATTGCAGAAAAGCATCTGCAGAAGAATGTCTTTTTCCAGACTTTTGTGTAACTTGATAAAAACCAACTCCCGACTGCTCGGCTCCATTAAAATCAGTATTTCTCCTATAGCCACAAGCCACAGCAGCATCAATAAAAACTTGTGACGCCGGGTTGGGACTAATCAAATCATTGACAGCCAACTCCCCTTGATACCCATGAAATGCACTGTTTATCGTCGCATTGTTTTCAAACCGTTTAAACAGAGGCAATACCGCGTTATAACTCCAATCAGAAGAAGTCGATTTTTCCCATTCATCATAATCCTCCTTCTGGCCTCGAATATAAATCATCGCATTGATGCCACTAGAACCTCCGAGCACTTTGCCTCTAGGCTGATAACCTCTTCTATTATTCAGTCCAGGTTGTGGTTCAGTGTAGTAATGCCAATTTTTTAAACAAAAAGGCATGGTAAACACAGTAAAGAATGGTATCTGAATAAATAGAGATTGATTGCTTCCTCCAGACTCTAACAACAATACAGTATTCTCAGGGTTTTCGCTTAATCGAGCGGCCAAAAGGCATCCTGCACTTCCGCCTCCAATAATGATGTAATCGAAATCCATATCTCTCCCTGACTTTTGTATACTTCAGAACTCACTCAAAACCAAACTCACGCACATTTAGGGCAAATACCATAGATATTCAAAGCATGATCCGTCATTTTAAAGTGGGCACGTTCGGCAATAATTTTTTGTCTTTTTTCAATTTCTTCATCACAAAATTCTTCAACTCGTCCGCATTTAACGCAAACCAAGTGATCATGATGTTCGCCTTGAGACAACTCGAATACAGAGTATCCCCCTTCAAAATTATGACGTGCAACCAATCCTGCAGCTTCAAATTGAGTTAATACTCGATATACAGTAGCCAAACCAACATCTTCCCCTGATTCTAACAACGCTTTATAAACTCCTTCAGCGCTCAAGTGATGATGACGAGACTGCTCTAAAATTTGTAATACTTTTAATCGAGGTACTGTAATTTTCAATCCAGCGTCTTTTAGCTGCTGACTTTCTTCCACACGAGCTCCTTTACACTAATGAATTCAACTTGATGACAGGTGCCTTTCAACAAATGACATGCTATTATGGCGAAATTTTTCATGGTAGGCAAAAAAATGCGACTAATAACCCTTTTCATGTGTGTGATATTAACCTTAGGATTGACTCAATGCTCTTCCATTGATTTGTCAAGACGAATAACTCAACAAGGCAATCTGCTCCCTCAGTCAAAAATTAATCGACTGAAAGTTGGAATGAGTAAAAATGATGTTGCCCTATTAATGGGGACAAGCTTATTAAGTCCTATGTTTAATAACAATCGGTGGGACTACGCTTACACTTGGCGAAGAGGTCAAGGAGCTATAGAAAAACGAAAGGTAGTTCTGTATTTCTCCAATAATTCGTTGGCAAAAATTGAGCATAAGCCATAAAAGAAACGTAGTCGCTCTGTCAATCCCGCTTTTTATTCGCGAGCTTAGTTTTCAATTTGACTTGAGCGACTTTCCGGCGCTTGTCCTTTGGATCGAGGATTAAAGACCGATAAAGCTCTATCCGGTCTCCTTCCTTTAATGTGGTCTCATTTGAGACCAATTTGCCATAAATACCGATAGCTAAACCATTTGTTTCTGGACAAATGCTGTATATATTCGATTGGTTGAGAGCTTGCTCAACGGTAGCTCCATCCTTTAAATCCAGCCGCATATGGACCGTCGAACCCGATCCAGGAACATAAATCAACTCAACTTGAACCATACACTGCCTCGGCTCTTTCACAAAATGCATCAACCATCTTATCAGTCACTTGATCAAAAACAGGGCCTAGCAGCATTGAAAATATTTTTCCTTTAAACTCAAACTCCAAATCGAATGAAATTTGACAACCTTTTTTCACTTCGTCGAATCTCCAAAATCCCTCAAGATGACTGAATGGACCATCTACAAGTCGAATTTCAATCATTTTATTGACTTGCAATCGGTTACGTGTGGTAAAAGACTTACTCATGCCTGCTGCTCCAATAACTAAAGTAGCCTGCACTTCATCTGCATCTCGATGATTCACTTTACTTTCAGTACAATAAGGTAAGAACTCCGCGTAATTCTCTACTTCATTCACCAAACGATACATTTGCTCACAGGTAAAGGAAACCGTTCGCGATCGTTTCACTATAGGCATTAATAAGCTCCTTGTATTTGTTGATTCAACCATAAGCCAAGGTCTTTTAGTTCTTCGAAACACACTGAATGCTCCATAGGATATTCATGATAAGAAATCTCTTTAAATCCTTGAGACAATAACCAATTTTTACTCTGCTGTGTCCATTTTGGTAATACTAAAGGATCGTATTGGCCTGCACCCATAAAAATTGGCGTGCTGCCATCTAAACTTGGAATTATATGATTAGCCAGAGGGATATAAGCTGATAGTGCAATAATTCCACCAAGACTACCCTCATAATTCAGAGCAGTATGCAAAGCCATAGCTCCTCCTTGAGAAAAACCTGCTAAAAATAGTTGTTGGGATGTGAATTCACTTTGTAATTGTGAATCAAGAACGCTTCTTATCATAGCAGCAGACTCTTCAATTCCTTCCTTATCCTCACGATGGATTAAATCTAAACCAATAATATCGTACCAAGCAGGCATAATCATACCGTTATTCAAGGTTACTGATCTTAAAGGAGCATCTAGAAATACATGCTTTATACCTAAATCCTGATCATTTAATTGATCAGCCAATCCCATCATGTCTGAAGCATCAGCACCCAATCCATGCATCCAGATAATGCAGGCCTGTGCTTTTACTTGAGGTTCTTTCGTATAAATGGTCAAAAGAGATTCTCCAACTAAAATTGAAATTATCCTCAATGAGAAAGAACTGCGCAAGTTTAGAAGACAAAATATAGAAAAAAAATGGAATTCAATGGGCAGTTTAAATATAATCTCTGATAAAACACCCTATAATTTAATTAGATGAAATTCCCCCAATTCATTTTTATAGTATGTCTAGTGTCTCTATGTGTATCTGCTTGTGGTCAAAAGGGGCCATTGTACTTACCAGATACCTCCAAAATCACTGGCACAACTTCTAAATGATGAGCAACTAAATGACGATACACTTTACTAAAATGCATGGCTTAGGGAATGACTTCATAGTCATCGACGCTATCCATCAACAGATCAAACTCAATCCACTTCAAATTGCAAAAATGGCAAATCGCAGTACAGGAATTGGCTTTGATCAATGTTTACTGATTGAACCTAGCCAAAATGAAAATATCGATTTTCAATATCGAATTTTTAATGCCGATGGACAAGAAGTTGGACAATGTGGAAATGGAGCCAGGTGCATTGCATTATTCGCAAAACATTATGGACTTACCAATAAAAATAAACTGACCGTTGCAACAAAAACCACTCATATGGAATTGGTAATAAACGCTGATGATTCTGTCAGTGTTAACATGGGTAAACCAAAACTATCTCCGGCTCAAATTCCTTTAAATGTGCCTACACAATTAGACCAATACTCCCTTCGCCTCAACGATGAGCAGATTGTTAACTTTCATTCAATTGGTGTAGGGAATCCTCATGCAGTGTTAGCAGTTCCAGATGTCGATCAGGCACCTGTCCACGCATTAGGAAAGCAGATCTGTTTGCACCCTCTATTTCCAGAGCAAACGAATGTTGAGTTCATGCAAATTTTGAATGAACATCATATCAAGCTAAGGGTGTATGAGCGCGGCTGCGGGGAAACTATTGCTTGTGGTAGTGGTGCTGTAGCAGCTGCTGCGATTGGCCGACTTTTTTATAATCTTGCAGATCTAATCTCCATATCTTTACTCGGAGGTGATTTGCAGGTCAGTTGGCCCAAAATTGATGGAGATATAATTCTTACCGGCCCTGCTGCCTTCGTTTATGAAGGAAAAATGCTTCCATAACCTATTTACCACTTTTAAATCACCTATTGAATTTTTTTTTCAGTCAGTTATTCTGACCGTATCCATTAAATGGAATTAACAGAACAACAAGAAACTTAATCTCAAGACACACTGGAATTTAATAAGCGAATTCGAATTCGAACCTAACGTTTAAAAAGGTCTTTTGATAGAGCTAAGGTCAAGGAGGAGCCAATGACTGATTCTAAAGGCAGCCCGCCATCACTGGATAATCCTACGGAACTCATTCAGCAATTTATTAGTCTATTAAGTGCCTACAATGATTCCCAGTTACCTCCTCCAGAATTAGCTACGCGATTACAGATATTACATTCCCACGGACAATTAGCGAGGACAATAAAAATAGCGGTAACTCAAGAAACCTCTTTAACAGCAAACCAAAAGCATTGGTTTAGCACTCAATGTTTATTACTTTCACCAGATGATGCAACGCTTTTACCCTACATCATAAAATTAACGTCATTCAAATGGCTGGAGCGTCGCATGAAAGGAAATTCCCCCTTAAATTTTGAACTTTTAAAAATCGCGATCAATAATTCCGACTACATTAAGGAAATTAATACCAATGACGAGAATCAAAATAGATTCATAGAGGCTATGGTAGTAAGTCAATTTTCTCACCGACAAGTTCTTGAAATCATACAGCTTGCAGAAGATAAGCAAGTCAAATCGTTATTAATCATTTATTTGTTAAGTCAAGAGGACTATTTAACAAATCTTAAGGGCCCCTCAATACTTGACGCCATTAAAAATAATAATCAACATATCCCTTCCAGGTTGAATACTTTTGTTCATCAGATACAACCTAGTACTCTTACCACCCAACGCATTGGAGTGCTAGAACCGGAAGCAGCCACAAGTATTCTTTTCTCAATTCCTCATTTTCACCTACTTTCAGAACAACAGATAAGTGCGCTACTTGGAAGAAACCCCCATCCTAACATCATTTCATATTGGCTTAGACATTATTATTTCATGCCAAATGCACATCTTGTTCTTGCTCATTTAATGAGAATAGCAAGTCCGTTAGTCCTATCGGAATTGAACTCTTTAGAGCAACCGATTCGTGATTCTCTTAGTAGCAAAATGCTCCAGCATATCCAGTTATATCAACCCGCTCATTTGGCTAAACTTAAATACACCAATGATAGAATTTTAGTCCACGCTCTGCGCCTCTTTATGCAAGGTCACCAAAGCAAATCCATGGTTGAGTTTATCACACTGCATGCATTCAATTTATTAAATTCAAAGTGCCCATTTTCCAAAAATACAATCCAATTAATCATTTGCTTAAGCCAGTTCGAGCAATTTAAACGAATCAATAGCTATATCTCTCTGTTCATTAATTATTACCTTAGAGCAAATGCTGAAAGTGGTGATATTAGCTTATTCTATGAGGAGAACGCTCTTAATCCTCAATGCCTTATACAAAGGATTCAACCTATCGCCCCTGAAGATAAAAATAAACCTCAAGAACAAAACACCGGTGTATTAGGTTTTCTTTATTCGGCTACTGATACGACGACAGACAATGTCCTTGAACTTATCCCCACTGACATTAAAGAACATCCTCTAGTTGCAGAGTTGGTACAGAGGAAAAAAACGATTACCTCACTTGATTATTTCATTATGCATTTTAAAGGTGAAACAAAACACCTCGACAAGTTGATTACTGATTACTTGAACTATTGCCTCCAAGAAGGAGCTACTGAGACTCGTAGGCAATCGCTACATCATATTGTTATTCTAATTACTCGTAATGAGCTGTCGCAACCCATTAGAGATACTATCTATAGTGCATTTTTAAATTTCCCTGAACTTTTTGATGAGCAAATCGCCTATTTCTTAATCCTCCACAATGCAAAACAAACCATTCATCAGTATGGTCAACAAGGAGGCGTTGAAAATTACAACCACGTAGTTAATCTTTGTGAGTTAGCCCTTAAAAAGCTCAATCCAGATCTTCATAAAGAAGTATGTGACATGGTCAAACAAGCACAAAAGGAAGCAACATTGGAAATTAAATTCAGTGAGGAAACAGGTTTCTTTGATCGCCTATTTAGACGCTTTAAACGGTGTTGGTACTATGGTTGGACCGGCTTTTTCTACCCGAATCCACCGATGTATGTTGTTGCAACAGACAATGTAGATGCTAACCTTGTGCAAAAAAACACAGAATCGCGCATCAATACTACTGCAATACATGATGTCATGCAAGCAGATATAATCGGCATTCTGAAAGAAATCAAATCTGATTGCTCTGTTGAAAACCTAGATGCGTTAATAAAATCATATAGGGTATTTGCATTGAAGGCGAGTACTAAAAATGAAGAATCTATTCGTCAAGAGATACAACAGTTGTATAAGTCACTGTTGGTTTTATCGGAGAGTAATTCAGAAATCAGCGCTTGGCTTAATACCCATCAGGGTTTATTTGAACTTAACTCCCTGCGCTTGATAGAAATTAAATTAGCTCAGAATAAAAGCGATGATGCGCAACAACTTGCTGGAGAATTTCCCGATAGCTCAATGTTTTTAAATGAATTTAAAAAGGAGCTTAACTGCCCTATGCCACAACAAATACCAGTTATCACTAATCCCTCCGTTAAAAAACCAGCGCCTGAAACCCTTCTCAATCAAACAGCTAATTTGCTATCAGAAACAGTTACCTCGGCTCTGGGTAAACTTTCTAGATTTTATACTCGCGCAAGTTCATACATTGAAACAAGTTCAATTGCGAAGGAATTATCTTCATGTTCAGTAAGAATAAAATAGCTCCTCTATATAACTAATAATTGCTTACTTGACGGGATCACAGTAATACACCAAAATTAAAGTTAAACCACATAAAATTGAAGTAGATATGGAAGAAAAAAGGCTATATTTCAGAATGAAAAATAATGGAGAAATGCGTGCATTCATCTCACATGTAGCCCTTGATGTTATAGAAATCTCTTCCAATGGCGCTCTTGTTATAAAAAAGAGCGTTCATTTACCATCAGCAGGAGTTATTGAAATACATATTAATAATTTTGCGATCAATGTTAATTATGAGATATTAAGAACAGATAAAGATGCAATGGTTTTAGTATTCATTAATGAAGAACAAATTAATGCTCTATTTGTTGTACTAAAACACTTAAGAGATGAGAGAAAAAGAAAAGCGCGAAAATCCTCCTAATTGTTCTAGGCTAACTTCCAACGTTTATGCATCCAATTCCACTGCTCAGGATGAGCAAGAATGATCTTCTCAAGTGCTTGGTTATAAGCTAGCGTGTTTTGGTAAAGTGATTCTTGAGTACTTTCATAATCCTTCCATGGAATTGGGTCATGAAACTCCAAAACATGCTTTCCATTTGGTAATCGATAACTTGCTGCAGGTATAACTGGAATCCCTGTATGCCGTGACAAAGTTGCTAAACTTCTATAAGTCCCAGCCTTTTTCCCAAAAAACTCTACGGCAATTCCATCGCGATTAACCAAAGAGGCATGCTGGTCCAAAACAAATATAACAGCATGATTTTTCTCTAAAGCAAGACACACTTGTTCTAATGAGTTTTTTTTAGGTATGACATTCAAGCCCGATTGATAGTAGCGTTTGAATAAGATTTTTTCTATGGGTTTAAAACGTAGGGTTCTTCTTATAAAATGAAATTGGCCTTTAAATTCTTTAAAATTCATTACACCGCCCAGCGGCGCGAATTCCCAATTGCCAAAATGTCCGGTAACAACTAATACACCCTTTTGTTGAGCCACAACTGCCAGCATATTCTCATGACCAACAACTTCCACACAATTTCTAAGCTGATGTTCACTCATAAAACGAAGCTGTATTGCTTCTTTCAGAGATTTAGCTAAATGGGAATAATACGACTTAATTAAGTGCGTTTTCTGAGTTTCATTTAGCTTATCACCATAAACTTGAGTTATATTCGCGCGAATCAACTTTTTTCTATAGGGCAGTAAACGATAGAGTAAACGTCCTGCAATACTAACAGGTAATTGATCAATTTGCTCATTCAAGTTAATCACAGGATTTAATCACCAAACAAGCATTCATGCTAGCAAATCCCCTGTTGATCATCACGGCATACTGTTTACCTTTTAAGTCTTGATGATCACTGCTTACCGATAAGCCCTCACAACTTGATGCAACTTTTTCAAGATTGGCTATCCCAGGTGAGCAATTCGCATTTAGTGCATAACTAGTGAGCACTGCATCTAATACACCAGAAGCACATACAGTATGTCCCATGGACCATTTAAAAGCTGTGGTTGGCGTTTTATATCCTGAAAAGATTGAGTTAATTGCATGGGCTTCACTGATATCTGACTTAGTATTCCCATTGCCATGAGCAACTACAAGACCAATATCTTCAGGCTTTATTAGAGCCATATTCAATGCCTGCTCCAGCAATTGCGTCAAATGCTTGCCATCTGATTCTATGGAAAACAGACCTGATGATTCAGTAGCGGATAAACCTCCAACAATTTCACCATAGCACGTTGCTTCTCTTGCCATAACACTGGATTCACTTTCTAAGACTATTGCAGCAGCGCCTTCAGCTAGAATAGTACCATCATGTTGTTCATCAAAAGGTTTAAGATGTCGATTACTCAATACGCCTAATTTTTCGTAATAAAAAAATGCTTGTGGTTCAGTTGCTATATCATACGCCACGACGATGGCCCTCTCTGCCTGTCCAGATTTTATAGCATGATACGCTTCTAGTAAGGCCTGAGTTCCACCTACAGCATGATTCGTCACATTATGATTAGGTCCTTTAAATCCGTACGTAATCCCGGTATATGCTAGCACATTGTTTGGCAATATTCTTAACAACCACATGGGATGCACTTCATCAAATAATTGTTGTGCAAAAGTACGCATGTCACCTTGAGTTTTACTAATTAATTGTAAAAAATCATACTGTTGAAAATATTTATTTCCGGGTGACCCAACATAAATTGCAGTTTGCTCATTAAATTCATCAGCTGCTGCAAGATTATCTCGGTAGTTGATCATTCTACTTTGCTCAACGGCTTGAACAGCAGCATTAATGCCCATTACATCATGGCGTGAAATAACCTTTATCAATTTTCTATCAGGCAACAGTTTAGCTGGTTGAAAATCCTTCAATTCGCCGCCTAAACAATAAGCCCATTCGGCTGATTCAAGGGATTCAATCTTGTCAATGCCAGAATGGCCAGAAAGTATTGCATTCCAGGTTTCATCTGCAGTTGCTCCAGAAGCCGATAAGGCACTTCGCCCCGTTATGAATACTCTGTTTTCTCTATTCATGACCTTGCTCCCTGAAATTCAGGATGCTTAAATAGCAAGCAACTATTTGACCCACCAAAACCAAAGGAATTCGATACCACTACACCTAATGATTTTTCCCTCGGTCCATCAATCACATAGTCTAAGTCACATTCGGGATCAGGAGTGGTTAAATTAGCCGTTTTAGGTATTTGTCCTTGTTCTATCGATTTTACCGAAAGCACAGCTTCAAGTGCCCCTGCTGCCGCAATCAAATGTCCAGTTTGGCTCTTTGTTGAGCTAACAGGTAAATTCGCTATTCTTTCAGAAAAAACAGCCTTTATAGCATTTGTTTCACTAAGATCATTCATCTTCGTAGAAGTTCCATGAGCATTAATGTAGTCCACATCTCTTGGTTGAACTCCAGCATCGGAAAGCGCTCTTTCAATAGCTTGTATTGCTCCATCACCATTAGGATGGGAATCAGTAATTCTATAAGAACTTAAAGAATTACCTTCTCCAGCAAGCTCAGCATAAATACGAGCGCCTCGTGCTTTTGCTTTATCCCAATCCTCTAAGATTAAAAACGCTGCTCCTTCACCGAGTACAAAACCATTTCGAGTCAGATCAAAAGGCCGGCTTGCAGTATTGGGAGTTTCATTATAGGTAGACAAAGCACCTAAAAGACAAAAGCTAGAGAGTCCTAGTGGATTAATCATTGAATCAAAGCCACCTGCTAGCATGTAATCAACCTCGCCTCTTCTTAGGACTTGCAAAGCCAACCCTAAAGCCTGCCCACCTGAGGCACACGCTGTATGAACGGAGCTTGCATAACCAGTAATACCAAATTGTTGAATAAGCATGGATAAACCTGAGTTTGATGTGGTTTTACCAAAATCAACTAGTTGATAAAAATCCCTTGAAGATGCTTGAAGTTTCTGCCAGTCAATATCACCCGCTACAGCTGCGCATTGCTGAAAACGTTGTAAATACTCAAACTCCGAAGTCATCATTCCGCTTCCAGTAACAACACCCCACTGGCCTGCTGTTTGATCAGTTGGTATTATATTCGCGTCTTCAAATGCTTGTCTTGCAGCCTCTAAGGCATAATGTGTGAACGACATGGCAAAGCGCGTATGTTTCCCCTGTAAGCTTGGGTGTGGAACAAAATTTTTAACTTCTGCTGCAATATAAGTTGGAAAAGCACTGGCATCAAACTGCTTTATGTTATCTATGCCTGAATGCCCTGCCATTAAATTATTCCAGGTACTAACAACATCGTTTCCTAGCGGAGAAACTGCTCCTAAGCCTGTAATAGCAACACGTCGCTTCATCATTTCATTAGCCCTTGGGTATAAATACTACATCTACAACACAGACTCGCTTGCCTTCAACCTCACTGCGAAAATTTAAAATCAGCTCATCTGATGATTTTTGTTTTACGGTAATTTGCGACACCACAACATCACCTGGTTGAACAAAATCACTCATTTTAATCTTACGCAATTCGAGCACTTGATATTCCGTGTCATAATCCGCTCTTTTTATAAACTCTTTGGCCAGGTTTAGCTTGCACTCAAGTAAAACAGTCAATGGGAGAACCGGTTTTTTAGGAAAATGATCAGGAAAATACGTCGCGGCTCTATTGACTTTTTTTTCTGCAATTAAACTGACACCCGAATCACTATGAATAATTCGATCAAAATGCATGTGATTTGATATAAATTTTGCGTCTTGCTCAATATTTTGTAAGCAATCTACATTTGCTGTTGTAATACTTTGCCAATCACCAGGTCGATAAATTTCAGAAAACTGCTGCCGTATTTCGTCTGAACCAATAAAATTAGACATGGGAAGCAAGGGGCCTAGTGCTCCTTCGATGGTAAAGACCTCTTCTGTTCCAACCCGAGCTACACTATGATATTGAACAGCAGTCTCATCCATAGAGTCTATATAAGATTCTAAGAGAATAGTCTCACCAATATAGGCGGGTCTACGTAAACTCGCTTTGGCGACAACTCCAGCCACTGGTCTTGCAGTAAACTCATTTTTTTGCATGACATTCCATGCAGCTAACTGACCTAACGCTTCACCTATAAAGGATGATATAAAGCAAGGCCTATCTTGATCATCTGTACTAAGATAGGCATCATCCCAAGTAACGTGTTTTATACCTTTGACCCATGCACCTGGTAACAACTCAACAATTCGGTCAACCAATAAAAAACGCATTAGGCTAGCGCTTCCACCGCTTGCTGCTCTTGTAACGCTGATACAACAAGTTTACAAAAGGTTTCAACAGTAAATAGCATAGGAATTTCATTAACTTTCATGTTTGTCTTAAATCGTTCTGCAGGTACCTCACTCAAATAGCTTTTCAAGGCAGCCAAACCACGTTCAGTTAAAGCACCGCCCTTTTCAAACTCATCTTCAGCGAGATCACCACGAGCATTTTTTTCTAATTGGCCACGTGGTATTTTAATTTTAAATTCTTTTTCTAGCTGAAAAACCAAATCAAGGAAATCAATGGACTCTGCCCCCAAATCCATTATTAAACTTTTATCTACAGTTACATCGTCCTGATCAATCACTAGTACATCAGCAATAATTTCACTAACCTTAGGGTATACTTCATTAACATTCATTATTTTTCCTCAAAAGCTGCTACGCTTGCAAAGCTTAAAATTATAACATAAAAAATAGTTTAAGCATCTACAGGACTTACGAAAAACCATAAGGTCAAGGCAAAATGGTTTTAATGAGTGATTTTAGATTAACTCAAAAACCGAATTAAAACGACTTTAAACGATGAGATTGGGTATTTTTCGTAATTCCTGAGGTAGACTATTAACCTACCTGGCTATAACCCGCATCCACAAACAAAGTATGCGCATTAATCATGCCGGCTTCAGGCAAGCATAATAAGTAAATCGCATTTGCTACATCGTTGGGAGTTAGTGGCCTGTCTGCTAAAGCATGTGCTTGATATTCATCCAGTAATTGCTCTCTATTAGGGAAATGTTTCAACGCATCAGTATCTACAACACCCGCAGAAACTGTATTTACTGTAATACCCAAAGGAGCCAACTCCAGACTTAATGATCGTACCAATGCTTCTAGAGCGGCTTTTGATGCACCTATAAATGCATAGTTAGGTATGGCTCTAGATGCGCCCAAGCTAGATAAAGCGATGACTCGACTTCCCTTGGGCATTAGTTCATGTCCCTCGCTTACTAGATGATTCAATGCCAGCGCGTTCGTTTCTAAACACCATCGCCAATGTTTAGTTGACATCTTTAATGCAGGCTTTAATACGCCACTAGCTGCATTACTAACCAAAAAATCCAAGTGGTTAAAATGCTGTTTGAACTGAACAAACATGTCCTTTATCGACTGGTGATCAGCTACGTCAGCTTGAAGCGCGATTGCTTTCCTACCTAAACCTTGTATTTCAGCAACAAGAGCTTGAGCCTCATCAGAACTATTGTAATACACTACAGCAATATCACAGCCTGCATTAGCTAATTTTAATGCTGTTGCCTTACCAATACCTCTGGCACCACCAGTTATTAACGCTACCTTTCCTGAAAAAGTTACTCCAGTCATATGGAAATCCCAATAGTATAAAATGGCACCAAACTACCTATATTATTAGGTGCTGTCAATTAAAATTATCCTTAATGATTTCAACTGGGCATTGTTGCATAAATTTAATATAATTCTTGTCTCTAAAGCACTAACTTTGTACCATCAACACCAATTTAACCGTAACTATAAGTAGATGAATGAATCACTCCTGGCTTAAAACAGTATTTCCAATTGCTACTATTTTTTCTTTCCGCCTTATGGGGCTTTTTTTATTAATACCTGTTTTCTCGGTTTATGCTGCAACCCTTAACGGCGCAACCTCTACTTTAATTGGATTTGCGTTAGGTGGTTACGGTTTAGCTCAAGGATTATTACAAATCCCCTTTGGAATGCTTTCTGATAAATACGGAAGGAAACCTATTCTACTCCTGGGATTATTCTTGTTTATTATAGGAAGTCTCGTCGGTGCTATAACAGATTCCATTTACGGCATGATACTCGCGAGGACCCTTCAAGGAGCAGGAGCAATAGGCAGTGTTTTGATAGCTCTTCTTGCTGATTTAACCCCTGATAATCAGCGTACTAGAGCTATGGCAGTTGTTGGTGTTTCTATTGGAATTTCGTTCAGCTTGGCGATGGTAATAAGTCCCATAATCACTTCTTTTTATGGTCTAGCCGGTATTTTTTGGCTGACTATCATTATGGCAACTTCAGGTATTTTTCTTATCTGCTTAGTAATACCCAACCCCAAAGAAATAGTCTTTCATGATGATACCGAAACGAACATTTCTTTAGTTAGACCAGTCCTTAAAAACAGTCATTTACAAAAACTTAATTATGGTATTTTCACCCAACACTTTATCCTTACCTCTACCTTTTTTGCGATACCTATGCTTCTCAATGATCAAATTCAGTTGGGGCATTTGACTCAACAATGGCATTTTTATCTACCGCTAATGCTTTTTTCTTTTATTCTAATGATCCCATTCATAATTCTTTCTGAAAAGAAGCATCACCTGAAAATGGTGTTTATTCTAGCAGTCCTTTTCACTGCAATTTCACAAGGATTATTAGCTTTAACCTGTCAAGATTGGTACAGCCTATGTGCACTCATGTTTGTATATTTTATTGCGTTTAACGTATTGGAGGCATCTCTACCATCCCTTGTTTCAAAACAAGCTAACAGACAAAACAAAGGAACTGCTATGGGAATATACTCCACTAGCCAGTTTCTAGGAATTTTTTTTGGGGGAGCGTTGGCTGGTATTCTTTACCAATGGCATGGCCATCAAGCCATTTTTACAATCAATATGCTTTTTGGAATAATCTGGCTTTTTGTTTCATTTTTAATGAACCCTACTGCCTACCGCTGCATGATTATAATTGACTATCGCAACTCTATCGATGACTTCCATGATTTACAGAAACAGCTGTTATTACTACCTGGCGTTCAAGAAGCAAAGCTTGTTTCTAATGAACATGCTCTACATCTCTTAGTGGACAATGAGGCCTATACTCCAGGAAGCGCAGAAAAGGTGTTTGAGCAATTCAACACGACGTCGAAAAGTATTAATCATAAGTAGATTTAAGTATAATAGCCTACTAACTTTCGCACAAAGGAGAATAGAATAAATGGCAAGAGGAATTAACAAAGTAATACTGATAGGTAACGTTGGGGTCGACCCAGAAGTTCGTTATCTACCAAACGGAAGTGCTGTTGCGACTATATCTTTAGCAACAAGCGAATCTTGGAAAGACAAGAACACTGGTGAAAAACAAGATAGAACCGAATGGCACCGCATAGTCTGCTTTAATCGACTTGGTGAAATCGTTGGAGAATATGTTCGTAAGGGCTCTAAGCTTTATATCGAGGGAAGTTTAAGAACAAGGAAATGGCAAGACCAACAGGGTCAAGATCGATATACAACTGAAATTGTAGCATCTGATATTCAAATGCTAGATAGCCGTACGGGTAGTGGTTCCATGACTGCCTACGAAGATATGCCACAGGCACAAGGCGAAGCCTACCATAGCACGACCTCATCAGCGCCAAGAAGTCAACCAACAGCGGCTAGTGCTACTACAAATGCCTTTGATGGTCTCGATGATGATATTCCCTTTTAGTCAATAAAAAAGCCCGCTTGAAGCGGGCTTGTTTATCCTACTATTTACAGATAACTACTCTTCTGAATCAACGGCTGAAACAGGTCTATCCATTAGTTCAATGATAGCCATAGGTGCATTATCACCTTCTCTGTAACCACACTTAATTATACGCAAATATCCACCTTGTCTACTTGCAAAACGTGGGCCTAAATCAGAAAATAGCTTACCTACTGCTGATTTAGAACGCAATATATTAAACGCGCGTCGTCGTGATGCTACTGAGTCAGTTTTACCCACAGTAATCAACGGTTCAATATATCGACGCAAATCTTTTGCCTTAGGTAAAGTAGTTTTAATTAATTCATGTTCAATCAGAGAGCAGCACATGTTAGAAAACATAGCTTTACGATGACTGCTTGTTCGGCTAAAACTACGGCCTGAATTACGGTGTCGCATAACAAAGACTCCTAAATATTACTCGCCTAGACTAGCTGGCGGCCAATTCTCAAGTTTCATACCTAGCGATAAAGAACGTGATGCTAATACATCCTTAATCTCAGTCAATGATTTTTTTCCAAGATTAGGTGTCTTTAGCAATTCATTTTCAGTTCGTTGCACTAAATCGCCAATATAATGTATATTTTCTGCCTTTAAACAATTAGCAGATCGTACAGTTAACTCCAAATCATCAACAGATCGTAACAAAACAGGATCAAAATCATTCCTTTCCTTGTTATCTGTTCTTGATTCTTCAAACTTCAGATCAACAAATGCATGTAACTGTCTTTGTAGAATACTGGCAGATATTCTAATGGCTTCCTCTGCATCAATTGTTCCATTCGTTTCTAATTCAAGTGTAAGTTTATCTAGGTCTGTACGATTTTCCACACGAGCACTATCAACAAAATAGGCAACCTTTTTAACAGGAGAGAAACTATTATCAATTTTCAATTTACCAACAGATTTCTTTTCAATTTCATCGTCATGGTGAATAAACGAGTCAGTGCTGTAAAATCCTACGCCTCTTTCAACTTTAAGAGTCATATTCAATTTACCTTTTTCATTCAGATTCGCTATAACTAACTCAGGATTTATAATTTCTTGACCATGCGTCAATTGAATGTCTCCTGCAGTAACTTGGCAAGGACCACTTTTATTCAGCGTCACTAGTGCTTCATTACCTACAGTCAACTTCATTGCTACCAGCTTAAGATTAAGCAGTATATCAACAACATCCTCTTGTACACCCTCAATTGTGCTGTATTCATGCAATACACCGTCTATAGATGCTTCTGTAATTGCACTACCAGGCATGGATGACAATAATATACGTCTCAAAGCATTGCCGAGGGTGTGACCAAAACCCCGCTCCAATGGCTCTAATACAATTCGAGCTTTATAGGGTGATTCAGCTTGAACCTTAAGAACTTTGGGCGTTAACATATCATTGATTTCAGTATACATTCAGCTATTTCTCCGAGCTTACTTAGAGTAAAGTTCTACCACTAAGTTTACGTTGTAATATGATGACAAATCAGACAACTTAGGTGCAGTAGTAAACGTGCCCTTGAAGGATGCATTATCTACAGTTATCCAATCACATGGGGCTCTTTGTTCAGAAAGAGCTAATGCTGCTTGAATACGACCTTGGTTTTTTGCACGTTCTCTTATAGAGATAGTGTCTCCGGGACTTACTAGCAATGATGGTATATTAGCAATCCTATCATTAACTAATATGGCTTTATGAGCCACTAACTGTCTTGCTTCAGCACGAGTACTTGCAAATCCCATTCTATAAACGACATTATCAAGTCTTCTTTCCAAAAGGGACATTAGGTTTTCACCTGTAGATCCTGATAATCGAGAAGCTTTTTTGTAGTAATTTCTAAATTGCTTTTCAAGAATACCATACAATCTTCTGATTTTCTGCTTTTCTCTAAGCTGAATACCATAATCATTTAAACGTGGCTTTTTATCACCATGTTGACCTGGCAACTTTTCAGCTTTGCACTTTGATTTATGATCTCTTACGCCGCTTTTTAAAAATAAATCAGTACCTTCACGACGTGATAATTTACACTTTGGACCTAGATATCTAGCCATTAATTACTCCTGAACCTTATACACGACGTTTTTTAGGTGGCTTGCAACCATTATGTGGTATGCCTGTAACATCGGTTATTTCTACAATTTTGAAATCTTGTGTTATCAATTCACGTATAGTTGATTCTCTACCTGGACCAGGACCATGAACAAAAACAGCTACAGATTTCATTCCATATTCCTTTGCAACTAATGCCGCACGTTCAGTTGCTACTTGTGCTGCATATGGTGTGCTTTTTCTGGAACCTCTAAATCCAGAACCACCTGAAGTAGCCCAGCACAATGCGTTACCCTGTCTATCGGTAAACGTTACTATGGTATTATTAAATGATGCATGAACATGTACAATACCATCAGTTACAACTCGTTTAGCCTTTTTACGTGTTTTTTGTTGCTTTGATTTTGTTATAGCCATCGTTATAATTTCCTAGATAAAATCAACTACTAGTGCCTTTTCTACGGCCCTTTCTTGTACGTGCGTTTGTCTTTGTACGTTGACCACGCAATGGTAATCCTCTTCTATGTCTTAAACCTCTATAACATCCAAGATCCATAAGTCTCTTGATGTTCATAGTAACTACGCGACGTAGATCACCCTCAACTGTAATTTTGGCAATTTCAGTTCTTAATTGTTCCAGCTGTGCTTCAGACAACTGAGATACTTTTGATGCTGGATCTATATTTGTTGCTTTACACAGATTCAACGATGTTGTTTTACCTATCCCATATATGGACGTTAAGGCAATCACTACATGCTTGTGATCAGGTATGTTTACTCCCGCTATTCGAGCCATTAGCTTCTCCGAACTTTATTTTGTTCTGTCGAAAGGGACAGAAGAATACTATTAAAATAAGATAAAATCAAGCAGTGTTTAACCTTGCTTCTGCTTATGTCTGGCATCTTTACATATCACACGTATAGTGCCACTTCTTTTTATTATTTTACAATTGCGACATATGCGCTTTACTGATGCTCTTACTTTCATTCTTAACTCCGATAAATCATAGTAGTCCAGGTAATTTTGTACCTTTAAAATTAGCTTTTTTTAGTAATGAATCGTATTGCTGCGTCATTAAGTGGGCTTGTATCTGCGCTACAAAATCCATGATAACAACAACGATAATTAGTAAAGATGTTCCACCGAAATAAAAAGGAACATGCCATGTATACATCAATATTTGTGGTAGTAAACAAACCAATACTAAATATATTGATCCAACGAGTGTTAATCTAGTCATCACTGAATCGATATACTTTGTTGTCTGTTCACCTGGTCTAATACCTGGTATATAGGCCCCTGATTTCTTTAAATTCTCGGCAGTATCTTTCGGATTAAATACTAGCGCAGCGTAAAAGAATGCAAAGAATAATATAGCCACGGCATATACAATTAAGTATAAAGGTTGCCCAGGTGACAGAGCCATGCCAACATCTGCCAGCCAACCCATTCCTTTCGTATGTGAAAAGAACTGTGCTAATGTTGCTGGCAACAAAATGATGCTTGATGCGAAAATTGGCGGTATAACACCAGACATATTTATCTTTAATGGTAAATGGCTGGTTTGTGCAGCATATACCTTACGACCTTGCGTTCGCTGTGCATAGTTAACCCTGATTCTTCTTTGGGCTCGTTCCATAAACACTACAAAACCGGTAACTACAACGACAACAGCAGCTATAACTACAACTGTTAAAGCTTGCATTTGACCTTCTTTAACTTGCTGCAATACTGATGCTATAGCATTCGGCATGCTTGATACAATACCTGAAAAGATAATTAAAGATATTCCATTACCGACACCTTTTTCAGTAATTTGTTCTCCTAGCCACATTAAGAACATCGTTCCAGTTACCAATGTAACAACAGCAGTAAAGTAGAAAGTAAAATCACCTTGCATTGCAATTTGTTGCCCCGCTAACCATCTCGCCATACCCAAGGACTGAAATATAGACAATAGCAGCGTAAGGTATCGAGTATACTGATTTATCTTTCTACGTCCTGATTCACCTTCTTTTTTAAGTTGTTCTAATTTTGGTGATACAACTGAAAAAAGTTGAATAATGATAGAAGCAGAAATATAAGGCATAATACCTATTGCAAATACAGTAACCCTTGATAAGGCTCCACCTGAGAACATGTTAAACAAACCAAATATGGTATTTTGTTGTTCATTGAAAAAATTAGCTAATTTAGTTGGATCAAGCCCAGGAACAGGTATATGTGCTCCTAACCGATATACTAAAATTCCAAGTACAACAAACAGCAACCTTGACTTAAGCTCTGCAAGACCGCCTCGTGCCTGACTTCCATTATTCTGTTGGTTTTTCATAGTCACTCTTCGATACTACCGCCTAGACCTTCAATAGCTGCACGAGCACCTTTTGTAACTCTTAATCCTTTTAATTTGACAGGTTTAGTGAGTTCGCCTGAAAGAATTATTTTGACATCCTTAATGGCGCTATTTATAAGCCCGGCACGTCTTAAAGCTCCTAGATCAATAACATCATCACTCAAGTTAGCTAGTTCACTCAAACACACTTGGTCTACTGTTCTTCCAACTCGTGATTTAAAGCCCATTTTTGGTAATCTTCTTTGAATTGGCATTTGTCCACCTTCAAAGTTGATCTTATGGTATCCACCAGCTCTTGATTTTTGACCTTTATGTCCCTTTCCACATGTTTTTCCTAAACCAGATCCTATACCTCTACCAACACGTCTTTTAGCTGGTCTTGAACCTGGATCTGGAGACAGAGAATTTAAATTCATTATGCACACTCCTCAACTAGAACCAGATAGTTTACTGCATTAACTAATCCTCGAATTGCTGGATTATCATTATGCACTACACTTGAATTTGTTTTTCCTAGTCCTAATTGTTTTATAATATCTCGGTGCTTTGGTTTTCTGCCAATAACACTTTTTACTAATGTAATTTTGATTTTATTTTTCATTATTAGCCCGCCATTACTTCTTCGACAGTTTTGCCGCGCTTTGCTGCAACATAATCTGGAGTACCAATGTTCGTTAATGCACCAATTGTTGCACGAACGATATTACTTGGGTTTGTGGATCCAATGCTTTTAGCGAGTATATTCTGGACGCCAAGTACCTCTAGAACTGCACGCATAGCTCCACCTGCGATAATGCCTGTACCATCACTTGCAGGTTTCATAAATACTTTAGAAGCACCGTAGTTCCAGCTAATCTCATGATGGATTGTAGTTCCGGATAGCGGAATATAAACCATATTCTTCTTAGCTTGATCCATTGCTTTCTGAATAGCAATTGGAACTTCTCTAGCTTTTCCTCTACCAAATCCAACTTTCCCTTTTCCATCACCCACAACTACTAATACAGCAAAGCCAAAAACTCGACCACCTTTTACTACCTTGGCTGTACGGGTAACAGATACCAATTTTTCTTGATACCCATCTGACTTGGGTAGTTCTTCAATTGACATAATTGTTCCTTAAAATTCTAAACCGGCTTCACGAGCACCTTCTGCAAGCGCCTTAACCCGGCCATGATATTTATAACCAGCTCGATCAAATGCAACCTTAGTAATCCCTTCAGCCTTTGCTCTCTTAGCTAAAAGCTCTCCTACTAAGTTTGCCTGTTCGACTTTATTCTTTCCTGAAAGATTAGCTTTAAGTTCTTTATCAAGAGTTGAAGAAACAACTAAAACTTTATCACCCAAATCACATTGCTTTATGATTTGTGAATAAATATTTATACCACTTCTGTGTACGACGAGCCTAAGGTGACCTGATTTTCTGATCATCGCTTTTGTCTTTAGACCACGTCTTTTTCGTGCACTATGCTTATTCATAATTTACGCCTTATTTCTTCTTAGCTTCTTTTCTTGCAATTTGCTCACCAGCATATTTAACACCTTTACCTTTATAGGGTTCTGGTGGCCTAAATGCTCTGATCTCAGAGGCTACTTGTCCCAAAATTTGTTTATCAACACCCTTCAAAATGATTGATGTGTTTGATGGAGTCTCAACACTAACTCCTTTTGGCATAACATATTCAATAGGGTGCGAATACCCTAATGATAAGGTAATAGACTTATCTTTACCTTGTGCTCTATAACCAACTCCAACCAACTCAAGGGCTACAGTGAAACCTTCTGTAACACCATGTATCATATTGTTGATTATTGCTCTGGCAGTTCCAGCTTGTGCCCAAGCTTTAGGGTCATTTGAAGCAGGAGAGAATTCCAGTTTATTACCTTCTTTACTCTTACTGATTTTAACTAACTTATTAATTTTCTGAGTTAGTGTACCTTTTGGCCCTTTTACATTAACTGTTCCATCAGCAAAAGTAACTTCAACATTCGCTGCATGAGTTATTGGGGCTTTTGCTACTCTAGACATAATTTTCCTCGCAAGTATTAAGCCACTTCACAAATGACTTCGCCACCAACACCTTTAAGTTTTGCGGATATATGAGTCATTATACCTTTAGAAGTAGATAGTATAGCCACACCAAAGCCTGGAATTGATGATAAATCTCTATATGATTTATAGACACGCAAGCCAGGACGACTAATTCTTTTTATCAATTCTATAACTGGTCTACCATGATAATATTTCAGCTTTAGAGTTATTGATTTTAGGTTATTAGGTAAAGTTTCTACCATGAAATCTTCAATATAACCTTCTTCCTTTAACACTCTTGCTATTTCTTCTTTTAATTTAGAAGATACTAATGTTACTTGCTGATGTTTAGCTTGTTGACCATTTCGAATTCTTGTCAACATATCAGCAACTGGATCATGCATACTCACAATTATTCTCCAATCTTAATATTTTACCAGCTTGATTTTCTACCGCCAGGTACATTACCAAACATCAGCTGTTGCCTTAAACAAATCCTACATAACTGAAATTTTCTATATACTGCATGTGGCCTACCACATTGCTGGCATCGTGTACTATGACGTACTGGATTTGAATTAATAGGCAATTTAGCTAGTTTTGCTTGAGCATCCATTATTACTTGAAAATCATTAGATGATTTAATCAACTCTTTTAATTCAGATCTGCGCTTCCTGTGTTTTTCCACCAGTTTTGCACGCTTTAATTCTCGCATCAGCATTGATTTTTTTGCCACAATATCACCCTTTTATTTTCTATCTTTATCTTTTAGAGGAAGATTAAACGCTTCTAATAACGCTTTGGCTTCTTCGTTTGTCTTAGCACTAGTGGTAATACAAATGTCTAAACCTCTAATTCCATCGGTCTTATCATAGTCAATCTCAGGAAACACGATTTGCTCATGAATTCCCATGCTATAATTACCAGTCCCATCGAATGACTTTGGATTCAAACCACGAAAATCTCTTACGCGCGGTAACGTAATGGATATTAAACGGTCTAGAAACTCATACATGCGCTCTCGTCTTAGTGTAACTTTACATCCGATCGGCCAGCCTTCACGAATTTTAAAACCTGCTATAGATGTTCTAGCTTTCGTTACTACAGGCTTTTGACCTGCAATAAGAGTCATGTCTTCAACTGCGTGATTCATTATCTTCTTATCACCAACAGCTTCACCAACACCCATGTTTAATGTAATTTTTAATATCTTAGGCACTTCCATAACGCTTTTATAGTTAAAGCGCTTCATCATCATATTGACGACATCTTTCTTGTAAAACTCTTTAAGTCTCGCCATTTCATTCACCTAACTAAACGCGGTCAATAATTTCATTGTTAGATTTATAATATCTAACCTTTGTGCTTACCCCATTACTATCTATTAACTTAAAGCCAACTTTATCAGCCTTTTTAGTAATTGGATTAAAATGAGCCACGTTGGACACATGTATTGGAGCCTCGCGCGAAATGATTCCGCCTTTGTTTTCAGGCTTATGAGGGTTAGGTTTCATGTGTTTTTTAATTAAATTTCCACCTTCAACGACAACCTTCTCATCGATAACTCTTAATACTTTTCCTCTATGACCTTTACTTTTCCCGGCAATAATTATTACATCATCACCTGTTCTAATACGTTTCATAGTTAATCCTTCTTACAATACTTCTGCAGCTAGAGAAATAATTTTCATAAATTTCTCTCTTAGCTCGCGTGTAACTGGGCCAAATATACGTGTACCAATTGGTTCATTTTGGTTATTTAGCAATACCGCAGCATTGTCATCAAAACGGATCAATGAACCATCATCTCTTCTTACACCTTGTGCCGTTCTAACAACGACAGCTTTCATTACAGCGCCCTTTTTAACTTTACTTCGTGGTATAGCATCTTTAATACTTACTTTAATCACATCACCAACACGTGCATAACGTCTGTGTGATCCACCAAGTACTTTAATACACATTACTTTTCGTGCCCCGCTATTATCAGCAACTTCGAGCACTGTCTGCATTTGGATCATTTTTTTCTCCAGCACTAAATTCGACCAGAAAAAGGTTGCTGATTATATCAGGCCTTTTAGGGTTTTAAAAGTATAATTAATAATACCTATGATATTACTTCTACCAACACCCATGATTTTGTTTTAGAAAGTGGTCGTGATTCACGAATTTTCACTATATTTCCAATTTGACAAACTTCATTTTCATCGTGTGCATGTAGCTTACTTCTTCGTTTCAAAATTTTGCCGTATTTTGGATGCTTCACTTTTCGCTCAATCATCACAACAATGGTCTTATCCATCTTGTCACTAACTACTTTGCCTATCATTGTTCTGGCATTCGATTCACTATTAGTTGACATGTCACTTACCTGCCTTTTCAGTCAAAATTGTTTTAACTTTTGCCACTGATTTACGCACCATAGTAATGAGATGTGTTTTATCTAGTGAGCCACTTGCTTTCTTCATACGTAAATTAAATTGCTCTTTACGCAATACAAGCAATTCATTTTGCAATTCATCCACAGTCATATTTCGGAATTCATCAATCTTTTTCATTACATAACCGTCCGTTCTTCAAAAATCACTTTGAATGGTAGTTTTGCTTTAGCAAGATTAAAAGCTTCCATTGCCAATTCTTTGCTTACACCTTCCATTTCAAAAAGTACTTTACCTGGTTGAATTTGAGCAACCCAATATTCAACACTACCTTTACCCTTACCTTGTCTTACTTCCAGTGGCTTTTGAGTAATTGGCTTATCTGGGAAAACTCTAATCCAAATTTTACCGCCTCTTTTTATATGCCTAGTCATTGCTCTACGAGCTGCCTCGATCTGCCTTGCAGTCAAGCGACCACGCTCAAGAGCTTTTAGACCAAACTCACCGAAACTAATTTTGCTACCACGTAGCGCTAGCCCTCTATTTCGACCTTTCATTTGTTTTCGGTATTTAGTACGCTTTGGTTGTAACATGATTATTAATCCTCACACACTAGGCGCTTTCAGTTGATCTTTTCTTTTGAGGTAAGACTTCACCTTTGAAGATCCAAACTTTAACACCAATAATTCCGTAGGTTGTTTTTGATTCAGCAGTACCATAATCAATATCTGCCCTAAAAGTATGTAAAGGAACTCTTCCCTCTCTATACCATTCGCTACGAGCAATCTCAGCACCACCTAAACGACCGCTAACACAAATTTTAATACCTTTTGCGCCGGCTTTAAGTGCAGATGTAACCGCTCTTTTCATTGCTCTACGGAACATTACACGTTGTTCTAACTGTTGAGCTATACCTTCAGCTACTAAGGTAGAATCTAGTTCTGGTTTTTTAACCTCTTCAATATTTAAATGAACTGGAACACCAAGTTTATCAGAAATTTCCTTTCTAAGGGTTTCTATACCACCCCCCTTCTTTCCGATAATCACACCAGGTCTAGCAGAAAGTATGGTAACAACCGCATTGTTAGCAGGTCTTTCGATTAAAATCTTGCTAACTGCCGCAGCCATTAGCTTACTTTTCAACTCACGACGTAACTTTATGTCCTGTATTAAAAATTCAGCATATCTTTTTCCAGCAAACCACTTAGAATTCCAATCTTTTACTATTCCAAGACGTATGCCTATTGGATTAACTTTTTGACCCATGGCTATTCCTCATCAGATACTTTAATAGTAATATGGCAGGTTCGCTTACATATTCTGTTCGCTCGGCCCTTAGCTCTGGGACTAATACGTTTTAATGTCATTGCTTCATCAACACATACCATACCAACTTTTAGATCATCAATATCAGCTCCATTATTGTTTTCAGCGTTTGCAATAGCTGATTCCAGTAATTTTAGCATCAATTGTGCACCCTTTTTTGGTGTGAACTTGAGGACATCAAGTGCACCAGATACACTCATATTGCGTATCATATCGGCTACTAATCTACCCTTTTGAGCGGATAAAGGAGCGCCTTTTAATCTAGCTGTTACTTCCATAATATCCTCTTACTTGCCTTTAGCCTTTCTGTCACCAGAATGGCCTTTGAATGTACGAGTCATGGCAAACTCACCTAACTTATGACCAACCATATTGTCTGTTATAAACACAGGAACATGATCCTTGCCATTATGAACAGCAATTGTTAAATCAATCATTTCAGGAACGATTGTTGAACGTCTAGACCAAGTTTTAATTGGTTTTTTTGATTTTGATTCGATTGCAGCTTGCACTTTGCTGATCAAATGTTGGTCAATAAATGGACCTTTTCTAATAGAACGAGCCACTTGATATCCTCTTGTTTAATTATTTCTTCTTACGTCCTCTGACAATAAATTTGTCAGTACGCTTGTTACTTCTTGTCTTGTATCCTTTAGTAGGTAAGCCCCACGGTGATACAGGATGACGTCCACCAGATGTACGCCCTTCTCCTCCACCATGTGGATGATCTACTGGGTTCATTGCAACACCACGCACAGTTGGCCTTATACCTCTCCATCGCTTAGCCCCTGCTTTTCCAAGTGCTCTCAAGCTGTGTTCACTGTTACTAACTTCACCAATTACAGCTCGACAAAGAATATGAATTTTACGCATTTCACCTGAGCGTAATCTTAGCGTAGCATAAATGCCCTCTTTAGCGACTAGCTGTCCGCCACATCCCGCACTACGTAGTAATTGAGCACCTTTTCCTGCTTTCATTTCAACGCAGTGGATTGTTGTACCAACTGGTATGTTTTTTAGTGGTAGGCAATTTCCAACACTTATTGGTGAATCTGCACCACTTACAACACTTGCACCAACCTCCAAATTTGAAGGAGCAATAATATACCTCTTTTCTCCATCTGCATACGATATTAGAGCAATAAGTGCTGTTCTGTTAGGATCATACTCTAGACGTTCAACTCGCCCAACAATCCCATCTTTATTACGTTTAAAATCAATCAGTCTGTATTTTTGACGCTGCCCACCACCGATGTGTCTAACAGTAATACGGCCTTGATTGTTTCTACCACCTGTCTTATTTAGCTTTTCAACTAATGCAGCATGTGGCTTTCCCTTATGTATATTTTGATGAACTACACGAAGTTCCCCTCTTCTACCTGGGGACGTCGGTTTTGATTTTAATAATGCCATCTTTATCTGCCTTATTCACTAACCGTAAAATCAATATCCTGATCAGCAAAAAGTGAAACATAAGCTTTTTTCCAGTCACTACGTTTTCCACTTGTTTGCTTAAAGCGCTTTGATTTACCTTTTGCATTAACTATCGATACGCTCTTTACTTTTACATTAAAAATATGCTCTACAGCCATTTTAACTTCATTTTTGGTAGCGCATTTTAGTACTTTGAAAGTGAACTGTTTAAATTTATCTGCCATTACAGTTGCCTTTTCAGAAGTATGTGGTTCTCTAAGAACCATCATCAATCTCTCAGCATTCATTGTAACTGTTCCTCAATTTTTTTAATTGCCTCTTCTGTAACAACAACCTTTTCAAATCGTAGTAAAGTTACAGGATCAATAGTTGTTACATCACAGATATCGAAATCAATCAGATTTCTAGAGCTTAAATACTCATTTTCACCTACTTCACTCATAATAATCAGCGCGTTTTTGATCTCGAGCTGATTCATTTTACTGATAAAATCTTTCGTTTTATGAGTGTCGCACTGAAATTTGCTCACTATTAGCAAATTACCAGAACGTAAAAGTTCGGAGATTATACTACGTAATGCGCGTTTGTACATTTTTTTATTAATTTTTTGTGAATAATCTCTCTTTTTAGATGCGAATGTTACTCCACCGGTTCTCCAAATAGGACTTCTGATTGTTCCAGCTCTTGCTCTACCAGTTCCTTTTTGGTTCCATGGTTTTTTGCCTCCACCTCTAACTTCAGCACGAGTTTTTTGGGCGCTATTACCACTTCTTGCATTATTCATAAAAGTGACAACAGCTTGATGGATTAACCCCTCATTATATGTATATCCAAAAACCTCATCACTCAATTGTAGTTTTGATTTTTTATCAATCATAGAAGCTTCCATCACTCACCCCTTGCTTGCTTTTTAACTGCAGGCTTTATTTCAACTCTTGCTCCGGGAGCTCCAGGAATAGCGCCTTTAATTAGAAGTAAATTTCGCTCAGAATCAACTCGAACTAATTCAAGATTCTGTGTGGTGCATCGGACATTACCCATATGCCCTGCCATCTTCTTCCCTTTGAATACACGACCTGGAGTTTGGTTTTGACCTATTGACCCAGGCACACGATGCGATCTTGAGTTACCATGAGTAGCATCTTGTGTTCTGAAGTTATATCTCTTAACGGTTCCTGCGAAACCTTTACCTTTAGTTATTCCAGCAACGTCTACATATTGTCCTGCTGTGAACACATCGGAAATTGCTATAACTTGTCCTAATTGAAAACTGTCAATTGTTTCAACATGAAACTCAACCTGCATGTCTCCTGCTTCAATTTCAGCTTTTGCAAAATGTCCAGTTAAGGGTTTGTTAACCTTACTGGATTTTTTACTTCCACCTGTTAATTGAATTGCAGTATAACCATCAGTATCTGCTGTTTTTAACTGTGACACGCGATTAGGTTCTACTTCAATAACTGATACAGGAACTGATTTTCCCTCTGGTGTAAACACTCGTGTCATACCGATTTTACGGCCTAATAAACCGATCTTCATTGTAATACCTCTTTAGTATCCTTGACCTAAATATTAATCATCTAGGCTTATCTGAACATCAACCCCGGCAGCCAAATCCAATTTCATCAAGGCATCAACAGTTTTTTCTGTTGGATGAACAATTACGACCAGGCGTTTGTGAGTTCGTAACTCATATTGATCTCTTGCGTCTTTATTAACATGAGGAGAAGTCAATATAGTGAACTTTTCTTTACGTATAGGCAAAGGTATAGGGCCACGTATTTGTGCACCTGTTCTCTTTGCTGTATCGACGATCTCTCGAGTTGATAAGTCAATCAAGCGATGATCAAACGATTTAAGTCTTATTTTAATATTTTGATTATTACTCATAATATTTACTCGATTATTTTAGCAACAACACCGGCACCTACTGTACGTCCGCCTTCTCTAATGGCAAAACGTAAGCCTTCATCCATCGCGATTGGTGCATGCAAGTTTACTGTTAATTGTACGTTATCACCTGGCATTACCATCTCTACTCCAGCTGGTAAGTCACAAGTACCTGTTACGTCTGTTGTTCTAAAATAAAACTGTGGTCTGTAACCATTAAAGAATGGTGTATGTCTTCCACCTTCGTCTTTAGACAACACATATACTTCAGCTTCAAACTTTGTATGTGGCTTAATTGTGCCTGGCTTAGCTAATACTTGACCACGCTCAACTTCGTCTCTCTTTGTACCACGTAGTAACACACCTACGTTATCTCCCGCTCTTCCTTCATCAAGAAGTTTTCGGAACATCTCAACACCAGTACAGGTCGTCTTTTGGGTGTCTCTAATTCCTACAATTTCTACTTCTTCACCAACTTTTACGATTCCACTCTCGACTCGTCCAGTAACTACTGTTCCCCGTCCAGAGATTGAGAATACGTCTTCAATCGGTAACAAGAATGCCTTATCAATGTTTCTAACTGGTTCAGGGATATAAGAGTCCATTGTCTCAACCAATTTCTCAATGGCTTTCACTCCAATGTCACTGTCTTCACCTTCGAGCGCTTTTAATGCTGAACCAACTATAATCGGTATATCATCACCAGGGAAATCGTAGCTGCTTAATAAATCACGTACTTCCATTTCTACTAATTCTAATAGTTCTGGATCATCTACCATGTCCGCTTTGTTCATGAACACAACAATGTACGGTACACCTACTTGGCGTGACAATAGAATATGTTCTCTAGTTTGTGGCATTGGACCATCTGCAGCTGATACTACTAATATCGCTCCATCCATTTGCGCTGCACCTGTAATCATGTTCTTAACATAGTCCGCATGTCCAGGGCAATCAACGTGTGCGTAGTGTCTATTCGCTGATTCATATTCAACGTGTGCTGTTGATATCGTAATTCCACGCTCTCTTTCTTCTGGAGCCGCATCAATTTGATCGTACGCTTTCGCTGTACCTCCAAATTTCTTTGCCATAATCGTTGTAATCGCAGCTGTTAATGTTGTCTTACCATGATCTACGTGACCGATGGTTCCCACATTAACGTGTGGCTTCTTACGTTCAAATTTTTCCTTCGCCATCGCAAAGTCTCCCCGTTTTCAAATTATATTACATGGTGCCCACAACTGGACTCGAACCAACGACCTCTTCCTTACCAAGGAAGTGCTCTACCGCCTGAGCTATGTGGGCAAAGCATATTTGCTCACAATCATACTTACGCAAGCAAACAAACATTACACTACATTTGGAGCGGGTGATGGGAATCGAACCCACGCTATCAGCTTGGAAGGCTGAAGTTCTACCATTGAACTACACCCGCTTTAATCCTCTTATAACTGGTGGAGGGGGAAGGATTCGAACCTTCGAAGGCTGAGCCGTCAGATTTACAGTCTGATCCCTTTGACCGCTCGGGAACCCCTCCAAAAAGAACGTTATTGTCTTTTAAGATGATTAGATTGTCAACACAAATTTGTGTTGACACATTTTTTATTTAGATGGTGCTGGCACCAGGAATCGAACCCGGGACCTACTGATTACAAGTCAGTTGCTCTACCAACTGAGCTACGCCAGCATATTTGCTTTTACACTATGTAAAATACTATCGAGAAATTGTGCTTTTTTGCTTTTCTATTTCTCTTAATTAAAACCCTGGCGATGTCCTACTTTCGCATGAGGAAGCCTCACACTATCATCGGCGCTGAATCGTTTCACTGCTGAGTTCGAGATGGG
>NZ_LNZB01000055.1 GCF_001468085.1 Legionella waltersii | reverse complement strand
ACCTCTCAAAAGCAACATCTATTTTGAGGCAACGACTCTGTACTTATTTTGTCCTTCGGCAACACCTTTCATTGAGGCAATAGGTTAGCAAGAACTCATCTGAGCCGCGACCGTTAGGGAGTGGAGCAGTTAGCGGTGCATCCGAATTCTACGTGTACTATCGAAATTTTCCCTCCCTTACAGCTGAGGGATCGACACATTTTTTAAATGGGGTATTTATACCCAAAGTCGGGTTCTTCGCCTAATGGCGCTGCCTTAAGCGGTTTCATT
>NZ_LNZB01000054.1 GCF_001468085.1 Legionella waltersii | reverse complement strand
GTATTAAACTCATTGATAAAGTGCGCATCCAATCCAGTATTCAGAAAAAGTATGACAAACCCCAGACTCCTTATCAACGATTAATGGCTTCCAATTGTCTTACATTAGACCCAAAAAAGAGCTTACAAGAGCAATTTATTACTCTTGACCCCTTTGATTTGCAAGAAAAGATCCAAAAGAAGCTAAAATTAGTATTTAGA
>NZ_LNZB01000053.1 GCF_001468085.1 Legionella waltersii | reverse complement strand
GTATCAATCCAACAACGAATCTCTATTTATTAAGAGCAAGCATTTCTGTAAAAGGGCGTTCTATTGTGCTTTATGAGGAATGTCACCCCAAGAAAAAAGAGAACAATCATGTTGTTCACAAGCAGTTTTTAAAGAACCTTAAAGCCATTTTACCCTCTTGTGCCACCCCAATTATTGTTACTGATGGAGGATTTCGAGCCCCATGGTTTATGGCTGTTCGTGAGA
>NZ_LNZB01000052.1:2613-2718 GCF_001468085.1 Legionella waltersii | reverse complement strand
AGGGGTGGCGCATAGCAACTCCTACTCCACATCGGTCGTAATCTCTTAATAACCCTTGATCAACCTATTTAAAGGAGAACCGATATGAAAAAACCAAGTTTGTCT
>NZ_LNZB01000052.1:1753-2496 GCF_001468085.1 Legionella waltersii | reverse complement strand
AAGTTCCACGTTTATTTTGACGCAATACCGAGGCAAGCCCAAGCTATTTGCTTGTGGAGAGAATGGGTATGGCCAACTGGGTCTGGGGGATCAAAAAAACCAGACCAGCTTGCAGACCGTGGAGCTTCCCAAAGACCTCAACTCACTCGAGGGTGTCGTCGCAGGTTACAATCACACCCTTGTCTTTGGCTGCGACAGCAAGGACAGACCCCTGATTTTTGCCTGTGGAAATAACAACCGCGGCCAACTAGGGCTGGGGCATAATACTGACCAGACCAGCCTGCAGCGCCTTGAGCTTCCTGAAGCACTAAACTCACTGGAGGATGTCGTCGCAGGTTTCAATCACACCCTTGTCTTTGGCCGCGACAGCTTCGGCAAGCCACTGCTCTTTGCCTGTGGATGGAACATCTTCGGCCAACTGGGGCTTGGGGATGAAAACAACCAGAGTAGCCTGCAGCCCCTCGAGCTTCCTGAAGCACTAAACTCATTGGAGGGTGTTGTCGCAGGTGCTCACCACACCCTTGTCTTTGGACGCGACAGCTTCGGAAAGCCACTGCTCTTTGCCTGTGGAAGAAACATCTTCGGCCAACTGGGGCTGGTGAATCAAAACAACCAGACCAGCTTGCAGCGCCTTGAGTTTCCTGAAGCACTAAACTCACTGGAGGGTGTCGCCGCAGGTGGCTACCATACCCTTGTCTTTGGCCGCGACAGCAAGGGCAAACCAGCGCTCTTTGCCTGTGGAT
>NZ_LNZB01000052.1:431-1743 GCF_001468085.1 Legionella waltersii | reverse complement strand
GAACGCCTCATTCAGGTGAACAGAGAATTTCGTGAGGCAATCAAAGAGCTGGAGACAGAAAGAAAAATTCATCGACGTAGAATCGTGGCATCTGCAGGCGCAAGTTCCACGTTTATTTTGACGCAATACCGAGGCAAGCCCAAGCTATTTGCTTGTGGAGAGAATGGGTATGGCCAACTGGGTCTGGGGCATAAAAATAACCAGAGCAGCCTGCAGCACCTCGAGATTCCCAAAGAAATAAGCTCACTGGAGGGTGTCGTCACAGGTTACTGCCACACCCTTGTCTTTGGCTGTGACAGCTTCGGCAAGCCAGCGCTATTTTCCTGTGGATATAACTATTGGGGCCAACTGGGGCTCGGGCATAATACTGACCAGAGTAGCTTGCATCGCCTCGAGCTTCCTGAAGACCTCAATTCCCTGGATGGTGTCGTCGCAGGTACTTTCCACACCCTTGTCTTTGGCTGCGACAGCTTCGGCAAGCCAGTGCTCTTTGCCTGTGGAAGAAACAGCTTCGGCCAACTAGGGCTGGGGCATCAAAACCACCAGAGCTGCCTGCAGCGCCTTGAGCTTCCTGAAGCACTAAACTCACTGGAGGGTGTCGTCGCAGGTCCAGGCCACACCCTTGTCTTTGGCCGTGATAGCAATAAAAAGCCACTGCTCTTTGCCTGTGGATATAACAATAATGGCCAACTGGGGCTTGGACATAATACTGACCAGAGCAACTTGCAGCGCCTTGAGCTTCCCAAAGACATCAACTCACTGGAGGGTGTCGTCGCATGTAGTAACCACACCCTTGTCTTTGGCCGCGACAGCCTCGGAAAATCACTGCTCTTTGCCTGTGGAGACAACCATTCAGGCCAACTGGGGCTTGGGCATAATACTGACCAGAGCAGCTTGCAGCGCCTTGAGATTCCCAAAGAAATCAACTCACTGGAAGGTGTCTCCGCAGGTGGCTACCATACCCTTGTCTTTGGTCGCGACAGCAAGGGTAAACCAGCGCTCTTTGCCTGTGGTATGAACGATTATGGCCAACTGGGGCTTGGGCATCAAAACAACCAGAGCAGCTTGCAGCGCCTCGAGCTTCCTGAAGCACTCAACTCACTGGAGGGTGTCGTCGCAGGTACTAACCACACCCTTGTCTTTGGCCGCGACAGCAAGGGCAAGCCAACGCTCTTTGCTTTTGGAAGCAACTATGGTGGCCAACTGGGGCTTGGTCATCAAGAAAACCAGAACCTCCCGACCGCTGTCCCAAAACCCGTTATCTGCGACAGCGAAAAATATCGTTTTAAAGTGGCAATAGAGAGCCATGCGC
>NZ_LNZB01000052.1:0-301 GCF_001468085.1 Legionella waltersii | reverse complement strand
ACTCAAAACAAAAGCTCAGTGATACAATGAGTACCTTTTTAAATAAACATAAACAAACCATCAAAGAGCACCGCAATCCCTTCAGAAAGTGGGGCTTTTTTAGACCTGAATCCCCCACTCACACCGAGACATTTCTCACTGAGAAAATGAACAGCCTGAACACTTAACTGCTAGTGGCATTTTAAACAATAAAATGCCACTGGTTTTTCTAAAAACCTATTGCCTCAATGAAAGGTGTTGCCGAAGGACAAAATAAGTACAGAGTCGTTGCCTCAAAATAGATGTTGCTTTTGAGAGGTTT
>NZ_LNZB01000051.1:430751-458435 GCF_001468085.1 Legionella waltersii | reverse complement strand
AGTGATGACTAGGTGGTCCCATTAAGTGCTAATGGGGTGGTCCCTTTAGGTGATGACAAAGTGGTCCGATTAGGGTGCTGAATGACATTTACAAATGTATTGTTATCTTCTATATGTATTTGCATGGTGATTGTTGATGGAATTATTTGACATTGCTGATCAGTACAAACAAATTTTTTGGATTCTGAACAGTTTAAATCATAATATTCTCTAGCAAATATATTTTGATCTAAAATACAGGAGCTAATTAAATATATAAGCAAGACGAGATTTATTTTTCTCATTTTATATATGAATTAATTTGGTATAAGTAATTAAAGAATAGACTAATTAAAAAATTACGTCCTACATGAACAAGGATGCTCTTATCTTAATAGCAAGGTCGTGACCCAAAGAGATCTATATGACATCATAGTACAATATCGGGTCTTGCCCCGACCTACGCTTGATGAAAAATGTGATTTTAGTGCCTCAATGGCGCCGGTTGAAAAAATCAATGGGAATAATGATATAAATCAATAAGTTAATTGGTGGAGGCGGCGGGAATTGAACCCGCGTCCGCAAGCCCTCTGCCTTTGGATCTACATGCGTAGCCTTGTCTACTTAATTTAACTGTGGCTCCTCCGACGGGCAGGATTAGACACAGCGATTCCCTAAGTTTCGCATCTTAACCCGGGATGGATTAGGACACTAGCTTATCTTCTATGACCGTCGATTCGATACCGATAAGCGAGCTCGGTCAACGGGGCACTGGGTTTAAGGCCAGTACACGTTGCTTTGACTTTGATTAAGCAGCAATTGCTCCATCAACGTCATCAGCGAAGATTGCATCATTTGCATTTATATTTAATTGAGCCTGTTTTACGAGAGATCTCATTCTCGGCATGCACCTCTGGTTTTGCAACCCACGTCGAAGCCAGGTCGCCCCCAATTTGGTTACACTATAAGTATAACATAAAACACCAACCAATAGTTAGGGTCTGTTGACAATTCTATGGTCTTGGCCTAGCGAATTGGCAGCAAACCCTAATGCTACTGAATTTAGATGATCCCATTGTGCCTTAACAAAGCATCTATCGTTGCAGGTCTTCCTCTGAACTCAATAAAAGCATCGGATGCTTTTTTGGAGCCACCGGCTTCTAAGATGGCTTTTAAAAAATCATGACCTGTTTTGGGGTTAAATATGCCCTCTTCTTCAAAACGCGAGAACGCATCGCTTGATAATACTTCTGCCCACATGTAACTGTAGTATCCAGCAGCATAACCTCCTCCAAAAATGTGGCTGAAGCTGTGTTGGAATCGATTGTATGGGGCTAACGGAATCACCGACGTTTTAGTGCGCACATCCGCTAGGGTTTCAGCAACAAAAGATTCTTTAATTCCGTTGTACTCTTGATGAATTCTGAAATCAAACAGGGCAAATTCCATCTGTCTTAACATCGCCATGGCAGATTGAAAATTCTTCGCCGCGATTAAGCGCTCATAGAGTTCATCCGTTAAAGGTGCCCCTGTGTCTACATGGGAGGACAATAGAACAAGGGAACTTTTATCCCAGCACCAGTTTTCAAAAAACTGACTGGGTAGCTCGACTGCATCCCATTCCACTCCATTTATTCCAGAGCCATCCAAATAATCCACTTGAGTTAAGACGTGGTGTAAACAATGTCCAAACTCATGAAACAAGGTCACTACTTCATCGTGAGAAAGTTGTGCTGGTTTATTCCCAGAAGCTTTCGCAAAATTACAAGTTAATGTCGCTATCGGTACTTGGATTGTTCCATCCTCAAGTTTTCTTCTGCTTTGCATAGAATCCATCCATGCGCCACCACGCTTATTGGGCCTAGCAAACAGATCCGTATAGATATAGCCGCGAACTTGGTTATGCTCGTCCACAATGCAATAACACTGTACGTCTTTATGCCAAACATCGACTCCTGGAATCTCTTGAATACTCATTCCATAGAGTTTTTTAACGATGGCAAATAGGCCTTGCATCACCTTCGGCTGGGGGAAGTAAGGACGCAGTTCTTCTTGTGACAGAGAGAATAAATCCTGCCTACGTTTTTCTGACAGGTAAGCAACATCCCAAGGATTTACACTATCAAATTTGTATTTCTCTAGCGCAAATTGTTGCAATTCCACAAACTCGATCTGCCCCTTTTTTCGGGTTCTACCCACTAAATCCATCATAAAGTCGACGACTTGATTTGGGGTATCCGCCATTTTTGTGGCTAAAGACAGCTCTGCATAATGCTTAAACCCCAACAATTGAGCCTTTTCATGGCGCAAAGCTAGTATTTCATCAATGATTTTAGAGTTATCAAATTCACCAGCATTAGGCCCTTTTTCAGAAGCTCTGGTCACAAAAGCTTGATACAATTCCTCTCGTAAAGATCTATCCTCTGCATGAGTAATCACTGCTTGAAAACTTGGGTATTCCAGGGTGAGCACATAGCCCGGAAGATCCTTTTCCTTCGCTAATTCCTTAGCAGTACTGATTGCATGCTCTGGCAAGCCTTTAATTCTCGTGTCATCTGGCAAATGCACAGTAAAAGCTTGAGTTGCATCCAACACATTGTTTTCAAATTTGCTGGATAACTCCGCCAGACGTGCTTGAATGGCTTCGAAACGCTTTTTGTCTTTTGCAGAAAGAGCAACACCTGACAACTCAAAGTCTCGTAGACTGTCTTGAATTAATTTTTTTTGAGCCACATCCAATGAATGTTGGTCAATCGATTTAATTGCCTGGTACAGCTTGTGATTATGCCCAATTGCTGCATCGTAGGCAGAAAGCAAAGGCAAACATGCTTCATAACAATCGCGTAATTCTTTGGAGTCCATCACTGAATGCAAGTGAGAGAATGGCGACCACATTTGTTCTAAAGAATCGCCTAAATCATCCAATGGATACATTAAATTATCCCAAGTGTAATAGTGATTTTCTTTAAGCAGGTGATCAATTCGCTCTAAATTATTTTTTAAAAGTGCTTCTAGATTTGTCTTAAAATGATTGACATCAACTCGACTAAATTGAGGTAATCCTATAGTTGTTGACATGTTTTATTTCCTCAAAAAAAATTGCCAACAGCATATCACAGGACTAAGGTTAAAGCCTATGTCCTGTTGCGGTAACTAACTCAGTTTCATTCAGTGAAACCATTTCCACTGTATCGACTTGTTGAACAGTTGGTTCTCGTGGAGAAGGCTCTGGTTTTGCAAATAAACTCAATTTGCTTAATGCAGATGAAGACGGTTTTTCAACAGCATCTTTGGGTCTGTATTGTTCTAGTTGGTTAGTTAGAATGTACATGGCTGCCCATATCATAATCAGTAAAACAGCACCGACAAAAGGCATCAGTGGACCACAGGCTACGAGCAGAGGCATGGTCAAACACATGGCAGCGACAACAGCCACAGCACCGCTTATGGCCAACCCTGAACGAAGATGTTCAAATTGAATTCGATTGTCGATGTAGTTAAGGAACTCTTTGGCTTGTTGTCTGGTTTCTTCATCCTCAGAAGCATTGAGTATTTCCTGGTATGCTTTTCTTAGATCATGCAAACGATTCAGTTCAATATAAGCTCTGATGGATACGATCACCACATCAAGAACAAATGCACCAATGGTTAAATACACCCCTATTGGTGCTAGGGGGCCGACCAAAAGAAAACAATTGAGCAATCCAACAGTACACCAAAGGCTATCATTCGCTAATTCAAACCAACGTCTCTGCAATTGAGCAAGTAAACGATTAGTCCAGCGTATTGAGCGTTCATCGTCATCCATCCACGGATTGGGAATAAGGTGCTTGAGCAGTAAAAACAAATTCGTAGACAGTCTTGGGATAAAGAAACACCAGCCCAAATAAGCAAGAAATGGGCTCAAATAAACATTAGCTCGCGCCATAAATAAGGCAAATGCTTCCGAAGTGACCTCAATAGCCACAAATGCATTCAGAATTCTATTGGTTCGTGACAACAAAATTCGGTACCAATTGGATGCCCCAGTATCTTCACGAATCAACTGACTTAATGACCAACCAACGTCGACCTCCAAAACATTCGTTTCTGGGGTAAAGGCAATCCCAGCAATGTCCGTGAGTAATTCTCGGTACATTTTTTTATGGTTTCTTAGTCGTCGGACTTCACGTGGAACAATTAAATAATGCAGGTTTAGGTATTCCAAAAGCTCTGCCATTTTAAGCGCATCTTTTATCTCTTGGACGAGTTGCTCTTTATTGCACGCATCGGAATAAGTGAGATCATGTCGAATTTTTTGACATAAAATGCTGTATTCCATGTTCAAATGGGGATGGAAACCAATAATTTTGGTGTAAAATTCCGGGCCTATTTTAGCCACTACGTGGTTGATGTTCGAATTTCCATCGACCCCAACGGCCTCCAATGCTTGGAGTTCAGGAAACATCTTTGTTAAGTGGATAAATAGTGGCGTCATAATGCATTAAGTAAGATTAATAGTTATAATAACTGATTTGAACAGTGTCATTTCTAGCGTGAGAAATGTGTGCTGTTATTTTACTAAAAAACGACAGTACGCAATTATGCCAAAATTTGGTCAGAAGGTAAATTTTTTTTATCATATTGACCTAAAGTTTACAAATTATACACCTAAAAATGAATGCTTTTCTTGCCGATTGCTGGCTTCTGAGAGACAATAGTGCCTCCGTTAAATGCACAAGAGACAGAATGAATCGTTTTACAGAACTAGCTAACGCTGTACGACTACTTAGTGTCGATGCAGTAAACCAAGCTCAATCAGGCCATCCTGGCATGCCATTAGGCATGGCAGATATTGCAACTGTTTTGTGGAAACAATTTCTAAAACACAATCCCACAAACCCTCACTGGTTTAATCGCGATCGTTTTGTACTGTCCAATGGGCATGGCTCCATGCTGCTGTATGCCTTACTGCATTTATCCGGCTATCAACTTAGCATGGATGAACTCAAGCATTTTCGTCAACTAAATTCTAAAACGCCAGGTCACCCTGAATTCGGACACACACCAGGAGTCGAGACCACAACGGGTCCACTCGGCCAAGGTTTAGCCAATGCGGTGGGAATGGCCTTAGCTGAAAAAATTCTTGCTAATGACTTCAACCGTGATCACTTTCAAATCATTGACCATTACACCTACGCCTTTGTTGGTGATGGTTGCTTAATGGAAGGAATCTCCCATGAAGCTTGCTCCTTAGCTGGGACCATGGGATTAGATAAATTAATTGTGTTTTATGATGACAATGGCATCTCCATTGATGGCAAAGTTGAATCTTGGTTTACTGATGATACTGCCACACGATTTAAAGCTTACAATTGGCAAGTCATAGGCCCAATTGATGGCCATGATACAAAAGCCATAGAGGCATCGACCAAAGAAGCTCGAGCAAATACAACCCAACCCAGTTTAATTATTTGCAAAACCATCATTGGCCTTGGTTCGTCTGTTGCTGGAAGCGAAAAAGCTCACGGAGCTCCTCTAAGTGCAGATGACATCGCAAAAGTTCGTGAATATTTTAACTGGCCCTACGCTCCCTTTGAAATTCCAGACCCTATTTACCAAGATTGGAATCATTGCGAACAAGGTGAAAAAGAAGAGCAACAGTGGTTGCAGCAACTCCATGACTATCAAAAGCAATACCCTACTGAATACTCTGAGTTACTTCGCCGAGCCAATGGAGACCTTCCAGACAACTGGAATGAGTCAAAAGCGAGCTTTTTGAATCAATGTTTAAGCAACAGCAAATCCGTTGCAACTCGCAAAGCCTCTCAACAATGCATTGAACACTTTGCCGCTCTTTTGCCGGAGATGATTGGTGGATCAGCTGATTTGACTGGTTCTAACAATACAGATTGGACAGGGGCTAAAGCCATTAGTGGGCATCACCTGTCTGGTAATTACGTCTACTATGGTGTTCGTGAATTTGGTATGGCTGCAATCATGAACGGTATTGCCCTACATGGTGGATTTATACCCTACGGTGGCACCTTCCTTGTCTTTTCAGACTATGCCAGAAATGCTATTCGTCTAAGTGCCTTAATGAAGCAACGAGTTATTTACGTCTTTACTCATGATTCCATTGGTCTCGGCGAAGATGGCCCAACACATCAACCCATTGAACATGCAACCATGTTAAGGGTAACCCCCGGAATGTCCGTATGGAGACCCGCGGATCTTGTTGAAACCACTGTAGCATGGGAACAGGCTCTTGAGCACCACAATGGACCCTCAGCCCTATTGCTATCTCGACAAAATTTACCCGCTTTAAACCATAATCCAAGTTCGGCTGAGCTCATTAAAAATGGAGGGTACATTCTTGTAGATTCTAATGGTCAACCAGATGCCATACTTATATCAACAGGCTCAGAAGTACAATTAGCCGTTAAAGCGGCTGAGCAAGCAAAATCTCAAGGATTCAACGTTCGAGTTGTTTCCATGCCTTGTGCAGAGCGATTTTTAGCACAAGATGAATCTTACAAGGAACACGTATTGCCAAGTAAAGTGCGAACACGAGTAGCAATTGAAGCCGCCAGCAGCCCCTATTGGTATCAATTTGTAGGCCTTGATGGCGCAGTAGTTGGTATCGATGGCTTTGGTGTTTCGGCACCAGCTGAACAAGCGTTTAATTATTTTGGCATTACAGTGAATAAAATTATTAGTACTTTAGAAGCAATAACAAAACAAACCATTAAATAACCAATACCCATACTGGCTCTATTATGAACAATCAGAGAGCCAATGGGGATATCCAACTCGGAGAAGCAGTATGACAATACGAGTCGCAATAAATGGCTATGGCCGCATTGGTCGTTGCATTTTAAGATCGATTTTTGAATACAACAGACAAAATGAATTTGAAGTCGTTGCCATTAACGACTTATCAGGCATTGAGGTCACAGCCCATCTAACCCGTTACGATTCAACGCATGGTCACTTTAAATCAGAAGTAGCCGTTGAAGGAAGCTGCCTAATTATTGATGGTCACAGCATTCAAGTTACTGCTGAGCGTGATCCTGCCCACCTTCCATGGAAAGACTTAAACGTTGATTTAGTGTTTGAATGCACTGGATTTTTCACCAGTAAAGATGCTGCGATGAAGCACATTGAAGCTGGAGCTAAAAAAGTATTGATCTCTGCACCTGGAAAAGGGGTCGATACCACCGTTGTTTATGGGGTAAATCATTCAGTAATCCGTGCTTCGGACGTTATTGTCTCTAATGCTTCTTGCACCACTAACTGCCTGGCTCCTGTGGTCAAGGTGCTCAATGATGCAATGGGAATTGAGTCTGGGTTAGTCAACACAGTCCATGCTTATACTAAAGATCAAATGCTTCTTGATGGCAGTCATAAAGATTTACGTAGAGCTCGCTCTGCTACACAATCCATTATTCCAACTAAAACTGGTGCTGCAGCAGCAGTGGGCTTGGTTTTACCTGAATTGGCAGGAAAGTTAGATGGATTTGCTATGCGCGTTCCTGTGCTTAACGTATCTGTAGTTGATTTAACCTTCATTGCAAAGCGTGATACCTCTGTTACCGAAGTCAATGATCTGATGCGCAAAGCCAAAAGTAAAATTTTACACATTAACGAGGATCCACTGGTTTCATGTGATTTTAACCATAACCCAGCCTCGTCAATTTTTGATACCACCCAAACAAAAGTTATCGGCAACTTAGTGAAGGTAGTCGCTTGGTACGATAATGAATGGGGCTTCTCTAACCGTATGTTAGATACTGCTCATCAAATGATGAATTGCTAAAGGATAAACAATGAACCTGATTAAAATGAGTGACATAAACCTCTCTGGCAAACGAGTTCTAATTCGAGAGGACCTCAATGTCCCAATCAAGGATGGCATCATTACTAGTGATCAACGCCTACAGGCAGCTCTGCCAACGATCCAATCAGCCTTAAGAAGTGGAGCAGCTGTCATTGTTCTTTCACACCTTGGTCGCCCGGAAGAAGGTGTTTTTGAACAACGATTTTCCTTACAACCTGTTGCCGATTATTTAAAAAATAATTTGGATCATCCGGTTAAATTTGTAAGCGATTACCTAAATGGGGTCGATGTTAAACCTGGTGAATTAGCCCTCTGTGAAAATGTTCGCTTTAATCAGGGTGAAAAAAAGAATGACCAGAACCTAGCAAAAAAATTAGCTAGTCTTTGCGATATTTTTGTTATGGATGCATTTGGAACTGCACACAGGGAACAAGCATCTACTTATGGAGTTGCCCAGTATGCGCCAATGGCTGTTGCAGGCCCATTGCTTGTAAAGGAATTGGATGCATTACAACATGTACTCAAAGATCCTAAAAAACCCATCGTTGCCGTTGTTGGGGGTGCTAAAGTCTCCTCTAAATTAACGTTGCTAAAGCAATTAGTGGGGATGGTAGACTGCCTGATTCCAGGCGGCGGTATTGCCAATACATTCCTAAAAGCCCAAGGGTATGAAGTTGGTCTTTCTTTGTGTGAGCCTGATTTACTAGAAGAAGCTCGAACGATTTTACAACTTGCTAAAGAAAAGGATTGTTTAATTCCTTTGCCCACCGATGTCGTAGTAGGTAAATTCTTTGGCGAGAGCTGCCCTGCTTTTAATAAAACATTAGCCCATGTTGCAGAAGATGACATGATCCTAGACATTGGACCTGATACGATCAGCATGTACCTAGATGCCATTGATCAAGCCAATACCATTATTTGGAATGGTCCTGTAGGTGTATTTGAGTTCCCACAATTCGCCTATGGAACTAGAGCAATTGCAATTGCAATTGCTGAAAGCGATGCCTTCTCGATTGCTGGAGGTGGCGATACTTTGGCAGCTATTGATCTCTACGATCTGAACCAACAAATTTCCTATATTTCGACAGGAGGCGGGGCATTTCTGGAATGTTTAGAAGGAAAAACATTACCAGCAGTTGCCATTTTGCAGGAGCGCGCTAAGAATGACACAACGCAGAACTAAAATTGTTGCCACCCTGGGTCCTTCCAGCAAGGATCCGGACGTACTCCGCGAACTATTGACTGCCGGGGTTGATGTAGTTCGCATCAACTTTTCTCATGCCGATGCATCTGCTCTAGAACTTATTGCCTTAGTGCGCAAATTAGCCACTGAATTAAATCATCCTGTAGCCATCATGGCTGATTTACAAGGACCAAAGATACGCGTTGGCCGCTTCAAAGACAAATCCATTACTTTAGTGGATGGACAACAATTTACTCTGGATTGTAACGCGGAAAACACACTGGGTGATACTCAAGGTGTTTCAGTAGCATACCCTAGTTTAGCGGATGAACTTTCTGAAGGAGATCATCTCTTAATCAATGATGGGCTTATCGAGTTAAAGGTTGAAACCATTTCAGGCTCAAAAATCCAATGCCAAGTCATAGAAGGTGGAGTTCTTAGCGATCTGAAAGGCCTCAATCGCAAAGGCGGTGGTTTAGCGGCTAGAACCTTAACAGAAAAAGATAAAACCGATTTGAAAACGGCTATCAAAGCCGAAGTAGATTACATCAGTTTGTCCTTTGTAAAAGATGCGCAAGATATCCGTCAAACCAGAAGTCTACTGGAAGAATATGGTGCTAAATCAACATCCATTATTGCTAAAATTGAACGCATGGAAGCATTGGATCATCTGACTGACATCATTCAAGAGTCCGATGCGATTATGGTCGCTCGAGGTGATTTAGGGGTTGAGGTGGGTGCTGCAGAAGTACCCGCGATTCAAAAACACATCATTGAACAGACTCGTTGGCTTGATAAAGTGGTCATTACAGCGACTCAAATGATGGAATCCATGATATCCAATCCCCAACCAACACGTGCGGAAGTCTCTGATGTTGCAAACGCCATCTTAGACGGAACCGATGCGGTCATGCTTTCAGCTGAAACAGCCAGCGGCCTTTTCCCAGTAAAAGTCATTAATATGGTGAATAAAATCTGCTTAAGTGCTGAAAAGCATGCTAACTTTATTCTACAAAATGCTACGGAAGCTTGCCATTATCTTAGAGCAGATCAAGCAATCGCAACGGCAACTATGCACGCAGCCAATCACTTTCCCATTCAAGCGATTGTTACACTCACTGAATCTGGCGATACAGCCTTATGGATATCAAGGCAACACAGTACCGTTCCAATCTTTGCCATCTCAGCCAACAAGCGCACGATTGGCAGACTCTGTTTAATGAATAATGTCTTTCCCATTTACATCAATTTTCATGAAATCAATCCAGAACAACTCAACGAAGAAATTATCAATGAATTGGTGAAAGCCAATCACATTGAGCGAAAGGGATATGTTCTTCTTACCAGGGGAGCAAAGATTGGTACGCCCGGAGGAACGAATTGCATGGAAATTATTTCATTAGCAAAATGATGTGTTTCGATATCATTAATGTCTTTACACATAAATAGTAAAGAGAACACGCTGTTTTATATTTACATCAATCGTCCATTCTCAGTATTAATGCACCTTGTAATTAGATTCTAATTTGCGTAGCATGCTTTTTTTCAACGCACAAAGTGCATAACTAGAAGGAAAGACAATGAGAAGGCTAATTGATATTAATGGAAATAAGCTAACTGTTGCAACTGAAACAATAGGCGTAAATAGTGGTGCTACTCTTTACTTCCAACCCATATTTGTGATTACCAAAGAAGAAGCTGAAGTGACTTTAACTCTAAGTTCACTGGCTCAAAACTTCTATAAAATTCCTAAAGAATTATCCACAAATGATAAAATCAAATTTTTATTGGATTGTATAACCCGTGAAGAAAGTAAGAATACGGATATGCATCTATTAGTGACTTCATTTTGTAATGGTGAAGCTAAAAATGGCGCTACTTTGTTTACAGTTTCTGGTGATAACCTAAAACCATCCGTGCTTTCAGACGATATAGGAGATGAATATCAATCGACCAACTCGTGCCTCTAGGGATATTTAGATCGATTCATTACATCGAGGGAAAATGGACTTTCTTTACCCTATCCTTCTCAGTGATAAACAACGTATTCCTTCCTAGTTTTCTTTAACCAACATAAAGTACGCTTCAACATAGTCAGGCAAGGATCTCGTGGCCTTATATAAGCCTTCTTTACCCGAAAAACTTCCTGCTAAATAATCAATTTGATATAAATTAAAATCAAATGCTCCACCAGTATCTGCAAGAATACCCATTTTAGATTGAGTTTGACCAGTGTTGTTCTTGTATTGAATAAATAAGAGTCTTCCTAAACCAAATTCGTTTAAATCCCCAGCAAAAGTGACTTCAGGATAGACAGTGATCTTGTGTTCAGCATCTTTCCCATATCCCTTTATCCCATCAACCTCTTTAAAATACCAATAACGCTCTTGCTCGTAAGGTCCTTTTGAACGGTCATAAGCAATGTTATTGTTACGGTGAACATTGAATATTTTTTTTCCTATTGGCGGACCAAAATCAGCCACCACGGTTCCTTGTAAAAGGGTTGTTTCTAGATCGTCTCTTGTTAAATAAGCAAGTGCTTTTACTGGTTTGTGATTTAACGCCCCTTTTAAAATGGCGTGTTTTCCGTACTTAAAGCGTGTCAAATTAGGTATTGCATTGGCCGCTTCCAAGCTTAAATTGGCTTCATCAGCTGGCAAAGCATACAGGGCATAGGGTCTTAGTGAAGAAGGCTTTGTGCTTGCTTTGGCTAAATGTACGAAATACTTGGTCATTAACACTTTATCTGTAGGTAAGTGTTGTAGAAGTGGTTTTCCTTTAGATAACTTCTTTGCTTTGCTCGTATCTGGATACCAGCGAATAAATTCAAAATGTTGTTTAATAAATTGGGGATCATTTAATTTGGATTGGTTATTGCAAACAAATACCAAAGTTTTCTTCACTCTCTCTAAGGGAATAGGAAGGATTTTTCCACCATGTATTACTTGTGGATCGTATTCACTGCCTTTATTCAAATAAGACAGTGTATTTTGCGCAGTAAGGCATAGCTCCTTCGTGTGAATCTGATAATTGGCTAGTTCGTTTGGATGGAGTGCAACAAATTTTGGTGCGGCTAGACTGATCTGAGAAACAAGCCATAGCCAACAAACAATCCTCATCTTCATTTACTCGGCCGTTTCCTTTGTTTCATTTGCTTTAATGGACAGTCCTAGTTTTGCTTTTAGCCTCGCTACAGCATCAGGATCAAACTGTTTGGTCGCTTTGTGTTTTACGATTACAGCAGGTGCTTTATTTACTGGAGGGGTTTGAGAAGACTGCTGTGAGTATGCGGAGCTTCTTAAGGGATAAACGGTAGAATAAGATTCGTCTTGGAGTTCATGTTGACTCCCTTTTGAACTTCCATAATAGTTATCATTGGTCAGCTGTTGGCTGGATGATTTGCTTACCATCGATTTACGAGCATTTTTTACACTTTTCTCGATGCGTTTCTTAATTTTAAGGGCTGCGTGTTCCGCTTCTTCAACGGTTACCTCAGCAACAGCATCTCCAAACAAATTAATCCGCATTTCCTTGGCTTTTAAACAAGCTAAATAATCTAGTCTTCTTGAAAAAACAACTACAGCCTCACGCAATTTACTTTTGGATATTCCAGCCGCCGCTGCTTCATCAGCATAGTCTAGAATATCTTTCATGATCCCAATTTTTAAAGGCCGAATTCTTAAAGAATTATCAAAAGACTCAGGAAATTTTGCAGCAAGCCAGGTTAAAGCTTCTGAACGAGCTCTCTTAGCTTGATTTTTTTGGGTTTTATTGATGACAGCCGTGCGGGGATGCAGCTCCTGTGTTCTCATTCTAGTACCTTTAATGATGAATTGTCTGTTAATAAGGAATGATCAAAAATGATTGATTTGCAAACGTCTCTTAGACCTAAATAATTGCTTGCCATATACTGAAATTAGAAAATTGTATTATGCGCTTAACCGCCTTAGAATTGAGCACACAATGTACAATGATTATGGATGGTTTGCAAGCGTTCTCGAAGGAATTTGTCGCGTTATAAAAATTAAAGTGTACTTAAATGCGAATCTCCTGTCGTGTCAAGACTAAACCTCCTGACCTCTATGAACAGTGGTGTTAATCTATTCTTAATGTCACTTTACTATAGTTAAATATATCGAGAATGAAGACAAAGAAATGGAAACTATTAAAACCCTTCAAGAATACATGAGTGATCATCAAGACAATCTGACATTATATCAAGTTGCTATGGGTATAAGTCTTCGAGCACAAGGTTTAACTTATAGTGACTCTATTTTTGTAATTGATGGCTCGGTTGATTTATTCTCTCTTGAAAAGGGCTACCATCTTAGAATCATTGATCTTGGTTCAGATCGTTTTCACATCTATGGTATAGAAGTTATCTCAAAGGGTAATATTATCGTTCATGAAAATATTCCTTCTAATCAATTAGAAAATCATGGTGATGATCTATTTCGAAATCAATTGATGCATTTAAATACCCAAGGCAGAATTTATTATCGGGTAGCAAAGACACAGGGTGGAGGATATGATCTTCATGAAGATTTAGTTGTTAAATATGCAACAGATGGGTCAGTATCTGACTATGTTAACCCTCTACTTTGCTCTAATAGTACATTTCCAAAACCTGTTAGCATTCCTAGAGCTATAACTGAGCCTTTACAGCTTGTAAATCAAGACCGTAATAGAGTAACACCTATGGTATCTGATCTATCGAGCACTAATTCAAAACAATTTCCGGTCAATGAAAAATCACCTTTGTTTTCTTCTACCAGCAACGCCGTAAGTTGCTCAAGCACTTTGTCATTTTGTTCTAAACTCCTGGCTGCTCTTGGAGGTGTAGCCCTTGTTATTGGTATACTTGCAGTAGTCGGTGTAATTACGGTCATTGCTCCTCCAGTAGGTATTGCGGTAATTGTCGGTGGTGCCGTTGCATTAGGATTAGGTGTTGGAGGTGCATGCTTCTTTAGTAGTAATAAAAAAACAGAAACAAACTCCACCGATACCGAAAACTTATTGCCCAAGATGGATTAACATTTTTATAATCAGATAATAGGCAACGTATATGGACTCATCTGTTTCCTCCCCTAAGAATCACTATTACACCTAGCAAAAAACCATCTCATTCCACTATAATTAAATATTATTAAAGGTTATGGTGACATCACTATGAAAATAAAACGCATACTATTTTCAGTTTTATCTGTATTTTTGCCGTGGCTTGTATTGTTATTTAAAGACAACCCAGGAGGTGCTTTGCTCGCTCTGCTTATGCAAGCAACTGTCATAGGATGGCCTTTTGCCTCTATCTGGGCCTGGCGAACTATAAATCCTGTTCAAGAATCAGATACTACAAAAGCACAGGGGTGATTATGTTAACACGAGTCATCGTCAATGGCGCAAACGGTAAAATGGGGACCTTGGCTTGTGAAACTCTTGATAAACATGAGCAGTTTCAATTAGTTGGTAAACTCACCAAGCAGGATGACCTCGCTGAAATTATTAAGGATACCCAAGCTCAAATAGTGGTTGATCTAACCCGAGCAGATTGTGTTTATGAAAATACACACACCATTATTCAAGCAGGAGCTAGACCTGTAATTGGTACTTCTGGTCTCATTGAATCACAAATACGAGAATTGACCGAATTATGTAACAGCAAAGAATTAGGTGGAATTATAGTCCCCAATTTCTCTATTGGAGCCATATTAATGATGGCCTTTGCTGAAAAAGCAGCTCAATATTACTCTGAGGTAGAGATTATTGAAGCTCATCACCAACAAAAGCTCGATGCCCCATCGGGAACAGCGATTAAAACGGCAGAAATGATAGCGGCAAACAGCAAGCTGGCTAAAAATAAGCTTGTATTAAAAGAACTAATCCCTGGTGTTCGAGGTGGAACACTGCACGACATCAATATTCACTCCTTAAGACTCCCAGGAATACTTGCTCGACAAGAAGTGTTATTTGGAAGCTCGGGGGAAACTCTATCCATTACGCATAACAGCATTGATAGACAAAGCTTTATGCCTGGAATAATACTCGCATGTCAAAAAGTTCTTGAGCTAAAGACACTTTTATATGGCTTAGAGCATTTGATATAAACAGATAACTTCGAACAATCAACCCCTCATCAGCCCTTCAGGCACCTTCTCCCCATTCCTGGGGCAAGGGGAAAATTGAAGGGAGTTATTTTCAAGTCCCGATAAATTACACATCGAATTGTTTACAACGATTACGCATCACGAACCTTCCTTTAAAAAGGAAGGTTCACTACGCATAGCCGCTACTGAAATAAACTGAATTCCCTTCGCTCTCGCTTCGAATTATCAAACAATGAATTCCAATTGGTTATAAGCTTTGCAGCAACCCCTTGAAGAGTAGCACCTTGCTCCAAAGGATCCAGCAATGTTCGTATACCATTATAAACGGAATTGGTTGCTGGTAACCTTGAGTCATCTTCTTCAGGTCTTTCCAGAACGATTTCAAATATTTTACTCATACGATGCACGTTATCATTACCTGATTTTTCATCGCTCATGACTTTTGCTATCTTTCTTATTCCAGTTGGAGTATTGCTTGAAGATTCTTTATCATAAAATTTCAGTGACCACGATGTCGACTTGGTTTTAAATTGATTTTCTTCATTGATTAAAGAGCTTAAAGAATCATACAAGTCAGTGCATAACTTCTCTCCAAGCTGCTTGGCGATTAAGAAGCAATGTAATTCTCTACCCTTGGACATATAGGCGCCGAGGTCTTTACTGATGTTTTTCACCTCATTGTCAGTCGCTAACCGATCGTCCTTCCTTAATGCATCCTTATCGTTTAAGAGGGTTTTTATTGCTTCAACAATATCTGCTGGCCAATACCATTCAGGAGTTTTAATCCCCTCGGAACCAGGAGCATTTTGCCCCGCTAGTTCTTGCTGATGTCTAGACACGTAGAGCATCGCAACCAGATTAACAAATTTAACACGATCTTGTTTCTCTTTTGGATCCCCAAACTTTGGCCATACTCCATACAGCTCTTTGTATAAAATCATTGCATCTGTATGAATGAGCTCAATCGCTTTTCTGTCCTTTCCGCTGACGCAAGAGCCATAACTATAACCATTCATCGTCAGAATGATAAGCTGTTCGAGTGAGCTTAGGAATAATTCCCTTCCATCGTAGTCCCAAATGGTTGCAGTACCAATAGAGGACTCTAATACCGCTTTATAGTCATGGATAAGAGCCTCAAGTTCTGGGTATACAGACACCAAGAGCTTTGCCTTTGCAATTAACGCCAAGCTTTCTTTATCGTCTGCTAGAGTGTAATAACAACGTTTCGCAATATTGAATGGGTGATTAGGTTGGACAAAATTTGCTGACCGTTTGTGTCTTTCAATAGCTGAACGTGCAATCCTAAAGAGCTCCAAATCTGGTGGAGGTTCCGGTAAATAATCCCAAACAGCGTCTGGCACATAATCAAAAGCTGTAATGGGGCTAATCAACGTTTGTAGGAGCAGTGATTGCTTATCCGTTGCAAACTCCATGACCTTCTCTAGATTCGCTACAACATGTCGTTGTTGAACAGCTTGTGGTTGCTTTAATATATCTCGACTGGATACATGGCTTGAACGATATCGTGGATTAAAAAAAAGTTTAACCTCACCACTCTTGTTAAGCATAAAAAGACTGTGAGACCCGTAGTTCGCTGGAAGAGGCAATGTTCGATGACGACTCGGTACGAAAGAAAATGCTTCTTCTATAGTTTCAGAATTGCTAAGAACATACTCAAGAAAATATTGTTGTTTTTCAGATAAGGTCCAATACCACAAGGGCAATTTACAAATCGATCGTACCGTAGATTCAAAGTTCTTATTCGAGGCCAATTCTGAAATTTGCTTTTTAAACGAATCAATCTCAGTATCAATTTCTTTCGCTGAAGAACATGCAGTCGCTAAAAATCGAAACAACTCTTTCTGTCCAGGAGAAAAAGTCTCAAACCATAATGGAAGAGGGGTTTTATTATTTTTTATTCGATTTAGATCTTCTAACAAATTTAACGACGTGGTTTTAGCTGTTTTCCATTTAAGCAGGAGTTGATTGAGATCTTGACGAATCGTTTTAGGGCTAATTGGATGTATCTTTAGATTAGAAAAATACACTTGCTGATATTCTTGTTTAAGCTCCCTAAACCACTGAGGTGTTTTAGGGTATTTAGCTCCCTTAATACCCTCTAATTCCTGAACCAACAAAGGATAGATTGGAGATAACGATTTGTCATATTGCAATACAAATTTAATTTCGCCTGTCTCAGTTTTTAGAGGAGTTAAGGTTGCAATATCTTGTCTTCCACGTTGCATTAACATGTATTGCTCAGCTTCATTCAAGCAAGCAATCGCTTCCTTCTCCGGATCGGAGTCCGACCAATCCCATTCCTTAGCAAGGACATCCACAAGGCTTCCTGTAAATTTCTCAAGCTCTTTATGCAACTCAGACAAAGTAGACTTTTTTAAGTCGCACGCCTTTCTGCATTCTTCAGCGTAAGCTCTTAAAGTTTCAACGTTTATGGAAGTAAATGTTGGGTTTGGTGGATAGGCTTTTAGAATAAAGAGAAACGCGTCATACAAACTGTTAATTCGATTTTCAATGCTATGTCGATATCTAGGTTTAGATTTAAAGTACTCGATTTTATGATCAGGAAGCAGTTTTTCTAATGTTCGAGTGACTTCAGGGGATAATTCTGTGTCTTCCAAAACGCGTAAAATAATTCCGTTTCCCATAGCTTAATTCCTTTACTGCTGGTTCCATTTTCCCATTATTGTATAAATTTTCTATCGAAACAATGATTTAACTAAAACTATTCATTTTTCACTGCTTAAGATAACAGGAAGTTCTGTACCTTAATAGCTTTACTTCATGTTAAACTAAAATTTCTGAAGTTATAGTAAAAGGATGCTTATGAAAAGTACAGAGGATATCACCGGCCATTCTGAAATTGGAATTGATGAAGCCGTTCAAAATGCATTAACAAAAATCAAAAGCATAGAACACTTTGAAGTTGTAGAGACATTAGGTGTAAAAGGTGTTCATTCAGAAAGACAATATCAGGTCACTCTCAAAGCACGACAAAAATAGGCAAAGACTTTATGCAAGCCAAACGGATAACTCGTTTGGCTTGTAACATTCTGAATAAAAGGAGTTGAATATGGGATATACAGTGCCCCACTTTATTGGCGGTCAATTAGTTAATGAAAGCAATGGCGAATCACAATCCATCTATAATCCAGCGTATGGAGAGATCGTTGGACAAGTTCATTTTGCCTCCAAAGCACTTTGTGATAAAGCGGTAGCAACTGCCAAAGAAGCCGGCAAGGAATGGGCAGCAACCCCTGCAATCAAAAGAGCTCGAATATTATTTCGCTTCCGTGATCTTCTCGAAAAACATCAGACTGATTTAGCGCGTATAGTTACACGCGAACATGGAAAAACGATTGACGATGCAAAAGGATCTGTGGCCCGAGGCATTGAGGTGGTTGAGCTACACTGTGGTCTTGTGAATCAGCTAAAAGGGGACTACTCCCCAGAAGTCGCTAATCACATCGACTGCTACACGTTTAGACAGCCATTAGGAGTTTGTGCTGGGGTTTCACCCTTTAACTTTCCGGTAATGGTACCAATCTGGATGATGATTCCCGCTATTGCTTGTGGAAATACGTTTATTCTCAAACCTTCCGAACAAGATCCATCAGCTCCCATTCGCCTACTGGAGTTATTAAATGACGCGGGTTTGCCTGCAGGGGTTGCCAATTGCCTTCAAGGGAACAAAACAACAGTGGATCATCTTCTCTCTCACCCTGATATCGCCGCATTTACTGCTGTAGCTTCTACTCCAGTTGCACAATCAATTTATAGTACTGCTACAGCCTATGGCAAAAGAGCCCATACATTCGGTGGTGCTAAGAACCATTGCGTAGTCATGCCAGATGCCGATCTTGATCAAGCAGCAAATGCAATAGTCGGCGCAGCATACGGTTCCGCAGGAGAAAGATGCATGGCCTTGTCTGTAGTGGTTGCTGTTGGAAATGACACTGCAGATGCCTTAATCCATAAAATGGCTCCACAAATTCGCGCAATCCGAATCGATGCTGGGGATGTGCCTGGTACTGATATGGGTCCACTTGTTAGTAGCGCCCATCGTGAACGCGTGCTTGCCGCCATTGAAAAAGGAACCAAAGAAGGAGCACAATTAATTATCGATGGTCGGAAATTTACTCACCCACAATACCCTCAAGGTTTTTATTTAGGCCCATGTTTGTTCGATCATGTTCATGAAGACATGTCTGTCTACCAAAATGAGATTTTTGGACCTGTATTAGTTGTTTTAAGAGTCAATACATTTGAAGAAGCTCTGAATCTGGTTAACAAACACCAATACGGCAATGGAACCGCCATTTTTACCCGGGATGGATTTACTGCTCGTGAATACAGTCAACGTGTTCAAGTGGGAATGATTGGTGTAAATATCCCTATCCCAGTCCCTGTTGCTAACCATCCTTTTGGCGGCTGGAAACGCTCTGCTTTTGGTGATACCAACATGCATGGCGAAGAAAGCATTCACTTTTACACCCGTCGCAAAACAGTCACGAGCAAATGGCCAATTACCGAGTTAAAAAGCAGCGCATTTATTATGCCTACCCATGACTAAACTAATTCGGAGAAGAGAATGGCACGCATAGGATTTATTGGATTAGGCCATATGGGGTTACCTATGGCAATGAACCTGGTTAAAGCCAATCATCAGGTCATGGGTTTTGATCTTCAAGCATCAGCCTTAGAGGAGTTTTCTAAACAAGGTGGATCAATAGCTCAAAACCTCATTGAGGTAGCCAAGGACAAGGATATTATCATCACTATGCTACAAACGGGTCAGCAAGTAGCAAAAGTTTGCCAAGGAAATGAGGGGGTATTCAAACATCTCGGCAGCAACTCTTTATCGATCGACTGCTCAACAATTGATGTAAATACTTCAAGAGAAATACATCGCTTAGCTAGAGATCATCAACTCCTCTCCGTTGATGCTCCCGTTTCAGGAGGCGTTGCTGGAGCAGCAGCAGGCACGTTAACGTTTATGGTTGGTGGAGAACTTAATGCCTATCAAGCAGCTCAACCAATACTTGCCTGTATGGGTCAAAAAATAATTCATACTGGAGGAGCAGGAAGCGGTCAGGCCGCAAAAATTTGTAATAACATGATCTTAGGGATATCGATGGTTGCCATTTCGGAGGCCTTTACTCTTGCTAAAGAGCTAGGGCTTTCCGCAGAAAAACTCTTTGAAGTTGTTAATAATTCTTCAGGCCAATGCTGGGCTTTATCCAAATACGTCCCTGTGGCTGGAATTTTAGATAAGGTTCCTGCAAACAACCAATTCAAACCTGGGTTTGCAGCACAGATGATGCTTAAGGATTTGTTATTGAGTCAACAAGCATCTGAAGCGGTTCAAGTAAAAACACCGCTAGGAGCTAAGACCACTGAATTGTATAAAGAATTTATAAACAAGGGACAAGGGGATCTAGATTTCTCCGCAATCATCCAATTGATAGCTGAAGTTCACGAGGTTTAATATGCAGGAAGAACGGTTACTTCACCCCCATATAACATCAACAGAAGATTCGATCTCCGAGTTCTGGTCTGAAATAGCAAATCAAACTATTGATTGGATACGTCCTTGGAAAACTGCCCTAAAAGGAAATTTCCATGAAGGGTCTATTTCTTGGTTTCATGATGGTGAATTGAATGTTAGCTCGAACTGCTTAGATAGACACCTTCCTCATAAAGCCAAGCAAACAGCCATAATCTGGGAAGGAGATGCAGAAAATCAATCAAGGCAATTATCCTTCGAAGAGTTGCATGCTGAAGTGTGCAAAATGAGCAATGTTCTTAAGCAAATAAACATTAATAAGGGAGATCGAGTTGGCATCTATTTGCCAATGATTCCAGAGGCTGCCATTGCTATGCTGGCGTGTGCACGTATAGGTGCAATACATACTGTGGTTTTTGCTGGGTTTTCTTCACATGCATTAAAACAACGCCTTATTGCTTCGGGGTGTAAATGTTTAATCACGGCGAACGGATTTTATAGAGGTGGAAAACCAATCAACCTTAAAGAACAAGCTGATGAAGCCAGTAATGATTTAGACCTTACTCGTCTGGTTGTCAAACACATTGATTGCGAAGTAGCTATTGATGAGCAGAAAGATGTTTGGTGGCATGAATTGAAAGAAAAGGTTTCTAGTCATTGTGAACCAGAATCCATGAATGCTGAAGACCCGTTTTTTATTCTTTATACATCAGGTAGCACAGGACAGCCAAAAGGATTGGTTCATACTACGGGAGGTTATTTGGTTCAAGCCGCCTATACCCATCAACTGATATTTAATTGCCAGCCCAATGAGGTTTTTTGGTGCACCGCTGATGTAGGATGGATTACTGGCCATAGTTATGTCGTGTACGGACCTTTGTGTAATGGAGTGACTACCCTTATGTTTGAAGGAGTTCCAACATGGCCAGATGCAGCCCGTAACTGGAGAATTGTTGATAAGCACTCAGTCAATGTCTTTTACACTGCCCCAACGGCCATTCGCTCATTGATGAAGGCTGGGGACCAATGGTTAACATCAAGCTCCCGACGCTCATTGCGATTATTAGGTTCTGTTGGTGAACCGATTAACCCCGAAGCTTGGCAGTGGTACCAGCAAAAAGTAGGTCAAAATAGATGCTCTATTGTAGATACCTGGTGGCAAACTGAAACCGGCGCAATCATGATAAGTCCCCGAACTACCGATGATTACCAGAAACCAGGTGCTGCTTGCAAACCAGTCCCAGGGATTATCCCTGTTCTATTAAATGAAAAAGGGCTTGAGATTCATGGTGCAGGAGAAGGAAGTTTAGCCATTAAGTACCCATGGCCCTCTATGGCAAGAACCATCGCTGGTGATCATGAGCGATATCTAAAAACTTACTTAGCCAATGGATACTATATCACTGGTGATGGAGCAAAACGCGATGAAGAAGGCGACTATTGGATCAGTGGTCGAATTGATGACGTGATTAATGTCTCAGGACATCGATTGGGTACCGCTGAAATAGAAAGCGCCCTGGTAAGCCATCATGCCGTTGCTGAGGCTGCTGTTGTAGGCTATCCGCATGACGTGAAAGGACAAGGAATCTACGCCTATGTGATCCTCAAAAATGGTAACAAGCCAGATGACGCGTTAAAAACAGCACTTATTAAACAGGTTAATACAGAAATAAGCCCCATCGCTAAACCCGATGTCATTCATTTTGTACCTGATTTGCCTAAAACACGCTCAGGAAAAATTATGCGTAGAATTTTGCGTAAGATTGCTGGAGGAGAGGTGTCCCATATTGATGAGCTGGGTGATCTGTCGACTTTGGCGAATCCACAGATTGTTGAGGAGTTGGTAGGTGGGACGTAGTTTTTTCCGCTCCCTTATGGTCGCCGTTCGGTTGGCGCGGCAGCGGGGACGGACTCCAGTCGAGATCTTCCCCATTGATCTTACGGTCGCGGTTCGGTTAGCGCGAACCAACCGAGCCGCGACCGTAAGGGAGAGGATTCAGTAATAGGCCACACTTAGCCTAGCTCAAACCAATGATTTAAAACGGCCATTAACTCATCAAGCCCTTCTTTCTTTGTTGAAGAAAACGATTGAACCGACAGTAAATGGTCTGTCAACTCATAAAGCTTCTTTACTTTATTCACTGTATTTTTCACATCGCTACGACTCAATTTGTCTGCTTTGGTCAATAATACATGCACGCGCAAGCCTCTATCCAGAGCCCAATCGATCATCATTTGATCAAGATCTTTTAACGGATGACGGATATCCATTAATAAAATCAATCCTTTTAAACTTTCTCTGACTTCTAGGTAATGGGCAAGATGCTTTTGCCATTCATTTTTTACGCTAATCGCAACTTTTGCATAGCCATAACCAGGCAAATCAACCAAACGCCTTTCTTCATCCAGTGTAAATAAATTAATTAATTGTGTGCGTCCTGGAGTTTTACTGGTTCTAGCTAAGTTCTTATTATTGGTTAAACAATTCAGAGCACTGGATTTTCCTGCATTTGAACGGCCAGCAAAGGCAACTTCATAACCAATATCTTCTGGAAGTTGGTTCACCCGTGCTGCACTTTTTAAAAATACTGCTTTAGAATATAAATTGCTTGACATAAAATAAATTTTCATTTGGTATTTCAACGAGACAGTGTAACATTAATTAACTAATTTATTATGAGAAATGAATGAAAAAATTAGCACTTGTAATTATACTGTGCTGTTCACCAGTAGCCTTTGCTGAGACGACTCCGCAAACTGTCCAAGAAAAAGCCGTCGTTTGCACAGCTTGCCATGGCCAAAATGGAATTAGCACCAACCCTGAATGGCCTAATCTAGCAGGCCAACACCCAGCCTATTTTGTAAAACAGCTCAATGACATCAAAGCAGGCAAATCACGAATTGCGCCAACGATGGTAGCCATGATTGCCAACTTAAATGAGCAAGAGATGAATGATTTAGCAGTATATTATGCTAAAATGCCGCTTGCTGAAGGCAGCACTGCGAAAAAATATGTGGCACGTGGTGAGCAATTGTACCGTGGTGGGGATTTGGACAAACACATTCCTGCATGCATCGCTTGTCATGGCCCCACAGGAACTGGAAATGAACAAGCCGGGTTTCCTTCGCTCTCTGGCCAAAAAGCAACGTATACCATGATGCAACTGCAAGCATTTAAAGATAAAAAGAGAACAAATGACTTAAATAACATCATGCAAGATATCGGCTCCAAAATGAGTCAAGAGGACATAGAAGCAGTTGCAAATTACATTCAAGGTCTGTATTGAGGAATTAATCATGTTGAAAAAGTTAATTGTTGTATTATTGATTTTGCCCCTAACTGCTTTTGCAGAAAATTTTGTCCAAGGCAAAGACTATCAATTAGTAAGTAGTTCTATACAAACTGCGAGCAAGGATAAAGTTCCAGTAATCACTGAGTTTTTCAGCTATGGATGTCCTTGGTGCTACAAAGTAGATGCCCCTTTGACTGACTGGGCTAACAAAATGGGAAAAAATGCACGCCTTGAGCGAGTTCCCGTTGTATTCAAGCCTAACTGGGATTTATATGCCAAAGCGTATTACACAGCCAGAACACTAGCCATGTCTGATAAACTTGGACCTGTACTGTTTAAAACGATACAAGAAAATAATCATTCTCTTGCCTCAAAACAAGCCATGATTGATTTCTTTGTTGCGCACGGAGTAGATAGAGAAATTGCGAAAAGCGCTTTTGAAAACTCCCCAACTATAGATATGCACGTGAATAGTGGAATGTCCTTAATGGCCTCTTACCAAATCAATGCTGTACCCGCGTTTGTCGTTAATAACAAATACAAAACAGATTTGGAAATGGCAGGTAGTGAAGAGCGATTATTTGCTATTTTAAATTATTTAGTCAGAAAATCAGCTTAAGATACCATTCAATGTAACCTGTGGTTTATCTGGTAAATCCCGGGTTACGCGTCGCTCAGCTGCGCTAGTTATGCTCCTTTACCCGGGTTTTCCAAGCTTAAAATTCCAGTATTAAAATCATAGGCGAAAATTTCAGCGTATCGTCCCCAGTCAATCATCGTTTTAAGAACCCGATCGGACTCTTTTTCACTTAAATAGTCTTCTAGTTTACTTAAAAAACGCTCTTCTGAAACTCGATGTCCAGTCTTCTCGTCTAAAACTCTTCTAATGTATCTGGCTAGAGGTACTTTTTCTAATAGTCTTTGGGCAAATAATTTCTTGCGTTCTTGTAAATCAGCTTCAGAGAATTGCTTTCCTAAATCACTTAATTGAATGTCTCCCGCAGATACTTTAGCAAACCCCAAAATTTCCAAAGTTTCTAAAATAGGGAACAGATCATCAATGTTCATCATTAATTCATCGGCCAACTCAGGCAAGTCAATTCGCTCTTCAAAAGATTTCATTGTTTCTATCAATCCTGATAGTTCCGATGGCTCAACGTCAGGTAATCGATAACCTAAGCCAATTTGCCTTTCGCGCTGAGCACGTTTTGCTTTTTCTTTTGGCCCAGTTGTCATCAGAGTATAAATCTTATCAACTAAAGCCAAATATTCTGGACTTTCTGGATCTCTTGGTTGCGGTAAAGTAACCGGTAATTCAGCTCTAATATAACCAGGATCGTTACCAAAAATGACAATTCGATCAGCCAGAGTTGCTGCTTCTTCAATATTATGAGTGACTAATAAAATGCCATTGGTGTGTGTTTTCTTTTCTTTCCATAATTCCAATAAGTCGGATTTCAAGTTTTCGGCGGTGAGTACATCTAAGGCAGAAAATGGTTCATCCATGAGTAATACATCTGGATTAATAACTAGGGCTCTAGCAAATCCTACCCTTTGTCTCATACCACCTGATAACTCTTTAGGAAAGGCAGATTCAAACCCATCTAAACCGATGATATCAATGGCTTCAATAGCGCGATGACGGCGTTCATCCCTGCTGACTCCTTGAGCTTCTAGCCCTAACTCCACGTTTTCTAATACGGTAAGCCAAGGCATTAATGCAAAGGATTGAAACACCATGGCAATCCCCTCCACAGGTCTTGTCACAGGAGTCCCTCTGTAAGTTACCGTTCCGCTGGATGGAGCAACTAAACCGGCAATAATTCTTAATAAAGTCGATTTTCCTGAACCTGATTTACCCAATAATGCAACAATTTCTCCTTCTTGCAATTTAAAGTTGACGTCTTCGAGCACAAGAAGGTCTTGAGTAGATGCTTTTTTAAATGATTTACACAAATTTTCAATATTAATAACCGTTTCAGACATAGATGCCTCAGTTCAAATTAAATCTCTCTTCAGCAAGACGGTAGAGAGGCCGCCAAATGAGATGATTAAAAGCAAGCACATAGATACACATCATAGCAGTCCCTAAAGCAATCCTGGGAAAATCTCCAGCGATGGTGCTGGCTTGTATATATTCTCCAAGACCTGTAGCCTTGAGCGTGGTATTTCCCCAACTGACCCACTCCGCCACTATACTCGCGTTCCAAGCGCCTCCAGCTGCCGTGATAGCTCCAGTAATGTAAAAAGGAAAAATGCCCGGTAATGCCAATCTCTTCCACCAGATCCACCCTTTTAGCCCAAAATTATCTGCAGCAAGATACAATTCACGCGGAATTCTTGATGCCCCAGCAATCACATTAAATAAAATATACCATTGAGTTCCCAAAATCATGAGTGGAGTAACCCAGATCTCGACGCTCAAATTAAACTGTACTATGGCGATAACGAACAAGGGGTAAAATAAATTGGCTGGAAATGCAGCAACGAATTGAATCACTGGTTGAATTTTTTGCGCGATGCGCGGTCGTAATCCTATCCATACGCCAACAGGGATCCACAACATCGAGCTCAAAAGAATTAATACAATGACTCTTGTTCCTGTAGCGGCTCCAAGAAAAAACACATGGAAAATATCACTAACTTTCAACTCAGCGAGAATGAATCTCAAGAGCAACCAACTGCCAAACACAATTCCGAGTAGAACCACACTCCCCCATATTCGATCCAATCGTTTTTGTTTTTTAATATCAATTTCTTTTACAACTTTTGTTTCACCGATTCTTAGCCAGCGTGTATTCACAAAACCATCGGTTAAAACGCCAATTCCAGAAGCCACTCTTTTCATTAAACGGCTGCTTCTTATCCAATCGATCAACCAAGACTGATACTCGGTATCGTCTAATGATTGTTCAGTCCTGAATTTTTCAGACCAAGCAATAAGTGGTCTAAATAATATTTGGTCGTACAAAAAGATTACGATCACCATGGTCAATATGGCGTAGCCTACTGCATGCAAATCACGCGCAGAAATCGCTAATGCAATATAAGACCCAACTCCTGGTAACCGAATATCTTGATGAGCGACGGATATCGCCTCAGACAATACAACAAAAAACCAGCTTGCCGACATCGATATCATCATATTCCATAGCAGCCCAGACATGGAAAAAGGCACTTCAACTTTCCAAAATCTCTGCCACGCTGATAATCGAAACATAGAAGACACTTCTATTAAATCGTAAGGAATGGTTTTTAACGATTGATAGAACCCAAAGGTCATATTCCATACCTGAGCAGAAAAAATTGCAAAAATGGATGCGCATTCAGGCCCTAATAGGCTATGGGGAAATAAACGAATAAACCCTGTTACCGTAATGGATAAAAAACTCAAAACAGGAATGGATTGTAGAATATCGATTGCAGGAATAATCACTTGTTCCGCTCTACGATTTTTAGCGGCTAAAGCACCTATAATAAACGTAAATAAAATGGAAAAAATTAAAGCGATAAACATTCGAATTACTGTTCGCAATGCATAAAAAGGTAGATTTGTAGGATCTAATGAGATCGGCAGTTGGTCTCCTAATTGGTATGGAGTCGCCATTTGCGATCCTGCCCAACCTAAAAAAAAGACGACAGCAAAGATTAAGACGAGCAATAGTAAATCCCAACGATTAATAAATCGACCAAACTTATCTGGGTTGTCAAAATAAAATCGATTATTTGCCACTTTCTATCTCTCGTTTACTATATTACGACCTGAACTTACGCCCAGATAA
>NZ_LNZB01000051.1:182582-430667 GCF_001468085.1 Legionella waltersii | reverse complement strand
GCTCGGATTGGCGTAGTGAAAACCGAGCCGCGCGCCGTAAGCAAGCGGACCGTTGAGAAGTCATCAAATTATTTTGTAAAAATATTGAACTTTTTTGTTTTTCAAGTGTCTAATCTTATGAGCATTCCTTCCCCGAGTGCTCAACCTCGCATTCCCCCTCTTTATGCGAGGTTATATCTGGATAGCAATCTATCCGGATAAATAATTTTCCCCGGGTACTCTTCCGGGGATTTTTTTGTCCTCAAAAAATGTCTACACTGTCATTTATCCTACTTCGTTGAGAAAAAACATGAAAAAGATTAACGCTCTGATTTTTAGCCTTCTAGCTTGTATCGCAGCAAGAACTGTCTTTGCAGATCCAGATAGAGCCCAATTAGCGGTATGGGCAAATGAGGCTATTATAGCTACTTACACCTACGATTATAAAAATTACGTCCAACAGCAAAAAGAGATTGCGAAATACTTTACGACTGATGGATGGATTTCCTATACCAAAGCACTGAACGACTCAAAGCTACCTGCAGCTGTTCAACAGAATTTATACCACGTGACTTCAGTGGCAACACAACCACCAAAATTGATAACACTAGATGCAACCCATTGGCAAGCCATCATGCCAATATTAGTTATGTATGAAAATCCAGAGTATCAGCAAACACAAAATTTGAAAGTAGTAATTAGCTTTACCGCTGCCGCAAATGGTCAGGGGGTTAGGGGATTTAGCATAACAAGTTTGCAATCGACAGTGACTACTCCTCCTTGCCAATGTAAAATTGAAAAGGAAGAAAAAAAACCTAGTGATAGTAATGCAAGCAACCCCACACAATAAGCACAATATGACTAAGCAATAAAGTTCCAATCAGAATTAGAATAAAGGAAAGTTTCTTTGGCATAGTCACATCCAATGCTGACTGTTCAGGATTGTTAGGATTGTAATAGACATCTATTTCAGAGTTATTTTTAAATGCCATGGATACTTTGTAAGCGATATTGCGTGAATATTTGCTACTGGGACTATTGTGCAGAGTATCTAAAAACAGATATTCCCCTAAAAGAGTCTTATTGTATACTTCATACTCGTATTCAATTTTAGGCCATACACTATGGCCTACCGTAGTCCACTCACAACTTGTGATATGCCCTTTTACTTTCAACCAAGAGCGAGCATCTAACAAGTCTTTTCTTTTCAGCCAGAAATACCTAAAGAGAAGCAGTAGAAAAACCAGCCAAATAACATCAATTGCTCCTTTCAAAACAGTGGACCACCACATAGACTATTTCCAGTAATATTGATAAATTAATTATATCGTAAGGACTTACGAAAAACCCCAGCATTGCGTTAAAAAAAATAGTATCGAATAAAAAAATCGGAAGCTTTAAAATCTAGCATTTCCAAGTATCTTGGGTATAATCTCTGGCACTACGTGACAAAAAAAGGAATTAGAATGATTTCCAGAACTCCGCTTTATGATGCCCATTTAGCATCTGGAGCTAAAATGGTGGATTTTCATGGTTGGTTTATGCCCCTCCATTATGGATCACAACTGAATGAACATCACTACGTACGCAAAGATGCCGGAATGTTCGATGTATCACATATGACAATTGTCGATATTCTTGGCGCCGGTGGCCGCCAGTTTTTACGCAAACTTCTAACGAATGATGTAGACCAAATTACTCATAATGGAAAAGCACTCTATAGCTGTATGTGTAATGAGCATGGTGGCATAATTGATGATTTGATTGTCTACCAAAGAGCTTCTGACAATTATCGAGTCGTTCTTAACTCAGCAACACGAAAAAATGACATCGATTGGATCCGTGCAAAAAGCGAAGGATTCTCAGTGGGATTGCAAGAAAGAACTGACTTGGCAATGATAGCCGTGCAAGGACCAAATTCAATTCATAAAGTGTTAAGTGTTCTTTCGCCCGCTCAAATCGATGCGGTATCCACTCTCACATCCTTTGAATGTGTAGATGTTGAAAATTGGTTCTTTGCACGAACCGGTTATACAGGAGAAGATGGATTAGAAATTATTGCTCCTAAAGAATTAATCGTCACACTTTGGAATGATTTAGTTCAGGCAGGAGTATCTCCTTGTGGACTTGGAGCAAGAGACACATTAAGACTTGAGGCAGGAATGCTACTCTATGGCCAAGACATGGATACAACAACGACACCCTTAGAATCAGGTCTTGCATGGACTGTAAAATGGGAACCTCAAGACAGAGGGTTTATCGGGATGGGAGCCTTAGTTTCTCAAAAACAACAAGGCATAGAGAAAAAACTAGTGGGTTTAACCTTGTTGGATAAAGGCATCATGAGAACAGGCCAAAAAGTAATCATTGAAGGACACGCTGAAGGCATGATCACCAGTGGAAGCTATTCCCCAACTCTAGATAAATCAATTGCTTTGGCGCGTGTACCTATTGATACAGGTGCTCAAGTATTGGTTGATATTCGTGGTAAGTTAGTACCTGCCCAAGTTGGTAAACCTCGCTTTGTGAAGCAGGGAAAACCCATTTAAATTAAAGCTAAGTGACAATAAGGACCCAATAAATGAATGAACTAAAATTCACAAAAACTCATGAATGGCTTAAAGACGGTCAGGATGAAGTTACTGTTGGAATAACAGATCATGCACAACAATTGTTAGGAGACATGGTTTTCATCGAGCTCCCTGAGATTGGCGATGAGGTTAATGCTGGAGACGAGCTGGGTGTAGTGGAATCCGTTAAAGCCGCGTCTGATTTTTATGCTCCAGTAAGCGGCATCGTTACAGCGATAAACGAAGCTGCTGCTGAAAATCCAGCCATAGTTAACTCAGATCCTTATCAAGCCGGCTGGTTGGTTAAATTAAAACCGAATCATCGCGATGAAATTAACCAGTTACTAACTGCCGATCAATATCAAAATGAGATAGCTGAGGAAAACTAACTATGCCGTATATTCCACACACCCCTAAAGATACCAAAGACATGCTGGAGGCTATTGGCGCTGAAAACATACAACATTTATTTGATGAAATTCCAACTTCCTTGCAATTTGCTGGGTTTCAGAATATGCCTGAAGGCGTCAATGAAATGCTTATGTTAAAGGAAGCACAGAAACAAGCAGATAAAAATAATAATGGTATTTGTTTTATTGGAGCTGGTTGCTACGAGCATCATATTCCAGCTGCCGTGTGGGATATTGCATCACGAGGTGAGTTTTTAACAGCGTACACCCCTTACCAAGCAGAAGCCAGTCAAGGCACCTTGCAGTTGCTCTATGAATATCAAACCATGATTTGTGAATTAACGGGGATGGATGTGTCGAACGCGTCCATGTACGATGGAGCAACCGCTTTAGCTGAAGCCATCCTCATGGCAGTGCGCGTTAATAAACACAGCAAAACCAGTAGAGTATTGGTTGCAGGGACAGTACATCCTTTCTATCGTGAAACCATTGAAACAGTAGTGAGAAACCAACACATTGAGGTCATCACCCTACCCTTTGATGCAGAGCAAGGCATTACTAATCCTGAAATTTTGAGCCAGTATGCTGGAGAAGACATTACTGCCTTGGTTATCTCTCAGCCTAATTTTTTCGGCTGCATTGAAAAAGTCGATCAATTAACGGATTGGGCTTATCAAAATAAAACCATCAGTGTTGCTTGCGTCAATCCAGTTTCCTTAGCATTGCTTAAAGCTCCAGGCCAATGGGGTAGTCATGGTGTAGATATAGTGTGCGGAGAAGGACAACCATTAGGCTCGCCCATGGCGTCAGGAGGTCCTTATTTTGGATTTCTTAGTTGCCGCATGGAACATGTTAGACAAATGCCTGGTCGTTTAATAGGGCGGACTGTCGATAAAGACGGAAAAACTGGTTTCAGTCTAACGCTGCAAGCCAGAGAGCAACACATTCGCCGTGCCAAAGCAACTTCAAATATTTGTACTAACCAAGGTCTTCTAGTTACTGCGGCTACCATACACATGAGCCTCCTTGGTGCAGAAGGGTTAAAACAAGTTGCGATAGAGTGTCATCAAAATACTCGTGATTTGGTCTCCGCTCTAACTCAAATTGAAGGTGTTGAACAAGTATTTAAATCTCCATTTTTTCATGAGGTTTTAATCAAGTTGAATCAACCGGTAAACCATGTGCTGCATAAACTCAGTGAAGAGGGAATTGCTGGTGGTTACGCCCCTGAACAACATTATCCTCAATTTACAAACACTCTTTTAGTTTGTGCTACCGAAATGCGCACTAAAGAAGACATCGCTAAATACGCAAAATCCTTAAGAACCATTATGTCCAAACGAGGCTCCTAATGTTTATTGTGCAATTAACTTATTTGACGCCAATCTCTGAAGTCGATAAATACTTACAAGCTCACAGAGAGTTTCTGGATTACCACTATAAACAAGGACTTCTTGTTGCCTCTGGTCCAATGAAACCACGCACCGGGGGGATTATTATAGCAGCAACAAATGATAGAGCCTATTTAGAAGAGGTATTTAAAAAGGACCCCTATTATTTAGCTGAAATTGCAGACTATCAATTTATTGAGTTCACACCTGTGAAACATCGTGAAGAGCTCAAGGAACTTATACAAAAAACGGAAGGCAAATTATGTTGATATTTGAACTATCTAGCGATCATCGTCAAGCAAAGGCTCAAGCGCCTAAAACTCAAGACAGTCAACTTGCCATACCCGAAGAGTACCAACGAAAGTTGCCACCTAGACTTCCAGCTTGTTCTGAATTACAAGTAGTTAGGCATTTTACTCGACTTTCTCATAAGAATTTTTCGATTGATACTCATTTTTACCCCTTGGGTTCATGCACTATGAAATACAACCCTCGAGGTGTTCACAAAGCGGCCTCCATCCCCGCTTTTCTAAATCGCCACCCTTTAAATTTAGAAAGCGAAAGCCAGGGACTATTAGAATGCCTTTACAATTTGCAAAATTACATCGCTGAAATTACCGGAATGCCGGGAGTGTCATTAACACCAATGGCTGGCTCTCAGGGTGAATTTGCTGGTGTTGCAATGATTAAAGCGTACCACCAATCAAGAGGTGACACAGCTCGAGACGAAATGCTTATACCAGATGCCGCACATGGCACCAACCCAGCATCCGCAGCGATGTGTGGATTTAAAGTGGTTGAAATAGCTACTGCCCCAAATGGTGACATCGATCTTGAGGAGTTAAAAGCAAAAGTTGGACCTAGAACAGCTGGTATTATGCTTACTAATCCCTCAACTTTGGGATTATTCATGAGACAAATCAAGGAAATAGCGGCACTTGTCCATCAAGCCGGTGGATTGCTTTATTACGATGGGGCAAACTTAAATGCCATTTTAGGTAAAGTTAGACCTGGTGACATGGGATTTGACGTCATGCACCTCAATTTACATAAAACATTTGCCACTCCGCATGGTGGGGGCGGCCCTGGCGCGGGTCCAGTGGCTGTTGGAAATCGCCTGATTACTTTTATGCCATTGCCCGTTGTTAAAAAAGTTGATTCCAATTATTTATGGGCAACACGTCAAGATTACCCTCAAAGTATAGGTCGATTGTCTTGCTTCATGGGTAATGCTGGCATTCTGCTGCGAGCGTATTTCTACACTCTCCTGCTTGGTAAAGAAGGTTTATTGCGTGTATCGGAATATGCGACTTTGAATGCGAACTATTTACTTACGGAACTGGCTAAAGCCGGGTTTACTCCAGCTTATCCTGAAAGACGTGCATCACATGAGTTTATCTTAACCTTAAGTCCTGAAAAGAAACAACACGGAGTAACCGCTATGGACTTAGCTAAGAGACTACTGGACTATGGTTTCCATGCTCCAACCACTTATTTTCCATTGCTCATACCAGAATGTTTGTTAATTGAGCCAACAGAAACCGAAAGCAAAGATGAGTTGGATGCCTTTATACAGGTTATGAAAACCATTAAAAAGGAGTTGACAGAAAATCCAGAGCTTCTCAAAAACGCCCCACATACTCTTCCAGTTAAGCGCTTAGATGATGTGAAAGCCGCTAGAGAATTGAACTTGAATTATTATGCTCAACAAGAAAACGTGTAGAGAATCTTCATGAAAGCTTGTCCTTGTGGTTCAAACATAGAATATGGTGCATGCTGCGGGATGTACCATACAAAACAAGCTGTACCAAAAACCCCAGAAGCCTTAATGCGATCTCGCTATACAGCTTACACTTTGGCAAACGCTCCCTATATCAAAGAAACCATGAAAGAAAAGCCTTTATTAGGCTTTGATGAAGCTGAAGTCGAGAAATGGGCAAAATCGGTCGTATGGATAAAACTGCAAGTCATTAAAGCTTACCAAAGTAATGATGAAACTGGCTTTGTAGAATTTATTGCACGTTATTTAGACGGACATTTCATTAAATCCATCCATGAACTCAGCGAATTCAAAGCAATCGAAGGAGCTTGGTATTATGTTGATGGAAAGCAGATCAATGAACCGAATACAAAAATTAGTCGAAATAGCCCATGTCCCTGTGGCAGTAATAAGAAATTTAAAAATTGTCATGCATTAACTTAAGAATTAATACATGAAACATTTCCATGCTTAGATCTTATGCCACTGTAAATTAATGATATACTTAATAGAAAGGGAATGACTAAGATGATAATAAATTGAATGAACCTACCATAAGCACTCTGCTTGCACGCCAAGGAATATACGATACGAACAGTATGGTATATGCTTATGAATTATTGTATCGAAATGGTAATGTTCATACAGCTCAGGTAAATAATAATATTCTTGTCGAAGGCGATGCTGCCACCTCATCTGTACTTACACAGCTTTTTACCAACTTGGACATGAATACTATTATTGGTAAAAAAAGAGCCTTTATTAACTTTACTTACAATCACATCTTGCAGCAGATACCTACCCTGCTTCCTAAACATAGAATCGTGATTGAAGTTCTAGAAACAGTTAATGCAGACCAAGACATTATAAAAAACTTACTCGAATTTAAAAAACAGGGCTATCAAATTGCTCTGGACGATTTTGAGTTCAGAAAAGATCTCGAACCGCTTATAGAATTAGCCGACATCATAAAAATAGACGTATTGAACCAAAATGAACAACAAATAATGAACCAGCTAACCCCACTAAACCATTTTTCGGGAAAACTGCTGGCGGAAAAAATAGAAGACAAAGAACAGTTTAAAATATGCCAGGGTCTAGGCTTCCATTATTTCCAAGGTTTTTTTCTAAATAAACCAGACCCCATCCAAGGTAACGTCATCACTGAGAATAAAGCACAGCTCATGAGGCTATTAACAGAGCTAAATGATGAAGATGTGCCTATCGAACGTATTGAAGAAATTATTTTACAAATTCCCAAACTAAGCTATCGAATATTACGCTTAGCGAACTCAGCCTCCTTGTACATGAGTAAAAAAATTGATTCATTGCTTGATGCTATTACTCAATTGGGCCTACTACAAATTCGAAATTGGATGAATTTGTTACTTTTAGCAAGTTTTGATGATGTGGCGCCTGATTTGCTTGAGCGAACTTTGATCCGCGCTAAAATGTGTGAGTTATTAGCACATGCAGTCAATTATACGAACCCACATCAGGCTTATACAGTTGGGATATTGTCAACTTTAGATGGCATCTTAAATGAACCTTTAAATCAACTGTTGTCAAAAATTCAGTTAAGCGAAGCTTTAAATGAGGCCTTAATCCATAATAAGGGTGACTTAGGTACCATTCTTAAATATTCAATTGATTATGAACAAGCAAATTTTAACCAACTCAATGCATTTCCTTTAAATGAAGCAGAGCTCACCAAGCACTATCTCCAAGGGATAGAATATGCCAACACGGTCATTGATATATTAAATAAATAATAGAGTCTGTTGACAACTCGCTATTTTGCCCTAGGTCGAAGCGCTTGCAATAGACCCTAATTTTACTTTAATCCCAGCTCCACCAGACGTTCATACAAATACTGGCCTGCTGTTTTTTGGGGCGATAAAGAGACCGCAGGATCCGGGTGTAAAAATAGAGGCATCGAAAGTCTAGCAGTATTTGTGTGTTCCGGATTTATCACCCTATGGGTCGTTGAACGATAATAATTCTGAGTGGCTAGCTCAAGCATATCTCCAACATTGACCACGATACTTTCTTTGGTGCATGGAACATCATGCCATTTGTCAAAATTATCTTTTATTTGAAGCCCAGAACTTGTAGCACCAACTAATAAAGTAATTAAATTAATGTCTTCATGTGCAGCTGCCCTCACAGCGCCTACTGGCTCATTACCGGTAAATGGCGGGTAGTGCAAAATTCGCAGCATGGTTTGTTCACTGCCTGCTATCATTTTTGATAAAGGCATCGATAGTTTCTGAGCGATGTCGAGAGGCAACTCTGACTCAAGCCAAGTCAGTAGATTGCAAGAAAGTTGGGTAAGCTGTTGGAATAATGTGTGTGTTTTACTACTTATGGATTTGGGAAATTGCCCCCAAGTGTAATACTGATAAAACTCTTTTAAGTCCTTAAGTTCAGCACCTTTGGCTTTTTCGGAGATGGATATAGGGAAATAGCCATCTTGAGTTTCAGCATTAAATTGGTAATTGAATTTTTCTTCACGGGCGAAAAAATCTGTCCATTCGTTATAAATCTCATCGATTAAATGGGTATCAATTGGATGATTATTTAAAACTGCAAAACCAGTGTGGTGTAATGATGCGGCGAATAATTGTTTCGCATCCCTTTGTTCAAAATCTATTTTCAACACATCCATTTTGTGCTCCTTCACCTGTGTTTGCTGGGCTATACGTCCATGAATAGATCTTTATTATAGAGAGATGTTTATTCTTGTGAAACACCCTTTACTACTGATTTGGCAGAACGTAGCATAAAGTGCGGATAGATCACACTCCAATAGAGGTTGAAAAGCGGATGGCCCCAGTGGGCGCCGGCCCATTGAAACGCCCGCAGCCCTTACAATAAATAAAATGTTGGCATATAACCCAATGAAAAATAGTTAATTTTGCCAAAATACCTTTGCTATTTTGTAAAAATAAGTTATAACACTCTTAACTATATCAAGGATTGATAAGTGACCATGTTGGACCTACGTCCTCTCAAAAGGATCTAGGATTGACAATATAATTTTCAGGGAGTGAAAAATGAACAGCAAAGTGTTTTCACAACGCTTTAATCGTGAATTGGCAACACTTGGGTTTCCAGAAGAACTAGCAGAAAAAACAAAAGCCGTATCAAAAGTATTTGGAGTGACTCGGCATATGGCAAATTCCATGATTTTTGGCCACGCTCTTCCAGACTCCGAACAGTTGGATAAGATTGCTGAAATACTTGAGGTGTGCCCATCATGGCTGAGTGGTGCAACTGACAGGAAAAAAGCCTATTCTAGCCGGGAAACAGCTGATACTGTATAATATAAGCAATGGAAAAAAAGTGACTATAGATAAGTAGGCGACGTTGCTCATGGAAATCCAGAGCAAACCGCCTTCAATTTAATTCAGGTTAAACATCATGGAATGCTTAAGTTTCTGCGTTGCAAAAACCATCGATTTAACTCGATTGGATACGCATTTTAAAAATTCATCGCAAGTATTTAGCTCGGCTAAAACCCGTGATGTCGTTAAATTGATCCCTCTACAGAACCAAGATCACACCATCTATGTTTTTAAAAATGGGACCATTGTAACCTGGGGTATAAAAAGATACGAAGTCAATAATTACTTGAGCGTCATTAAACAATTAATCGATAAGCCAGTCACTCTCCTAGTCCATGATGAGTTTCATTATCAACACGGCGATAGAACAGCTATTGAACCTCATGATTTTTATGATGTTGATTGCTTAACCATAGAAGATGATAGTGAAGAGCTTAAACTCAGTTTGTCTTATGGCTTCTCTCAATCAGTGAAGCTGCAGTATTTTGAGACCATCATTGAAGCATTAATTGATAAATACAATCCTCTCATTCAAAGTCTATCGCATGAAGGTGAAATGCCGATAGCTAGAAAACAAATCCAGCAAATTATTGGAGAGATATTGGGAGCCAAAAGTGAGTTAAACTTGATAAGTAACTTCCTATACCATCCTAAATATTTTTGGCAGCACCCAACCCTAGAAGAGCACTTTATCATGCTCGAGCGCTATTTACATATTCAAAGAAGAGTCAATGCTATCAATCATCGCCTAGATACCTTAAACGAGATTTTTGACATGTTTAATGGCTATCTTGAAAGCCGGCACAGCCATCATTTAGAAGTCATTATTATTGTATTGATTACAATTGAAATCGTTATTGCCGTCATGAACTTTCATTTTTAGGTTAAAAAATTGACTATATCAACCATCAAATCCTATTTTCTTGCTGAAACATCCTTGGGCAAAGAAGTCCTAGCTGGGATCACTACTTTTTTAACAATGGTCTATATAGCCTTTGTTAATCCGGCTATTCTTCATGATGCAGGAATGGATCAAGGCGCTGTATTTACTGCAACATGTTTAATTACTGCTTTCGCTTGTGCGCTCACTGGAATTCTTGCTAATACTCCTATTGGAGTAGCGCCTGGAATGGCCTTAAATGTTTATTTTTCTTACAGTGTTGTCCAAGGAATGGGAATTTCATGGCAACAGGCCTTAGCCATGGTTTTCATATCTGGGCTATTGTTTCTTCTTATCACACTAACAAAAATGCGCCGAATACTCCTTGAAGCGATCCCGCAAAACCTTCAAATTGCGATACTTATCGGTATTAGTTTATTAATTGCTCTTATTTCATTGCAAAACAACCAAATCCTATTCGTCAATGAACATCATCTATTACAGCTTGGCAATATCCTAAGACCTGAATGCGGCTTATTCTTCTTAGGGTTTATCATCATTTTAACGCTGGATTATTATCAAGTGACGGGGGCGATAGTTATTGGAATACTAAGTATAAGCTTATGTAGCCTCATATTTGGCTTCACCTCTTGGCAAGGCTTATTTGCAACGCCTCCCTCCATGGAGCCTACTTTCCTTAAACTTGATTTCTCAGAACTAGATAACTTGCAAGGCTTAAAAGCAACATTTACTTTCTTTCTAATTGCGATGTTCGATGCTACAGGCACATTAATGGGGCTTCTTAATCCAACTCTTTTTAAACATCAAGAAACTTACCCGAAACGCTTAAGTTACAGTTTAACTGCAGACGCTGCTGCCTCTTCATTGGCCGGCTTATTGGGATCAGCCAGTACTTCTCCATATATTGAGTCCGCTACTGGAATTGAAGCGGGTGGAAAAACAGGTTTGACTGCAATAGTTATCGCTATTGGCTTTCTATTGATGCTGTTTTTCTTTCCTTTAGCTAAAATGATTCCGGGATTTGCTGTGGGACCAGCATTGCTTTATGTTGCTTGTTGCATGATGAAGCATCTGACGGATCTAAATCTAACTGATATTACAGAGACCGCCCCCTGTATGGTCACGATAATGATGATTCCATTTACCTCTTCTATTGCAGATGGAATAGGATGGGGTGTTATTTTATATACGGCTCTTAAATTATTGACTCGCCAAAAAACCAATCCGTTGATTTTGATTTTGAGTGTTGTATTTATCATTTTCTTTTTATTGAGTTGAGTTATTTAGGCAATATGTTAGTTTTTTAATGAGCAAATTTTGTAAAACGCGCTAATCTTAAAGATAATAATAACTCTTTTATAAAACACCATGATTAAACAAATAAATCAAATTAATGACTATCAAACTAAAGAGTTAGAAGCTTTAGTTGATGCATGCAAAAAAAATGATGGAAGTGTTCCAAATGTATATCCCCATATCCTTAAACAAGAGCGTGCCGTGCCCGCATGCTTGCTGTATTACAAGAACAATAGCCTCGTTGGTTTTCTAAGTGTTTATTTTTTTTATGAGGATGCCGTTGAAATTTCAGTGCTCGTCCATCCGAAACACCGCAAAAAGGGCATAGCTAAAAAAATGTTGCAGCAAATCGAGCCTCTATTAGTTACTCAAGGATATTATAACTTGCTATTTTGTAACCCAGCTGGGGTCAATGATAAATGGCTCAAAAAAAGAGGTTTTGTTTTTATACACAGTGAATACTTCATGGAAAGAGATGATTTGAATCCTCTGCTGAATCAAAATCAGTCGTTAACGTTCCGTTTAGCTACACCAGAGGACATCCCTATTTTATGTGCCCTGGATGAAGTTTGCTTTCCTGACAAAAGCCAAAATTTGGTGAGCCGATTTGAACAAATTATGAGTGAAAGAGATTATGAAATTATATTAGCTATCGCTGATAATCATCCTATAGGTAAATCCCACATTCGCTGGCAACCCAAATGCGCAACTCTTTCAGACATTGCGGTTTTACCGAAGGAGCAAGGCAAAGGACTTGGTACTGCCTTGATAGCCTATTGCATCAATATAGCATTAAGTGAGGGTAAAACCGTAGTCAATCTAGATGTTGAAACTCATAATACAAAGGCGCTGGATTTATACGTCCGTTTAGGCTTTCACGTTTCCAACGCCTGTGATTATTGGCTGATTCGTCTAAACGATTTGCCCAAATAAAATACCAGAATGTCTAGAGCTTGGCCCTAAAAGCAAATATGGCTTGACACACTTTAAAACTCCACCTTAGTATTGCCTGTGGTAGCCTGAAGGAACTCATGATTTCCACAGGATTTAAGCAAAAACCCAAGTCTAAGCAGAAATTGATGTTAATTAGGACGTTTAGGGACACTAAATGACCGATTGGAAATCCATTTGAATAAATAGATAGGGAGAGCTTAAGTTCTGTTTATTCAATCTAAAGGCATGTTATAAAACAGGACTAAGGACCATTAATGAAAAAGCGGGTTGTTATTACTGGAATGGAAATCACTTCTTCCATTGGAACTGGTATTAATCAATTTTGGCTTGCTGCAAGTCAAGGACAATGCGGTATTAAGCGAATACAATCCTATGATCCAACTCCTTACACAACACAAATTGCTGGCGAAATCACTGATTTATCGCTTGACCACCTACCGGAATTTAATAAAAGCAAACGGTATCCACGAGCAGCACAATATGCTTTATTTTGTACTCATCATGCGATTGAAAGATCGGGCTTGAATGAAAACGAGCTCCGTGATGCCGGTACGTTTATAGGGACAAGCCTGGGTGGACAAGCAGAATTAGAGTCTTGCTACAAAACATTTTTTACGGAGAGCTGGAAAAAGATCCCTGCCCTCACTGTAATTCGTGGAATGCCTAATTCAGTAGCCAACCATATTGCTATTGCCTTTGGATTAGGAGGGCCCAATTCAACGATTTCTAATGCCTGTGTTTCTTCTGGTGAAGCAATAGGTTCGGCGTATCAACAAATTGCTTATGGTAACCTCACCACAGCAATCTGTGGCGGTACAGAATCATTGGTGTGGGAAAGCATAATGGCAGCTTGGTGTAAATTGAGGGTTATGTCAACAAACAATGAGAACCCTAGCCAAGCCAGCAGACCTTTTGACTTAAATCGTGATGGAATGGTTATGGCAGATGGTGCAGGCATTTTAATACTAGAAGAGCTCCAGCAAGCACGGGCAAGAGGAGCTCAAATCTATGCCGAAATCATTGGCTACGGAGCAAGCTGCGATGCATCCCACGTCACGGCGCCTAACTCGCAAGGCCAAAGTAGAGCAATTTTCGCCGCCTTGAATGATGCCAAATTGTCCATAAGTGACATCCACTACATTAATGCACATGGAACTGGAACCCAATTAAATGACAGCACAGAAACTGAAACCATTAAAAGCGTATTTGGGGACAGAGCCTATGAGATCCCAATTACTGCACAAAAAGCCATGACTGGTCATGCTATTGGCGCAGCAGGGGCAATGGAAATTATAGCGACTACCTTGTGTTTACAGAACAATTTAATCCTTCCAACGATCAACTTAACAACTCCTGACCCAGCCTGTGATCTTGACTATGTTCCCAATGTAGCCAGGCCAAAAACCATTGATATTGCGCTATCCAACCATTTTGCATTTGGTGGGGCAAATGCAGCGCTAGTTTTGCGCAAGTACATTAGCTAATATGAAACCATATAGCTTTACTTAAGAAGTGTTTTCGCCCAACTTCGTGGAAACACCCTTTAATGTCCAAAGAGTGCTATCCATGAAGTCAGTTGTTTTTTAGGAATACAAATAACTCAAACTAAACAACAATTGGTTGTTATAAAAATGGGTTAATAGCGGGCCTTTTTCCAACAAAAACCCATCATAACCTAAATAACTCTTGCCCAAATCAGCGAACTCATAACCAACACCAACCTGCCAATTTTTCGTAATGGATTTTTGGATTCCTGCACCTACGCTGTAAGCAAAGGCAATGGTAGTGCTTGGTAAAAACCATGGGGCGGGAAATAGCGTTTGATTAACAGATACCGCTTGATAATCATGGGAATTATTAAAGCCCGCACCAATACTGCCACTAATATAGGGTTGTACTGGATTTATTGAGCTTGCTATCAGTTTCCCCTTTAAATCTATTCGTACATGATTAACTTTATAACTATAACTGTAAACATTTGGTACAGAAATAACATTCGGTACATTCAAATCCACTGTACCAGTAACTTTGGCATCACTTACCCCCGCAACTCCAAGACCTAATTGCCCAATAATTCCCGGCTGAACAGTCCGCTGTAAGCCAAAAAACAATTCGCCATTAGCCATGGTACTGTTTGATGAGTTGTACTTGAAATACATGTTGTAATAAGGGGCTGGATTGGGGATAAATGCTGTCGTGTAGAAAGGTGAATTAGGGTAAAGGTATTGGTTTTGCCCTGCAGTGCCCCATGACGGGCCTCCACTTACCGTTATAATTGATGACCAGGTTAAAGGTAACTCTTCATCATAGACTAATTGCATTGCTAACGCGTTTGTTGTGAGTATGAGGCTACTTCCAACCAACAGAATGTTTTTTAGCATATCCTATCCTTATGATTTTTAATTAGCTACTCCAAGCTATCAATACAATTGGTTTAACTAATTACGGTATGAATACTTCAATTTATACCTGAATTATTGCTTTTTTTCTACAGGGCTCAGGAAAAACTCCCAATCTCCTTGTTGAATAGCTATTTCAAGTTATTTAGGTATATAATTCGCTTATTTTGTAGAATTTAAAGGTTAACCAATGAGTACTTCACTTCGCGATTTGGCAGGATTAGTTCAAGGCTCAGTCATAGGTAATGATGCTCTAACGATTACTGAAATATCGCCAATAGATAACATTATTCCTGGCTCTATTGTATTTGCAGAAGGTGAAGATAATATTAAGACTGCGGAAATGTCCGATGCTGCCGCACTCCTTGTTGGGAAAAACATAAGTGACCTTAAAAAGCCTCACATACAAGTTCAGCACGGTTTCAAAGCGTTCATCACCTTGCTCAACCATTTTAACCCTAAAAAAGAGATTATCCCCGGAATTCACCCAACTGCATCCATTGGGGAAAATGTGCGCCTAGGAGAGCATGTATTAATCGGGCCCTATGTGGTCATAGAGTCTGGCAGTGTGATTGGCGATTACACTGTGCTAAAAAGCCACGTTCACGTGGGTCAAAACGTGACCATAGGCAATAAAACAACAATTCATCCGCAAGTGACTATTTATGATAATTGTCGCATTGGCTCTCATGTAACAATACATGCCTCTACTGTGGTTGGTTCCGATGGATTTGGTTACGCCTTTGTTGATGGCCAGCACCTTAAGTTGCCGCATTTAGGCAATGTCATTATTGAAGATGATGTTGAAATAGGTGCAAATACCGCAATAGACCGAGCTACCTTAGGGTCCACAGTGATAGGTAAAGGCACTAAAATAGATAACTTTGTTCAGATTGCTCATTCTGTCAAATTAGGACAACATAATATTCTATGTGCATTCACAGGAATTGCTGGAAGCACTACTTCTGGAAATTACGTTACTTTTGCCGCTAACGTTGGAGTCAGCGACCACGTTCGTATCGATGATGAGGTTATCTTAGGTGCAAGAACTGGCGTCCCACCTCACAAACATTTAAAAAAGGGATTGATTTATTTGGGAAATCCTTCACGTCCAAAAGATCAAGCAATTAAACATGAGTTGTCTGTGACCCGTGTTCCATTTATGCAAAAGAAACTAAAAGCAATGTCTGAACAAATAGCCGCAATCCTTAAAAAACTAAACATGGAAGAGACTGAGTAATCATGAGCCTACCGCTTGTCCTAATTGACGGTTCCTCCTATTTTTTTAGGGCTTTTCATGCCCTACCCCCTCTAACCAATTCAAAAGGACAGCCCACTGGTGCTATTTATGGGGTGGCCAATATGATTAAAAAATTAATCAAAGACTATCAACCCCAAGAATTAGCCGTTGTCTTTGATGCAAAAGGAAAAACCTTTAGGGATGAGTGGTATCCAGAGTACAAAGCCCATCGTCCTCCGATGCCCGAAGATCTTAGCAGTCAATTTCATCCCTTAATTGAATTATTGGAGGCAATGGGCTTGCCGTTATTAATCATCGAGGGAGTTGAGGCAGACGATGTGATTGGCACATTAGCCAAACAAGCAACAGAACATCAAATTCCCGTTCTTATTTCTACAGGGGATAAGGATTTAGCACAGCTGGTTAATGAACATGTAACGCTCATAAATACCATGAGCAATTACACGATGGACGTTGAAGGGGTTAAAGAAAAATTTGGTGTTAACCCTGAACAAATTATTGACTACCTTACCCTTATTGGAGACTCAGTAGATAACATTCCTGGTGTCAATAAATGTGGTCCTAAAACAGCGGTTAAATGGCTCAGTGAATATCACACTCTGGATAATTTGATTCAACATGCACAAGACATTACTGGAAAAATTGGCGAATACTTAAGAGAGAGTATTCCTCAACTTCCCCTGTCAAAAAAATTAGTCACCATCAAAACTGATTTAGATTTGCCTCTCAACTTAAAGCAATTGAGCCTTAAACCTGCAAACAAAGAATTATTAATCCAGTTAACGAAAGAATTTGAGTTTAAAACTTGGTTGAAAGAATTATTGGGAGAAGAAAATCAATCTCCTCAAAATCAAAGCAACGGAACTGCCGTCAGCTATGAAATCATCACCAATCAAACTCAGTTTGATCATTGGCTCAATCAGCTCGAACAATGTCAACTGTTTTGTATAGACACAGAGACTACAAGCTTAGACGTGATGACGGCTGAATTAGTAGGTATTTCAATCGCCATTGAGGAAAATAAAGCCGCATACATCCCTTTTGGACATATCGATGGAAGCCCTCAATTGATTAAAGAAGAAGTATTAACCGCTCTGAAACCTATTCTAGAGAATTCAGAAATAAAAAAAATAGGTCAGAATGTAAAATACGATTACAGCGTCTTAAAGAACCATGGTATCCACCTGCAGGGCATTGCTTATGACACCATGCTGGAATCTTATATTCTCAATAGTGGAGCAGGAAGACATGATATGGATTCCCTGGCCTTGAAGTATCTAGGCTATAAAACCATTTCTTTTGAAGAGATTGCTGGAAAAGGGGCCAAACAACTCCGATTTGATCAAATTCCTGTAGATAAAGCAGGTGTTTATTCCGCTGAAGATGCTGATATCACTCTTAAATTGCACCATGCAATGTATCCTTTATTGGAAGAGCCGCTCCGTCGAGTATTGCGAGAAATCGAAGTACCGCTTCTTACAGTTCTAGCTGACATGGAAATGCAGGGTGTCTTAATTGATCCGGTTGCTTTAAAAACTCATGGTGACCGTTTAAAACTACAAATGTCTTCATTGGAACAAGAGGCCTTAGCCTTAGCTGGAAAACCATTTAATCTCAACTCTCCAAAACAATTGCAAGAAATTCTTTTTGAAGAGCAAAAGCTACCAATAATTGCGAAAACACCAACGGGTCAACCCTCTACTGCTGAATCTGTTTTACAAGAGTTGGCTTATGACTTTCGTTTAGCTGCGGTTATTTTAGAGTACCGAAGTTTAAGTAAACTTGTCTCTACCTATATCGATGCCCTGCCAAAGAAAATGAACCCAAAAACGAATCGTGTACATACTTCTTATAACCAAGCAGTGGCAGCAACAGGCCGATTATCATCAAGTGATCCTAACTTACAAAATATACCTACTCGAAGTGAGGAAGGCCGTTTGATTCGAACCGCTTTTATTGCTCCTCCTGGCAAACTCATTCTGGCAGCAGACTACTCGCAGATTGAACTGCGCATCATGGCACATCTCTCTCAGGATGATAATCTACTCAAAGCATTTGCGAATGGTTGGGATATTCATGCTGCAACAGCCAGTGAAATCTTTCAAACTCCATTGGATCAAGTTTCAAAAGAGCAACGAAGACGTGCTAAAGCCGTTAACTTTGGTTTGATTTATGGTATGTCTGCATTTGGTTTAGCGAAACAAATTGGAGTGGAGCGACAAGATGCTCAGCATTACATCAGTACTTACTTTCATCGCTATCCCAAAGTTTTAGACTACATGGAGCGTACAAGAGCCCATGCTCATCAACTGGGCTATGTAGAAACCTTATTTGGCCGCCGGCTGTATTTACCTGAAATTAATTCACGCAATTTAATGAGACAAAAAGCTGCGGAAAGAACAGCCATTAATGCGCCCATGCAAGGAACAGCCGCTGATATCATTAAAAAAACCATGTTGGCAATCGCCCATTGGCAATGCTCGCAAGCAAAGCCAAAGGCGATCATGATAATGCAAGTGCACGATGAATTAGTATTTGAAGTCAATCAAGATGCAGTGGAAGAAGTCAGTGCTATTGTTCATCACTTAATGGAAAACACAGTCAAACTTTCTGTACCTCTAGAAGTTGCTGTTGGAGTTGGGCCAAATTGGGATGCTGCTCATTAGTCAATGAACACTATCCAACCACGTCTAACTAACGAGCGCCAGCAGAGGCGGTACTTAAAAATGCTGAATTCTGGCTTGCCATAAACTCACCAAAATAATAGGCCCAAGTTTTACAAATTCTTTCTAATTGGATGGATTTAGTCCATGAATTGTATTCGTTCAATGGGCTCCCATTTCTAATGAATACAGATGAAAATGCTTCACGCATTGAATCAGAGTCAGTCCAGGCTACGATAGGTAAATTTGGGTAAGTGTTTAATAAAATTTCTGCTAGCTCAGGTCCATTGCAATGATTTGCGTCCTTATCAGGCCCAAGGTCACCGTCCATAATGACGACATCAGTGCCTTGATTTTCAATAAATGCCAATGCTGCCTGACTATTATTCACAATGGTCACCGAAATTGGCTCAACTAGGGATTCCAACAATCGGCGCAAACAAAATGCATTAAATGCATTGTCTTCGACAATTAAAACATGCATCGCTACTCCTTTTTCTATAGAAAAGTATACCGATCGAACCTTAAGAGAAGCTTAAGACATTTAATTTTTGTAAGTCTTTAATATCCACTTAATAAACACCCGCTATAATGACACAATAATAAACTTAATGATCAATTTATATCTTGTTGTTTGGGAATTATTTAACTGATGACTTATGTACAAGAACAATTTACATTCTCTTGCCAAATAAAGCGCGAAGTCATTGTTGCATTCAAACGATCCAGATACCCTAGCCATAAACTTCTTTCAAACTAATCCCCACATTTATAACACTCTCTTTCTGCCCTACAAACATTAGTGCATTAACCCCTAAAAAATGGTTGCACTAAATCTGTTGCCGAATTTTAAGTGTTGTTACTCATGGCTATATAACCTGAATGCACCATTAACCTTATGAACAATGAAGCTAAGTTCAGGTATTAAAAAATAAATGATTTTAATGCGAGTTAATTATGAAAAAACGTATTTTAGATAAAACAATGCTAAAAGATGCACTCAAGTCCGATAAGCCCAATGAATTTCAAAAATTGATCAGCCAAATTATCAATGGGACCACCGAATTACCCAAAGATGTTTTCCAGTGGTTACAAACACTAGAAATCTCTCAACAAGAAAAATTTTTAAGCGCTAGCAAAAGTAGTTCCAACAATAAAAACATGAGCATCATCGAGTTTATATCTGAGTCAACAGACTTTGATTCTGAACTATTTAACTACATAGATACCTTAATTGAATTCAAAAGCGAAGGCATTCATTTCAAAGTCCCCCTAGATGTGTTTTTACAAGTTCCTAAAACTCGAGATCATGTATTTAAAAAAACGGTCCATTTCTTAGAAAAAATTGCTCCTTTGTTAACAATCAAACATTTGATTGAGTTCGAGAAGATCGAGTGTAGTTTACTAGCTAAACTTCTGAATGCCCTCGATGGTGATAGCAAGTCTGAAAAACATATCCTTTTGAAAACCCTTCTTAGCAAGGTACTGAATACCGAGTCATGCCAAAGAATTCTAGAAACTTCTTTGTTACAGAAATTATGTTTTGAAAACAATGACATGGCATTGCTTTTAATTCTTGAAATTCTCCACGAAAAATTAGGAAAAGACGTGTTATTTCAAAAATTAAATACCCGTGATAACAATGCTACCCCTCTTTTGCACTCGTTATTTTTAGTTAAAGCTTTTTTCAGTAAAGATTATTTTTTCAAAATAATCGATTATGTTTTTCTGCAGGATGATAAGGTTATTATCGATTTGTTTCAAAATAGCCGCAGTAAAAACTCTTTTGTTAAAAGTTTAAGCCAAGGTTGCTCAGATAAGGTGTGGTATTTTTATGATTCCCTTCTTAAACGCACTGATTTAAGACCTCTCATAGCGACCCCTACATTACTTTCCCCAACTATTAAGTACCATGTGGTTACGAAAGAACAGCAAGTTAAAATGACGGCTTTAATCCTGAAGCACAAAGAAATTCAAGATCAATTAAAAAGATCACGCCAAGATTTAAAAAACGTTTTGGATTGCCTCTCTACAAATAAGGAGTGCCTCAAAAAAGTATTTGCATTTTTTGTTTATACAAACGATGGATTAGCTCTTCAAAAGTCCTTCCTTCAACAACCCTACTCAAAACAAATTATTGAGTACCTAACCAACAGCGATACAAATACACTATTTCATTTTCTTGAAGTGCTTTGTTCATCTAGCGAAGAGAGCTCCTCTAGGACAATAGAGGATATTCTTAATTTAGATGTTCCCAACAAGATAAATTTTTATGAGCATTTAATAAAAAGGTACCGTTCTTACGGTAATACTTACGATTATATCCGTCGTTTAAGTCAAGAAAGTTTAGAAGAGAGAACAGAACTATCCTTGCTAATAATAGGACTTCTAGAAAAAATAACGATTGGAAACTTATCGCAAAGCGCCATCAAAATACAAGAGGTGTTCGATGTCATAATACCTTATAGCAGTATTAAGACATTAGAAAAAATCCTCGGCTTTATCTTACAGAAAAAACTCGTACCAGAATTTTTAGCTAGGGTTAAAACTAGCGATGGCGAGTTATTAATGAATTTTTTTAGAAACAAACCTGATACTCAAACACAGGTAATCTCCAACAATATAAAATCCATGATGCTCGATCTTGTCATTGAGTATCTAGACGATAATTTACATATAGCTTTGTTTCGGCCACGCAATAATCTTAAACATTTCTTTGACTATTTGTTTTCCGAACCAAATAGTCTTCTTTTCAGCAAATTAAGCAATTTTCCATATCATAAAATTCAAGATGAAAAAATTCGTACCACTGTAATTACTCAGCAAATAAGAGTCTCATTACAATGTAGAGATAAGTATCGACTAAGTCATCCTCAAGGTGCAGATGAGTATACGCCACTATTAGATCAATTAATACTCAACTTGTTTAATCACTTTAAAAAGAATCTAATATTCACTAGTTTAAGCTGGAAATTTTCCCCTAATGACACTCCTAACTGGTTTAGACTTTCCTCACAGAATAATCAAGAAGCATGGGAAGCAGATCCCATATTAAAATACCTCTATGATACGTTCAACGATCAACCTAAATTTATTATCGAGTTTCTTCATAACTTTGTCCCAGACAGTTTTAACTCCCAAAACACGCCCCCAAAACTTATACGTTTTTACAATCAACTATTCTCAATTGCTAGTGAAAAAAATTTAGTCATTACGAATGCAGATAAATTCGCTAATAAAGGAATAGATCAGGCAGATTGGTATTATTCAAAGCTTTTGAGAGCGCAAAATAACTCATGGCAAAAGAAAATTAATAATACTGATGAGAAAGCAACTCCTATTGAGCTTATACAAGAACATGGTAAATCCATCAGACAACTGTGGGACTGTCATAGACCAATTGTTGAAAATTACATTGAACAAATGGTGAATAATAGTATGCAGGAGATGTTCGATTTTTCTTCCATTGATCCTAATAAAAAAGCGTTACCTTCCCTAGATCATCGAATTAAAATTCTTGAGCAATCTATTAAAAACATAGAGGAGTACCTCAGTAATTTTAGATGTTTATTTCCTAATAGCTATCTATTATCAAAAGCTTACACTGCTTTAATTGATTGGTATAAAATGTTAATGGCTCTCGATCCTGAAAACTTGATGTGTGAAAAAGGATCCGAAAAAGTGGATCTTTTGTATAGTAAATTAATTAAAATTGATTTAGAGAAAAATCCAGGGGTTCAGAGTAAGATTCTATATCTTCCAGACGAATTTTTAAAATACCTTGCTGACAAATTGCTGACCATAAAGAAAGAGCCACATACCTCTAAAAGATCACTATTATTAAACACATTTAGATTCATTTCAGCCTTTAATTTGATTGAATCCGCAAGAAAAGGCCATTACTCAATTAAGCCTTTGAAAAGCTCATACAATGAAGAGTTCATCGTTGATGAATGGGATACTCAATTTTATAATCAATTGCTTTTGGATTTGAATATCCCGGCCAATTCTGAATACAACGTAGCAGCAACTTTTCCAGACAACATTGAGAGATCAGACGTTGAAGTTATCAAATCAGGAAAACAGGAGGTGGATCCGTACCCAGGTCCATCGACTGGTGCAGAAGCAGAGCAAGACAACTCTGGTATAAATAGAAATGCTTTTTTTAGTTCTAATCCTCCACAACGTGTGAAAAAAGCAAAATTAGAGGAGCAGGCAAATTCAACGCTTAATAACGATATTGAGAGATCAGCCGATGAAGTTATCAAATCAGGAAAACAGGAGGTAGATCCATACCCAGGTCCATCGATTGGTGCAAAAGATCAGCAAGACGACTCTGATATGAATAGAAACGCTTTTTTCGATTCTAAACCTCCAGAACTTCTGAAAAAAGTAAAATTAGAGGAGCAGGCAAATTCAACGCTTAATAAAGAAATATAACTATGTTTTTTTATTGTCGGGTGCAATCGCATCAGCAAAGATAGCCGATGCTATGAATAATCAAAATACAATAGTTACTGGGACAGAGGAAAAAGGCCTGCACACCATTAAGACAAGTGTTTTCACACTTGGGCATCTTATTGAAATAGAAAGGAAGTGTCGTTTAGAGGGGTTCGATACCCGCTTGCTGACGCGCGCGGCTCAGTCCACTCCCTACTGTGACTAAGATTTGATTCACATAGCAAAGAAGGAACCGAGCCGCGCGCGTCAGCAAGCGGACCGATGCGGGCAGGATAGAGGAACCTAATGACACCACTTAAGGCAGCGCCATTAGGCGAAGCACCCGACCATTGGTATAAATGCCCCTTTTTTAAAAAATGAGTCGATTCCTCAGCCATAAGGCAGCGGATATCTTTCAATTTAGAAGAGTTAACGCTGTTTAGAAACTAATGGTGCTCCCTCAGATAGGTCAGGGCTTTCCGGCAACGTTCTTTTATTCGCTCCATCGGCCTCCATTGCAAACATCGAAGCATATTGGCCTGGTTCAGTAGGCTCGATCTTTTCTTGGGTTGAAGGTGAAAACAGATGTAACGCGATTGCATGACTACCAATAACAGTGGAATGTTCATGAAGCTGCGCATCATCAATGTCTGCTTCGCTTGAATTGGCGATATCATATCCAATTTGTGCAGAGACTACTGCAAACCCAGAACCTGTTGCGAGACCTAAACCAAGAGCTCCTAAAAAACTAAGGCCAAAGGGAGCAAAAACACCAGAAGCAACACTGGCTATACCCAACGCAAAACCAAACACAAATGAAAGCATAGCAAATAGGCCCTTTAGTTTGGGAGGTTGATTTTTCTTTACTACGGTCTCAGCGGACAAATTAGGTTCATCTTTCATTGGATTGGGTAATGACTCATTTCTTGAACTCTCTCCTTCACTTGAAGTCTCAGAATCGCATGAAGAAATACGTCTAACCACTCTCCCTTCCTCACCTGATACACTGGTTGTACTTGATGCATTTGATTCCGTTTGTGGGTTTTCGGAATGTTTTTTTAAACTAGTAAGATGTTCAATATCGACTAAGTAGGTAGCCCAATCAAAAGCACCTGGACTTAAATTGTACTTTCTTATCTGCTGATCAAGATACCCTGAATTTTGAGCTCCCTCACACATGGAAGCAAAATCAACTTCATCATCATCTAGAATATAGATCCAATCCGCTTTTTCCGGTAATGCTGATAGCTGACTCTGAACTTCAAAGCCTTTGTTATACAAATACTTATCGATAATATGCAGATTCTTTATTTCTTCCTCGTTAAACCCTTGATATTTGAATAGAGCGTTGGTGTATTCAATTCTATTCTTAGTAATTACAGAGACTTTGACATGTGGGTTTTTTAATACTCGATGAAAAAACTCAACGGCGCTGTTGCTTATGAGAATATCGCAATCTACTTTCGAATAAACGATATGGGGATTGTATGGGCCAAATTTCTCCGTAAATCGCGCGAGGAGTTGTTCCTCTGATATCATTGGGGTGTCTTTATACTCCCAATTTATCTCACCATCTTTATAACCAATTAATAGCGATTGATAAAAAGGAGTGAATACTAGCTTTTTGCCAGCTCGCCCGGTAATTGTGCCGTCAAAATCAGAAAAAACCACAACTTGATCAAACATAAGGCTTCTCCGCCCCTTAAAAATCAATTTGTGCGCATGTTATTCTAATTAACTGAAAATGTCATATAAAACTTAATCCATGGCGAGCTCACCTACAAAGGCCAAACCTAGTTTCGTAAAGTTAGTCATATGCTCAAGATTTAGAATATCCAATTTATCATTTTCAGTGTGAACATAGGGATTGTCATCGTCCAAAGTTGTCGCAGAAGGATATACCGCCTTATATCCAAAATTTGTCCAGTTTGCATGATCGCTGCAAGCATAAGCACATTCCGTGTAGCCAACAGGAACGTCAAGGTAGTGAGTGAGTAGTTTCGCCATAAAATCCGTTAAGTCTTGATCAACATAGTCTTTTAATAACCAAATCATTTGGCTTTTAGGATTCGCTCTATACCCAGCCTGATCCAATTGCAACACTGCTTTGACAGGGATTTTCTTGCCAACAAACTCTTTCACGACGTAGGAAGAACCCACTAAACCCCTCTCTTCTGCCGCATAGGCAATGACGTAAACAGGTCGATTTAACTGAAGTCCTGAGGCCAGAAGAACTCTAGCAACTTCCAATTCAACTGCAATGCCACTCGCATCATCATCTGCACCAGGTTTATTTCCATCCAGAGTATCAATGTGTGCCCCAATAACAATGGCTTCACCTGGTTTATCCTTGCCAATTAACGTCACGACTGATGGCTGTACATATCGGTTACCTGTTGCAACAAGATAACTAGTCACATCCTCTCTTTTGTAGAACTTAGCTAGATTTGTTACTTCTTCTTGAAACCAAAGTGCTGCCTGGACACCCGTTTTAGTTTTCGCTGAACGATTTATATAATTCGTTAGATGTTGACTGTTTTGCCAAATTTGAGTTGGATCCACTTGTTTGATTAATTCCTGAACCTCTTTTTCATGACGTATTTGATAATGAACCGAAGCTGTGTTGCTTTTTTTCGCTGTCAATAATTTTAAAAGTTGCTTTTGGTTAAGCCCTTTATAAGACTGATCCTCTAAATACGGCTCTGCATTAAGATAAAATCCACATCTGGATTTTAAATCATGTAACTTTCTAGTCATTTCATCAGTCATTTTTAGAGAAATCAAATTAAATTGACCTGATTGTTCAAGCAATTGAGCGTCTTCTTTAATTTGCTCTAATAAGCAATCTGGGACAATAATCCTTTCTTCTTGAGAGAGCGGGGAAGAGTAGACATATTGGATGCTACCCATTGAAAACACCATTCCAGCCAAGAACTTTTTTATTCTCATATCAAACTCCCCGTTCCTTTATTGCTCTATTTCCTTTTAAGTTGAAATCAAAGTAATATAGATTAATCCATATTTCAATCATTTAGTGCATCATACAAGGACTGTTTATGATGGAAGAAATCAGCAGATTTCGGGGCATGTCAGGGGAAGTTGTTCGAGGATTTTTAAAAATTAATTCCTTTTTAACCATCATACCCGTCGTACTATTTTGGCTATTGCTCTTGTTTCTATTAAGCTTTGTTGATAAGCGAATGCCTGGTTTTGTATCCACATTTATCATACTTGCAGCCAGCTCACTATTCGTTGCACGTTTTGCTATCCCAGCAAGTCAAGGAAATCTCCATGCAGGTCTATTTAATCCAGAATCTAATGGTGAAACGCTAGGTTTCATGGGGCGGTACTGCATATATACCTTAATATGGATGGTTCCCGCTACTTTCCTTGAAAACTATTTACTGGAATCAAACTCCTTAGCTCACCTGATTTTTTCTACAAGTTTTTCATTTTCTGCTGCTACGTTTGATGATTTGCTTTATGCATTACTAGTTCTTGTTTCTGTTTTTGCCCCAACTCTTTGTTATATTTTAGCAACGACTACCTCATCGATTACTGACCTATTTAGTTTTGAACCTATTCAGTGGTTACTCCAAGACAGGAGGCAGGATTTAGGAACCTACTACGCATCGATTATAGGCGGGCTTGTTATTTTTTATATCAAATACTTAGTACCATTACTAATCATTAACCAAATTGCATATAAAATTTCGGTTCCATTCGGCCTTAAATTTTCTCTATTTATTTACATGTTACCATTCTTCGCTTCACCCATTTTAATTGGTCGCTTAACTGGAGGGTTTATTGCTGGAGAGTCGACACTTGATGAAGACGTGACTACAGAAACGAATAAAATCATCTCACAAGTCATTCATGGAGCGAATAATCAATCAACAAATACTGATGCGAGCCCCTCACCAGGTGATTTGGCGAGTTTAGTGAAAAGTAAAAAAGGCTTTGAACAATTACTCAATACCATCGATGAACTAAGCCCAGAAGAAATTACCCAAAACATCCTAGAAGCAGAAAAAGCCGGGAACAATATTTATACCTTATTGCAATTGAGTTTCTTATACAAAAAAGCCAATCGCAAGCAAGAAGCTTTAGTGAAGGCAAGTGTTGCCATAAACAAGTGCTTAAGTGATGGAATGGGGTTTGAAGCTTTGCAATTATTCAAATATTTTTCAAAAGACAGGTCCCAATTGCAGTTACAGAGTCAACAGCTCCAGATTTTAGCCTCTCACCTGATTAAACATAAACTCTATATGGATGCTGCTTGGTGCTATATGCTGGTTTTAGCCGAAGAATTATCACTTGATGAACAATTAGGGGTTCATAAGAAATTTGTGAGCTTAGCCACTGAGGCAAATCAGAACAATGAGCCTGAAATTGCTTTAAATCTGTATCAATTGTTTCTGCAACGCTATCCGGAATCCACTTTAGTGGATTTCGTCAAAAGCGCCATGCAAGGAATAAAAGAAAAACAACAAAAAAGTTAATTACGCTAAACTTTTGTATTCTTTGTGTTCCATTTCGGGCACCCTTTTATCACGTTCAAGCCTGACTTTATTCGCGAAAAATCCACCCGCTTTCCAAGCACCGAATGCAAGCACACCAGAAGCAAGACCAAGCGCAACCCGTTTATCATTGCTTGGTTTAATCACAGCCCCTCCACCATATTTTACGGATGTCATAGCAGTGGCATTAATCGCTTCATTAACATGAAGCGTAAGGAATTTTTCTAAATTAAGAGTAATATTTTTTGATGTGGCGAAATCCAATGGAAAATCCTTTTCGCCAACAGGCCCTTTGTAATCTTTAGAGTCCGTAGTCTCATTACTTTGTGCGGGGTAGCTAAATAGTTTACCCTCTAAAAACCACAATACAGTGTCGATTGTTACTTTAGAGAACAACGAACTAAATGAAGCGAATGCAATTGAATTCGCCAGAGACTCTGCAGTTGTGTATAAATGTTCTGTCCTACTGGGTTTCGCGATCTCGATGCCATCCTTGTTTTTATAGTGTTCAAAATCAGTATTCCCCTCTTTCCATTTGCTTAGATTTGCACCCATCAATCGAAGAGAAGTACCGCCCAAAACGATAGCATAGCTATACCACATCACTTTACTAGGGTCAGCCCAGTCTTGAAGCGAAAAGGTTTTTCCGTCTGAGGTGCTAATTAGATTTTGTTTAAATGGCATGGTTTCTTGGAAACTGTATTGCATTTCCAGTACAGTTGTATTGAGACTGACATCTCCAAGAATATTAACTCCCCCAAAATAACCTGTGGATAGAGTTTCCTGCATGTAATTTGAAATTGAAACCCCAGCTCCACCTACTATACATGCAGCTGAACCAACTACATTTAATGCAGTAGCTACTGCATCAATTGCCGTTGATGTAACAAAGTTATAAGAGCCCCATAGTACGTCGGTCCATTTCATAATTCGCATCTCAACTCTGGTTGAATAAACTATTTGATACTGTGCTAACTAACACAGGACTTACGACCTCCCCCAAGGTCGAGGCAAAAAGTATTTTTAATGAGGGAGTTTAGATACACTAAATGACCGAATTAAAACCACTTTTTAACGAAGAGATTGGGTGTTTTTCGTAAGTCCTGTAACAATCAAATTTCCTGGGAATGAGAATACCACAAGTTTTTTAAAACCTAGTTTTAATGCAGAAATTGATCGAATTGATCTTTTCTTAATAATTCCTTAAGCATAATTGATTACAATGTGTACAGATTTAATCGATTAATACCAGATTAATGGCTGTGTAACTGTTTAGAAGGAAGAAAAATATGTTCAAGTGGTCTGGATTACTTACTTTTGTATTCATTAGCGCGTTCTGTTCCAGCGCCTTCGCCCAAAAAACCATAAAATTAAATCCCAATGAAAACAAAACGCTTACAAACAGCGCTTTTTGGACTTTAAATGCAACTTGCAATATTCAAAGCAATAAGCCGATACGTAGCAAAATAAAAATCATGGTATTAAAACACACTGGGTCAATTAATGGTAAAAATCTATCCAGCGGTCAATCAACCTCCCTCAAGGTAACGAATAACAGCAGTATTTCTGTGAGCGCCGAGTCTGGAACACAAATTAATTTAATCAATGTTGGTGACCAGGCGGTTGAAGCGGTTTGCAGTACCTAATTACAACGGTAAACTTTGTTGCTGACCTTATAAATCCTCCTCATAAAAAGCATGAGAGGCCCAGTTGTAGGTAACTGGGCGGCACTTGTCTTATTTGCGTGTCAATTAAAACCATTTGGGTCAAATAATAAACGAATAGGGACTAATATTAAACTCTAATCAATTACTTAGGCCCGTGATAATGAGTATTGGGAGCATAATGCGGATGCATGCTTGGATGTTGTGCCTGGCCATGCTGATGCTGATGCTGATGCTGATGCTGATGCTGATGCTGATGCTGATGCTGATGCTGATGCTGATGCTGATGCTGATGCTGATGCTGATTGTAAAAAGCGTAAGGACAATATCCTGGGGTAAATCGAGGAATGGGATTAGGAACTACCGTCTGTACACCTTGGTGTTGGTGAACATTATTAGAAGGATGACCGTGTACGTTTCTATCTTGTTTACCTTGCATAATTTACTCCCTAATGAATGAATCAAAACCAGATTTCTTTACACATATGTAATGTATGTAACAAATCATGGACCGAGTATAGTACAAACAGATTAATTAGTGCAATGGGGTCCTCCACCTTTGCGGAGGATTAGGGTTTATGATCTTGGGTTGGGCGTGTTTTGGTTTTGAGAAGTTTTTTCGTCAAGCAGAGAATTAACCCAGTTATGAAAGAAACAATATAAGTTATAGATTGGAGGGGCGCTAGAAATAAACTGTAAATCTTCACGTCTGGGTCTACGCTCTGATTTGTTTGCTATTGTGACATCGTTTATTTTAGTTTTTCCATGTGTTTTATCTTGCATAATTATCTCCTTACTTTTCACTTAGAACACAGATTAATGTACAACTAACCAATTTAGCAAATAAATACACGAAAATAGTTCGGTTTTTGTTAATCTAAACGCTTGATGCTCAAAGTTTGTGCTAAACTCAATAGTATAATTGTGTTCAAGGAAGATAATTCATAGAGACAAACAATAAGTAAGGAACTATGGTTTAAATTTGGTTGAAGAGGGGTACATATTGGATTTAAGGTTTAACACCTTAACCTAGGGTTATCTGAAATGAAAAGCACAGGCAATAAGCAAGATGCATCACTCAATAAGTTAAGTTCCAACCAAACAACTCCCGGTTTTCTTCATTTTAAGTATTCATTAATCATTATCGGAATTATCGTACTTTTCTGGGGAACGACCTTAGCATTCCCAACGATAACTCATGGTCTCATCGGCAGTAATTTTTTCTATTGTCTACTCTATTTAGTGCTAACCTTACACATTACATTAGTGACTATATCTGTTTATCTGCATCGAAGTGAAACTCATCGCGCAGTGACCTTTCATCCCGCTGTCAGGCATTTCTTTAGGTTTTGGCTTTGGCTATTTACTGGAACTAATCGTGGTGGCTGGGTAGCTGTCCACAGGCTACATCACCAGAACCCCGACACAGAGAAAGATCCACACAGCCCAGTAGTATATGGTCTGAAAAAGATCTTCACCCATGGGATTGAACTTTATTCTAATGCAAAAACACCTGAAGCCATTGCAAAATTTGGCTGTGTTACGGATGATGATGTTCTTGAAAAGAAATTGTATGCAAAACTACCAGTACGTGGACCCTTGTCCTTATTTCTTATCCAATTAGTATTGCTGGGAATTTGGGCGATTCCTTTATGGACAATCCAAATGATCCTACAAATTCTAATGCAAGCGTCTGTCATTAATGGTCTAGGGCACGCAATAGGCTATAGAAATTTCAATACCCAGGATAATTCTCATAATTTAACTCGCTGGGGCATCATTGTTGGTGGAGAAGAACTGCATAATAACCACCATCTAAATCCTGCATCGGCAAAATTTTCTTTTCGCACCGATGAATACGACATCGGTTGGTTTTATATCTGCGTGCTGAGACGATTAGGACTTGCCACCATTAAGCTAAAACCGGTGGCCTCAATTGACCTAAAATACACGAAAGGATTGTTCAAAGATCTAAAAAATAGATCGAGTCATGTTGGTCAGATGCTATTTCTTGCGTTATTTGTGTGTGTCGTTTTATAGCAAACAAGGCTCATCATTTTTATACAGTTCATCTATAGGTTAGGACATGAAGCTTGGGCGTCTTTTGTTGAGGTTAACTGCTTCTCCTCTTGCCTCTCCTTAGGAGTAAACCATAATAAGGAACATTTGTCTTTGTATTGGATATAACTGGCTTCATTCAATCTCGTTAAGTATTTTGTATTGGCATAACTTTGATAGCTTTTCTCAGCGCTTGCCGCTTTATTAAATTTTTCTTCGAAAGAGCTTAGTTTTGACGCCAACAAAGTCGCTGCTTCGGAATTATCCCACTTGCTGGATAGAACTGCAGTAATGCTATCTGGGCAAGTGAAAAGAGCTGCATCAAAGGAGTCAAACAACAAACTCCATAAACTTAATGAATCAAACTGACCTTTAATTTGTGAAATCGTCTGCACAAATTGACATACAGTTCTCGCATTAAGCTTTAACAGCCCCTCTTTTCTTGCTTCTTCTAAAAGAAACAATTGAATTGAATGAGCCCATTTCCCATGCTTAGGTCCAGCCCCCAAATCAGCGGATAAATAACCATTTTTGAGTAAAACATTATTAAATAAATCAGCGGTTAATTCACCGCATAACAAAGGAGTATGGTCTGGGTAGTGGAAATCACGACTGGTTTGTACTTCAGGAGGCAGATCATCATTAGCAGGTGCATTAAAATGATTTTTACTCCCCCAATCATCAAAAAACTGACGTAAAGTTCCGGGTTTCTCTTGGTTGAACCGAAAGTATTGCTCTGTAAATGTTTTTAATCCTCGCAAAACCAGCTCTTCATTGCAAAAGAAGGACCAAACTGCAACCACGTCGTTTTTTATGCCGTCATCCAATTGTTCATGACCACAGTTTATTAACTCCCCAACATAATCATTCGTATCCTTTTGACCAGTGGTAATTAGCTCTACTGCCATGGTGACTACTCCCAAAGGGTTGGACTAAATTAAAAGCAATGACGCCTTTTATTTGCATTGTCTGATCAATTTCAAACACACGCAATAGGAAAAAAGATTTACTCAATGAGGCAGATGCTTATCAACCAGTTAGGATTGGCTGTCATTATGCTCGGTTGGAACAGCTGGATACCGCTATGACATTGCACTAATCCAGGCTACTTTTTACATTGACTAAAAAATGACTTGCCTTTAGAATTCCATGCAAAATCACCAGGGGTGCTTTGTTGATTCAAGGCTGAGAAAAACCCTAATAACCTGCTCAGGATAATGCCTGCGGAGGGAGTGTGAGTTGTGCTTGTATTCAGACCTCATGATCTGCTCAATCATTGCTCTATCTCCTTTTGGGTATGGAGGAAAGCAATGAACCTAAGTCATCTTCGCTTGTGTTTAGTTACCCAATTTAATGATCAACGCTTAGGTCACTATCTCCGTTTTTTAGCACTTGCCATTGAAGGTGGTGTGACGTCTGTTCAATTAAGAGACAAATCAAGATCATTAGCTAACTTGCGTCGTCTTGCACTGGCTATTCAATCTTTTCTTACTCCCTTGCAAATACCATTGATCATCAATGACCATGTTCAACTGGCCAAAGAGATTAATGCTGATGGAGTACATATTGGTCAAACTGATTTATCCCCTCACGAAACTCGAACAATTTTAGGACCTAACAAAATAATTGGTTACTCCGTTGAAACTTTAAAGGATCTAAAAAAAGCCAACGAACTCTCCTGCATTGATTACGTAGCAGCAAGCGCAGTATTTGCAAGCCCATCGAAACCCGATTGTAAAACGATTTGGGGGCTTGATGGGTTAAAACGAGTCTCTAAACTCTCCAAACACCCTGTAGTTGCCATCGGTGGCATTACTCATCACAACACTGCGGAAGTCATTAGGCATGGGGCTTATGGGATAGCTGTAATTAGCGCTATTCATGGTTCTCCAGACCCACTTATGGCCGCGAAAGAATTATCTGAAAAAATCAAAGAAGGAAAAAAAGATGTACCAGACCATCACTAAGCTTGTGCAAGCAATCAAAGAACAAAGACCGTTGATTTTAAATATAACCAATTTGGTAACCATGGACTTTATTGCCAATGGTCTATTAAGCCTCGGCGCCTCGCCAATGATGGCCAATAGCACGACTGAAATGGATGATTTAGTAAAAATCTCCAATTCCGTGGTTATTAATTTGGGAACACTCCATGAGGAGTTTATAGCGCTTTGTCACAAAGCAGGCATTGCTGCCAATGGCTTCGGAAAACCGCTGATTCTTGATCCTGTAGGCGCTGGAGCAAGCCATTATCGAACAGCAACGTGTTTAGATTTACTTGAACAACATCAATTCTCAATCATTCGTGGTAACGCCAGTGAAATAATGGCCCTATGTGGCTCGTTGGACAATACAAAAGGAGTTGATGCCACTATTTCTCCCGAACTAGCTATTGAACAGGCTAAACAGTTTTCTTTGGATAAAAATATCGTTATCGCCATTAGTGGCAAGACTGATGTCATCATAGCCGGAAATCAAATGGCCATTTGCGACAGAGGATCCAGCTTGATGCCTTTGATTACTGGATCAGGGTGTTTATTAACCGCTGTCATTGCAGCTTTTCATGCAGTGCACACCAATTTGTTTGAAGCGACTGCAGCTGCAATAACTTTTTATGGCGTTTGCGGGGAAACTGCCGCGGCTAAAGCGACTGGACCAGGAACATTTAAAATTCATTTTTTAGATGCATTGTCTCAATTACCTCAGCGAGAAAACGATGATAAATAACAATCTCGCCTGTGTACTAAGTATTGCAGGAACGGATCCTTCTGGAGGGGCTGGAATAAGTGCAGACATTAAAGCCATCTCTGCTACCGGAGGTTATGCTGCTGCTGTTATCACTGCTTTAGTTGCCCAAAATACTCAAGGCGTTCAGTGCATTGAAAGAGTATCCCCAGAATTTGTTCACAAACAATTGAACTCGGTATTTCTAGATTTACCAATTAGTGCCGTTAAAATTGGCATGCTTCATGATGAAAGGATCATTGCTGTGGTCTCTAAAACGTTAGACAAAACAAGACCTCCAAACATCGTATTTGATCCCGTCATGGTAGCAAAAGATGGTTCTCTCTTACTGGAGTTGGATAGTATTTCACTGCTAAAAGAAAAGCTATTGCCGTTAACTGACCTAATTACTCCTAACTTATTTGAAGCAGAATATTTAATTGGAGGAGGGATCAGAAATTTCCAAGAAATGGAAGCTGCTGCATTAGCAATTGGTCAACAATTTAGGATCAATGTCCTTATTAAGGGGGGGCATTTAGAAACCAATGAGTCTTCGGATGTCCTTTTCAACTTCACAAAAAATACTATCGATTGGTTTTCATCCCCACGAGTGAAGTCCTCTAACACTCACGGCACCGGTTGCACGTTGTCATCAGCAATTTCCTCGTATTTGGCACAAGGCTTGGCTCTTTACGACGCAGTTGCATCTGCTAAAAATTACATCAGTCATGCCATTCAATCAGGAAAAAACTATCGACTAGGCAAAGGAAACGGTCCTGTGGACCACTTTTATTTTTTAGAGAACCGAACTCGTGAATGCTAAAATGCATTGTGGTTGCTGCTGACGAAAGGGGCACTGATATTTATTAAACTAGGCAATGAAGATTAGCGAAGTGCCTGGGCCATGGCCCAGCTCTATCTATGCATCCCTAAGCTTTCTTAACAAACTCCGATTTTAATTTCATTGCGCCTATTCCATCGATTTTACAATCGATATCATGGTCACCCTCAACCAAGCGTATATTTTTCACTCGAGTCCCTACTTTAACAACTTGAGAAGAGCCTTTGATTTTCAAATCCTTGATGACTGTAATCGTATCGCCGTCTTGCAAGGTATTGCCGTAGGCATCTTTCACAACCTTGGTTTCTTGAGAGTCTATGCTTTCAGGAGTCCACTCATGTGCACATTGAGGACAAATGAATAATTCAGCATCTTGGTAAGTATAATCAGCATGGCATTTTGGGCAAGGAGGAAATAAGATCAATATCATTCTCTATAGGTGATCGATTGGTCATTATACCTTTTTCATGCTCAATTTGCACTTGTGCCCTAATATTTTGGGGACGGCCCCATCCGCTTAAATGTTTTACGGTATGAAAATAAATGTATTCCAAATTGACGCAGGGTTTGCATATATCATCGATGTCATTTGCCATTGCTAGAAATGGGTGTCTATCAGTAATCATTTTTTAACTCCTCGTGCATCCATTAGGAGGTTTTTCTTGCTACAAATACAAATCTCGAGAGTCCTGAAAAGTACTCTCTGGTGAGCGCACTTCAGGGCTGTTAAATCGCACTCGAGCTCTTATTTTACCTTTTAAGTTCTTTGGGAGCTCCCAACTTGTTTTACCATTCAGTTCAGGTATCTCTCGTTCTATATCATGGTCTGAAACGGTATACCATGAGATTTCAAGGTGATTAAGCTGCGGTGTTTTTAAATGGACTTGTGTACCGGTTGATTGAGTATTGATTTCCAAAGAATCGATCAAATGAATCCTGGAGAGAAAGCGAATCCACATATTTTCGAGATCAACAGCACAAAAATGTGGGATTGACATATCACGCATCAAGCAGGACCTATGAGTAGGTCGATACCCTGCCTTTTGTCCAGCATAGTCATAAGTTGCAAACGCCTGAACATTATCTTGCGTCCAGTCCAAATCCCCAGGATGCGCATAGATCTCAGCAAAAGCCAGCACGTGTTCAGAATCGTGATTGTTAGCAATGATCTCTAGTTGATGATTGCCAGGAGCAAGTGATTCATTGAGATGAAAAGTGAAAAAGCTTCGATCCGCAGTATAGTGACCTTCCAATTGTCCAATGTGCCCGTCCAGTAGAATTGAAACGTCCTCTGGACTCTTCCAACCCACTGAACTGATAAGAATTTCAAACTGATACGGTCCCTTTTCGCTAGGATAGGGAAAATCAAACTGTGTGGAATAGGGTTGAATGTTCAGATCATGCCAAACGTAATTATCACTGAGAAAAAGCGATTCATAGGTCCTAATATCACTTTGCACCCAATGAGTCCAAGGCACCTGGTTTGTAGGAGAGGAGTTCGCTCCGCTATAGACATACCCACCATCATATTCCTCACCCACTTCACCAAAATTATGCCCAAGTTCATGCCTAAGAACCACAATTCCGCTTTCTAAAGAACGCGTTGTAATGGCGTATTCACCACCTAAACCTCCATAGAACTCATCATTTGCTATCAAAATAGGGTAATCTGTTTTTGGAGCAAGTGCTAAAGCGGCGTCAATTGTTTCCATATTTCCAGGCATGATCGCCCGTTTTGAACCTGGTGGGTCTCGATAAAGACCAAGAGCTGTGTCCTTGTGAATACGGTCAGAAAGCCCTGATTCATTAGAAGGAACAAACACCGCATGCACGTTAAACAGTGGAAGATAACTCGCAAAAGTCGAGCCTGTAAAAAGCTCCTGGGTTAAACGGTTAGCATCCTCAAAGAACCTTTCTTTTTCAGCTAATGTGTACCCATCCCCTACGATGGTGAGATTGATTCGATTGCTCGTTGGGCCTTGAGAAACAATGGAGCGAACCTCGTAATCATCAAAAACAAGCTTCGGAACCAATGTCTTTGGCTCCCGGCCTGGGATCTGTTTTTCTTGGTAAAATGCTTTAGAGGGATGGCCGTCCTCTCTCAAAATCTGCGGGATAAAACGTAAGATTTTTTCATCTGAATTCGTATTGGTGATGTCTTTACCCGGATGAACAATGGATTTCTTGACCCAATCAGCCTGGACATCGCACATAAAACTTGTCCATAAGCCTAGAACAACAGCAAAATAACATCCTGTCTTCATGATACTTCCCTATAACTCACCAAAAGTGCATTCTGTCAGGATTTAAAAAGGGTGTCTATAAAACATCAGAACTAGAAATCGTTGACCTCAATGAAAACGCCTTCTAAAACCATCATCACCCAGTGGGGTGTATTCCATTTTCTCCTTTTCTAAGCAATCCAATTCATCTAAATACGATGGTAAAAGATCATTGTTATTGTCTTCCATTAACTGCTCAACTCTTGCTAGATCTTCTTGAGATAAATCAGGTAAGTTAATCGTATGCTCACAACTGGGAAGACTGGGATCCGCAGTGAAAAATGCAGATTGCTCTCCAAACAACAGATTTGGACCTTCGGTCACGCTAATCTCGAATTTTCTGTTGACTACTCGGATAAGAAGGCTCCAGGAGTCCTTTTTTTCATTGGTTACATGGATAAGGAGTACATTATCCTGTTGTTTTTTTGGGAATTCATGAATCGTAATCATTGCTGATCTTGTTCTAGTAGGGATAAAGCCCAGAATCATATCATCAAATGGACTTGATAGACATTTAAGGAGCAGATGATCATCTCTATCTCAACTACTTCAGTGCGATTTTTGAGTCGCTGTTCGCAGCAGAGATGGTTTAAATTTGCTACTATTCAATAAAGGATGCTTATTTTTCAATGGTCTATCAATATACTATTAACTCAAATTAGACAATGATCATGAATAAATTTGATAAACTAAGTACTTTTATTACTGTTGTGGAAGAAAATGGATTCGCAGCCGCCGCTAAAAAAAAGGGGGTAACGACTGGGACCATCAGCAAACAAATCGCTTTGCTTGAATCAGAACTGGGCGTTCAATTATTAAATAGAACTACAAGACAACTATCTCTTACTGAAATTGGCAAAACGTATTACGAATATTGTAAAAATCCACTGCAAGAGTTAGAACTGGCCGACAGAGTCATTGCAGAAAGCAAAAAGGAGGCCACTGGCACTTTAAACATTCTAGCAAGTCGATATTTTGCCATTACTCATATTATTCCTAAATTATCTGCATTTATGCGCCTTAATCCCCGATTACAAATCAATCTTCAACTCGATGAGCGCTTTCCCGATCTTGAAAAGGAAGACATTGATGTATTATTTGGTATTTCAATTGAAGGAACAGATGATTTAGTGCGTCGACGTGTCGCTAAAACACGCTATACTCTTTGTGCTTCACCTCAATATCTAAAAAAATTCGGCACTCCCTTACTACCAGCTGATTTACAAAAGCATCATTTGATTTCGCACATGATGCGAAAACCAAATAATATTATTCACTTTATTAATGATGAGAGTATCAAGGTTGAACCTGCTCTTTTTCTGAATGATACTTTTGCCATGCGCGAATGTGCGCTGTTGGGAAATGGAATTGTAAATTTGCATGATTTTTTGGTCGCCGATGCACTGAAAGAAGGTAAGTTAGTTGAATTATTAAGTGATTTCCAATTACCTGAAATGAATGTCTATCTTTACTACAAACAAAGTCGTTATAAAGTACTCAAAATTAGAAAATTTATTGATTATTTTGTTGGAATATAATCATTGAGTGCTCAATTTAAAAACTAGATTTTATTTTTCTTTCTAAAGCGACTGACCAAAACATAAAATATCGGTGTAAATACCAAGCCAAAAAAGGTTACCCCTAACATTCCGCTAAATACAGCAACTCCAAGAGCTCGTCTCATTTCAGCACCTGCTCCGGTTGCAATAACCAGAGGGAATACCCCCAGAATAAAAGCGAAGGAAGTCATCAAAATTGGACGCAAACGAAGCTTAGCGGCTTGTATTGCAGCTTTCCAACGATTGTAACCCCTATTTTCCAACTGTCTGGCAAACTCGACGATCAAAATGGCATTTTTAGAGGCCAAACCAACTAAGACTAGAAAACCAATTTGAGTCATGATGTTGTTTTCCATCCCCCAAATTTTAACGCCAAGCAAGGAGGAGAAGAGACACATAGGGACAATTAAAATAACGGCTAAGGGCAAAGTCCAACTTTCATATTGAGCAGCCAGCACAAGAAATACAAAGATAACACCCAAGGCAAACGCAATGGTTGCTGTATTCCCTGCCATCTTCTGTTGATAAGCAATTTCGGTCCACTCATAATCAATCCCTTCTGGAAGATTATCAGCAGCCAATTTTTCCATGGTTGCAAGTGCGTCGTCAGAACTATACCCAGGAGCAACATCACCTTGTATCTCAATGGCTGGGTAGAGATTGAAACGTGGCATGCGTGAAGGGCCAACAACATTACTTACACTGGCTATAGACCCAATAGGAACCATAAGGCCATTATTACTTCGAACTTTGACCCGCAGAAGATCATCTTCCGTGTGACGAAATTCAGCGTCTGCCTGTGCAATAACCCGGAAAGTACGACCTAGGTAATTGAACTCGTTAACAAATTTCGATCCGAGAAATACTTCGAGGGCATCGATTACTCGGGCATAAGACACATTAAGACGCTCCGCTTTTTCTTTATCCAATTTTAAATAGATACGCGGTGTTGAATTTTCAAAGAAGGTAAAGACAGAGGTCGTTGCTTGAGATTGATTGGCTGCATTGGTCATGGTTTCCGCTGCTTCGGTTAATACTTTCAGTCCCCTTCCTTCTCTGTCTTGAAGCATCATTTTAAAACCACCTGCATTACCTATGCCTCGAACCGGAGGCGGAGGAATAACCACAATAATGGCTTCTTTTATGGCACTAAGCTCTTGTCTTAGCTGATTAAGAATGGTGTTATAACTTATTCCCTTATTCTTTCGTTCCTCAAAAGAAAGAAGAGGAGTAAAAATGGCACCAGCATTCGATGAATTAGTGAATGTGGCTCCTGAAAATCCAGTAAAACTAACGGTATGGGCAATACCGGGAATTGCCAAAATTTTTTTAACCGCTTTTTTAATGACTTTATCCGTTCGATCCAATGAAGCTGCAGGCGGCAATTGCACTGCCACAATAAAGTACCCCTGATCTTGTCTGGGAATGAACCCTCTTGGTACATAAGTAAAGAGCAGTATGGTCGCACTGATCAGAATACAATAAGCTATCAGCATGAGTAGTGTTTTACGAGTGAGATTAGCAACTAATTTTCCATATTGATGGGCTCCCCATTCAACGAAATGATTGAATCCATCTAAAAAAGAATAAGCCCATTTTTTCCACCAATTTATACTGTCTTTAGCTTCCGCTTTATGATGTGATCTTAATAGCAACACTGCCATAGTAGGACTAAGGGTCAATGAAACAAAAACTGAAATCGCAGTGGCAACGGCTAGAGTTACACCAAATTGTTGGTAGAAACGACCTGATATTCCACCTAAGAAAATAGTGGGCAAAAATACAGCGATGAGGACTAATCCCATTGCCACTAAAGCGGAGCCAACCTCAGTCATGGTTTTTCGAGCTGCTTCTCGAACATTCATGCCACTTTGAATATTGCGCTCCATATTTTCAATCACGACAATCGCATCATCAACCACGATTCCAATTGCCAAAACCAAGCCAAACAAAGTCAGGTAATTTAATGAAATTCCGATGACATTCATGATCGCAAATGTTCCAATTAAAGAAACAGGAATGGCAATCACGGGAATGATGGAAGCTCTCCAGCTTTGAAGAAAAATTAAGATAACAAGCACCACCAGAGCGATGGCTTCATAAATGGTATGAAAAACGGCTTTAATAGACTGTTCGACAAATAGTGTCGGGTTGTAGACGATTTGATAGTCAAATCCCGGTGGAAAATCTTTAGCGATTTTCTTCATCGTGTTAATAATTTCTTGGGCCGTAAATAATGCATTTGTTCCCGGACGCTGAAAAACTGGCAAAGCAATGGCTGGGTATTTGTCTAAATAACCTTTTGTTGAATAGTTTTGTGAACCAAGTTCAACACGCCCAATGTCTTTAAGGCGAACTATACGGCCATCGTCCCCCGATTTAACGATAATATTCTCGAAGTCTTCTTTTTTAATTAAACGTCCCGGAGTTTCAATATTGTACTCAAAACCAAATTGAGTTTTTTGAGGTTGTAGATTAAGTGTGCCGCTTGCTACCTGAACGTTTTGAGCACGGACGGCATCTAAGACATCATTGGCAGATAAATTATAGGTATCCATTAAATCAGGCTTTAACCAAATACGCATTGCGTATTCGCTTGCACCAAACACTCGAACTTCGCCAACACCCTCAATACGCCTGATTTTGTCACGAATGTTTAGAACCGCATAGTTTCCAATATACGTCTGATCGTATTGCCCAGTAGGAGAATAGAGATTAACCACTAACATGAGATCCGGTGAGTTTTTATTGGTAGTTATCCCCAATCGTCGAACTTCCTCTGGTAGCTTGGGTTCAGCAACGGCTACTCTATTTTGCACAAGCACCTGCGCCTTGTCCAAATCAGTGCCGATTTGAAAAGTAATGGTTAGGCGCATCTGCCCATCATCTGTGGATTGAGAGTCCATGTACAACATGTCTTCAACACCATTGACTTCTTGCTCTATAGGTGTTGCAACTGTGTCTGCAACCGTTTTTGCATTGGCTCCAGGGTAAGAGGCGAGTACTTGTATGGTAGGAGGAACAACTTGAGGGTACTGTTCGACAGGTAGATTGAAATACGACAACACTCCGATCAACACAATGATGATGGAAATCACTGTTGCAAAGATTGGTCTATCAATAAAAAAATGGGCTATTTTCATCTAAAAATTCCATCGTCGAAACTCTTTTTATCCATAACTAGGTCCTAAAGACGAACAGCAATTTATAAATCAATTGGTTTCAGGTTCGCTTAGCTTCGTGCTCACTGGTTTAACGTCCTGATCTGGGATACGAATACGTTGAATCCCATTGATGACGACCCGTTCATCACCTTTTAAACCACTGCGAATAATATAAAATCCACTTTTACGCAAAGGTCCAAGCTCGATATAAGCTCTTTTGACCTTATTTTGCTTATCAACGACATAGACAAATTTTCGTGTTTGATCGGTGTTTATTGCGGCATCGGGTAGAAGTATTGCTTCATATTCGCCACTCCCTACTAATTTTACTCGCCCGAACAATCCGGGGTAGATGATTGCATCTGGATTAGGCACAAGAGCGCGAATTTGAATAGTACCAGTGCCCGAGTCAATAATATTATCCATAAAATCAACGATTCCTTTGTGACTATATTCCTTTTCATCCGGCAAACTAATGATCACAGGAGTTGGTTTTTTTTCGGAGCTTGGTCTTTTGCCCGCTTTATCAAGTCGAATGTATTTGAGCAAATCATTTTGGCTGGTTTCAAAATAAAAATAGATGGGATCAACAGAGACCACTCGAGTAAGAACGGTTTCATTCATGCGTATAAGATTTCCGACACTGACAAAGTTACGGCTTACTTTTCCAGTAATTGGGGACTGTATCTCCGTAAACTCAAGGTCTAACTTTGCATCCTGGACCCTTGTTTCAGCAACTTGCAAATCTTGTAAACGCTGATCAATCAATTCAGCGGGAACAAATTTTTCCTTTTGTAATTTTAAAGCTCGCTCGTATTGAGTTTTTGCTAATGCGTATTCCGCCTCTGCTCTTGCAAGCGCATATTGAAGGGGTCGTTGATCGATGACAAACAACACATCACCTTTCTTTACCATTTGACCTGCTTTAAATTGAATTGCCTCGAGATATCCTGTGACCCTAGCCCGCACGTCCACCTCTTCAATGGCTTGAAATCGGCCAGTGTACTCATCCCACTCTACAATGTTCTTTTTTAGCGGAAGAGCCACGTCCACTTCGGCTAAAGATTGCCCCTGTGGTTTCGAGGAGTCTGAACCACAAGAGATTAAAAGAAAGCCAATTGGGATAACCATCAAAAATCGCAATATTGAACATACATTGACCATTATCACCTATCCCTATCAATTCTATTCGTCTTCCTAATGCATTTAGTTTAGCACTATCCTAAACTGGATGCAGTCAACTAGGAGCAACCTAATTAAAAAATAGTAATACAGGCCTCAAAAATGCGCCTATTTTGAACAGATATTGACCTGCTATGCTATAGGTAATGATGTAAGGACCTTGTAGTGAATAAAGAAGGGTCAATAGAGTATGAACGGCCGTTATCAAGGTCCATGAATTGATTGAAGAGTTGCACAAGGCTAATTACCTATCATTGGAACAGAAAAATCATTATCTTGAAAAAATTCCTGTCGAGTTAACTTTAGAAGAACGTTGTGACATCGCTGCAAATCGCTGTGATTTTAAAGAAGCAATTGCTATAGCGGATATATACAATCAGAAAGGAGTCTATTGGGCAGGAATGGCAATATACTGGCTTTGTAAGGCCTTTGAATTTAACCCTGATTTACAAAAAACGTTTGATCTAGATGCTTTTTTTAAACGATTTAAGCAACTTTATTATCCGGGGATTTTTGCTGAAAGATATCAGCCCTTGTTAGAGGTCTTAAAAAGAAATACAACAATTAGTGAAGTTAATTTTGGTACTTACTTTAATCCAGATTATGTCAATAAGTATTTAGCCGATTTTTTGGCTGAATCAAACACAATCAAAACACTTGACTTGAGCACAGCATGGAATCAAGACAACAGTAACGTCCTAAACGACTCAGATATGGATTATATTGCTCATGCGTTAAAGTTTAATTCATCTATAGAGGAGTTAATATTGTGTCAACAACCTATTGGCGATGAGGGTCTCTTTATTCTTCTCAATGGTCTAAAAGATAATAAAAACACAAAATTAAGAGTTTTAAACCTTGCTGCAACAGGTCTTTCAGAAATTGGAGTTGCGGCTTTAATCGAATTCATGCAAAACAACGTCACTTTAGAATGTGTAAATATTAAGTTGAGTCCTCTGTTTAACTCAACGAAAACTGAAGAGCAATATATTGAGCAAATAGAGAAAATTACTGATAGAAATCGACAGTTGCATTTGCAACATCAATTACCAAATAATAAAGTACAATTTAACAATACAGACACTTCAACACACCATGAAACAAATCAAAATTCTTCACCATTAGCTCAACAATCTTTCTTGAACACCCTTGGTGAAAGACTTCATGTGGGCAAAAATTTACGTTCAAGAACCGATATAAATTGGTTCATGCGTTTTGAAGAAATCTGTGCGGATTATGCTGATCTTAAGGCGTTGATAATTCATATAAGCGAGTACAAGAATGATGGTCTTCGTTTTGTCATCGTACTAGAGCATAAAAAAGAGTTAAATATTGACGCGTTAAGTGGTGAAGGCTTTGTATTTAACACCCATGGATCGGGTATCAGCACTAATTCTAAAAAGGTGCATTTTTCAGTAAATGGCCCCGGGTACCAAAACTATTATTTTCATAAGAACAGTTCTGTTTTAGACATAACGATTGATGGCATAAAGGTTAAAAACCAAGAAGAACTTGATAAGAAATTAGAAGAGGCTTTCGTTGAAATTAAGTTAGTTATATCTCAAATGTTCACTAATGGTATATATCGATTTGATAAAAAACAGCCTTGTGTTTCATGGTTGACAAGTAAAGAAGCGACTTTTGAATACCTGCGTAAGAGAGCAGAAAATGATGGTTCGGTTTTGCTGTATGATCAGTCTAGCTTTCCGGAGCACTCCCAAGAATTAAAGATAAATTAAAATAGAATTATGACACAAAATAGTCCTACGTATGCCGCTAGTTTATTGGCATTGAAGTCTCATCTTGAATTAATCTGCATTTAGACGAGGTCAGGACTTCCTGACCTTTATTGTAGGGGCAGAGTTGCTCATGACAGCAGCCAATGATGCTGTCTGTAGTCACGCACGCTTGACCAAAGTTCAGAGAGTCAAGAATTCAATAATTAACCAATTCTCGTAATACTGCCGTTGCGTATGAGCCTGGAGGTAGTGAAAAGGAGAGTTCAGCTGTTTTATCGTTAATCGTACACTCAAATTGATTGGTGTACAGTGTATTAGACCGCCAGGCTTCTTCCAACCCATGGTTTTCCAACCCAGTTATCCAAGGCATCCAATCTGAGTAGACTTCATGAATGAATTCCAACGCTTGGGCTTTTACCATGCTTTTCCCTTTTCCTGGTAAAGGGCTTGCAGGGGAAACATCTTTATCTTGAATACGTTGCATTAAAATATCGTCAACTTCATCGATACCAAAAATACTATTCGAGCCACTCAACTGCATGACATCACCAGAAAGAGGAGTATTCCAACAATGCTCCCGGACCCTCTTTGCTAAAATTAAATTAAAAAGCCATGACCTTGCTGCAGAGTAATACACCCCTTTTAAAAATCGATCTTTGACCTTACGTCCTTGTACGAGCATTTCCTCCGCTTTGATTAAATTCCCTCCTTCTCGGCCAAAGCGTTGTTCACCAAAATAGTTCGGGACCCCAGTTTTTGAAATTTGTTCTAGTCGCTGAATTAAATCTTCTTCATCGGAGATGTCTTTCAACCTAATGACAAACTGGTTCCCAACTAAATATCCTGGTCTCAGCTTTTTATTGTGGCGATTGTGTTCCAAAACCCTCCATCCAGGAGCCTGCAGTTGCTCAATCCCATCTATGATCTCACCTGGAGCATGAATACTTAGCCATTGCGTGGTTAACGCTTGACGATCTTTAAGTCCAGCGTAGCTAATGAGTTTTGTTGGTTTATTTATCAACCTAGCTAATGACTTAATGACCTCCTCAGTAGTTAATCCCCTTTTTTCAATTTTAAGAACGATATGTTCACCTTCCCCACTAAACTGATCAAAAGTTATTTCATGAACCTGAAAATCTTCTGGAACCAGCTTAAAACTTGCCGTTGATTGAGGTTTACCATAAACACGTGGCCAGTCTAAAGAATACATCATGAATACTCTGTAAAAAATTGACGAAGTATAGCATATTGCTTTGAATTAGATGCTGCTTAAGTCTGGTTTAAGCATTATGTTCGTTGGTCTTCATGTCTTAGCCTGGGAAAATGATGATTGTACAACTGGTTGACGGGATAACTCAGGCCCAGATCCTTTTTTTTTTGCAACTTCGTTGAAACAGTAATCCTGGAAAGAGTGCTTGTCTTGAGGAGCGATTCGGAATATGAAGAAGATTAAAAATCCCCTACTACGCTTGCCTTTGACATTCGGGAAATTTTCGTTTTCCATTTTTCTATCTTATTGACGATAAAAATTAACGTTACACTGATCTTGCCAGGTTTCAATCTATCATCAAAGGAGGTAATACACATCATGACACCAGGAAAAACCCTCATAGAACGCAAGAATGAAGCCAAACACTTAATGGACTCTTTATTTCATGCGGAAATGAAAAAATATCCTGGCGAAAGAACCAAACTAAAAAATAAACTTCGAAGAATAAAAACGAGAATTGATCACCTCTCTGCAGAGGATTGGCAGCAAGCCGAATCAATCCTATTAAAACTCGATAAAATTGTCCAAAACAGCCATTCTTGGTGGCATGGTTTCCAGGAGTTTTTTAGACAAATGAAGTGTCGGGATAACAGTTACGAAACATTAAGAAACACGTTGCTATTTAGCCTTGCGTTTATCACTCTTTTTTCAAGTTTATTTCCTCGTCAATTTTGCTTGTTACTTCTCGCTTATGCGGAATCCGAAGGTTCGAGTGAAAGTACCCTCCAACATATTGAGCAAGAATGCGAGATGATAAACAGTCGTTCACTTTCTGAAAATTCGCTATTTCTGGTCAATGTCATGCTGCTAGGAGTTGGCCTGATAGGATCGTTAGTCACGTATCCCTTCTTAGCAAAAAAAGAAAGCAGCATCCTGTTAAATAATTCATTTTTCTTAACACTACCTCATCCTAATCATGCAATGACATCGCCAAATAACTCCCCTAAAGCGAATTTATTCACAAACGAACCCTGATTGTCTATCTTATTTTTGATGTTGTATAGAACTCATGAAAATCACGACCCAGCGATATTTTATTCATTTTTAGAGGATGGGCACATTTTTAGGTACTTCAACGATTAGCACAGATAACAATAGATAATAGGACCATCCCCATCCCAACCGTTTGTCCAGTTGTCAACCGCTCCCCAAGAATTATCCACGCAATAATAACCGTTGCTATGGGCATCACAGCCGTTGATAATGAAGTTAGAACTCCATCTACTTTCTGGCATCCAAAATACCAAAACACATAAAAAAGACCTGAACTCAAGCCCAAGAGGATTAAAATGACCCAGTCCATAGGCTGAATGGATAAACCATCCCATGCTGTAAAGCTTAGGCAAAATAACAATGCAATGGCATTAATCCCATTAAGCAAGGACGACATTAAAAAAACTGGCAGAGTGTTACCATGCATTTTACTTAATAGGTAATAGGTCGCCTCAGGCAAGAGGGATACTAAAACAAGAGAATCCCCCAAAAATGAATGCGTGGCTTTGATACCGTTGAGCTTTTCATAAGCTATAACAACTAACCCAAGAGTAGCAAAACCAACGCAAATGGCTTTTTTACCTGATATTTTCTCCCCAAGAATGATCCATGACATCACCGCAATAATTGCAGGTAATGCACTGGTTATAATTCCAGCCACATTGGCATCGGTATAATTTAACCCCCATAAGATCATGACATTAAACAGGACACCGGCCGACAAAGCCTGGGCAAAAATAAAAAACCAATCTCTTCGTTTTAATCGGGAAAAATAAGAGTAAACCGGTAATTTCTTTGCCGGTGATAACCAGTGCAATGGCAATAAAATAACAGCAGCCAATGAAAAACGGAGCGCTAATATAAAAAGAATAGGAATTGACGAAAGCACGTATTTGGAAAAGACAATATTCACGCCTACCATTGTCTGTGCAAGAATAAGAAATAGCATGCCTTGTAGAAAAGAATTGGATTTACTCACTTCAACACCCATCTCGATCTTTTTAGATCAATACCATCAAATAAGCGTCTAGTTTATCTCTTGCAAACTAAAAGTTAGTTATCCATTTCGTGCATTTTCTTTGCCGATAGCGCTTTGGTTCTCCATTGAGACGGTGATGTTCCGAATACTTTACTGAATCGACGACTAAATGCAGGTAAATTTTCATATCCAAGTGCGAATGCGATGGCTTCAATGGACAGATTTCTTTGGGCCAGTAACCTCTTTGCATGGTGTAATTTTCTCATCCGCCAATATTCTGCAATGCTACAACCCATCGCTTGTTTAAACCGGCGCTGCAACTGACTGACGCTCAAATAACAATGCTTGGCCACTTTAGTCACATCCACGGAGTATGCAAAATACAAATCAATCCACTGTTTTGCCTTCATAACAAGGGAGTCTTGCTCTGGTGAAAATGAGTTTACCGCAAAATGAAACACCAGTTGATTAACGAGGGAATCTGTAAAAAAATCTCTTTCGTTGTTCTCTAGGTAATGATGGACGAATTGAATAAGTTTTTTGGTACTAGTCGTTAAATGCAGAGTAGCTGACTCAAAATGACCATCATGAGGTTGGTTTTTAGGATTCACATCAATCACTAAGAATCGATTATTTTGACTTCCAGCAAAACAGTGTACGTCATTGGGTGCAATATACACGCCAATATCGTCATTAACGAGACCAGAATAATTACCCACTTCAAGCTCCATAGAGCCTGTAACAGGCAACACGAATTGGGCAAAGTCGTGCGCATGACTACAACTTTCCGTTCGATAAGAACGAAGATCAATGCGGTTAGTCAGCAAAACACGGTCTCCAGGCTAACTGTAAAAGAATGAAATGATATCACATTGAGGCGAATGACAGAGTAAAGAATCATGTTGGGCGAAACTAACTCAACTCACTATTGACTATTTTCATCGTCCTCTCTGTTCTCAACCCAATAATCAGCAGGGCCACCGCCAGGAGTTGGTCTCGTTGATAAAGGGCTTAGTGTATAGTTTGATCCTGTCCCGCTCGATTCTTTTTTTCGATTTGCAATGATGGTTTTATTTGCGGAATCAATTAAAACTTTACCCTTAAAAATTAAAAACAAATCGTTATCATGAATCGTCTTGTTGAATTCAAATTGGCAAAGCACAAATAGTTTAGCATCATTTACATCATTAAATTGTGCGACCATTGTTCGTTCTGAACCAAGATTGGTTTGAATCATGACTTGGAAAATAAATGGGATTGGATAGGTAAAATCACCGTTAGCGTCTGCGTATTTGGCATTCGAAATAGAAATGTTCTCTTCATTTAATTCAAACCGTAATCCTTGATCATCGAATAGTCTATAAATGATTTTTTTACTTTCTTCATCATCTTTGGATGATTTTTTTGTTAAAAAAAGCATGGCTTCATTTAAATCGTTAAACGCAGCGATTGGTTTTTCTTCGCCTCTAGCATACTGTTGGGTCACGATATAATTCATAAGACAGTCCAATGAATCAGTCATTATAAGGATAGCATATTCATTGATTTGGAATGCATATGGCGACCAAGAAACAACACCCCTAGGATGAGCTAAACAAAATGCGCCTGAAAAGGCTAGAAGTTAGATAGCGGGTAACACAACCCTTATGGATGGGTTATACTTTGGCAAATTGATTTAGGGTTTTCGGAAAAATCGTCATGCGGCTTATACTTATTCTTAGTGTTCTTCTATCAGCAATAACTAATCCTGTTTATACCCAATCATTATCCACAAAAATAGATGAACTAATACGCAATGAATTCCCTTACGCTACTATTGGAGTTTTAATTCAAGACGCTGAATCCGGTCAAATCATTTACCGCAAAAATGCCGACAAATTATTGTCTCCTGCGAGTAACATGAAATTGTTTACAGCAGCAGCTACTTTTTATCATTTTCCGCCGGATTATCGTTTTCTAACTACTTTATCGCAATTAAACCATGATTATTATATTCGCTTTAGCGGCTCCCCGACCTTAACTATCGATGATTTAAAAGGGTTAATACTGACATTAAAAGAAAAGGGGGTACGCGAAATAAAAGGTGATTTTATTTTAGATGTATCGCGCTTTCAATCGCCTTATTATCCAGGTGGAACCTCCTATGATGATTTAGGTTGGTATTACAGTGCCCCTGATTCAGCAGTCATATTAAATGGTAATGCTGCGTCATACCAGTTTATCAGTGGTAAAGAATTAGGAGATCCCGTACTCATTAAAGCGGATAAGGAAGAAAATGGCTTAACAATTATCAATCAATTACGAACCGTGGATAAGGAAGAGGAAAAAAACCATTGTGGGTTGAATATTGAGATCAAGCCCAATAATACATTAAGGCTTTTTGGTTGCTTAGCACAACAAAAGGATCCGAAAACCTTGCAGCTAGCAATACCCAATCCTAGCTTACTTGCCAAATCCATAATCAAAAAGTCTCTAGCAGAACAAGGCATTACACTGCATGGCACAATTCGTACGGGCCACTTACCAGCCCAGGCTACCCAAATTATTGCGCTGCAATCAGCTGATCTCAAACAAGTGGTTAGTCATATGCTATTAGAATCAGATAATTTGTATGCAAGCAGTTTAATGAAGCAATTGGCTTATTCTTTAACTAAAGAGGCGACTTACAAACAAGGAGCATTTGCTATAAAACAAATTCTAACTCAAAACACCCACCTTGATATGAAGCAACTTGAATTAGCGGATGGTATTGGTACACGATATAATTTAGTTTCTGCACTGCAAATCGTGACTTTATTAAATGATCTCTACCAAGATCAAAAGATGCGAGATCTTTTTTTAACGACTTTACCTCAGTCTGGAGTATCCGGGACATTAAAAGATAGAATGAAAAAAACGATCTTAGAAAAGAGAGTCTATGCCAAAACTGGCACAATGCATGATGTCTCTTCCTTGTCAGGATACATCATTAAACCCGAAGAAAAATCATTTATTTTTTCAATCATTATTAATGGAATCAATCAACCCATCGATAAAGCAAAAGGACTAGAAGAGAAAATATTGTTAGCTGTTGTGAATGAGCTCTATGTAGACAAGCTGGATTGAGCAAGGTGTTGTACTATCCCACTTAGACTAAGAATAACTCCACCTACAACGTTATAGGTCTGCACGCATGCACCGGAAGGCTTTTAAATAAGCTATACTAAAATGAATCACGTAGAAATGATGTCTATGTACACTAAACAGGAATCTTCTAAAATCCCTATCCCTAAAAAAATTCATTTCATATGGATTGGGGGACCAATACCCGAAAAATATTTAAAATCAATACTTGGATTAGCCCAAGTGGCTAAACTGAGTGGGTATGAATTGAATGTTTGGGTAGATAACGAGGACAATTATCGCAAGCCATTAAATCATATGCATAAAAATTTACATGGAAGTGATTTAGCCGTTTCTAATGACAGCTTAGATAAAGTTCTAGGTATAAAAGTTCGTACTATTGAGGGGTTAAAATCAAGGATGTACGGCGACAATGCCGACTCCTATTATAAGGGATCGGATCCAGATTTTCCTTTACAAAAAGGGGAAGATCGAGCAAAAGATTTTTGGGATTGTGTGGATAGGGAACGAGTAGGCTTTAAGAATTTAGCAGCTGCTTCCGATTTTCTTCGAATAGAAATACTTCGCCAAGAAGGGGGATTCTATTTGGATGCAGACACAGAGTTTCCACAAATTAACCGCCCGACTCAACCAAATAAAATGGAGCCCCTACCAACTGATCCTCCAGGGACCAGGAGGGAAATAGAACGACAAAATAAACTCGCTATTAAACAATACCAAAAAGATTTAAAGGCCTATGAGGAAAGAGTCGCAGCCAAAAAACCTCCACCATCATTACAACAAGAAAGCTCCTGCCTTGGGATTCGAGGAAATTTTGAATTACAACCTTATTTGACTGACGGTGAGCATTTAAGGATAGTCAATGTAGTCGGTTGCAACGACGTTATGGGTACAACTGCTAATCATGAGGTGACTAGAGATGCTATTCGCATAGCAATCAATAGCTATAAAGAGATGGATAAAGATAAAACTACCGTTGTAAACACAATGCAAGTTAAACGATTTCCCGAACCCGTAAAAACAACACATGCAGATGCCACTTCCGAATCACCACCCCCTGATCGAAAAAGTCTAACTGTATCTACGTCAGGAGCAGCGATGTTTACCGCTCTTAGAAATTTTTGGAGAAAGCATAATTCCATCGAAACGCTAGATACAATGCTCAGTGATAAAAAAGTGCTAGGTATAGAGTTTCGCTCTAAGTTTGATAATACTTGGTTAGCGCACGGAAAACAAAAACTCAGTAGTTTTTACAAAGAAACCATTGAACGAATTTTTCCGTCTAACTCCAAAAGTGAACGTGAATCGAAAGGTGAAGGAACAAGTCGTCGTTTAACCGATTAAGCCATGTGGCTGAAAAGTTATCGACTGTGACCACTGTATGGCAATAATTGATCCGATTGATTTCAATTTTTCCACTTTTACGTCTAAAATTAAGGTAGAAATAACAAAGCAAGAATAACAAATGAGAAAATATCGCTTAGTTCTCTTTTTGATAACGATCATTGCTCCCATGCTTAACGCCTATGCACTTAAATTGACCATAGGCACCTTGTCCTATAACCCCCCCTTTGAAATAGAATCTGAAAAAATACATACTCAACAATTTTTTGGCTTTGATATCGACTTAATGAATGAAATTTGTAAGCGAATCGAGGCGGAATGTGAATATAAGGCTATGTTTTTTAACCAAATTCCCGAGATGTTAAATTCAGGTCAAATTGATTTGGCAATTGCATCCATCGATATAACACCCGAAAGAAGTCAAGCGTTTTTATTTAGCCTTCCCTACAAAACAAGTGAAGTACAGTTTGTTACTAATGCCAACAGCAATTATCACAGCATCGAAGACTTTAAGGGTAAGAATATAGGTGTATTTTTAAACTCCCCTGTTGAATCTTATGTTACCGAGTTATTTGCCAATGACGTGCAATTAAAGAAATACAATAATACCTTGGATTTACTGAATAGCTTGGTATCTCAGCAAGTGGATGCCGTTGTTACTAACACCGAACAAGCTCAGTTTTGGGTCACTAACTTCCATGAACACAAGTTGGTCGGAAAACCATATCCAATTGCAGTAGGCTATGGCATTATGTCCAAACTAAACAATACTGATCTAATGGATCAAATTAATGAGGCATTGATGAGCATGGAGAAGGACGGAACCTACCTGCAAATATACAATGCGTCCTTCTGAAAAACCTTGCCCTCAAAGTAGGATAATTTGGTTACAAACCTTGAATCTGATTAATTTTTAACCTACAATACACGCCCCCAATCAAATTGGAAGCTAATCAACCATGTACTCAAGCAAACAATTCGACAGCAAAACAAGTGCAAAAGCAATTGAATTCACGGTTGAAAAATTCATCCAATTCTGGAACTACGTCCAATCAAATACCACCTTGCTCGAGTTATTTAAGCGGTACCTCATCCAAAAGCCATACGACAGAGTGGTTGGACAAAAATTGATTTTTCAATTAGGCCAAGTTCAACCTAACTTAAAGGAATTGCATGAATTTCTAACAACCCTTTGCAAGGACATCGATAAAGGGGGTGTCAATTTAAAGGAATTGATTAAAAGAGAAACAAAGGAAGTTGCATCAGAACAAGCAGAAGTGACTTTTATAGAAAGACTTGATAACAACGTTTCTATTAGAGAAGAAACCACGCCCCCAGACTTTAGCTTCATGTACCAAACTAGAAGCCAATTGCTGCTTTCCCCAACTGAACGAGCGCTTGCTAGAGCAGCTCGTCCGGATAGTGAAATTAGCGGACTCACTGAAAATACTCTTGAAAGAGAAGAGACCCTAAGAATTGCAGCAGCTCATCTCGCCCTAGGCAATCAATACGCAACTGACAAAGATGACCTCCTGGCCGAACGCAGTTATCGAAAAGCGGTCGAACTCTATGGAAGCGAAGACTCGCATACTGCCTTTTCAGCAAAACGGAATTTAGTATTGACGCTGATTAAACTCAAAAGACCAGAGGACGCTTTAGTTTTTTATGGAGAAGTTAAGGCACGTTTAGCGCGCTTAACCTCTGATGAACGTACTGACGAGAGTTGGATGGCACTTGATTCAGATCTTCAAGACGACCTTCAAAGCATTAAGGACATTTATCTAGATTTAGGCCACAAATATGGAAACGTGGAGCAGAATTATCCTTTAGCTGAGAAGAGTTATCGTAAAGCGATTGAGTTGTATGAAAATGACGACTTATACGGTGCCTGTTCAACAAAATGGAATTTAGGACTTATTTTTATTAAAGCGGGAAAGCTAGAAGAAGCCTTGGTCTTGTATAGAGACATTAAAACGCATATAGAGCGTATTACTCCGGAAGAGCATGCTCAAATTAAATGGATGGATCTCGAGGCCCTGCTTAAAAAGGGATTCCTATTCATTGCAGATGCCTACATGGATTTAGGCTCCAAGAAGCGGTTTGAAGAACATGATTATCACTTGGCTGAAAAGAATTACCGCAAAGCCGTAGAATTATATGGAAACGAAGATTCGTATCATGCATTTTCAGCAAAACGCGGCTTAGGAAGGATGCTGGTTAAATTGGGAAGACTCGATGAAGCAGCAATTTTAGAAAAAGAAGTTGAAACACGTGTCCAACGTCTTTCATTGGCTGAATCCATGCAACCCGATTGGGCCAAATGGGTCACTCACTATTCAGCAAACTATTTAAACGAAATTGAAACCATAGAAGCCCAGTACATCGTATTATTTAAAGATTATCTTAAAGAAAACCCCAAGAAATCACCAAGCAATGAGGCTGCTAAAGAAATTACGCAATTGATAGCCGTACTAAAGGCAAAACCCCAACACGATTCAAAGTTAACTCTTATTGGACTCATGGCCTCAAAACAAGATGAACTCAGAAAAGCGAACAGCAATACATTCTGGGAAGAAGAAAGTGAGTTTTCGCAATTAATGTCTAACTTATTCAAAGTGCTTCATTGTGATCAGTCGTTTTTAGCTCAAGCTAAGGTAGCCTTTGAATGCTATCAACACCGACAATCAAGCCTAACATTATAAAGGGCAATCACTCATGATTTTCCATAGTGATTTAAGGCATACTCTCCCCTATTTTTGGCTTTGTCCTCAATCCTTGCTCAAGCAAGCAGGTTGGATCAATCGACCTAATGGCGCTGCGTTAAGCGGTGTCATTAGGTTCTTCTATACGGCCCGCATCGCTCCGCTTGCTTACGCTCGCGGCTCGGTTCCTTCTTTGCTGTCTGAATCAAATGCTAGTCACAGCAGGGAGTGAGTCGGTCCGCTTGCTGACGCGCGCGGCTCGGTTCCTTCTTTGCTGTTTGAATCAAATGCTAGTCATAGCAGGGAGTGGACTGAGCCGCGCGCGTCAGCAAGCGGATACTGAGCTATCCGCTTTCACGAATAACGCTGCTTGAGGCAGTGACATTCGATCAATCGACCCAACCCGCTAAAACATTCCATTCGTATTAGCTGCTTCAGCAGGTATAGGCTGAATGACATCCCAATGTTCACAAATTTTATTGTTTTCAAGCCGAAAAATATCAATGATGGCTCGCCCCTTTGTTCCTTGCTCCAAGACTGAGTTCACATGGACCACGACATAATCTCCATCGGCCATTATACGTTTTACTTCACTGTGCGATTGTGGATAAGTCTTTTTTAGATAAGCGATGTAATTTTTTAAACCATCCTTGCCATCTTGAGCCAAGGGATTGTGTTGAATGTATTTGGCTCCAAGGTAACTTTCTGCAGCAGCAAAATTCTTTTCATTCAGCGCTTTTTGATAAAATTGGGCGACTATTTGTTTATTAGTCTCCTGACTGCTTCCAGCTAGCCCAGAAACAGCATAAAGCATTAAACTCACCGAAAGTGAAGACAACAGTACTTTTTTCATTACTTTCCCTTTGTTAATGTTTAAAACACATCCCTCAAATGCGGAAGGACAGCTTTCTTTTTTCCGAAAAAATTAAACTTAACGTATATGAAAAAATGTGTTTTGAAAATTAGTTACCAAATGGTAACCATTTCTATAAATCACCTAAAGAATAAATTACAATGATTAAAATTCAATTTTAAAAGAATGCCTTGCATGCTTAAAAAATTATTCTCCTTAATCGTTATAGGAATAAGTTTGATAAGCTGTAGCCATCGCCCAATGGCAACCATCGCAACACCAAAACAATTCCCATCGATTATCAAAGAATATAAACCCGCCAAAGAACTGCCCTGTTTAGCTTGGTGGAAACAATTTCATGATTCGGAGTTAGACCGATTGATTGAAATTGGCTTGCAAAACAATATGGATATCCATGTTGCACTCGGTAACCTACAACAGGCCCAAGGAGAGTTGCGCCGAGTGAAACTGAGCTGGATACCCTACGTGCAATTATTTGGGGGATACTCTACTAATCCAGCACTCGGTGTTCCAGGAGGATTTTATGGGGTATGGCCAAATTACGCATTAAATATCATGCAACTGTTTACTCAACAGAAGCAGGCTAAGTACCAAGTTCAATACTATGAAGCAGCAATTGATGGCATGCGCCTGGTTTTAATTGGCCAAGTGACCGCCTCCTACTTCACGCTGAGCGCCCAACTTGAGCAGCTAAGGTTGTTGACTCAACTTGATAAGGATTTAAATGCTTTAATTAAAATAGGTGAACAGGACGTTAAAATCGGTTTAAACAACGACATTGAATTAGCTCAATTGAAGTCCAATGAGCAATTAATTGCCGCTCAGATAAAACCAGTAAAACACAATATTGTGGTTAGTCAGAATGCTCTTCGCTACTTAATAAATGAAAATCCAGGCCCTGTGAAGACTAAAACACAATTTTCCCAACTCGATTTTACCCAATTTAAACCTGGAAGTTTACCAATGTCTGTACTCGCCAATCGGCCTGATATGAAAATGGCGTATTACGCACTAAAATCGGCACGTGCAGGTGTTCTGGTTTCCTACAGTGATTTTTTTCCATTGATGCAGTTGGATGATTTTATTGGTGAAGCACATTTACCTAATAACACGTTTGAGCAAGCTACCGATGCTTATTTTAACTGGACAATCAAACCAAGCTCAGTAGGGAAGATTGCAGCCAGTAAAGGAGCTTACTATGCAAAAATGGCCGAGTACATTAAGACCGTTCGCTTCATTTTAAAAGAAGTTGATAATGCCTTTTCAGCCAATCAACGAATGAATGAGCAGTTTTTATCGTATTGGAAAGCGCAAAAAAACTACGAAAGCAAATACAAATTACAAGATGGCCTGGTAAAAACAGGATTGCTGTCCAACAAAGAGCTATTGGAAAGCAAGATTTATCTAGATAACTTGGCACTATCCACAAATCAAGCTAAGCTAGAACTTGCCATGTCGCTGGTGTTGTTGTATCAAGATTTGGCCGGTGGTTATGCCTATAACAGCTAACACGTTTGGTTATACGATATGATTAATTGGACAGAATATTTCAAGGAGCTCAAAAAACGACTTGTTCGTTTTAAACGAGAAATCACTCTTACAAACAGCATTATTTTTCTAGGTTTCTTAACCCTTCTATTTTATCTCTTTTCTTACCTTATCCCTTTTACCGATAATGCCTTTGTGGTCAATAATATTCGCCCTGTTGCAGCCTTAACCAGTGGGTACATAACCGACCTCTACGTGAAAAACGGCGATGTCGTACACAAAGGTCAAAAATTATTTACTGTTTTCAAAAAACCTTATGAATACTCCGTTGAGCAGTTAAGTGCTGATTTAGCTGGGGCCCAAGCAAAGCTGGCTGCATTAAAAACCACTTATGAGCGCGATTTAAAACTGAGTGAAAACCAGCAAAACATGTACATCAAAAAATCGCAAGACGATAAAAAGTTTCGTCGAGGTTATGCCATAAAATCGGTGTCTCTTATTACCTTGCAAAATTCCGAGCAGGAAACAAAAGCGGCAAAAGACGTCTGGGAAGCCGCCTTAAAGCAATTGGAAATTGATAATCACCAAATAACTGCGCAGGAAAATGAAATCAAGTCCCTGAATGCCAAGTTGAAAAACGCCCAGGTTAACCTCGAATTAACGGACGTGTATGCGCAAGGAAATGGAATCATTCAGAATTTATTCTTTAGTATTGGGACACCGGTCAATGTCAATCAACCCTTATTCTCATTGGTTGATCAGGACAATATTTATATCCAAGCGAATTTTAATGAAACCGATTTACGCTATGTGAGAAAAGGGTCGAAAGTGCTTATCTTTCCAAGAATGTATTTATCCCGAAAACGATTTCATGGCGTGGTTGATTCCGATTATTGGTCAGCCAATAGACAACTAGTGGATTCACGCACTCAGCTGCAAAACGTTACCAATGAAAATCAATGGATACTATTGCCCCAACGTCTACCTGTTATGATAAAAGTAACAGATCCAGATCCCAATTATCCACTTCGCGTTGGAACCAGTGCTTATGTTTACGTCAAGACTTACTAGGTGGATGGATCAAGTCGATCCTTATGCTGTTCAACGCATTGCACTCTATAAATCGCTCTTTATTGCAACGCTGATGGTTTATGATTATTGGCTATTTCTTCCAACCAACTTAATTGCCTTTTTTTCACCCTTTCTAATGATACGATTTTACGAGTCTCCTGCTCTTTCCAGTTTTAAAGAAAAGGAAGGGTTTCTTGTGTTTGCAGCTGTAGGTACAATCTTGATAAGTGTCTCCTTTTATCTTCTTTACCCATTCAAGGTTGTATTATTCTTTTACTCCATGGCAGCATTAGCTACGGTTTATTTTTATGTTTTAAACAACTACTACCAATTGAAAAACACGACCATGTTATTGCTCGCTTGCGGTCCAGCGATACTAAACACTGAACCCCAAGGAAACTGGTTGGTTGTTTATGACATTGTGATATCCGTTGGAATACCGATGATTCCAATCATCATTTGTTTACGTTTATTCCCAAATCAGTACCTGATGGTATGGAAGAGAGCATTGGAAAGATTTATTCAGTGCCTTGAACAGGACATTGAAGCTTCCTTAAGCGATCATCGTGACAGTATGATGCAGGAAGAAATCGCTCATCTTGGTATGCTTAGAAAATATCGCAGGCTTGTTCCCAAAAAATACATGCTGTATACCCATAAGATTGCCAACAACGTTCGCAATATTCAATTTTCTCTCGATAATCTTTACTATGAAGAAAAAAATGAAGCCTTTTGGCGTGAAATCCAGAAAAGCCTCTATTTCTTTAGAGGTGCGATGAAAACAAATTCCCACTGTCATTTACCAGAAATGTCTGTGGTCCCAAGAACCAAATTGCAACACTACGTTGTAAACTGTTTACGCCAAACCTGTGTTTATTGGAATAAGCTATGCAGCAAACTTCAACACTAAGAAAGAAGCTTGATTACGCTCGCTTTATTCACTTATTAATCATGTTCATGGTTGCGATGCTCATTTTTTTGTTTTCAACGTTCCCTGAACGGTTGTGGGTATTAATCACGGTCTTGTCTGTCAGTGCTGGTGCAGAACCAGGATTAATTCTCATAAGAGCCATCCATCGTGCAGGTGGAACTATCTTGGCCCTCATACTGTTAATTCCATTACTCTATCTTTTGCAACTGAATTATCGATTAATTCCCATCTTGTTTATCTTTTCTCTTATTGGCTTAAGTGTTTCCACGTTAAATAATAAACGTTATGACATCAGCGTATTTTTTATTACCTTATTTGTTTTCTTCTTATTGGCACAAACGAATAGTGCAACCTCCGTGAATGGCCCCTTTGAGATGGTGCTTAATCGATCCATATGCACTGTAATAGGTATTTTTATTGTCTTAGTCGGTGATTTTTTCCTATTTAATGCCTATCGATACTCGCATAGACTTTATCTATTTCATCAAATGATGGTTTATAATTTTTTAAATGAATGCGTTCAAAATATAATGCGCGCTGATGCAAAAAAACTGAATACTTTTCTTTTTGTAGAAAAATTACGAAGCCAAGCCATTGAACATTTTCTACCAATATCCACCAGCTCTGAAAATTTGAAACTGGATTATAAAACCACTTTAAAGACCAAACAAAAGGTCGATGATTTTCAACAAACCACATGGGAAATTCGGCGCCTTGTCTTTGCTCTCTGCATTTCGAAGTTTGTGTTACATTCGCCTAAAACAACAAAGCAACATTTGCTCCGTTTTAATTTGCTAATGAAAAAGGCACGGAATGATTTTATCAGATACAATAGACATTGAAGCCTTTGCTTAATGTTGTTTGAAATAATCCTAGGAACCTCGGCATCGAAAAATGCATCGACCTCTATTTTGGGCGCGATTGTATCTTTAAAAGCAAGTCTAATTTTCATAAAACGATTGATTTTAAAGACAGCATCTACGGCGGCTGTTAACGCTCATCGCAAATCGTGTAATAACCATGTTTATAAGGATTTGATCGAGCTCGAAATTCATAATCACGGCAACGTTGCCCATGATTATCGGTATAGCGTTGTTGTAAACGAAACATAAAATCACCAAAATTCATATCCTGTTGCCATTCCTGCGCATCTCGTTGCTTTTGTTCTGAATCCATTTTATTTAAAAATTTGCTGAGCTTGCTGGTATAGCCAGTCGCAAAACACAAAGACATCATTAGGATTACTAAAATTCTCTTCATCAAATTGACTCCAAAAACACCATCAGAGCAAACATTAAACCATATTTACCAATTTAATACCAATAAATGGGCAGATAGATCGCAAGAGCTCGAACGAACAAGAAGAGGGATGACTATAGAGATCGAATCATTCAAATTGATGCTGGACACATACAACCGTTTAATTTTAGGATCAGCAAAAATAATGTGGAAAAGTTAGTGGCCGCCGGAAAACAAGCGGTTAAGGACTTTTTCTCTCATGATACATTACTCTCTGACGTCCCTCATCTATTAAAAACAGGAAAAATGCGGGCTTTGCACGAACCTAATGCAACAACAAAACCATTCATTGATTCCGTAAACACTGAAGTGCAGACGGGTATCTGACCAATATTTTTTAGGATAAACCCCGGATTAGAACCTCTCTTAATCCATCAAGTATTGCCCCCAAGACTCATTTTTCTTGGGGGGCTTCTGTAAAACAGATTTGCACAAATTGAGAACAATTGGTAAAGTTATTTATAGGATGACTTGTATCTTAAATCGCTATTTGCTCATGCTTAAGGAATTATTCAGATGATTGCGGAACAGTTGGATATTAAGTTTGATATTGAGCGCATTCAAAATTACTTTAATACACAAGTTAAACATCTTGAGCCTATTTGTCAGAATGAGATGTTTGGTGGCTGGAGTATTCAGAGTACAAGCGGCGATTATCGTGATGGGTTTCAACTACAAAATGGTTATCATGTGTATGACAAGCTGAGTGAAGAGTATATTTTTGACTATGAAAGAGCCCATCGTGAAATTGGTTACACGTGGCCAAAATTGCACGTTAATCTGACTCAAGTAGGTAACGGTTACATTGCTGAGGTTATAGAAACTCTCCGAAAAATAGGACTGTCACCGCATCATGCAAGATGGACAAGAATTCCGCCTAACAGCACTACGATTTGGCATCGAGATACTCGAGAAGGCTCTTATGGGGTTCGTTTGCACATACCGGTGATCACCAATCCAGATTGCTGGTATGAAACCGAAGAAGGAAAATTTCACATGCCTGCAGATGGTTACTGTTATCTGGTTGACGTGAGTCGTTTGCACATGGCGTACAATCACGGTAAGGAGGATCGGATACATATTATCATGGATGTGATTGATGACGTAGGCGTCAGCAAGCATCACCGAACACACGAACTGAGGCGAAAAATTTTCCACATGAATAAGTGGAGTATTATTCGTGTGGTTAAGAAACTCTTTTATCCTTCCTGAAGACGTTTTTCATCCATTGTTGATAAGTATGTTCGGTGTTTGCATCAACAGACCCTCTCTGATGGATTTGCACCAAAAATGCGCCAACAAAAAAACAGAATGTTGAAAACCAGTCCTGTTGTGCTTAAAATTATACTAACCCTACACATTCGGTAATTTATATGTATCAAGATAAAGTGGATAATAGTAGTACGCTTCCTAGAAAACAAAGCTATGTTCTTGATTATCCTGATGAAAGTGATTTGCCTGATTTTCTGTATTATGTTAGGCACGAAGATGCAATGGCGGAAATTTATTTTGAGGAGGATGTTGAAAAATTAGATGATGAAACGATTCAGTTATTCAAACACAATGGAAAGCTTTTACATAAAAATAACACCCGATGTGATTTAATGCTTGTTTTACGAGACAATGGCAAGATTATTGGTTTTATTGAATTAAGGCTTAGTAAAAACCCCGAAATGCTTCCCCAGCTATTTAGTTTGTTTATGAATGAGTCTTATCGTCGTAAAGGACTAAGTAATTTAATGATGGTCTATGCGTTGGATTTCTTAGTGCATAGCGGCCAAAATAACATGACCGTTAGTCCTACGGCTGAATCGCTTACGGTTTATAATAAATTTGGCTTTTATCCGCCTGAGTTTGACGAAGATAATGACGCCTTAAAAAAATGGTTCGAAAAGACGGAGAGTGAGCGACTTGATGATTTAGTTGATGATCCCTCGGAGTTTCTTATGATGGACCTAAAAAATCAATCTTGTCGAGCTGCTTTTGAAAGCCATTGTAAAAAAGCGTCTCAATATTTTGTCAAATTTGATATTTCCAAACGTTTAAAAGATGATTTAAAAACCGATGTTTTCGAGTGGAGAAAAAAAGCAGTCACGCCGATTTCATTATCTAAAAGCGGCCTGGGCGTTTTAGGCGCTGTAGACGGTAAGAAAAAAAGAAAAGTGGATCAAATAGAACCTGATTTATCTCAGGATTCAGAACCACGACCTCCAGATAGTCCTTAAACAGCCATCACTATACTACCGATTGATAATTATTATTTCATGAGGTTGCTCATTATTACTGTTTAACTTCTCACTCAATACTAGAGTACCTATTAATTCACACAAGCTCTCAAGGTACCTAAATACGCCTATCGGCGTTGAAATTAGTTTACACGCAACGATATAGGCAGTGGCTAAGATATTTTCTATTAAATCAGGAGATAAACCATTTGCGGGGATGTACTCTAAAGTCAGGCCATAAAATAATTTTTGATACAAAGGATCAATGTAATCTGAAAAAAGTTTATCTAATTCTTTACCATCAAGTTCATAAACACCAACATTACAGTCAAAGAACTGATATTTGTCTTCATCAATCTTTTTTATGGCGAGGGCATGGCCAGCGATTACGCCTAAGTAACCAATCACAAACGCATCACCAACATTCTTCAATCCCTTTTTTATATCATCGAGTAATTCTTTCTTGTTCCAATAATCTATATAGAAACTTGCTAGTCTTTTGCTATGCATGGGCATAATTTGTGACGATTGTTCATCAAAGATCGCGTTAGTAAGGGGGATTTCATAGGTTACATCCTGAACTGGTAAGTGTAATTGTCCTTTTGCCCAGAAAGAACTGTATCCATAACAACATCCTAATCCTGACTTAGATGATTGTCTTGTTTTAATAATCGGTTTTGTCATAAAACATTCACGTTAATTCGCTCGTAATAGTATAACAATTAACCATTAAGACAATATTAAGAACAGATGTTCGGCAACACCTTTCATTGAGGCAATAGGGCGCGTCCACGCAATTAAACTGAATATTGATGCCTTAGAAAAAGCAACATAGACAAAAGAAAAGTGTTAATACCCGAGATAAAAGCAGATAAGTCGAGCTTGCCACCTATTCATCCTCTAAAGTTTCATAACTGCAAAACAACATGTGTGTTGCTTCCTCCTGCGCCATAACTCGAAACACCGACTAAATACTGCTCTTTTTTTCTTGGGAAACTCTCAAACTGGGTGGCTATATATAACGGTGAATCCTCCAACATAAACTCTGGATTTGGAGTTTGGAAGTTAATGGAGGGAACAATTGACCTATGTTTAAGCATCAGTACCGCTTTGATAAACGAAGCCATGCCGGACACAATTCCCGTATGGCCAAGATTACTAATTACTGAACCAATTGGACATTGGTCTGTCATTTTAGCGGTATTGAAGGCTTTTTTTAGTGCATAAATTTCTGTTGCATCGCCTAATTTGGTAGCTGGGCCGTGAGCCGCAATATAATCAAGATCACTCGGACCTATACCTGCGTTTTTCCAAGCCGATTGCAAACAAGCATATTGACCATGAGCTCCGGGCGCCATAAATCCCTCTTTTGAGTTTCCATCATTATTCATGGCAGATCCGATAATTACTGAAAGGATTTGATCATTGTCTGCAATGGCATCCTCAAGTCGCTTTAAAACAACCAATCCAGCACCATTTGAATATAACGTTCCAGAAGCGGAGACATCAAACGAATGACAATGACCATCAGGGGAAAATAATCCGTTCTCTTCATAAATATAACCAACTTCTTGGGGTAAATCGATTAAGACAGCACCTGCAATCGCCATCTCACATTGATAGGCATTCAAGTCCCGACAGCCCTGTATAATCGCTGTTAGAGAAGATGAACAAGCAGTATATAAATCAATAGAGCTTCCTTGAAATCCAAATTGATAAGAAATAAAAGGTGCGATGATTCTTGAATAATACCGCTCTATCGCTTTTTGGGTATCAATCGCTTGGTAGTATGCTGAACCCAAGAAATGAGCGGATGGTTGATTATTGGTTCCAATATAAACAGCCGTATTTTTGATTCGGTTATTAAATTCACCGCTCATGTTACTTAAAGCATCATACGTTAAATGCGACATCACTTTGCCTTGTATGCCTAACACCTCATAGTTTTTAGCACCACTTTCAAATGGAGGGAGATCAAATGATTCTAAGTTATCTAAAATTCCTTTATAGGGTTTGTAATGGTCAGCCGCGATTAGTTGTTCTGAAATGCCTGAATGAAGTAATTGATCCATTGAAAATTTACTGACCGCTTCTTTCCCGAATCTCAATAAATTCCAATATTCATCAAGATCATTTGCTCCAGGAAATTTTGCAGCCATTCCTACCACCGCAACTTTGTTTGAGCCGTTGTTAATCCCCATAATTTGAATCATCCTCAAATTTCCTAACTCTTTTAAATATAGGTCATTATTCAGATGGTTATCAAAATTGGGGCATTTTTTAATCTTATTCCCTATGATATATAATTAATGTTAGGGGCTGTATAGAAAAACGATATTTACAGGACTAACTAAAAACCCCAAGGTTGAGGCAACAATAAATATCAATGAAGGAGTTTGGATGCACTAAATGACTGAATTGGCATTTATTTTTAACGAAGCGATTGGGGGGCGTAAGTCCTGATTTAGGTAGAACCTAATGGCACTGTATCATTTATTTCAACGATTATATCAAAATCTATCCAGAAAAAGTTGGGGTGCGAATAAAAAACAGGTTACAGAGAGGCTCATTTCCAAGCAAACTCAATATTTTTTTGAAAACTACCAGAAACATCATGATGGATTGCATTGCTCGAAACAAACACTTCAGCAAATACGTGACGAGCGACTGAGATCATTATTAACGCATGCTAAATTAAACTCCCCTTGGTATAAAAAGACATTAGCCCACATCGATATTCAGAATTTCACAGTGCAAAATTTAAATGAGCTGCCTACCATCAATAAATCCATTTTAATGGATAACTGGGATGCAATAGTCACTGATAGGCGCCTTACATTAGCGCTTCTTGAAAAACATCTTGAGCAAAAAACTCATGAAATCGATGAATTGTATCTTTTCAATCGTTATCATGTAGTGACAACAGGTTCAACCAGTGGAAAGCGAGGGGTTTTTATTTTTGATTGGGATGAGTGGAATACTTATTATACCTGTTTCGTCCGCAATCCATTGTATAATCATGAACGAACACAACTTCTATTTAATCCAACCCAAAAACTCAAAATTGTTTATTTTTTCACAAAAAATATAACGTTCACAGCCTACGCTTTTATCAAATCGTTTCAATTCACAAACAATGAACATTATTGTTTTCCAATGACAGCCCCAATAGCTCAAATTTGTACCAACCTTAATCAAATGCAACCTGATGTCCTCATATCAATGCCTTCATTTATTTATAAATTATGTCAAGAAGCCTATTTTGGACGACTAAACATACAACCTAAAGCTATTTTTGTTGGCGCAGAAACTCACTATGCACAATTTCAAACGTTTATAAAAGAGGTCTGGCCTAATGTGAGCGTCTTCAACACCTATAGTTCAACGGAGGGCGTGCTCGGGATGAATTGCCGTGCTAATCATGATGAAATGCATTTAAACGAAGATCTTTGTATTGTTGAACCGATTGATGAACATAACAACCCAGTTGCTAAAGGGGTATTGTCTAACAAACAATATATCACCAATTTATACAATTATACCTTGCCATTGATTCGCTATGAATCCTCTGATCATTTGCTGTTTTTAGATAAAACTTGCGATTGTGGAATACAACATCAGTTGATTGTGTCCCCTGGAGGACGCTCCGAATTTGATTTTATTTATTCAGAAAATACTTATGTAAATCATTCTCTGTTTGTGAAGTTGCTATTAGCAGAAAAAAATATTCAAGAATATCAAGTCATACAAACAAGGTATGGAGCTGATATTAAAATTTTAACAAAAGGTATGGTTGATAAAGTGAAATTACAAAAAACAATTTCGGAAGAGCTAAGTAAGGTGGGTCTCCATCAACCTAGAATTAATATCCTAGAAGTGACACAATTTGAATACCTTTTATCAGGTAAATTAAGACGATTTTTAAAAATGAATGGTAATGCAATGCATCGTAGGCAACTCAGTAGTTCGACTAAACAGGATTTTTACTAAGCAGGAAACATCGATGGATATTGAGCATGTTAAAAACGAGATAAAACTATTTTTACTCAATTCATTTAGAATTAAAGAGATTGGTTTTTCTGATAATATTTTTGATACGGGAGCGATGCATTCCTTATTTTATATTCAATTATTAGTATTCATTGAAAAAAAATTTAAGATTGATCTTAATGTTGGCGACTTCAACCCAAATGAATTAACTAGTATTGATACCATAGCCTCTTTTATTTATAGTAAACTATAATATTTGCTGAATAGACACGATGAAACAAAAAAAGATTACCATTCTAGGTTCGGGTGTCATGGGTTCTGGTATTGCGCAACTTTTTGCACAATTCGAATTTTCTGTAACGTTAGTTGATATTCTTCAGTCACAACTAGATAAAGCTAAAGATCAAATAGCTAAAAATGTACACTATCTTGCTTTAACTCAAAACTTGCCATCTTCGCAGAGTGTGGAAACCCTGTTAGCGTCTATTTCTTTTACTACAAAGATCGACGATATCAAGCAAGCTGAATACCTGATTGAAAATATACCCGAAAATTGGGAGCAAAAAAAAGCACTGTATCAAGCCTTAAATAAGCAGTGTAGCTCGGACTGTATTTTCGGTGTGAACACTTCTTCCATTTCGATTACAAAAATAGCATCGCTTGTTGAGCAACCACAACGCGTAATAGGAGTGCATTTTATGAATCCCGCACCTATGATGCCTATGGTTGAAGTGATTAAAGGATATCACACGGATTTATCAACGATAGAAAAAACCCAATCCTTGCTGGAACAAGTTCAAAAAAAAATGATCCTCGTAAAAGACTCCGTTGGGTTTGTGAGTAATCGAGCCATGATGCTTTTCATTAATGAAGCCATCTTTATGATACAAGAAAACATTGTGTCAATTGAGGACATCGATGTTTTATTTAGACAGTGTTTTGGACATAAAATGGGGCCATTACATACAGCCGATTTGATTGGTTTAGATACGGTTCTGTATTCTTTAGAAACGTTGTATTCCGAGTTTAATGATCCAAAATATCGACCATGCTGGTTATTAAAAAATATGGTCGATGCAGGCCTTCTTGGTCAAAAAACTAAAAAAGGATTTTATCAATATGAATAAGGACACCCATTTTGCCTCATTATCCTGATGAATATCTGCTGCAGAAGAAATTGTTTAATGAGTTTATAGAAAAGTCGCTTCATCCTCTGTCGAAAATGTTTGATGAACAACAAAGTATTCCAAGACATTTCTTATCTACCATGGCAACGCATGGTTTTTTTGGTGCTTGCATTCCTAAACAATTTGGGGGACAAGAGTGGGATGAGCTTACCATTGGTCTCATGCATGAAGCATTTGCTAAAGAGCTCTGCTCTCTTGCGAATATTTTAACGGTTTGTGGGATGGTTAATCGAACCCTCATGTGCTTTGGTTCAACCATCCAAAAACAGACTTGGTTACCGCGGATTGCAACAGGTGAAACACTAGTCGCATTAGCATTAACTGAGGCGAATATCGGTAGTGATTTGGAACATGTTGAAACGAAGTTGTCCGATTCAGAGGATGGATACAATTTAAGTGGTTCTAAAAGATACATCACCTTAGGACAACTTGCGGACTTATTTTTAGTGCTAGCCAATTATCAAGGTAAACCGACAACCGTTTTAGTTGAAAGAAATACTCCTGGTTTGAAGGTTTCTCCAATGAATGATTTTTTAGGATTACGCTCTAATATGTTGGCAGAGATCTTTTTTGATGATTGCCCGATTCCTAAAGCACAAGTATTAGGTCGCATAGGCATGGGTTTAACTCACGTGACACAAACCGCTTTGAATGAAGGGCGCTATACCACAGCATGGGGGTGTGTTGGATTGGGACAGGCCTGCGTGGATGCCGCTCGAGATTATACGCACCTAAGAAAACAATTTAATCGTGCATTAGAGGAGCATCAATTAATTCAAAAGATGATGACGGAAATGATTGTACATGTGAAAGCCGCTCGTGAACTGTGCTTTTATGCGGGCGAACTGAGATTGCAGGGAAATCCAGCTTACCTTGCTGAAACATTAGTAGCAAAATACGCTGCTTCTAAAATGGCAGTTTTAGTGTCTAACCATGCATTGCAAATCTTTGGTGCGGTGGGTTTTGATGAGAGTTATCCAGTGGCACGATATTATCGAGATGCCAAAGTGATGGAGATTATCGAGGGAACCTCGCAAATGCATGAAATTCTTATTCCGAAACTTTGTCTCAACTAAGATTCGGAGGTTTTATACCATGCAATCAGACGATGATTTCAAAACGATTTGCACATTATTCGAAGAACAAGTGCAAAAAAACCCAGAAAAGACAGCCATTTATCGTAATGATCGTTGCATCACCTACGAAGCTTTTAACAAGCAAGTTAATCAATACACAAGGTACCTTCTACGAAAAGGACTACCCTCAAATGGGATTGTAGGCATTCAACTGACGCGCTCCTATGAAATGTTGGTTGCTGTTTTTGCGGTATTAAAAGCAGGTTTAGCGTATTTGCCATTAGATCCCTCGTCACCAATGCTGAGGAATCAACATATTCTGCAAGATGCTCGAATACAATTGTTAATTGTTGATGATGATCCACTCCTGTCAGAAAAGGAAACCTTGTATGAGATAAGAGATCTTCAAATCATAACCATCAATGAAGACGTGAGCCTAGAAGAGAGTCATAATTTAAATCTGCAGGTGGAAAAGAAAGATTTAGCTTATGTCATGTACACTTCTGGCACTACGGGAACACCTAAGGGACTCATGATCTCACATGATGCTTTAGTTAATCGTATTCTCTGGATGCAGCAAGCATTCCCATTACATAGTCAGGATGTATTGTTTCAAAAAACACACGTTTGTTTTGATGTCTCTGTTTGGGAGATTTGTTGGTGGTCTATTGCAGGTGCCAGTGTAGTCCTTTTGCCCCCGAATAGGGAGCATGATGTTAAATTATTTACTCAAATGATTGAGCGGTATCAGATCAGTGTTATTCATTTTGTGCCTTCAGTATTTCGTATTTTTTTAAGTTATATTATGGAAGAGTTTCCCATCCAGCGTTTGGGATCATTAAAGTACGTATTTCTAAGTGGAGAGGCTCTGGATGCACGAAGCGTTAATTCATTTAATCACCTATTTCAGGGTAATGAAGCTCGATTAGTTAATTTATACGGTCCAACAGAAGCAACGATAGATGTATCCTATTTTATTTGTGAAAAACAAAAAGAATACGACAACATCCCAATTGGCAAAGCCATCCATAACATTCAATTTTTTGTGTTAGATGAGCATTTAAATCCAACGGGTTCTGAGCCAGGAGAGCTATTTATTTCAGGCGTGGGATTATCTCAAGGTTATTTAAATAATCATCAACTCACACAGGCCTGTTTTATAGATAATCCTTACTTGCCTGGAGAGAAAATGTACCGCACTGGAGATTTTGTTCGTTGGAATGATGAACATGAATTGATTTTTTTAGGCCGTAAAGACGAGCAAGTAAAATTACACGGTATGCGTATTGAATTAGGAGAAATACAATATCATTTGTTAGAACATCCTAATATTCAAGACGCAGTGGTTATCTGTGAGAAAATAGATTCTCTTGATAATCGATTGATCGCATTTTTAATATCCAATAACAACCCAATTGTGATCGATAGTGCGGAACTTAAAGCTTTTTTAAAAACTAGGATTCCTACTTATATGATCCCTGAACTGTATGTATGGTTAAATGAATTCCCAATAAAGACCAATGGAAAAATCGATACAGTCAAATTGTTGAGCTTGATCACCCCTTAAATACCTGTACTGCGTTCTATGTTAGACTTGATCTGGAAACTTAAAATGATGTGGTGTGTTGCCAACTATTTTATCGTTGTTTATTAGTACCCTTGGTGGATTGTATTTATCGAACCTATTCGCTAAAACCCTTGCCTAAACATAATGGGATGGCAAAGCTGAGAATCCTTCAGTGCTGCAGAAATGGTATGAAGGCATGAATGTCCATTACTCTTCAGGCCTCTTTAACAAAGCATTTTATACCTTAGCCACAACACCCACCAGATTAACTAATTACCGTACACCAATAAAAATAGCGACTTCATCACCATTTTTATACTCTTCAAAATCAGTCATAAAACAACGTTGATAGGGACTGTCTGCGGTAAAATAATCCCAGACGCGTTTCCATGTTTCAATGACTGTTTGGGGCATTGCGCCTTTACCCTGGAATACAAGATAATTGCCAGAATTGATTTTCACGGCACTTAATTCAGCACCTTGATTGCTATTAATTGTTCCTGCAGTGACGTCATAAGGACCATTTGCATCAGTCTCGTAGCCTGAATACACACCAAAAATAGTTGTATTAGGGATGAGATTGCTGGCATAGAACCGTTGCCACAGAGTAGGTAATTTTGCGATTTCTGGGTTGAACTCATCGCTGTTTTTTGTTCTTACGGTGAGACCTTTTACTGTAAAACTATCAACATGTTTCAGTACGGGATTTATCACTGACATTCAAATGCTCTCCTTTTATTGATTGTTCATGGGGTTTTGCATGGCTTTAATAATCAGTTGCATATCATGATTTTCTAAGAGAGACAACCCGTAGTCGATTGCCATCGGGATCTAGTGCAAGAAAAGTATAGCCATAAGGTACAACAGTTGGTGACTGAGCCATGCCTATTTCCTTTCCTTGCCATTCTACAAATAACGCATCAACCTCTCTGTGATTATCAAGTGTAAAGGCTAGTTCACCATTACCATTTTCAGTGGCGGATGGCTCAACTGAATGTTTCGCCTTCAAACCTAAACCCATTCCATTGGATAATTTGAAAAAATGAAATGTAGGGGAGTCTTCTTCTGGTTTTATTCCAAGTAAATCCTGATAAAACGCGCTACTTACTAGAAGATTATCAACATAAAGTACAACGGCACTTGGTTCAAGCATAATATATCCTCTTTTAGACAGTATTTGTATGTTCTAACTCAGTGTACTGGCATAGAGTGACAATTTCTGTCAGCAGTGAAGGAACTTATTGCTCAGGAATGTTATTCATTTCACGCCATTTTTTTAACAAGGCTTGGCGATGCTTGGGATAACGTGTTTCTAACCGCACTAAATTGACAATTCTATCCGTGCGAAAATGGCGAAAGTTAGACCTAAGCTCACACCAAGCGACAACAACATGAACCTCTTCAAAAAAACCAAGTGCCAACGGCCAAATAATGCGTTGAGACTCATCTCCTTTAACATCAATGTAGGTCATTTGAAGCTTATGCTCTTTACGAATAGCAAGACGTATTAGTGCCTCTTTCTCATCATCATGTTCTACCGTGGTTTTTACAGGGCCAATGAGTAAGCCTGAAAATTCAAGTTGTCGCCGAAGATCGTCTGGGAGCACAGCAGATATCTTAGCTAAGACATTGGTTGCAGCAAGTCTTAATTTCTTATCAGTCCTACGTGCTACCCAACGTGAGCCTAAGACCAATGCTTCGATCTCTTCCTCGGAAAACATTAAAGGGGGCAGCATAAAGCCAGGACGTAATACATAGCCAAGACCAGGCTCACCTTCTATTGATGCCCCTTGGCCTTGCAAAAGGACTATATCGCGATACACGGTACGAAGACTTACATTGAGCTCTTCAGCCAATTGTTTTCCACTAACGGGATAGCGATGACGCCGCAGTATTTGAATGAGATCAAAAAGACGTTGGGTTTTAGACAAAGTATAAACCTGTAAAAATTCATGCTGTCATATTTTGGCAGTAGTAATTTAAAATTTCTATAGCAATGGTGTCAAAGGGAAGGCGAACAATCCTGCTCGCCTCAAACCGAGAATTAGTTCAACAACAACCAGCGAGTAATGAAATGGACCGTCCTCCTTTGATTAACTATTCTCAACATATTAATTATGGCTCATAGAAGCCGATTATGGGGAGGATAGGTCCATTTCATTACACTTGCTGTTTCCCCATATCCAGCTGTGGATTCATAGGTGTAATCATATGCACCGTTTGCGCCATGCTTGTTAGCTGGCTGACTGTCGCCAACAGACAGTACATCGTATAGGGGATTTGTAAATTTATACCCCTTAAGATAATGTGGCTGTTTCGTCCCCAGAGTCCCTGTAAATTTTAATAACTTTTCAATGGAATCAGAAATACCATTCGTAAACAGGTGTAGCCTGGTTGCTATTTTGTCAGGACTTACGCAAAACCCAAATAAATGATTTGCTTTTGCTCAACCTGACCGTATAATATCAAGCCATCATGAACACCAACGCGCTACAACCATGAAATCACTTGGGCAACTCCAAATTACCGGAACCTTTTTTATTCAGTCTCGCTACCCGAGTCACAAAATAATACCCAGCACATACCTTCTCTAAATGTTGGCTTGAACCCCAGCACCCTATTTTTTTAACAATTCATGCAAAACACATTTCAGTGCGGCCTGAGGCAGATGCTGTCTTTTCTTAAGCCAGCCTCAATGCCATCTCCATAGTACATCTGTGTTTTGCCATAAGTAGCAAGGTATTTAAAATGATTACGAAAGATGAAATCGAAACGATAGAAAAAAGTTTAGGCAATGTATTGAAACATGTCGGACCCAAGGCGATTCCAAACTTAATTTATTAGGCATCGAACTCAATCAGCTAGGTGAAAATCGCTTGGTCGAATTGATGAAAGAAATTCCAGAGAACGTCACCACGTTGAACTTTATCTATAATGACCTTACTAAACTCGGTGTCGAAGGTCTAAAAACGGCTCTACAAGGCATTCCAGAGAACATCACCAACCTAGGGCTTTATAATTCCCTTTGTTTAATCGAAATCAAGGCTCTATCAACCATTCTGCGGGGCATTCAAAAGAACATCACCACCCTGAACTTGCAAAAGAATTTCTTTTATCATCACGGTGCTGCAGGTCTAAAAACAGCACTGCAGAACACTCCAGAGACCGTGACCGCCCTGAGCTTGAGCGATAATCACCTTTCTCGACTCAAGGACCAAGGTTTAAAAATTGCTCTGCAGGGCATTCCAGAGAACATCACCACCCTGGATTTGAGCAGAAATTTCCTTCATGAGCTCGGCGCGGAAGGTCTAACAACTGCTCTGCAGGGCATTCCAGAGAACGTCACTAACCTGGACTTGAGCGACAACGAACTCAATAAGCTCGGCCTCCCTGCCTTAGCAAAGGTCCTAGCAACCATCCCAGCTCATATCACCTTCGTTCATCTAGGGGATAATGGTCTTTTTACCCATAAAACGACCAAAGAAATCGATGTCTTTCTGCAACTATTAGGCGAAAACAGGCATCGTTATCATTTATCTGACAATGGTGAGTCCCAATTAGCCAGAGCCCTGGCACCTATGGCTTTATTGACGCAAGAAAACTCAACCACCATCCCGAACTTACCTGCCTTACCACCAGACGTCGCTGCCCACATCCTCTCCTTTTTGGATACCACGCACAAGCCTAAAAACAAAATTGGATTTTTCCGGCAGCAATTGGAAAAAACAATTGAGGCGGTTGAAAAAAGCAAACTCTCTAAATCAGCTCAAAACACACTGGAGCCATCCAACTCTATGTCTCGAAACTAAAGACAAACACTCACACCACAAGCGAAGCAACTGCGATTTCAAGACAGTTGCTTTGCTTGCTTATTTTGAATAAAGACAATGAATAAAGATAACAAACCATCATAGCAATCCTTTGAAATTTTAAAGAAGGATTTTCCTCAAATTGGTGAGCTTGAAACTCTTATCAATAAGCGACAGCGAATGACTGGGAAAAACTTGGAATTCGCCAAAACCTAGACTGGAATTGGCTCCCCGGGACGGGCTCGAACCGCCGACCTAATGATTAATAGTTATAAAATCATGGCTTTTAACGACTTTTATCAACTTTTAAATTATCCTAACAACCCTTTATTTATAAGGCCTATCGGCTTTTTTTATAGCACAACTACTTTTATTGTGTTTTAATCATTTCTTCGACACATATTCGACACGTTTGAATAAGAGGGAAAATGAAAATCACAAAATCAGTCGTTGATAAATTACCATTACCCATTTCAACGACTCAGGGCAGAACCGCACAAAAACGATATTACGATGATGCAATGAAGGGCTTTGGAATCCGAGTTACCTCCGGTGGAACAAAAGCCTTTTTTGTTGAAAAACTAATAAAGAATAAACTGTCTCGCATTACCTTAGGTCGTTATCCTGAACTGACAGTTGAGATGGCAAGAAAGGAAGCTCAAAAACTGCTCGGGCAAATTGCGACTGGAATAGATCCAGTTGCCGAAAAACGCGCTGAAAAAATGCGCCAAATCACCTTAAGCGATGTATTTAATGATTACATCCAAGTCCGTAAATCGTTAAAACACAATACACTTTATAATTACAAAAAAGTGTTAGCCACAGGTTTTGCTGACTGGGTTAATAAACCCTTGCTGACCATCACCAAAGACAACGTTGCAAAGCATCATAAAAAACTAGGACAAGAACATGGAGAGGCTTACGCGAATTTAGCCATGCGTCTACTGCGCGCCCTTTTTAATTTTGCAGCCGGTCAATATGAGGATTCACAAGGCCGATCATTAATTACCGAAAATCCCGTAAAACGTCTATCCCAAACCCGAGCCTGGTATCGTGTTGAGCGTCGCCAAAGTTTTATTAAAGCCCATGAATTGGCGGCTTGGTATCTTGGCGTTCAACAATTACAAAGTGAGGTTTTGCGAGATTACTTAATGTTAATCATACTTACGGGATTGCGCCGTCAGGAAGCCGCGACTTTACGCTGGGATCAAGTTGATCTAAACGCTAAAACTCTAACTGTACTCGATACTAAAAACCATGAGTCCCATACACTACCCCTTTCTAGTTATCTCTATGAATTACTAGCATCACGTAGTCAAAAGAAGACTAATGAGTATGTTTTTCCTGGCACGGGTGCAGCAGGTCATATTATTGAGCCACGTAAGCAAATGGCTAATGTAACCAAGCTCTCAGGTATTCATTTTACGGTTCATGATTTAAGAAGAACGTTTATTACTATTGCTGAGGGACTGGATATCTCAGCTTATGCTTTAAAGCGTTTGATGAACCATAAAATGAACGGTGATATCACAGCCGGGTACATCGTGACCGACGTTGAGCGGTTGAGAAAACCAATGCAACAGATTACCGATTATTTTTTAAAGTGTATGGGTGTCCAACCATCCGCAACACTAATAGCGATCCAACAACAAGAAGTAGTTCATGAGTAATAACCCCTACGTTTTTGCACGAGCTTATCCTGAATTCAAAATTGGTGCACAGGTTGTGCCCCAATTACGCCACAAGCTGTGTCGCAATTAAAATAAGGACATATTGTATGCCTGGCGCATATGGTAAAAGAAGAGCATGAGCGGCAGAATAAAAATTATTTACATGAAATTTTAATAAAATTTTTTGCAAATTAGACAATGGCTGTATATAATATAACCATGAATACATTAAAGCGTGACAACCTATATTCCCATATGAAAGCCGGCTTCGTTTACCGGAGAGAGGATTTGTTGTCTTTTTCAAGCAATCTGGATAGAGATCTCAATACCTTAGTAGAAGCAAACAAACTCAAAAAACCAGCAACAGGCTTATATTACAAGCCAAAGCATTCTCGTTTTGGATTACTACCACCAACTGATGAGGCACTTGTTAAAGGTTTTCTTGATAAGCCCTTTCTCATGTATTCATGGAATGATTACAATAAATTGGGTTTAGGCCTGACACAGCTTTATAACCAAGTAGTTGTTTATAACAGTGAACGACATGAAGATAAAAGGCTTGGAAATCGTGTTTTCTCTTTTAAACGTCCAAGTAATGGTTTTCCAACTAAACTGACTAAAGAATTTTTATTGGTGGACTTATTAAACAATGCAAAATATTTAACGGAAGATGTAAGCCAATTGCATTCAAAAGTTGCTAAAAACATCGATCAGTTTGATAAAGTCCAATTGATGAAACTATCTTCCAAATATGGCAAAGTTGCCACCAGAAAATATTTACATACCCTTCTTGGAAACTAATATGTTTTTACACGAATTACCTGATGCAAAAGATTTATTCATGGTTATTTCCGAAGAAAAAGGCATAAGCCCCAGTATTGTTGAGAAAGATTATTGGGTTATGCATGCCTTGTGGGGATTGCAACAACAGCATGATTTTGAATTAAAAGGAGGAACATCATTATCGAAGGGATTTAATCTCATTAATCGATTTTCTGAAGATATTGATGTCCAAGTACATCCCAAGCCAGAACTGAACTTGAAGATTAGCAAGAACCATGACAAGGCAAGCCACATAGAAGCAAGAAGCACATTTTTCGATGCTGTATCTGACCAATTGACAATACAAGACCTATCTTTTAGCCGTGATCACGAATTTGACGATAAAAAAATGAGAAGTGCCGGAATCAGAGGCCAATATACCTCTCATTTTGAGCCGCTCAAAGCCTTGAAAGAGGGTATTTTGTTTGAAATGGGATTTGATAAAACAACGCCATATGAAGAAAAGGATATTAGCTCATGGGCTTATGACAAGGTAATAGCGTCTGGTATTAAAGTATTTGACAACCGGGCATTGAAAGTAAAATGTTATTACCCTGAATATACCTTCGTAGAAAAACTACAAACTATCTCTACAAAATATCGGAAAAATAAAGCTGAAAAAACCACGTCACCAGTTAATTTTATTCGGCACTATTATGATGTCTACATGTTATTGCAAAATGAAAGGATATTGGACTTTATCAGTACGGAGGAATACAAAACGTACAAGACTGAAAAATTTGGTCGAGATGATGAATTAGATCTATGCAAAAATCCTGCTTTCTTATTATCTGTAGCTGGAGAGTTGGATACCTTTAGCAAACTTTATGATCAAAAATCAGAAATATATTTTGGCAATCACCCACAATTCAGTGAGATTCTTGAACTTATCAAGCAGTTCAGCACAAAAATATAGGAAATCCACATATAAGGTAAATTTTTCCTGCACCTTTAGGCATGAAATTCAGGAAGAGTTTATTTTAATTTCATTATTTCGAGTAATACTAGAAATTTTAGGTTAAATATAAACCCTTAAAGTGAATCGGGCGCGCATTTCCTGGAGTAGTTCTTGTTTGTTATGCACCAACCATTTTCTGAAAAGCAGGGTTCTAAATGAAATATTGAGTATATACGATGGTTTATTCCTTTACCCACGAATTGAATTTGCGAAACAGCCCGTTTCGCGATTGTTGTGGGGTCACATTGTACGGATAATGCAGATGATTAAACATGAGCGGGAATAGTTATATTATTCAAAACATTATCACGAGAGTATTTTAAATTCGTTTTATCCATAAGAACTTGCCTCTGGAGATGAAATATCTGCGAGTATCGCCATCAATTTCAAAATATTTCTCGTAATCTGGATGCATTTTTTCGGACCAACGAAATTGGGCGCCCTTTATTTTTATCTGCGGTAATATGGGGAGAAATATAATTCAGATCTACTTCAACTATTTCCTCTTTATAATCGTCCAACGCAACCATCCTTTTGTTGCATAATTTAAGTATATAGGCATGTAATTTTAAAAAGGCATCTTTGATTTTTAAGGAAGATAAGAAATCCATTAATTTCTCTGATAAATCAATTTATATTTCAATTATAGATATAATGCTAGAGCTTAGATAGAGCGCTCCATTTTCCTCATCTGGATCAAAGACATACCCTTTTCTAGAGTGACATCTCCTGACATGGGGCAAAATTTACTAGAAACTCTGGGGATCTCTGTTAAAAATATACAGTAGATGAAACGATTGCCATACTTACCTTACGTTAACAATTACGGCACAAGCTGTGCCGCAATATACCTTATCCAAATCAATTCCCACTGATTTGAAAGGCAGTTTACCGACAGTTGAAGAAATTGAAGCTGAGTTAAATGAATAAGTTAATTAATTTGTAGAGGTCATTGGCATAATCTCCCTATTAAAAAAATAATAATGAAGAATTGGTTTAGATGAATTGAACGCATTTTCAACAATGTAATATTGTGAAACACTAGCCCCATCACCTGATGAAGAGAGTGGAACACTAATACAGAGATATTCAAGGTTATTAAATATTATTTTTAGCCAATCTGAAGTGGGTGCAATATCTGCACCTGGGGTATAAGAAGGATTAACTGAATGATTTTGAGCTGTATTTAAATTGATACGAGAGGATTGAAGAATGAGATAGTTTTCATCATTACAGATGATCGATCCAAAATTAAAAGTTCCTTTTGTCGATTCAAAATGATTTAAACAACCAGTCTCATCGTCACCTAGGCCTGCAGGGGATATAAGTTCACTTACAGTAACTGATGGATTAACTGCTTTAGCATTTTTGCAAGATCCAATCACTTCGACAGGTATTTCTGATACCGCAGTTTGAGCAATGGACATACCTAAAAATAAAAGGATCCCTCGTATTATCGACATTGTTTCACCCCTTTGGCATTCATAAATTCGTTTGTGTATTTCCAAAACACTGTTTCCCCATACCCAGCTGTGGATTCATAGGTGTAATCATATGCACCGTTTGCGCCCTGCTTGTTAGCTGGCTGACTGTCGCCAACAGACAGTACATCGTGTAGGGGATTTGTAAATTTATATCCCTTAAGATAATGTGGCTGTTTCGTCCCCAGAGTCACTAAGTCAAAACCATCCCAAAAACATCCGCCATTTGCATAATCAATCCCATTTGGATCGAGGGCATTTGATACCGCTTTATATATTTCAGGATATTCAATTTCAACATCGGAGCACATGACTAGGCGGTATCTTATCACTCTATTTTTTACTGCAGAAGAATAATCGGGCTTTTTAGCAATTAATTGATTAACTGATTTATAGTGATAAGAATCTCTGAACCGGATAACTGCATTAGCAATTGCAGCTTTTTCTTCAATGGTACTATTAACAGAAGCCTCCCCATAGACGATAGCAGCAAGTAATTTTATCTCAGATACTTCAGATGGTTTTGAAGAACAGTTTGGTTCTGGACGAGTGCAATATAATTCATCCGAACTGAGAGACCAGGTATTGTTTAGACATGCATGAAAGACATTGCAACTCCACCACGGAACATTGTAATAAGCGAGGCTACCATTGGCACAGTACCAGGTATCCGCACCTAATAGCATATTATTTGAAGAGGAATAACAAGCTGGCTCAGGCCTTTTTGAGGGTAAGACTTTCCAAAGATACCCATAAGTAATTAATTGGCTACATGCATCTTCATAGTTACTGCCAACTACAACTTTAGGCCCACCATTGATTATATAGGCTAACTCACTTTTGTAGTTAATTATTTCTGTGGATGGAATAGTCTCAGCATGTGCTTGGCAAACAAAGAAAAGCAAAAAGCAAAAGCGTAAGTGCAAAAAACTCATGGCTCAAAATGATTAAAAATGGAACATTTTAATGTTGATTTAAAGAAAATGACAGCCAATTTTCATTGTTATTGCTTCAATTTTTAGAAAAATTTTCTGATTAAAAAATACAAGGGATAAAGGGGACGAGTGGGACACCCACGCCCCTAGTAGTGTTTAGCTGCCCCACCCCTGTTTTTTCATGATGGGGCAGCTGGGACAATTCGATTTTTTTAACAAATTTAATTATCAATCAATATCATTCGATAACATCTCTTTTAATTCGATTTTTTTTGCTTGACAAGATTTGAAAGAATGCGCAATACTTTTTTCAAGCTTGAAGTAGAAGCTTTCATAGCCAACAGTGGCTAGTGAATTTCAAGTACTCATCCAAGGACATAAGGATAGCCATTTGAATTCATACACAGGGACGTGCAGGTCGGTAATTATACTGAATGAATGATCACTTGCGGAGATCCCCTATGTCTAGCCAAAAACCATCCCGTTTACATCTATTAAACGAATTCGAATCAGCGCCACATTCTACGCTTTTCAATCAACAAACCATTGCGGCAGTATTAAGCTGTTCCACCCAGTTACTTGAACGTAACCGTTGGGCGGGTGGTGGTGTTCCCTATTTAAAAATTGGCCGCAAGGTGTTGTACCGAAAAAGCGATGTGCTGAATTTTCTTCAACAACAAAAAATTTATTACTCAACCAGTGACGAAGGTCGGTTACAGCTCGTTGAGAACGCGTAAATTTAAAATCCGTCAGAATGAATTCACTTCATTTCGATGCATCATATGTTGTTGGAGAATAACCAATGTCACAAAATCATATTATTGAGCTACCCAATACACCAAAGCAGCGCCCCATTGTCTGCGATTACGCTGGTGGTCGTTTTCGATTAACTGCTGAGGGGTTAACTTTTATCGGCATCGATAAAGATGGCACTCCATTACCACCTCGGTGGATATGCGCTCCCTTGTTTGTCATTGCCAAAACCCGCGATGCCCAAAGTGGTGAGTGGGGGCGTTTGCTGGAATGGCAGGATGATGACGGAATCACACATCAGTGGGCAATGCCATTGGCCTTGTTGCAAGGTGATTCATCCGATGTGAGGCGAGAGCTGGCACGATTGGGATTGAGTATTTCTCCCAATAGAACTGCACGCGATTTATTGGCCTCTTATTTACAGGTCTTTCCGGTAGATGCACGTGCACGATGTGTTGATAAGCTGGGTTGGCATGGGGATGTTTTTGTAACAGCTTCCCAATGTATCGGGCAATCAACAGAGAAGATTGTATTTCAGAATACCAATGCCATTGAACCAGCAGTGTCTTTCAAGGGAAGCGTTGACGAATGGCGCGACTCAATAGGCCGTCTGGCATCAGGCAACTCAAGACTGGTCTTTGCCATATCTGTAGCTCTTGCACCTGTACTGTCAAAGATTGTTGGAGAAGACTCAGGCGGTTTTCATTTCAGAGGCGCATCCTCATCAGGCAAAAGCACTGCATTGAGTCTGGCGGCCTCTGTTTGGGGAAACCCACAATCCTATTGTCGTTTATGGCGTAGCACCACCAATGGGCTTGAAGGTTTGGCGTCATTACACAATGATGGATTGCTTATTCTTGACGAGCTTAGTCAATTGGATCCGAGAGAAGCTGGTGAGGCTGCATATTTACTGGCAAATGGTCAGGGAAAAACACGTGCCTCTCGAACTGGTACGGTTAAGCAATCTTCCCGATGGTCTTTATTCTTCTTATCTGCTGGTGAAGAGTCATTGACAGCACTTATGGCAAAATCAGGACAGCGCATTAACGCAGGTCAGGAAATCAGGCTTGCTGATATTGAAGCGGATGCGAGTTGTGGGATGGGGATCTTTGAAACCATTCATGATCAATTAAGCCCAGCTAGCATGGCCTTATCGCTAAAGAAATACAGCAGTCGATATCATGGCGCAATCGGTATGGCGTGGTTGAATCAAGTGGTTACCAACCGACAAACAATCAGCCGATATATCACCGACACCATCCAAACCTTTGTTGATGCAATTATTCAACCCGATGCAACAGGCCAGATAATCCGTGTTGCCAGACGCTTTGCATTAGTTGCTGCTGCCGGTGAACTGGCCAGTCAATTTGGTCTGACAGGATGGCAAAAAGGCGAATCGTTCCATGCTGCGAAGATTTGTTTCATTGCATGGCAGGATGCTTTTGGAGTTGATGGCCACCGCGAAGATCGCGCCATTATGGCGCAGGTACGTGCTTTCTTTGAGTCTCATGGTGCCAGCCGATTTGATAATGCCAACTCACCCAACAATGACAAAATTCTCAACCGAGCAGGATTTTATCATACAGATAGCGAAGGATTTCGAATCTACATGGTGTTAACCGAAACGTACAAAAATGAACTGTGCAAAGGCTTTGATCAACGCACAGTGACAAGAGTTTTATTGCAAGCTGGCTGGTTGAAACCCGCCTCTGATGGCAAAGCCTCACACAAACCAAGAATCAAAGGGATTGGCACACCAAGACTGTATGTGTTTACCGGTAAAATTTGGGGAGGTGAATAAAAATTGACTATATCATCGGTTTTTACGTTGAGCACCGAAGGTGTGAATAAGACTCGTGAAGTTTGGCAACCAGCTCGCTGGTTAGCTAACTTCACCTATCTTGCCCTGCATTTTGAAATTTATTTTGGAGCTGCAATTGGGTAATTATTCGTAATTGTTCGTCATATAACGATTAGTAACGAAAATAATCATGAATAAACGGAAATAAATAATAAATTACCGAAAATTACCAAAAAGGACTTTGCCAGTGACCAAAAAGGTCGAAAATAAATAGAAATAAACGATAAAACTCAAAGGATTGAATAACCATTTTTACGGAGAACCGCTGATGAAAAAATCCTTAACTGAAATAATCACGACTCGTGAACAGAACCCACAAAAAACCAACGCCAGAAAAAGTAAGGTTGAATTTCTAGCCTTAAGCGAAGAAATCTCTGAAGCTTTGGAAAAAGGGTGTTCCCTTACCTCCATATGGGAAACCCTGCACGACGAAGGAAGCTTCTCCGCCAGCTATAACACTTTGCGCTTATATGTATTGAAATACCTAAACGGCCAGATGCCGGGTTATAGCCAGAAGGAAAGCATTGACCGACGCCATAAGAAACAGGTAAACAAACCCTTTCCGGAGAAAATGACCGCGCCCATACCAACCTTTACTTACAATCCTATCCCAGATCCTGAAAAACTCCTCTGAAAGTGAGACGATTGAAACATGCTTTTATATAATTGTCCCTACTGCCCCATCTTGAATTTTGAGGTGGGGACGTCTCAAACCCAGTAAATATGCGGTTGCCCCAATTGTCCCCAGAGTCCCTGTAATTTTTAATAATTTTTCAATGGAATCAGAAATACCATTCGTAAATAGGCGTAGATACTGTCTTGCTATCAACGGTAACCAAAAATCAGCCAGCGTTATCAGATGTTCACTTGAAAGCCGTGCATAAAGCACTACCATTTCATAAGTTGACTTCATCAACCGTAACTTACGCAAAAATTTTCACTCTTTTGCAGTCTATTTTCAAGTTCATTAACTAAAACTCTAGGTAGAGAGCAGCCTGGGCTACCGTCTCTTTTTTTATCCACTTCTGCGAGGGATTTGCAAGTATTGGCCCATTCTTCTTTATATAATTCATAAATGTTTTGCAGGCAGTTATCAGTTCTAGTCTTTGTCCAGGCGCCATAGCCAAAAAATGCAATAACAGCAAAAACAATCGCGCCACCTATGGAGATGGAACTGGTTGTTTTGGAATTATCTGTGGGTGAGTAATCATTCATTTTTACCTCAGTTGCAATTTTTTCGATTTGTAGTAAGTGCCTTGTTTGGCCCAGGAGAATGGTCATATAGTACCCATGTATGCAAAAAATGTCCAATAGTGGGTCTTTTATACTCATAGTAGGTACTTATGCAATGTTGGCTAATGCTTTACTTCATGATCCTTGATGCTAATAATCAAATCTAAAAATCCCCTATACCCTACGTAGATAATTTGAGGTGGGAACGGTGTGAAGTTTTATTTATTGTGGTGTCCCGATTGCCCCGTGTATTTTTTATATGTCTGCAAATAAATTACTATAATGAAAGTTTGATTTCCCCATTTGAAATCAAACAGGCTCGCTAAAATAGGGAATGATGTGTAATATCATTCCCTGCATTACGCCTGCGGCTAATGCATCTACGCTTGCTAATTGAGCAGGTGTAATTGAACTTCCCGGACACAAGTAAGCGGGCTTGTATTATTTTAAATTATCTTCTATTAGCTTTGCTTTATTTAAAAGATCATTAAAACAAGTTTTTAACTCTTCAGAATCAGAGTCTGCAAAGACATATTTTTTGCATTCACAAAATATTTTTTTATTATAAGATTCAATTAATTCTTTTAGATTAATTTTGTTTCCATTTAAATTGGGCGGGTTGTTTATGTCATACACAACATTTTCATTAAAATTATTTCTGTTTACCATCAGTAGGCTCAAATTTTTAGAGAGTGGCATGTAAACACATACATCACACATTGCCAAACCTAATCCATAAAAACCTGTGCTGAGAGTGGGATGAGAAACATGCATGAAATTATCTGAGGTTATAAATGGTAGCCCCTTATTAGTTTCAATTAGAACCCATTTCATTTTTTGTAATAAAGGGGCTATTGATAATCCTAACATTACCATAGTTGCTAATGTGTAATCTTTGTTTTCAACAGAAATCTCATTGTTTAGAATATATTCCCTGTCTTTTTCTATGGCAGTTTCATCAAGTTCCGGATGTATTTTTTTGTAAACTGAATGAAAATAATTTTTATTGGAAGCACCTGCTTTTGCTCTTGTATTTAGCTCCCTTGAGTGCTGCATACGCAAGCTATCAATATAAGCAGGAGTTCTAACCATTAACATGCCAAAAAATAAAGATAATTTTTGTTTATCAGTCTCATTTGGAAATTCTTTATTTAAAAGTCTTTTAAATGCGGGTGAAGTTGGAGTTTCAACAGTTTTTTCAAAGTAATTTTCAATTTCATCTTTAGCATTTTCATTACTTTCTAAATGGTATAACTTTTTAACCAATCCCATATCACCGGGTGCACCATCAACAGGTTGCATAGGATTTGTTTTATCGTACATCCAAACCCGAGAATTAGAATCACAAAAACCCTTAAGATAGAAACGTGGAAGATAATGATTTCTCTTTTTTGTTTTAATCATAAATTTTCTCCCCGGATTTACCCCAACACCTATAAATTAATTTGTTTGTATGAAAAGTTAAAATTTGACCTCCAACAATTGAGCTAGCCCAGATAAGCAAACTATAGACCCAGAACCAAGCTTTAAATATTAAGGATTCAGATGGCGTGGATAAAATTTTAGATATTTGATCTTGTATTTGTTCTGTTTTCCATTCAATTAATTTCAATCTGATGAGATAGTTTTGTTCAGTAATAGGGAGTTTTTCAATTTGCGGGTCTATATTTAATTCTGCTTGAAATGTGGATTCGTTTTGAAAGGATTCTGATAGCTTTGTTTTAAATTCTTTATAATTTATTGGGGACGAGCTCTGAATGAGTGAATTAACTGACGCGAAATTATATTGTTCACTTTGTACTTGACTGGCACGAGCAACTGATTTTGCCATACCGATTATTTGACTAATTGAGAAGACAATCACAATAAAGCAGGCAATGAATACAAGCAGCGGCGCATAAATAGCTGCTAACTTATTTTGATCTTTAGTCGTCATTTCCATAACTCATCCTTGTTATAAATTTTGAAAAAGATTATTAGCGTGATTTTAAAGCACCCATCCACAATCTTTTTAAAATAGATCAGCATTCTGGTAATTGCTCTAGATTGTCCGTTTCTATGCCATTTGCAATAGTTCGGAGATATGCATCATTAGGTGTTAATATCCCATATCCGCGATTTATTACAATTACATTTATGGGATTTTGGGTGATTTGATCTTTAACATAGAAAGTACATTGCTTATTTGTAATCATTTGAATTGCTTGTTGAATACTTATTATTTGCTTTGATTGTCCATTTCTGTAACATATATGTGTGATTTTGTCATTTCCTAGTAGTAATCCCTTTGGTTTTTGTATACAAACAATTTCATATGAAATCATTATAAATCTTCCTTAATAAAATAGTTTTATAATATTCAGATTATAGATTATGAAAGAGGTAACAAAATATTAGGTGGTAAAGAAAATGACTTTCGGCATTTCACTCCAAACTTCGACACATATTCGACACGAAAAATTTAAGATTTAGAACAGAGAGTTTAGAAGCCTTGTGGGAATTGGCTCCCCGGGACGGGCTCGAACCGCCGACCTAATGATTAACAGTCATCCGCTCTACCGACTGAGCTACCGGGGAATTGAGGCGAAATCTTAAAACGATTCCGCGTTTTAATCAAGTATATTTTGGAATTAATTTTAAATTAGGTACAAAAACGATGTAATCTATTCAATGCGTCTTTTAATACATCAATTCCAGTTGCGAAAGATAAGCGGATACATCCTTCTGTTCCAAAGGCTGAGCCTGGAACTAAAGCGACCCCTACTTCATTGAGTAATTTTTCAGAAAACTCAATGTCATTGGCGTAGCCTCTTTGCTCGATAATGGATTGCACACTTGGGAAAATGTAAAACGTACCATCAGCAGGCGTCACTTCAATGCCGGGAATTTCATTCAGTCTGTCGGCTACGTAATCGTGTCGCTGATGAAATGCGTTGACCATTTCATTAACACTGTCATTACTGCCATTTAATGCAGCAACTGCTGCTCTTTGAGCAATGGAGCATGGATTCGATGTTGATTGGGACTGAATTGTTTTCATGGCATTTATTAAAGGCGCGGGACCACCGGCATAGCCAATTCGCCATCCCGTCATGGCATAAGCTTTTGAAACCCCATTTAATACAATCGTCCTGTCATAAAGTTCTGGGCACGCGTTTAAAATATTGGCAAACGGTTGGGTCCAAAGGATATGCTCGTACATGTCGTCGGTCGCAATCAATACCTGAGGATGATTCTTTAGAACCTTGCCTAACTCTTTGAGTTCCTCAAGCGTGTAAGCAACTCCAGAGGGGTTGGATGGGCTGTTCAAAAATATCATTTTTGTTTTCGGAGTGATGGCTTTTTCAAGCTGCTCAGCGTTGATTTTATAGCGTTGCTCTGGCGTTGTTTCAATGATGACAGGAACACCGTCAGCCAGCAAAACCATGTCCGGATAGGATACCCAGTATGGAGCAGGGATAATCACTTCATCCCCAGCATTTAAAAAAGCTTGGCAAAGGTTATAACAGCTTTGTTTACCGCCTACGGAAACTAAAATTTGATTTAACTGATAGTCTAGACCATTGTCTCGGCTGAATTTATTTTTTATCGCCTCTTTCAGCTCTGGGATTCCATCCACTGCTGTGTATTTGGTTTCACCCGCTTCAATTGCAGCAATTGCAGCTAGCTTTATGTGTTGCGGCGTGTCAAAATCTGGTTCACCTGTTCCTAGGCCAATGATATCGAGACCTTGGGCTTTCATTTGTGCAGCTTTTGCAGCTACAGCAAGCGTAGGGGAAGGCTTTACTTTTTGTACCCGCTTTGCCAATGCAATATTCATCAATTGCTCCTGTGAAATAGATTTAACCTAGCATATACTATAAATTATGAAAAATCTGTTTAAAATTTATTCTAACTTTGAACCCGCTGGAGATCAACCCTCCGCCATAAAATCGCTGATTGACGGCCTGCAATCTGGTTTAGCCAAACAAACACTGCTTGGAGTCACTGGCTCGGGTAAAACCTTTTCCATAGCTCATGTCATTCAGGCCATGAAAAGACCCGCCATGATCATGGCGCCGAACAAAACTCTCGCCGCACAGCTTTATGGCGAGTTTAAAGCGTTCTTCCCAGACAATGCCGTGGAGTATTTTGTTTCTTACTACGATTACTATCAACCCGAAGCTTATGTTCCAGCCTCTGATACCTTCATCGAAAAAGACTCATCCATTAATGAGCACATTGAACAAATGCGCCTCTCGGCAACAAAAGCACTTATAGAGCGCAAAGATGCCATCATTGTCGCGACAGTATCTGCTATTTATGGACTTGGTGACCCCGACTCATACCTGCGTATGGTATTACATCTATCCCGTGGAGAACAATCCGGTCAGCGTAAAATATTAAAGCGTCTCGCAGAAATGCAGTACGTAAGAACTACTTTAAGTCTTGAGCGCGGACAGTTTAGAGTTCATGGAGATGTCATAGACGTCTTTCCAGCTGACTCGGAAAAGGAAGCCATTCGCATCGAATTGTTTGATGATGAAGTGGAAAATATTGCGTGCTTTGATCCATTAACCGGTGAGGTTCTCCAGCGTTTACCACGGGTTACCGTATTCCCGAAAACACATTACGTTACCCCCCGTGAACGAATATTAGAAACGATAGAACACATTAAAATGGAGCTCCAAGAGAGGCTTGCTGAATTAAACGCCCAAAACAAGTTGGTTGAAGCTCAACGCTTGGAGCAAAGAACTCATTTTGATATTGAAATGATGTTAGAGCTTGGTTATTGCTCGGGAATTGAAAACTACTCGCGCTTTCTATCGAACCGCGAAGCTGGTGAGCCACCCCCAACTCTTTTTGATTATCTGCCTCCAGAAGCACTTTTAATCATCGACGAATCTCACGTCACAGTACCCCAAATTGGAGGGATGTACCGAGGTGACAGGGCTAGGAAAGAAACGTTGGTCAACTATGGTTTTAGACTTCCATCAGCGTTAGACAATAGACCGCTTCGTTTTGAAGAGTTTGAACAGTTATCCCCACAAACCATCTACATCTCGGCAACACCTGGGCCCTATGAATTGGAACACTCGGGAAATATTGCTGAGCAAGTGGTTAGACCTACAGGTCTTGTTGATCCTGAAGTAGAAATTCGCCCAGTGAAGACTCAAGTGGACGATTTGATGTCGGAAATCAATCTGGTGATAAAACAAGGTGGGCGTATCTTAGTCACAACCCTGACCAAGCGCATGGCGGAAGACTTAACCGATTATTTAAACGAACATGGAATTAAAGTCCGCTACTTACATTCAGACATCGATACCGTTGAACGTGTAGAGATCATCCGAGATTTACGCCTCGGGGAATTTGATGTCCTTGTCGGCATCAACCTCCTAAGAGAAGGTTTGGACATGCCAGAAGTGGCCTTGGTAGCTATTCTTGATGCCGATAAAGAAGGTTTTTTACGCTCCGAGCGATCCTTAATACAGACCATAGGAAGGGCTGCTCGAAACCTCCAAGGACGAGCCATTTTATACGCGGATAAAATCACCGGATCGATGGAAAGAGCTCTAGCAGAAACAAGCAGACGGCGAGATAAACAGCAAAAATACAATGCCATGCATGGTATCACCCCTACTGGAATCAATAAATCGATCGATGACATCATGGAAGGTGCTTACATCGGCAAACGAAAAACCAGCGTTGCTGAAAACACACCGAAATACGAGCATTGGTCAGTAAAAGATTTGGTTAAAGAAATGAATGCCCTTGAAAAACAAATGCATGAATACGCCAAAAACATGGAGTTTGAGTTGGCGGCTAAAGTTCGTGACGAGTACTTATTGCTAAAGGAACGATTGATTAAGGAGTAACCCGACAGTTATCGATTTTGAACCCTTAGGTTCAAGTGGGCAGCGGATGAATTGGTTCAGGCTTCCCACTAGATTGTGGGCTTGCACAACGCCAATTTCAGGATGCTTCCCAAGGTAATGAGTGTTGGTTCTAAAATCACTCACTATCGGGTTAATTAAATTATAGCATTGGTGATTGATTAAACATAGCCATTAAAACTTATGCGGGTCTCCCATTTCCCAGAACCTCTTATAAGGCTCTGGAACATCTCCAGTTAAAAATTGACCTGGGCGAACATAAGTATAAATTTGGTCCAAAGTTTTCGCTAGCCCAACACCTACTCGCCTCATAATATGATATGGCCTCAGATCGCTTGGGTTACTTAATCCTAAAGCACCGACCATTTCTAAGAAACTCTTAATAGTATTGTTGTGGAAATTAGCAACGTGTTGCTTTTTCTGATCAACCACCAAGCCATATTGCAGACGCTTTTTCTGGGTTGCTACCCCAGTTGGGCAGGTGTTCGCATTGCATTGCTTAGTTTGCAAGCAACCAATAGCCATCATCATTGCCCTAGCTGAATTACACATGTCAGCACCCAGTGCAATATTAGTAAGCATATCAAAACCATTTGCCACCTTCCCACTACAAATAATTCTTACCTTATCGCGAACACCTATCCCAACTAATGCGTTATGAACATATACTAATCCCGCTTCTAAAGGAGTACCAATGAAATTGACGTACTCCACAGGAGCAGCCCCTGTTCCACCTTCAGCCCCATCAACCGTGATAAAATCGGGTAATATGTTCGTTTCAAGCATCGCCTTACATAGACCAAACAGTTGATCCTTTCTACCTAGGCACATTTTAAAACCAATGGGTTTACCCTCAGATAAATCACGCAGCTTTTTCACAAATTGCAACAACTCCACTGGATTGCTGAAAGCGGAGTGAGCTATAGGTGATAAGACATCTCTACCCATGGGAACTTTTCTAACTCGAGCTATTTCCTCAGTTAGTTTTGCTGCAGGTAATATACCCCCATGCGAAGGTTTTGCTCCTTGTGATAATTTAATTTCGATCATTTTAACTTCTTCACGTCTTGCTTCTTTTATGAATTCCTTTTCATCAAACCGACCTTCATCATCGCGGCAACCAAAGTAACCTGTTCCAATTTGAAAAATAATGTCGCCACCCTGTAAATGATATGGGCTTAAACCACCCTCCCCTGTATTGTGTGCAAAACCACCTAGTTTAGCCCCTTTATTCAATGCCATGATGGCATTCGGTGACAACGAGCCAAAGCTCATGGCGGAAATATTCAATCGAGAGGCGTTATAGGGCTTCTTGCAATCAGGACCACCAACCATAATCCTTGGTTCAACTTCACCTAAGTGCTTTGGAGCTAATGAATGCAAAGCCCAGGTATAACCAACACTTAAAATGTTCCGAGTTGTACCAAAAGGGATAGTATCGCGACTATTTTTAGCTCGCTGGTATATCAAAGAGCGAACCTCTCTGTTAAAAGGCAGCTCTTCCTCATCAGTGGCAATAAAATACTGTTGGATTTCTGGTCTTAGAAACTCAAGAAAATAGCGGAAATGGCCCAGAACTGGAAAATTACGAAGAATAGTATGCTTTTTTTGAAGTACATCATAAATACTGAGTAGGAATACAGGTATCATAAAACCTATAAACCACTTAATGTCATGCAGCATTGCAAATAAAGCGAATATTGCTAAAAGAATGATCCCAAATCCAATATACCATTGGCGCCGCATGCTAACTCCCTTTACTTGGACGTGATTATTTTTGAGCAACTAACTCTGTTTCACCTTCTACAACTTTATGAATTCGGTTCTCTAATGAAGAAATAAACTGAGTGACTTGTTGACGTTGCTCCTCTTGAGCTTTTTTACAAACAACCAAATCATAGCTAATATCCAAGGCAGCAAGCAACAAGGTATGAAAATTATCGAGTTGTTTGAATTTACTTTTATTTTGTTGCATTTTCTCATTTAATTTTTCAGCTGCAAGCAATAAATTCGTTTCCTCTCCTTCTGGACATTTGATTTCATAGAATTTATTCAATAACTTAATTTTACAGGATTTAATGGTTGTCATCGCTAAGCCTTTGCAATTCCGGGATACAATGTAAATAGTAACAATTTTGGCTTACATCAGCAAATGAGTTATCATTGTGAATTTTAATATCGGGTTGCCTATGTCCTCTGAAGCTGATCATTTAAATTTGCCAAGTTATGATGATTTTACGGGTGCGATAGCGCCCTTGGCCCTCCCCATTTCAGGGAGCGAGCTACATGGCATCATGTGCGGTTACCTATGTGCTGGTGCAGATGCTCAAGGCGAAGCTTATATTCGCGCGCTACTCAATAACAGAAAAGATGAAGCAAGCCGTAATGGTCTTCTCACCCTATTTTCGGTTTTTTCAATTAGCCAACAACAAATCAATCACTTTAATTTTGATTTTCAAATGTTGTTGCCCGAGGATGAAGAGTCGCTACTTCTGCGTGCCAAAGCCTTTAGTGAATGGTGTGAGGGATTTACCCAAAGCTTAAACATTGCTGGAATCGGCGCCGATGAGTTTTATGAAGAAGAATCACAGGAAGCCTTTCAACATTTAATTGAATTCGCTGAATTGGACTATGAATCTCTTGATATTGGTGAAGATGATGAGAAAGCCCTTATGGAAGTCAGTGAATATGCTCGCATGGCTGTTTTGCGTTTACACAGCGATTTAATTATGCAAGAAAAAGAAAATAAAGATGACTCAGGTAGGCATCACTAAACCGATTAAATAAGGAAATGGATATGATTAGCCAAGCAGAATATCAGGCCAGAAGAAACCAATTGGCCTCACAACTACCTCCTGATAGTGTGGCTATAATCCCAGCAGCTCATGAGTTACTTCGTAATGGAGATGCCCACTATCGGTTTCGACAAGACAGCGACTTTTATTACTTAACTGGATACAATGAACCAGATGCCTTGTTGATTATTGCAGCTGGTAAAGACAATGAAAGTATATTGTTTAACCGCTCAAGAAATCCTGCTGAAGAACAATGGACTGGAAAGCGCTTAGGCCAAGAGGGTGCAGTTCATGAGCTGGGGATGAGCAGAGCTTTTCCGATAACTGAGCTTTCAGAAGAATTACCCAATCTCTTATGCGGAAAAACATCAATTTATTACAACCTTGGCCATAATCCCGCTATTGAAAAACGAATTCTGAATTGCATTGCTTCCATCAAATCCATGGTTCGCAAAGGAACAAAGTCCCCTGAATCATTTTGTGATTTAGAGCCGATTTTAAGTGAAATGCGACTGATAAAGAGCGATTCAGAAATTGCCCTCATGAGAAAAGCAGCGAGTATTTCAGTGAGTGCGCATAAGAAGGCAATGAGCGTCTGCCGAGAAATGGACTATGAATATCAACTTGAAGCAGAGCTCCTCTATGAATTCAGTCGACATGGTTGTAGAAGCGTGGCCTATGATCCAATCGTAGGGAGTGGAGCAAGCACATGTGTCCTTCATTACACGGACAACAACAAACCGTTGCGCAAGGGAGATCTTGTATTGATTGATGCTGGAGGAGAGTATGCCAATTACGCAGCTGATATCACTAGAACGTTTCCTGTGAATGGTGAGTTCAGTTCTGAACAGAAGAGCATCTATCAATTAGTGCTAAAAGCACAAAAAGAAGGGATTGCTGCGATTAAACCAGGTCTACCATGGAACCATGTTCAACAGATAATGCTACGAATTTTAACTTCTGGACTCTGTGAGTTAGGCATTTTAAAAGGGGATGTAGACTCTCTTATTCAAAGCGAAGCCTATAAACCCTATTACATGCACAACTCCGGGCACTGGTTAGGCTTAGACGTTCATGATGCAGGGCGATATAAAATTGATAATGATTGGAGACCCCTCGAGGCAGGCATGGTTCTGACTGTAGAGCCCGGCCTGTACCTGAGCGAACATATTGAAGGGCTGGATAAGCGCTGGTGGAATATTGGTGTAAGGATAGAAGACGATGTACTAGTCACCAAAACAGGTCATGAGGTATTAACAAAAGAGTTACCTGTTGAAGTGGACGAGATTGAGGCCTTAATGCGTGGTTAAAAATCAAGTTGATATACTGATTGTTGGTGGCGGCCTAACCGGCGCCACTCTATCCCTTGCCCTACATGGGCTCGGGGTTTCCTCTCTCTTGATAGATGCTAAACCCCTACAAGATAAAATAAATCCTGATTTTGATGCACGCTCGCTGGCTTTATCTCCAGCAAGTCAACGCATCCTAAATATGCTAGGACTATGGGAAACCCTTGAGCAATATGCCACGCCAATAGAAATGATTCACGTGTCGGACCAACACCGTTTTGGAGCTTCGCGCCTTCAGGCCGAGAAGAATAGGCCTCTTGGCTATGTCATTGAAATGCAATTCATCAATCTTGCCCTTTCAAAGCGTCTGGATAAAGAACAAATGCGTTGCCCTGCAACTGTCACGGCAATTGATTTAGCTCAAAGTCATGTTACTGTCCAAACCCAAACGGGTGAAGAGATTATTTCTGCTCAATTAATTGTTGCTGCTGATGGTACAGACTCTCATTTACGCCACTTATGTGGATTAAGTGCAAGCATTAAAGAATATAATCAATGCGCTATAGTTGCCAATGTCGGCTTAGCAAAACCTCATGAGTTTAAGGCCTTTGAACGCTTCACCACAAACGGTCCATTGGCATTATTGCCCATGCAAGACCATAGAATGTCCTTGGTTTGGGCATTAACACCCAATGATGCTAAACAATTAATGTCCCTAAACGATGCTGAATTTTTAAAGCAATTACAGAATGCCTTTGGTTATCGTCTTGGTCGCTTTGTTAAAATCGGTAAGCGGCATACCTTCCCTTTAAGCCAAGTGATTATGCCCCAACAAACCAAATGGCCTGTTGTGTTTGTTGGCAATGCAGCACACACATTGCATCCAGTTGCGGGTCAAGGTTTTAACTTAGGTTTAAGGGATGTAGCAACTTTAGCACAGTGTATTGCAGCTAATGGATTGAGTTCAAACATGCTTGAACAGTATTTGCAACTAAGAAAGCATGATCAACAATCAATTACCGCATTAACGGATGGACTTATTCAATTGTTTACGAAGCGCATACCAGGTATCGGTGTAGCACGTAACTTAGGGATGATCGCATTTGATAATCTGCCCCCATTAAAAAAGCTTTTTGCTCGTTATGCCCGTGGCTTTGGTGGAGTCATACCTGATTTGGTCTGTGAAATAGCATTAAATGGCAAGGAGGTCCAATGAGTCCAACTTACGATGTACTCGTAATCGGTGGAGGAGTTGTTGGTCTTAGTGCTGCTTTAGCAATGGCAAAACGCCAACTTCATGTAGCCGTGATAGACGCCGGCCCGATTTATAAAGAGTCGGACTCCATCGATTTGAGAGTCTATGCAATTAATAGGGCTTCGCAAGCATTGTTCACCGAGTTGGAAGTTTGGGAGGAGATATCAGCAAACCGTACAGCACCCTATCAAAAAATGCATGTTTGGGACGCAAGTACTGGTGCACATATTGATTTTGACTCACGAACAATTGCTGAGTCGAGATTGGGTACGATTGTCGAAGAATCCTGTATTAAAAAAGCATTGATGTCTAAAATATCAGCGATATCAAACATCAAACTATTTCCTCAACACAAAATTGATAAGGTGATGACCTTAGACCACTCTATCGAGGTTGCAAATGGCACTACTGTTTGGGCTGGGAAGCTCTTAATGATCTGTGATGGAGCAAACTCGACGACAAGAAATTTATTGAATGTGCCTTTAACCACATGGTCTTATCAGCAAAATGCACTGATTGCCATGGTTAAAACAGAACTCCCTCATGAGCGTACTGCCTATCAAGTCTTTAACGCAGATGGCCCTTTGGCATTTCTACCTCTGGAAGAAGCCCATCACTGCTCAATTGTTTGGTCAACCACCCCCGAACGAATTGCCCATTTAATGGCATTAAGCTCCGACGAATTTAATCAAGAGCTTGCCATTGCTTTTAATCATCGTTTGGGTAGGGTTGAATTAGAAAGCGAGCGCCATCAATTTCCTCTGCATATGAGACACGTGAAACAGTATGTTGGCACTCGCTGGATGTTATTGGGTGATGCAGCGCATACCATTCATCCCTTAGCCGGGCTTGGTTTAAACATAGGTCTTGCTGACGTTAAAGCATGGATGAATTGCTTAGAAAGAAACACTGGGGCTTTAGTTTCAAATAAAGTTCTCAGAGCCTACCAACGAGAACGTAAACATGCTGTCTGGCAATCCATTTTACTCATGGATGCTTTCAAACGCTTATTTAGCAACACGTCTTCTCCCTTATCGAACTTAAGAAAGCTTGGTTTAAATTTTTGTAATGAATTTACTCCGATCAAACGATTGTTTATTCAACATGCAGCGGGCAATTAAGGGCGAAGTTTGGGGACGGACCCCAGCGGGGTCCGTCCCCGTGTTGGTCATTTCAACTTCTTCTAAAAATAACTCCAAAGGCTCCCTAAGCGCTGTAAAATCCTTTGCATTTGAAGAAGTTGCTTCCATGACTAGTTGCAAGTCGTCTAGTTGGTAGCGTACCTTATAGTCTAATTTGTGCTTCATCGTTTGTTTAACTCGTTCGCCAAACCCCTTTCATCACGACAAGATCAATCACAAATCAAAATGATCAACATTTAAACCACAAGAAGAAAATTATATATAAATAATAGCTTAGAGATCACCATGCTTAATTTTCAGTTAATAATTGGCTGGTACAATTCCTTTATCAGAGCACCAATTTTAGACAAAAACTAAGAGGGCATCATGTTTTCTAAATTTACCTTGTTTAAAGGGGCAATGAAAGGGATAGCATTTCGCCAGCCAATGACAAAGTTTGCGTATTCAACAACAAAAATGAACTTCGGTTTAAAAGAGACGTTTTTTAACTATTCAGAGAAACTTATAAGGATAACAAATCCTACAATAGGTAAGGATATGCTTAAACTTGAAAGTTCTGGTGTGTTTTTACGTGTCGATGGGAGAGACCCTTCCGTATTTCACAAAGAGGGTGGACTTAAACCTCGGGTGGATAAGAAGCACTTGGATGCACTGACATTCGATGACGTAGTACAGTACCAACGTTTCAACCAAAATCCCTTTGGTTGGGGCACCTGTAAAACATTCGAAGAACTGGCTGTATTTATTAGAAACAATCAATCACATGTTGATTCAAAATGGATATTTGCCTTTTATGGAAAAGGAACTTCATTGCTTGAATTAAAATTCCACACGGGTATCGAGTCGGATGGGTATGATATCGAAGCAGAGCATATCGTATTTAGCCATGTCCCCTTTGATAACATGCTAGCAGCAACATGTCCAAAATACAGAACGAAATTTATGGAAGACATGTTAGTTCCTAATGCCCTGCATGATTTCAATCAATCTCTTCCTAAAGTACTAAGAAAGGAAGATATTTCGTCGAGTAAAAATGTATTGTCTTGGTTATTGAAACACAATTCAGAAGATGCATTTATTAGTGTTTGTACTCATCTATACCGAGGCAAGTCTGAGGACACTTTAACAATGATGTTGGAAGGCGACAAGTTTCTTGTTGCAGCAGTTAAAACAGCTCTGAAAAAAGCCGAACAAAATCAAGAATTGCGCATGGATATGTAATGCTGTGAACAGCAAAAAGAGGGGCTAGCTTACTAGCCCCTTTTCATTCTAAACTAGACTTTTAGACTACTTCCAGATGTTAGCTCAGCGCTTTTCACTAATTCAGCACTGTAATCAGGGTGAATTTGCACACCAACGTGGTTCTCAGGTTCAAGAATCCTAGGATTTGTATGGTGAACCTGGTCCATTCGTAATGAGGAGTTAAGACCAATCATGGCTTCAACACTTCCATATCCCCATTCATTCCCAGTAAGGGCAAATACATCTGATGGATTAACAAGGCACGGGGTAAACTCTTCTATCTCCTGCTCGGTGAATTCAAGCACGTCTCTTCTTGTTCGGTAGACCTTGACTGGGCCTTTATAGTCTTCAAAGACGCCGTCGAACTGCATTTCTTGTAGTTCATTAAATACAGGGAATTCAATTTGCGCCACCCAAGGATAAGTATGCTCTTCAAGCAGCTTTTTATAAGCTCTTAAATAATAAGGGAATAACAAATGTTGTATGTCATAAGCTCCGTCAATCTTAGCAAAAAATCCCATTCCCACAGCAGTTGCTTTTAGTAAAGCGGGCTTTCCTGCTTCGTGTGCGGATTCGTTTGTTGCACTAAGAAGCATGGAAATATCTTCTAATTGATGTCGAAAATAGGGTTTGGTTAAAAATATAACGGAACTGTCTTTTCTAAACGTTGGATAATACACACCAGAGCCAGTCCTGGCTAACAGAGTAAAACCAAGTCTTATCCGTGACAAATCATCTGTTCCATCGTAATTCCCAATTTCTTTTTTAGCGGCGCTAAAGTCGATTGGAACTCCTTTGAACAATGAATCAAACGGAGTACCCTGCTTAATCGCGGGGTTATAAAGATCCAGCATGAATAATCTGCTGTGCAGATAGTCGTTCTCAAATGAGGCGCCTGCCAACGAAAAAATACGTGCGTGGAATGGTTTTTTATAGAGTCTCAATGGATTATTGGAGGGATAACCACCTCTAGCAAAAACCACACTGTCTGAATGTACTATCTTTTTTCCTGCATTAAGCCTTTCTTGGGGTGACAACAATTCAGGATGTCCTTCAGGTATTTGCTTAAAATAATCACGCTTACCAGTAAATGGGACTCCACTCTGAAATACGACATCTCTATCACCAGAAACGTTGATTGCCGGTACTTTAACTAAGGAATCATGCACTTTTCTTGAATCTTGCAAATAGTTTTTATTAAAATACACTTTTGTAGAAGGGAGTGACTTTTGGAGTTGGTTTCTTGATATTTTTTGCATCAAACCAACCGAATCCAGCTGAGATTTAAACCAGCTAGAATGGACACCTTTTGGAGCATGTGATGAAAATCCCTTAACTCCGTGCACAAATAATGAACCGCCTTTTCTAAAAAACATACAATTCCTTTACTAGTCTATGTTATAGTATATTCCATTGTGGCACAAAATAAAACCAAATATCAAATAATTTCTCAAAACTAATGTTTACAAGCTAAATTCATTTTGCAATACTTCATAACCAGGACTTACGAAAAACCCTGAGCTCAAGGCAAAAAATGGTTTGAATAAGGAAGTTTAGATAACCTAAATGACTCAATTAAAACCATTTTAAACGAAGAGATCCGGTTTTTTGAGTAAGCCCTGATAAAAAATGGATATTGAGGTGAACCTATGCTTTGGAAACTCTGTAAATCGTTTTTAGGAAAATCGAGCTCTAAGGATCTACCCAAAGTTTTTATTGGCCGTATGCCCGCAGATATGACTCATGCAGCTATCAAAACAGAACTGGAGTTTGAAGTAAAACAACATGGTCTAAGAAACCTTGGAAAGACCATTGAACAAGAACAAGTTGCTTTGAAAAAACTACTCCTTGAAAAACAGGAAGCTGAACAGAAAGTCCAAGAGGTATGCTTAAACCCATTACTAAAGAGATTTGAACAGGGTTATGACATTAAAGGCTTAACCTGGCAATTAAATCAAGAACGTCTTCATAAGATCTTACCCACTGAAGAGCTTATGGAAAGGGAGGAAAAAATTGACTGGATAAGAACGCGATACGCCTTGTTCAAATCGATGGAAAAGTCTCCTAAAGTAGACTCTAAATACATGGGGCTGTTTATTCACTCTACCCCCTAGAAAACTCCTGTCGACAAAAATTGACTTTATCTAATGTAGATTCATTTTGAATCTCATGAAAGCGCTCTTCTATAGCCCTATATCGCTTAAGACCGCCTTCTCTATTGGCGATTTGAATGTTTAGTCCGGGCCTAGCATTTAATTCAAGCATTAATGGTCCATTGTCTTTATCAAGAACGATATCCACCCCAAGATATCCAAGACCAGTCAATTCATAACAGCTAGAAGCGATTTCTAGAATTTTTTCCCAATAGGGTACTTCAATACCTACAATAGGATTTAATGTATCTGGGTGATAATCAATAGGATCATTATGAAAAACTCCACCTAGAGTTTTACCCGTAGCCAAATCAACTCCCACTCCGATGGCGCCTTGGTGCAGGTTTGCCTTACCACCTGAAAGTCGAGTTGGCAACCTAACCATGGCCATCGCAGGATACCCTAATAGAGTGATTACTCGGATATCAGGAATACCTTCATAACTTACTTCTGCAAAAACAGGATCAACAACGACTCGCTTTTCAATGATCGCGTAATCGGATGATCCGCCCAAGCTATACGCACCAGAAAGTAAGCGTGATAAATGATAACTAAGCTCTTGAACGGTCGTTAACTTTCCGTTTATCTGTCGGTAGCGACCATACACTTTGTCTTTAAAGACTAAAATACCGTCTCCACCCGAGCCTCTTGCGGGTTTTATAACAAAATCGCTATAGGGTGCCAACCTCTGTTCTATGGACTTGATTTGTTGTTCTGTTTCAATAATGTCGTAAAGCTCTGGTACACAAATCCCTGCCTTCAACGCCAATTTTTTGGTTTTTAATTTATCGTCCACAAGCGGAAATAGCTTCCTAGGATTATAGCGCAAAACAAAATCAGAGTTTCGCTGGTTGATGCTCAAAACCCCTTGATTTTTTAAACGACGAAATAAATTAATCATTGTACACTCGCCAATGATTTAAAGCGTTTAAGTTCAACCAATCGATACCCTCTATATTGGCCAAACCATAAAATCATGGCTAAAAGCACGAGCAACAATTCTGGGAAAGCAAAAATCAAGTACTGTAAAGGCTCATAGCTCATCGCCCAATAAGATAACACCGCAGCCGCTAAGCTCCCAATGCCTGATTTAATGGCTTCTGAGGCGCCTCTCTCATCCCAGGTGATGCACATGCGCTCGATAGTCATCGTTAAAATAACCATGGGGAAAAGGGCGACAGACATTCCCGTATCTAAATTAAGATTTTGTGAAAACACACTGATAAATATCATGAGCAATATAACTACGGTTAAAATTGCTGCAAGCCTCGGGACAAGGAGCAGACGCAATTGATCCAAATAAAATCGGGCTAACAAACCAAACGATATAATGATGATGAATAAGCTAATGCCCCAAACAACATGCGTTTCCCTAAAAGCTAAAGCAATCAGTACCGGCATAAACGTTCCAAATGTCTTGATCCCCACAAAATTGCGCAAGAGCAGGATAATAAATGCCCCGATGGGAACAGTTAAAAGAATTTTATAGATTCCTTGGACATTGACTGGAAGCTGCAGCAGTGAAAAACGCAACAGCTGAGAATCAGATTGCAAACCTCTGGATTTTGCAACGCTTAAGGCGTTTATTGGTGTTGGAGAAACCGTTAATGAAAATTGGGCCTTGCTTCCACCAGATACGGTAAACAATGGATTATTACCGTATTGCCAAATTAAAAATTCCTTAGGCAATCCAGCACTCCCTGTTTTAGGATTAATATAAATCCATTTTTTCCCCGTATAAACTGCTAATAAGGAACTCAACTCGGCTTTTCTCTGTTGAGTTAAATAAATGCCCTGCACTGGAACAGCCGCTATTTTTGATTGATTCAAAACAAGAATCGCTGCATTTAAAATGTGCTCGTCGTCAAAGTTGTTCTCTAGTAAGAGTTTGACATTACCCTCTTTCTTATTGAGTTCTTTTATAGTGCCTTGTGCAAAAGTCTGTATATCCGCTGAAGTAGAGCGAACCTGATTAACAATCGTATCTACAGCTGCTCGCTGGCTTTCATCCAACGGTTGTGATTTCACTGCTGAGGGTTTTGGTAGAGCTGATTCATTGCTGTCCGTTTCTCTAAAAATGACTCGATAGTACAGTGATTGGGCTCCATGGCCTCTTCTAATGGACCATACTGTTTCACGATTGCTTCCGTTTAAATTCGTTGTTACCCCATAGTTTCTTGAGACAAAATACTCATCCAATATTGCAAAATGCGGTGGCAAATAGGGAATGTTAAAACTTGCTTTTACAGGCATGTTGGGGTCAGCTGTAAAACGTAGGTTCGATTCAACCATCCAACTATTGATCGTTTCAGTATCTGTTAATGGAACATCCAAGGCAAAATGTCGATATAAAAAGAGTGTCGACCCTATAACAAGTAGGGTCAAAATTAAACCATAAACATGACGAGTATTGTTTTTCATTCTATCACTTAGCTCTTGATTTCGAAGTTGTAAATGTTAAGGCCGGATTTACTGCGCCATTAAAGTCAATGATTGCATCACGCCCCAAAAGCAATGGATATATAAATCGCTTTCTATTGGTTAAATTCACTTGTATTGCCCGCACTTTATCGCCTAGTTTCACATTGAGTAATACAACAGGGCGTTTCATAGGAGTTGACTTTAATAATCCGGGGTTTGCCTCACTTTCACGAACCTTAATTTTCACCTTACCGATGTACTCCCCTTCAAAGGTAAAATCACCCTGCTTAGTCGGAACAGTAAAACGCAAATAGGGAATACCCTTTTTTTCAATTTGTATAATATTCACTGCATGCAGCGAAGCTGATTTGGCCCCTGTATCCAGCTTTGCTGATAGAGCCAATTTGTGATCAATCAAAGTCACTTTCTCAACGTAACCATAAACTTGGGCTTCACTTTTTGCCATAAGAGCTCCCGTCATCATTGACATAATAAAAAAGAGAGCAAGTGTTGATCTCATTTAATCCTCATTTCAGGAGTAATATTTTAGTGCAATATCCTAACAGGTTTAAACCTTTAGTCACAGTACACGAGTCATTTTTGGGGTTAATTTTTTTCACTTCAATTTGTCATTTTCTTAATTCGATGTGATATGATACCAAATTCCATCCAAGATCTGTATCCTTTTGATTCAGGGTGAAAATTAAATTGACATGAAGATCAATAATACATAGAATAGCGCGCATTCTTATCTAATGCCCATCAAGAGCAGAAATGGCTCAAGTGAGTGATGATAAACCGCCCCTAAAGCATAAAGAATTAGTTTTCATTCTAGCAATTGCTGGACGAATCGACGCGCAAGCAAGATTACTCGCCAAAGAACTTGATAAAGATCAATACGTTTACTACACCTATGCTGTAATTGACTCGCTAAGCTCGTCCTACACCATGTTCAAATATTTCTTTGACGTGTTTATATCAACCAACAACACCGATTTGATGCACGAGGTTCTTTGTTCACCTGTCGGAATGCTTACAGTTGCTCTTGAGTCACTCTTTTTAGTTTCCTATTCCTTCTTTGCCTTTAAATATGACAGTGAAAAGGAAGATAATTTCAAAAAATTCATTGCAACTTCCTGGCCCTATTTCAGAGATGTCATGAAGGGCTTAAAAAATGCCTACAAGGGCTGGCGAGCTGCTGTTGTTGCCTATAGCTTAATCTCTGGTCTCGACACAAAATATTTGATAGTCCCAGTGGGTTTGGTGCTCGGAGTACTTTCTGCGGCAAATCGTTTTTGGATTCGGGGGATGTTAGAAGCCCGGAAACAGATGATGATTTCTAATGCTGCGCTGTTGACTGAGATAAAAAAACTCTCTTCGTTAACTCATGAAGAACATGAAGAATATTTAAAACGCATTCAATACCAATCCCTTGATACTCGCAGAGGAGCTTTACTCTCTGCCGCAGCCGGTGGACTGATTGATGGATTATACTTGTACGTTGGAGTATTAAGCCTAGCCACACTGGCACCACCTACCTTAACAATCATGGCGACAATATGTGTTTTTTATACGATTTCTACCATCATCACGAGACTCTATGAAGAATATGATTTTCAGTTGAAACTATTAATCACTCACTCTAAATGCAAGCTAGCTTTAACCAGTAAAGAATTGGAAACCTGTTATGCCAATTTATTAGGACTAAAATCTCAAGAGCATAAATCCCGCAAAGATCTTCTAGAAATTGCTCGTCTTGAAAGGGAATTAAAAGGTTTAATGAATCAGTTTGAAGAACAGCGTAAAATTTTATCCGAGCAATTAAACCGTGGATATTACTCCTCATTCTTGTTGGGCTTAAAAAATGGGTTATATGCCTATGGGGCACTAGCAAGTCTTATGTTTTTTGTTGGAAGTGCAATTGCTTTAGCAGGCATTGCTTTCCCCCCTGCATTGCTTATTGCCTGTGTCAGCTTAGGATTAATTATCATTGCTGGTTTTTTAGCTGAGGCCATCATTAGTGATCACTGGAATTCAAAGAATCCCCCTCCCCAAAAAGAGGAACACCTGTATCAAAATATTCTTGTGTTGAAAGATGAACTCGAACACGGTTTAGATTCAACACTCCCTTCCAAAGAAGAATTTAAAAAGGCCATCAACGATGGCCTAGATATTAAACCCGCACATCAATATTTCTACCAAGAATGGTTTGAAGTGTTTCGCTCGCTATTTTCTGGTTTTGGTAAAGGACAAAAATTTGTAAGTTTTGCAGGTAACTCCTTTCAGGAAATGGATGATCAAGGACATTATCATGATACCTTCATCATGAACTGTCTGGCAGTAGTCAGTGGCCTGTTTTTTGGAGCAGTACTTGCTCTCAGGGCCTTAGCTAGGGGGCTTGGAAGGCAGCAATTAGGCCAGGTAAGCTTAGTATCAGAAAGTGAATCCCCTTCCCCACCTCCTCCCAAAGAACAAACAAATAAACAACCCACTACTTCACCTGCACCCAAACCTAAACCTACAAAATCAACCTTTTCAAACCCCCATGCAGACACCCTATTTAGAGTGAAATCTGCCAAAGGCCCAGTGGATAAAACCCTACCGTTTCATCGCTCCACCAGTGTACCAGCCCTCCATCAAGGGGATTCTAGTGAGGAAGAGGATGATATAATTCTGGGTTTAAATTAGGATCATTATACATTTTAAATTGATGATATACTCTAAACGTGCGTGTTTCTGTTCTAACATCGTCAAACAATTGTTTCAGGCACAAAGAGAGTTGATTTAATTGTTGATAAATGACTTCTAACTTCATCGCACAGTTAGCCCTATGTTCATCTGACGCCTCTGTACGATTTGCCTGTAACTCCATGTGGTAGGACTTTAAAGACAAAATGGAAAGACGATCGATAATCATTCCAGGAGACTCTGAGTTCACGGGGCAATTCGCAGGCGAGGCTGGTTTTAACGACATGTACAGCCACTCATCCATTGCTTCCATCCGATTGTTTCTTTGTTGATTGCAAGCATCTATTTCTCTCTTTGCATGATAGACAAACTCAAACCCCATATCCTCACGCCGAGCTCTGTCTTCAGCATGCCATAATTTAAAATTAAACGCATGGTTCTCCTCCACCAATCGAAGAAATGCTTCCTTTTGATAGGTAACCCCTTGAGCTTTCCAGTGCACTATTGATTGTTTATGGAGATCAGTAATGATCAATGGATCAATTGTTTCTTGCATTCTAGTTTCCACCACGTTTAGTTTGGCAATAGTTTAACTCGATGCAAGCATTTATTGAACTATTTACTGCATTCAGATAGGCTAGGTATTTATTACGCAACTGGATCAAGACACAATCAGATCACTTTTATCAACAACAGGAATGATAAACTGATTCAATCATGCTAAAAACCTCGTCTTTAAAACATAATTTTTTTAATCGAACGAACTCATCGATACCTGAATTATCTTTTACGGAAGAGGAATTTAATTTATCCCTGTTGAGTTTAGAGTTTTCCACGCTGTATGAGCTCTTCTTGTCCAATAAAGAACGATTGCAAGCAAACAATGGAATGGTTTTGTATTTGAATTTTCTGTGCAATTATTTGATTTCATACTATCAAACAGATTACGTTGCTGAAAATTTAAACCAACTTTTGATGAAGAAAAACGAACTGGATCGTTTTATTGAAGAACAATCCATTCAAAACAAAAGGAATAAAAGGGAACCTCTTGAAGCAAACTGCAAAGCGCAACCCAAGAAAAGCTCCGACGAATTTATTCATTCTTTTGTAAGCAGTTCGAAAATTCGCAAACATCTGTCAAGCTTTATCAGTAATCGTTCGTACTGGAATTACAGCCGCGCACTTTCAAATCATGTGATCAACTATCTGCAGAAAATAGGAGCTGTTGATTCCTTAAAGGAAATTAATGAGCTGTTTGGTCTCAATTACTCACCAGAAGAACTAACAGCCCTATTAGACAAACCTCAAATAGCTCTTCGACTTTTAGGATTTATTTTGTATGGTCTACGATTCGCATTAAATCTGCTTATCATGACCAAACACGTTGTTCTCGCTGCACTGAATCCCAAATTATCCAGCAAAAAAGTATTGGTTCAAGAAGTAGAAAAACGAAGCTACACCATGAGCACTGATCTATTTTGGGGGACGGTTAATTTATTTAACTTTTTTGGTCCACATTGGGGAATAGATGCATTTCTACTCGCAAAAGTTAATTTGTTTTTTTTGATGATTGATATTGCCCTATTTTTTGTCCTGTGGCATATCGAAAATAGCCAATACCAATTCTGTGTGAATGAATTGCTGTTGCAGAAGCATGAAGCAACCTCTTCTCTAGAGCGTGCTATCATTGAGCGACAGATTGATATTCTTAATGATCAAAAAGAAATTCAACAAAATTACTATCTTTTTAATATCGCAGCAGCCAATGTGTTTGTGTTGGCTTTTGCAGCGTCATTAATAGTATCAGGCCCCCTCACTTTAATTGGTTTAGCCGCCGCAAGCATGCTGGGAAATGCCATGTACAATACTGCTGAAGAGTATAAACAGTATAGACGCTCTATTGCTGATCTTAAGCGCGAAACACTGAATGGAACCCTAGTGGCGGATGACTATCATGATGTGTTAATGCAGAATTTACGTGTGGAGCAAGCAGCAGCCCAAACTAAGTTTTGGAAAAATCTAATGTTTAACACTGGTTTCACTGCTCTTATTATCACAGCAGCTGCAGTGTCTTGGCCAATTGCACTCAGTCTAACTCTTGTTTACATTGGCTGCAAAACAAACAATGAGGATCGATGGCAGCCAAAACAATCAGAATCGAAACCTGAGCACTTGAATATTTACCGTTTGTTTAATGCCAATAGCACAAACAAACCACCAAGAGCAGAAGAAGCAGTGTCTTTGCCCTTATCGATAACTGAGTAATCAGTAAGAACTCAAGGTTGAGACAAGAATTCATGTTAATGAGTGAAGCGGAAGTCGTGATCACTTATTGGCTAAAATACGCATTGTATATATTCATGTAACTCCCATCATTTTCCATGTTTAAAAGAGCCTGATTAATTTGTTTAATTAAATCAGCGTTTGTCGTTAATGCAAACATCGCATACCCTTCGCCAATAGTAAATTTATTGCCAACTGTTTTAAAGTTATTCACCATGTTGCTGATGATGAATGAGGCGGAGCGTTGGTTGATAATCACCGCATCAATCTGTTTATTCAATAAAGCGGTACCCATATCAGCAGCTACATTATACTCTTTTAAATTAAACATATTTGCGTATTTGGAGTTGGAAAGGTTATCGTAGAACGTATAGCGCAACACGCCCACGTTTTTCCCGTCAAGGTCTTCAACTTTATTAAAATTGCTTGATCTTAATGTAAGTATCTGCGCCTCACTCGGCAAATAGGGCAAGCTAAAAATGTGTTTATCGCCTGTATTAGTATGGATTGGAACAGGAGCAGAGATAACATCCACTTCTCCACTATCAAGTTTAGGAATCAACTGAACAAGTGGTAATCCTATAATTTTGCATTGAATGTTCAGATGATCACAAATACCGTTGGTAAGATCCACATTAAACCCGAAGAACTCCTTTCCATCTCCAGAAGGACTAGAGAAAGGAGGTGCATTATTTACCACTCCGAAAATGATGGGCCGTCCATAAGCAACTAGATTAGTAGTAAAAACTATTAAAAACATGATTATTTTCATGTTTAAAATCCTTTTTGGTTGTACTTAAAATCTAGGAGCAATGAGCTGATTTGTCAAATATATCATCACATTGACCACATAAAAACCCATCATTCGTTAACCATGGGATGTTCCACACCCTTACGGTGCAGCTCAGTTGGGATGCAATTCAGGAGGAAACCATCCAACTTGCTCGAAGGTATATTGCAAATTAAACGGATCAAGGTATAGTAAAATTGTTGTTTGTTTAGGATTTATTCAGGATATTCTAGGGAAACGTTGTAATGAAGTTGCTGATAGCCTCCATAAAGGAATACATGCATCAAATCTCAATAAAGGAAGTACTCTCTTTATTATCAATCTATTTGACTAGACCAGAAACAGCGACAAATGACGCCCGTGATGAAAAGCCCTTGGCCGATATACTAAACACCTATCAACAGGCTTGGCCCCTATTGATGACCTTAAAGGAACAGGGGGCATCGCAATTAATTCATGTCCTTGAAAACGCAGAGCCTACCTCATTAAAAGCATTTAACTCACTCACAATAGGTACTGAGCTCAATGAAGTGGTAAAACCATTTTTAATTGAGAATCATTACGAATTATCCTCTTTTGATCGTTCCAGAGTCATTCAATTACTCAGTCAGCACGATTTACAAAAATGGCTTGATTCATTTTTAAATGCATTCATTGAAGAATCTTCCCAGTTTTTTTCAGCTCAGATTCTTCTAGATTGCTTTATCCCTCATGATAAAAACAGCTATCGAATGAAGGATCTCACCAATCTACTTTCTACAAGTTCTCTTGAGATTACACCTGAGTGCTTAAGTGTTCTTATTAACTACTATGAAGGTTTATCGGAGCCCCTTTCTCCAGAAATCAGTGCGCAAATCGATCAGCTATTGGAGTATTTTTTCAGAAATTCTAGTATCGAAAAACAAGTTCGGTGGATCAGAAGCCTCAGTAAAGAATCCTTATTAAAACTCATTGACCGCTTTTTAGTGCCATTCGATGAACAACATGAGCTGGCGCTACAACTTATCCCATTGCTATGCTCTGAATGGATTGTTGCTAATCCAAATTACTTAAAGGAAATAAGGCTAAAACTAGAATCGAGCACATTAGCATCTGATCCCTCCTTTGAGCTAGCCTACAAAGCACTAACAAGTGCTGAAAAGCACTCCCATGAAAGCGCACTAAATACCTCAATTGCTACTTTATTAAATTCACCAAAGTTTGTTAGCACGACTTCCCCGGAAAAACTGCGCCAATTATCAAACCGATACCGGCTATTTTGTTTAACCTTAAGTGCAAAAGAATTTGCCAACTCTGAATTTTTCAACTCTTTATCCCCATTTTTTACTGAACTGAATGAGCAGCTACGTCAGATTGAAACAGCTCTTTCCGTACAAGATAGGAACACTACTGGAATACTAAGTGATAAGGCTAATCTCATGGTGTTTAGATCAAATGAAAGTTTATTTGCTCTATTAAAAAATCTTGAGTTACAATGCCTCAATCCAGGCCAGCTTGATGCTCGTATTGCCAAACAAGCATTAACCTCACTGTATCATTTATACTGTCAGGACTCGCAATGCATCCGCCATGATCTTTATTTAAGGATCATTGATCATTTCTATTCAAACTCATTGATCAACAAATACACACAGCCTCCCCAAAAACCTCTGATGATCAGATGGTTAGAGAAGCTACTCTTGGCAGCAAGAAAACCTGTTGAAGTATTAGCCCACACTCATGAATATTGCCTATATAACTCTGAAGGCAGAGCCGTGGCTTATCTCACCGAAGACAATCAGGCTTTTACCTTTAGAAATGGGGCTTTACTTGAATTCAATCCATCTCCAACAACGGATGGTACAAATCGATTTTACGATAGGGACGGAGAAGTCCTTGGATATTTCCTTAAAACTGGACAATTTGTGTATTATAACGACTTCAGCAAAAGGATCTTAGTTTACATTCTTAACGGAATTTCAGAATGGGAGTTAAGTAAGTACCCAGAAAGCTTTGACCTGCTTCTCCGTCAAAGCCTCTATGATTCATCCATCTCAAAGGTGTACAAAGAACAGGTATCCCGAAGAAACCCAAATGTACTCCCTTGGCTGGAAAGGCAATTAACGAGAGTATTAACTCAACAAGGCCCATTCCCTATTCAATCGGTCAAATCATTATTTAGTGTGTTGCGAGAGGAGTATGCCTTTGAACTTCTCGGACTTATTAGAGATAGACAGGTTGCACTAGAGTTGCTTGACAGCCTATTATTGAACAAAGTTTGGAGAAAACATTTACTGTTAAGTCTTTACGCAAGCGACGTTCATCAATTTCTAAAAATACACGATCCCGTAGTTTGTCTCGCATACTGTTTATTAAACCATTATAAATCTCCATGGATTTTTGATCTGATTAATCGCTTTACTTTTTATGGGAACAAAACTGATCAACCCTATTTATTCTTGGAGGCCTTGTCATTGGTTGCACAGCAAGCTGCTCATGACCCAGCAAAAACGAAAGCACTTCATTTACTCTTGCTAAAAATAATCAAATCCGATTCAGGCATCGCTTTGCTTATGAAAGAGATAAACACCTATGAAATAAATAAGGAATCAAAACAAGACCCAACACCAGAGATCATTCATTTCTTTAACAAGAATCACCTCATAGCGGCATTAAAGTTAATCCATAAGACAGCTGATCTAGAATACAGCAAGCAATATCAGTTTATAGTGTATCTATTGGCCAATAACCATGATGCGTTGTTTCAATCCGGCAGTGGCGATCATGAAATGCGCAATTTATTTACTGCCAAAGAAATAGCACTCTTAATTGAGTTTACAAATCGCCAATTAAATAGTGAATCAACCAATACCACCAATTCACTTATTGGAAATCGCATCCTCGGAGATTTATTATTCCGCTCCGCTAGAAAAGGGATCATTTCTTTATTCTATTCAAACAACCGGTTTAATCCAGCAATGACTAGAAAAGCCATACTCATGCCTTATTTTAAAAGCTTACTGTATAAATTTTGGTTGCCGGAAGAAATAAAACAAAACCTACCTCACACACGAACATGGACAGAAGATACCCGAAAAGTTGAGGTTCAATTAAAAGAATGTCCGCTGCTCTTTGATTTGTTTCAATTAAGCAAACAAATTTGGAATAAGGCTGATTTAAAACAACTACCAATCATCTGTGTGTTTCTTTTAAGTTATCAAGGAGAAAAGGGAACCCTGTTGCAATTACTCAACGACTACATTCATTATTTCCAAGATAAAAAGTTGTATATCTATACATTGGGTAAACTCCTTACTATGTATCCGGGTCGCCAGGTTTCAGCGGTTATCTATGAAGCCTTAGAAAGAGCGATAGATAGAAACACAAGTCTATTGGATGCTAATCTATTCAATACCATGGCCATTTATCGTGGCAAGCAATCCAACTCGCAAGATGACGACAAACTCAATCTACTCAAGATATGGGGGCAAAATAAGCAATACTCACTGGTGGAGGCAGCCTGTAATCTATTGATAATTAACGCTACTAAAAACAAATCGTTATACGTACGCATCAGGAATGAAGCCCGAGCAGAGCTCCTGCTCGAAACTTTTCAAGAAGGATTTCCTTTTAATGTCATTAAATACTTTTTGCGATTATGGCATTATGGATGGAGCCCTGAAAAAAATTGTACCCAAATCGTTAGATTCTGTGACGATGGTTTACCCACATCACATTATAACGCCACTCTATCGTGGATTGATTCGCCTGTAGACAATCATGAACAGTTATCTCTAGCAACATCCTTTACAAACAAGCATAAGCAATTTATTAATCTACTCAATACCATTGCAACTGGCCCAAGAACTTATGAAAAGTCACAAACGTTATCTGATAAACAACACGTATTTTTTGGGCGCTCCTGTACAGAGATTAATACCCCTGAAGTCAAACCTACAAGTAGCCAGGAACTTCCGATGTCTATATAATGGGTAAAAACACGTTGAGGAAAATAAATGAGATCCCTTTTCTCTTTATGCATATTGCTCTTTTCCAATGCATTGGTTGCCGAGACAATCATGCCCGATGGATGCCAAGGTCTTCAGGTACAAGGAGAAGCCGTAACCATAGTCGCCAAAAAGAGCAAATTAATACTAATACACAATACATCACAACATGATATCTGGATTACTCATCCTGTAAGTGATCCCGGAGCTAGCGCTGGATGGACAAGTAAAATATCAACAGGCAACTGGTCTGCGTTAGTCGTTGATAAGCCAAACTTTATTCTCAATTGCATTGAATCTACACCTGGACATGAGCAACAAACTCCATGTGAAGGAGCAATTGTAGCCTGTAAATGGAAGGGAGTGAAAATTCCTACTAGTAATCAAGGCACTTTTTGGGCCGGTGAAGACATGTCTTTATCAGGGCTAAAAACTGCTTTGGGTGGTCGTGGTTTTGTTATACCCAATAAGTAGTTAAATGCGATGGTGATCAGTGAGTAGAAAATCTAAAGACCCTTATTATAAAAGGGAAAGCGAAAAATACGCGGAACCCATTCCCAGTCGAGAATACATCCTGCAAATTCTTGATGAGTATGGAAAACCTATGTCTCGCCATAAATTGCTGGATAAATTGCGTTTGCATTCTGACAGCGAACAAGAGTCGCTGGGATTTCGTTTACGCGCCATGTTGCGTGATGGGCAAATCATGCAAGATCGCAGAGGTCGTTTTTGCCTCCTGCAAAAAATTAATTTGCAAAGAGGAACCGTTCAAGGACATCCAGATGGATATGGTTTCTTTATTCCAGATGATGGCAAAGAAGACATGGTGCTCTCTGCCAAAGAAATGAAAGAGGTTATGCATGGTGATGTTGTATTAGCCTTCCAGACTGGGCTAGACCGCCGAGGAAGACCTGAAGCGAAAATTCACGAAGTTCTTGAGCATGCAAATGCAACCGTTGTTGGCCGTTTTTTTACTGAGCATGGTATTGGCTTCGTTATTCCTGATAGTAAAAGACTCACTCAAGACATATCAATCCCGCCTGAATTTTACAGTGACGCTAAAAACGGACAAATGGTATTGGTTGAGTTAATTGCCTTTCCAAATAAACGCTCCAAAGCCATTGGAAGAATCATGCATGTTTTAGGGGAGCACATGGCCCCTGGCATGGAAATACAAGTTGCTATTCATGCTCATGGAATTCCTTTCGAATGGCCAGAAGATGTTCTTGTTGAAGTGGCTAAAATTCCTCAAAAAATCGAAGAGCATCAACTAAAAGGGCGCACTGATTTAAGAAATCTTCCGTTTGTAACAATTGATGGTGAAGATGCAAAAGATTTTGATGATGCAGTCTATTGCTACGAGAAGCCCAAAGGCGGCTTTCAGTTGTACGTTGCGATTGCGGACGTTAGTTTTTATGTTGCAAAAAATTCCGCTCTTGATAAAGAAGCTGCGCGACGAGGAAATTCGGTCTACTTTCCAGGCAAAGTGGTCCCAATGCTACCTGAGGCCCTCTCGAATGGGTTATGCTCTTTAAATCCGCATGTTGACAGACTATGTATGGTGGCTGAATTGTCGATTAGTCCCGAAGGAAAAATCGCTCGTTCACGTTTTTACAGGGCAGTGATTCATTCTCATGCTCGCTTAACTTATACGAAAGTTGGACAATGGCTACAAGATGGCAAAACCGATGAACAACATGAGAAACTATGGCCTGCATTACAATCGCTCTATGCACTTTATAAAGTCCTATTAGATACACGCAAACTCCGTGGAGCAATGGATTTCGAGACAACAGAAACCAAAATAGAGTTCGATGAAAACAAAAAAATAAGATGCATCGTTCCAGTCATTCGCAATGATGCGCATAAATTAATTGAAGAGTGCATGCTTGCAGCCAATGTAGCAACGGCGCGTTTTCTTGAAAAAGCTGAAATTCCAACTCTGTATAGAGTTCACGCTGCGCCTGAAGAAGACAAGGTCACTGCATTGCGACAATTTTTAGGTGAAATGGGTTTGCAATTAACCGGAGGCAAAAAACCAGGGCCCAAAGATTTTCAACGCACCATGAACATGATTGGAGACAGGCCTGAAAAGCACCTCATTGAAACCGTCATGCTGCGGTCATTGAAACAGGCCATGTATGTTGAAGCCAATGAAGGGCATTTTGGACTTGCCTATTCCGCATATACTCATTTTACCTCTCCTATACGAAGATACCCAGACTTGCTGATCCATCGTGCAATAGGACATTTGTTAGATAACCATCCGGTCTATGAGTTTGAGTACAGTCATGACGACATGAATCGTCTTGGAAAGCATTCATCCATGACCGAAAGGCGTGCCGACGAAGCCACAAGAGAAGTAGTAGCTTGGCTCAAATGCGAGTACATGCAAGATAAATTAGGCCAAGTATTCAAAGGACGCATATCAGCGGTGACAAGCTTTGGCATATTTGTTGAATTGGATGACATCTACGTTGAAGGGTTAGTACACGTAACTTCATTAAAGAATGACTACTACAATTTCGACCCCATTAAACATCGTCTCATTGGTGCAAGAGGCGGTCAAGTCTATCACCTAGGAGATAAGATGACCGTGATGGTGGCCAAGGTTGATTTAGACGAGCGTAAAATCGATTTTGAACCCGTGGAGGATGAAGCTCCACATGACTGATCATCTTATTTATGGCGTTCATGCAGTAAATGCCGTACTAAATAACCCACACAGAGCCATTAAAAAGCTCTATATTAATCAAGAGCGAATGGATAAACGGCTACAAGACTTGTTAGCTAAAGCTGAAAAAGCTCACCTTGATATTGAAAAGCTAAGTGTCCAAAAAATGAATCAACGTTTTGCCGAATATTCTCATCAAGGTGTTGTTGCACTGGCAGCTCCTTTACCTGATTATGGAGAAGCAGATCTGCTTTCCCTTTTAGAGTCTTGCAAAAAACCGGCTTTAATATTAATTCTAGATGGAATTACTGACCCTCATAATTTAGGCGCCTGCTTGCGAACTGCAGATGCTACAGGGGTCGATTTTGTCGTCATTCCCAAAGATAAAAATGCAAGCATTACTCCCGTAGTGAGTAAGGTAGCTTGTGGAGCTTCTGAGTCCATTCCCTTGGTGAAAGTAACTAATTTAGTGAGAGCTATGGAGCTTTTAAAACAACAGGGAATCTGGATTTATGGAGCAGCTGGAGAAGCGACCAACTCTTTATATCAAGTAGATTGCACCGGTAACGTGGCCATTGCCATGGGGGCAGAAGGAGAAGGGTTAAGACGATTAACTCGAGAGCATTGTGATGGACTATACTCTTTGCCAATGATAGGAACCGTAGAAAGCTTAAATGTATCCGTTGCTACGGGGGTTTCCTTGTATGAAATAATCCGCCAAAGAGGAATAAATAGTGAATGAATTAAAAATACAGGCGGCTAAAGCAGCCCTAGCTTTTATCGAAGAAGACAGTATTATCGGTGTTGGCACCGGATCAACCGTCAATTGTTTTATCAAAGAATTAGCAGCAATTAAACAAAAAATAGAGGCTTGTGTAGCAAGCTCTATTGCCACTGAAAAATTGCTTCGAGAAATAGGCATTCCGGTTGTTGACCTAAATTCAGTACCCGATTTGCCGATTTATATCGATGGGGCTGATGAGGTTACTGAGCAAGGAGAGATGATTAAAGGCGGCGGTGGTGCACTAACTCGTGAAAAAATTGTAGCGAGTGTGGCTCAACAGTTTATTTGCATCGTCGATCAATCAAAGGTGGTAAAACGCTTAGGAGAGTTTCCTATTGCAGTTGAAGTCATTCCAATGGCTCGTAGCTATGTTGCCCGAGAAATAGTAAAACTAGGCGGGGATCCGCAATACAGAGAAGGATTTACCACGGACAATGGCAACATTATTCTCGATGTATTTAATATGAATTTAATGCCTCTCACCCTCTTAGAGGATAAAATGAATGTCATTCCGGGAGTTGTTGAAAATGGCTTATTCGCGAAGCGTATCGCTGATAAAGTTCTCGTCGCCTCACCAGAGGGTATAATAAATTTGAAATAAGTAAGGTTTTATCGAATGGAAGATCACAAGGTTTTTGTTAATCGCATTCTCAATATGAAGAAAATCAAACTCATCGGTTTGGATATGGATCACACGTTGATTCGCTATCACACTAAGAATTTTGAATCCTTGGTTTATGATCTGATTAAAGAACGCCTAGTTGAGCATTTTAGCTACCCTGAAGAAACGAAAGCGTTTAAATTCAACTTCGATGATGCCATTCGCGGTTTAGTGATCGACACCAAGAATGGAAACATTCTGAAACTTAGCCGTTATGGAGCAATTCGACAAAGTTACCACGGCACAAAGCAAATCAGCTTTAGTGATCAACAATCAATTTATCGCAGTATCTATGTTGATTTAAGCGATTCGAATTACATGGCGATAGACACGTCGTTCTCGATTGCTTTTTGTGTTCTTTATGGGCAATTGGTGGATTTAAAACAGAAGTACAATCATGAAATGCCTAATTTCCAAACCATTGCCCATAACGTGCAATATTGTGTGGATAAGGTACACTCTGATGGCTCCTTAAAAAACATAATCATCAAAAACCTCGATAAATACGTCATTAGAGAAAAGGCTGTTGTTGACGGATTAAAACATTTTATCCGCCACGGTAAGAAAATTTTTATATTAACCAATTCCGAATACTCCTACTCAAAACTGCTTCTGGATTACGCGCTATCGCCATTTTTGAGCAAAAATGAATCTTGGCAAGATTTATTTCAATTTGTAATTACTTTAGCGTATAAGCCCCGATTCTTTTATGACAATTTACGATTTTTATCCATTAACCCAGAAAATGGCACCATGTGTAATGTCAATGGTCCAATAACTCCAGGAGTTTATCAGGGGGGAAATGCCAAAAAATTCACCGAGGATTTAGGCGTTGGAGGGGACGAGATATTGTACATCGGGGATCACATCTATGGAGACATTTTGCGATTGAAAAAAGATTGCAATTGGCGAACGGCTCTGGTCGTAGAGGAACTTGGTGAAGAGATAAGTGCACAAACTAAAGCCTTGCCTACTGAGAAAAAAATTGTCGAGGCCATGGCCATTAAAAAAGAGCTTGAGCAACAATACATAACCCTTTGCACGCGCAGCATTGATGAAGACTCCGAACAATATGACAAAGAGATCCAAGCATTACAAGCCCAAATTTCAACTGTAGATACTAAAATAGCAAAGCTACTCACCGAACAAAGTCGTTTTTACAACCCCAAATGGGAGCGGGTGTTTCGAGCTGGAGCAGAAGAAAGCTATTTTGCTTACCAAGTTGATCGATTTGCCTGTATCTACATGGAAAAACTATCCGATTTATTAGAACACTCCCCCATGACCTACTTCAGAGCGAATAGGCGACTACTGGCTCATGATTTGGATGTATGAAAATCACAGTGGCATTTTTAGGCTTAATTGGCTATAATATGCCCAGTTTTGAATTGGGAGTAAACAATGGGTCCAACACAATTGCTTCGCTTAATTGGTGCAACAAAAAAAGAGTCTTACACAGAGGTACAACAAAAATATCAGACTTACCTAGAGAGTGTAAAATTACAAGAAAAATTAAAGAAAAAGGGGGCAATAGATACCCTAGCACACATGGATGTACAAGTTCAAAATACCAGAGTAACCTCAGAAGAAATCCAAGCCGCATGGAAAGAAATAGATTCTGAGCTTAAATTTAATCGATTTAGAAGTCTTTCAGTTAAAGCTACTGCTAAATCAACAGGCGAAAAGCCACCTGTTACACAGCAGGATGCGCCAAAACCATTATTACAGTCTATCGAAGAACAAGCGTCACCCCAAAAACATCAAGCAGAAGTAACACATACCCGGAAAGAAAGACCCTCCAGAAAACCAACCACAGATAGTGGCGTTGCGGTTTCAACCGAAAGTGTGCAGCAAAGCACGCCAATGGCCAATAAAAGCACTCGAGTTGTGACAAACAGACAGGCTCAACCAAGTACGGAACACCCTTCCTCCGTCACCAAGCCCAAAACTGGCCTTGAACCAGTAAGACGATCGAAACACGTAACGTTTCAAATAGCAACCTTGAATGAGTCGTTGATTGGAGCCATAAAAAATTACAAAAACTACCACCTAAATACAGGCGTTATTGATAATCGAGGGCAAGGAGCAGGTATTTTTAGTTTTTTCCGCCATGGTAAAACAGGGCTACAGAGAGCAGATGAACTATTGCAGTCATTAAGAAACAAAGACGAAAGCACAACACTTATCCTGATTGCTGAGTTTATGAGCAAGCAAACGGCCTACCATCACCATTCGCTCACCTCCTATTTAGCCGATGCATTGGCAGACAATGGTCTTATTACTGCCCATAAAGGTCAGAGATACAGTAAAGAGGACGTGGTTACTCAACTTTCCAGCACTCCCACACTTCACTTGTAAAAATTGAACACGTGGGTATTCTGAGTTTATCCGCGCTCTGACCGTCGCGACTCGCTTGAGCAAACTACAAATCCAAGCAGCGACTGTCAGGGAGCGGGCAATGAGAATTTCTTGTATAGCTAAACAATATTTATGCAAAATCCCTTTAAACAATACAGCAATCCAGTTAACATTAAACGACATCCTCTTTGATAAGTAGATATGCGAACAACAAGCTTCCTTGATAAATTTTTAGGCGAAGTCGATGGCGCACTGCGTACTTTATTGCCACCCCAACAAAGAAGATCCTTAAGGCTATCTCCTGCACGAAACATAGATGATACCGAGCTAACCACGAAGGAAAAGCGCCATATAGCAGGTCTTATGCGTGTCAATCATTCGGGAGAGGTTTGTGCCCAGGCGCTTTACCAAGGACAAGCACTTACGGCCAACTTGTCTCATGTAAAACAGAAAATGTCAGAGGCCGCTGCAGAAGAAATTGACCACCTAGCTTGGTGTGAAACTCGACTGAAAGAATTAGACAGCACTCCCAGCCTATTAAACCCCTTATGGTATATCGGGTCTCTATGCTTGGGAGCCCTTGCTGGACTAGCTGGAGATAAAATAAGCCTTGGATTTGTCGTGGAGACCGAAAAACAGGTCAGTAATCATCTGCAGACACACCTAGACAACCTGCCTGAAAAGGACATAAAGACAAAAGCAATACTCAAACAAATGAAGGAAGATGAAGAGTATCATGCGAACACAGCACTGGATGCCGGGGCAGTGGAACTACCTGCGGCAATTAAACAACTAATGAGCATTGTATCAAAATTGATGACCAGGAGTAGTTATTACATTTAATTAGGACGCAACTTATAATGGATTACAACACAATATTCATCCTCTTTGTCATATTCATTGCGTTTGTGTTTGACTTTATTAACGGATTCCATGATGCAGCAAACTCTATTGCTACTATCGTTACGACTGGCGTGCTTACTCCTAGGCAGGCTGTTGTGTGGGCCGCTTTCTTTAACTTTATTGCCTTTTTAATATTTAACCTAACGGTCGCTAAAACCATTGGTAGTGGGCTGATAGACACTCAGTTAGTCGATACCTTTTTCATTTTAGCTGCTCTTATGGGTGCAATATTATGGAACTTAATCACATGGTATTTCGGAATACCATCCAGCTCTTCGCATGCTCTCATTGGCGGTTTAGCAGGAGCAGCCTTGGCAAAAGGAGGTCTTGGCTCACTCAAAGCAGCCGGTTTCGCTAAAGTAGCTGTAGGAATTTTTGTCTCTCCTATTTTAGGTCTCATCATTGGTTTATTCATTTCACATCTTCTGTCTCGCCTACTTAAATATCGTAAAGAGGAAGAGCTAGAAGTCATGTTTAAGGGATTTCAGCTCATATCCTCGGCACTACTCAGCATCACTCATGGAGGCAATGACGCTCAAAAAACGATGGGTATTATTGCTATTTTGTTGTTTTCCGCATCCTGGCTAGATGGTGAATTCTATGTGCCATTCTGGGTTGTCATTTCATGCCAAGCAGTGATCAGTCTTGGTACCCTTGCAGGAGGATGGAGAATTGTTCACACAATGGGGACTAAAATAACAAAATTAAATACGATGAAAGGCTGTGCGGCAGAAACAGGTGCTGCTATCACCATTTTTGCAGCAACCGAGGGTGGTGTACCAGTTTCTACCACCCATACCGTTACCGGATCGATCGCAGGAGCAGGATTAATTAGTGGTATAGAGTCTGCTCATTGGAAAGTTCTCAGGAGAATATTCTACTCTTGGATGCTAACAATCCCTGCAGCCGGCCTAGTGGCCGCTGCAATTATTATTATCTAAGATTGAGTTTTTGTTGATACATCAGCATTTAACGTGCTATTAGTACGTCCAAAGGCAAAATAAATAATCATACCCACAGCCATCCATATTAGAAAGCGAATCAAGGTTACTAGAGGTAAGTTAATCACCAAATACAAACAGCTAAGAATACCCAATATCGGGATGTAGGGCATTAGGGGTGTTTTAAATGGCCTTTCCATGTCTGGAAAAGTATAGCGCATATACAGCACGCCTCCGCAAACCAGAATGAATGCAAATAGAGTCCCTATATTCACCAGTTCTGCTAAAGTGCCTATTGGGGCGACTGAAGCAAGAGAAGCCATAATAATACCACTGATCAAAATAATTCTTATGGGTGTATGTGTGTGTTCGTTCGTTTTGGACAACAGCCTAGGTAGAAGCCCATCACGAGACATCGCTAAAAATACTCTTGTTAGGCCATAAAAGAGAACCAGCATTACCGTCGTTAAGCCAGCAATAGCCCCTATTCCAACCAAACCAGCAACTGTTTTGTAACCAAGATTGAGCAATACATGGCTAATGGGTGATGGAACATTCATTGTTGAATAATGAGCGATCCCTGTGAGTAATAGGGACACCACCATATAGATAACTGTGCAAATTGCCAATGAGAAAATGATTCCTCTGGGCAAATCTTTTTGTGGATTTATAGCCTCCTCTGCCGCTGTGGATACAGCGTCAAAACCAATATAGGCAAAAAATATGATTGAAGCCCCTTTCATCACTCCGCTCCAACCAAAAGGCATGAATGTGGACCAATTTTCCAACTTAACTTCTCCAAAGGCCACAGCAATAAACACGAATATCACCAGTAACTTAATAAGTACCATCGCATTATTGAATCGAGAACTGGATTTCACTCCAATAATGAGCAATCCAGTCAAGATGGAGATAATACTGATTGCCAAGATATTAACATGCCCACCATCAAGTGGCCCATGAAGAAGGTCACTTGGAACATGAAGACCCAATGCGACTAAAAAATCATTAGCGTAACCACTCCATCCCACCGATACCGCTGCGACGGAAATTGAGTACTCTAATAACAAGTCCCAACCCACAATCCAAGCAATAAGCTCACCGAATCCTGCGTAAGCATAACCATAGGCGCTCCCACAGCCTCCAACACTTGCTGCAAGCTCGGCATATGACAGTGCCGCAAAAGCACAAGCAAACCCAGCAACCACGTACGAAAAAATAATGGATGGCCCTGTAAGGGTTGCAGCAACTATTCCTGTCAAAACGAAAATTCCGGCACCAATAATCGCGCCGACACCTAGAAACGTTAAATCAAATAAGGTTAGGCATTTAGTTAGGTGAGATTCATGTTCTAATGATCCTGTTACATCTTTTTTGCGAAACAAGTCCATGTTAGTATTCTCTCAGGTTTGCGGTTATTCTTCTTATTTCACTTAATTATGTTTTATAAATAAGCAGAATGCCAGTTAACACCCTATTAACACAACCTTAGTCAATTTAACTCTAACATTAAACAATGGTATTTAGATACTCCCATTATGACTAATATTTGCATGAGACGATTAATCTACCTCACTACCATGCTGTACTCATTCACGGCGGAAGCAGCTATTGACGCTTATGCAGAAAAATGCTCTAAATGGATTGGTTTCATGCAACCAGTGTGCCAACGCTTAAAACAAATTTGGTATGAAGGTCGTGATGAGCTCTACTTCTCAGGCTATGCTTGGCATAATCGGTACACGTACAGGGCAGAAAAAATTAAAACCTATAATGAAAGAGCCTGGGGTGGTGGTTTAGGAAAAGGATTATTCGATGAGAAAGGGAACTGGCATGGGCTCTATAGCATCGCTTTTCTGGATTCACACAGTCATATAGAGCCTGCAGTTGGGTATGCCTATTTAAAAGTAGCTAATCTAAGCAAGGATTTTAAAGCTGGACTTGGTTATTCCGTGTTAGTAACCTCTCGCGTGGATTATTTCAATGGCTTTCCATTTCCTGGAGCACTGCCATGGGTGTCACTGTACTATAAAAACACCACCCTTGCGGCCACCTATATCCCTGGCTCAGCAGGCGCTGGTAATGTGTTGTATATTCTCGGAAAAATTACTCTATAGATCATTAACAAGAGTCGTTGAAAACTCATTGAAAAATACTTTTCCCCTTGATAGTCTCAGTGTTGTTTTTTTACTGACGTCAAGGAGAAGTCTAATGATGTATAAGTCAAAATTGATTGTATTGCTCAGTTCTGTGTTGTGGGCTACTGCCTCTTTAGCAGGCCATGCTAAACCCGAGGCCTGTCCAAGCATCAACTCTATTCAAGCCGAAGGCGTTTCTATGTCTTCTGAGATAGTTCAGGGAGTCTATTTAACTTACAATCTTAATCACTACAACACGAGCTATAATTGGGTATTCATTGTTGGACCCATTTTAGCCGAAGATGACGACAACGCGATTGTTGAAGGCAATAAATCGTTAAGCATGATGTCCGGAAATCCTAATCCAGAAGATGATGGCGATGGTAATTGGATTTGCGAATACACCATGAATTCAGAGGATATGGCCGCTTTTGCTGTAGAAGCAGATGATATGATCTCACCTTTAAAAATGACTCGATATTTTAGAAAAGGACGTTGATTTTTGTGTTGGTGGAAGAGGTATTGAATGAAGGGGTTTCTTTGGTAGTTCTTTGATTTTGTGCTATGTTTTATAAGAAAGAATACACAGGAATGTGAACATGAAACCTTTTATTGCGCAAGCTCAATTATATGCCTCTTTCCATCAAAATCCAGTGACACGTTATACTCATTTTGCGGGCGTTCCTTTAATCATTCTCTCCATAATGATCTTGTTAGGGTTTGTTAAAATAGTGATTCCTGGCGTTTTAGCAACAAGCTTAGCATTTTTAGTAACCATCGCTCTGCTTGTCTATTATTTCATGCTGACTTGGGAGTTGGCACTACCATTAACCCCTATTTTGCTGTTTCTATTATGGCTTTCAAGCTGGTTTAGCCATGAAGGTCCAACTAAATTGGGAATCTGGTCTTTTGTTATTACCTTTGTTGTAGGATGGGGTTTGCAATTTTATGGACATTTTATTGAGGGAAAAAAACCCGCCTTTCTGGTCAATATAACGCAAATGCTAATCGCACCACTCTATTTAACTGCTGAATTGTTTTTTATGGCTGGCTATATGTCTGCAATGAAAGAACAGATTTACCAAACCCCAGAAAATGAAGATACGAATGAACCCATTAAGAAGAAAGGATCAAAAATTAACGATTAGGGTCCCTAAACTGAGGCATCATTATTTTATAACAGTGATGAATTTTACTATTCCGTTTAAAATCCACATCGATAGTCTGCTGTGAGATGTCTTGAACGAAATATTTTTCTTGCAAACGCTCATCCAATTTAAATTGACGCAAATTTGTTGAGAAATATAAAACACCGTCGGGATTTAATAACCTCATTGCTGAGTTAATCAGCAACACATGATCTCGTTGAACATCCAAGGTATCTTCCATTCTTTTAGAATTTGAAAAGCTGGGTGGGTCCAAAAAGATAACATCAAAACGATCGCGTGTTACTCTCAGCCACTCTCTGCAATCATACTGGATGAACTGATGCTTTGCTAAATTCAATTGATTTAATTTGAAGTTTTCTTCTGCCCATAGTAAGTAGGTATTGGATAGATCAACATTGGTTGTTAATGCACCAGCCAAAGCAGCATGAACACTTGCACTTGCTGTGTAACAAAAACAATTCAAAAACTTTGTCCCAGGTTCCATTTTTTCAAATTGCAGCCTAATGATACGATGGTCCAAAAACAAACCCGTATCCAAATAATCGTATAGATTAACGAATAACTTGGCCTTTCCTTCAGTTACTACCATTTTTTGACTTGTTTTGCTAAGTCGTTGGTATTGGTCTTTCCCTTTTTGTTGCTTTCGCTGCTTAACAACCAACTTACCAGGATCGATTTGCGTCACCCTTGGAACAACTTGCAATACTTCTATACTTCTTCTCTCTGCAATGTGAGTTGGAACACTGGCTGGTGCAGCATACTCTTGGAGTACAGCATAGTCATTGTATAGGTCAATCGCATAATTATACTCTGGCAAGTCAGCATCATAAATTCGATAACAAGAAATGTTGTTCTTATTAGCCCATTTTTTCAGGTGTTTATAATTTTTTTCCAAACGGTTGAGCAGCATCTGTGCATTTTGGGATAAACTAGCATTTTGAGCGGTCTTTAATTCATTGTTTGAAGACAATGAAAAGCAATACAATTTGCATTCGATAGGCCCATTAAATAAACTGTATTGCTTCTCTGACCGCAATCCTATTCCTTTTGACAACATTGGATTAGAGGTTAGAATTGCAGCCTCCCAACCGCTATAGTAGTCGTGCATAGTAACACCCAGCTGCTGGTACAACGGCAATAGATGAGAGGCATCTCCTAATCGCTCACCGTATGGTGGGTTAGCGATCAGCAACCCTTTGTCCGCTTGTGGCCTACAGTCTTTTATTTCCATGGATGAAAAGTTGACTAAGGGTAAAACTCCGGCCTTTTCAGCATTTGATAGGGCAATGGGAATCATCCTTTTATCCGAATCGGTCCCAACTAATTTAACCTGGATTGGCTTCACTTGTTGTAAGGCTTGAGACCTGATTTTTTCCCAAAGAGATCCTTGATGTTTAGCCCAATATTGTAACGATTGATCCTGACGAATTAAACCAGGGGCAATATGGGCAGCCATCATAGCGGCTTCAATCACTAAAGTACCAGAGCCGCAAAACGGATCGTAAAGGGCATACCCTTTAGAAGCTAACAAAGGCCACTTGGCTCTTAGTAACATTGCTGCAGCCACGTTTTCTTTGAGCGGAGCGTCACCGGCTTTTTTCCTATAGCCTCTTTGATGCAAGCTATAACCAACTAAATCAAAGCTCACTGTTAAAATCTCGTTTTTAAGGTATGCATGAAGTAATATCTGAGGTCTTTCTTTGTCAACCGATGGCCTTGATCCATTTAAACGTCGAAAATGATCCACTATCCCATCTTTTACAATTTGAGCACCAAACATGGTATTTCTTATTTGTTGAGAGGATCCATGAAACTCAATTGCAATCGTTTTTTCATGTGTGAACACGGTCTGCCAATGAAATTGGGTACATAACTGATGAATTTCCTGCTCTTTTGAGGCATGTCCGCTGAAAAGAATAAGCTGAACTCGGTTTGCAAGCCTCGACCATAAACAAATTTGATAGAGGGTAATTAGGCTTGCCTCTCCATACACTCCTTGTGGGCTAACTCGGTTAACAACTAGGCCCAAACCTTTAAGCTCTTCTTCGAGCAAATACTCTAATCCTTTAGGGCAACTAATAAATAATGAATAATTCATTTTATAGTAGACCTTAAATAACGAAATAAGGCTTTACTAGCCCCTGTGTTTTTTTCTTTTTGCACATCGTCCACAGCCTTTTTAATTAATTGCCTTAAGTGCTGATGATCCTCTGGATGATGCGAATTCATGAATTCAGTCAATGCCTCTTTTCCATCGTGAATAAGACGGTCTCGCCATCGCTCTACCTCGTGAAACTCGGCGGTTACAGCGCTATCCTCTTCCAGCATCGAATTATAAGCTGCAATAATAGCCTCATAATCAGCGGAGCGCATTAATTTACCAATGAGTTGCGCTTGTCGTCTTTTAGCGCCGTGACTTTTAATGGATTTGGCATCGAGAATTGCTTTGTGCAATGTTTCTGTTAAAGGCAGGGCGTCTAATTTAGACAAACTGAGTTCAATCAACTGAACGCCTATATCCTGCAAAAAATTGGCTTCTCTTTTCTTTTGAGATTTACTGACTGGTTCATCCATCGTTATACCGTGCTCCCTTATTCAGCTACAGCCAGTTTGATTGATCCTTTCATAATTGGCTCGGTTGGTCGTGAGCGCCAATAAGTATAACCAATTGCTACACAGTTGAAGACTAATATGAATAGTAAAAGAGAATGCAACCAAGTTACAGCAAGTTTAGTGAAAATAGGGATAGTGATGTAAACCCCTAAACATCCTGAAAGACTTAAAATCATTGTTTTCTTTAAAGGTATTTTGTTGTTTTTGAGGAACATTAATGTCGTTAAAGGCTGCTGCACAGCCCCAGCAGTAGTCATGATAGGAAAAGCAACTATAGGAGAAACATTCAACAGAAATAAAACCGCCTGGACCATTACAAACAAGCCAACCCCTACTGATGTTAATGCACCGCAAAGAACCATCGCTAAGAAACCAATCAATAATTTCCAAGAACACAGTTCAGTCAGTTCCCCACCCAGTGGTAATAACTGAAATTGATGCAAAACGAGTAGAACGATGATGACTGAAAATGAAGCCATCATTGACAAGCGAATGGCCTGCTTGCTTAATTGACTTACAATGTGTCCGCCTATTACGCCACCAATGCTCGCGCCCGCGACAAGAGTGAGTAAAGTGGTTAAATCCACCTCGACCAGATGCATGAAGAATAAGGCCTCTATGGCACCAGGTATGACCTGTGCGCCATTATTTACTGCTGGAAGCTCATCATCATTGAAGGTTCCCAGCAGCTTGGTCAATGTCACATTGACAGCAAAGCTACCCACCCCTAGAGTGTCTGCAATGAAGGCAACAATTCCACTAAACATTAACTTGATGTATTCGAAAATGGATAACGTTGGTGAAGGCTGTAGGCGTAACTTCAATACCATTATGCTTACACACAACACGCTTAATATCAGTATGCAATAAGTAATTAACTGCAATGCCATTCTGTTCCTACACTATTAGATCTTAAGTATCCAGATACCTAAATTTGTCCATTCAAAAGGACTGAAGATTATATACTAATTTTAATGTTCCACAAGCAACATTCAGTACAATATCAGTCTATTCCGAGCCAATTAAGCACAACCCGTTCATTGGGAGGCGCATCCTCTTGTGTCGACACCAACTTGATTAAATGCAGACCTAATCACATAAGGGTCCAACTTCATATCATTAGCAGCATGAATCACACCGCAAGCACCATCCTTAAAATCAGAATTGGGTGTCCAATATTTTGTGTTGGCAATTATCATAACCTGATAGGCAGTCTTTATACCTAGATTTTTTGACATTAAATAAAATGCTTTGTTAAATATTCCACTGGCTGTATGAACAATATATCCTTGTTGCTGAAAGGAGGGCACGTTTGCTTTAGCGTAGGCAACTACGTCATCATAACTGATAGCACAATACGCACCATTGCTTTGAGCAAGACTCTTGTCTAAGCAGTCAGCTGAACTTCCATCCGATGAAGGATAATCCATAAACCGTAAAGCCTTTCCAAAGGAATCTCGAACAATTGTTTCGCCAATTCCCCAAGTGACTTCCTTGGATTGCATGTAGGCTTTGCTGTATAACTGCGGTGATTTTTCCAAAAGATAAGCTCGAGAGGTCTGCCCTGCCATGTCAGACATGGATTCATTGATAGCACCTGATTGATCATGATATTCCAGTCCTGAATGCTGTTCTGTGAACCCATGCGTCACTTCATGACCTGCCACATCAAGAGATACGAGAGGATAAAAATCTTCTCCATCGCCAAAGGACATGGATTTTCCATCCCAAAAGGCATTATCAAAACTCTCTCCAAAGTGTACTCGCATAAGAAGTTTCATGGGTGCACCATTAGCCTCTTGGAGCGCATTAAGGCTATACCAATCCTTGTACATGTCAACGATGACCTGACCAAAATAGTAGGCATCATTGCTAGGAGAATAAGCACCATTAATATTTTCTTCGACATTTTTATTGCATGCATATTGGTGTGCGGTCAGAATCTTATTATCCCAGTCCCATTTTGAGCTCAGATTGATAAGTCTGACCTTGGAATTATCCATTATACAAACATCACCCTGCTGGGTTACGTCTAAGGCTGGTAAACCATCTTTTCCATACCAATATTCGTGTACCTTTTCATTCCCCCCAGGGCCGGCATCCGAATAGGTTTTCACGTTATTCCATGCCTGAATCACGGAGCCTGTTTGCGCATCAACAATGATAACAGGCCATATTGGTTTTTGATTTTGTTCCACGCCCTTAAAAGAAACAAGATAAACAAGCTTTAAATCATTTTGTTGACCTGGACGAATCTGTAGCTCAACGGACTCCTCTTGAATATTGATTGCTGAGTTGTCTTTAAAATAATAATTTTTAGCGAACTCTTTCGCCTCGGTTTTACTGATTCCTGGGGTTGTATTGATATGAATTTCATCCAATAAATACCCATTCACCTCTGAGTTAGCATCGTTTGCTATGCCATTTGAACCTTGTTTAGCAATCATGATTTGGGCACCAATGACAGGTATCCCTCGATACATCTGCTGGTATCTCGTTATCAACAAACTGCCTTCTTTGGTTTGATTGATCTGTTGTAATGAATTACTTGTTGCTGCTGCAGAACCCTTTAATAAAAGGCTGTTTTTTGACGATTGCAATAAAGGATATTGCTTTAATTTACTCATCGGAGCCTTGTAAAACTCTACCTCTGAATATGAGAACACACAGGAAGAAGCAAGCAACAGAGAAACACCTAAACATTGTTTGATCATACAATAAACCCCAAAAGCCTGTACTGGGCCAATAATGACACAAATATGGACATTTTGCAACAAATTTGGGAAGGCGGGGCGATTCGATTTGGACAACAATCCCAATAATGAAGCAGCAATAGAAAGACCGTTGACAATCCTAATGACCTACCCCATGATTAACTTTGCCTTTGTTCTGCAGGACTCTACTTGCTGCTTTCTATCAAACTGATAGACACAAAAGTATGGATTGACAGGCCTCGGGTAATTTCAATAACACTCAAAACAAACGAAAGAGGGAATTTCGATGAAAAAATCAAGCTCTGTATGTTCGTTGCTGTTGCTGTCCTTTGTTTCCGCTGCTGCCTTGGCAGGTCCGGTAAATCTAATCGTTGATGTATACTGCCCTTCGACTCAAGGACCAATGGTTCTAACCAATTTTGGTGATTACATTGGGGGCTATGGAATGGAAAATATATTGTCACAGAACAATCCAGTCTATTTTAAATCGATTTCAATTGCTCATGATGTGCCAGCAAACCTAACCACCTACTTCAATGAGTCTGTTAATTACAACAGCACGACTGGACAAGTAACTTGTAACTACATGAGCAATAACCCAACTGAGCCTCGATTTGGGGTAGCCTACTCCCTAACCAATGGAAAAGGTGGAGCCGTTCAATGGCAATCACAAAATAGCATCAATATAACTATTCCAGTTGGTTTGAGGAAGTAATTTCTTATCGTTTTGTCAGCTCCCATAATCAGTAAAAATCGGGGCTGATATTGGGGACGGACCCCGGTGGGGTCCGTCCCTAAGCCTTGCTGGTTTCCTCAAATGTCTCCGAACATTCCTGCCTAAAGAAAGCAGATGATGCAATAACTGGAGTTATCTAAACCTTATACCCACCAGCCAATTCTTGATACAAGCGTACAACCGACAACAACTGCTGCAATTTATCTTGATTTAATTGAATATTGATTTTATCCAACGCGATCTTACTGTTAAGAATGGAAACATAACTCTGAAGACCACTCTTGTAGAGTCGGTAATTTAAAATATACGCTTTTGCCAGATGCTGCTGGGCTTTGATGGTTCGTGCCAATTTATTGGTGTAACGGTCATGATCGGCTAGAGCATTGGTGGTATCTCTTAGAGCCTTTTGCAACACATCCACGTAATGATAATAAGAAACCTTATTCAAACCCTTAGCTTTACCAATTTCACCCAGAGCCGACATTTTAATCAAAGGCATTTTAAAGAGTTGATCATTGAAATACACTTTTTGGCGTGGCCAAGCATAGCGACTATCCCCAGCAGCCTGGCCTCCAATTAAATCCAACTGTATTGTTGGTAATAGCTCGCTTGCTGCTAATCCAATCCCCTCAAATGAAGCGCGCAATTCATTTTCAGCCATTTGCAAATCAGGTCTATTTTTTAAAACGGTTAGTGGAAGGGACCCAGGAATTATTTTGTGATTTTTAAGCCGCAAGAAATGAGCCTCTGTTTTCACTTCACCAGGGTTTTGATTTAATAAATAGCGAACAGCATTTCGGCTAATGACAATATTTCTCTCAGCAACTTCTAGCTCTCCTTGAATCACGCTGGCTTCACTAAATAATTCTTGCTGTTCAATTTCAGAGCTTAGTCCACCTTTATAGACTTTATCCGCTATTTTTGCATAGAGAACTAAATCTTGCTCCAACCTATCTAAAAGTTTCTTTCGTTCAAGCTCAGCTAAATACACAAAATAAGCCGCTGACAGTTGTGAAATAATAGTTAGCTTGAGGGCATCATCTTCTGCTTTTACTTGAGCCAATGTGTATTTAGCCCTTTTGTGCTCCTTCATTTGGTGGAAAAAATTCATGGTGTAATTCGGAATTAGTACCGCCAAAACTCCCGGAAATCCGGTGGCTGGATTGCGGGAATAGCCAGTCACCATGTCTAAAGTAGGAATCCATTGGTATCGTATTTTTTTTAACTCGCCTTCAGCTTCTTCAATATGTCCACGAGACATGTTCAGACTGGTATTATTTTGAACTCCTTGCTCGATCAACCGATTTAATGTTGGGTCATTAAAATCACGCCACCATGCCAAGTACGGGGTTTCTTGGGCATCGATTTGCTGAATATGCTTATCACTAACTGTCCATTGATTTCTAACGGGTGTTTTAGGTGGATTAAAGTGCTTCTCATAGAGACACCCTGTTAATAACCCTGTTAATAAACAAAGTTTAACCAGTTGCTGCATGAATCGCTCCATCATTAAGATCGATTTTTTCATCCGCTAAAACAAATGTTTTTAATTGCTCGATGTCCATTTGCACTTGTTGGAATAATTGATAATAGTTCAGCATATGATAGTGCTTGGTATAGTAAGCAATATAGACCGCTTTAAGTCCAATAAATATCCGGTTAGATAATTCGACAAAGCGATTAAATTCATCCCCGACAGCTCGTGTTGAACTTAGTACAAAATGCATATTATTCATTAACATATTCACTTCAAATAAGCTATCTGTCAATTTAATACAAGTTGTAAACCATGTTGATCGTTTCATTTTACCTTTGTTTAACAAACGAACCAGGGCATACAGATCGTTAATCACCTCACTTTGAGTAATCTGAATAAACCGTTGCATCAGGTTGTAGCGACGGAACCAAAAATACTCAAAGCTTAAAATGATGATGAAGGCGACTATCGTACACAAGGAGTAGTCCGTAATGTAATAAGTGACTGAGAGTGAGGTTTCAGAGCTAAAATACCCACTGCCGATAACAGAGGCATTAACAGTAAATACCGTAGGCACACTGTAAGCTCGCCCCATTAGAAAGTAAGCAAAAAAAACCGTCATTGGAATAATGAGAATTAAACTACGGTAATCTAGATGCCCTACAAACCACAAAATATACCCTGAAAATAGTCCAAGCAACACGCCCAGAAATCGTTGGTAAGTACGAAAGATAGTGGTTCCGATATCAAAACCGGCATAAATCATCATAACAGCAAAGCCAGTCCAACCAGCCCTAGGGTATCTCAGCCATTCTTGAACCGCTATAGTAAAGCAAAACACCGTGCTTATTTGGATGCATCGTAACTCCAAATAGTTAAATGCCTGCCGTCCTAACCATTTGCGCATAAATAATTCCAGCTTAACATTAATCGGTACAAGAGATGCAGCTCATGCGTTTCCCTTAGGGCCAATTGATCACTAGGTGTTAAAACCACAGCCCGTCCCTCTTTACAAGCAATTGCCAATCGCTCCAAATTGTTATGTAATCTTAGAATTTTCTCTTTGGGGATTTGATCTTGAAAGGAGAATAAATAAGACATAGTAAGAACCAATTGATAGGACAATAAGGTTATTCTAAGGATGCTATAGGTTTTAAGGTGTTTGGGGAGCATTTTTGAATAGCGCTCCATGAGAATAATACTAGGAAAAATTGGTATTGTTTTTACCTCGCCCTCAGCTATTTTCTTGCTGAGATTGGTGAGCTCGTTAACGACCTCAATCTTTGCACGCATCCAAATGTCGTAATAATATTTGTTGGGGAAAAAATAGAGTCCTGCAAAAATAACTACCATTGCCATCAATGTTTGCAATGCGTGATTGCATGCAATATAAAAATTGCTATCGGCATCAGTACCATAAATCAAAGAATACGAAGCCAAACTTAACATTAAAGGCACAATGGCCAGCATGCTTTTAATCGAATTAAGCACCAGAAAATAAAGAAACAAGGCGTAAAAGAAGGTAAAAAATAGAAATAATAGTTTGTAGACCGAAAGCACACCAAAAAGAAAAATGGACAGGGTGACTCCCAATAAAGCATAGAGCAAGAATAAGTACTTCTCTTGTAACGTTTTACCAGCAGACTCAACGGTAAAGCAGGTTAAAGGGACATAAAAAAAGTAAAAATAGGGGTTCACTAAATTGGAAAAGAGATTCAATAAAATCATTAAATACAAAATGTACACCGCTTTCAAACCATTGATTCGATGTATCTTGTATTTGTCGTAAGTCTCTAGCTTATTTCTTAGTTGAGATATAAACATACGCACTAGAACCAGGATTTAAGGGATACTTTGGGTCGGGATCCAAAATCTTAATTTGAATCGGAAATCGCTGCGGCAATAATAGCCATTCGTTTTGATTTGAAACTACTTGAATTTGACTTTTCGGAGCAGTAACTTGTCGTTCAGCTGCCCACAAGGAGTTAACCACTATCCCGTGAAATACTTTATCGAAATAGTACATACGTAAAATAATATAGGCCTTGTCTCCTGGTCGAACATAGCGCAAATCAGTCTCATTGAAGTTGGCCTGAATATAATAATTTGAGGTATCAATAAAGGAAAAAACGGGTTTATGTCTTTCTATGGGGGTATTGGGAGAAACATACATATTATCAATGACACCATCACCAGGCGCCCTTACAATGGTCAGATCAAGATTAACCTTGGCATTGTCTTGTTTCGCTTTTAAACTTGCAACGGTATGTTGTTGTTGATCGATTTGAGCTTGCAATACTTCTACTTCTCGCAACAACGAAGCTTTTCTATTGCTCAGAGCGGCAACGTCATAAGAAAGATTTTTTATTTCCAACACAGACACAGCTTCTGCAACACTTTTATTCCTTTTAAGCCTAAGTGCGTATTCTGCTTTTTCCAACTCAGCCTCAGTTGCCTTAATTAAGGCTCTAGTTCTATCTATTTGTTTCTCAAAGACGATGATTTTCTTTAGACCTTCTTGATACTCGGCTTTAGCTTGATCATAGGCGAGTTGATACGGCGCTTTGTAAACCTCAAAAATAGGGGAGTCCTTTTTAACCTGCTGCCCATTTTTTACGTAAATCTTGGTAATAAATCCAGAGACGTCAGCCGCTACTGGGGTTATATTGGTTACAACAAAGGCATTGTCTGTAAAAGGGATTAAATACGAGAAAAAATGAAAAAGACCAATTAGTAAAGCCAAGGAAACAACGATAATTGGCAAATTCAAATGACCTTTCCACTGTTTAAAAAAATGGGGGAGCGTTTTGGTAAAAAATGCGTTTAGTGTATTACCTAACAAATGGAGAGTCTTTTTATAATCCTCATTCACAATGACATGCCTTATTCTGTATCTACTGATTTATTTGAAACGGTCTAATTTCATTTTTCGAAATAATTTTGTTTGGTTATTTGGGGACTCGTACAAGCGGCTTTTTCCATCTGAAGGCAAAAAGCCCCATTTTGATTCCTCTGCCAGGATAGCCTGAGCATCCTTGTAACCATCTTTAATTCTTTTATTGATTATCACTTGACCAAAATTAAAATCCTTCGAAGCCGCTTTAACAATTCGCGAGCTGTAGACTAAATGGACTAAGGTACAATGGTGAGGACTGCCAATTTCTAAGTGCTCTGCATAAGCTTTTTGTTGCTTATCGGTCAACAGCTCTCGGATTTCCATGAATGCATTGCGCAGCTGTTGTCTCTGTAAATAATTGAAAATGGTTCTCTGCGCATGCGTACTGTATGTAATATCCTTCACTCTCTCTTCAATTTCATTCAAGGTTTTCGGAATGAAGGAGGAACCACCAAAACAATCGATCAAAAAGCACAATGTATTTTCAGGTGGGATTGCCTCCAAAATGACCTCGAGAGGAGTGTTGGAATGTACGCCACCATCCCAATAATACTCATCCTCTATTTGGATTGCTGGGAATCCAGGGGGTAATGCAGCACTTGCAAGCACGTGATCGACTTCAATGCGATAATTAATGTTATTAAAATAAATAAGATGTCCACTACTGATTTGCACCGACCCCAAGCTTAGCCTAATCGGACAAGAGTTGAGCAAATCAAAGTCGATGAGATCCAACAAGGTTTTTCTTAACGGGGCCGTATCATAAAAACTAAGGCTGTCTGGGTCACCAACTAAGGGGAGCACTCCTGAGTACCAACGAGGAGTGAAGAACTCTGGCTGACCATAAGTTAATGCCATTGCTGCACATATTTTGTTGTATAAGTCCAGCGTCATGTCCGACTCACCGAGATAATCAAACAAATTACTTGGTGCAACGAGTTCCCAAAACTGCTCTAGTTTTTCAATGCGTTTTTCTGGTAAATTTCCAACGATAATTGCAGCCTGAATTGCTCCAATGGAAGTTGCAGCAATCCAATCTGGTTCATAACCCGCCTCTAATAATCCTTTTACTACACCGAACTGATAGGCCCCAAGGGAGCCACCGCCTTGCATCACATAAGCCACTCTTGGAAATTTACCTTTTTGCTTGGAAGGTGGATTATTAAATCGATCTGCGAAAGGATTGTTTCCTCTAGGTTTGAGCTTTTTATCTGTAGTCATAAAAATCCCTTTTAACGTATTAAACGGACTTGCAGCTCTCCCATCCCCCTGCGACAAGCCCTAACTATAAATTTCCACTACGAAAATCACTCATGGCTTGCATGATTTCTTCTTGGGTATTCATTACAAATGGACCGTATCGGGCAATTGGTTCGTGAATTTTTTTCGCAGCAATTAAAAAGCACTGGCTATCCTCTATGCTTTGCCAAAGAACTTTTTCACCGTCAGTGAACGCTGCCAGATAGCCCTCCCTGATCGACTGTCCACCTAGATGAATTTGCCCCTTAACGACAAACAGGATTGCCTGGTAATCTTTTGGAATTGTTTGCTGGAAGGTTGTTGTTGCTGGTGCAATAACGTCCAAAAACAACGGTTTTGTTGCTATGCCCACAATCGGTGAGCTAACACCAGCATCCGAAGTACCTGCTATTACTTTAACCACAATACCTGACTCAAGAATGGTAACAGGCAGCTCTGCAGAAGTTTTCTCTTGGTAGCGTGGGTTAGTCATTTTATCGGCAGCCGGCAAATTAAGCCATAATTGAATTCCTTGGAGTGCATCTGCGTGAGCAGGCATTTCAGAATGCATTATTCCTTTTCCAGCAGTCATCCATTGCACGTCCCCGGCATGTATCACACCCTTATGTCCTTTATTGTCCTCATGGGTAATACTGCCTTGCAATAAATAGGTAATGGTTTCAAATCCGCGGTGTGGATGCGTAGGAAATCCTGCTATGAAATCGAGCTTCTCTTTGCTATTAAAATAGTCAAACAATAGAAAAGGCTCGAAGTCATTGGATCTATCGGCACCAATGTAACGATGGAGCTTAACACCAGCCCCCTCACGCACCAAGCTACCGTGCATTAATTGTTTGATCTCAACGAAACTCATTCTGATAACCTTTTATCCCGCACTCATTAGAGTATACCCAAGATACTTTAAAATGCCATTTTTTGTTTATTAAGAATGGATTAAATAGGCTAACCAATCCTATTGGAAGTCTGCAATAACAGCGCTATTATTAATATTGACTCTATGGACGGAGTAATTTATGGAAACGACTGAGCACACAGAACTTGGAAATGCACTGCCAATTGCTAACTTGAGCAACAATCCCTATCTTCGCATGGATGAATTAGGGATTATGCACATTCGCCTGCAAAGATTTGATGAAAACAAGCTTCCTATTCCGATGGGTCTTGAGTTATCTGTAGGAGAAATAATCGCCATGGCTGGTGATTTTTTTACAGATGCAAATTGGACGGTTGACTTAGAGCTGCCCAAATGTGGATTATTTCAAAATCCGACTAAGCTGGGCAAGCATCTAATTAATACGCCTATTCGCCCAAAGGAAGAGGATGCATTAATTAAAGCGTATAACAATCTAGCAGCTCCAGATGTGACAAGGAAAGAAATTGACCGTATTTATACCATTACCAATGCGGAGTATCTTCCATTTTCAGAAACCTTGAATTTTTATGCAAAGCAATTGATGTTTTACTTTCGTGTAAAAAACTACGGAGAAATGATAACCCGTAACCAAACTCATTTTACGCCCTGGTCAATTCGAGTCTATGTCCTTGGTCATACAATTGCTTTACGTTACGCTCACTTAGCTTACGAACTAAGACAAACAGCCGATAGTGCATTCTATCAATCAAAAAATCCCGATTTTCTTTCCATAAAGCAACTGCATAACGATAAAAACGAAGCGCTTACTTCAAGCAAATTAAGAGACTTAGCGGACCGTTATGAAGCACTGGCTTTCTGTATGGAGTTTTTCACCTTTCATTATTATTCTGATCACTTCGCTACTGGACATATGTCCATGATTGGCGACTTACGAGTTGTGTTGAAAGAGCGTTTTGGTATGTGGGGAAATATTTTAGCAAACAATCTTCATGATGAAGTCAATCGCGTTGGCGTATACACTATAAACCCCTATTCTGAGAATCAAAAGCCAACTCAGCCGCCTACTCGCTCAAGAGGCGATGGCAAAGTCGATTCTTGCCTCAACAAATTTAACCGCCTGGGCTGCTTAACTGGCATGACGGCTTCCCTTAATGATGTCCAATCTGTTTTAAAAGGCGGGGAGCTCCCACAACAAAAACACTATGCTGGTCTCAGTCACCTGCCAGATGTTGATTACAATTCAAGACAGCACCAACCTCTATTAGTGTTTAGCAAAGGGAAGGTCTATTACCGAAAAGAGTTAAGCAACATAAAGATAGTGTCTCCGGTGGAGTATGAGGCACTAAGAGATAATCCAAAGAGTCATGGTTATTCAGAATTAAAAAACTCTTGGGATGCCTTTGTTCTGGTCTGCAAGCTACGCCTACTCCCTTGTGTTTACACCGGGGCTATTAAACCCATTGATGATACAAGACTTAAAGAAATTTTAGCGGATGAGAAAACCAGAAATCCTGAGCGCGAACCAATTCAACCACCAGGATGTCCATTTGAAAATGAGGCAACTGTGTTTAGCTGGAAAAGCCCCCGTGCAGTCCGTCCTAATAAAGACCTGCTTGACTCAATGGATGGATTAAAAAAATTCAGTTTGTTAAAATCAAAAACTCACGCTGCATCTGGCGAAAACATGGAGAATGAAAACACAGTGAAGTTGGGTATTTAATTTTTTGCTGTTAAACTAGGGAATATTGACAATTAATGACTTAAAGAGCTCAGTATGAAAACAGTGAAACAACTTATTCTTTGTACAATGCTGTTGTTAATCACAACTCTTTGCCAGGCAGATGTTTTACTTAAAGACATTGAGGGTCAGGTTACCCCATTTTCAACACTGAAAGGAAAATGGGTACTCATTAACTATTGGGCCAGCTGGTGTGAAACATGTGTTCAAGAAATTCCTGAGCTCAATCGCTTTTATCATGCTCATAAAAAAGATCCTGTCGCATTGTTTGCTGTGAATTACGACGCGTTGTCTTCAGTTGAACAAAGAGCTCTTGCTGAGCAATTGAACATAGCCTACCCTAATTTATTAGAGAATCCAGCCAAAGCACTAAATCTTGGCGACATCACTGGAGTTCCAGTGACGTTTATCTTTAACCCCGATGGTCAATTGGTTAAAAAGCTCTATGGTGGCCAAACGGTCAAATCCTTAGACAAAATTGTTTCAAGAAAATAAGCATTATTTGCTAAGCCATGTAATGGTTTAGGTACCCATTCACCGTAATTAGCAAGAGCGTATCCGAGCCGCGACCGTCAGGGAGCGGAGCAGTTAGCAGGGTACACCAATACTACATAGATTATCAAAAGTTCCGCTCCCTGACCGCGTAGGAATCGACTCCTATTATAGTGCCCCAACTAATCTCATCTGTGATGGTCAGTAAGCGTAGGTCCGGCGCTTCTCTTAATGGCCCTGCCTTAAGCGGTTTCATTAGGTTCATCATCCGGCCAATATCGGTCCGCTTGCTGACGCGCGCGGCTCGGTTCACCCCCTGCTGTGACTAGGATTTGATTCAGACAGCAAAGAAGGAACCGAGCCGCGCGCGTCAGCAAGCGGATACGGAACTATCTGCTTTCACGAATGAAACCGCTTAAGGCGGCGCCATTAGGCGAAGCACCCGACCTGGGGTATAAAATACCCCATTTTAAAAATGAATCGATCCCTCAGCCATCACGGTTGCGGCTCGGACTGATATTGAGCAGTTTTATTATGGTTTTGTTTGGCGTGCAATTTCTTGATAAGCATTTTCAGTACTTTGGTCTCTTTTTCTTTGGTCTTTAAAAAATGTGGTCTTATAAGCAATCGCTTCTGTAGCAATCTTATTGATATCTTCCATTGCAGATACAGCTCGCGCAGGATCGTCCAAGCCCTCTTTTGCTTTCATGTATATCTTATGAATATGATTGGGAACCTCTTTCCCGTTAATTTTTGATTTACTTCCCCAGACTCCAGTTTTCCATTCTGTATTTTCAATTAATCGAGAGATGTCTTCTAGTGCATTCTTAGCAGACTCTTTTTTAACAGAATTCAAATTGGCTTTAATATACCGTTCTTTAAATCCCTCAAACTTCAACTGATAATCACTTGATTGATTAGAAAGTGCCATTGAAAATTGGGTAATTTCATCTTGTCGAGTGATTGCTTTTTGTTTAATTCTAGGATCCATACCCGTGTAATCCCGCATTTCACTCGCATTCACTGTATAATCCGGTTTTGGAACTTTGTTTTGCTGATTCCAAATCGATGTAAAATTAACAAATGATTCGGCTCTGCCCTCATACATAGTACTTACCTCGTGTTCTACGAACAGTTTATGCCACTCAAAATCAGTATATTTTTCAAGTTCTTTTTCTGCCTTTTTTATTTTTTTTTCATAGTTGACATAAATAGCGTTAATCTTTTGTTCAACAGTTTGTAGTGGATCCGTGGGCATCTTTAGACTATGTTTGGGAAGTGATGATTGAAAGTCAAAGAGATTCGAAGGTGTAAATTCATTTTGAACTAAATCAGCTGCAGTCCGAATACTCCCATAATTTATGTTTTCTAAATCGGAAATCGATTCAATGATAGATTTTACTTGGCTGAAAGCAGTAACAGGATTGGGCTTTTTAAGGATTTTATTGAGTAGCGTTAGTTGTGTCTGCAGTTCTTGGTTTTCTTGATTTAAACGAGCAAGCTCATTAATCCACTGTTTAAGATCTTCATATTTCATTTTATGACCTAAATTGAACAATCCACTTCTTAATATTGTAGCATAATTGATCTTAATGAGCATTTATTTGTGATTCGGTCCAAAAAAACCACTTTCAAGAAGAGTTATTTTTGTGAGCCAAGGGGAAATAAGCGTTGCTTTTGTTGCGCAGTGATTCGGATGCGCAAGTGCCAGTCGCCTGTATCTGTTATGGTTTCACTCAGTACAGCCCCTAATTGATAAAGTTGGGCTCTTAATTTGGCCTCTGTGGATTGAACCACGATGTCTTCAATCAGAATTTGACCATGCAGTTGAGCGGCTATTGCTTCTTTTAAAAGATCAAGCCCAAGTCCCTTAGAGGCAGATATCCAAACCTTACAAGAGTCCTCGGTATAATCCACTTTAGGCAGCCATCCTTCATGCCTATCAATTTTATTAAACACCTGAATGATAGGAATGTCATTAACCCCTAACTCATCAAGAACCTTCTGAACAGAAAATACGTTTTCACGCCAATTTGGATCAGACACATCGATCACATGCAGTAATAAATCCGCTTGTTGGGTTTCTTCTAAAGTAGCTCTAAATGCCTCTACTAAATGGTGAGGTAAATCGCGTATAAATCCTACAGTATCTGCTAGTATTACAGCAGCAGAGCCTGGTAACTCCAATTTTCTCATTGTTGGGTCAAGGGTTGCAAACAGTTGATCGGCTACAAAGGAATCATCACCGGTCAACACATTAAACAAGGTGGATTTTCCTGCGTTGGTATACCCTACCAATGAAACAGTCGCTAAAGCAGCCTTTTTTCTAGCCTGCCGGTTTTGATCACGACTACAGCGAACTTTTTCCAAGCGTTTATTGATGTAACGAATTCTGTCTCGAAGAAGTCTACGATCCGTTTCTAATTGCGTTTCCCCTGGACCTCTTAATCCAATACCCCCCTTTTGTCGCTCTAAGTGCGTCCATCCGCGAACTAATCGAGTGGATAAATGTTGTAACTGAGCCAGTTCAACCTGTAGCTTTCCTTCAAACGTGCGTGCCCTTTGTGCAAAAATATCCAATATGAGTCCGCTTCGATCAACGACACGGCATTCAAACAGCTTCTCTAAATTTCTTTCTTGTGAGGGAGATAATTCATGATTAACTAACACTAATTCTGCATTGAGTGACTTTACTAGAAGGGAAATATCCTCTGCCTTGCCTTTACCCACATAGTACTTTGCATCAGGGGTCGCTCGAGAACCTGTTACACAATCCAATACTTCTGCATTGGCTGATAATGCAAGCTCTTTAAACTCATCTAACGCTTTTCCAGCATCAACTCCAGGCAGAGCCAGCTGCACTAAAACAGCTCGCTCGCCGCCTTGTGGCCTTTCAAACACTCAACTACACCTCTAGTTAGAATACTGTCTAGTCTGCCACAGATCCTGCATCCTCACCAGCCTCATTTTCCAAAGGCACTTTAACCATCCGTGAAGGAACCACGGTAGATATTGCATGTTTATACACCATTTGGGTAATCGAGTTCTTTAGCATGACAACGTATTGATCAAATGAATCCACCACCCCGTGCAATTTTATTCCGTTGACCAGAAACACTGAAACCGGTACCTTTTCCTTGCGTAATTCATTTAGGAAAGGGTCTTGTAATAAATGATTTTTAGACATTGCCTACTCCTTGTTGTTATTGTAGTTTTCAAAGGCAAAAAGAGCGTTTCAATTACTTTTTCGACATCCTTTAAGAAAACTTTAGTATATTTTCATGACAACATGATTTGAATTCGCTAAGATACAGTTCTTCATTGTTTTTTGTGCTGTTCCATCCTCAGTAAAGCTGAGCTTATAAGGAGATTTTAATGACATACACCTGCGAAGAAATTCAAAAATTAGAACATCCATATCAAGAGTTAGGTAGTTCTGATTCGTTGGCTGAGCACCATACAGAACTGAATAAGCTAAACGAAGAGCAAAAAATTGCTGTGGCATCCAGAATGGTATTGGACTGCCCTAATGAAGAGATGAAAGGATTCCGTCATGTCATTGAGGCTGCAAACACAACCCATCGCAATGATCAAGATACATTCTACCCTTATTTATCTCAAGCTTACGAAGTTAAACAAAGGCTAGTCGCTTTAACAGACCTTAGAAATAAAGCCCCCCATTTATTGCTTCTGGATAAAGAATTTGACGATGAGCTCTTTACCAAATTCAATACATTAGCATTAAACGTGGTCAATAAGTGCGAACTCTCGATTGCTGTCCGCCTAGCTCAAAGCACTCCAGAAAAAAATCGCTCCCAAATAGCACGAAATCTAAACAATGTATTTCGTGAAACTGTTTTTGCAGGCAAAGTCTCTCAAGCTTTTGCAATTTCTCGAGATATCGAGCGATTACTATTAGGTGATAAGCCCTATGACTTTTTCAACAGCAGGGAATATAACCATGATGCTTGCGTTGAATTTTCTGAGCTGTTTAACTGCACCAAGGGCAAAGAATCATCCATTGCAGCAAAGTTAGCACTAAGTACTCCGACTGAAAAAAGAAGCGCCATTGCAGGATTAATAAAAACATTAAGCCCCGAGGGAGAGCTTACTTCACGTACCTCTGCAGCCTTTGAATTACAACGGAATATCGAGTTAACTCTGTTAGGTGATAACCCAGAACAATTTTTCACTAGCCCAGCCTTCGATGCGGATTTGTGTCTTGAATTTGCTGAACTATTTCCACCTCTGTTGAAGGGAAAAGAACAACTCATTGGTGAAAAATTATCTTGCCAGGAACAGCAAGTTATTGCCGAAATTGGCCGCAAACTGGAATGGATCAATCCAAATGCTGCAAATCAAGACAGTACTTTTAGACTAATCGCTAGTGCAATGACGAATAAAAAGGAATCGGCTTTAAAAGCCCCTTCCGTTAGGCTTCAGGAGCCAACCCCAACGCGTACTGATCAGACAACGAAGTCACCATCATCAAGGGTTGATACAGAAAAACCTGCGATGCAATTCCAACATTCATTGTTTGATAGGAAATCAAGTACGCCCTTATTAGCAACCATCAGAGAAGAAGATTCTGATGAGGAAGAAAACGAGGAGTCAAGCTGTAGTCATTTATGTGGATTTTGGTAGTTTAGTAACCAACATGCCCTTACTCACGTAAGGGCAACTTTACAGCATTTTTACCTCATCTTTACACAAAAGTAGATTACATTTCATGCTAAAATTTATCAAAATAACACTAGCAATATAAGTATATTTTTTGATAAAATAGACAACTTTTTGATCTCCAATAAGCCGTGGATAAGGAAAAGATAGGAGCTAAAACTCATTTAAAATCGATTGAGCTTTTTTGCTACATTAAAATACATCACTTTTAATCAGGAAAACGAATGAAAGAAAACAAACTTAAAGTCGCGCTTGTTCAAGAAAAATGGCACAAAAACAACCAAGAGCATCTTGATAAGCTTGCATCAGGAATCTATTCAGCGGCCAAACAAGGCGCTAGCTTAGTTTGTTTACAGGAACTGACTTTAAGTCCCTATTTTTGTACGCGTTCAGATGTTGATCCAACTCCTTATATGGAAGACATCCACACTGGCCCTACTGCACAGTTTGTTGGCCAAATGGCAAAAGCCAATCAAGTGAGCATTACTGCATCACTGTTTGAAAAGGCTGGTTACAATACCGCTGTCGCATTTAACCCACAAGGTGAACTCATTGCCATAACCCGCAAGCAACATATTCCCAGTGGTGAAAAATACCATGAAGACTATTATTTCAAACCCGGAGATTCCGATTACCCAGTTCACACCATTGCGGGACATCAATTCGGATTGCCTACATGCTACGATCAATGGTTTCCAGAGCTGTCTAGAATTTATGGCCTAAAAGGAGCTGAAATTCTTGTTTACCCAACTGCGATAGGTGGGGAGCCAACTGCACCTGGTTTTGATAGCCAACCGATGTGGCAAAAAGTGATGGTCGCTCAAGGAATTATGAGCAATACCTTCATCATAGCGGTTAATCGTATTGGCTGCGAAGATGATTTACAATTTTATGGAAGTAGTTTTATCAGTACACCTACCGGTGAAATAATTGCCCAAGCACCTCGAAATGAACCTGCTGTGTTGGTTGCAGAACTCGATTTTAATCATCGCGATTTATGGGGAAGGTTATTCCCATTCCCCAAACAAAGGGAGCCTGAGACGTACAAAGAGCTCATTAAGCCTCGTTAACCCTTTTGGAAAACTACAACAATGAATACTATAAAAGTCGATGAGAACCTCTACAACATTGAAAATTGGGGAGAGGGTTATTTCAGTATTAACACGAAGGGCAATATCGAAATCAGCAAAACGCCTGGTCAAAAGGGAGTTGAGCTGCAAGCAATAGTCGATGCTGCACATAGAGCGGGTCTACATCTCCCCTTGTTAATACGTTGCAGTGATATTCTTCAAGATCGTGTCCGTCAACTTTATGAGGCTTTCGTTCAAGCGAAGGAAGATACTGATTATGCTGGCACCTACCAGCTTGTCTATCCAATAAAAGTGAACCAAGAACAAAGTGTGGTTCGTGAACTATTGCGCTCACCCAATAACAAGATTGGGTTGGAAGCAGGAAGTAAACCGGAGTTGATGGCCGTTATTGGTATGTTAGGTGATGAGCAAAGCACTATCGTTTGCAACGGCTATAAGGACAGCAGCTATATCCGAACCGCTTTAATTGCCCAACAAATGGGTCATAAAGTATTTATAGTTATCGAGAAAATATCTGAACTTGATATCATCCTTCGAGAGTCAGCTCGGTTACAAATTAAACCAGCCCTAGGGGTACGTATTCGCTTAGTGAGTAAAAGCGCTGGCAAATGGGAAAATACGGGTGGTGTTAAATCGAAGTTTGGATTGAATGCTAAGCAAGTTCTAGAGCTTATACACCAACTAAAAGATCATGATATGTTGGATTGCTTGCAATTAATGCATTGCCATTTAGGATCCCAAATTGCCAATATTCATGACATTCGTCATTGCATGCAGGAAGTAGCCCGCTATTACATTGAGCTTAGAAACCTCAACGCTCCAATTACTACCATTGACGTTGGCGGTGGATTAAGCGTGGATTATGAGGGAACGCACTCCAATAAAGGTTGCTCAATGAATTACAGCCTTGTTGAATATGCTACACACGTCATGCTGGCATTAAAGCACTTGTGCCAAGACTCTGAAACGCCAGAACCCAATATCATTTCTGAGTCAGGAAGAGCACTCACTGCTCATCATGCGGTATTGATTTCCAACATTACGGACATAGAGAGCATCAAAGAAGCGCCTGTTCTACCTGATATTTCAGAGGATGACTCTCATGTGATTCGTGATATTTACGATACGTATCAAGCCATTACTGATAGCTCTCCTACCGAAATTTATAACTATGCTGCTCACTCATTGAATGAGGCACATTCCCTGTTTAAGCATGGTGTTATTAGCCTACAAGAGAAGGCAAAAGTGGAGGCATTCTATACAAACATTTGTATGGAAATAAAAGACAAATTGGATATTGATAATCCTAGCGAAGAGGCTCTACTCGTTCGAATTAATGAATGCATGGCGGCCAAAATCTTTTGCAATGTGTCGTTCTTCCAATCAATTCCTGATGCTTGGGCGATAGGTCAAATTTTTCCTGTCGCACCAATATCCCAACTTAATCAAGATGCAACTATGCATAGTATTTTACAGGATTTAACCTGTGATTCTGATGGAACGATTAAGCTTTATCCTGGTAAATATTCAGTGACTTCTACGTTAATTTTGCCTCCCTATGATATTCAAAATCCCTATAATATTGGATTTTTCCTAGTTGGAGCCTATCAAGAAATACTGGGTAACTTGCATAATCTTTTCGGTGATACAAACTCCCTTGATGTAAAACTTTCTGATACTGGAGAGTTTGAATTGCACGATCTAGTCAGTGGAGATACAGTAACAAATGTATTAAACTTTGCGCATTTTGACACCAAAAAACTGATTCAATCCTATGAAAAGCAGTTGATTCAATCGGAGTTACCAAAGGAAAAGAGTCTGTTGTATCTCAATGAATTACGTAGTATTTTTTCGCAGTTAACTTACCTTGATGGGAATATTGCACAGTGAATAATGATCTAACTCCTAAACAATGTGGTTTTTCTATGCCTGCTGAATGGCATCCTCACGAGAGATGTTGGATGGCCTGGCCTTGTCATCTTCAAACCTGGGCTAAGATAGGCTTAGATAAAGCAAGAATTGCTTATGCTAAAGTAGCCAATGCGATCGCTCAATATGAGCCAGTCATTATGCTCGTTAATCCTGGAGATGAACTATCAGCAAAAGCGCTTTGCGCGGAGAATATTACCCTGCGTACATTCCCATTGAATGATTCATGGACGAGAGATACAGGATCCACTTTTTTATTAAATGACAATAATCAGTTGGCTGGTGTTGACTGGATTCATAACGCATGGGGTGGAAACTATTCGGACTGTTCTTTGGATAATAAAATAGCTTCAGAACTCATTGCTTACACCCAGGCCAGGTATTTTAAAGCGCCTTTAGTCATGGAAGGAGGTTCCTTTCATGTTGATGGCGAGGGTACTGCATTGACTAGTAAAGAGTGTTTACTCAACAAAAATCGTAATCCTCATCTAACTCAGAAAGACATTGAGAACTACCTCTGTGATTATTTAGGCGTAACAAAGGTACTTTGGTTAAACAAAGGTATCATCGGTGATGAAACAGATGGGCATATTGATGAAATAGCCACTTTTATTGCCCCTGGTAAAGTACTCTGTCTGATTACCAGCGACAAGTCAGACCCTAATTACCACAATATGCAAGAAAACTTAGAAATCCTAAAGAATGCTACTGATGCTCGTGGCAGGAATCTTCAGGTATTCACTGTTGAACAACCACCTGCTACCTATATGGATCAAGAACGTTTGACCTTGTCTTATATTAATTTCTATTTAGCGAATAATGGAATTGTAATGCCTGCATTTGGTCATGAGGCTCATGATCGAGCAGCTTTAAGTCTATTTACCGATTTATTTCCAAATCATCGTATCAGCCAAATTGATGCAATTGATGTCTTTGCGGGTGGTGGAGGCATTCATTGTATTACCCAGCAACAGCCCATTTCCTCCAAATAGCTCTCCTACTTGTCTTTGGATAGCACTGTCCAGTATGGGAAAGGATTAGACATGGTATCCAAAGACTGCGCTAGCGAAGAGTTAGCCTACTCTTAATTGAGAAATCTCTTACATTATCATGAGCTTATAACGCCATGACAGCCTTATTGAAAGGGTTATACTGAGATCTAACAGGGATGACATGGATTAGTCTGACAGGAAGTCAAATTAAGGGACCAGCACAACGGATGTGCTTCGCTGCAAGGATGCAGCACTTTTCTGGCCCCTAATACCATGATTTATATATCAATATTTTCTGCATCTAAAGCGTGGGTTTCTATAAACTCTCTTCTAGGCTCTACATTATCCCCCATTAATGTTGTGAATATCTCATCTGCAGCCACAGCATCTTCTATACTTACTTGAAGCATACGTCGAATATCTGGATCCATAGTCGTTTCCCACAGTTGTTCAGGGTTCATCTCGCCTAAACCTTTATATCGCTGTATGGTTTGACCCTTTTTAGCTTCATCCATCAACCAGTTTAATGCTTGTTCAAAATGTTCGACAGACAGGGTTTTGTCTCCGCGCTTAATACATGCTCCTTCCTCGACCAAACTCGATAATTTCTGCCCTAATTCAACCATTTCCCGGTAATCTTTGGATAAGAAGAACTCAACTTGAAGAGGTATTTCTGTTTGAATCCCATGTTGAGAGATTATTATTTTTGGAATATGCTGATTTGTTTCATGAATGGTTTTAGTTTCAACCTTATAGGACTCCGTCTTGCTGTCAACCTGCTGAAGACTTAAATCGAGTTGCTTGCACCAGTTTTCAATTTTTGCTTGATTTGTCAGATCATCGTTATGGAGCACAGGCATATAAGAAATTCGTTTTAAAATAGCTACTGGATACCGACGCTTATATCGTTTAATGATTCGTTCAACTCTTCTAAAATGCTGTACAAGCTCTTCAAGTGCTTTAGCTGAAATGGCAGGAACCTCTTTAGCAGGATAGAACTCCGCGCCATCAAGAGCACATTGTGTAAGATAGTCAAACAATGCTTCATCGTCCTTGACGTATTGTTCTTGTTTTCCTCTTTTAACTTTATAAAGAGGAGGTTGTGCGATATAGATATAACCTCGTTCTAATAGCTCTGGAGTTTGTCTGTAAAAGAAAGTCAAAAGAAGGGTTCTAATGTGAGATCCATCAACGTCCGCATCAGTCATGATGATGATTCGATGATACCGAACTTTATCTGGATCGTACTCATCTGGTCCAATACCACAGCCTAGTGCGGTGATTAATGTTGCAACTTCCTGAGAAGAAAGCATTTTATCAAAACGTGCTTTTTCCACATTAAGAATTTTACCTTTAAGTGGCAATATAGCTTGGAACTTTCTATCTCTAGCCTGTTTAGCAGATCCACCTGCAGAGTCTCCCTCTACTAGATATAATTCGGATAATGCTGGATCCTTTTCTTGGCAATCAGCTAGTTTTCCAGGAAGTCCAGCGATATCCAAAGCGCCTTTTCTTCTTGTCATTTCTCGTGCACGACGTGCGGCTTCTCTTGCTCTAGCAGCATCAATTATTTTACCAACAATGGATTTAGCAGCTGCTGGATTCTCTAACAAAAAGTCGTTGAGTTTTTCTGCAACACACGATTCAACAGCTGGCTTTACTTCAGAAGAAACAAGTTTGTCTTTGGTTTGCGAAGAAAACTTAGGATCAGGAACTTTAACGGACAATACTGCAGTTAATCCCTCTCGAGAATCATCCCCAGTTGGTGATACCTTGGCCTTTTTAGCGTAGCCTTCATGTTCGATGTAGTTGTTTAAGGTACGAGTTAATGCAGCTCGAAATCCTGCCATGTGCGTACCACCATCCTTTTGTGGGATGTTGTTTGTGAAACAAAAAATTGTTTCCTGATAGGTATCATTCCATTGTAGAGCTAGCTCAATAACAATCCCATCCTTTTCGGCCGTCATCGCAAACACATTGGGATGAACTGCTGTTTTGTTTTTGTTTAGGTGTTCTACAAAGGCTTTGATACCTCCTTCATAGTGAAAAGTATCTTTTCTTTGAGAGCGTTCATCAAACAAGTGAATACAAACGCCGGAATTTAAATAGGATAATTCTCTCAGGCGCTTTGCAAGAATATCGTAGTGAAATTCAATGTTCGTAAAGGTTGAAGCACTTGGTTTAAACCAAACTTGCGTACCAGTGGAGTTCGCTGTTCCGGTCTCTGCTATAGGTGCGTCGGGGACTCCATGTCGATAATGCTGTTCGTGTACTTTTCCATGCCGACGAATCAACAAATGCAACTCTTCTGATAAAGCATTCACAACAGAAACACCCACTCCATGAAGCCCACCAGATACTTTGTAGGAGTTATCATCAAATTTACCGCCAGCATGGAGTACAGTCATAATGACTTCAGCAGCCGATTTCCCTTCCTCTTTATGAATATCAACAGGAATTCCACGTCCATCATCCTTAACGGTAATCGACTCATCGGCATGGATGGTAACGAATATTTCTTTGCAATGACCAGCTAATGCCTCATCGATTGAATTGTCTACAACTTCAAAAACCATGTGGTGAAGACCAGTTCCATCATCGGTATCGCCAATGTACATTCCTGGTCTTTTTCGAACTGCATCCAACCCTTTTAAGACTTTTATATTATTTGAATCATAACTGGCATCTACGCTCATCAGCTATCCTCATAGTACTACATTAGTAAATAGTAAATTATACCATTATTTCTACGTAGTTAATATGTCATGACGTTTTATAGATGTCTATTTGATTGACTTGTAAATCCGCCATTCACTTTTGAATGCAAAGAAGCGTTTTTAGATGAGTTAGGGTTACTTTACTTATACACCGATAAATCCACATCGTGTTCTTTGGTAATTTGCCCATGCTCTATATTGAACACACTGCAATCATTTATTCCAGTGAACTTTTTATCCACTAAACCCTGATCTACGCCTGTAATTACAAATTGACCGTCTTGTTTCAATAAATAGGTAATAATTCGTTTATAGTTCGTTTCATCAAGTTCGGAACTCAAATCATCAAACAAGTATAAGCAATTTTTATCCAACATTACCCCTTGGGCTAGCCTTAATGCAATTAAGATTAGTTTTTGCTGCCCACGAGAAAGAACTCCTTTGACCTTTCCTTGTTCGTTGCTAATTAGTACATCTGCTTGTTGCGCACCATATTGAGTGTATTGTTTATGCATATCACTTTCAAAACTTTCTTCTAGTATTTGCAGTAAACTTTTTCCCAGAGCTTTTTTATCCCACCCCTTGTAATAATTAATGTCACAATTAATGGTATTTGTTAGCTCATTCAACACTTTCTTAAACTGTTCCTTCCAAGTAATAAAGTATTCACTTCGTAATAAATCCAACTCGTGACCTAGCTCACCTAATTGCTTATCCCAGGGAATAAACTGCGCATAACTTTCTCGCAATCTCAATAATGCATTTCTTTGCTTTAAAACTCGTCTATATTCTTTCCATAACTTATGGTATTCATGTTTCACGTGAAACAATCCCCAATCCAAAACACTACGACGAACAGAAGGCCCCGCATCAATGATTTGAAAAAGATCGGAAAAAACAACCTGACAAGGAAGAAGAGTCGCTAGCTGACTTGTAGTAGTAATAGGCTGATTATTAAAACGAATAGTCGTCAATTCTGAAAGCGATTTTTGAATACTTAATGTGGACTCATCCGTAGTTTTAGCAAAAACAGTTAACTGATCTTTATTCTGTGAAACAAGAGAAATACTCTCACGAGTTCTAAAAGAGTGGCCACAGCTAATTAAGTAAAGTGATTCAAGAATGGAAGATTTTCCACTTCCATTAGGACCATAAATGAAATTAAATCGAGGGTGTAAATCAATGACTGAATAATGGATATTACGAACATAACTAATTTTAACTTGAGATAAAATCATATCTTCATGGGCATAATGATGTATTGATAGTCATTAATGTTTAATGATTCAATTAAAATACTACTGTCAGTATCAGACATGGAAATGCGAATTTGGCCTTCAGCAAAATGAGAAAGCACGTCCAAAAGATAAGTAGCATTCAAACCAATTTTTAACTCATCCCCTTGGGTATCCACAGATAAAGTTTCGATGGCTTCTTCAGATTCATTATTATTGGCTATCAACGTTAACTGACTCTGTTGCATATGCAATAGTACCGCTTTGGACTTTTCATGAGCTAAGATAACTATTCTAGAGAGAGCTCGCTTTAAGACGGCACAATCAACCATCAACTGTTTATCTTGATTCATTGGAATAGCTTTTGCATAGGGTGGAAAACGCGCTTCGATAAGTTTTGATAAAAAATTGTATTGCTTAGTCACCAACTTGAAATGAGATTTACTGGCAGATAAGAGTACGGTTTCATCCTCGATACTGGTTAGAATACGTAAAAGTTCTTGTACTCCCTTTTTAGGCAACAGCAATCGTGTCTGTGCTGCATTAGAGCAACTGTATCTACAGACTGCCATACGATGACCATCTGTAGCAACAGCAATGATTTTTCCTTGATCAAACTCAAGTAAAAGACCATTCAAAAATATCCTCACATCCTGCTGAGCCATAGCAAAATGAGTAGATTGAAGCAATTTCAATAAATCCAATCTAGGTAAATTCAGTTCTACTTCGTTACATTCATCGTCGCTTAACGGGTAACTTTCTGCCGGTAAGGTAGCCAATTTAAACAAACTTCGTTCGTGTTTTATGCTCACATAGCCGTTTTCAAAAGAGATAATAGGCATAGCAGTATCATTCAATGCACGAAGAATATCGATAAACTTTTTGGCTGGGACTGTAAATGATCCTGAAAGAGCATTCGATGCACATGCAACTTGTGCAGAGATCTCTATTTCTAAATCGGTTGCAGTAATGGTTAAGAGGCCATCAGCGTACTTAAGCAGAAAATTGGATAAAATCGCCAATGTCTGTTTTTTATCTACTGCACCAGCTACTGCTAGTAAAGGACTAATAAGATCTTCTTTTTTTATAGTTAAATCAAACAAAATAACTTCCTTATTAAGAAGAGAGAATTCTCATTAAATTTTTGTAATCCTCAGCAAAATCACTATCGTCCTGAATTAACTCTTTTACCTTGCGACAAGCATGTATTACTGTAGTGTGATCCTTACCACCAAAATGATCTCCAATTTCAGGTAAACTATGATTAGTTAATTCCTTACTTAAAGCCATCGCCATCTGTCTTGGTCGAGCTATAGAACGGCTTCGGCGTTTAGAAAGCAAATCTGCGACCTTCACTTTATAGTATTCAGCTACAGTCTTCTGAATATTTTCTATAGTGACTAATTTGTCTTGTAAAGCAATAAGATCACGTAAGGCTTCATGCACAAATTCAATCGTGATGAGTTTTCCAGTGAAATGTGCATTCGCTATGACTCTCCTTAATGCACCTTCTAATTCACGTACGTTAGAACGGATTCGCTTAGCAATGAAAAAAGCCACTTCATAAGGTAATTCAATATTCGATTGCTCTGCTTTACTGATTAGAATAGCAACTCGTGTTTCCAATTCAGGCGGCTCGACTGCCACCGTTAAACCCCAGCCAAAACGAGATTTGAGTCGTTCTTCCATGCCTTCTATTTCTTTAGGGTAGCGATCACTGGTTAAAATGATCTGTTGTTGCCCCTCAAGTAAGGCATTAAACGTATGAAAGAACTCCTCTTGAGATCTATCTTTTCCTGCAAAAAATTGAATATCATCAATGAGTAAGGCATTGAGAGAACGATAGAATCTCTTAAACTCATTGATAGAGTTTGTTTGTAAAGCTTTAACCATATCCGCTACAAAACGCTCTGAATGTAAATAAAGAACTTTAGCTTCTGGGTTGTTCTTAAGAATGGTATTACCAATAGCATGCATTAAATGCGTTTTACCAAGACCTACGCCACCATATATAAACAATGGATTATAAGCATCTCCTGGGCGCTCAGCGACCTGCATCGAAGCCGCTCTAGCTAACTGGTTAGAATTACCCTCTACAAAGCTGTCAAAAACAAACTTTTTATTCAGGTGACTGCTTTTATAGTCAACGGATTTTTTACTGACTGGTTTGGTGGAAACAGAGGTTGGAATTATTGATTCAGTTTTATTCAGTACTACTGTGGATGCTTCATCATTAGGTTTGCTACCCACTTCAATAGAAACTGCCTTAATATCATCACCACAAAATTGCTGAACCAATTCTTCAATACGAGAGAAAAAATTTTTTTTAACCCAATCCACAACAAATCGATTTGGAGCTAATAATATAAATCGTTGTTCTTCTGTATAAGCTTGCAGAGGTCTTAACCAAGTATTGAATTGTTGTACAGAAAACTCATCTTGTAATAGACCTAGACATTTTTGCCAAACAGTAGTTGACACGAAATAACTCCTCAAATGATGCGGGTGCTGGACTAAATGATAAACATAAACCCGCAGTTTTATATTGCCATTGAATAGGTTCTGACATCAAGAGAATCAATATAAAGATTAACCGAAGATATAAAACTATAAATAAACTGATATAAAACAGGATACACTCATTTTAGTATCTAGTTCAATAAATATAGTTCTATAGAGAACAAAAATACTATGTATAAATGGATACAAAACGTATGAATAAGTAGTCTATAAATTCGATAAAAACGCAATAAAGGAAAGAATCAACAAACTAATAACACGCTTAAACAAGGGTTATCTACAAGATAAAATCAATATTAACTAATTGTTTTTAAATATAAAAAAAGAGTTATCAACATAAAGTGTGTTTCTATATAATAAACAAAAATTTAGAAAATAAATAAATTATGTTATTAGTAACGTGTTAATAATTCGCTGCTTACAAAAAAGATAATGATGGAAAATGGTAGTCAATTGTCTTCTTCGATATTCCGGTGAAAAAAATAGCTCAGTAAAATTGACAGTTAAAAAAAAGTTCACTATCATAATCAACCTTATAAATTTAGAAACAGGTTTATCATGAAACGCACTTTTCAACCCAGTAATTTAAAGCGCAAACGCGATCATGGTTTTCGTCTTCGCATGTCTACACGTGGTGGTAGACTAGTCATAAACAGACGTCGTGCCAAAGGTCGTAAGCGTTTATCTGCCTAAGTGTTTTCTTTTACAAAAAAACATAGATTATTGAAAAAGAAAGAATATGATGAGGTGTTTAAACGATCACAAAAAATATCAACAAACCTCTTCATCGTTCTTTATAAAGAAAATAATTTGAGTTATCCTCGTTTAGGGTTAGCTTTGTCAAAAAAAATGATTTCAAAGGCGCATGATAGAAATCGAGTCAAGCGTCTTATAAGAGAAAGTTTTAGAATGGCGAAATTACCTCCAATGGATTTAGTGGTTTTAGCAAAGCCAGGGCTAGCTGTACAAAACAACCTTGGCATTAATGTAAAATTAAACACTACGTGGGAAAAGATAACTTCATGCTACAGCAAATAGTTTGCTTACCGATTAAAATGTATCAATATTTTATAAGCCCCATGATATCACCATGTTGTCGCTTCCATCCTAGTTGCTCCGACTATATGCAAGGAGCTATAAACCATTACGGTGTTTGTAAAGGATTATGGATGGGGAGCAAACGATTATTAAAATGTCACCCATGGGCTGAAGGTGGCTTCGATCCAATTATCCCTAAAGAAGAGAAATTTTAATGGATATTAAACGACTAGTTTTGTATATAGCTTTGGCTCTTATCAGTGTTTCACTTTGGAATGCATGGCAAATTGACTACCCTGCAAAACAACCTTTAGAAATCAAAGTACCTGAGCAAACAGTCAGTAATGGTCATATTCTGCCACAAGTAACTCCTACTGAATCAGATTCTTCAGAAATGACTATCAGCAATCCAATCAGTGAGACAAAAGCTAACAACACCAATCAATTAATTCAAGTTAAAACAGACGTTCTGGATGTCGCTATTGATTTGAGTCAAGGGGATGTGGTTTCAGGCTTATTGCTGGATTACCCTTTGAATGTTGAAGAAAAGAACAAGCCATTTCCATTGTTGCAAAATCAAGCAAAGGAAAAATACGTAGCAAACAGCAGTCTTTTTATTTCTGATGGACAATCCGTAAAAACCATGGATTTTAATTTTAAGTCAGATAAAAATGCCTATGTACTAGAATCTAACCAAAATGAATTAACTGTTGTCCTCGTAGGCAATGATGATGGTTTAGAGGTTAAAAAAGAGTTTGTATTTACTAAGGGTAGCTATGTAATTGAGGTTAAATACAGCATTGTAAACACTGGTCATGATCCCTGGAAAGGGTATCTAAATACCCAACTACTAAGAAGCTCACCCAAAGAAGATAAATCAAGCGTTTTCCATATAGGTTCGTACACTGGAGCATCCTTCTCCAATCCAGGAAAAGTTCGTTTTCAGAAAGTCAGCTTTACGGATATGGGCAAAACCAACTTAGATGTTGATGCAAAAGGCGGTTGGATTGCTATGCAACAACACTATTTCTTAAGTGCCTGGATTCCAAATTCAGAGAGTGAAAATAAATTTTATACTCGTGCAGTAAATGGTGATTACACGATTGGAGCAGTAAGTCAGGCCATTACTATTAATCCTAAAGACCAAAAAGTGATTCAAAGTAATCTGTATATTGGGCCTGAAATCACTAGTGTTTTAAAATCCATTTCACCTTCTTTAGATCTAACAGTAGACTATGGAATTTTGTGGTTCGTTTCGTCTTTATTATTCTCACTGATGAAAATAATATACAACTTTGTTGGTAACTGGGGATGGTCCATTGTTTTAGTAACAGTTCTCATCAAGTTAGCTTTCTATCGATTATCAGCAACAAGCTATAAATCCATGGCTGGTATGAGAAAATTACAACCTAAACTACAAGCATTGCGTGAAAGGTATGGCGATGATAAAGCGAAGATAAGCCAAGCAACTATGGAATTGTACAAGCAAGAAAAGGTAAATCCTTTAGGTGGTTGCTTACCTATTCTGATACAAATACCAGTCTTTATCGCTTTATACTGGGTGCTTCTTGAAAGCGTTGAGTTAAGACAAGCTCCGTTTATCCTTTGGATTAATGATTTAGCTGCAGCAGATCCTTTGCATATATTGCCCCTGATTATGGGTGGAACTATGTTGATACAACAAAAGTTAAATCCGGCTCCAGCTGATCCAACTCAAGCAAAAGTCATGATGTTTCTCCCTATTTTGTTTACAGGTTTATTCTGGAACTTCCCTTCAGGATTAGTTTTGTACTGGATCGTGAATAATACATTATCCATCCTGCAACAATGGTATATTACTCGTAAATATTCCGATGACAAACCTGTGAAAAAGCTTGTTGCAACAACGAAATAAATGACAACAGATACCATTGTAGCGATAGCTACCCCACCTGGTCGTGGTGGGGTAGGAATTGTACGAATTTCTGGCCCAAAAGCCTATTCCATAGCTTTAAATTTGAATGGAAATATTCCTTTAAAACCAAGGCTTGCGCATTTTTGTTCACTGTATAAATCCACAAACGAGTTAATAGATCAAGGATTAATGATCTATTTTAAAGCCCCAAACTCCTTCACCGGTGAAGAGGTGGTCGAGATTCATGCTCATGGTTCACCAATTGTTCTAGATATACTGATTCGTGAAAGTACAAAACTAGGAGCACGAATAGCCAGACCTGGAGAATACTCAGAAAGAGCCTTCTTAAACGATAAAATTGATTTGACTCAAGCAGAGGCAATAGCAGACTTAATACAAGCCAGTTCAGAAACAGCAGCTGCTATGGCTCTGAGATCACTAAAAGGAGAGTTTTCTCAAAAAATTAATGATCTCAACGCAGACATTATCTACTTAAGAATGTTTGTGGAAGCCGCCATTGATTTTCCAGAGGAAGAAATTGATTTCCTGAATGATGGAAAAGTTTCAAATTTGCTCCTATCCATCATGAGCAAATTGGAACATATACTCTCACAAGCCAATCAAGGCGTACTGATGCGAGAGGGGATGTCTATTGTAATCGCAGGCAGACCTAATGCAGGTAAATCCACTTTAATTAATCGTTTAGCAGGCAGAGAAGTAGCCATAGTCACCGATATTGCTGGCACTACACGCGATGTAATGCGAGAGCACATACTATTGGATGAAATTCCTCTACACATTATTGATACTGCAGGACTGCGAGATAGTCACGATTTCGTTGAAAAGGAAGGGATCAAAAGAGCCTGGAAAGAAATAAAAACAGCAGATTGTATTCTGCTACTGTTTGATGCTAACTATCCAGAACATCAAATAGAGCTCCTGCAAGAATTTAAACAACATTTAGATAAGAACATACCAATTATTTCAGTAGCCAATAAAATCGATTTAACTCACTCTTCACCTAAACAGGAAAAGCAGACAGTCTATATTTCGGCTAAAACAGGATCAGGAATAACTGAACTGAAGTCGTTACTAAAAAAAACAGTTGGATTCCAACCAGCAGAAGGTCATTTTATAGCCCGTAGGCGCCATCTAGAAGCATTGAATTTAGCGATGAAATTCTTAAAGGCAGGAGAAAATCAACTAACAAGTCAAAAAGCCGGGGAATTATTGGCCGAAGATTTAAGGCTAGCACATCAGTCACTATGCGAGATAACGGGAGAGTTTACGTCCGACGATTTACTAGGAAGTATCTTTTCAAGCTTTTGCATAGGCAAATAATCGTAAACTTTAGACATAGAATGTAAAAAAATAATACAAAAAAGCTTGTCAAAGTACACGCCAAATGGTAATTTATTAGTAAAAAAACAGTCTGTATCTTTTTTGAGAGTATATATTATGGCGTACACTAAGCAAAATGCTGCGTTTCAAAGAGACAAACAACAATTTTTTCAACAACTTCCTGAAAATAAGAAAATTGATGATCAATTTGATTGGGTAGATGCACGTTCTGAAACGATAGGGTATTCATTTTTGCTTAGGAATCACACTGCACTTATCGAAGAGTTCACGCAGATGTGGAATGTATTACAAGGTGAGTCGATTGAAGATAGAGAAGCATTTTGGTTTTACAGCTACTATTGTGCCTCATTACTAGAGTCTTTTTACCTAGCCTATGGCCAACAGGGGAATGCAACTCGATATGCCAAAATCAAACAAGATATAAAAAATAAATTGAATGGCTTAGAACCAGAAGATGTCCCAGAGCCACAATTTATCGAATCCATGTACAATGCGTTTATAGAGGGTTTCAGCAGTTTAGTCAAAGCCCCATTTCATATTTCACAGATACGAGATTACGTAGCCTATTCGAATTTATGCCGTATTTACTGGGCTTTTTGTCGATTAACGCTAACGAGCGGCTTACGATTAGCCAACAGTATTGGTCTTATCAGTAAACTGGATGCTGTCTTAGGTACACATACGGATGTGGAAAAAATTATCGGTGTATTTGAAGCACCTATTGGCGTGATCAACTATTTTAGTGTTGGATTTTTCCTCATACGTTTTGCAATTGATGCTGGATTGTTGATAAAACATACGTTTTTCCCAAATGAGTTGGAGAAAGGAGCCGCTAGCGGATGTGATATTTCAAAATTAGAAAATCTTCCAGGAGCCGCCACAATAGAACAGTATAGAAACAACTATATATTGGTTCAGAGTGAACATGATGACGATCCTGTGCTCTTTTATATTCCAAAGGTTGGACAAGCTCAGCGATTAACTCTAAAAGATGCTGCGAAATTTAAACGAGCAATGAATGAAAAGATGCAGAACGATCTTTCCATTAGGCTAACTGCAAAGGAAGTTAAAGATCTTATAACCCAAGAAACTGATGAGAATCACAGTCCAGAAGTAACCACTCGCTGGGAGCGCTTTAAGCATGAACTCTATAAACGTCATTGCAATTTTGCAAATGATTTGGTTTGGGCTACGGTTAATTTTTTAACGAATTTCAATACACTAGTAGGAATTTCAGGGCCAGCGGCTATTGCTATTACTTCCGTGTTTCTGTGTTTTGACGTGGCTATGGCTTTCTACAAATGCCATTTAGCCAAGAAAGAGTATTTAACAAAACGATCGCAGTATGAGCAGGAAATTGCAGATTATATGAAACCTGATAACTACAATCATTTATCAGAAAAGCAGCGATTAATACATATTGATATGTTACGTAAACAGTTGGTTGAACTCGAGATAAGTTATAAAATTAAAGAATCAACCAGCTATTATTCAGCAGCAGCTGCGGCTTTGTTAATGATCGGATTTACTGCCGCAATGATATTTAATCCTGGGTTAATTGCTGTAGCTGCCTTTTTTGTATGTACTATAGCTGTGGGAATGTATTTATCCACAGGGGCTTACTCTAAATATGCAGAAATGGGTTTACGTTTAGAGCAAGCTGAAATGACAGGAAAAAATCTTGCATTGACTCGTAAAGAGTACGAAACAGCACGCAATGAATTTATCTTTGCCATGGTGAAAAACACGGTTGTTCCAATGGTGCTAATTGCTACTTTTGCAATTTGCTGGCCTGCTGCCGTCGTACTAACGGCATTGTATGTAGGCTATGAAGTTTACCGTGCGTTCAGTAAACACCCTGGACAACAAGAAGCTGAACAAATAGCCCTTGCTGCTCCAGAGGAAGAAGTTGATTTGCAGAATCACGAAAAAGCGCCAGATTGGTGCTTCGTGTAAGCTTGTGGGTACATGGCTTTAATGGCAGCGATGTCTTTCTCACTGAGGTGATTTCGCTGTCCTATTTCAACACCATCAACCAAAGGAATTAGGGTAGCCTGACCATTTTTGGAGAAGGCAAATTGCCCATAATGCATGATTGAACCATAATCATACTCTCCAAAATCTTTCCCATCAGTAAGCTGTTGCTCAAAGTTATGGCGATGTTCTTCTTCAATGTTTTCCCAGACAATTCGAATATAAGAGCTTCTATCAGCTCGAGATTGTTCATGCCATAATCCCATTGCATGACCTATTTCATGAACAGTATTCATGGTATTACATCGAGGTGCTAGATTAATTTCCTGCTTTCCACCTTGTCTTCCAACGTATGAAGAGCAAGTAGTGCCTCCCGCTGGTATGAAAGAAATATAATCTTTGTAGTCATAACGGTTTTTACTGGTCAGCTCAACAAATTCAAGATTTGTATTCTTCTTCCAATGATCAATCGCTTGATAGACAGCCAATTTATTCATGAAGGGTAAATCCTCGGAGATTTCAAAAGGTACAATCCCATTTGGCCATCTAAACCCACCAACTTTATTGGTAATCACCGCGCCTTGGTGCTGTAATTGATCTACTTTGCCGATGAGAATATCTCCTTCAACGACAGCAAAATCATTGATTTGCTCATACACGATGCTTCTTGATCCCATCAGTGGATCAGCAACAGTCACCTGGCCAAAGGGTGCGGCATAAGAGCTGGAAAAAAGTAACGTAGAAATGACAAGTTGAGCAGTCAATGTTCTGATTTTCATAATTATCCTTAAATCTAAAAAAACCACAGACAGTGTATTTAAAGAATATAAAAATAGCTACAGGACTTACAAAAAACTGCAAGTACGAGCCAAAAAGTGTTTCTAATGAAGAGTTTGGGGGTTTTTCGTAATTTCTGTATACGAAAAAATCACAATAGTGCTGATTGGGTTTGAAACTTATACCTCTGATGCGGGATTTGTAAAATCAATTGAACAAACTTCCTTAGCAATTCGTTCTGCACGGTAGTTTAATACACGTTTATCCATGACATAACGCCAAAGAGGCGGAATAAAAGCAAGAATAATCATACCAAGATATCCAGATGGTAATTGAGGGCTATCTTCCATGTGTCTCAAGATTTGATAGGGTCTACCGCCATAAGTATGGTGATCAGAATGTCTTTGAAGATGAAGCAAAATGATGTTTGAGAACCAATGATTAGCATTCCAAGAATGATATGGACTTACTTTTTCATAATACTGGTTATTCAATTTACGACGCTCAAGACCATAATGCTCAATGTAATTAACGGTTTCTAGTAATAAAATGGCAACCATTGATTGCAGAATATAGAATGCCAAAATGGAAAACCCGCCGTAAATAAAGAAGAGGGTGGCAATCATTATTGGGCAAAGAATAATCCACCAAAAATGATTATGAAGGCTATAAACAGAGTGGTTTTTTCTATGTAAGCGTTGAGATTCCAATTGCAGTGCAGACTTAAAGGATCCAACGATTGATTTTGGTAAAAACTGATAAAGACTTTGACCTAGTCGTGCTGTAGCTGGGTCTTCAGGAGTGGCTACCCTAACATGATGCCCTTTCACATGCTCTATGAAAAAATGGCCATAACAAACACAAACGAGTATTACTTTACTAAAAAAATGTTGGAGCTTGCTGTTCTTATGCATGAGTTCATGAGCAAACGTTAAGCCAATTCCACCTGTAAGCAACCCTATTGATAAAGTGAAACCAATCCACTCAATCCAAGTGAAACTATAGTAAGACAATAAGTAAGCTGAGAGAATAAGAATTCCTACGTGTACTGGCACATAAAGATAAGTGAGATACTTAAAAAAAGGGTCCTTGCTTAACCACTTTTCTTCGTCTTTATTAGGGTTTGAGGAATCACGAATGAAATAATCAACCCCAGGAACTAAAGCAAAAAGCACTAGATAAGACAAAAAGCTTAACCACCCACCTAAATACAGTGAAATAAATGGCAGTAAGATGAGTAGGAATATCAATAAAAAACTGTATTTTTTGAATGCGTTCATGATGCAACTCTTAGTTACAATGTTGTCAGGATTTATGCAATACCCCAGGGCTACGTTCTAGTCCCTCCACCAATGTTGGAGAAGGCTAAGGGGGTGGACAGATAATTGGATACCCAACACCCAGGTAGGTCGAGAGAGCAAAAGCGAAGCCCAAGCGTATTGCATAAATGCTGACCTTATCTATAGATTAGTTCAAGTCAGGCGGTTATGCATGGTGATAGAGGACAGTTTGTAGTTAACAAAGGACAAAATGAGGCAGGACTTACGCAAATCCTGCGAGAGTTTATCGATCTTTTAAGGCAAGAGCGGTTTGATAAATTTCATTTTTATTTCCATTAGAGATTTTACAAGCGATTGATACAGCTTGCTTTAGGGGTAGTTCGTTTAACAAAATAGTTAACAAGTTTGTCATTGATTGATCTTCTTTCTGTTCAATTCTAGGAGGAATAATCAAAACAAACTCACCTTTGACACGATCTGGGTCGTTTATAAGCCAATCTTTTACCTGTTCAACTGTTCCTGATTGAAACTGCTCAAACGTTTTTGTAAGTTCTTTTACTAACACTAAAGGACAATTGACGCCAAAAATAGAGCCGATGTCTTCTATTGATTCTAAAATTCGGTGGGTTGACTCATAAAATATAAGCGTGTGGTAAACGGGGAGCAATGAGCTCAGCTTTTCTCTTCTAGCGTGTTGTTTAGCTGGTAAAAATCCACAAAAGGTAAACACATCACTTGGCACTCCTGCGCCACTTAGCGCTGCTATCAATGCGCACGGACCAGGGATGGGCGAAACGGGTATGGCATGTTGGTGGGCTAATTTAACAAGGGGATATCCAGGGTCACTGATTAAGGGGGTTCCTGCGTCGCTGATTAAGGCTATTCTTTTACCGTTTAATAGGTTCTGAATTATTTCATCGCTTTTATTGTTTTCATTATGGGCGTGCAAAGAACTCAACTTATTTTTTATTCCTAAAGCATTGAGTAATTGGAGAGAATGTCTAGTGTCTTCAGCAATAATCAGATCCACGGTTTTTAAAACATGAATTGCTCTCAGAGAGATATCCTCCCGATTTCCAATGGGAGTAGCGACTATATAGAGATGACCTATATCTGTTGCTAGTGCGTTTCTCATGGTTTATCCTTTTCAAAATCCCGTCATTGGCAAATAAATATGGTAATAAAAAAAGTCAACGTTCGTGTGCTTGTGGCATTAATAACCCTCATGTTTCTATGCCAGTGTACAAAGGTTGTCAATTCAACCGAACCCACTTTAGACGTGCAGAGTCCAAAACATCAAGTCCCCTACCCTCTGCCCGTGGCAACCTATCTATCAAGGGCTATGGGCCAAGAAGGCACTGAGAAACAAAATTCATTAATCGCAGCCGCAGGGCGTTTAATCTTTGAAGGTCAACTCCACAAAGGCGCTACAATATTATCACAACTGAGTGATTTAACGGATGTTCAACAGAATGAAAAAAACCTGCTTTTGGCAAAAGTGGACTTAATTCGGGATAAACCCAAAGAAGCCTTAGCTAAATTATCGAAAATTACAAATAAAGATCAGTTATCCCCCGTTCATTTAATTGAATATCACGAATTATTGGCTAAGGCTTTCCGAACGGTTGGAAATTATAGAGAATCCATTGATCAACGAATTCAATTAGAAACATTAATTCCAGATCAAGAGGGGCAAATAAATAATCGCGGAATTTTATGGCTGACTCTAGCTAATTTACCACAGGCGGATTTAGAGACGATGTCTTCAGAATCAGTTGGCCAAACAGAGTTTAAAGGATGGGTGCAGTTGGCTTTAATATCGCGCAAATACAGGCAAAATTCAAAATCACTATTAGCTGCGCTTGACCAATGGCAATCTCAGAATAGTAATCATCCAGGAAATCATATTTTACCAAATCCTCTAGATAGTATCTCTGATAAATTGGTCACTACACCAAAGCAAATCGCTTTAATTTTACCCTTAAGTGGACCACTAGCTGGACCCGGTCAAGCAATAAAAGATGGGTTTATGGCTTCATACAAAGCAAACAAAGGGGAAGAGCTAACGCTTATAAAATTATATGATTCCAATAAGGGGAATGTAGAGGATATCTATCAAAAAGCTGTTGCAGAAGGGGCAGAGTATGTAGTAGGACCATTAACAAAAGATCATGTGAATAAAATTGCAGCCATAAACCATCCTGTTCCAACTTTATTATTAAATGAGACGGCAGTAGGGGAACAGCAGAATTCCTATTCATTAAGTCTCTCACCCATTGACGAAGCAACTCAAGTTGCAATCAAAGCCGGAGCAAAGGGATTGAAGAGAGCATTGATTATTGCGCCCAATAATTCATGGGGGGATGAAATTGTTTCTGCATTTTCAAAGCAATGGAAAGAGCATGGAGGCTTAATTATTGATTCATTTCGATACACTGGGAAAGATGACTTAAATAAAGGCATCCGCAACGTATTACAAATTCCAGACAGTGAGGGTAGAGAGAAAAAAATAAAACAATTGCTTGGATACAATCTGCAAACCAACAATACTCGCAGACAAGATGTGGATATGATCTTTTTACTGGCGTATCCCTCTAAAGCAAGACAAATTATGCCATTACTCAAATATTATTTTGCGGGAAATCTTCCCATTTATGCAACCTCTAGTGCCTATAGTGGAACTGCCAATGCTTTAAAGGATAAGGATTTAGACGGTTTAATTTTTTGTGACATTCCATGGGTGTTTTCCCATCAGATGGCTGCTAAAAACTGGCCAGAACAATTTAATAGCTATAATAGGCTCTATGCGTTAGGTATGGATAGTTACTCATTGGCAACCCAAATGAATCAACTGATACTATTTCCAGCAGATGGCTCAACCAATACATCAGGTATTTTATTCCTAAAGCCTACCCAACGAGTGGCAAGAGTTTTAGAATGGGGACAATTTAAAGAAGGTATGCCGCACTCCTTGGGGGATACGGTGTAAAAATTGGGATGGTTTAGGAATTTTTCATGCTTGAGCTCGGAAAGCAGGCAGAACATAAAGCCCTCGTTTTCTTGGAAGAAAAGGGGCTTGCCTTGATTTTACAGAATTATCGATGCCGAATGGGCGAGATTGATTTAATCATGCGCGATGGGCAGTATTTGGTTTTTATTGAAGTTCGTTCCCGTAAGCGAAATGAGTATGGTGGGGGTATTGAGAGTATCACTTATTCTAAACAGAAAAAAATAATGACTGCCACACAGCATTATCTTACTCAATTCCGTTTAGCTGAAAAACACCCTATTCGTTTTGATGTTATCAGTATAGACGGACGTTCAGGAAATGTGACATGGCTAAAGGATGCATTTAGAGACGATTTTTAGTAACTATTCACCTGAATTGCTCAATATCAATCCGAGCGGCGAACCCTAAGGAAGCGGAACTTTTGAGAGTACACGTAGTATGGGTGTTCACCGCTGACTGCTCCACTCCCTAACGGGAACGGCTCGGATTTGTACTTGCTAAATTAGAATGAATGGTTGCGATTTTAAATACAAAAATGAGTATTACTATGACGCAAATGGTAGAGAGAATTAGACATCTTTTTGGACTGAACATAGAGGCTAAAATTGCTGCAGCTGACGCATTATCGGAACTAATTGCCAAGGCAGGCAAACTATTGGTGAACTGCTTATTGAATGATGGAAAGCTATTTATTTGTGGAAACGGTGGATCTAGTGCAAATTGCATGCATTTTGCAAGCAGTATGTTGAATCGTTTTGAGGTTGAGAGACCTCCTCTACCTTTAATTAATCTGAGTGGTGATTCAGCATGTCTTAGTTCATTTGCTAATGAACATCATTATGGACAAGTATTTGCTCGACAAATTCAAGCACTAGGGCATGAACAAGATGTGTTGATTTTATTAACAACCACTGGCAACTCAGACAGTATGCTGTCAGCATTACACGCCGCGAATGAAAGAGGGATAGACACTATCGCTTTGAGTGGTAGAGACGGTGGGGTATTAGCGAATCATTTAGGTCCGGAGGATATTGAAATCAGAGTAGCTTCAGATAATTCAGCGTTAATTAGAGAGTTACATCTGTTCATATTGAACGGATTTTGTGATTTAATCGATCAGTCCTTGTTTGGCCAGTTATTAGGATAAAAAATGAAGACAAATTTAAAAGTTAAGTCAATTGCAATCGCGTTTATGGGTGCGTTACTAACAGGTTGTGTAGCCGCTGTTGTTGCTGGAGCTGCTGCTGGATTAGTCTATGATAAAAGAAGTGTTAGTAGCATGGAGGCAGATGCTCGGTTGTTTCATGTCATCCATAAGTCGATTGTTAGAAACCCCCAGTTTGCAGACTCTAGAATTCTAGTAACCAGTTTTAATCGCATTATTCTGCTTGTTGGTCAAACGCCAACTGCATCAACGAGAGTTCTTGCAGAACGTATTGCACATAATACTCCTGAAGTGAAAAGAGTATATGATGAAGTCACAATTGGTAACCCCATTCCATTGACTCAAAGAACGAAGGACAGTGTAATTACAAGCCAAGTTAGAAGCAGTATGCTGGCCAAAAAAGGTCTAGAGTCTGGATCAATCCGAATAGTCACAGAAAATGGTGTGGTTTACCTCATGGGTATTGTTTCAGATGAACAGGCTTCTTTAGCAGTGGATGTCGCAAGACGAATTAGTGGGGTCAGAAAAGTTGTAAAAATTTTCCAGTACATTCGATAACATGTTAAAACAGGGATGTTTAATTTTTGCAGTAATCATTCTATCGACATGCTTGACAGGCTGTGTTGGTGCTGTTTGGACCGGTGCCAACTTGGTTTATGATCGTCACAACGTCTATAAAAAATTAGACGACTATCACTTACTTGTTGAACTAAATAATGCACTGGCTGAAAAGCAGACCTTCAAAAACTCAGCATGTGCACTGGATTATGCGGTCTTTAATAAGGATCTACTAATAGCTGGGCATGTTCCAGATCAAGAGTACTTCGACGAACTGCTTTCCAGATTAAGTAAACTTAAAGGGTATAGGCATTTATACAATAAAGTTCGTATCGCGCAAATGGGCTCGAACTCAGCACAGGACACATGGATCACCACTAAGATCAGAAGTAAAATTTTTGCAGATGATTCAATCGATCCTAACGCGTTTAAAGTAGTCACTTCCGATAACGTTGTTTATTTGATGGGCGATGTTAGACCCGAAGAAGCAAAAAAAGTTGTCTACATTGCAAGAAACACGAATGGTGTCGTTAAAGTCGTAAAGTTAATGAACTACTTTACCTATCAGCCTAAATCGAACATGGCCTGATTAAAATCAGGCCAATGGCTGCACGTCCAATCCAGGAAGTGGCTAACCTGGTAGGATACTTATACTCTATCAATGGATGCGACCTTTATCCAGTCGTTTACGCAATTTTCTTAAGTTAAATTCTCTAAGTGAACCTGTTGAGCCATTAACAAGGTCTTCATCGTTCTTATTATTCACTAATTGGCAAGGGTGCGATCTAAAGTGTTTTCTAAAGGAGAGGTGATTTTTGTTGTGTTTGTGATGTAATCCATCGTTGTATCGGTTATTCATTCTTTCTTGCAGTCTAGCTGCGGTATGTTGTAATTTTTCAGACATGTTTAAATCCTTACTCGCGGTTTGAAAGACACTGGTTTAATAGAGGTGATCAAAATTAAACCATTCCTTACTAATTATAGCCCTTAAATAAGTGGTCGCAGGGATTGCATGATAAAAATCTTATTCTCAGGACTTATTAAAGAGCTGGCTATATCCAGGATCTTCGAACGAGGTTGTAAACCAGGACCCATAAGTCCTGACAGGAAAAATTGTGAATAACTTCACCCAAAAAGAGTAACAAACTAGCATTAAGGGTGAAATGTCAGTAATGCGTTGCTAAATATTATTGTTTAATTTATAATTCGCGCGTTGAATTGTAGGTGAATATGTGAACAAACAGCTAAACAGAACTAGGATAATTCGGTTATGGCTGGTGCAGCTGGGAGTAACGGCTACAGTTGCTATGATTTGTGCAGTGTTTTATAACTGGAGCACCGCCAAATCAGCAATTTTAGGTGGTCTAGTCAACATAATTCCTAATGCGTACTTTGCAAATAAATTATTTAGATACCAAGGCGCACGTGCTGCAAGACAAATTGTAAATGGTTTTTACAAAGGTGAAGCACTAAAGATAGTTTTATCAATACTATTATTTTCATTAGTGTTTGTGTTTATAAAGGTGAATCCGATAGCGTTCTTTTTAACGTATATAGGTATTGGAATGACGCACTGGTTATCGCCTTGGATAATTAACAATAAACAGAGTAGGCCAGAAAGTGATTGAAATGGTATCAAGTACAGATTACATCAAGCATCATTTAACGTATCTAACTTACAACCTAAGCGATATGAAGTTTGGTTCAAGCGGCGGATTTTGGACATTGAACCTCGACACTTTGTTCTTTTCTGTGGTTTTGGGTTTGACCGTTCTATTTTTAATGTATTTCGGGGCTCGAAAGGTAACCACTGGAGTACCTGGTAAATTGCAAAATTTTGCTGAACTGATGTTGGAATTTGCGGACAACCAAGTTAAAGATTGCTTCCATGGAAAAAACAACCTAATTGGACCTATGGCCCTAACCATATTCCTCTGGGTCTTTTTGATGAACTTCATGGACATCGTTCCAGTCGATGTGCTGCCCCTAATTGCACAATCTGGTGGCTTACATTATTTGAAAGTTGTTCCTACGAATGACTTAAACTTAACCTTCGGATTATCACTAACGGTATTTGCTTTAATCCTGTTTTATAGTATTAAAATAAAAGGAGCTAAGGGCTTTCTCAAGGAACTAACCTTACAACCTTTTAATCACCCACTGTTTATACCATTTAACTTATTACTAGAAGTCGTTGGCTTAATCGCTAAACCTATCTCACTGGCCTTGCGACTTTTTGGTAACTTATACGCGGGCGAATTAATTTTTATATTAATAGCCTTGCTAACCTTAAATGCTACAGCGTCATCACTATTCAGTACAATGACACTAGGCACAGCCCAATTCATCTTGGCGTTGGCCTGGTCGATATTTCACATTCTAGTGATAACATTGCAAGCGTTTATATTCATGGTATTGACTATTGTCTACCTTAGTCTTGCCCATGAAGATCATTAACCATTTAATTATCATCATCCATAGTAAAGGGGATAAATATGCAAGCTGCTGAGTTAATAGCACAAATACAAGGTATGACCGTTATAGCGGTTGCGTTGTTAATCGGTCTAGGTGCTTTAGGCACTGCAATTGGATTTGGATTGTTGGGCGGTAAATTCCTTGAGGGTTCAGCTCGTCAACCTGAAATGGTTCCAATGCTTCAAGTTAAGATGTTCATCGTCGCTGGTCTTCTTGATGCGGTAACAATGATCGGTGTGGGTATTGCGTTATTCTTTACCTTTGCAAACCCTTTCTTAAGCAACTTGGGTTCTTGATAAGAGATAAATTGGGCGCTGTGCGCCCTAATTGTTGCAGGAGAAGAAACTTTGGAAATTAATCTTACTTTAGTAGTGCAAATGTTAGTTTTTGCTGCATTTGTGCTATTTACAATGAAATTAGTTTGGCCTCCATTGGCTAAAGCGCTGGAAGAAAGACAAGATAAAATCGCTGATGGTTTAGCTGCAGCAGAAAAAGGACGCAAAGAGCTTGAACTAGCCCAGCATCGAGTTAAAGATGAACTAAAACAAGCTAAAGCACAATCAGCTGATATAATCGATAAAGCCAATAAACGAGCTGCACAGATTATCGAAGAAGCCAAAGAAGCAGCAAAGCGTGAGGCTCAAATTCAAGCGAAAATTGCTCAGGAACAAATTGCCCAGCAGGTCAATCATGCACGTGAAGAGCTACGCAAACAAGTTGCAAAATTAGCAATTACTGGTGCTGAGAAAATTCTCATGAGAGAAGTAGACGCAAAAGCAAACAGTGCTTTATTAGATAACTTGATTGAAGAGATTTGATATGTCAGATAGCACAACCATTGCAAGACCCTATGCAAAGGCAATATTTGAATACGCACTCAGTGAAAATAAACTGAGTGAATGGTCAAAATATCTTACTTTGCTAGCTATAACAGTTTTAACCCAAGAAGCTTCTAGTTTCATTGAAAACCCTGCTTCTACCGAAGAGCAACAAATTGAGCTCTTGCAATCGGTGGCTGAGGCCAATTTTAAAAAGCAAGAAGCGCTAAATAATTTGATTCAACTTCTTACTCATAATAAAAGATTGTTATTATTGCCTGAAATTAAGGCCTTGTATGAAATCTATAAATCAGAACAAGAGAAAATTCTAGAAGTCGATGTAATCAGTTTTTCAGAACTCAGTTCATCCCAGCAACAAAAGCTGTGTGACACATTAAGTAATAAGTTGAAACGAAAAGTTTCGTTACAAATAAGTATTGATCACTCTCTGCTAGGTGGTGCATTAATCCGAGCAGGAGATTTAGTTATCGATGGTACAGTGCGTGGTAAGCTTAATATGCTTAGCACCAACTTAGCCGCTTAATTTTAGAGGATAGTATCCATGTCAGAACAAGTAGCCTTAAACCCTTCTGAAATCAGTGAATTAATCAGAAAGAAAATCGATAAGTTCAGTGTGGTTTCTGAAGCAAGAAATGAAGGTACCATTGTTAGTTTAAAAGACGGTATCGTACGTTTGCATGGTCTTGCCGATGTGATGGCAGGTGAAATGATTGAGTTCCCAGGTGGTGTGTATGGCCTAGCTCTTAACTTAGAAAGAGATTCAGTTGGTGCTGTAATTCTTGGGGATTCTTCAACTCTAGCTGAAGGGCAGAAAGGTAAATGTACCGGTCGCATACTGGAAGTACCTGTTGGTCATGGGTTACTTGGTCGTGTTGTTGACGCTCTTGGTAATCCTATCGACGGTAAAGGACCAATTCAATCCTCTGGAATGTCTCCAATCGAGAAAGTTGCGCCTGGTGTTATCTCCCGTAAATCAGTTGATCAACCTGTACAAACAGGATTAAAGGCCATTGACGCTATGATTCCGGTTGGTCGCGGGCAACGTGAGCTGATCATTGGTGATAGACAGACGGGTAAAACTGCTATTGCAATTGATGCGATTATTAATCAAAAAGGTACTGGTGTTAAATGTATCTACGTAGCAATCGGTCAAAAAGCATCGTCTGTTGCGTCTATCGTTAGAAAATTAGAAGAGCATGGTGCTTTAGAGCATACCATTGTGGTTGTTGCAGGTGCTTCTGATTCTGCTGCACTTCAATTTATTGCCCCCTACTCTGGTTGCTCAATGGGTGAATATTTCATGGAGCGTGGTGAAGATGCGCTGATTGTTTATGATGATTTAACGAAACAAGCCTGGGCATACCGTCAAATTTCTCTTCTATTAAGAAGGCCCCCAGGTCGTGAAGCTTACCCTGGAGATATTTTCTATTTGCATTCACGGTTACTGGAAAGAGCAGCAAGAATTAATGCGGAAGAAGTTGAAAAACTCACTAAGGGTGAAGTTAAAGGAAAAACTGGATCATTGACCGCGTTACCAGTGATTGAAACTCAAGCAGGTGACGTATCGGCATTCGTACCAACCAACGTAATTTCGATTACTGACGGCCAGATTTTCCTTGATGTTGATTTATTTAACTCAGGCGTTCGACCTGCAATTAACTCAGGTTTATCGGTATCAAGGGTTGGTGGTGCTGCACAAACAAAGATCATGAAGAAGCTTGGTGGTGGAACACGTCTTGCACTTGCGCAATTCCGCGAATTGGAAGCGTTCTCGCAATTTGCATCAGACTTAGATGATGCAACAAGAAAACAGTTAGAGCGCGGTCAACGTATTACAGAGTTGATGAAGCAAAAGCAATACGCACCATTGACCGTTGCAGAAATGGGTGTGAGCTTATTTGTCGTTGAGAAAGGGTATTTAGATGATGTTCCAGTCAATGAAATTGGATCATTTGAAGCCTCTCTTCATGATTACATGAGAAGTACGCATGCTGCATTATTACAAGATATCAATGAAGCTGGTGGCTATGACAGTGACATTGAAGCAAAATTGAAGAAAGCGGTTGAAGAATTTAAAAGCACAGGCAGTTGGTAGTTATTACATTAAGCCTGAACTTGATACATAAGCTAGAAATGGCCGTGACCTGCAAAAGTTGCGGCCTATAAAATAGATAAGGCAAAGAGAAATGGCTGGAGCAAAAGAAATCCGAACCAAAATTTCGAGCATCAATAAAACTCGAAAGATTACTCGTGCGATGGAGATGGTGGCAGCAAGTAAGATGCGTAAAACACAAGAAAGAATGCGTGCATCAAAGCCTTACGCGAGCAAAATTTATGAAGTAATCAAACATATTGCGCGATCAAATTCTGAGTACCGCCATCCTTTTATGAATGAGCGAGAAATCAAGCGAATAGGAATTATTGTAGTTTCCACCGATAGGGGTCTTTGTGGCGGACTCAATTCAAATTTATTTCGAGAAACGCTACGTACAATCCGTGGTTGGCAAGAGCAAGGAAAGGCTGTAGATATCGCTCTCATTGGAAAAAAAGGCCAGGCGTTTTTTCGAAGAATAGGCGGCAACGTAGTGGGCTCAGTCGATCATTTAGGCGATACACCAAGCATTAATGATCTAATTGGGATAGTAAAAATCATGCTTGATTCTTACTATGGTGGAAACTTGGATTCTTTACATATTGTTTATAACGAATTCATAAACACAATGACCCAGAAACCTACAGTAAAACAACTATTGCCATTGCCAAAATCAGAGGAAGATGTAAAAACAATGGGACATCATTGGGACTATATCTACGAACCTGAAGCAAAGGATCTGCTGGATGAGATCCTAGAACGATACATTGAGTTGCAGGTGTATCAAGCAGTTGTTGAAAACATTGCTTGCGAACAAGCAGCAAAAATGATTGCTATGAAGAGCGCAACGGATAATGCTGGAGAGTTAATTAAAGAATTTCAATTGGCTTATAACAAAGCCCGACAAGCTGCAATTACTCAAGAGTTAGCAGAAATTGTCGGTGGCGCAGCCGCTTTATAAGAGGGTATAGAATGAGCTTAGGAACTGTAGTAGAAGTAATTGGTGCGGTAGTAGACGTCGAATTCCCGCGTGACAACGTGCCTAAAGTAAACGATGCACTAAAGTTGGCAGACAGTGACTTAGTGTTTGAAGTTCAGCAACAGCTTGGAGATGGTGTCGTCCGCACAATTGCTATGGGTACCACAGACGGTTTAAAGCGTGGTCTTAAAGCACATAATACTGGCCATCCTATACAAGTCCCTGTTGGTAAAAAGACGCTTGGCCGTATCATGGACGTACTTGGACGTCCGGTTGATGATGCTGGTCCAATTGAAGCCGAAGAAGAGTGGGCCATTCATAGAAAGGCACCAAGCTATGAAGAACAAGCAGGTAGTCAGGAGTTATTAGAAACTGGTATTAAGGTTATTGACTTACTTTGTCCTTTCGCAAAGGGTGGAAAGGTTGGCTTGTTCGGTGGTGCAGGAGTGGGTAAAACTGTAAACATGATGGAGCTCATCCGCAACATTGCTATCGAACACAGTGGATACTCTGTATTTGCTGGAGTAGGAGAGAGAACAAGGGAAGGTAATGACTTCTATCACGAAATGAAAGAATCTAATGTACTTGATAAAGTATCATTGGTTTATGGACAAATGAATGAGCCACCAGGAAACCGATTAAGAGTTGCTCTAACTGGACTAACAATGGCTGAAAAATTCCGTGATGAAGGCCGTGATGTTTTGTTGTTTATCGATAATATTTATCGCTACACTTTAGCAGGGGTTGAAGTATCTGCATTATTAGGACGTATGCCTTCAGCAGTGGGTTATCAACCAACATTAGCTGAAGAAATGGGGATGTTGCAAGAGCGTATTACATCAACAAAGACTGGTTCGATCACCTCAATTCAAGCTGTGTATGTTCCAGCAGATGACTTGACTGACCCCTCACCCGCAACAACGTTTGCTCACTTGGATGCGACAGTCGTTCTGTCTCGTCAAATCGCTGAATTAGGTATTTATCCAGCTGTGGACCCACTCGATTCAACATCTCGTCAGCTTGATCCTTTAGTCGTTGGACAAGAGCACTATGACACAGCTCGTCGAGTACAACAGACACTACAACGATATAAAGAGTTGAAAGACATTATCGCAATTCTAGGTATGGACGAATTGTCAGAAGAAGACAAACGAGTTGTAACAAGAGCTCGTAAAATCCAACGCTTCTTATCACAACCTTTCTTCGTTGCAGAAGTATTTACCGGCTCTCCAGGAAAATACGTGTCATTAAAAGACACTATTAAAGGATTCCAAGGAATTCTTGCTGGTGAATACGACGATTTGCCTGAGCAAGCATTTTATATGGTTGGCAGCATAGAGGAAGCAATTGCAAAAGCGAAAACTTTATGAGGCAAGATGACATGACTATTACAACGCACTTGGACATCGTCAGTGCTGAAAGAGAAATTTTCTCTGGTTTAGTAGAGATGGTGGTTGCTACTGGGGAGCTTGGTGAAGTCGGTATAGTACCTGGTCATGCACCATTACTAACTGTTTTGAGACCTGGTGAGATCAGATTGACCTTGCAAGGTGGTGCTGAAGAAGTGTATTACGTACAAGGTGGAATGTTAGAGGTTCAACCCCATTGCGTTACGGTTCTTGCTGATGTTGTTGAAAGGGCTGATCATCTAGATGAAGCTGCAGCACTAAGCGCAAAAGCTAAAGCCGAAGCCGCTATAGCGAACAAGAGCGGAGAAATTGATTACTCTTTAGCTGCAGCAGAGCTTGCTCGTGCTGTCGCTCAAATTAGAGCAATTCAAAAAGTGAGAAAGAAGATAAAGTAGTACCCCTAAAAGCCCAAGTATGAATTTATACTGGGCTTAACTCATTAAAATACATACACTTACATCACTCTATCAAGATCTAATTCACAAAGTTATCCACAGATAATAAATTCTAATTGTAAAGCAGAACGCTAAAAACATAATATTTTCAATAAGTTAAAATATAAAACCATGAGGCGCTTGTATGTAATTAAAAGTTATGCACAGGCAACATTATGGGTAGATTTCTATCATGATGAGTATTCTGGTAAAATACCTTTGCATTGTTCAATCGTATTCACTACGATGAACATATTATAAAACTAACCCAATATTAGGTTATGACTGAAGTGATAGAAAAAAAGCCTCTAACTGAGTTTACTGAGAAAGCCTACTTAGATTATTCCATGTATGTCATTCTTGACAGAGCGTTACCACACATTGCCGATGGATTAAAACCTGTTCAAAGACGAATCGTGTATGCGATGTCTGAATTAGGATTAAAGGCAACTGCTAAACATAAAAAATCTGCACGTACAGTTGGAGATGTGCTTGGAAAATTTCATCCACACGGTGACAGTGCATGTTATGAAGCAATGGTATTGATGGCGCAGCCATTTTCTTATCGATATCCATTTGTTGATGGCCAAGGAAATTGGGGATCGCCGGATGACCCAAAATCATTTGCCGCAATGCGCTATACCGAGGCGAGGCTATCAAAATACGCTGAGGTCTTACTGGAAGAGCTTCAACAAGGCACCGTTGATTGGGTCGATAATTTTGACGGAACTCTTCTAGAGCCATCTCTACTCCCTGCCCGTCTACCCAATATTTTGCTGAATGGAGCAACAGGAATAGCCGTTGGAATGGCATCAGATATTTTGCCTCATAACCTGACTGAGATAGCTAATGCGTGCATCCATTTACTGGATAACCCGCGGGCAGATCTGCAATCTATCTGCGACTATGTGAAAGGGCCAGATTTTCCTACAGAAGCGGAAATAATTACATCACAAGAGACAATCCAAGCGGTGTATGAATCAGGGAATGGCTCCATAAAAATGAGAGCCATATATATTCAAGAAGATCAAAACATCGTAATTACCTCATTACCCTATCAAGTGTCTGGAGCAAAAATTATTGAGCAAATTGCACAGCAAATGCAGCAAAAGAAATTGCCAATGGTTGAGGACCTTCGTGACGAGTCTGACCATGAGCACCCTACTCGGCTTGTTATTATTCCTCGATCAAATCGAGTTGACATTGATGGTTTAATGTCTCATTTATTTGCGACTACAGATCTTGAAAAAAGCTATCGCATTAATTTTAATATGATAGGTCTAGACGGTAAGCCAAAGGTAAAAGGTTTGCTTTGCATACTGAATGAGTGGCTTAGCTATCGATTAATAACAGTAAGAAAGCGTCTTGAGTTTAGATTAGCTAAGGTATTAGAACGTATTCATATTCTTGAAGGATTAATCACTGCCTATTTAAATATTGATGAGGTCATCGCGATTATTCGAGAAGAGGAGCATCCTAAGCAAAGTTTGATGTCTAGATTTAATTTATCAGAGCGTCAGGCTGAGGCAATTCTAGATATGAAATTGCGTCATTTAGCAAAACTAGAAGAAATAAAACTAAGAGGCGAGTTGGATGAGCTTAGCGCAGAAAGGGATGGTTTACAAAAAACATTAGCAAGCGACCTACTCTTACGCAAATTAGTAAAAGAAGAGATAGCTAGAGATAGAGACGCGTTTGGTGATCCTAGACGTTCACCGATAATAGTCAGGGAAGAGGCTCAAGCACTAAAAGAAGAGGATATTCTCCCCAATGAACCAATCACTGTCGTGTTGTCAAAAAATGGCTGGATTCGTGCTGGGAAAGGACATGATATAGAGGGTAGAGAATTAAGTTACAAGGCTGGTGACGAGTTCAAGGCACAAGCATTTGCACGAACCAACCAGCAAATCTTATTCTTTGATGAGGAAGGCAAAGTATATTCTTTACCAGGTCACTCGCTGCCTTCGGCACGTGGACAAGGTGAACCATTAACAGGCAAATTAAATCCTGCTGAAGGAGTATTATTTCAAGCGATCTCTGGAGGAGAGCCCGAGCAAAAACTACTGTTAGCAAGCGATGCAGGATATGGATTTGTTGCAAAAATTTCTGATCTGTATGTAAAAAATCGCAATGGAAAAGCATGCATCAAGCTTTTGAAAAATAGCAATGTTTTGCCGCCACGATTATTAACTAAGGACAGTGATTTATTGGTTGCTTGCGCGACAAACGTTGGTCGTTTATTGATATTTCCTATTCACGAATTGCCTGAACTAGCAAGAGGCAAAGGAAATAAACTGATAAGTATCCCTGCCAGTAAAGCATCTACACGAGAAGAGTACGTAGTGGCTATTCAAGTTTTGTCCATAGACGACTCACTAACTGTCCATGCTGGTAAACGACATTTTACGTTAAAGGGTGATGATCTACTGCATTATAAGGGTGACAGAGGCCGACGGGGGAATCGCTTACCTAGAGGGTTGCAGAATGTCACTGAGTTAGAGGTTACAGCCCCTGTGGAAAAATAGTTTATCCGCTCCCTGACTGACGGTTACGAATCAGCTTGCACTGAGCAAATACGAGCCGCGACCGTCATGACTCAGGAATCGACTCATTTTTTAAAATGGGGTATTTATACCAAAGGTCGGGTGCTTCGCCTAATGGCCTGGCCTTAAGCGGTGTCATTAGGTCCATCTATCTGGCCTGCATCGGCCCGCTTGCTGACGCGCGCGGCTCGTTTCACTCCCTGCTGTGACTAGGATTTGATTCAGACAGCAAAGAAGAAACCGAGCCGCGCGCGTCAGCAAGCGGATACGGAACTATCCGCTTTCACGAATGACGCTAGTTAAGGCAGCGCCATTGGGCGAAGGGCAGAACCTATGCCTACTGACAATCAGAGAAGAGAGGAGTTGAGGCACTATAATAGGAGTCGATTCCTCAGCCGTCAGGGAGCGGATAAACTATTTTTCGTAAACTACACTTGATAATGCATTAATAATTGACTCTTTTTGACCATCGGACAGAGTGGTCATCGGTAATGTAGCCATCGACATGGTTCTATAGAGTTTCTGTATTTCATTGTTATTTATACAGTGTAAGTGCTTAGAAATGGTGTGAAGATCTCCTCTCACTAGAGGACCTGTAAGTGCCTCCTTTACAAGCTGTTTCTGTTGCAAATTCGAGAGGCTACTTTGCATTAACTGCACAACCATGGACTTCGAATCATTTTCTTCAATACCAGCCTCTAGCAATAATTGTTGACTGTAATAAGCCAATGTGACTAAATAATTGGAGGCAACTACAGCTGCAGCATGGTAGATGGGTTTTTCGTTGGGTTCAATCGTCAGAAGCCGCGCACCTAATTGGTTGAAGGTGGAGTTAAGCCATTGGCGAACCTCATCGTCTCCTTCTATAACACCGAGTACTTGATTAAATGCTTTGTCATCAAGTATTTCAGCTTGAAATGCTTTAGGAGGATGAAAGCTTCCAATTAAACAGCCTTGGTTTCGCAATGGTTCAAGAACAGATGAGCTAAGCACGCCGCTACAATGAATGACGTAACTTCCACTTTTTAATTGTTGGTTTTCAGACAGTGCTGAAACAACGCTTGAAATTGAATCGTCATTACATACTACCCAAGTGATTTTAGCCTCAGGAAGGTCTTTAATAGATTGTACGGGTGTACCAACGCCCAATTTTTGACAACTGCGAACAGAGCTAGAAAACGAAGTGTTACAAATTGACTCAATAGACACCAAGTTTGATTTGGATAAGGAATAGGCCAAGTTCATTCCTAAGCGACCGGCTCCAATGATGTTGCATTTCATGCGTGTATTAAACCTGCAAGTATTTTCAGCGTATTATAATCAAAAAATACGCAAAGCGATAATAAAGGTGGAGTTTACTTCTGAAGGTGTATAAATCAATCTTTATTTTTGAGCTATACCTGGTTATAATATCAACATTTTGTGCTCAATAAGAAATTAAATCGGCCTAATTCAATGTTTATAATGGTTCAATCAAGTCAGCACAACTTACTGTTTATAACAAGACTGCAGCAAATGGGGGAATTCATTCAGTGAAGAGCTCAATTCAGCAATTGATAAATGAATTGCAACTGAGAGTAAGTCCTTCCATGTTGGCGGATTTAAACTCCGACAATAGTCAGTTGCAACAAGAAATTGAGGCTCTTCCCAAAGAGAGCAATATCGCGCTTTACAAAGCAAAACTCCAGATGCTTATTGTGTGGTATGAGGCCAAATCCCTCGATAAGAACCGAGCAATACTTGCCGATAACAAGATTGTGTGGAAACTAAGTGGACTAATATGGGATGATTTACAAATTAAAATCATTCCCTATTTATTTGAACAACAATTTCACTTCGACGACATACAGGCGATCCTTTTTGATGAAGCATTTTATAAATCGATCAATACCCTTCTTGAGTTAAAATTTACAAAAGCGTTCCCTAAATTAATTTCTAATCCTGAAAAAAGAGAGTTACTGAAGTTAATTAACTCCATCTATAACGAAAGCGCAAGAAAATTGTGCTTGGTGTTTTGGGTAAAAGATCCAGGGCTTAATCCTGAGAAGTTAAAGCGGATTGTAGATGAACTTAATGCTTATCCATTATTAGCAGAAACTCTGATTGCTTTAGATTCTACGGGCAACATTCACATTAACGATTTATTGAGGTTGATGCTTGAGCCCAAACGCCAGTTAGTAGAGTCTATACTCCATCATTATCAAGAAGAATTTAGAAACTATAGTCTGAAAAAAACGAAGCTTTCTCGCTTAAGTGAACAGGAGCTAAATTCGTTGGTCAACTCCTTTAAGGTATTAAAAGAGAATCAGTGCAAGACAAAACAGGTTTATCAGTTTCTGATTGAAGATGGTGTAGAGGCGAGAATACTTCGACAATTTTTACCAGGAATTGCTGAGATTCCTAATCCTGAATACCGAAAGAAATTGATCCAACTATTGCATATCGGGGTTACAAATGGGTTTGTTGTTCAAGGGGCAGAAATTGCTAAAATTACTGATCCTAATCTATTGGCCCTAGCTAAAGAGTTAAGTGAGCGCTTTATTTGCTTTAAGCAATTGCATACTTTGAATCTTAAATCTGAAATGGTTGAGTTTGCTGGAAAACACAATGATCCCAATGCCCATCGTTTCAGACAAGTGATTATGAAAGTAGAAGAAGAATGTAAGATTGCTCTCAACCGACTCAGTCAGTCACCTAAAGATAACTCCGTTTGTTCAGGTTGGCAAAAAATTGAAACCAACTATCGATTAACTTTATACAGTATTGCCTATGATGCAATAGTTAAAGGCACATCGGATGCTCTAAAGGCTCGGTTAAAGGTTGCTGAAATGGAAACGTTAAATATAGTTGATCCAGAGATCAGACAGCCCTTAGAACTGCTATTAATTGTTCTAGCAAATATACTCATTACTGCTTTCACTGGTGGATATGCCAATCAAATTAAGGAAAAAAACACAGGAAATTATTGGTTTTTTACTCAAACCAAAACGGGGGAGGAAATTAGAGCATTGCATAAAGATATTTCTAGCATCATTGAAGAAGCAGCTCCAACACTAACTTCCTAAGTTATGGAAAATAAGCATTAAACTGCGCTTATTTTCCTCCAGTCGCTGAAAACTCGCCCTTTAAGCCCATTCTGCTCACATAAAGACGCGCTTTACAACAAATAAGTTGGATGAATTGATATTTTGTATGAAAAATACACTTGAACTTCTTGAAAATTTCTGCTTAATATGAGGCATAAGATGGAAAGAGATGACTCAAAGGATTTCATATGGGTTTGCCTAAGAAGGCTTTAAGAGAAAGTCAGCTGGAGTTTCTAACTGCAGGTACTGCGCTAAGTGATGGTTCTCATCAAACTTACAAAGTGATGTTTACGGATAACAGCATCCCGAAGCTTTCTTTTTATAAAAAAATTGATCCAAAGAGTAGTTATCCGGCATTACTCGCAAAAATTAGTGTTGCAGTTTCGTTATTTAAGAGAATTTTTCAAGGCAAACGCTCTGCTGAAGAACGCCTGGTTTTTGATGATGAAGATCAACTTGTAGGTACTTTATCGATTGGAGTGGAGGGATTTAAGCCATTTAATTTCGCAAATGAGCCAATTCCTCTTGATACCTATACTCGTGAACAAGTTATTCCAAGCACCAAAACCTTGATTGAAAAGAACATCATGGAGATTCTTTTCGGTAGGTGGTTTTTGGATGACGATGATGGTCATGCTCACAACATGAGTCTTGTTGGTGATATTGACTTCGATATGTTTATCTATTGGCTTACAATCCACATAAAAAAGCCTCGAGCTGTTATTGGTGTTCCAAAAACCAGAGTGGCTTTAACCGTTCAAGACTGGGAGCGGTTTCCGAATGTTAAAGATGCAAAGCCTTATCATTGGCCGCCATACGAGCACCCCGGGCAGGAGACATTACCCACACTTTTTCCCGTTCAGGAAAAAGTCGCCAAACTCGTTCTACCTAAAACATATGCAGATCCAACGCAATTTGAAAGACTAGCGCACGAGCCTATCGCACATGAGCAAAAATTCGCAGCAGCACTTAAGGCTTTGCTGACTTACCAACCAGAGATGATGAGAAAACGCTTAACGGATCTTTTTGGTGACTTGACATTAAACTACACTTCTTTGGATGAAATTGATGTTCAGCTAAGAGACATCTATGAAAAAGAGCATGGAACTCTATTCAATGACAAAACAAACGTAAAGTCCTTTGTAGACTTTATGATGAACATCTATCAAATGCACTACGATAATTTGTATCGAGTGGTCGTTTTTTATATGGGCTGTGAGAACAACGGATTTGGGGTGCGATTAGACTCTACTTGTTCAACATTGTATTCAAAGCCCTCCTTTTACAAGAACATCGTGGAGTGGGTTGAAACTCAAAACCGTACTCTATATGCCAATGACGATTCCGGCTCTAAATTTAACCTTAAAGAATTGCAGAAACGCTATCACCAAGTTTGGAGAGACTCTCATGCTCCTATATTTGTAGATTTACTGCATAGCACATTAAGATTGACCAATGATTTGTTGAATAAGATGTCAACTGAAAAGATTGAATTAAGACAAATTGAAGGCAAAAAAATAGATGATGACAGCTTAACCAGTGTATGGGATTTGTTTGGCACCATGCCTGAATTATCTGCTGAGGAAATGGCGCCTTACATCCAGGTTGATGAAGAGAGTAAGCTACGTCCAGCCCTAGCTTTACTCACAGACTTCTTTAATAAGTTTCATGCAATAACAAAGAAATATTATAAAAAAGACAGAGGTGAATTGACTGAGGAGGACAATGTAGAGTTTTCTAAGCAATTGAGCCAATTGTATTTGGACTATAATGTCAAAATTAGACAAAACTTAGCACACACAAGTACCCTAGCAAATGAGTTTAATTTAATTAGTGCCCGATTGAAGCAGTTAACAGAACAAATTAATTTTGAGCTTCACTTAACTACAACGGATGAGCATATTAAGGAAGCTCACTCAGTGGTCAGCGTTAAAACGGATCTTCCACATACCCATGAAGACGTTGTGAGTCGTTTTAATGACGCTTTATTCCTTTGGGCAAAAAGTCTTAAGCCAGAGGATTTAGGCAAGCGCATCAATGAAATTATCGATAAACATTATGCGCCAACCTTCAAAAGTCTCTCTAAACGTCATAGAGCAGAGCCAGTTAGAAAATATTTGGAGTCAAGTGAACATGAAAGAGGTGATCACCGACTCGCTTATATTCTAACTTCCGGCATAGAAGATACTGGGGCATTAAATACATTACTTATAGAGCATTTTACACCGCTGGTTTTACAAACCTATCCTATAAACAGCATACAAACGGCCGTTAAAAGCGGTGTTTTTAAAACGGATATAGCAGTATTTACTAAATCTGCCGTTGATTTTGCTCGACACGATAAGAGATTTATACACCTTTATAGTGATGAAGGAGTGAAATTATTCTATCAAACGATGTATGAGTGGCTTGATAAGTTAGAAAAACCTAAATTTAAAGGATTGATAAATTCTTCCTTAAAAGAATATGAAGCTCACCTGTGGTCATATAACTCAAGAAGAAGCGAAATAGAGGGCTATTGTAAAAACTTTACACCATCAAAAGCAGTAGCAATGGCGTTTATTAAAGGTAAAACAAGTTCTACATTGAACCCCATTTTGTTTGATAAAATTGTTGAAGCCATTCAAAAAGATGTACTTAAACAGGAAGACTTGCAAAAACGACCTGAATATCGTTTATTCATGCAATATAATCCTGAGATGCACAAAGCAAAATATTTAGAAGATTTAAACAAAAATTCCGTTGAAGTCACACATCGCCAGACTTCCGGGGAAAGAGCTAAGACAGTTCTGAATGTGTAAGACTGGTGTGACAATACAAAGCCGTTTGAGTTATCATGGTTTTTTTATTTATTGAGCAACAAGGCATGTCTTCAGATTTTATAAAAACATTTCCTCAATATTTACTTCCAAAACAGCTGTTAACGATGATCGCTGGTTGTCTGGCCAAGGTAAAACAAGAAAAATTTAAAAATTACATCATTGAACAATTCATAAATACCTATGGTGTAAACATGAAAGAGGCATTGATTGAAAATCCCAAAGAGTTTGCCTGTTTTAATGATTTTTTTATAAGGCATTTAAAACCAGAATCTAGACCTTTAGCTGATGCAGATATTGTTTGCCCAGTGGATGGTTGTGTAAGCGAAATCGGAAGCATTCAGGAAGGCCAGTTGATGCAAGCCAAAGGAAAGTATTACTCCGTAAAAGAGCTTTTGGTGTGTGACGAAAGCACTGCAAAACAATTTGTTAATGGCAAATTTGCTACGTTGTATTTATCCCCCAAAGACTACCATCGTGTTCATATGCCCGTTGATGCAGAGCTCCTTTCAATGAGCTATGTTCCAGGAGCATTGTTTTCTGTCCAGCCCAGTACAGCGCGTGTAATACCTAAGTTATTTGCTAGAAATGAACGCTTAGTCATTCATTTTCAGACGCATCTTGGACCCATGGTCATGGTTATGGTTGGAGCAACTATTGTAGGTGCAATTGGTACTAGTTGGGGCGGAGATGTCAATCGTAGTCATCAATCAAAACAAGTGGTTTATCCCAAGGACTTCAAACATCGCCTGTTGTCCCAGGGAGAAGAAATGGGGTACTTCAAACTAGGCTCTACAGTCGTGTTGCTATTTGCAGAGGGTGATAATGTACAATGGAGTGCTGATTTTATAGCCGGTAGAAGCATTCGCATGGGAGAAAACATGGGCGTTTCAATGGGTCTAAATGGTACCGAGAAGAGGACTCGAACCTCCACGGAGTTGCCCCCACTAGCACCTGAAGCTAGCGTGTCTACCAATTCCACCACCTCGGCATAAAGCGTTAAGGTACGCAAATTATAAGTGGCTGTCAATCACTATTTAGCTGGAGTATGGCATTCCAGCTTTTAAAATTCGCTCTCTAACCCCTTGCCATTCGCTTGTTTCTGGTGGAAGTTCTATTGCAATGCATATTGCATCGGATGCATCGGCTTCTCGCAATTGAAAATACAATTCATAAGCGGCTTTTTCAGGACTATTAGCAAGCAAATGAAAATGCTTTGGTTCTACTTCTGGAGGCTCTTGGCTGGCGATGACGTACACATCACGCCCTCTGTTCAGACAAAATTCTGCAAGTGCTTCATAATGCTCAAAATAATATAAATTCTTTTCAGGTTGGTAATGGTTTTCAAGTTTACCGGGTACACGAATCGAGTTGTCTCTGTTTATAAATTGGGTAGACACCACTTTTGCAATCGCATTTTCATCGATCATCCCATGTCGTAAAATTTGATAGGTGTTGGGGTCTGTGGCATCGATGATAGTAGACTCGATTCCTACGTTGCAGCGACCACCATTAAGAATAGTGAGCGCCTCCTCTGGAAATGACTCTTGCACATGTTGAGCCGTAGTGGGACTTACTTTTCCAAAAGGGTTTGCAGATGGCGCGACTACAGGAGTCTTCAGCTTGCTTAGCAGCTTTTGCGTAAGAGAGTGGTCAGGGCACCTTATCGCTACAGTGGATTGGCCGCCCGTAATCAAGGGATTTATTTTGCCTTTTTTTGCTTGAAATACAAAGGTAAGCGGCCCTGGCCAAAATTTTGTAATCAGTTGTTGAGCATATTCAGGCACTTCTTCCACTAGCTCATCTAAGTTTAGATTCTCAGCAATATGGATAATTAAAGGGTGATTGAGTGGGCGGTGTTTCATTTCAAACACGGCTTTAATGGCATCTTCATTGGTAATAATAGCAGCCAAGCCGTACACGGTTTCCGTTGGAATGGCTACGAGCTTGCCTGCTTGTAAATCAAGAATAGCTTGATTTAAATCGTTGGTAATTGTGGACATATCAATTCAATCACATCAATAAAACAATCAATAAGGCTAATAATAATAGTATAAAAAATCAACATTAATTTTCATAAATCGGAAATTTAAACGGCTTTAGCTGTTCAACCCTGCTCCTAATGCCCACTCCTTCTTGGCTGAGGAATCAACTCGTTTTTTAAATGGGGCATTTATACCAAAGCTTGGGTGCTTCGCCTAATGGTGCTGTCTTAAGCGGTGTCTTTAGGTTCTTCTATACGGCCCGCAACGGTTCGCTCGCTGACGCGCGCGGCTCGGTTCCTTCTTCGCTATCTGAATCAAATCCTAGTCACAGTAAGGAGTGAACCGAGCCGCGCGCGTCAGCAAGCGGATATGAGTAGGATTAAACCTGATTCCTTACTTCAGATAGTCATCATACTTAGGATCCCACATGGTTTTACTGATGGCTGATTCGATATCGGTTTCCGTCATTGGAGCAATATGACCTTCTTTTATCCCTTGGAGGATGACCGCTTTAGCAATGTGTTTACTCACTTCTCGTATAAAGGGTAGTTCTGGTAATAACCGGCCCTCGCCAGTTGCAACTGCTGGAGCTAATTCACTCAAGGCGACGGCTGCTGCCATCATCATTAAATCAGTGACTCGCTTGGATTTTCCAGCCACTACCCCGAGACCTACCCCTGGGAAGATGTATGAATTATTGCATTGAGCGATCTCAATGTGATGACCATTAATAGTAACAGGGTCAAAGGGACTGCCTGTAGCAATCAAGGCTTTACCCTTTGTCCAATTCAAAAGATCTTTTGGAGTGGCTTCAGCTCTCGATGTCGGATTGGATAAGGGGAAAATAATGGGGCGATCGCAATAGCTAGCCATCACTTTTATCATGTCTTCGGAAAACTGATTGGGTTGACCAGAAACACCTAACAGAATTGTTGGGTGTGCATTTTGAATAACGTCATATAAGTTGATTTCGCCCTGCTTTTGCAACTTCCAGTTTTCTACAGCAGCGAGTGAGCGTGCAAATGGTTTTTGAAAGGGTAATAAATTCTCGGTCTTCTCAGTGAGCAACCCATAGCGATCTACCAGGTAAAAGCGAGATCGTGCTTCTGATTCTTTAAGTCCTTGATTCATCATTGCTCTAACCAATTGTTCACTGATTCCACATCCCGCTGAGCCTGCACCTAACAATGCAATCTTTTGGTCCTTTAGCGGTGATTTTGCAACACGAGTCGCTGCTAAAATTGCCGAAACAGCAACAGCCGCAGTGCCTTGAATATCATCATTAAACGTACACAGTTGATCTTTATATCGTTCAAGCAATGGATACGCATGCTGCTGTGCAAAATCTTCAAATTGCAATAAAACATGGGGCATGTGTTTTTTTATGCTTTGAACAAACAAATCGACAAAGTCATCGTATTCTTGACCAGTAACCCTTGGGTGTCGCCATCCAATGTACTCAGGATCATTAAGTCGTTCTTGATTATTAGTTCCAACATCCAAAATGATGGGTAAAGTCTGGGCTGGATGTATTCCCCCACAGCTGGTGTAGAGCGACAATTTTCCAATGGGAATCCCTAAACCCCCTGCCCCTTGATCACCTAAGCCAAGAATACGTTCTCCATCTGTGACTACGATGACGCTAATCGATCTTGCTGAGGCGACTCTTTTGATGATGCTATCAAGTTTCTCTTTCTCTGGATAACTGAGAAATAGCCCTCTTGGTTGTCTGTAAATATGCGAAAATTGTTCACAAGCTAGACCAACCACAGGGGTATATATAATGGGTAATATCTCAACCAAATTATCAATGATGAAACGATAAAATAAAACTTCGTTTCGATCCTGTAATGCACGCAAATAAATGTGTTTTTCTAAGGGGGATTCTTTCGCCTTATAAGCATCTAGGCAGCGTGACAGCTGTTGCTTCAATGTTTCAACAGATGCAGGTATTAGTCCATGTAAGGAAAATTGGTCACGCTCTTCTGGAGTAAATGCAGTTCCTTTATTGAGTAATGAATCCCGTAAAAGATCCCTTCCCTTTTTTTCGATTTTTATTGCCATAGACAAAACTCCTTGTATTGATTTTCACGGATGGATTTTTTAATCTTTTACAGGACTTATGAAAAACTCCCAATCACTTTGTTAAAAAGTATTTTTAATTCGGTCATTTAGTTTAAACTCCCGCATTAAAAACACGTTTTGCTTCGACCCTGGGGTTTTTCGTAAGTCCTGTTTTAGTCAATGCTTACGAATGATTGTTGTATTTTAATAGTTTAGACGATCTTTAAAGGAACAGTAACTTCTTGTGATTATAAAAATATTAGAAAAATCAATAGATTATTATTTCTCGATGGTTCCCCGATCATATCCATCAAGGGAAAACATAAATAATGCACTTTTAATCGCTCATCGGGGAGCACATTGCAATAGAAAAGGAATTCTTGAAAACACCATGGCAGCTTTTGAGCAAGCTGAAAAAGCAGGTTGTTGGGGGATAGAGTTTGATGTGCATCAAACAAAAGATAAGGTTTTTGTTGTAAATCATGATCCAACTTTGCATCGTTTGTGGAATAAACCAGTAGACATTCGAGAGTTAACTTTTGAGGAGTTAAGGCAAATAGCTCCCGGAGTTCCAACATTACCCGAAGTGATTCGTCGATTTTCTAATTCAATGCACTTACTCATTGAGCTAAAGCATACGGTTCATGATGAGGCTCTTCTTCAGGATGTTTTGCAGCCTATAGTCCCTTGCAAGGATTTTCATTTCTTGGCTTTGGATCCGGTAATTTATCAATCCATCAGTTCATTCCCAAAACGTTCACAGCTGTTAGTTGCTGTTCACAATAATATGAGCAACTATTGTAAAATAAGTCTTGATGAAGGTTTTGGCGGAGTGCTGGGAAATTATGTTTTATTAACAAACAGTCGAATCAAACAACTCAAGGAGGCTGATCAACTTTATGGGGTTGGTTTTGTTGAAACTAAAAATGGGTTGTTCAGAGAGTTAAATCGAGGAATTGCTTGGCTGTTTACAAATAACGCGGAAAAAATAGGGCGATTTTTACGTGATTTGCAAAGAGAATAAAATAGTTCTGATTTTGACAATTTTACTGTCATAACATAGTCTTAAAGTAAGACAGAATTCTTTTTTTTTGTTTTTGGTTGCTGATTTGGGATTGTTCGTAATCTGGTATCCTACCATCTGACAGTTGCGTCTAGTTAAGGATATTTAGATTGGCCAGGAGGGGCAATGACGCTAAAAATAGTGTTTTTAGGATCAGGATCGGCATTTGGCTTGGGGCCTGATAATTATCATTCAAACATCCTTTTTCAAATTGATGAAGACACTTTATTGGTGGATGCTGGTACTGATATAAAATACTCCCTAAGAGATCAGAAGCTTTGTTATAAAGACATAAAAAATATATACATCAGTCACTTGCACAATGACCATGCTGGAGGAGTTGAGTGGTTTGCTTTAACAACCTATTTTGATCCAGAGTATTCTCACAAACCAACGATTTTTGCTTCAGAAAAAATAATCGATGATCTTTGGTCAAAATGTTTAGCGGGTGGTTTAAGCACGATAACTCAAACCCGAGCATCACTAAGTACGTATTTTGACGTTCATCCAATTAAGCAATACGAAGGCTTTGAGTGGCACTCCATTCAATTCAAGTTAGTACAGACTATTCATTTTTATAGCGATCACGAGTTGATGCCAAGCTTTGGTTTTATGTTTGACTACAATAATAAAAGGATATTTTTTACTGCCGATACACAGAATGCTCCGTCTCAGCTTAAGGTATTTTATGAGGAGGCTGATATTATATTCCATGATTGCGAAACCAGCCCGCATAAAAGTGGTGTGCATGCACATTACTCTGATTTAATGAAATTGCCCACCCATATTAAGAAAAAGATGTGGTTATATCATTATAATCCTGGGAAGTTACCCAATGCCAAAAAGGACGGGTTTCATGGGTTTATAAAAAAGGGACAGGTCTTTTTATTCTAGTTTTTGATATCCAGGTATTTTATTCACTTGAATAGTATCCACAAGCTTTGGATTCAAATAATCTTTGGCATAGGTTTCGTAAACCTTTTCTTCTATGAACACATCGAACAAATCAGGGTCAATATGGCCATCTACTTTCATTTGCCCCATGATCTTGAGAGCTCGGGACAAAGTCATCGCTTTTTTGTAGGGTCTATCGCTGGCCGTTAAGGCTTCGAAAACATCAGCGATGGCAATCATCCGCGCAGGAATGGACATTTGCTCTTTGGTTAATCCTCGAGGATAGCCAGAGCCATCCATTTTTTCATGGTGACTTCCTGCTAACTCTGGAACCCTTTTAAGATGTTTAGGATAGGGCAATGATTCAAGCATTTTTATAGTAACAGTGACGTGATTATTAATTATTTCACGTTCATTCACGGTAAGTGTTCCTCTGTTTATTTCAAGCATTTGGATTTCTTTTTTTGATAGAAAAGGTGCTACTTTGCCCTCTGAGCTCACTAAATTATGCTTAGATATGTTTTTTATTGCAGCCAACTCCTCTGGATGAATATGCTCTTTTCCAAGATTGCATTTTCTAATCATTGCTCTTTCCTTATAAAAGGCTTGAATTTTCTCTTGGAGAGATTGCTCTTCATGAAGGTTAATCGGATTACCCGTTAGCTTTTGGATTTTATCTTGCAGACATTCTATCATTGCATCTCGAATTAACAGCTCAAAACGTAGATCGATAAGATGAATACGGTCAAAAATCTCTTCAAGTTTGGTTGCCTTATCAACTACTGATTCAGGTATGCTGATTTTTCCACAATCGTGTAACCATGCGGAGACCTCTAACTCGTAGAGTTCATCTTCAGTCATTGTAAACTCTTTTAATGGACCTTTATCCACTTCGCAAGCTGCTTTAGCGAGTAGAAGGGTAATCACAGGTACTCTTCTGCAATGTTGGCCCGTATAAGGAGATTTTTCATCGATGGCTTTTGCAATCAGTTGAATTAATGAATTAAACAGTTCTTTTTCGGCATTAATTAGAGCTCGGTTGGTTATTGTAACAGCGGCTTGTGAAGCTAAAGATTCCACAATAGTTTGGTTTAATTTCGAAAAAGAAGAGACTTTATTTGTTAAGGGATCAATCGCATTGATTAGCTGTAGCACTCCGATGACTTCATTAAGGTGGTTGGTCATGGGTACAGTAAGGAAGGATTGTGATTTGTAACCTGTTTTTTTATCGAATTGCTTTGTTCCCGATAAATCAAACTTTCTTGTTGTGTAAGCATCTTTAAGATTTATGGTCTGTCGATTGATGGCAGACCATGGTGCCAACATATGAAAGTTAGGATCTCCGTGTTCATCGTATAAAGGGAGTTCGCTAAAACCAATGGGCGTTTTGCTGGTTCCACCCATATGAATGCCTAGCGATTTGTTGATCATGATTTCAAATTTTAAGGTTTTATTGTCCGTTTTTGTGTATAAAGTTCCACCATCGGCATTTGTAATTTCTAATGCCTTCATAAGAATCAACTCAAGTAAACGAGAATGATTCTTCTCAGTCGAAAGCGCTATCCCAATCTGGGTAAGACTTTGTATTAGACTACTAAATTGGGCTTCATTCGATTTCATGGCTTGAAAACTGAAGAGAACCGTATTCAAATTATAGACAATATTTAGTGAAGACTAGCGATTAAAGACTCGGAGACAAAGGCTCTTTTAGAACCCCTGCTGTGTCAATGGCTTCTTACATTTTCTTGCGGAGACTATCTTCAACTACCTTTTCTGGCCTTTCTTTGTCTTCAAGGAATGCACGTACGTCAGCTATTGAAACATAACGTACTCCTTTCTGTCTGTTTTGTGGGAGCGACTCATTTTATTTCCTAATAATGCTATTATTTAATAAAGGATTTATGTTGAGAGGGAATATGACAAAAATCAGAAGTGGGATCATCCGATTGGTTTTTCTCTTATTGATTGTCTCACCTTGTTATGCAGTAATTAATGTTGGAACAGTTGAGTTTGATCCCCCTTACGTCATTTCTTTGAATCAAGGGTTTGAAATTGAATTAGTAAAATCCATTTGTCATCAGTTAAATCAAGAATGTATCTTTAAGAGAATGGATTATAATAAACTATTCTCAGCATTGGACTCTGGCAGCATAGACCTTGCTATGGACAATATTGATTTTTATGTATCGCCCAATGCATTAAACGGTGATTATCTTTATTCTTTTCCTTATTTGTTAAGTAAGGGGCAATTTTTAGTATTGAAAAGCAGTGGGATTAAATCCGTACATGACTTACCAGCAGGAAGCAAAATAGGGTTGGTACGAGAACAGGCACAACAAAACCAAGGTATTTTTTATAATTTTTTTCTCAATAAATATAAATCTCAATTTAAAGTAGTTATCTTCGATGATTTGGATAGCTTACTGACCAATTTAACTTCAGGCAATATTGATGCTGCATTTTTAGATAGAGGTGAAGTCAATTATTGGGTGCTTGATGAAAGCAAGCAATTTAAGGCGCTTGGAAATCCTATGAAAGTTGCTGATGGGATTGGCTTAATGTCCTTGCCGTCAAATGCTTCCTTGATGGCACAAGTCAATCAAGCATTAGAACAACTAGAGCAGAGTGGGGAGTATTCAGCGTTGTATACTACTTATTTTGGGATAAGTAACTACTAAGTCTAGTCCTAATGCAAAGAAACAAACTTTGGTACAGCGTAAGCCATAACCAAGGATTTCATTGCGTGCAAAGATTGCAAACCTTGTTTATGGCTTCGCCTCCATCTAGGCCACGTTTGCTTGTCTAAGGATTGGTAAATTGATTAATAGATCTTGTTAATCGTACAACCAATTCGTCAATCTCTTCCTCATTAATGATAAGAGGAGGCAATAATCTTACCACAGTTTCAGCAGTTACATTGAATAAAACCTTATTTTGCAAACCAATCGCTCTGATGTCACTAGCAGGCCTATCAAGTTCTATTCCAATCATAAACCCCTTTCCTCGAATTGCTTTTACATGGGGGTGCTTTCCAAGGTTGCTAATGAGTTTATCCATTAGTAGCGCACTGTTTTTAGCCACTTTTTCACAAAGTTTATCCCGTTCAATGACATTCAAAACGGTTAAAGCCGTAGCACAAGCCAAAGAGTTCCCGCCAAAGGTAGAACCATGGTTCCCGGGTTTAAATAGATTAGTAGCCCTTTTGCTCATTAAACATGCTCCAATTGGCATGCCGTTACCAAGTCCTTTGGCGGTAGTTAATACATCGGGTTTGATGTTGTAATGCATGCAAGAAAAAAGTTTCCCTGTTCTTCCATTTCCTGTTTGAATTTCATCGAGTATTAGCATCCAATCATTTTGCTCGCATAGGGTCGCTAAAGCGCGTAAGTAGCTCTCATCAGCGGGGAATATCCCGCCCTCTCCTTGAATGGGCTCAACCATAACAGCAACTACGTCTTCTCTATTGGCAGCAATAGTATGAATAGCCTCAATATCATTAAAAGGTGCTCGAATAAATCCAGGGACTAGAGGTTCAAAACCAGCTTGAACTTTTCTGCTTCCTGACGCAGTGAGTGTAGCCATGGTTCGGCCGTGAAACGCTTTTTCCATGACAATGATTGATGGAGTGTCAATTCCTTTTTTATGTCCGTAGAGACGAGTTAGCTTAATGGCAGCCTCATTTGCTTCAGCCCCTGAGTTTGCAAAGAACACTTGTTCCATGTTGGCCATGGATGTTAATTTTTCTGCAAGAAGCTCTTGTTCTTTAATATGAAAAACATTGGAGGTGTGAATTAGTTTTGCTGATTGCTCTTGTATGGTGCGAGTCACATCGGGGTGTGCGTGACCTAATCCACAAACGGCAATGCCACTTAATCCATCGAGGTATTTATTCCCCTGTTCATCATAAAGCCATACTCCCTCTCCATGGGTAAAGGTTATCGGTAGTGGGTTATAGCTGGTTATTAAAGCCATGACATCTCCTTAAAATATATGCATACCTTATTCAAGTGCTCTTTAAATCCTTTTTACTTAAGATTGCTGTTGGCGAATTCCCAATTGACTAAAGACCAAAATCCTTCGATGTAATCAGGGCGGCGATTTCGGTAGTCGATATAATAGGCATGCTCCCAAACATCACACGTTAAAAGGGCTTTTAAACCTTCAGTCATTGGGGTTCCTGCATTGCTTGTGCTGGTGATTTTTAAATCCCCAGACTGGTCTTGAACTAGCCAAGCCCAACCAGAACCAAAAGTAGTCGCCGCGGCTTGTGTGAATTGTTCTTTGAATGCAGAAAATGATCCGAAGTGTTTGTTGATGGCCTCCGCTATCTTTCCTTTAGGCTCACCGCCGCCATTAGGACTCATGCTATGCCAGTAAAAGGTATGGTTCCATACTTGTGCGGCATTATTAAAGATCCCGCCCTTAGACTTTAGAATAATATCTTCTAGGGACATGGATTCAAACTCTGTTCCTGGGATTAATTTATTTAAGTTAGTCACGTAGGCGTTATGGTGCTTCCCATAGTGGTACTCAAGCGTTTCTTTTGATATATGCGGTTCTAGATCATTTAATTCATAAGGCAATTGTGGGAGGGTAAATGTCATAATTATCTCCAGGTTTTATAACAGGTATTAGTAAATTGGGTAGTTTAGCAGGATAAGTATGATATTCAATGTCGTTTTTGTTACAATGTAAACGTTTTGAGTGTATAATATTAGACCATTAGTGTTAATTCGATGCTTTACTAAGTTGCGGCATTAGGAGGTTTTCTCCATAATGACAGTTTTATTTTAGAGTTAAGGTGCAGACGTGGATACAATTGAAAAAATTAAAAAACAGATTGCGGATAATGTAATAATTCTTTATATGAAAGGCACTCCTAAAATGCCTCAGTGTGGCTTCTCAGCTCGTGCAGTACAATGTATTGAAGCTTGCGGTGTTGATTTCGCATACGTTGATGTATTGGCTAATCCGGATGTGCGCCAAACGTTACCACAAGTCTCTGATTGGCCAACGTTTCCTCAGCTCTATGTGAAGGGAGAGCTGGTTGGTGGTTCGGACATCATTGCTGAAATGTTCCAACAAGGTGAATTAGAGCCTATGCTCCGTGATGCAATTGCTGCATAATAGCTTCTGTTGACAAATTTTACGTATGTTTGTATTTGTACCTACTTTTAAGTAATGGAGAGCATAGAATGAGTGTATTAGTTGGTCGTAAAGCACCTGATTTTACAGTGGCTGCTGTATTAGGAAATGGTGAAATAGTTGATAAATTTAATTTGCATGAGAACATCAAAGGCAAATATGGTTTGGTGTTTTTCTACCCACTAGACTTTACTTTTGTTTGCCCTTCTGAATTAATCGCTTTAGATCATCGTATGGAAGAGTTCAAACATCGTAATGTAGAAGTGGTTGCTGTATCCATTGATTCTCATTTCACACACAATGCTTATCGAAATACATCCGTTAAGAACGGTGGAATTGGTCCGGTTCGCTATACTCTTGCAGCTGATATGACCCATAGTATTTGCCAGTCTTATGGAGTTGAACATCCTGCTGCAGGCGTCGCTTTCAGAGGTGCATTTGTGATTGATACAAACGGTGTTGTGCGCTCACAAATCGTAAATGATTTACCAATAGGCAGAAATATTGATGAATTGTTACGTATTATTGATGCCGTTCAATACTTTGAAGAGAAAGGTGAAGTGTGTCCAGCTGGCTGGAAAAAAGGACAAGCGGGTATGATTGCCTCTCCTAAAGGTGTTGCTGACTACTTGGCCGAACATTCAGACGCTTTATAACAGTCAGGGGACGGACCCATTGTGGTCCGTCCTCACGTTCATCCGCACCTCTCTCCTCTTTTGAACTATTTAAGAGCTAATCCTCTCCATCTATTCACCATCTCACAAAACAAGTCGGCTGTTTTTTCTGCGTCATAAATTGCAGAATGTGCTTCATTCGGGTCAAAGGAAATCCCCGCTGCTTTAGCTGCTTTTGCTAGCACCGTTTCACCAAAGATTAAGCCGGCTAAAGTCGCTGTGTCGAAACAAGTAAATGCGTGGAAAGGCGATTTTACATCGGACCTTTGTATGGCGGCTTTCAAAAACAAGAGGTCAAACCAGGCGTTATGCCCTACTAAAACAGCTCGCTGACAGTGATTTTGCTTTAATGCCACATGAATAGGTTTGAATAATTTCTCTAAGGCTGTGCGTTCTTCAACTGCAAAACGAAGCGGTTGAAATGGGTCAATCTGATTAAATTCAAGTGATTTTGGATCCAGTTCAGCGCCAGGGAAAGGCAAAACATGCTCAAAGTAACTTTCTGTTCTTTTTAGAATCCCCTCGGCATCCATCTGAACAATGACAATACAAATTTCTAAAAGCGCATTTTTTTGGGGATCAATTCCAGCGGTTTCAATATCAACGACTATGGGCAAGAAACCACGAAAGCGCTCTTTCATGGTTTGGGGTATCGCCTTATTTGGTTTGCTCATTGATACTCCATTCGATGGTTTCTCCTGCAGCCATAGGAACTACTTGCGTGGAGCCAAACGGTAGGTGCTGGGGGATTGTTTGTTTAGATTTGATAAGTTCTAACGTTTGCTTGTTGGCCGGTAATTGATAAAACCCACAGCCAAAATGGCTTAAGAAATCATTCAGTCTAGGTAGTTGTCCTAAATGATCAAACACTTGAGCGTATAGCGCTACTGCATAAGGTGCTGAATAAATCCCCGCGCAGCCACAGGCATTTTCTTTGGTGTGAATTTCATGAGGAGCACTGTCTGTACCTGCAAAAAATTTAGGATTACCACTGGCTACCGCATCTTGTAGCGCTTTTTGGTCATTCTCATGCTTTAAAATTGGCAGGCAGTAATAATGAGGGCGAACACCACCCACGAGAAGTTTATTTCGATTGTACAATAAGTGGTGTGGGGTTATGCTGGCTGCCACTTGAGAAGGTGCTTGGCGGATATACTCCACAGCTGCTTGCGTGGAAATATGTTCTAGGACTATTCGTAACTTAGGAAAATTAGCAACAATAGGTTTTAAATACTCATCAATAAATAGAGCTTCTCTCTCGAAGATATCGCTGTGAGTTACCTCTCCGTGAATTTGAAGCACTTTATTGTTCGCTTGCAATGTTTCTAGAAGAGGGTATAAGGCTTTTAACGATTTTGCTCCGGCTTCAGAATTCGTGGTAGCTCCCGCTGGATAAAGCTTGGCCCCAAGGATATAAGGGGTGGTTGCTGATAATTCAATCTCATCACTGGTAACCGATTCATTCAAATAAAACGTCATGTAGGGTTCAAACGAGACACTTTTAGGAATGCAGTCAAGAATTCGAGATCGATATTCATCAATAGCCTTAACCGTGGTTAAAGCGGGTTTAAGATTTGGCATTACCAAAGCCCGAGCAAAATGATGTGCTGTAGCGGAAACAGTATGTGGTAAAAATTCGCCGTCACGCAGATGAACATGCCAATCATCAGGTTGAGTAATGACCAGAGTTTTCATGTAAAGATTCCTATGAATTTGCCGATAAGGAAGAATAACACGAAATAGCATCCCAGGATGAACAAAAAATGACAATTGGTCATGGGTTCAACAGAATAATACTAACAACAAGTGTGTGTTTATGCATTGGGATGAGTATTGGCCGAGCAGCACCACAAATTCACTATGCAAGTCCCATGGGCGACGAAAATTGGCGCGTGAATGGAACGCAGCTACGTTGTGGTCTTGCTTTAACAATACCTAACTATGGCATTGGATATTTTGAACAATATGCCACTAAAAAGCCACATTTTATTTTGCGAAAATGGGATCAAGTAGAAAGAACTCTTCCCGCACAAGTGATTGCAGCTCCTCCTGTCTGGAAACCTGGTCAAAGGCAATCCTATGCAGTGAGTCGAGTTTATATAAAACCAGGTGAGTTCGGGCTATTTTTGGACAGGGAGCCGACCTTAAAGCTATTAACCTTTTTGTCTCAAGGTTACCAAATTAATGTTAACTACATGTCTGAGCAAGGATTTGGTACCAGTGTATCTTTGTCGCCAATTCACTTTCGAAAGGTCTATTCAGCGTATCAAAAATGCGTTGGTAATTTACTGACGTTTGAATATGCTGACGTTAAAGAAAGCGTGTTTCACTTTGGCATAGACGGTAGAACATTAAGCGATGCCGATAAAAATCAGCTCAGAAGAATAGCAAAATACGTCGAAGTAGATGCTCAAATTGATAAAATTGAGGTAATAGGTTATGCGGATGAAAGTGGTCGCAAAGGCTATAACAATGCGATTTCTGAATACAGAGCAAAAGCCGTTAAAAACTATTTATTGTGGTTAGGTGTGCCTCAATCAAAACTAAATGTGACATGGGTTGGTGCTAAATTTCCTGTAGGGAGAAATGATACTGAAGATGGTCGAGCAGCAAACCGACGCGTCACCATCACACTGATTAAAAAATAGCCCCGCTGTGCAAAATAGCATATATCTTAATGAAAATATTCAGTTTTTCAATAAATTTTCTTGACTTATACAAAATCCCTGCAGATACTTTAAGCGTTGCATGCTTCGACCCTAAGCGACGATGCGTGCTATTGACAACTCCAAATGGTGGGTTATCAATAAAATGGAAACTCAATAATAAACAAGTGGAGACAAGGCATGTTTAGTTTGAAAAAAACAGCAGTGGCAGTACTCGCTTTAGGAAGCAGTGCAGTGTTCGCTGGTACCATGGGTCCAGTTTGCACACCAGGTAATGTAACTGTTCCTTGCGAAAGAACCGCATGGGATGTTGGAATCACTGCTCTATATTTGCAACCAATTTATGACGCTGACTGGGGATACCGTGGGTCACATGTAAGCGGTAACTCTGAGTGGTATCACGATGTTGATTTAGATTGGGACTGGGGCTTTAAGCTAGAAGGTTCTTATCACTTCAACACTGGAAACGACATCAACATTAACTGGTACCATTTTGATGGTGATACAAACCACTGGTACTCTACAACTAGATACCATGACATCAACAACAAATGGGATGCAGTGAATGGTGAGTTGGGTCAATTCGTTGACTTCAGTGCTAACAAGAAAATGCGTTTCCACGGTGGTGTTCAATACGCTCGAATCAGCCATGATACAAACGTATACTTAAACAACGCTCACGAAGGTTACCACAACTCTGAGTTCACCGGTTTCGGTCCACGTACTGGTTTAGACATGATGTACGTGTTTGGCAATGGTTTTGGTATTTATGCTAAAGCAGCTGCTGCAATTTTGGTTGGAAGCAGTGACTTTACATATTACAGAACTAACCCAACTTGGGTTCATGGTTCTAAGAACTCTATGGTTCCTGAGTTAGAAGCTAAGTTAGGTGCTGATTACACTTATGCTATGGCACAAGGTGATTTGACTCTAGATGTAGGTTACATGTGGTTCAACTACTTCAATGCATTGCATAACTTCAACATCAATAACGGTAACGCAGGTCTTGCTGAAACTGACTTCGCTGCTTCTGGTCCATACATTGGTTTGAAGTACGTTGGTAACGTTTAATTTGCTAGACAGTTAAACTGATTAAAGCCCATCAACTTTGGTGGGCTTTTTTATTTAGGGAGACAGTATGTTAAATAGGAAATCAACCATTTTACTCAGTTTGATAGCAAGTAATCTAGGATTTGCCGGAACCATGGGGCCAGTATGTACCCCAGGCAGTGTAACAGTTCCTTGTGAAGCAAAAATGTGGGATTTAGGGGTTCAGGGGCTTTACTTGCAACGAGTAACTACCGCCGCACAATCCTACCGCTTACTAGAAAACTCAACCAATGGAGTGCATGATGCACTAGAAGATTGGGATTGGGCATATCGTTTGGAAGGCTCTTATCATTTTAATACAGGGAATGACATAACCATAAATTGGACTCATTTTGATGATTACATAGGTCGAGGATATTTTAGTGGTGTTTATCCTGCCATTAATGGAGCTAATCAACCCTTTACAGAAATTAATACCAGTAATTTCGACCAAGTTAATTTGGTCATGGGGCAACACGCGGATTTCGGTCGCGTAAAAAAGATGCGCTTCTACGCAGGCGTACAATACGCTTCAATAGAAATTAACGTAAATGACTCTTTTGCAAACACCTTGGTTGTTCCATTTCCACCTCCAGTGGGTAACCAATCCGTATCAGGACAACGATTTGATAACACCGACTTTAAGGGCATTGGTCCAGTTTTGGGATTGGATTACTCTTATGATCTGAGTAGTAGTTGGAGTCTTACCGCTAATGCAGCGGCTTCCATCCTCCTTGGGCACTCAAGATACAACATAGGAAATTTGGCCACCCTCCCTGGCTCATCGCCTTTTGTGATAGCAGGTGTATACGGTTCTAAAAGCAGCATTGTTCCTAGTCTAGAAACAAAGCTCGGTGTAAATTATGCTTATCCTTTGTCGCAGGGGGTTCTAAACGTACAAGGTGGTTATGAGGCAATGAACTACTTTAATGCTGTTCAAGGCCAATATAGACAAGTAGTTGGTGGAGTTCGAAGTGGAGATTATGGACTGTATGGACCTTACTTTGGTATTAACTACGTAGGAAACGTCTAACAACAAAATGAATGGTTCGGTAAGTGCTGTAAACACTTACTGCACACTAAACCACAGTCCAAGGCTGGCGGTTAACAAGTAACTGCCAGCATTAGTAGGTCAGCAAACCGAATTTAAAAGAGATAATAAAGTACCTCAAAGCACTATAGCCAGCTCACAAATCCCAAGCTATAATCCTCAAGCTTAGTTGTGGAAGTAAAAATAATAATCAGGAGTACCCCGCATGAAGTTAAATAAAATTCTATTGGCTCTAGCCTGTATCTCAACGCCATTGTATGCGGACCAAGATCAAGACTTAAAACAAGAAATTCGTCTACTAAAGCGTCAAGCAGAAGACCTACAAACTCAGCTTGACCGATTGCAAAGACAATTAGCTTCACACCAGACAGCAATTGAGTCACATAAACATCAAGTTATTGCTAAAAAATCCGTGAAGCCTGAAACGACTCCAGAGGTTAAACAAGCACCCGTTAAAAAAGAAAAATACCATGAGTCACATGTCACAGTGCATTCCATTGATGCTCATCCAGAGTCATTTAGTTTCTACCCGACGGCATTAGTGGCAGATAATCGTGTTGTCACTTATATTGCTGGGACTCCTGTGGTTAGTTCGCCCTATCTGGGTGATAGACCGGCGTTTGATGGTTCTGATTACATAGTCAATATCTCAAGTATTAACCGAGATATTCGCTTGATGCAGCAGAGACGAGCCCTATACCGTGCTTATCAGAAAATAGGGTATCCAGTGCCACAGATGCCAATTATTTCGATAAGTGGTAAAACTGAACCAGTTGCTACAATAAACAACCCATTCCACTCCAAAGGAGATGATGGTGATGTAACACTGGGCTCAAGTGAGTTAGACATAGCCGCAGCACTGAACCAAAATGTAGAGGCCTATATCGCTATCGCTTATGACGAAAGTCCCCCTGCTGCTGGACCACGAGTCGCTAACTCAGCCTTTAATTTAAATTTAGGCTTTGTAAATATCGGTAATTTGGATAGAACGCCTTGGTATTTCACCGCTGGCCAAGTTTATGCCCCATTCGGACGCTACTCTAGCTCGATGATTAGCGCTCCTTTGCCTTTAGTGTTAGCCAGAACTAAAACAAGGCCTGTGATTTTCGGTTATAAATCTCAGGAAGACACTGGGCCATTTGCAGCTGTATATGGGTATAAAAGCGACACCACTTTCGGAAAATCTGGGGTTGGAGGTGTTAATTTAGGATATATTTACGGATTTGGTGAAGTCAACGGAGAAATTGGCGCAAGCTACATTAGCTCCATTGACGATGCTGGTGGCATGCAAAGCACGGGTTCAGCTGTAGGCACAACGTTTGGTGGATTTGGATCCATTACTAATGGTAACGAAAACGTTCGAAAAACTCAGGCTGTCGATGTTCATGCCAACTTGGGCTATGACCGCTACAATTTAACCGCAGAATGGGTCGGTACTACACAGGCTTTTAGGGTGCAAGATTTGAGTTTTAACGGGAGAGGAGCAAAACCTCAAGCGTTACAAACGGAAGCGGGTGTCACTTTTATTGCTTTCAATCGACCGGCATCCCTAGGCGTTGGATATCAATGGTCTAAAGATGCTCTAGCACTTAACCTCCCCAAACAAAGGTACTTAGGTGTATTTAACATATCAATATGGAAAGACACCGTTGAAAGCTTAGAGTATAGGCATGATATAGATTATGGACTCACACAATTTGCGAATGGTGCTGCTCCAGTGGGTGCAGTGAATATGCCAACATTAGGTACAGGTCAAAGTGCTGATACTGTATCTGCACAGATTGGCGTGTATTTCTAAAAGAAAAATGAGGATTTAACGTGTCAATTAAATCAGATAGATGGATAGAGAAAATGGCGGTAGAACATGGGATGATCTCGCCATTTCAACCAGGTCAAGTTCGTGAGAACGAAAACGGTCGGATCATTTCTTATGGAGTCTCTAGCTACGGGTATGACGTTCGATGTTCAAATGAATTTAAAATATTTACAAACATAAATTCAGCGATTGTTGATCCAAAAGCGTTTGACGAGAATAGCTTTGTAGATGTTCAATCCGATGTTTGTATCATACCCCCGAATTCTTTTGCACTTGCAAGAACGGTGGAATACTTCCGTATTCCTCGCAATATACTAACGATTTGCCTTGGTAAATCAACTTACGCTCGATGTGGAATTATAGTCAATGTAACTCCTCTAGAGCCTGAGTGGGAGGGGCATGTTACTTTAGAGTTTTCTAATACAACAACTCTACCCGCTAAAATATATGCCTATGAAGGTGTTGCGCAAATGCTGTTCTTGGAGGCAAGTGAAGTTTGCGCGGTTTCTTACAGAGACCGTGGAGGCAAATACCAGGGCCAAACAGGAGTTACTTTGCCGCGAACCTAGATACATCGAGTAATTACTCGTCTTTAGGTAGAGGGTGTTTCGCGCGAGAAGAATTTACTCGTTCACGAAGCTCTTTGCCTGGCTTGAAGTGGGGGCTGTATTTTGCCTCAGTTACCACTTTTTCACCTGTTTTAGGATTATGAGCATTACGTGGTGGTCGGTAGTGCAGTGAAAAACTACCAAAGCCACGAATTTCAATTCGTTGCTGATTAATCAGTGCGTCGCTCATAAGCTCTAACATTTTATTGATGCAATCTGCCACTTGCTTTTCAGTAAGATGCGTCATTCGAGCAGCGATCTGTTCAATGAGTTCGGATTTAATCATATACCCACCTCGATTATTCGCTTGTTCTAATGTCTGCTACCAAGACACATCAGGCGCTGACAATTACCCTTTTGATTTTATAAGTATAGATCGGGTAAAAAATTATTCAATGTTTTCATACAAGTTAGTATAAATTACTTAGGGCCTATGATGAATATAGGCATTTACAACTCCCCAACTCATTTCTACACAAGTGGCATTAACCATGGTGAAAACCCCAGATTTTAGGGGCTTTGTCGTAGTAATGACAGTGTTAATTGAGCTGGTGCTTTCTAGGCGTTTAATTAAGGAGTTCCAAGAGTTACCGATCAAGGTACTTGCATTTATAAAAACCAAGGTTGCATCAGATATATTAATGTCTAAAAAATTCCCTTGTATAAAGGATATTTTATCCTGAATGCACTGGTATCCATCAATAACCTCTAGCTTAGCAGTCCTATCCCAAGAGGCTTCATGAAGCAATGGAAAGAGTTCAATACCTACGGCTCTTTTAATAGGAAAAACCATTGCACATGCAATAACGGCTTTACCAGTTCCTGAACCCAAATCATAGAAGACAGTATCGGTATTAGGTTTAACCAAAGACAATAAAGAAATAAAAGGCAAAAACTCAATTTCTCCATAGATGTAGTCAATGGCATTACAATTCTGTTTAGAGATCTGAGACAACTGAAATCCATTGACTTCACTAAAGATAGATTCAAAAATAGGTGCGTGTTTATCCAGTTGAAGTTTTGATTTCCATCGGCTTATACGATGTCTATTTTTAATAGGAACACTATAAATTGCAATAAAGCCAAAACTAATTACAAGAATTAATGCAATTAATGTGTTAAATGTCAAAGGTAGTGTCAGTTTATCCTTCCTCAAAAATAGGCTCGTCTAGAATTTTAGCTTTTTCATCTTGAGTCAATTTAGGCCAAGCACGTAATAATACTTTACCAGCTTGTCTTTCATGCATCACCTGCTGATGAGCTTCCCATGGTAATTCATCATTTAGATAAAGAGAATAAAAGAAAGCAGATAGAATGGTGGTACACACCAGCAATAGTCCCAATTTAAGCTTAAAGGTTCTAAGAATTTTTGTACTCTTATAGACGGCATCGCTTGCAACCCGATCAACATGATCGCAACTTTCCGAAGCAATCCGATGAAATTGGTGGGCGTCATACTTCGACAATTGAGCATTCATAGAATGCAGAGTATCACTGCTGTGTTTATCAATTTTAACCAAACATTCCTCAGTTAAATGACTGATCTGTGCTTGGTGTTGTTGGGCTATTGTTGTTAATTGTTGGCACGTTTTTTCTATACCTCGCAGGTGAGCCTCGCCCTGTGATAAAGCGGCTTCGGTAGTCTTCTTAAATTGAACGAGATTCGCTTGTGACAAATTAGTTTGAATGGATGAGAGTTCCCTTTTTATCGATTGAAATTGTGACTCTAATCGAATCGCGTGTTGCTCGATATTTTGCTTCCAGTCTATCATTTTGGCTTCAACTAATTCAAAATAAGCGATGAATTCACTGGAGTGCCTGAGTAATTCTTTGATGCGAGCCAACTCATCTTCTTGATAGTCTTCCATGATCGCTCCAAAAGAAGTCTGTTCAATTAGCCTAACAGTTTATTTGATTATCGGCAATTTTTGCACGCATGCTAAGGAGATACGCAAGGAATTATTGAACAAAATTGACATTAACTATAAATTTGGCACTGAACATGCTTGTAAACATTGGCTTATGCTATAATTGAAAAAACTATGCTTGCTTTAAGTTCAATATGGCCTTATAGTTTTCTGGAAAGAGTACATGCAAGCAACAATTTGTAAAAAATTGGTTAATATTTCCTTAATCTGAATTAGGTAGAATTAAAATATAAACTGGGGTAGGAGAAAGAAATGCCGAGGACTGGTTTTTTTACAGTTGAGAGCACGAATAGAGCAGAAACCAAGCCTACTCATATCAATGTGGGTGGTGGGCAATATCAAGCCCTTGCAGTCGCTTTACTTGATTATTTTAAAAGAACTTCCCGAGTAAATGACGATACTCTAAAAAAAATTCTAGAACGCTTTTACTATCATTTTCCCAAGTTCATTAGCACCCAGCCTTATTTAACAGCGACTGAGCGCATGAACATGTTGGTAAATGGCAATCGAAAATCAGAAATAGTTGAGTGTATGGCCTACGTTTTGCAGCAAATGATGATTGATGAAATTTATGCAAATCCACTGCGATACAAAGAAGTGTTTGCTGATTTGCCTCCTACCACAACGCAAGCTAGTTTACGTCAGCCAAATGTGGGTATTCCAGTCAGTGCACTAGAGGCCTTTACCAAGGTTACTGGAATTAATCTGACTTTATCGATTGTAGAGCATGAAAAAGAGCTAAGAAAACGAGTTACATTTGTTGGTAATCCCAATAATCCACATTCAGGAATTGTCATTCAGTCAAATCAAGGGAGGTATCATCCCTCCGTTAAAAGTAAATCAGACTTTATGTACGTTGGGCAACTAGCAATAAGTCCTGCGAAACCAGTGGAGAAACCTTGCCCTGAAGGGCTTACCATTTCAGAAATGGTCAGTGTAATCCAAGAAGACAATAAGCGCTTGCGTCAAATGCATAACAAGTGGCAACAAAATTTACTGAACATGCTTGAATTAAACGAAATCACTTATGATGATTTACTGACTATGTATACAAATAATCTGCCTAGCGGTCAAAATATGGCAGTTAGTCCTGGGCAGACCTTTGCCAGAATCATGCAGTCTGAGAGCGAAGTGCTCGATGTGAGTGATTCTGTTGACCAGTCAGTGAAAGCGAAATCATTAACTTCTGCTTTAGCGCAATGGATCAGTTTGGGTTATGTCTCACCCGATGATCTCTTTGAGCAAGTTGAAAATAGACCTCCTGCGAAATCTATAACTGCTTAAATCAATTACATCAATAGAACTTATCCGCTCCCTGATGTCTGAGGGATCGACTCATTTTTTAAAATGGGGCATTTATACCAAAGGTCGGGTGTTTCGCCTAATGGTGCTGCCTCAAGCAGCGTCATTAGGTTCTTCTATACGGCCAACATCGCTCCGCTTGCTGACGCGCGCGGCTCGGTTCCTTCTTTGCTGTCTGAATCAAATCCTAGTCACAGCGGGGAAGGAACCGAGTCGCGCGCGTCAGCAAGCGGATACGAAACTATCCGTTTTAACGAATGACCCTGCTTATGGCAGCACCATTTGGCGAAGCGCCGGACCTACGCTTACTAACCATCATAGAAGAGATTAGTTGAGGCAATATAATTTGAGTCGATTCCTCAGCCCTGACGGTCTCGGCTCGGTTTGCTTCCATACGGATCCGAGGCGCGACCGTCAGGGAGCGGATAATAAACAAGGCCTTAAACTATAAAAAACCTTCTTGTTTCATCCATTCATCATGAGGAAATTTGGACATGTAATTACGAATTGAGTCAGGTAAAATAACCAGGCATTTTTGCCCCTTTTTTAACGATTTGGCCGCTTGTAATGCAGCACACATCGCTGATCCACTGGAGCCTCCAACCAATAAACCCTCGTAACGCATAAGCTCACGAGCGAGCCTGAAAGAATCTGCGTCATTGGTTTTTACGTAGGCGTCAATTAAGTGATTATCCAGCACTTCGGGGAAAAAATCATAGCCAATCCCTTCAACCAAATAAGGCTTTACTTCAGTCCCACCACCCAGAATAGAACCCTCAGGATCAGCGCCTATGATTTTAATGGACGGGTTGAATTCTTTTAAGCGACGAGCTGTACCTGTAATGGTGCCTCCTGTACCAACTCCTGCGACGACCATATGTAGATCTTTACCAAAATCATCGATGATTTCCTGGGCTGTACCGTAATAATGGGCATTTGGATTATTCGGATTTGCGTATTGATCAAGAATATGGGAGTTGGGTATCTCTGCTTGTAAGCGCTTTGCTAAAGAAATATGGCTCTCTGGATCATGAGATGCCGCTTCCGTTGGTGTTCTATAAATTGTTGCCCCTAAACGTTCAAGCACTGATTGCTTCTCCTGACTCATTTTTTCAGGCATGGTGATAATGACTTTATATCCTAACACTGCACCTGCTAGAGCAATTCCAATGCCTGTGTTTCCAGAAGTAGGCTCAATCAAGGTATCGCCAGGTTTAATTCTACCTTCCAACTCCGCTTTCATAACCATTTCATAGCCAATTCGATCCTTAATCGAGCCCCCTGGATTAAAAAACTCGCATTTTACGTAGAGTTCACACTCCAGGTCTTTACCAATACGGTTTATCTTTACCACTGGGGTGTGGCCAATCGTGCTTAAGATATTAGGGTATATCATTTGCTTCCTTAGTTTATTCTCTAATCATTCATTATTGTCTGATACCTATAAAAGGGATTAGTCAGTTACCGTTAAATCAAATGATGCTGGTTCGGTATTGCTCCCTCTAATAAATGCTGTCTCTTTACTGTGCGTCAAACCCTCTGTGGCATGTATAACAACAACGCAAGTGTCTCCAGGTAGCAATTCTGCACAAAAGGAATCTTCTACAACATTATCCCACCCCGCTGGTGGGTAAGCATGAATGTCATAGGCAGTAGCTCCCTGGGTAGAGGTATTTTTAATGGTAATGGTTCCAAAATTTCCATCCGAAATACTTAATGAAATACTGCATGTTGCAAGGCGACTGCTACAAGCAATAAACTGCCCTAAAGAGCTTGCAGACTGTTGCGAAGTAAACGTGGCGCTGATCGTCGCGGTATTATTCGAATTAGCCGGTGATTTTGCATAGGTGCAAGATAAAAAAACGATTGAAAAAAATAATGCTAGGCGCTTAAAGGTTTTTAGAGTACACATTGTTCCATCCTTAGTTTTAATATGCTTGAAACGAAGCCGATACGACCATTATTCAACCATTTGATTTGACTTTAACAATATATGGCAACAATATCTAGAACCAACTTAGTTGTCAAATAGGTAGATTGGTCCTTGCATAGGTATGAAAATTCATGTAAAAAATGCAAAAAAAGGAATTTTGAGGAGTTATACAATCAATGAAGTCTATCATTTTTCATGCAATTAAACCGCTAATGGTTTTATGTTTTATAGCATCAATAAGTGCTTGTGCTTCGACACAAACCAAACCAGAAAGCCCAGGTGGAACAGGCACTCCAGGTACTTCTAGTGGTGCCCAGACTCCTGCACAAGCAAATATTGTAGCTGTTGGTGAGGCTGGTGGAGCTGTCGTGCCTAGGGCAATTATAGACATTATTTCCTGTTGAATGTAAAAAATCACCAACAAGTTAAAAAGGAAGTTCCAATGAATAAACTAGTTGTTTTCTGCATGACTTTAATGTGTTCTTCAATCGCTTTTTCAAAAGCCCAATTGAATACAATGAGCGAAGAAAATAGTAATAAAGCTGTTTTACAACAAATGGCTCAAAACTATTTAAAACCTAGGGGAATACTCGCTACTTCTTATGATGAATTTAAGTTTAACTCTCAGCAGGGTACCCTTTTTTATAATTATTCGGGTAACACCAATTTCACGGCAGTTGGAGGAGACCTTTTGCCGTGGAGACAGTTTTATTGGGGAGTTAATGGATACAATATAACGACCGACATGAATTCCTCTCAAAACTTAAACAATTCCTTGACCCTCAGTCACTCTGACATTGAAGACACTGGCATCTATGCTCATGTCATGAAAGACATTGTGTTTCCATTTTATATCGACGTATTTGCTTCTTATGCCCGGGATCGTTATAAAACAACCAATACAGTGCTAACCAATGGCCAAGCGAGCACTGGATTTACAAAATACTATGGCAATGACAAATCAATAGGTGTTCGCACCTTTTTTGGCTATCCATTTAAAAAGTTTTTGCTCCAAGGTAATCTGACGTATTTTCACAGCGAGTTTTATCAACCTACGTACATCATACCATCCCCAGCACAAAATTTGATTGTACCTGAACTAGTTACCAAACTCGGAACAACTCTTGAAAATGCACGCTTGTATTATCAAGTGAATGATCATTTCTCTCCTTTTATTACCGGAGGGTTGATTCAATTACTCTCACGTTCATTCAACCGGCCTTTGATCGCTATGAATACTGCACCGGTTGCTGTTCAACCCCAGATATTATTGGCTAAAACCGGATTTAATGTGGGTGCAGGGCTGGATTATCAATATAAAACGGTGCGAGTGACACCCATGTACGTGTATTCAGAACGAGGATCCACGTTTAAGGATAACTACGTTGGAGTAACGGTTGAACTAACAGGCTTGGCATAATTCGCACCAGGGCCTATGCATTTATTACGTTTTACTCTATATTATCTTGGAGTAGTTTTGTTAATCGACTCTAAATTTAATTTTGCAGGAAGCTAAAAATGAAGAATGATAAGATATTGATGTGGGGAGTTGTTGGTGTTTTAGCTCTAGGGCTTTCTGGATGTAATTTAGATGGTTCAAGCCCACAAGAACAAGGTTACTCCTCCCAAGAGTACTCTGTGCAAATGGATCCAAATGCTACGGTGAATACTCCAAAGAAATCATCTGCCGCTGCAGACTCTGTACAAAAATCACCAGGTCCAAAAAGAACAGCTGCACCCCAGCTACCTGTCATTCAATAGGTGATTTAGTCGATGTGCTGCAATGAGCAGGGCAATGAGCAGGGACGGACCCCACTGGGGTCCGTCCCTATGCCTATTAATTGGGCGAAATCATTTCCTCAGGCTTCACGTATTGAGCAAACTGCTCAGCAGTTAAAATGCCTAATTTGACAGCTGCCTCTTGAAGAGAGATATTTTCATGGTGGGCTGTTTTTGCAATTTTAGCCGCCTTATCATAACCAATATGCTGATTTAAGGCCGTAACCAGCATCAATGAATTGTGCAAATAGTAATTGATCACCGGGAGATTAGGCTCAATTCCTTCAGCGCAAAACTCTTGAAAGGATCGACAGCTGTCTGAAATTAGATTTAACGAATGCAGAACATTCATGATAATGACTGGTTTAAACACGTTTAGTTCAAAATTACCTTGGCTGTCAGCTACTCCTACAGCGGTATCATTCCCTAGCACCTGAGCACAAACCATGGTCATTGCTTCGCACTGAGTTGGATTCACTTTGCCTGGCATAATGGATGAACCTGGTTCATTTTCAGGGATCAAGAGTTCACCAATACCACATCGAGGACCTGATGCTAACCAACGCACATCATTAGCAATTTTCATTAAGGCACAAGCTAACGTTTTCATGGCCCCATGTGCAAACACTAAAGGTTCATGAGAAGCCAAAGCCGCGAATTTATTCGGTGCGGTAACGAAAGGAAGTTGAGTGATTTTAGCAATATGCTCAGCGACTTTAACCGCAAATTGTGGGTGGGTATTTAAACCAGTTCCTACTGCAGTGCCTCCTGCTGCTAGTTCGTAGAGCTCAGGTAAAACTTCTTCTAAACGCTTAATGCAGGCATCCAACTGAGCAACATAACCAGAAAACTCTTGGCCTAAAGTAATTGGGACAGCATCTTGTAAGTGAGTTCTTCCAATTTTAATGATGTCTTTAAATGCTTTAGATTTCGCTGCAAACACCTCCCGTAAGCTTTTTACAGCGGGTAATAACTTTTGATTAAAAGCGATAGCAGCTGCTATGTGCATGGCTGTTGGGAAGGTGTCGTTGGATGATTGAGACATATTGACATGATCATTGGGGTGAATAGGTGATTTGCTGCCCATTACTCCACCTGCCAACTCAATAGCACGATTAGAGATCACTTCATTTGCATTCATGTTGGATTGAGTGCCGCTGCCAGTTTGCCAAACATGCAAAGGAAAGTGTTCATCGAGTAATCCTTGGCTGACTTCCTCCGCCGCTTTGACGATCAAATCGGCTTTGTCTTTTGGAAGCTTGCCTAACTCCAAATTCGTTAATGCAGCTGCCTTTTTTAGGATACCAAATGCATGAGTAACTTCTTTTGGCATGATGTCTTGGCCAATATTGAAGTGATGCAGAGAGCGCTCACTTTGGGCCCCCCAGTATTTGTTGGCGGGAACTTCAATTTCACCCATGCTATCGGTTTCTATTCTTGTTTTTGCCATTTTGCTTGCGTTCCTTATAAAAAATAGGTCAAATTTGAATTCTAGCATAGCAGACGCTCAAACGTCATTTTATGGTATTCAATAGAAGGTGAAAGCAGTGCGAGAAGTTAGAATCTATCAAGCCGGTGATTATCAATCAGGCCAAGTGATCGAATTATCCAGTGAGGCCGGACAGCATGTCGCAGTCGTTTTACGAATGCAGCCAGGATCAAAATTGACTTTGTTTTCAGGAAATAATCAAGAATTCGAGGCCGTAATTCAACAGGTGAAAAAGAAACAGGTTTTTGTCACTATAGGGGAGGCTAAAGAGGCAAATAGAGAGTCTCCGCTCCTGATTCACTTGGCACAAGCAATTTCAAAAGGCGATCGAATGGAGATGGTGATGCAAAAAGCGGTGGAGTTAGGGGTTGCCTGTATTACTCCTATAATCACTGAACGATGCCAAGTGAAGCTGGATCATGATAGAATGATGAAAAAAATGCAGCAATGGCAAAACATTATTATCAGTGCGTGTGAACAGTGCGGTAGAAACAGAGTGCCAGAAGTGCAATTTCCAATGAGTCTGGAGCGATTTCTGAAAGAATCCTCAGCGAAGTTAAAATTGGTTTTACATCCTAATGAACGTAAAACGTGGCGGGACTATACGTTCAGTCATCAGGATATTGCTTTGCTGATAGGTCCTGAAGGTGGTTTGAGTGAAGAAGAAGTGAAGCAAGCCAGTGGGCATGGGTTTTTACCTTTATCATTAGGTCCAAGAATTTTAAGAACAGAAACTGCAGCAATTACCGCATTAACTGTGTTGCAAGCTGTAGCGGGTGATTTATAATTAATTGAATTCATTTTTAATAACAGAGGTTAATTCATGAGTGATCATATTAAAACAGTAACGGATGCAAGCTTTGAACAAGACGTTGTTAAATCAACAAAGCCTGTATTAATCGATTTCTGGGCTGAGTGGTGTGGTCCCTGTCGCGCGCTAACACCCATTCTTGAAGAGGTAGCTGCTGCTCATGGTAAGGATATTACGTTTGCAAAAATCAATATTGATGAAAATCCTCAAACTCCATCAAAATTTGGAGTAATGAGTATTCCAACATTGATGATTTTCAAAAATGGGCAAGTGGAGGCCGTAAAAATGGGGCTATTATCAAAATCGCAACTAAGTGCTTTTGTTGAAAGCCATTTGTAATCACAAACAAGGTTCCCAAAAATATCTTTATTTTTTAGTATAAAACTATTGGATCTTGATATAAAGCTGTGGTAGCCTTTTAAAAAATATGTGGTATACTTTAAATCAAGGATACCACATAGGCAGCAGATTCCTTAGCTGCTATTCCCTAACTTAATTTTTCTTCGGATATTCAATTCGTTTAAACAATAAATCAAGTGAGAAGTATGAATCTTAGTGAACTTAAGCAATTACCTATTGCCGATCTCGTTAACATTGCACAAGAGATGGGTGTAGAAAATACCTCCAGAATGCGTAAGCAGGACATCATTTTCGCAATTCTTAAAGCCCATGCCTTAAAGGGTGAAGACATTCATGGCGATGGTGTTTTAGAAGTATTAACTGATGGCTTTGGTTTTCTGCGCTCGGCCGATGGATCTTATTTGGCAGGACCAGACGACATTTACGTTTCACCCAGCCAAATTAGACGCTTTGGGCTTCGTTCTGGTGATACCATTTCTGGGAAAATACGTCCTCCCAAAGACAGTGAGCGTTATTTTGCTCTACTAAAGGTTGATCAGATAAACTACGACACCCCAGACAGTGCTAAGCGTAAGATTTTATTTGAGAACTTAACACCCTTGTTTGCAACAGAGCGCTTGGTGATGGAGCAAGGAAATGGTAGTACGGAAGATTTAACCGCTAGGGTAGTTGATCTTTGTGCTCCATTTGGTCGAGGACAGCGAGGATTGATTGTATCTCCTCCGAAGGCTGGTAAAACCTTAATGCTGCAAAACATAGCCCGCTCTATAGAAAAAAATTATCCTGAGTGTTATCTAATTGTTCTTCTTATTGACGAACGTCCGGAAGAAGTGACCGAGATGCAGCGCTCTGTAAAAGGAGAGGTGGTTGCTAGTACCTTTGATGAACCTGCTAACCGCCATGTTCAAGTTGCTGAAATGGTCATTGAAAAGGCAAAACGTTTAGTAGAGCACAAGCGAGATGTGGTTATTCTATTGGATTCGATCACTCGCTTAGCAAGAGCTTACAACACGGTAGTACCTGCTTCAGGTAAAGTACTCACAGGCGGTGTGGATGCAAATGCTTTGCAAAGACCTAAGAGATTATACGGAGCAGCACGAAATATTGAAGAAGGCGGTAGCCTAACAATTATTGCTACAGCCTTAGTTGATACGGGTTCTAAAATGGATGAGGTTATCTATGAAGAATTCAAGGGTACCGGTAATATGGAAATTCATTTGAGTCGAAATATTGCTGAGCGACGAGTGTTCCCTGCCATTAATATCAATCGTTCTGGAACCCGTCGTGAAGATCTCCTATTAAGTCCTGAAGAATTACAACGTACTTGGATATTACGTAAGATTCTACAGTCTATGGATGAGTGTGATGCCATCGAGTTCTTATTGGAGCGAATGAAAAATCATAAGACCAATGCCGAGTTTTTTGATGCCATGAAAAGGCAAGAGTAATTCATAGATAAAGGATAAACATACGAGCCGCGCGTGTAAGCAAGCTGAAAATAGATACAGAAAACTCCGCTCTCTCACGGTCGCGGCTCGGATCAATAGTAACATCTATAAAAAGCGAGAAGAATTATCGATGAAGTATTCCGATCTCAGAGATTTTATAGACCAATTAGAGTCTCGCAATTTACTCAAGCGAATAGACTACCCAGTATCCCCTTCCCTCGAAATGACAGTTGTAAGCGATAAAGTGCTTCGTTCCGGCGGACCTGCATTACTATTCACAAATACCCCGAATTACGAGATGCCTGTACTAACCAATTTATTTGGTACAGTAGAGCGCGTAGCAATGGGGATGGGTGAGGAATCGATAGCAGCATTGCGAGAAATAGGATTGCTTTTAGCTGCTTTAAAAGAGCCAGAGCCACCGAAAGGAATTAAGGATGCTTTCAGTAAACTACCCTTATTAAAGCAAGCATTAAATATGGCTCCTAAATACGTCAGTGGGGCGGAGTGTCAAACTCATGTTTGGGAGCATGAAGAGGTTGATTTAACGCTTCTTCCCATTCAAACGTGCTGGCCCGGGGATGTTGCCCCTTTAATTACTTGGGGATTAGTGACCACCAAAGGTCCGAATCAAACTCGTGAGAACATGGGAATTTATCGCCAGCAACTCTTAAATAAAAATCAATTGATTATGCGATGGTTATCTCATCGAGGGGGAGCTTTAGATTATCAAGCCTGGCAACAAGCCTATCCAGGTGAACGCTTCCCAATTGCGGTTACTTTGGGTGCAGATCCTGCAACCATCTTAGCAGCCGTTACACCAATACCTGATACTTTATCCGAATATGCTTTTGCAGGCTTATTAAGAGGACAACGAACTCGCCTAACTCAATGTTTAGGAAATGAACTGCATGTACCAGCCAGTGCGGAAATCATTTTAGAGGGCTACTTAGAACCCGGCGTAGAGGCACCTGAAGGGCCTTATGGCGATCACACAGGGTATTACAATGAGGTGCAATCCTTTCCCGTCTTTACTGTCCAACGAATGACTCATCGAGACAAACCAATTTACCACAGTACGTATACTGGTAGACCACCCGATGAGCCAGCGATTTTGGGGCTTGCTTTAAATGAAGTCTTTATACCCTTGTTGCAAAAGCAGTTTCCTGAAATTGTGGATTTTTATTTACCACCTGAGGGATGCTCTTATCGCTTAGCGGTAGTTACTATGAAGAAACAATACCCGGGTCATGCAAAACGGATCATGATGGCTGTTTGGTCTTTCTTGAGACAGTTCATGTACACTAAATTTGTTATCGTTTGCGACGACGATGTGGATGCAAGGAATTGGCAAGATGTGATCTGGGCAATAACCACTCGCATGGATCCGTCACGAGATACTGTCATGGTGGAAAATACCCCCATTGACTATTTAGATTTTGCTTCCCCTGTGTCTGGCTTAGGTTCAAAAATGGGCCTGGATGCAACCAGTAAATGGCCTGGAGAAACGCAAAGAGAATGGGGTCGACCTATTGAAATGGATGAGGAAATCCTTAAAAAAGTGAATGGATATTGGTCCTTGCTAGGATTAGACGCATGAAGGAATTAAAAACTCAGGCAAAAGTGGTTGAAGTGACCCCTTTGACGGATAGTATTTTACAGCTAGTCTTGGATCCTGTTGATTATGTTGACTATCAGGCAGGACAGTATTTGCAGATTCTGTTGAATAACGAGTCGTTGAGCTATTCAATTGCCAATGCTCCTCTGGGATCACATCGCTACGAGTTGCATATTCGCCATAGCGAGACAAATCCGTACAATCAGTTACTGTTTGCTCAAATTAAACAACAGGGCGTGGTGCAACTTAAACTGCCAATAGGCGAATGCAGCATCAATCATTTGCACCCTGAAAAACCCATTTTGTTTATTGCCGGTGGGACTGGCTTTGCCCCAATTAAAGCAATGATCGAGCAACTTTTGGCCAGCTCTGATAAGAGACCTTTTGAATTATTCTGGGGAGCTAGGTCCCAAAGCGATTTATACATGGATGAAAAAGTAAATAATTGGCAATCTCATGTAAGCCATTTTAAGTATTTTACATTGTGTTCTAATCAAGGTGATGATTCATTGGCTTCATTAGTCCTGTCCAGACATAAAGAAGACATTAAAGACTGGCAAATAGTGATCAGTGGTCCTTTTGATATGGTGTATAGTGTTCGTGATGTGCTTGTTGCATCGGGCGTGTCAAAAAAGGACCTTTATTCAGATGCATTTAGCTTTGAAAGCAAAGGGAGTCAATAAATGGAAACGTTGTATCAAATTCTAGGCCTAATTGGCGCAGGGATGATCATTTTTGTCCTCTATCGATTTATCAAAGGTAGTCCTGGTCAATTTAGTAAAGAAAACATGAGCAAAAGCTTCCTGACAATGGGGCTATTAGCAGTTGTATTGATTGCGTTTGTTGCACTATTGATATTAATGGTAAGAACCACATAGCTGTGTCAACGATGTGGGGATAAGACCCCACCTGAATTTACAGCGTGTTGAGCCCCAACTCATTTGTTGAACGACAAGGTTCTTTGTTTCTGTCGATCAAAATGAGGTTTGTGCGACAAATTCTAGTGGCATTTTTTTGTGGTTTGGAAATTCCCCTCTTTTTCTTTTAGATAAGACCTAATATTTGGATTGTTAATTGGTTCATGACTGGAGTCAGGGATTAACATGCACTCTTCTACGTAGGTGATTTGAGAACTATCATCGACCAATAGACGATACCAAGGGTTGCGTGTAGCAAATTCATGTTGGGGTGCTTGAGGGTTGTATTTTCCTGATGCTTGGAATATAGGGTCAACATCCACGATAATTGCTCTATATCGTATGCGTTTGTGAAGAACTATGTCACCAATATTAAATTTAGCCATTTTATCCATCATCCGCCCCTTTTATTGAGCATCTTGATGGTTATATCGGTTGCTTTTGAGTTAGCTTGAGTTTTGTTAAGTAAGTGCGTTTCCGTCCCTGCTCCTATACAACCGAGCCACGAACCCTGAGGGTTGAGGAAGCGGATAAATTTCAAGCACTAACCCTTAAAGCAAATAAACCGCCAATAGAATCCCTGTCTCATACAATAAACATAAAGGCAGAGCCAACGTGATTTGAGAAAAAACATCGGGAGGGGTAAGTAGCATACCAACTATAAATGCGCCCACGATAACATAGGGCCTGATCTTTTTTAGGGTAGTTACATCTACAAGTTGAGTTTTGACGAGTGTTACGCAGACTAAAGGCACTTGAAAAGACAATCCGAACACAATCAACATATGCGTTATAAAGTCCAGGGCATAGGTCATGTCTGGCATATAGCGTACACCCTCAGGAAGCGCTTTAGCAAAAAATTGAAACATATAGGGAAGCACTAAATAGAAGCAAAAAAGCGCGCCTATTGTAAATAGCAGTGGGATTAATAGCAGAGCGCCACGGAATTTTTGTTGTTCGGCTTTATACAGCCCTGGGCGAATAAATTGCCATAATTGAAAGATTGCAAATGGGGTCGTAAGTAACATTGCTCCATTGGCAGCAAGTTTTAAGGGGGTGAACAAAGGAGAGGTAATTTGTGTTGCCACTAAGCCCTCATGATTGGGTAGTGAGTTCAGTAAAGGCTTTACCAGAGCATGAAATAGATCACCCGCAATGAAAAAAAACACTAAAAACAAGCCACCAAACCACATTAATGTGAAAATGGCACGACGTCGTATTTCAATCAGATGAACTAACATAGAATCCATTAGGATTAAGACGGTTAAACTTATATTAACTCATTCTTAGACGTTGGGCACTAAGCAGATGCAGCTTCTTTTCCTTTGACACCTACTCGTTCTGGTCTTATTTCTTTCAGGCGATTGAATTGATCAACAAAGAGAACGATAGGCTCATGGTTTTGGCATTCTTCTTCCTGTAGTTGGAAGAAAGAAGCAATGATGACAAGGTCTCCTGGAGTGACTAGATGCGCAGCAGCACCATTCACGCAAATATCTGTAGAACCTTTTTCACCAGTGATGGCATAGGTTTCGAATCGAGTCCCAGCGGTAACATTCCAAACGTTGACAGATTCATAAGGTAGTATATCTGCCGCTTTAAGAAGTTCTGGGGATATAGTAATACTGCCTTCATATTCCAAATCAGCCTGCGTTACGCAAGCACGATGAATTTTTGATTTTAACATTTTTCTAAACGACATTGAGTTATTCCTAAAATACGAAAACTGCCCATCGACCTTGGCCACTGTGCTTGAATTTTACCCCAAATTAAAGAAAATGATCTAGATCATTTTCTAAATTAGTAATCATTGACTAATCAAGATATAATTGGCGATTTACTCTTTAAAGGGTGAGATAAAGATTGAAGCACAACCCACGTAAAAGGTTTGGACAAAACTTTTTAAGCAGCCAACCTATTATTCATCAAATTATTCAAGCTATTCATCCATTGAAACAAGATAATATGCTAGAAATCGGGCCTGGCATGGGTGCTTTAACAAAGCCATTACTGAATGCCGTAGATACATTGAATGCGATAGAGATTGATCGAGACTTGTATGAGTATTTGGGGCATTTAGAGAATGCCAAAAACAAATTGCATCTGATTTCAGCGGATGCTTTAACTATTGATTACAGTAGTTTTGGTCAGCATTTAAGGGTAGTAGGCAACCTTCCTTATAATATTTCTACCCCATTACTTATCCATTTACTTCAGTACATCTCATCCATCGATGATATGCATTTTATGTTGCAAAAAGAAGTGGTTGAGCGCATGGCCGCAACTCCGGGAACTAAAGATTACGGGCGTTTAAGTGTCATCTTGCAATTTCATTGCGAAGTGGAGCACTTATTTGATGTGCCACCCGAAGCATTTGAACCCAAGCCCAAGGTCGTTTCCGCGGTAGTTCGCTTAACCCCTTTTCAGTCATCGCCGTACGAGGAAATTGACTGGAGGAGCTTAGAAAAAATTGTTGCAAAGGCTTTTGCCATGAGGCGTAAAACCTTAATAAACAACCTTAAAGGGCTTGTATCTGCTTCACAGCTGCAAGATTTAGGCATAGATGGGGCCAAAAGACCGGAGCAAATATCGGTGTCTGAATATGTTCAACTAGCGAAATTTATTTCCAATTAGTGTAAAATTATAAGATAGGATCTGTGGAGGTTATTTTGTTTCATCGCCAGCGTAAAAAATCGGGGTCTAATCAATCCAAGTCATTGAAAGACTTAACTCAAATGGTTATGCCAGAGCAGTTTCTTGCCCAGGACAAGAGGCAGAGTTTATTAAAAAGAATGAAAGAGTTAAGTGGATTAGAGGCTCCAAGGTATGAGAGCTTATGTTCTGTTCTTGTTGAGAGTATGGTTCGCTATTGCCAAAATCTTCCAGAAACGGCCAATAGTTATTATTCGCAACTTGGCGGTGTAATGGACTATGCATTAAATAGAACCGAAGCCGCGCTGAGCCTATTTAAAGAGTTTACAGTCCAAGAGCAGCCAGATTTGTTATCTGAAGAACAAAAACTATGGCAATATGCTCTATACTCAGCGGCTATGCTGCAAGGGATTGGGAAATTATTTGTTGATTACCGCGTAAACTTATACGATTCAAATGGGATGCTATTAAGCGCATGGAATCCATTATTAGAACCTCTGGCTGATGCAGGCAGTTATTATGAGTTTGATTACCAGAAAGAAGTGGAAGTAGATTTTCGTCGACGTTTAAATTTATTGCTTGCAAAATCGTTGGTCCCTGCGAGCGGTTTCGCTTGGATTGCTTCAAATGCACAGGTATTGGCTGTTTGGTTGGCCCTTTTGAATGAAGACTATCGTTCCGCAGGCACCTTAGGCGCCATTTTAATCCGCGCGGATGCGATTGCAATTCAACGATATTTGTTGGAATTTATGGCTAAAAGTGGAGCTAAACAGGGCGGTCGCTATGGTAGAGCAGTTACCTTTACTGGGGGTGTTCCCGCTAGCGTGGGCGAAAAAGAGCAATCTATTGGTGTTGAATTTATTCAATGGTTAATGAAATCGTTGGATGAAGGCCGAATTATGATCAACAAAGCACCGTTATTTATGGTACCAGGCGGCATGTTAATGTGTGCTGAGATGTACCAATTATTTGTTAGAGAGCATCCGGAGTATAAAAATTGGCAAGCCATTCAAAATGCCTTCTTATCGCTAGGTTTACATGCACGAGGTGCTGATGGCAATGTTATTGGGCGGTTTGAGCAGGCAAATACTCATCAAATGCATACTGGCGTGGTGTTTTCAGAATATGGTGTTGTACTCCCCGACTCGGTTAAAGTCCATAATTTAAATACGGGTAAAGTGGACACGATATCTGCAACAGAGCTGACTCATCGGGCACAATTCACTAGCCATTTCACGCAACAACAAAATGCAGTTGTGGTAGCACCATTGCAAAAATTAACGTCGAATGGGCATTGGCAAAACATAGAAAGCGAGGTGACCCAATTAGTCCCAGGAGCAAAGCGTAGTGTCTGATTATGCTATTGGTGATGTTCAGGGTTGCTATGAACCGTTACAACGTTTATTGGAGTTGATTGACTTTAACGAACGTGAAGATAAGTTATGGTTTGTAGGGGATCTAGTCAATCGTGGGCCAGATTCTCTTCAAGTTTTGCGATTTATTAAAGGCCTACCTTTAAAACCCAACATCACTCTAGGTAATCACGATTTACATTTATTAGGGTCATTGTTTGGACAAAAGCCTTGGAAAGGGCATGATGATACAATTGAACAAGTCATGCAAGCTGACGATGGTGCTGAAATTGGTCATTGGCTAAGGAAGCAATCCATTCTGTGTTTTTCATCCGAGTTCAATTTGGTCATGTGCCATGCAGGCATAGCGCCTATCTGGGATTTAGATCAAGCTACATCCTTAGCTCGTGAGTTGGAGGATGTTCTTTCTGGGGATGATTTCGAAAAATTTCTAGGAAGTATGTATGGAAATAATCCGAATGAATGGTCTAATGAACTCCATGGGGTGGATAGACTTAGACTGATTACCAATTATTTCACCCGTATGCGTTTTTGTGACGCACTGGGACGTTTAAACTTAGACTATAAAGGGGAAATAGCAGGCGCACCACCAAATTTATATCCTTGGTTTAGTGTTCCAGGGCGGAAAGAGATTGAGGTGGATATTGTGTTTGGACATTGGGCTGCCTTGTTGGGTAAAAGTCCCAATCCTCATATACATGCAATTGATACAGGCTGTCTTTGGGGCGGTCAATTAACGGCTTTGCGTTTACAGGATAAGAGACGATTTAGCGTTCCAGGATTAAATGAACTATAGGCGATAATTTTGGTGAACTTGATCAATAAAAACATACGTTCTCTTGGAATTCTAAGTATCCTATGTTTAGGTTGCTTTTATTATGGACCAACGTATTCTGATTCAACAAACAATATAGGATTGTACACTTGGGTCGATGACCCTATTGGTGAAGCACAGCGCGTGGATTTAGCAGGAGCTCGATTAAGGGAAGCGATCAACGATCCTGAGTATATGCTAAAAAATTGGATAGAGTTGCCAACCTCCCCAGAATCAAAAAAGAAAACCATACAGCACTTAAGCATAAGGGAGGCCATACTTCTCGCACTCCGATACAATGCTAATATTCAAAATGCGGAGTTGGATCGGATCATTCAACGATACCAGTTACGCATTGCTAACAATGAATTTGAATTGCAATACGCACTAGCCGCTTCTGGTAATGCGCAAAAAAGCACATTCCAAGGGGTCGGAAGTTCGACTACTCATACATTCTTAGCTAGTCCAGAGCTGGACCTAAAAACAAAATTAGGTACAAAAGCATCTGTTTCTATTGATAATAATGTGTCAGTGAACAACAGTTATAACCCTGTTTTGAATTTTTCCATAACCCAACCCTTATTACGAGGATTTGGCAAATCAGCAAATGAAGCCAATTTATTGAATTCAATTGATAAAGAGTGGTTGAATAAACTAAATTTGCAACAATCAGTCATTGACCAAATTACCCAAGTCATTTCTGCTTACAGGTCTTTAATTTTAAGCGGCAATAATGTACAAAATCAGCGCCTGCAATTAAAAGAGGCGAAAAAGTCCTATCGCATTAACGAAAAAAAGATTGACGCCGGACAGTTAGAACCCACAGCAAACATTCAACAATCCTATCAAATCGAGTCATTAAGTTTGTTGGTTGAACAGGGAGAAAACGACTTTAAGATTGCTACTCAGGATTTGCTGCAGATCATTGGGCTAGATCCAGAAATGCGCTTATCCGTACCCAATGATGTTGCAATTAAAAAGATCATCATTCCAGATCTCAAGGAGTCCATTGAATTGGCTCTCAATCACAATACGCAATATTTAGCCCAACAGATGGCATTACGCGCAGACGAAAGAGCTTATAATGTGGCAAAAAACCAACAACTCTGGCAATTGGACCTTGCTGGAAACGTGCAAGGTGGAACAGCCAATGATTTAACGGGAACTGGGAATGGTTTAAGTGGCATTTACAATGGGAATAATATTACAGAATCGGCGAGAGTAACATTAACTGTCCCTTTGAATGATCTCAATCGACGCAGTCAATTAATTAATGCCAAAGTGCAATTGGAAAAAGACAGGATTAATTTGATAGCGGCTAAAAGAGCACTCATTACCAACATTACTAACACCATTAACAATATTCAAAGCTTGGCAAAACGCTATGAATTAGCACAAAAACAGGTGAAATTAGCTGAGCAATCTTATGCATTGGAAAAGAAAAAACAACAAGCCGGTTTTTCTAGTGCTCTGGATGTGAGCAATACACAGAACCAATTAATTCAGGCTCAGTCAGGGTTAATAGGCGCAAAGATTGCCTATCTTAATCAGCTCTCGGCACTACAACGAACATTAGGAACCACGCTGGATTATTGGCAAATACAATTAAGGTATGGTGGATGAACAACTATTTGAAGATCAGCTCTATAATTATTTTGCTATGCACATTGGCTTCCTGTGGCGGCCAAGATAAATCAGTATCAAGCTCGCAAAATACCTTCAAGGTAAAGGCGCAGCCGATACACAAAACATTGCATTTTACAGGTACAGTACAACCATTGCATGAAAATAGCTTAACCAGTCCCATCGAAGCCGTTGTCGAAAGCATGAATTTCCATTACGGACAGATGGTAAAGAAAGGGGATGTGGTTTTAACTTTAAATTCAACGGAATTACAAAAACAGTACAATGATACTTTGACAGACTATTTAAAAGCCAAAGACAGTTACTCCATTTCAAAAGCTAAATTTGTGGGGACTAAAGAGCTTTGGGAAGCTGGATTAATCTCCAAAAACAATTACTTAAGTGAAAAATCTGGATTAGATACTGCAAGAATGACCCTAATGCAGTCTACTCGAAAATTGACTGAAATGTTGGAAAAGTTGGATGATAAAAGTTCACAAAACCTGTCGAATCTAAGTTTATCAGATTTTGAAAAAGTCAGAAAAATACTAACTACAAGCCATAATTTAATTCAATTAAAAGCACCCAACGATGGAATAATGCTGTATCCACCTAAATCAGGAGAAGAAAAAACAAACCGCATAACCGTTGGATCAGCTGTTAAATCAGGGCAGGTTATTGCTCTAATCGGTGATTTAAGTGGGATTAGCGTTGAAATTGATGTTCCTGAAATTGACATTGATAAGATTAAACCCGGCATGTCAGCGAACATCAGTGGAGTTGCCTTCGGAAAGCAGCAGTTAAAAGGCAAATTAGTAGCAGTAAATGCTCAAGCATCCAACACAAACAACGGAGGCTTACCTTCCTTTTCTGCAGTCGTAGAAGTAAGCTCTTTAACGAAAGAACAGCAATCCTGGATTAAGGTAGGAATGAGTGCCTCAATTGAGCTCAATGCAGATTCAAATGATCAATTAGTGATCCCAATAGCGGCTGTAAAACGAGAAAAAGGAAACAGTGTCGTTCAGGTTCAGTTGGCTCAGGGCGACCTACAAAAACGAGTAATCACTACGGGGCCTGCTCAGGCTGATTCTGTTGTTGTTGAGAGTGGCCTGCATGCAGGTGATGTGGTGGTGTATGACTGATGCCCCGCTGATCCAGCTAAAGGAACTTGTAAAAACGTATCATCTGGAAGGAATTAGTACTACTGTATTAAAGCAAGTTTCATTGGATGTGTATGAGGGGGATTTGCTGGCAATCGTAGGAGCCTCTGGGTCAGGAAAATCAACTTTAATGAATATCATTGGCTTATTGGATAAACCGGATCAAGGCCATTATATTTTAAAGAGCAAGCCTGTTGCGGGTCTAAGTTCTGATGAGGCAGCAGAACTGAGAAACAAGCACATCGGTTTTGTGTTTCAACAATTTAATTTACTTCCTCGATTAACCGCGATGCAAAATGTGGCGTTACCATTGACCTATCGAGGAGTTAGTCAAACTGAAATCAAGGAGAAAGTGAGTAGTGCATTAGATAAAGTCGGCATGTCTAAGTTTCTTCAGCACCGCCCCACGCAATTATCAGGCGGGCAGCAGCAGCGAGTAGCTATAGCTAGGGCCTTAGTCACTGATCCACAAGTTATTTTGGCCGATGAACCGACTGGTGCTTTAGATTCAAAGACTGGGACGGAAGTCATGAATTTATTTTTGGGACTAAATGCTGAAGGTAGAACCATTATTATGGTAACGCATGACGAACAGGTAGCTGCTCAATGCAAGCGAAGAATAACACTTGCTGATGGAGCTGTTGTCTCGGAGAGCAGGCAATGAATTTCTTTAGCCACTGTCAACAAGCGCTCGTTAATCTAACCTCCTCTAAACTACGTTCTGTACTGGCTGTATTAGGTATTTTAGTGGGCACAGCTGCCGTTGTTGCTTTGGTAAGTTGTGGGCAATTAGCTACTGAAAAAGCGCTAGAGCAATTTAAAGCCTTAGGCACTGATTTATTAGCGGTGTCTGTCTATCAAAAAACGCCCAATAAATCGCATAGTGAATCTGATTCTTTATCGATTTCACAATGGCAGCTTGTTGGGGATAGCATTCCCTATGTATTAAATTTGGCGCCCTATAGTACAGCCTATCAGCCCATCAGTTTTAATGGCAGGGTCATGCAGGGAGCTGTTATTGGGGCAGATGAAAGTTTAGCCAGCATTATTCATATTGATCTTGAACGAGGACATTTTGTTTCCTATTTGGATTCTTATGAGCACTACTGCGTGATTGGAAATGGGTTAGCCAATCAAATTAAAGAAATCAGTCAAGATGATCCAATTGGAAAGCAATTGCGCATAGGACAGTCCCTATATACCATCATAGGTGTGGCTGAGCGTTGGAAGGAAAATGGATTTTTTAATGAGGACATTAACCAAGCGGTCATCATTCCTCTTGCAGGAATGAGCCTTGTGAGTAAAGATGCAAAAATCAACAACGCCGTTTTATTATTAAAACCAGACAGTCCGATCGATGAAGTGATTGAGGACATAAAACAAATCATAGGCTCTCAGGCACCCAAATTGAGTGTGTTTCCACGAAGTGCTAAACAAATTATAGCCAGTATGGAAAGTCAAGGGCGCATCTTCACACTGTTATTGGCTGTTATTGGTGGTATTTCTCTCATTGTTGGAGGGATTGGCGTCATGAATGTAATGCTTGTGTCTGTGAGTGAGCGTAAGAAAGAAATAGGGATTCGCAAAGCGGTTGGGGCCAAAAACAAGGAAATTCAGTCTTTATTTTTAGCGGAGTCTGTCATGCTCTCTTTACTAGGGGGCGTGTTTGGAGTTGCCCTTGGATTACTATTTACCAGGATAGTTGCCTATTTTAGTGATTGGACTTTTTCAATTTATTTACTCCCACCCATTGCCGGATTTTTGGTATCAGCAGCCACGGGAATTTTCTTTGGATATTACCCTGCGAAACGAGCGGCTAGATTAGAGCCAATTGTTTCTTTACGAAGCGAATAAGCGAGGATTGAGGGGGCGTAAGCCCTAGCTCTATTCCAGCATGACAGCCAACCCTATCCCCCCCTTCCCAGCATGAAGACCAAGCGCTGTTGAGACGTGTTCTATAAACAGGGGCTCTTTGTTAAAGGACTCTGAAGTAAGCTTAGCAAATTGCTGAATTTTATCGGGAACCCCTGCATGTACAAGCGCATAGTTGTCAATTGCACCGTCTGGTCTTCGTGTTTTTGCATGCTGAATTATTTTATCCCAAGCTTTTAGTTCACTGAATGCTTTATCGAATACGACTGCTTTACCAAGTTCATCAAGAGTAATTATCGGCTTAAGATTGGCAAATTGCGCGATTTTTCCACTTAGCCTGCTGATGCGCCCACTGCGGATTAGAGATTCAAATTGATCCACATACACATAGACGTTGATGTTAGGAATTTTTCGCAGTAGTTGCTGTTTAATGTTGTTTATGTCTAAGCCAGAATCAATCAATTGGGCGGCATGAGACACTAAAAATCCCAGGCCAACTGAGGTAAGGCGTGAGTTTATGACATGAACATTCTTCATCCCTTCCGATGCTTTAACGATTGCATCGTGAGTGCCACTTAGTGATTGTGCGATTGGTAAAACCAATACCTCTTGGTAATGCTTGGCTAAATGACTTATTTGCGTCTTAATGAGTGCGGGTGAAGGAAATGAGGTTTTGGGGTAACTTTTTAGCTTGGGTAGATTGTTGTAAAATGTCTCCTGATTCACGCAAATGCGATCAATTAAATGATGCTCATCAAGATGCATGTTGAGTTGAATGATATGAATTTGATAGTGATCAAGAATGCTCTGTGGAATATCAGCACTGGAATCGGTGACCAAAGCAATGGGATATTTTGCTTGGTGTATAATCTGGAACTGCCTCAACATATCTTCTGCTTTAGCTTGAGTAATTGTTCCTTTCTTCATCAGCGCTTCAAAAACAAGAGAGGGTTGTTTGCAGTGCACATGCACTCTACAGAGAGTGGAGTTACCACTACTCACTACACTGTCACCGAATTGTTCTAAATTTTTGGCAATATCGGTTCTATTAAGATCGTTACCACTGAGCAATATTTCAGTGCAGTAACGTTGGGTTGGTTGTATGCCGTTAGAAGGCGGCTCATGAAGTGTTTCAGTTTGCCCAACTTGCAGGTGTTCTTTGTTAATTTCACGAGGATTATTTAAATAGTCAACAAATCCATTGATAAAGTGATAAAATCCTAAGGCGCCAGAGTCAACGACTTTTGCGTCTTTTAGAACGGGTAAAGTGATGGCTGTACTCTGCAAAGCAAGAGCGACTTCAGACAAAGTTGCAGACAGCATTTTTTTAAAACAATTGAACTCTTTTACTAATTTGTTGATACTGGCTGACCAAGCGTCGATAACCGTTATTATTGTACCCTCTACGGGGTTTAATATAGAGGAGCGGACACTTGCACTCGCTTTTGAGATTAATTGTGCGAAAGTTGGTGGGTCAATCTTTTCTGCACTTACTTCAGCTTCTGTCAGTCCGTTGAAGAACTGAGAAAAGATCATCCCGGAGTTTCCTCGAGCTCCTAAAAGAGCCGAATGGGCAAGTGATTGCAATGTTTCTTTTAAGGATGATTTGCTGCAAGAGTGGGTTATAATAGCCAAGGCAGTTGAGGACATGTTATCTCCGGTGTCCCCATCCGCTACTGGAAATAAATTAATGGCATTCAGGTTTTCGCGGTTGATTATAATTGCTTCACAAGCAGTTAAAAACGCACCATGAATCGTGGAGACATCCAAGTGTTTCATTTCCATATTAGGCTAATTGAGAAGATATGGTCTATCTTATTAGAATACACGGATGAGAATATTTTAAAATAGTGATTTATATAAAAAAAATAAAGTAGTATGGAAGTTGTTCTAAAATTGTAACATTCAAGAGTAAGCAAAATAGTAGAGAATTATAATTATAAAATTAGGGGAAGAGCGATGAAAAAGTGGGGCCTCCTTATTGTTATTAGTTTGTTGTTCAGTGGAATGACTTTTGCGAGTCAAGATTGGGATCAATGGGTTGCTGACGTAAGAGTAGAAGCCTTAAAACAAGGCATCTCTCCAGCTGTTTTTGATCAAGCTTTCGCGGGTATTCGTGAACCAAGTCGTCAAATTAAGAGTTTTTCACATTCTCAACCAGAGCATCGTCTAACATTTATGAAATACAGAACTACTCGTGCGGATAATTACCGAATAGCGATTGGTCGCAAAGAGTACAAGAAAAATAAAGAAATTCTGGATGATGTGGCGCAACATTTCGGGGTTAACCCCTGTTTTATAGTTTCATTTTGGGGCATGGAGACCAGCTACGGAACCTACATGGGCAATTTCCCAGTGATTAAAGCCCTAGCAACCTTAGCCTATGATTCAAAACGCAAAGATTTCTTTAGAAAAGAGTTATTCTTAGCCCTTCATATTTTGAATGATGGTCATGTTAGTTTAACGGATTTCAAAGGAGAGTGGGCCGGTGCTTCTGGGCAACCCCAGTTCTTACCATCCAGTTGGGTCAAATACGCGGTGGATTATGATGGTGATGGTAAAAAAGACATTTGGAGAAGTAAGCCAGATGTTTTTGCTTCCATTGCGAACTACATGAAACAAAATGGTTGGCATACTGGTGAACCCTGGGCAATTCAAGTCAAATTACCTAAAAACTTCGACATGAAGTTGGAAGGAAAGAGCATTATAAAACCAGTGAGCGAATGGAATGCATTAGGCGTGCGAACTGAGAGTGGAGAGCCATTACCTAATCAAAATTTGGAAGCGAGTATTGTTCAGCCATTTGGAGGTCCAACGTTTTTAGCGTTTCCTAATTACAAGATGATTTTGCGCTACAATAATTCCATCTATTATGCAGGCGCGATTGGTTATATGGCAGATAAAATTTGTCAAGCGCAATAAGCTGAGTAAGCCTTATCCGCCCCCTGACGCTCGTAGCTCGGTTATTGGTGTATCTTCCCAATCAAATCCGAGCCGCGACCGTCAGGGAGCGGAAAAATAAAACGTACCTTCGTGCAGGTCCACAGGACCGTAACCTGTGTTTCTCTTCCTAAAAAAGGACTTTATCTTGAACACAAAACTCGATAAAACAAGCAGCTTAACTCCTAGCGCAAAACGAATCATTTGCAATAAAGCCACCGAATACCCACATACAGGTCAGTATAATCAAGTGGTAAATAATGGAACTTACTTATGCAGGCGTTGTGGATTAGCGTTATTCAGGGGCAACAGTCAATTCAGTTCTGGTTGTGGCTGGCCGAGCTTTGACGCCGATATTTCTAATGCCGTCAAACAAGTTCCGGACGCAGATGGGCAAAGAATGGAGATCCTATGCGCTCGATGCGATGCTCATTTGGGGCATGTGTTTACAGGGGAATACTTTACTCCTAATAATTTGCGCCATTGTGTAAATTCAGCATCGTTAGATTTTGTGGCTAATGCCCAGGTAACTGACACTGAAGAGGCTATACTTGCAGGGGGGTGTTTTTGGGGAGTTGAGTATTACTTAAAGCAAATTCCAGGTGTACTAAAGGTGGAGTCTGGTTATACGGGTGGACATGTCGTGGAACCTTCTTATGAAGATGTTTGCACGGGAAATAGCGGGCATTATGAAGCCGTTCGTGTAGTCTATGACCCTTCTAAAACGAACTATCATGATGTGCTGAAGTGCTTTTTTGAAACTCATGATCCGACACAAGTTGATGGTCAAGGGCCTGATATTGGTTATCAATACAAGAGTGCAGTGTTTTATTATAATGAGGATCAAAAGAAAGAGGCTCTGAGTTTAATAAAGGAGCTTACAAACAGAGGGTATCAAGTAGCAACAAAGCTATTAGAAGTCCAGACCTTTTGGCCAGCTGAAGACTACCATCAAGATTATTACTTCAAGCATCAAAAGACTCCCTATTGCCATAAGCCGATAAAGAGATTTGGAGATTGAGTTGTATGAACGATCTAGTCTCTAGTTGGGGACGGACCCCACTGGGGTCCGTCCCCGTGATTCTGCAAACATCAAAAGGCTCCCTATTGCCATAAGCGGATAAAGAGATTTGAGATTGATTTGTATGAACGAAATAGTCTCTAGTTGGTGACGGACCCCACTGGGGTCCGTCACCGTGATTCCTCTATCCTCACAGTTATCCTAACTACACTTGATCGTTATCCTTAATGGAGTATTTCTTATCCCCTTCTTCAGCTTTGCGCTTATTTTCGTGCAATTGAATTTGATTGACTTGCTCTTGCCATAGAGTAGACAGTTGGTCTTTAAACTGATTGATTTTCCTAAATAAAATACCTAGATGGGTTGCTAACATGGGGAGTTTTGTTGGTCCAAACACTATTAATGCTACAATAAGTATCAGAATTAACTCCCCGCTGCTCATGATGGCTTTTGCTCGTCATTTTGCTTTTCACTGCTGCCCTCATCACTCATCGCCTTGCGAAAGTTTTTAATGGCTTCACCTAAATCGGAGCCAATAGTCTTCAACTTCGATGTGCCGAACAGGGCAATAATTATGGCAAGAATGAGTAATAATGATAAAGGACTTATTCCACTTAAACCCATATTAATTATTCCTTATTTTTTTAGTGATGAGTACATATAAACCTGCTAATACAGTACCAGTAATGCTTAAAGATGTTAAATGATTAGAATCCAGTAAGTCAAAATAGTTGATTAGTCCTAATGATAAACTGGTGAGAAATACACCGATACCAAGGCTTCTCCATTGAATGGTTTGACTTTCAAGTTCAGCGTTTAATTTATCTTTTTCTTTCTGAGACAATAGCTGTTCCTTTTTGAACTCAAGTAGTTCGAACAACAGTCTAGGCATGTGTGGAAGTTGTTCTGCAAAAAAAGGTAAGTTTAGCTTTAATTGCTCCATGAAGGATTTAGGTCCAATTTGGTCTTTTAGCCATTGTTCAAGAAAAGGCTTTGCGGTTGCCCACAAATCAAGATCAGGGTAGAGTTGTCTTCCTAAGCCCTCGATAGCGAGTAGTGTTTTCTGCAAAAGGATTAATTGAGGCTGGACTTCCATATGAAATCGCCGAGCGACTTGAAATAGCCGTAATACCACTTGTGCAAATGAAATATCTTTTAGGGGCTTTTCAAAAATAGGCTCACACACTGTTCTTATCGCGCTTTCAAAGTCAGTGATACGTGTATTTCTTGATACCCATCCTGATTCGACATGCAGCTCAGCAACTCGCTTATAATCTCGATTGAAAAAGGCTAGAAGGTTTTCAGCCAAATAGCGTTTATCGCTGTCAGTTAAGGTTCCAATGATGCCGAAATCAATACAAATGTATTGTGGATCGCTAGGATGTTTATAGGAAACAAATATATTGCCAGGATGCATATCTGCATGAAAAAAACAATCGCGGAAAACTTGAGTGAAAAAAATTTCCACACCACGTTCAGCGAGTTTTTTAATGTCTATATTATGATCTTTTAAGCTACTTATGTCCGTAACGGGAATTCCATGAATACGCTCCATGACCATGAGATTTGTACTGCAATAGTCCCAATAAATTTCTGGTATGTACAATAACGGAGAGTTGAGGAAATTCCGTCTTAGTTGGGCGCCATTGGCTGCCTCACGCAATAGATCGAGTTCATCCAGCAATGTCGTTTCAAACTCATCCACAATTTCTTTAGGTTTGAATCGTTTGCTTTCAGACCAGTATCGATGAGCTAAGTTAGCAATGGTGTGCATAATACTTAAGTCTTGTTGTATAATTCGACGCATGTTGGGTCTAAGGATTTTAACAACCACATCTTCACCCGTTTTTAAAGTCGCCGCGTGCACTTGAGCCATTGAAGCAGATGCTAGGGGAACTGGGTCAAATTGAGCAAAGATGTCGTAAGCAGATTGGCCATAAGTCTGCTCAATGATGTTTAAGGCCTTTTCACTGGAAAAAGGAGGTACTTTGTCTTGAAGTTTACTCAACTCTCTTGCTATGTCATCGGGCAATATATCGGGTCTAGTGGATAAAGCCTGGCCAAATTTGATGAAAATTGGCCCTAGTTGTTCGAGGGTTTTACGAAGAGCTTCTCCATTAGAAAGTTTCTCCTTGCGAAACCAATTCCAGGGATTGAGATACACCATAAAACGCAAAGGAGCAAATAATCTCAGCGATACCACGACGTTATCAAGACCATTTTTTGCTAAAATGTAATTGATATAAATAAGTCGAATTAATTGCCTAATTGATTTCATAACAGTTCATCAGTTGTTGAATATGGCCTTCAAGTCGCGTAATTTCTAATGATAAATCATCTAAATCGTGATTAAAATGAGTTAATTGAGCTTGCGTAGCAAATGGCTGTTGAACAATCGGTTCAGCTTCAATGATTCTTGAGCCACTTGAATCTAATCCTAAGCCTTCATTCAGAATCGAATGCAGTTGGTTTGCCATGTTATGAAACTCATGGTCGATTATTTTAGGGTTGGTTTTATCTTCTTTCCTTTGAACACCTTGCTGGATTTTAGTAATCACAGAAGACAATTTGTCATGCAGCAGATCAGGAGATGACATTACTCTATCGATTTCTTGAATAATTGGTTTTAATGAATCAAGAGATTTATGAAGGTGACCGTTATCTTTTTTAAACGAATGAACTTTTGTACGAATAAACCAAAATCCTTGAATTGCTTTTAGCAAAGTTCTAATCAGGTTAATACTTTTCCTTAGAATGACTACACCAATAGAAATTGGCTTTAAGAGTAATTTAATTTTTTTCATGCTGTTTTCTAAACCAAGATACTTGGGCGTCTAGGCGTTCAACTTGCATTGCCAGCTCATCAACGTCATTGTAAAAATCAACCAGTTCATTTCTTGGTGGAAATGCACGCAGCTCTTCTTGCAGATACTCGGTGACATTTTGTTGCATTGATTGAGTCAATTTTTTCTGAAACTCCCATCCTCTTCGCAAAAAACTTCCGATTTGATGGGCAACCACATCCCCAGTAAATTGAGCTAAATGACCTTCCCAATCGATATCGATTTCATCAAATAGCTTCTTTACCGCTTGGCCAAGTTCAATATCACCTGACATGCGAATTTTATCATTAAACAAGGAGCGCGCTTTCGACGCAGGTAGCACACTAAGGCGAATTAAGCCGAGAGGATTGCTATGAATGGTGGTGTTTGCTGACCCATCAAACTCATCCAGAAGGAGTAGTTTTCCATGATGGAAGTGAATATAAAATCGCACATTTAATGGAGAAACCACCATTTCAATTACTTTTTCATTGAGCTGCTGAAGTTTTTCCGGCATGTTCTCATCAAGACTGAGAGTTTGGTTTATGGCAATTTCTAAAGCTTTTAAGGAGTATTTTTTCAGCATAATCAACTCAATATTTATAGGCTACATGCAATGCTACAATGCCACCACTTAAATTGTGATAATGGCAATCTTCAAATCCTGCTTTTTCAATCATGTTTTTTAATTGCGATTGATTGGGATGCATGCGAATTGATTCAGCAAGGTATCGATAACTTTCTTCATCATTGGCTATCCATTTTCCTACTTTAGGCAGTATATTGAATGAATACCAATCGTAGAGCGGTTTTAATCCTGGAAAACTGGGTGTTGAAAACTCCAAGACCATTATCTTGCCACCTGGTTTACAGACATTGTACATAGAGCGTAATGCGGCTTCTTTATCCGTTACATTTCTCAATCCAAAGCCCATGGTAATGCAATGGAAACTGTCATGGAGGAATGGGAGGTATTCTGCATTTCCTTGGACAAAACGGATGTTTTTAAATAGGCCCTCATCGAGCAAACGATTACGACCAACATTCAGCATGGCTGAATTAATATCGGCTAAAACCACTAGCCCCGTATCACCTACTTTCCGAGAAAAAAGTCGTGTTAAATCTCCGCTTCCACCGGCTAAGTCCAGAATGACCTGTCCTGGTCGTACGTTGCTGAGTTCGCTGGTTATTTTCTTCCATAAATGATGGATACCAAAAGACATAATATTGTTCATTAAGTCATAGTTTTTTGCAACGGAGTGAAAAACATCCGCTACCTTTTTTTCTTTATCATCCCAAGCTACGGATTGAAATCCAAAGTGAGTTGTTTCTTCTTGATTTTCCATAGTTCATTCAAACGCATCAATAATTGTCTCATCTTAACTGAATATCAAAGTTTGCTCAAAAGATTTAGATAATTGGCTTCATCAGGAGGGGTATTATTTTTCTGGGATAGCCACAAGCATTCAGCCAATTGCTCCATAATCATATGCTCTACTGAGTGGGAGTCCTGATACTTTGCAAGGAGTTGGTTATAGCTAGCCTGAATTCCATCAGGGCGATTTGTAGCAATCTGTTCTCTTACAGCCAGATGCAGACCCATGTGTAAAAAAGGGTTCGTTTGACCTAGTTCAGGGTAATAGGCTTGTTCTATAAATGGTTCTTTTTTATTAAAAATGAAATGGTATTCGGGGTGTTCTTGAATGACTTGCGCAATTTGGTTTTCTAGAGCAGAAAGCTGCATTTTGCCATTAAATTTTTCCCAGCTACTAAAGAAAAGCTGCCTTGTGTCTTGTATGGTATCGCCGTAAAACATGATGGACTCATCAGCTTAAAAATAAATCATTTTAAACAAATATGGGCAAGACAACAATGGGGGTATGAAATTAGGCAAAATGATTGACATTAAATGCTTATCTATGAGATAGTTTGCCTGCGAGGTTGGACTTGCTATGTGTCAATCCACTGGGTCAATTGGCGACACACTGATTGGCCCTTTCTACTTTATTTATAATCCAGTTAACAGAAGTTTACAACCTATATAAATCATCAGCACTCCACTAATCAATTCAATTCCCTGCCATATTCTCTCTTTGCTTAGAACATTAGAGAAGTATTTTGTCGTGAATGTTAGTGAGCAGAACCAAATAAAACTCGCGCAAATTACTCCCATCATGAAAGCTATTTGATGATCAGGATATTGACTGCTCCCGCTTCCAACAATAACTACGGTATCAATGATGGCATGTGGGTTAAGTAAACTAAACCCCAATGCAAATAAGACGATTTGCAGACGGGTATGGGAATGGGCAGGCTCTTGATTATTGCTGCCGCGCTTAGAAAAAGCACTTCTTAAGTTCTTGTAGGCGTAATACAACAAGAAGGCTGAGCCTAAGTAGAGCATCCAAATTTGTAAAGAAGGATGCTTTTCTAGCAGCTCATGCAAACCAACAATGCTTCCGCAAATTAGTATAACGTCGCATATAAAGCATACTACAGCGGATAAACCAGCATGGTTCTTTTGGGCTCCTTGTTTAATTAAAAATAGGTTTTGTGGCCCAAGGGCCATAATTAAAGAAAGCCCTAACAATAATCCATTTAAGAAAATGAACATGGTATTTGTCGATGTGATAAAAGGTTAAATTATAACATATCTGAAAAACAATGAGCTTTAATGACTGTGGTTGTGGCAAATTTTTTCTAAAGTTTCCTGAAGCAATGGGGCTACATTGACGTTGGAGTAATGTTGTACTCTCTGAAATGCATTTTTTGCCAGTTCTTTAGCTAAGTTTTTATCGCGGATAACTAGTTCTAAAGCGTTTGCTAACTGAATAGGATCTTCCGGAGGAACCAAAACAGCACTCTTTGAATTACCAACAATATCAATTGGACCAGACAATTTACTGAGTACCATTGGTAAAGAATGAGTCATGCTCTCTAAAATGACTAAGCCAAAGGCTTCTTCTCTTGAGGGTAGACAGAAAATATCGATATTCTTATAAAACGATTCTCTATCATCGACCCAGCCTAATAATGAAATCTCTTGTTGCAAGTCCAGTTCGTTAATCAGTTGAAGGTATGCATCACGCTCCTTGCCATCCCCCGCGATATGAGCTTTGAATGAAAGCCCCCTATTTTTAAGTTCCTTAATCGCCTTTATGAACACATCAACGCCTTTGATGTGAGCTAGACGTGCACAAACTCCAATAATGGGGGTTTTGGTTTCTCTTGGTTCTCTTTGGGTTAAGTGCTCGGGAATATGGATAAGATTAGGTACTGTATAGACCTTGTGCTCAGGTATTCCTGACGCAATGATATCATCCCTCATTTGATCGGTGAGGGCAATGATAGCATCTGCTCCAAATTCATAATGACCTTTGACATGACATACTGAAATTTTGGGGATATGGGTTCTTGTCTTTTTGAATAAATAAGCGGCTCTGTAGCTATGGGTTACAACACAATCGGGCTGATGTGCCTTGAGGAGTTTTTTTAATCGATAAATAGCAAAGACATCGTGTTGGTTAAAGTTGTGAACTGTGACTAAATTTTCTTTAGGACAGCTGTTTAAAATTTGCGCTTTAGGGTGAATGATGGAGATAACTTGATTTCCTTGTGAGTTTAATGCCGGAATAAAATTTAAGAAAACTTGCTCTAAACCGCCATTGACTTTTGAGAACATCGCATTAAATATCTTCACTTCAATTTTCCTATCTTTATGCCATCTGAACGAATACCTGTCCATTTTCAACTTGAGTTGGATAAACGTTCAAGTTTTTTTGTTTTGAAATCATACCCAATACATTGCCAACAACAGGTGGCCATGGTGACCAACATTTAGCTTCACCCGTATTCAAATCAAATTCGCTTTTATGAAAAGGACAGACAATTGAACAAGACTCCGTAATTTTACCTTTCGCCAAAGGCAATTTTAAATGGGGGCACTGAGATTGAATGGCGAATACTTGATTATCATGCCAAATAAATAGGATCTTACGGCCCTCAATTTCTTTAACAATTCGATTATTTTCTTGTAACTCAGCTAATGAAATCGCGGATATGAATGTCATTATTAAACGTCTCTTAAATTAAAGAGATGGGATTATAGCAGTGATGCGTATAATCTGTTAGTAATTAATTGGTTGCCCTGAATTCAGCAGTTAAAAGCACTGTGAACACATCAAGTGCCGAATTTAGGTATAAAGGGCATTGCAACTTAATGCTTGAGGAGTATAAAATGCTTCAATTATTCTGTCTCCTTAAGAGATCGTGCAAAATAAGAACAAATAGGAGGGGGCGTGCGCTCTTTGTTAAAATTCAACTTTATTGTGACGGCATTTATCCTTTCGGTGGCTGTTACAGGAAATCAAGCACTCGCTGAAGGCGAACAACCAAAAGGTAACGATTTGTTTTCTCCTGTTGAGCAGATCATGAATCCGTATTACCCAAAGTACCCTCCAACTACTTCTTCATCTCCAGAGCAGGCAGAGTTAATCAAGCGAGGCGAATACCTAGCAAAAATGGGTGACTGTATTGCTTGTCATACTGATGTAGAGGGAAAAACACCTGCTTTTGCTGGTGGATTACCGATAAATACCCCATTCGGAACATTTTACAGCCCTAACATTACTCCGGATAAAGAGACGGGGATTGGTAACTGGACTGAAAAAGATTTCATTAGAGCACTGAAAGATGGGCGTGATCCCAAAGGAAGAAATTATTTTCCGGTATTTCCCTTTGTGTATTTTTCTAAAATGACTTATGAGGATGCAAAAGCATTGTATGCTTATTTTATGAGCATTCCACCGGTTAAATTAGAGAACAAAGCCCTACCATTCCCCTTTGGCGTTCCGGGAGCACGGTTCTCGCTTTGGGGATGGAACTTGTTATTTTTCTTCCCTCAAGAGAACTCCATCGAATACGACCCAGATCAATCTCCACAATGGAACCGTGGTAAGTATATAGTTGATACTTTAGGCCATTGCAGCATGTGCCATACGCCAATGAACATCTTTGGCGCTGCTAAAAACAGATATTATTTAACAGGTGCCTTTATCGATGGATATTGGGCGCCAAATATCACTAAATATGGATTAGAGTCAGCTTCTACTCAGCAAGTTGCTGACGTTTTCAAAGCAAGTACATTAATCAATAATGCTGGTCCAGTAGCGGGTCCAATGGCGGAAGTAAACCATAACAGCTTAAGCCGACTCAGTTCAGAAGATCAGCTTGCAATTGCTACCTATCTAAAAACGGTGGAAAGTGAGGAGTATTTGGGAGTCTCACCCTCTGAACAACCCCCATCAATAGCGCGTGGACGGCAGGTGTATTTGAAGGCTTGTGAAATATGCCACCAAGACAATAAGATGGGCGCTCCAGTAATCGGCGACGCTGCAAACTGGTACTCCAGATTGCAGAGCAGCGGTTTAACTGGATTATATCGACACGTAATACATGGTTACAACCAAATGCCCGTTAAAGGAGCTTGTGTAACTTGCTCTGATAATGACATCATTTCATCTGTTGATTACTTACTAAATGCCTCTCTGACAAGGGCACAGTGGATAGACTTAAGCAAAGGCGGTTATAAGAAATTCCCGTCTAATGGCCGAAATATATACAATGAGAATTGTGCAGTTTGTCACAGTGAAGGTAAATTAGGTGCACCAAAGGTTGGGGACAAAGAAATATGGAAACCATTGATTGCCCAGAACATGGATGTCTTGTTTGAAAATACGATTAATGGGCCGAAGCACCTTAAAAATGGAGGTTGTGACCATTGCTCAACAGACGAGGTCATTGAGGCGATCAAATACATGGTCAGTCAATCGAAAACCAAAGGTAATTACACCTTGTGGTAGAGCAATTCTTAAAATAATTGAGAAGGTTAAGATATTGGCCGGGAAAGCCGGCCATTTTAATAGATGAGGGATTGGGATGTTAAACAGGTTAAAGATCTGTAAATTGATAGTGACACTTTCTACTCTGGCGATGACGCAGCCTTTACTTGCAGCAGCTGATTACTGGCAAGTGAATATGTATAGAGGAGTTACTCCTTTAAGCAAGGATATGTATTACTTACATATGGTATGCATGGCAGTTTGTGCTGTCATCGGTGTTGTAGTATTTGGGGTCATGATTTACTCGCTGATTCATCATAGGAAGTCTAAAGGGTACGTCCCGGCAAAATTCCATGATAATCCACGCCTAGAAATTGTATGGACTATAATCCCATTTTTAATTTTAGTTGGACTTGCAATCCCTGCTACAAGAGTATTAGTCCGTATGAATGATAGCGCGGAGTCAGATGTAACGATTAAAGTAGTGGGATCTCAATGGAAATGGCAATATCAATACCTTGATCAGGGTATTAGCTTTTTTAGTAATATGTCGACTGCTTTTGATCAAAGAGAAAATAAAGAAAAAAAAGGCCAATGGTATTTATTAGAAGTGGACAAACCTCTAGTAGTTCCCGTGCATAAAAAAATTCGCTTTTTAGTGACTTCTACGGATGTTATTCATTCCTGGTGGGTGCCTGAGATAGGTGTAAAAAGGGATGCTATTCCTGGGTTTATGTATGAAGCATGGGCTAAAATTGATACCCCAGGTGTGTACCGCGGGCAGTGCGCTGAACTTTGTGGCATCAATCACGGATTTATGCCCATTGTAGTGCGTGCGGTTGAAGACGATGAGTTTAATGACTGGGTAAGCAAACAAACCCAAGTAGAAGACAGCTACGCAACTACACAAGGCAGCCCTAAAGCGCAAAAGACAATGACGCGAGATGAGTTAATGACTTTAGGAAAACAAAAATACGAGTTAATTTGCGCTGCTTGTCATAAGTCAGATGGAACAGGAATGCCGCCCATGTTCCCCCCTCTTAAAGGTAGCTCGATAGCAGTGGGTAAACCAATCTCAAGACACATAGAACTGATACTTAACGGTGTAACAGGGTCTGCGATGCAAGCTTACAAAGACCAATTAAGTGATGAGGAAATTGCTGCTGTAGCGACCTACGAGCGTAATTCATGGGGTAATAATACAAACGATATAGTGCAACCCGCAGACGTTGCGGCAGTGCGGAATGGTAACGATACAAAACCGACCATGGTCAATAAAGCTAAAGCTGGAGGTTTTCAATGAAATACGGATTAGCACATGCAGAAGAGGCTCATGAGGATCATGGCCCAGAGCAAGGTAAAGGATTTATGGGTTTTATAAAAAGATGGTTATTTACAACCAACCATAAAGACATTGGTACTTTGTATTTATGGATTGCTATGATTAGCTTCTTTGTCGCAGGTGCAATGGCTCTTGTGATTAGAGCCGAATTATTTCAGCCTGGGCATCGCTTTGTGGATCCAAACTTTTTTAATCAGATGACCACCATGCATGGTTTAGTGATGTTGTTTGGTGTCGTTATGCCTGCATTTACTGGAATGGCAAATTGGCAGATACCGATGATGATAGGTGCTCCTGATATGGCTTTGCCAAGATTAAACAACTGGAGCTTTTGGATATTGCCATTTGCCTTTTGTCTATTATTTTCTACCATGTTTCATGGTGGCGGTGGTCCAAATTTTGGTTGGACTATGTATGCGCCGCTATCTACAAAATTTGCCCCTCCAAGTACGGACTTTATGATCTTCTCGGTGCATATGATGGGTCTTTCGTCCATTATGGGGTCTATTAACATTATTGCAACGATATTGAATTTAAGAGCGCCTGGAATGACGCTGATGAAAATGCCTCTTTTTGTTTGGACATGGTTAATTACCGCTTTTCTATTGATTGCAATCATGCCAGTTTTAGCGGGCGCTGTTACTATGATGTTGGCGGATAGACACTTTGGCACAAGCTTTTTTAGCGCGGCTGGTGGTGGCGATCCCATACTGTTTCAACACATATTTTGGTTTTTCGGGCATCCAGAGGTTTATGTCTTGGTTCTACCTGCTTTTGGAGTAATCTCTGAGATCATACCAACTTTTAGTCGTAAGCCTCTGTTTGGATACCACTTTATGGTGTATGCAACTGTAAGTATTGCCCTACTTTCATTTATTGTATGGGTTCATCATATGTTTACAACCGGTGTGCCTTTGGGGGCTGAGCTTTTCTTTATGTACACAACCATGCTCATTGCAGTCCCAACTGGTATTAAGGTGTTTAACTGGGTTGCAACCATGTTTAAAGGTGCAATGACCTTCGAAACACCCATGTTATTTGCTTTGGCATTTGTCTTTTTATTCACGATTGGTGGATTTACGGGTTTAATGTTGTCACTAGTTCCAGCAGATTTTCAATATCAAGACAGCTATTTTGTGGTAGCTCATTTTCATTATGTACTTGTACCAGGAGTTATTTTCGCGTTAATGGCTGCTACCTATTACTGGCTTCCTAAGTGGACTGGCCATATGTACAGCGAAAAAATTGGAAAATGGCATTTCTGGCTTTCAGTATTCTCAGTGAATTTAACATTCTTTCCTATGCACTTCTTGGGGCTTGCCGGTATGCCTCGTCGAATTCCAGATTACGCGTTGCAATTCACTAATTTTAATATGATGGCTTCTATTGGTGCGTTTATATTTGGATTTTCGCAATTGCTGTTCTTATACAACGTCATTAAAACAATTCGAAAAAGAGGCACTGACAAAGACATTGCGACTGCTAGAGTATGGGAAGGGTCTCATGGTTTAGAGTGGACATTACCTTCTCCTCCTCCTTACCACACATTTACTACTCCGCCACATGTTCACTAAGGCGCTGTAAATGGTAGAAGAGAGGAAGCAGAGAAAGTTACTTGTTCTTTTAGCCTTAATTGTTCTAGGAATGTTTGGTTTTGGTTTTGCTTTAGTCCCAATCTATAATAGCATTTGTAGTAGCTTGGGAATTAATGGCAAAACCAGCATGAAGGCCGTTGATTATGATGAAAGCAAAGCAAAAATAGCAACAGATAGAGAAATACTGGTTGAGTTTATTGCAACAAACAACAGTGGAGTTCCATGGGCTTTTTACCCAAAGGTAAATAAGATAAGAGTGCACCCCGGGAAGATAGTGAAATTAGCATTTTATGCTGAAAATAAAACGGATCACCCAATGACAGTTCAAGCTATCCCTAGCGTTACCCCTGGAATTGCGGCAAAATATTTAAAGAAAACAGAGTGCTTTTGTTTTACACAGCAAACACTAAATGGGCATGAGGCGATGAATATGCCATTATTATTCCATCTGGATACGGATTTGCCTAAAGACATTAAAACGGTAACATTGTCCTATACTCTGTTTGATGTCACGGGTAGAACAATGAATTAGTCACTTTTGGCTTAAACAATACATGTAACAGGAGATTAGAATACAATGGGAGCTCAAGGCAGTTATTACATCCCTAAACCTAGTCATTGGCCTTTAGTAGGCTCTATTGGTCTGACTACTACCTTGGTGGGAGCAGCTTCGTGGGTACACCATGATTGGTACGGTCCCTACGTGTTTACAACAGGCTTATGCATTTTAATTTTCATGATGTTTGGTTGGTTTGGACAAGTCATTTATGAAAATAGTAAAGGCGTGTATGACATGCAAGTGGATAAATCATTCCGATGGGGGATGTGTTGGTTTATCTTCTCAGAGGTGTGCTTTTTCGGTGCCTTTTTTGGAGCCTTATTTTTTGCGCGATATTGGGTTATACCTTTACTGGGTGGGGAAATGCATCCAATCACTCACTATACACTTTGGAGTGATTTTAAATCGACCTGGCCTTTGTTAACTAACCCAGACAATCAAATTTTTGCGGGTGCTCATGAAGCGATGGGAGCTTGGGGGTTGGCTGCGATTAACACGCTTATTCTCTTAACATCTGGTGTGACGATTACATGGGCTCATTGGGCGCTAAAGTTGCAAAAGCGCACTCAATTACTGACTGGAATGTCTCTTACGATTGCTTTGGGTATTTTGTTCCTAATGTTACAAAGTTACGAATACCATGAAGCTTACACAGAAATGAATTTGACGTTAGGTGCTGGTATTTATGGCACGACATTTTTTATGCTCACTGGATTCCATGGACTTCATGTGACGATCGGTACCATTATGCTTATCGTGATCCTAATTCGATGCAAACGCGGTCATTTTACTCCAGAACGCCATTTTGCTTTCGAAGGAGTTGCTTGGTATTGGCACTTTGTGGACGTTGTCTGGTTGTTCCTCTTTATCTTTGTCTACTGGCTTTAATCCGTTTCAGTTCACAACCGGGTATTAATCAATAAACCCGGTTGAAACTGAATGTTCATGATTTCTAATTTATAGATAAAACTTGAATTAATAAAGTGTATTTCTTTGATCTCAGCTAGGCCTCTAAAATATTTCGCCAGAAAATGAATTTGAGTCTCTTTTTCAAAATAATGATTCGTTGTGAGTTCAATTTCTGTTTCTGAGAGGCTTACCAATCTACTTTCAAACTGGTTTCTACCAATTTGAATCCTAATTGCTATGGGGGTAGTTGGTTCAATTAACACCATTTTCTCATATAATACTATCCATATGTATAATAATAGTCCAAGCCTGGGATTAATGTGAACAATAACTAAAGCCAAATAACCTATGAAAAGTTTAAGTAACCGTACACCATAATTAAGCAAGCACTATTGCGTACGCTGACCTTAGGGGACGGACCCCAGCACTGACCTTAGGGGACGGACCCCAGTGGGGTCCGTCCCCACCGATTGTTGTTGCCTGCTGCTATCATAATTTAGCATGAACCAATCCGAGCAGCGACTGTTAGGGAGGCGAGCAGTTGGCGGAACTATGTGCACTATAAGCAGTTCCGCTCCTTTACAGTCGCGGCTCTGATTGATGTTGAGTAATAGGGTGAATAGTTATGACTTTAATTTATCAATTGATCGACAATCAGCTGTAAATCCTGTGGTGTTTTATAATGTATAACTAATGATCCTTTTCCTTTATTATCCTGTTTGATGCTAATTTTAGTTTTTAGCTGTTGTCCTAGATGCTGAATTCGTTGCTGAACCACGGTATCTATCTCTGATAAGTTGGGTTTTGATTGATGTAAAGCTGGTTTACCCTGTTTTATTCGTTCTACGAGTTGTTCAGTTTCACGAACAGATAGAGACTTTACGACTATCAGTTGTGCAACTTGATTTTGTTGTTCTTCATCAAGTGTAAGAAGCGCACGAGCATGCCCCATGTCTAAATCACCGTTTTCCAAAAGCTTCTTCACGCTGTTTGCTAAAGACATTAAACGTAGAAAATTACTAACAGCTGTTCTTGATTTACTTAAGAGATCAGCAACTTGTTGATGAGTCAATGCGAATTCCGTGGTCAAACGGTGCATGGCTCTTGCTTGATCCATAGCATTTAAATCTTCCCTTTGTAGATTTTCAACCAAGGCCATGGCCATGGCAGTTTCGTCATCAACTTGCTTGAGAATTACAGGGACTTCTGTAAGTCCAGCAAGTTGACAGGCTCTCCAACGGCGTTCTCCCGCGATTATTTCATATCGTCCACTTTCAAGTTCGCGCACCACGATGGGTTGTATAAGCCCTTGTTTTTTAATGGATTCTGCAAGCTCAATTAATGGGGCTTCTTCTATCTCACCACGTGGCTGGTATTTACCTGGTTGCAGGCAAGTTACAGCGAGTTTCAGCTGTTCATTGTTAGGTCTATCCACAAATAGGTTACTACTTGATGGGCCTAATAAGGCAGATAAATTACGTCCTAAGCCGCCGCGTTTTACTGTCATATTTCAACCCCAATCTAACCTGCTACTGTTTGTTTGCTTAATACTTCAGATGCCAAAACCATATAGGCAGCTGCTCCTTGAGAACTTTTATCGTATTGCAGTGCCGATAATCCATGGCTTGGTGCTTCTGCCAATCGAACATTACGAGGAACTACAGTTCTATATACTTTAGATGGAAAATGTTCCAATAATTGCTTTGAGACTTCTGCGCATAAGCGATTGCGAGCATCATACATGGTGCGGAGAACTCCCTCAATATGCAATCGAGGGTTTACTGTGGATTTGACTTGATCTATGGTAGACAGTAAAGCTGCTAAGCCTTCAAGTGCATAGTATTCACATTGCATCGGGATTAAAACGGAATCCGCAGCAACAAAAGCATTGATCGTTAGCGTATTTAAAGCAGGAGGGCAATCGATAATAATATAATCATAGTTTCTTTGAATAGGTTGCAGTGCCTTGTACAAAAAGGTTTCTCTATGATTGCGCTCCATCAAACTGACTTCAGCAACCGTTAAATCCTGATTTCCGGGCAGTAAATCATAACCACAAGATGTAGAAAGGCATGCTTGCTCTGCAAGGGCATCATGCAATAGTACATCATTGGTCGTATGAACCAATTCGTTCTTATTGACCCCACTACCCATTGTGGCATTGCCTTGAGGGTCGAGATCAATCAACAGCACTTGTTGTTTACTAGCAGCGAGTGATGCGGATAAATTGATGGCTGTAGTTGTTTTACCTACTCCACCTTTTTGGTTGGCAATGGCTATGACTTTCGCCATAATTATTCCTTGTTCTTGTTATCAATCAGGACACAGCAGCGCTCACCAGCGATGCCTTTGACCGTATATTCCTCTACTTTAAAAGGGTATTTAATGCTGCTTAATTCGTCTGTTGGGACCTTGCCTTTCATCGCAAGCCATATCCCTTTAGGAGCAATAAGGTGTTGTGTCCAAACCGTCATTTGTTCAAGACTGCTAAATGCTCTGCTTAATACTGTATCAAAACCTAGCCCAGGTTGGTAGTTTTCGACTCGATTTTGTACAATTTCAACGTTATTTAGATGAAGCTGTCTTTTGACTTCAAGAAGAAAACGAGTTTTTTTACCATTGCTATCAAGGAGTACAAATTGCAAATCTGGCTTAGCTATGGCAAGAGGGATCCCTGGCAAACCTGCACCAGTTCCGACATCGATGATTCGTTTTCCTTTTATCCAGGGTAAAATAGCTAAGCTATCCATTAGGTGCTTATTGATCATTTCAGACATGTGGCGAATGGCGGTTAGATTATAGGCATCATTCCACTTATGAAGGAGTTGTAAGTATTGCAATAAAGTCTCGCTGATTGAGCTTAAATGCAATGAATTTACACCGTCTTCAATTTGACTTAGAAGTTGTATATCGTGTTCAAGCATAGTCCCGATTTTTCTTTAGATGAACTAATAACAGGGATAATGCGGCGGGTGTGACCCCCGATATCCTTCCAGCTTGTGCAATACTTGTAGGCTTAATTCGATTTAACTTTTGCACCACCTCACTGGACAGACCAATGACTTGTGAGTAATCCAGCGAATCTGGTAAAGCCGTGTTTTCGTATTTACGTAATTTATCAATTTCTTGTTGTTGTCTTTCAATATATCCAGCGTATTTACTTTGAATTTCGACTTGTTCCATGACATCCAAAGCTAAACTAGGTAGATTTAATTCTTCAACAAGTAATAAGTGCTGATAATTGATTTCTGGGCGCTTTAGGAATTCTGCGGCTCTGCAGTCATGTTGCATAGGGTTTTCTAATAAATCACTAAACACATCATTATGGCTTACTCTAACCCAAGTATTTTGCAATAAGTTCTGAGTCGACTTGATGGCTTCACGCTTGAAAGAAAAGGCTTCCCAGCGTCTATCTCCCACTAGACCGAGTTCGCGCCCCTTTTCTGTTAGGCGGAGATCGGCGTTGTCTTCGCGTAATAAGAGTCTATATTCCGCTCTGGAGGTAAACATTCGATAGGGTTCCTGTGTGCCACAAGTAATTAAATCATCAATAAGAACTCCAATGTAGGCCTCATCACGTCGTGGGCACCACAGTTCTTTGTCTTGAACTTGTAAAGCCGCATTCATTCCAGCAATGATGCCTTGTGCAGCCGCCTCTTCATAACCAGTTGTTCCATTGATTTGACCTGCAAAAAACAAATTAGGTATGGGTTTAGTTTGTAAAAAAGTAGTTAAACCACGAGGATCAAAATAATCGTATTCAATGGCATAGCCAGGTCGAGTAATGTGCGCGTTTTCAAAGCCTTTAATACTACGAACGAATTGTACCTGCACATCAAAGGGTAGGCTGGTTGAAATGCCATTAGGATAGATTTCCTCAGTAGTGAGTCCTTCAGGCTCTACAAATATTTGATGAGAATTTTTATCAGCAAAGCGGACAATCTTGTCTTCAATCGAAGGACAATACCTTGGACCAACTCCTTCAATGATGCCGGCGTACATAGGAGATTTGTCCAAATTATTACGAATAATTTCATGAGTCCTTTCTGTGGTATGCGTAATATGGCATGGAACTTGTTCTGGATGATCTTCAGCAGTACCTAAGTAAGAAAATACCGGCAGGGGAGTATCCCCTGGTTGGACAGTCATTTGGCTAAAATCAATCGTTCTTCTGTCTATGCGTGGTGGAGTACCTGTTTTTAAACGTCCAACGGGCAGATCAAGATCACGTAAACTGTTTGCTAAAGCAATTGATGGTGGATCGCCTGCTCGGCCTCCAGCATATTGACTCATGCCGACATGAATTTTTCCACCCAAAAAGGTACCAACGGTCAAAACCACTGCTTTCGCTTTTAGGGTTATACCCATTTGGGTGACTACACCGGTGACTCGACCATTCTCAATGAACAAATCATCAACGGCTTGCTGGAATAGAGTTAGATTGGGTTGGGCTTGTAATTGGGAGCGTATTGCTTGGCGATAAAGAACTCTATCGGCTTGAGCTCTAGTTGCTCTAACGGCCGGGCCTTTGGATGCATTTAAGATCCGAAATTGAATGCCCGCTTGGTCTGCGGCTTTTGCCATGATGCCATCCAATGCATCAATTTCTTTAACCAAATGCCCTTTCCCAATACCTCCAATTGCAGGGTTGCATGACATTTGACCAAGCATGTCAATATTGTGAGTTAGCAAAAGAGTTTGAACTCCCATACGTGCTGACGCTAATGCAGCCTCAGTACCAGCATGTCCACCCCCTACTACAATGACATCGTACAATTTTTCAAGATTCATGTTTAAATTTTGTGTAACAAAAACTGGGATTATACACTTTTTTAGCAATTCACCCAATCTTGTTGCTGAAATTAAGTGTTGTGAATCAGATTATCCACTCCCTTACGGTCGTGGCTCGGTTTGTACTGTACAAAACCGAGGT
>NZ_LNZB01000051.1:61865-182572 GCF_001468085.1 Legionella waltersii | reverse complement strand
AAAACCGAGCCGCGACCGTAAGGGAGTGGATAGCGTTCTTAGTGAGTAACAATCAAATACACTTTATGACCAGGGACAGCGCTGCGGCCCGTCCCTACACAGTGTCTCTCTTTACGGTCGTTGCTTGGTTTGTACTGTACAAAACCGAGCCGCGACCGTAAGGGAGTGGATAGCGTTCTTAGTGAGTAACAATCAAATACACTTTATGACCAGGGACAGCGCTGCGGCTCGTCCCTACACAGTGTCTCTCTTTACGGTCGTTGCTTGGTTTGTACTGTACAAAACCGAGCCGCGACCGTAAGGGAGTGGATAGCAATCTTACTGAGTAAAAATCAACTCTATCTTACCTGTAAATCACCACTTGAGCCTCTAAATAAAGGCTCTAGCTCAATATCCGAAGAAGATTTTTCTTTATTACTTTCGCTTTCTTTAAATAAGCGGGGACTGGATTTAGGCATCTTTTTCAAGGAATCAGGATTTTCCAAGAATCCTTGAAACTCATTTTCATTAAAAGTGAGTATCTCGTCTTTTTTAGGCTTGAAATTCAAGTCTATGAGAAAATGCGTTGCAATAGCTAATCCTATTACTGCACCAACAACTGCAAAACCGATCCCCATGGGGAAAAACACAAAACTTGCGAAAACAATCGCTGGGGCTAAGGACTCAATCAGTATTGAACGGACGAGTTGCATGGATTGATAGGTAACCATTTTCTGTTGATATTCTGTCTCAGCGTCAAGTCGTTTAATCTCTAAAAAGAATAACCGTTTCTCGTCTTCACTGAGTGAGTCCTTTATCATTTCAAATTCATCAATTTTTGCATTCAACTCTTCCCTTGCTTCTCTTGCACTCTTTTTGGCTTTATAAATTTCCATGCCACCCTTAACGGCATTATAAATCACGGTGAAAGCCAGACAGAGTACTGCTCCAACTATACCAGTGGCCAATAGTGCAGGACCAGCCATGGGAATGAAGGGCATGGTTAGTATGAAAAAGGCTGCCAATAGACTAATCGCATAAATTAGGTTGATGATTAAGCTTCTTTTTTTAGTGGCCCATTCTCTGATGCATTTGTCTTGTTCCTTTAGCACACTTTTTCGTTTCATTTCAATTTGGAAGATTTGCTGAGCTAGTTTATTATCCTTACCTAACCGTTTCGTTAGCAAATGCCGCAATTGATGTAAGCCTGCGTAGTGCTCTTGAAGATGTTGATCTCTTTGTCGATCAGATATATACGTTGCAACCTCTCTTTGAAGCTCTTCTTCTTCGACGATTTCCTCAGAAAGCTTTTTTCTCTTACCTAACCTATTCGTTAGCAAGGGCCTTAATTGATATAAGCCTGCTTGCTGCTCTCGACTATTTTGACCTCTTGGCCGAGGAGATACAAACGTTGAAATCTCTTCTTTAAGAGTTTTATCTAAAGCAGCAGCTTCTTGAAGAAGATCGCTAAGTTCGTCATCCAATTTATCAAGTTCATCGTTGTAATCGTTTAATTGCTTTTCATGCTTGGTGCTTTCTTCTGCAAGTTCCCAAATGGCAAGAGAGACATCAAAAGCCAGTAGCACAACAGTTAATAAATCGCCCCAAGGTCCCAAAGAAGCTCCAGTTAACCAGAAAAAACAAAGCAAATTGCCTGTTGCCCAAACTGAGTCGTTAAGCAAAGCAAATTTGCGTTTATCCCATTGGGTACGGAATCGTTCTGTCCAAGTTTGCTTCTTCTCGTCTGGAGTTAACCAATCTCCCCTAATGGTGCCCTTCAGTAAAAGAGTTAAATTAATTGAAAAGCGAAAATAATAGAGAGCCCAGCTAAGAGTTCCTGTGTAAGGATCAGGGGCCTTGATGACAGTCGTAGCTTGAGTCACATTGAAAAAATCAGTCGGTAATGCAGCCAATAAAGTTTTCAAGAGACTAGAGCACCAAACCCAATACAGACGTTTTTCATTGAAAGCGCCCATGTACGCTTTGATGTTTTTGGTGACTTCTTGGTGATCGACCATTTCGACCATGGATTCAGCAAATTCTTTTCCTAGAAAAATGCTGAGGTACTTTACAGGGTATCCATCTGAGGCAATTGGCATTGAGTAATTGTGATTATCTATCCCAGTTCTATTTAATACGATCGTATCAATGAGAGCGATGCATTTACGTTTGTGTTCTTCATATTTTTTTTGGTTGTCAAAATTTCTTTGATTGAGTTCATATTCTTGCTGAGCAAGTAAAAGCAAATAGGCGATTCTCAGGGCATGGAGTTGATGATCCAATTCAATTTCATTATTAATGTACTTAATTAGAGTGACATCCGTTTCATCTAAAATAGAGAGGTAATAGCTTAAGGGTGTAAGAAAATCGCCACCATTGAGTAATTTATTGTGCTTGAGTAGATTTTTTGCGCTTTCTTCTGGGCTAAGTTGTACATTAACGCCATTCTCTTCTATCTCTAAAAAAGATCTCAGAATTAAGCTACTTGTTGCCATAATATCACCTCTGTACCAATATTTTTGGTGACAACCTATATAAATAATACTATAAAAAGTTACATTGTTCTTTTTTATAACATATTTTTTTATTTGAAGACAATTGCTGAGGGCTTGGTTTTACAGTATTGAAACTAAAATTTGCGTGAATTTTCCGCTCCCTTACAGTCGCGGCTCGGTTTTTTTGGGGGTATATCCGTTCCCTTACCGTCTGCTCAGTTGATTGGGATTTACACTGAGTCCACCGAGCCGCGACCGTGAGGGAGCGGTTAATGAATTAGACCTACAATCCAGTAGGAAAAGAATCGAACTCAAACTTCAACCAAATTCTCTTTCTTCCGCAAGTACATGTCATCAAAACGTTGAATATCGTCTTCCCCTAAATACTGACCACTTTGCACCTCAATGACGTACAAAGGCTCATTACCTGGGTTTGACAAACGATGTAGAGTATTCGGCGGAATGTAAGTGGATTGGTTTTTAGAGAGATAAATCGTATCGCGAGCGTTGATCACCTCGGCTTCTCCAGCAACAACAACCCAATGCTCTGCTCGATGTTGATGTTTTTGCAGAGATATTTTCGCTCCTGGTTTCAACATGAGGCGTTTCACTTTGAAGGAAGCACCTTCAGCAAGAATTTCGAAGTATCCCCAAGGTCTTGGAACACGTTGATGATCTTGTGTAAGGTGATGATGATCTTTTTTTAGAGCAGCTACCAGCTCTTTCACTTGTTGAGAATATTGTTTATTTGCAACTAACACAGCATCATTGGTTGCAATGATGATCTGATCTTTAATGCCAACCGTAGTTACTAAGAGATTTTCACTATTGATTAAACAATTCTGGCTGTCCTGTGCGATTGCATTGCCAATGATGGTATTCCCTTGTTCATCCTGGGAGTTGGCATCAGCCACTGCGTTCCAACAACCCAAATCACTCCATTGCATAGCAACAGGAATAACCACCGCCTTATTGGTTTTTTCCATGATGGCATAATCAATGGATTCGTCAGGGCATTGTGTGAATGAGTTTTCATCAATGCGCAAAAAATCATGGTGTCCTTGAGCTTTGTTCGTCGCTTCTTGGCTATGCTGATATATCTCTGGGGCAAATGTTCTCAATTCCTGCAGATAAACACCAGCCTTGCAAACAAACATCCCGCTGTTCCAAAAGTAATTGCCACTATTAACGAATTCTTCGGCTGAATGAAGATCAGGTTTTTCTCTAAAACTAGAGACTTTAAACGTGCTTGGTGACAAAGTCGCTCCTGCCTCGATGTAGCCATACCCAGTGTGTGCGCTGTCTGGTTTAATGCCAAAAGTAACAATAGCATCATGATCCGAAGCGTATTCCACACCCGATGACATCGCTTCAAGCCAGGAATCATCGTTCGCTATCCAGTGATCTGAGGGAAGCACCAACATGACCGCTTGCTCTCCACCTTGCTGACAAAGATAATGGGCGGCGCACGCAATAGCTGGGGCTGTATTTCTTGCACAAGGTTCTAATAAGTAGGTACTAGGAGCGCTAAACTCTTGCAATTGCTCTTGACATAGAAAGTAATGATCTTCGTTACTGACTAGGATTACTTGTTCATTAGCTAAGCGGTTTACTCGGTTCATGGTTTGCTGAATTAACGACAGATTTCCATTTAATTTTAGAAATTGTTTGGGAAAATTTTTGCGAGATAAGGGCCAAAGTCGTGTGCCTGAGCCCCCCGCTAAAATAACAGGATAAAGAGTTGTCGTCATCACATTCCAGATTGTGTCATAATTGGCCTGCATTTTAACCTTATTATTAATGAGCAGGCAATATTTGGATTTATGGGGTAGTTATACAATGAAAAAGGCAGTGGTATTACTTTCAGGCGGTTTGGATTCAACGACGTGTTTGGCTTTGGCTAAATCAAAGGGGTTTGCTTGTTATGCCTTAAGCTTTTCCTATGGTCAAAGGCACTCAACTGAATTGAAAGCAGCCGCCCGAATTGCAAAACAGATGGACGTTATCGAACATAAAATCGTTAACCTAGACACGGGCTTATTTGGTGGTTCCGCTTTAACTGATCAGGCAATAGATGTTCCAGAGTTTAAAGAAAGTATGGATATTCCAGTGACCTATGTTCCAGCTAGAAACACCATTTTTTTAGCGATGGCTTTAGGGTATGCAGAGTCCATCGCTGCGAGGGATATCTATATCGGTGCAAGCTCGGTTGATTATTCTCATTATCCTGATTGTAGACCCGAATTTATCCATGCTTTTGAGACTTTAGCTAATCTTGCAACGAAAGCAGGCATCGAAGGCGATCTGTTTAGTATTCATGCGCCTTTGCAGCACTTGAGTAAGGTACAAACCATTCAATTAGGTGCCCAGTTAAACGTTGATTACAGCATGACTGTGTCTTGTTACCAGGCCAATGATGCAGGGGAAGCTTGCGGGAGTTGTGACAGTTGTACCTTTAGAAAACGAGGGTTTTTAGGGGCAGGAGTAGTTGACCCAACGAAATATCGACATGACTGATCAATATTCTATCATTTAAATTTCATGGTGCTATAATCGCTTCATTTTATTTTAGGGGTTATTGATATGTGGGAGATGTTCAATAAGTGGTTTAATCGCAACAAGGGCTATTTGGCAACTGTGTTCATCATTTCTGCGCTTACTGGTATCGCCGTGGCTTTATTAGCACTATTTTGTCCCCCTGTTTTGGCTGTATTTGCAGGCATCAGTGTATTGGGCTGGACACCTTTGGCCTTTTTAAGCTCATTGAATGTGTATTTGGCATCCGTTTCGCTCAGCAGCATCCTCACAGGATGCGCTTTTGTAGTGGCAACGGGTGGTGCAGTGGTTGTTAAGCAGTTAATCAATATTGCAAGTCATTTGTACGATTTATTCACTTCAAAAGAAACAGTGCCCCATAATCTCCATCCCAATTTAGCGGAATTTATTCGTGCCCATTTAGAATCGGGTAAAAGCGATGAATTAGATGATGAAGAAGATTATTATGATGAATTTAATGGCTATGATTCTTCTCAATCTTCAATGGTTGAAGAGCCAGTCACAACTCCTATAATGGACGTGCGTGATCATGATCATACTTCGAACTCAGGAAGGAGTCTGACGGGTTGATCAATTTACAAAACCCCTGTAAGTACAATATTTGCGCTAATTAACTCTATATTAATCAATGTGTTTAATTCAAATCTGCTATTTTCGAATTTGTTACATTTGTTTGAGCATTTATGTTTCACATTTTGCAATTTGATTGCTACAATCCGCAGCGATTTATAACCTTGGAGTATTAGTAATGACATTTAAAGAGATTATGAAAAAAGTGTTTTCTGCGCCAGCTGACGCGTTTGAATTCATCAACAGAGCATTGTTCGGTTACAGTCAAACTGGAATCAATAAAGTCTCAGGAAATAAAGAAACAGTAAACAAACCAGGTTTGATCACTTTAATTTTAGGTCTGACAAACTGGTTATTGACAGGTATTTCAAATTTTGTGTCTAATCACAAGCAAGCAATTGCTACTGCTTTCTGGGCTTCATTGGCTGTTGCAGGTGCTGCTGCTTTAACCGTTGCTCTATGGCCTGCTGCTTTAGCCGCTGTTACTGGATTCACCGTATTTGGTGTATCAATCGCTGCAGTTGTAGGTACTGGATTTGTTGCCCAAGTTGCTGCTACAGCGGGTGTTGCTGCTGCTTTAACCAGTGCTGCAGTTTATGTAGGTGATGCTATCGTTACTGGCGTGAAAGCAATTATCGGTTGTTTCTGCAAGCCAAAAGAGTCAAAAGGCGGTAAGGGTAAAGATACACGTGTTGAGCAACAGGATGACGAATATGAGACAAATGAGAGATCTACCAATACAGGATCACCACGCAAACTCTCAGCGTTAGGGTCACAGAGTGAGCTAGACACAAGATACTCTAAACCTTTTTCTTATACTCCTCCTACTCAGACAGCTCCATTATTTCAACAAGCTCAACCAAAAACTGGATCAAAACAACCAGTTGTTACTGAAGAGCAAATACATTCTTTGACAAGCTCAAACTAATTAGTCCTTTTTGTCCAAAACGCGGCTTAAGCCGCGTTTTTTATTCCCCCCAGCGTTTCACTAACTCATTTTCCAACGAAAACAAATCGAGCACTCTTCCAACGGTGTCATTGACGATGTCATCAATGCTTTGTGGTTTATTATAAAAAGCAGGGACTGGCGGGCAAATAATGCCACCCATTTGCGTGATGGTGACCATATTATTAAGATGGTTAAGATGAAGAGGGGTTTCTCGTGGAAGTAAAACCAATCGTCGGCGTTCTTTGAGCACCACATCTGCAGCTCGAGATACTAAAGAACTACTGATTCCATGCGCAATTTCACCTAATGTTTTCATGGAACAAGGCGCTATGATCATGCCCATGGTTTTAAAAGAACCGCTTGCGATGGATGCGGTTAAATCAGAGCATCGATGATACACATCGGCCAATGCTTTAAGCTCAGTCAAACTCAGATCAGTTTCGTAGGCACGGGTCAATTGTCCCGCTTTGCTAACCACCAAATGGGTTTCAATAGGCATCTTGCGTAAGGCTTCCAGAAGCCGAATTCCATAAATGATTCCAGATGAGCCACTTATTCCTATAATGATTCGTTGTTTGTTTGTCATATGCTATAGTCACTTAAGTTATAAAACGCAGGCATTTGCCTTGTCTTTGCGTTATAATCGCGCAATTTAGATCTCAATGAGTATTTTACAGCTATGACTACAGAACGCAAAATGTTGGTGACCAGTGCACTGCCCTATGCCAATGGGCATTTGCATTTAGGGCATTTGGTGGAGCACATTCAAACCGACGTCTGGGTACGTACCCACAAAATGTTAGGTGTTGAATGCATTAGTGTTTGCGGAGATGACGCGCATGGTACGCCAATCATGCTTAAAGCCGAACAATTGGGCATTACTCCAGAAGCACTCACTGCAGAGATAAAATTAAGTCACGAGAGTGACTTCAACGCATTTGCCATTGATTACGACAGTTATCACACCACCCACTCTCCTGAAAATGAAGCATTGGCTGGCTGTATTTATGAAAAGCTACAAGCCAATGGTGATATTGTTAAAAAAACAATTCGTCAGTTGTATGATCCAGAAAAGAACATGTTTTTACCAGACAGGTACGTAAAAGGAACTTGTCCAAAATGCCGTACTCCTGATCAATATGGAGATAATTGTGAATCTTGTGGCGCTACTTATTCGCCAGCGGAATTAATTGATCCGGTCTCAGTCATTTCGGGGGCTAAGCCAGTAGAAAAAGAATCTGAACATTATTTTTTTGATTTACCGCGATATGAAGACCTATTAAAGAAGTGGACCACGAATGGGCATTTGCAAACAGAGGTGACCAACAAGTTAAACGAATGGTTTGCTGCCGGATTAAAACAATGGGATATTTCCCGAGACGCACCCTATTTTGGGTTTCCAATCCCAGGATTAAAAGACAAGTATTTTTACGTATGGCTTGATGCTCCCATAGGGTACATGGCGAGCTTTAAAAAATACTGTGCTGACAAAGGCCTCTCCTTTGATGAGTTTTGGGACAAAGACTCTAAAACGGAGCTTTATCACTTTGTGGGCAAGGACATTGTGTATTTTCATGCGCTCTTTTGGCCAGCCATGTTGGCTGCCAGTGGGCATAGAACTCCAACTGCAGTCTATACCCACGGCTTTTTAACCGTAGAAGGCCAAAAAATGTCTAAATCGCGTGGTACCTTTATTGAAGCGCGTACCTATTTAGCTCATTTACATCCTGAATATCTACGTTATTACTTTGCTGCTAAATTAAATGGGCGAGTGGATGATTTGGATTTGAATTTTGAAGACTTTACCAATCGAGTGAATGCTGACTTAGTGGGGAAAGTGGTAAACATCGCCAGTCGTTGTGCAGGATTTATTAACAAGCGTTTTGACAATCGCTTGAGTCGAACTTTAAGCGAACCAAAGCTGTATGAGGAACTGCTTGCAGTTCGAGAATCAGTGATTGAGTCTTTTGTTTCGCGAGATTATGCTCGCGCAATTCGGCAAATCATGGAGTGTGCGGATAAAGTCAATCAATACATTGATGCCAATAAGCCATGGGTCTTGGCTAAAGACGACTCTCGTCTTGATGAGGTTCATGCCATTTGCACCATGGGGATTAATTTATTTCGTGTGTTGATGACTTATTTGAAGCCTGTATTACCGATGATGACAGCCTCAGTGGAGCGATTTTTAAATTGTCAGCCTTTAACCTGGTCAAGCATTGATAAGCCATTAGTGAATCATCAAATAGAAGCGTTTCAACCTCTCATGGTTCGAGTTGAAAAAGAAAAAATTGACGCAATGTTGGCTGCAAGCAAGGAGTCTTTAGTCAAAACACCAACGACAAGCAACCCTATTGAGCAACAAGAGGACTATATAAGCATTGATGATTTTGCCAAAGTGGATTTGCGAATTGCTAAAATCGTCAAAGCTGAACCAGTAGAAGGGGCAGATAAGCTATTGCGACTGACCTTGGATATAGGTGAGAAGCAAAAGCAAGTGTTTGCTGGAATCAAAAGTGCTTATGCTCCAGAAGACCTTGTAGGACGCCTAACCGTGATGGTAGCCAATTTGGCTCCAAGGACAATGCGCTTTGGAGTGTCTGAGGGAATGGTATTAGCTGCCGGTGATGGAAAAGGCCTATTTTTATTACAACCCGATGAAGGAGCATTGCCTGGCATGAAGGTGAAATAATGGCCTCAGTCAAAGACATTGATGCTTTATTACCGCAGACTCAATGTAAAGAATGTGGATTTCCAGGTTGTTTGCCTTATGCAGAAGCGTTAGCTCAGGGCACGGCTGCAATTAACAAGTGTCCTCCGGGTGGTGTTGAGACCGTCAAGGCTTTGGGGGAGCTTTTAAACATTGATTCAACCCCTTACCTTAGCGAAGCGATAGTCAATACGCGCGCCCCTTCAGTAGCCAGAATAATCGAGGAAGACTGTATCGGATGCACTAAATGCATCAAAGCTTGTCCGGTGGATGCCATTGTTGGTAGTGCGAAGTTGATGCATTCTGTTATTGCGCACGAGTGCACGGGATGTGGACTTTGTGTAGAACCCTGTCCTGTGGATTGCATTGAGATGGTGTCATTACCCTCCACTGAGTACGACAAGGATTTAGCTCGACAACGTTATAAAGCCAAGCAAATTCGCCTTTTGCGTGATGAGCATGAGCAACAACAATTGTATCGAGAAAAAAGCAAGCTTGTTGCAAGCGCTCAAGATAAAGAAGCAAAGCAGCGATACATTTTGCAAGCGTTAGAACGTGCCAAAGCGAAAAGAAAGACATGAAGAAACAAACGTATCAAGAATTATTCCAACGCTTTAAAGCACAAAACCCTCATCCAACCACAGAGTTAATCTACAGTACTCCTTTTGAACTATTGATTGCTGTGATGTTGTCTGCCCAAGCAACGGACGTCAGTGTCAACAAAGCCACTGACAAATTGTTTAAGGTAGCCAACACGGCCCAAGGAATTTTGGATTTAGGCATCGACGCTTTAAAGACTTACATCAAATCCATTGGTTTATACAATAGCAAGGCCCAAAACGTTATCAAGACCTGCGAAATCTTACTGAATCAATATCATGGAGAAGTACCTGAGCAGCGAGAAGCACTGGAAGCTCTTCCAGGGGTAGGGAGAAAAACCGCTAATGTTGTTTTAAATACAGCCTTTGGCCAACCAACCATGGCAGTCGACACGCATATTTTTAGAGTGTCTAATCGAATAGGACTTGCAAAAGGTAAAACACCATTGGAGGTTGAAAAGGGCTTATTAAAGAATATTCCTCCTGACTATTTACAAGATGCACATCATTGGTTGATTTTGCATGGTCGTTATGTTTGTACAGCTCGCAATCCACATTGTTCTGGTTGTTTAATTAGGGATCTTTGTGAGTTTGACAAAAAGAATTTATAAATCCTAAGTTGATCCCCTAGTAATTCCATATATTTACCCATACAATAAAATTCCGCTGTTGCAATGGAGAGCATAATGGGCTGGTTTTCATCGGAATCAATATCAAGTGGATTAAGTTCAGTCGGTTCGGGCTTGTATGGAGGAGCACAGTGGTTATGGAATAATGCCTCCCCTTTAAAGATAGTCTCTGGCGTATTCAACTACACTGCCAATACAGCGTTTACCATGGTAGAGCAAGTTTTAGCCTTGCGTAAAGCGATTCCTACCTTAGTCAATAATCCCCAAGCAAAAAAAATAGTCAATGGCATGGCCTATGTTGCAGTCCATGATATTTTGCCAATAGTCGCCTTAAATTATGCCAATAACTCGACCCAACAGTATTTTCGCAATGGCTATAATGAAGATGGCGCTTGGTATGCGCCTTATATGCCCTACATGTCGGCTCTCGGCTTGTTGTACTATGCCTACCTTGCTTACAATAAGGCTGAAGGAAAACGTTCAACACCAATGGAAGCTGCGCTGACTACCTTGCCGTTGATCCCCTTGGTGTATATGAATAGCAACAGCCAGCAACTTGTAGGCAATGGATATAATCAAGACATGTCTTGGTATGCCCCCTATTCGCTATTCTTGTCTGGTCTTACTGCAGTAAATTATTTAGTGCAATCCTATACTTGGCGAGAAGGTGCTCAAGCCACTGTAAGAGTTGCTATCCTTGATACAATGGGCCCTGGTGCGTTTAATTCGAATAAAACAAAATTGCCTAAATCGATTTGCGATGACATGGATTGTAATTTTAAACGCAAAATCAAAGGATGGGGGAGAGAACCTTTTATTTTGATCGGTAATGATTTCTTAACCTTCGGCATCAGCAAAATTCCTTACGTTGGAGGTGTGGCTTCAAAAGTGCTCAGTGTTTATTTTAATGGACGCTATATTCTTAGGGTTACTACGCCAGAACTGTGTGAGCGTCATAAGTTTCTAAGCATGCCCCAAGAAACGGGACTTTCTCTTGGTTTAACGTATTATTTGACCACGGAATTGATGGATAAAGTGCTAGAAGCCACTGTTGGTATGCCTCCCTATTTGTATTACAGAGCGTTAAAGCATTTTTTATTGCTCATGCACATTAATGTAGCTGCACACATGACCTTTCAGCAAATAGATCCCAAAGACGCTACGCTCACTATCGATCCACTGACTGTTTACGAGCGTGTCAATCGATTTTTGGTGGATGTTGTCTTTGATGGGATGATGAAGCGAATTCCAATTGACTTTAAACCAGATCCCAATGCTCCCCCCTTAATTCCTTTATCGCCTGCACTTCAGTTTGGAACTATGTTGTTAAATAGTGATGTAGAGCGAGAAAGAAAGACGGCTCCAGGATTTTTTACAAAAGCCAAAGAAAAAGCACTTGTACTTGTTTTACCCTCGATGATGAGGAGTGCCGATGGGTTTACGACAGATCCCATCGTTGTCATGTATTGGCCATCCATCAGCAAAGTGGCTGTTAACGTCGTCAATTTTGTGGATAAATACGGTCACGATAGACGGGTTAAAACATTAGCCTGGGCTCCTAAGACTACAGCAGAAGTGATCAATCTTAAATTTGGAATTCCAAAAAAGATAACTCGATTTATATTAATGCTAAGTCATGAGCAGGACTTTTGGAATCTGATGGTGGCTATAAAATTATGGTTTCTAAGACATAGTGGCATTAAATCCGAAGTAAAAATTGAGCCTTTAGATGATTTGGGTATACATGGAGAGCGCTCTTTAGTTCCTCTTCCTTCGGGGGATGCTGCTAAAAAACCGGTTATACCAGCTGAACAGTTGCAACTCATCAAAGGACAAGATTCTGTTCTGCCTATTGAGGCAGTGACACAATTGACTCCATTTAAAGGCAGTAAGGTGAGTATCGACCCTGACATGTTATTGGTGGAACCTGTTCCTACAGGAAGTACCAAACAAGAATTATCACTTTTCCCGATTGATCCTCATCTCATGTCTACCAAGGCAGAGCCCGAATCGAAAAATGAGATGCCAATAAAAAGGAAAGTTGGGATTATAGTGCTTAATCCAGACATGTTTTTTTATCAGAAAAAATCAACGGGTCCTATTATCGAGGAAATAACCACTAATTCCACGTCTGAGAGCCAAGTGGTCGATGTGAATAAAATGAATTAGAGGAGCCAAGGGACGGACCCCACTGGGGTCCGTCCCTTGGTTTTTCCGTCCTATGTCTTTTCCTTTAAATAGGACATTTAACCAAAGGACGGGTGCTTCGCCGAATGGCGCTGCCTTAAGCGGTGTCATTAGGTTCTTCTATACGGCCCGCATAGGTCCGCTTGCTGACGCGCGCGGCTCGGTTTCTTCTTTGCTGTCTGAATCAAATGCTAGTCACAGCAGGGAGTGAGTCGGTCCGCTTGCTTACGCGCGCGGCTCGGTTTCTTCTTTGCTGTCTGAATCAAATGCTAGTCACAGCAGGGAGTGAGTCGGTCCGCTTGCTGACGCGCGGCTCGGTTCCTTCTTTGCTGTTTGAATCAAATGCTAGTCACAGCAGGGAGTGAGTCGGTCCGCTTGCTGACGCGCGCGGCTCGGTTTCTTCTTTGCTGTCTGAAACAAATCGTAGTCATAGCAGGGAGTGAGTCGGTCCGCTTGCTGACGCGCGGCTCGGTTTCTTCTTTGCTGTCTGAATCAAATGCTAGTCATAGCAGGGAGTGAGTCAGTCCGCTTGCTGACGCGCGCGGCTCGGTTTCTTCTTTGCTGTCTGAATCAAATCCTAGTCACAGCAGGGAGTGAACAGAGCCGCGCGCGTCAGCAAGCGGATACGGAACTATCCGCTTTCACGAATGACGCTGCTTAAGGCAGTGCCATTAGGCGAAGCGCGGGACCCACGCTTACTGACCATCGGAGAAGAGATGAGTTGGGGCACTATATTATGAGTCGATTCCTCAGGGTCCGTCCTCTTGTTTTTAGAACAGTTTTTTACGTTTAAAAAAGATCAACACAACCCATGCCACCAAAAGCATGATTATCAGAACGCCTGGGTAGCTGTATTTCCAATCCAGTTCGGGCATGTATTTAAAGTTCATCCCATATAGGCTTGCTATAAAACTCAGAGGAATAAATATACTTGCAAACAATGAAAGGATTTTCATGGATTCATTCATGCGGTTATTGATGGTGGAGAGGTAAATCTCCAGCATACTTCCCGACATTTCTCGATGGACGTCAATGGATTCAACCAGTCTAATACAGTGGTCGTGTAAATCACGATAGTACAACATGTATTTCTTATTAATTAAGCCTCTATCATCTGTAAGCAATAAGTGCACAATATCTCTAAGTGGTGGAATCGTTTTTCTTAAGATTAGAGTTCTACGCTTAATCGTGTAAAGAGTTTCTAATTTGATGATTTCAGGTTTTGTAATGAGTTGATTTTCCAATGTTTCTAAGAGATTTGCTGTGGCTTCGACAAAATTAAAATAATCATCAACGATGTAATCCATGAGGAGGTAGGTGAGATAGTCAATCCCATGCTCTCTGATCAATGAACGTTCACCTTCCAATCTTTTGTAGATTGATGAAAGATCATACTCTGATGATTCTCGTACAGTGATGAGTAATTGATGTTTAATGATCAGGCTGAGCTGCTCAGAACTGTAAACAGCATTTTCTGTGGTTGATTTGAGTAATTTGAAAACGATAAAAAAATAGTCATCAAAAAAATCCAATTTAGGTCGTTGTTTTGTATTTAATAAATCTTCAATAATAAGGGGATGAATTTGCATTTGTGTACAGATGGTCGTGATGGTGTTTGCATCAGCTAGGCCAGAGATGTCTATCCATATGTGTTTCTGTTCAGCAATGGCATTATGTAGCTGTTCAAAGTTAAAGGTGTCCACCGTCATGTAACTGGCTTTGTCATAAATGTGGATTTTGATTTTAGTTGGTTGGGGTGGGTGCTCCCCTACATAAATGGCTGTTCCTGGTAATAATCCTGTTTTAGCGGAAACGTTTTTTTTATGAAGAATCATGGAGTAAGCTCGTCGTTCAATGGTCATTAGATTGAATTATAAATTATCATTTCTCGTTCGTTACGTCGACTAATACCAATTTAGCAGTTCTGTTTAACCGATCCCTGAGTTGCGGCTCGGACATCTACATAACCATGGGGACGGACCCCAAGTGGGGTCAGTTCCCAAATTCAGCCGTGGTAACCGAGCCGCGACCATCAGGGAGCGGATAAAGAACCATAACCATGGGGACGGCCCCCAAGCGGGAACCATCCCCAAATTCACTGATCCCAAATTCAGCTGTGTTAACCGAGTAGCGACCGTCAGGGCTGAGGAGTCGACTCATTTTTAAAAAAGGGGCATTTATACCAAAGGTCGGGTGTTTCGCCTAATGGCGCTGCCTTAAGCGGTGTGATTAGGTTCATCTATATTGCTCCCATCGGTCCGCTTGCTGACGCGCGCGGCTCGGTTCCTTCTTTGCTGTTTGAATCAAATGCTAGTCACAGCAGGGAGTGAGTCGGTCCGCTTGCTGACGTGCGCGGCTCGGTTTCTTCTTTGCTGTCTGAACCAACTCCCAGTCACAGCAGGGAGTGAACTGAGCCGCGCGCGTCAGCAAGCGGATACGGAACTATCCACTTTCACGAATGACGCTGCTAAGGCAGCGCCATTCGGCGAAGCGCCAGACCATCGCTTACTGACCCTCAGAGAAGAGATTCGTTGGGGCACTATAATAGGAGTCGATTCCTCAGCCGTTAGGGAGCGGATAAAGTACTTCACACAATCTTGCCTTAATAAAAGAACAAATGGTATATTTGTGCGCTTATTATTCTGAATGTATGCAGAGAAAAAGAAATGAAGGAAACCACTTGTACATGAAGCAAATCATATCCTCCAGGCAATCCCAAGGATTCTTGCCGCTTGCAGTAAGTATGATGACTTGCTTAATTGTATTAATTAATGTTTCTTTCAAAATTATCTCTTTGGGGGGCATGGTCTTTGCCGCAAATAGTTTAATAGGCCCTCTTATCGCTAGTTTATTTTTAGTTGCTTTGAATACATGCACATTTAAAGAACAACGCCACTTACTTAACCTCTGTTTAATTACTTTGTATCTGTTTTGTGTAGGAGTGTATGTACTGGTCAATTTACCTGCTTCTGAATACATGCATGACAGTCCTGTGTACCAGATTATTTTTGAGGAGATTCCGAAGAAATTTTTTGCAACTACACTCTCCTTTGCGTTGAGTTTCTACTTGCCTCATTTGTTATTTTTTTCTAAAACCAATAGTGAACGATGTACTCCCAAAAACTCTTTATTATTATTTTTATTAGGAGGGTTGAGTTTTTTCTGCGTGGATTTTTATTTTCTGTTTTCTGGGCCACACGCGCATAGTTTTAAGCAGGTCTTTATTGACTCCTTGATGATTGCATCATTGCTTGTGTTATTGATCGGTGTCATTTATTTGGCTTTTTTTCTTGAGTTCAATCAATTTTTTAAAAACAGTTCATTATCTGACCAGTCGGAGGGGTTTTTTCCGACGTATCAGTATTTTCTGTGTATTGCAGTAGCAGTCATGTTGATCAGTTTAGCTTGTGAATATCGTATCGTTTCGATCAATAAAGACCATATATTATCAGCCAGTTGCATTTTCTTTCCCATACCCATCATCATCAGCTCAATCATTGGTGAGTATTGGGGGTATCGTCCGAATATTAAATTGGCATTGACGATGGTTGTTGCACAATTAACGTTTGACCTGTTCTTGATGGGATTAGTCACGTTGCCATCACCACCGTTTTTTAATTTGAATCCCTTCTATTCATACATCATGCCTAGAAGACTAACTGCTGGGGGTCTAACTCTATTTATTACTTTTTTCAGCAATGCTTGGTTGATACAGTACCTCAAGGATCCCAAATGGGGAATAAATAGACCTCTGCGGTTGTTAATCGCTAATGTCTGTGCTAACTCATTGTTGTGTTTAGTCGATTACAGTTTGCTTTACGGGGGAATATACCCCTATGAACAAATCTTTAACTTAGTCATGAATGTTTGGCAGTACAAGTTGATCATGACAATTGTCTTGCTGCCCTTTGTCTTATGGGTATGTAAGTCTTTGGAAAGAAAAGAGGCTTTGATCTGGCAAAGTGAGTAGCTAAGATTGGGGTTACGTTTTTATGGGGACTTTATGGGGATATGGGGACGGACCCCAGTGGGGTCCGTCCCCGTTTGATGACCCCGTTTGATGGTGCCCAGTTGGGCGTTCAACCACCTCACTTTTTCTTCTCAGGCCTTTTCCAACCATACACTGTTTTCTGTCTTGACTCAGTTAATGTCAATTCATCAGGCGGTACATTTTTGCGGATGGTGCTCCCAGCCCCTATCGTTGCATTTGCTCCAATCACAACAGGGGCTATGAGTTGCGTATCCGAACCAATGAAAGCACCGTCTTCAATAATGGTTTCATACTTATTCACTCCATCGTAATTACATGTGATGGTTCCCGCCCCAACATTGACTCCCTTGCCTAATTTCACATCCCCTAAATAGCTTAAATGACTCGCTTTTGTTCCTTCATCAAAAATGGCTTTTTTAGTTTCTACGAAGTTGCCTATTTTGCAATGGGACGCCAATTGAGTGCCTGTTCGCAGTCGGGCAAATGGGCCTATATGACAGTCATCAGCAATGGTACATCCTTCCAATACGCTGTTCGCAAGAATTTCGGTGTCCTTTCCTAAAGTGACATTCGTTAACACACAATTGGGGCCTATGCAGCATCCATCGCCAATAACAACGGTGCCTATAAATAGACAATTGATGTCAATAAACACGTCTTTGCCACAACTCAAAGTCCCTCGAACATCAATGCGTGAGGCATCAGCTATCATGACTCCCTCTTCAAGCAATTGATTCGCTAGCCTCTTTTGCCAAATTCTCTCCAGCTCTTGCAGTTGCAGGCGATTATTAACTCCTTGGATTTCAAAATTCTCTTTGCAGGTGACTGAGTCGATGCAACCATTCTCTTTCCCAGCAAGGGAAATAATTTCAGTTAAATAATATTCTTTTTGAGCATTGTTATTCGACAAAGATGGAAGCCACCGCTTTAAATCAGAAGCATTAGCGCAGCAAATACCGGAGTAAATTTCCTTAATTTTCTTTTCTTGCTCACTTGCATCCTTTTCTTCTACAATGTTATAAATTTTATCGTGGTTGTTTCTGACAATGCGACCTAAACCAGTTGGGTTTGCTAGCTCAGCAACCAGTAGTGATAATGCAGAATGATGTGAATTTTGTGACTGATGAACTTGAATTAGGGACTGGAGTGTTTCTGCCTGAATTAATGGAACATCAGCATACAAAATAAGGACTAGTGCATCTTCGGGAATATTAGGCAACGCTTGCAGGACGGCATGGCCAGTTCCAAGCTGCTGAGCTTGGTGTACCCAGTGCACAGGTAAGTCAGGGAGTGATGATCTTAATAAATCGCCACCATGACCATAAATAACATGGATTGCATTAGGACTCAGTTTTAAAGCAGTCTCCACTACATGTGCCAACATGGGCTTTCCAGCTAGAGTGTGAAGCACTTTAGGTGTATTGGAGTACATTCTTTTACCTTGTCCTGCAGCTAAAATAATAATTTGTAAATTCATGAGATTTATGTTTTCCTTAGTTAAATAAAATACAAAGGTACTGAATTAAACAGTTTGCATCAAAGCTATTTATGTAGTAAATATCCCAATGATAATTAAGTTGCAGTTAAAGGAGTAGTGCAATGACAATATTTCTTACGGTTTTAAAGTTACTCATCAAGGATCAGCTCAAAAATCTAATCGACGTCCAAGAGGGAAAAATGGTTTCCGTGGTTCCTTTTTTTAATTACACCCCCTATAACAAGGACTTATCAAAAGATCAAAAGGAAGCAATTGGTGCTCTCCAAGATAAAATTATTCGCTTTGATGGAACGGGGAATGATAAGGCGGATTTACAATTAGTTCTTAAAATGATTGATGAATCTCGTAAACAAATTCAAAAGCTACGGGAAGCCCATAAAGAATCAAGAGATGGTGGAGAAACCGTTACTGGTTACAATAATTTAAGAAATCATTGCATTGCGTTTTACGACAAACTAAAAGACATCAATAACTTGAAGTCTGAAAAGAAACCGTTGATAGCAAAAGACATTGAAATTTCTGATGAGGCTCAACCTATAGAAGAAATGGAGAAATCCACCGACTTCCAATTCATGGATAGACCATTCAAATATACCCCAGAAAACATTGTTTATTATCATGCTGCTATCTATTACGGGGATGAGATATTTAATCCACAAAATATTGGAAGTAAAGATCTTAGAGTTCAAAAGGAATTGGCATTATTGGAACGGATAATTCAGTTAAGTGAGTGGATAAAGCCAACTTACAATTTGGCCGAGCAAAGAACACGTGTGCTTAAGGTCCTTAAAGATTTGGGAGGGGATAACCTACGAATTACACAAGGTCCTACAGGAAAGGGTGTCTCTCCTTCAATAAGTTTGTTAGGTGGCTTAGCCAATGTATCTGTGGAAAAACTGTTCTCACCCGGTGAAGGAAGATTCGGTCAAGAATTTAATCAAGCTGTTAGGGCGGTAAATAACATGACCTCCGAGCAATTTGGCAAACTCAATACAGATTCGGAAAAGGAATTGTTAGTCAAGCAAGAGGGAAAGTCTCAACCTAAAGCAACACCAAAATCGCAAGACAAGGTAGAACCGAAAACCAAAGCCTTCAGTTTATTTGCTAAATCTCCTCCTAAACCTAAACCGCTTACAAAAGCTGTAGAGGATGAGGAAGAAATTGCTGTTGAGGAAGAGGAGGTACTTACTAAGCGTCCCAAAGCTAAAGTACCACCTAAACCTCATTTAAAAGCTCAGGAACCAGAAGAAGAAAAAGATGCAGAAGAGGTACTTGCGAAGCAGGATGTTGGAGAAGGCAATAAATCCGACGCTGAGAACGAAGAAGAACAGCAAATCGAGAATGAAGAGGAAAGAGGTCTCGAGCATTCAATGTAACATAAGTTAAAATTTATCGAGGGGACGGACCCCACAGAGGGCCGCTCTCCTGCTTACACATTATTCGCTTAATTCCCCACACATGTTGGTTTCAATTAACGCTTTAATTTTTGGAATATCCAAGTTTTTACTCAATAAATACAATAACTTACAATGGGCTGCTTCAGGGGTCATGTCGTGTCCACTGATTAGCCCTGCTTGTTTTAAAGTATGGCCTGTTGCGTATTGGTTCATCTCAACAAAACCTTGATGGCACTGAGTGCAATTGATGATGACAATTCCTCTATCACAGGCATCTTTCAATAAATGCAAAAAGCGTTGATCGTTATTTTGTGCATTTCCTGCACCATAGGTTTCTAAAATAAGTCCACGGATAGGCTGATTTAAAATATAAGCCAACACATCACTGGCAAATCCAGGAAACAATCGAAAATTTGCAATGAAATGAGGAGTAATGGTTTGTAAGTGGAATGAGTTTTTTGGGGGTGGAAGTAAAAGCTGATCGTGCAAATGAATCTCTATCCCAATGTCCGCTAATGATGGGTAATTGGGTGAATCAAAAGCGTCAAAACGTTGAGCACTGATTTTTTGGGTACGATTACCTCTAAAAAGCTGTTGATTAAAATAAACACAAACTTCATGAATAGGTTTATGTGCACAAAGCCACAAGGAGGTGATCACATTATCCATGGCGTCATTCCGAATTTCAGATAATGGAATTTGTGATCCGGTTACAATAACGGGCTTCGCTAAATTTTCCAACATAAAAGATAGGGCTGAAGCAGTATAAGCCATGGTATCGGTTCCGTGCAGAATCACAAATCCATCATAGGCGCTGTATTCTTGGGCGATGTCCTTTGCGATGCGATTCCACTCATGAACCGTCATGTTTGAAGAATCTAAGAGCGGCTGATATTCCTTAATGGTGTATCTAGGCATGTCTTTATGTTTTAAAGCAGGTATTTCAGCCAATGCCTTATTGACAAACCCAGGAGAAGGTTCATAGCCATGGTTGGTTTTAACGCTGCTGATGGTTCCACCTGTGTTGAGTATTAAAATGTGTTTTTTCATGGGGTTTGATTGAGAGCACATTGTTAGCAATGGTTTGATTATAGCTAAAAGTAAAGTGGTAATGCGAGATGGTTGATGGAAGTCATGTGCTTGAACCATTATCCGCTCCCTGACGGCTGAGGAATCTACTCCTATTATAGTGCCCCAACGAATCTCTTCTCTGAGGGTCAGTAAGCGTTGGTCCGGCGCTTCGTCGAATGGCGCTGCCATAGCAGCGTCATTCGTGAAAGCGGATAGTTCCGTATCCGCTTGCTGACGCGCGCGGCTCGGTTCACTCCCTGCTGTGACTAGGATTTGATTCCTCAGCCCTGACGGTCTCGTATCGGTTTTGCATAGTGCTAACCGAGCCGCGACTGTGAGGGATCGGATTATTTGATTTTACCCCAATTTATGTGCAAAAAATCAGCGCATCATGATTTTAAATTTGCCAATAAATGCCCAATATAAACAGCTCCAGGCCTTCTCGAAATTATATTTTCAGATTTAATTGTAAGGACTTATACTTTGTGAAAAAATTAGTGTATTAACGGTATATTCTAAGCAGTGACATCATGGTGATTGATCGCGCCGGTTATCGATTGAATGTAGGCATAGTCCTAGTCAACGATTCCGATAGAGTGTTTTTGGGAAGACGAAGTGGGCATGACGCTTGGCAATTCCCACAGGGAGGGTTGGCTCCCGGAGAAAGTTCTTTAGATGCTATGTTTAGGGAGTTGCATGAGGAAGTAGGTTTAGAGAGAGGGGATGTTAGTGTTTTAGGTTCTACGAAAAGATGGTTGAAATATCGATTACCAAAACAATATTTACGTCATGGTAGTGAACCCCTTGTGATTGGACAAAAACAAAAGTGGTATTTGTTAAGGCTTGTGTCCAATGAGCAAAAGGTGAGATTGGATCTCAGTGACTCCCCTGAATTTGACAGTTGGCGTTGGGTTGAGTTTCATGAACCCGAACAACAAGTGATTTTTTTTAAGAGACAAGTGTATACTCAGGCATTAAAGGAATTGGAGCCTTTATTGAAGAAAACACGACGAACGCCCTATGGTATGAAACGAAAGAGAGGTAATCATAAAGGATAGATGCTAAAGGTACTTAAACGTATTGTTCAAGATGTCACCAGTGCAAGTGATCTTAAAGAAGCGCTTGGCGTGTTGGTGCAACGCATACATAAAGCCATAAGTGCCGAGGCCGTATCCGTTTACCTTATCGATAATAAAACCGCCGAATATGTTCTGATAGCGACTGAGGGTTTAAATAAAAAAGCTGAGTTTCGAGTACGAGTTGCTCTTGATAGCGGTTTAATTGGTTTAATCGGCAGAAGAGAGGAGCCAATTAACATAGAAGATGCTCCTGCCCACCCAGATTTTTATCGAAATACATTAATTGGTGAAGAACATCTGAAAGCATTTTTAGGTGTGCCAATTATTCAGCATCGTAAGCTTTATGGAGTGTTAGTTGTTCAACAGCTTGAGCAAAGATGTTTTGATGATGCTGAAGAATCCTTTTTAATCACCTTGGCTGCCCAATTAGGCGGCATTATAGCGCATGCTGAAGCAACGGGTGAGTTAACGGAGTTAACACAACCGCGACAACTGGGTGAAATTAAAGCCAAAACCAAAACCGAGGCATTACATACTGCTTTATCAGGTGTTGGCAGTGTTCCAGGAATAGGTATTGGTACGGCTATGGTGGTTTATCCACCTGCCGATATTGATGCGGTTCCACGTACTCTTATAGAAGATTTAGATGAGGAAATAGGTGCTTTCTACGAGGCTTTAGACACTGCTCGTGATGATATGCGACGTTTAAGTAAACGCATGAGAGAGACAGTTGCAGAAGACGAACATGCTTTATTTGATGTGTATTTAAAGATTCTAGATAAAGATAGTTTGGGGGCAGAAGTAGAGGAAGTCATTCGCGAAGAACAAATCAGTGCGCAAGCTGCTTTGGCCACTGTGATCAAAAAACATGTTCAGCAATTTGAAAGCATGGAAGATGAATATCTTAGTGAACGGGCTAGTGATTTTCGTGATTTAGGTCGTAGGGTGTTGGCTGAGTTACAACGATCACAAAAAGAGGAAATTGTTTATCCAAAGCGTACAATTTTAATTGGAGAGGAAGTCACTGCAGCATCACTCGCTGAAGTACCAGAGGGGCAACTGGCTGGAGTTGTCTCAGCCAATGGATCGAATAACTCTCACGTTGCTATTTTAGCTCGAGCGCTGGGTGTTCCAACTGTGATGGGTTTGCGTGGCTTAAAAGTAGAAAGCGTCGACAAACGAGCTTTGATCGTTGATGGCTATTATGGCCACGTACACGTGTCCCCTTCTCGCTCTTTATTGGCTGAATTTAAGCAATTTAGCGCAACAAGAACAAGATTTGAATCAAAGCTTAATTAGCTTAAGGGACAAGCCAGCAGAAACCCTGGATAATTATCGTGTTTCCTTGCAGGTTAATACTGGTTTGGCGATGGATGCAGGGATGTCTATGAGTGTTGGCGCTGAAGGTGTTGGGCTTTATCGTTCAGAAGTTCCTTTTATGAGCCGTGATCGATTCCCCTCTGAGGATGAGCAAACCATTATTTATCGACAAACGCTTAAAGCATTTGCTCCTCATTTAGTGACTATGCGCACCCTCGATGTGGGTGGAGACAAGGTATTGCCATACTTCCCTGTCGAAGAGGAAAACCCCTACTTAGGCTGGAGGGGCATTCGTGTAACCCTTGATCATCCTGATGTGTTTCTGATGCAGGTTCGCGCAATGATGCGCGCAAGTGAAGAGTTGGATAACCTGCGTATTATGTTGCCTATGGTCACCACTCTCAGTGAGGTAGAAGAAGCAACCTATTTGATTGAACAGGCCTATGAAGAATTGCTTGAAGAAGGCTGTGAGATAGAAAAACCAAAAATTGGCATCATGATAGAAGTGCCTGCTGCGGCCTATTTAGCACGAGAAATGGCTAAGCGAGTTGATTTTATTTCAGTAGGGAGCAACGATTTAACCCAATATTTACTTGCTGTTGATAGAAATAATGCACGGGTAGCGAATTTGTATGACCCACTGCATCCTGCCATGCTGAGGGTGTTGCTTAAAGTAGTGGAAGGAGGGCATGCAGCTGGTGTTGAGGTGAGTATATGCGGGGAAATGGCAAGTGATCCTTTGGCGGTGATTTTATTAATCGCGATGGGTTTTGATACGTTAAGTATGAACTCGGCAAGTTTACCAAGAGTTAAATGGGTCATACGTAATTTTGCCATAGCCAATGCGCGTAAAATTTTGGCTGAAGTTCTTGAGTTTGAGCATCCTGCTGAAATTCGCTTTCATCTGCAAAAGGCATTAGAAGAAGAAGGACTGGGTGGATTGATTAGGGCAGGTAAACCCTAATGACAATGATTATTTTCCAAAGCCTTATCGCTTATATGTTGATTGGTTTATTTGCTGGAGTTATGTCTGGCTCGCTAGGAATTGGCGGAGGAATCATCGTTGTTCCAGGTCTAGTCACTGTTTTTCAGCAGTTTAACATCATCCCAGAAGACTCCATTATGCACGTTGCTGCCGGTTGCTCCTTAGCTGCGATGATATTAAGTGCCATGGCTTCGTTGCGTGCACACATCAAAGTCGATGACATTCTATGGGCTGTTTTCAAACGTTTATGGCCTGGGATTTTAATCGGAACAATTTTAGGTTCGATTCTAGCCTCCTTTATAGATACGGAATGGTTGGAAATCATTTTTGGATTGTTTTTAATTTGTATCGCGATTAAATTGTTTATTGATGTTCATGCTACTCACGATGAAAGATTTCCCCGTACTTGGGTTAATCATTTCATCTGTTCAAGTATTGGTGGTTTATCTGGACTATTAGGGGTCGGTGGTGGCGTCATGATCATACCCTATTTAACGTATTGTGGTGTTGCTGTACGAAAAATATCAGCAGTTTCTAGTTTATGTGTTTTGGTAGTAGGTTTTATTGGATCCACGATGTTCATGTTGACTGGAGCCTATGAAATGAAGCACATCCCATACAGCACAGGGTTTATCTATTGGCCTGCTGTATTAGGGGTTGCAATACCCAGCAGTCTTATAGCGCCTTATGGTGCAAAATTAAATTACATCCTGCCTATTAAATACCTGCGATATGGATTTATAGTGGTATTAATAGTTACAGCAACGCACATGCTTTTATAAAAGGAATTGAATCATTTATGTTTACTTATCCCAATATTAACCCTATAGCATTCTCTTTAGGCCCCTTAAAGGTTCATTGGTATGGATTAATGTATTTAATTGGCTTTATTAGCGCTTGGTTGCTTGGTAACTGGAGAGCAAAGCATTATCAATTAGATTGGAATCCTGAGCAGATAAGCGATGTTGTATTTTATGGTGCTCTAGGAATCATATTGGGTGGGCGCATTGGATACATGCTATTTTATGATTTTCAGGGGGTCATTCATAATCCGCTTTCCTTATTTAAAATTTGGGAAGGAGGTATGTCCTTTCATGGTGGGTTAATTGGGGTTGCCATTGCAGTATGGATCTTTTGTCGAAAATATGGCAAAACTTATTTGCAAGTCGGTGATTTTATAGCGCCACTGGTTCCCGTGGGATTGGGTGCGGGGCGAATTGGGAACTTCATCAATGGAGAGTTATGGGGGCGTGTTACGGATGTTCCTTGGGGCATGGTGTATCCACAGGTGGATGATCAAGTCCGTCACCCTTCTCAACTTTATGAGTTTGGTCTTGAGGGGGTTTGCCTCTTCGTGTTGCTATGGTGTTATGCTTCGAAGCCAAGAGCAACTGGACGAGTTAGCGCACTTTTCTTGATGGGTTATGCGATTTGTCGATTAATAGCAGAGTGTTTCAGGCAACCTGATCAGCAAATGGGTTATCTTGCCTTTGGCTGGTTAACTATGGGGCAGGTTTTATCTATTCCAATGTTGCTGATTGGTCTTTGGTTATGGTGGGCTAAGAAATGAGAACGTATCTACAATTATTAGAGCATATTTTAAATCATGGGGTTCAGAAAACGGATAGAACCGGAACAGGGACTTTGTCTGTTTTTGGTTATCAAATGCGTTTTGACTTGAACAAAGGATTTCCCTTAGTAACAACTAAAAAACTTCATATGCGAAGTATCGTTCATGAATTATTATGGTTTTTACGTGGAGACACGAACATTGCTTATTTACAGGAGCATGGTGTAACGATTTGGGATGAATGGGCTGACAGTAAAGGAGACTTAGGACCTGTTTATGGCAAGCAATGGAGAAGTTGGCCAACGGCTGATGGGCGCACCATTGATCAACTGAGCGAAATAGTACAACAAATCAAAATGAACCCGGATTCTAGACGATTAATCGTCAATGCTTGGAATGTAGGCGAACTCGATAAAATGGCATTAATGCCCTGTCATGCTATGTTTCAATTCTATGTGGCAAATAATAAACTCTCATGCCAGCTTTATCAGCGCTCTGCTGATGTGTTTCTAGGAGTTCCTTTTAACATCGCTTCCTATTCGTTGTTAACGCAAATGGTTGCGCAACAATGTAACTTGGATGTCGGTGAATTTATTTGGACTGGTGGCGATTGTCATTTGTATTTAAACCATCTTGAGCAAGCACAAACGCAGCTAACTAGGGAGCCGTTCCCATTACCATCATTGCATATTCATCGAAAGCCAGCTAGTTTATTTGACTATGAATACGATGATTTTGAATTTGTAAACTATCAGTGCCATCCAGCGATTAAGGCCCCGATAGCTGTTTAACGACGTACCCTAGAGAAAACAGGACTTACGCAAACCATGAGGTCAAGGTTTCGCGTAACTCCTGGAAAAATAACAATAAAATGAGGGGTAATCATGGCTACTTTTACTGTCTTTGCTTTTGGTACTGGAGAGCATAGTGCTCGCACACAGAACATCATTTCACAATTTTCCCAAGCCTGTACAAGCCCTCATGCCATAGTAGAGGGGCCTGATTTACTTGGTCGCCAAGTCAAGCCCAATGTAAAAAATGCAACCCGCGATGTCATTAATTGGTTGATGCAACAAGACTCTATTGAGAACAACATCAATTTAACAGGGTTTAGCCGTGGCTCAGTAACCTGTATTCAAATTGCAAACCGATTAAAGCGATACGAGAGCTTTTTAGAGCGCAGGCAGGATCAGTTAACTCCTGATGGCGAAAAATTATTAAGGCAGTTAAAAGCCCTAAATCTACATCTGTTTGCCATGGATCCAGTCGCTGGGATGAGTGACAAAGGCGATATGCATGCTCGAGTTATTCCAAACAATGTCAAAAGTTATGTGGCGGTGTTACAAACGGATGAAATGCGTCGAGATTTTAAACCACAAGATCTTACACGTGCAATTATTCGATCACCCGAAATAACGCAAGTATCTATGTTACCCCTGTATGGTAATCATTCAGACACAACAAAAATAAAAAATGCAAACATGCAAAGTGGGGCAACACTAGCTTGGTATTCCTTGTATCAATTTCTGACGGAACATGGCACTACCCTTCGAGGCAATAGAGTTCCGCAAATGGTGGCGAATCATGTTCAGGGTGAGCGATTGGATTTAGCAAACAATCCAAATGCTAAACAGTTGTTGCAATTGTATTCTCTTCATCATTTAGAGAGAGAGCATTATTTAAAATCTGGGCTCAAAATGAAGTTGCATGATGGAATGCCTACAGCAAGGATACAGCGTACTCTTAATCAACATGCAAAATATTACGTCAAGAACTCCTATTTTTTTGTTAATCAAATGGAACGTGAACTGTTTAAGCTTGCTTATCCAAAAGCGTTTAACTATCTCTTTGAAAAAAACCATTTTGATTCTCGTTTTCGTGATGCCAGCGCCTCCTCTCAACAGGAGGTCATCAATGAATTAACGGTTTTAAAACAAGAGGACCCAATTTTGTTTAGGCGCTTAGGAGCAAGAGGCGTTCTTGATACCCATGAAGGAATTAGAGTAGGAATGCCGCGCGGTCATCATTACCTAGAGCCTTGTATGAGTATGCAACAACTATTTCCTGACTTAGTCCCTGAGGCTGTAAAAGATCAAGCTCCGCAAATGAATCGGTTGGCTCTGCTGGAAATGGAAGTGTATCGACTCAGTTTTAGATATCAACGTGATAAATCCGAATTAAATTTCTATGGAGAGCGCGATAAAATTGGTCGAGCCAAAGACATACGTCAGGAGGTAAATACGCTTGTAAATAATCAAGATTTAGACAGAAATACTAAATATCAAATGATCTTGGATAAAATGGAGTTGCACTATAGGGAATTGGTGCAGGCTGATAGTAATTCAGAGTTAAAACCGATGCTGCAGAGATTTTTAGCCAATCATGGACGTACTTATCGTATTCATGAACCTGCATTTCCCCGAGTGTTGCTTGCGAGTTTTGTAGATATCAGTTTGAGTTTAATCAAAGAGGCAGTTGGGTTTGCGGGTAACTTAGGTTATGTTGGTGGTGGAGTCCTTTATTTTGTAGGAACAGCGCTGCAAGATTTTGGACGTCGAACCAACGAGTTATTAGGAAATTTAGGGTATAACCCCTTCAAATACATCGTTTCAGCGATTGCTTATGTGTTTGAGGGGGTTGGTTACGCAATAAAAAACAGTTTTGGTTTAAAGCCGTTAACTCAAGCTTTAACGAGTGGAATTCAGTACATTAAAGAAGCGATAGTGCGCGCCATTCGACAAGATGTGGTGGAGCCAATCGATGAGATTCGAGTTAGGTTACCTGACCTTGCTCAACCTTTATTAGAAAATGAGCACGGGATAAATCCTGCCAGGGACTTCAAAGAACGATTGCACCATCAACAAGAAGAATTTCAACATCATCAACCAGTGGTTGGTATTGAGACTATAGAGGATAGGGAATCTGAAGCGCCCCCTTCTACTCTCTAAACATCATGAGTACAAGTCATCAAGAGGAGAGTCAAGAGGGAGAGTCAAGGGGACGGACCCCACTGGGGTCCGTCCCCGTACTCAGGTCACAGGTCCCCGTACTCCGCTCTTCCTCTGTTGACCCCTAAAAAAGCCGTCTAATGACCTCAGGTAACGGCACTGATTTGTTCAAGGTATAATCTACCCAGACAATTTTGCTCATTCCTTGTGCCATCAGTAGTTCACCTTGATATAAATCATGATCCATGATCATGCTTGAATTTCCAAGGCTATGTAAAGAGCTGTTCACTTTTACCGTTGCTGGATAGACTACTGGTTTTAAAAAAGTACAGGCTACATGAATAACAACGGGGCCGGTATTTTCAGTCATTGTGATGTTCATTTGCCGTAACCAATCAATTCGTGCTTCTTGAAAATAATCAAAATAACGGGCGTTATTGACATGACCTAAAGCATCCATGTCACCCCAAACAATGTCAAAGGTCTTTTGATGAACCAATTTTCTGTTTTCAGTCATGATAAGTCCATTGGATCGACATCCACATTCCAGCGAATGCCATTACTTATGTTATTCATTGTTAACCACTCTCGAACTTGCGTCAATGAGCTTTTAAGCGCTTTTCTGGAGGGTGATTTAATTAACAGCTGCATGCGATGTTGATTTGCTTTGCGTGGCATGGGTGCCGGTGCGGGTCCCATGATAGTTAATGGGTGCATTTGAATTTGATCTTTAGTGGTCTTTAAAAACCCCATCACGTTATTGCTGTTTTTGCCTTGGGCACGAATTACAGCTAAATAATGGTAAGGCGGAAGCTCTGCCTGTGCTCGTGTTGTCAGGAGCTCATGTGCAAATTCTTCATAGCCCTTTTGTACCAGACTGTTTAAAAGAGGATGTCCGGGTAGATGAGTTTGAATGAGAACTTCCCCTGGATGTTCTGCTCTTCCTGCACGACCGGATACTTGAATTAATAATTGCCCAAGATGCTCAATTGCCCTGAAATCCTGATTGTACAAACCTGCATCCGCATCGACAACAACAACCAGAGTAAGGCGGGGAAAATGGTGCCCTTTCGCAAGCATTTGTGTTCCAACAATGAGTTGGGCTTCACCTTTGTGTATTTTATCCAGGTGCGAATGGAGAGCATTCTTTTTTCGAACTTCGTCGCGGTCAATTCGCAGAATATTGGTTTCTGGAAAGCACTTTGATAAATAATCATAAATTCTTTGGGTACCACTTCCTATTGGGATTATCTCATGGCTTTTACACCGTAAGCACTGTGATGGCACCTTTTGAGTTAATCCACAGTGATGGCAAATCATTTGTCCTATTTGTCTGTGTAAAGTCAAGTGGCTATCACAGGCTTTACAATCAGCCATCCACCCACATTGATGACACAGTAATACCGGTGCAAATCCGCGTCGGTTGATAAACACCAACACCTGGTTCTGTCCCTCTAAATGCTCTTTAATCGTTTTTAGTGTGGTAGCTGCCAACCCTTCATGCATCGTTTGTGCGCGTATATCGATCAGTTGATAGTGTAAAGGATTTTTTGAAATCGCTTTTTGCGATAAACGTAATAATGTATGTTTTTTTTGTTGGCAATTATATAAACTCTCTAAGCTCGGCGTTGCTGAGCCTAAAATAATAGGAATATTCGTTAAATGGGCTCGCATTAATGCTGTGTCACGAGCGGAATATCTCACTCCTTCCATTTGCTTAAACGAGCTGTCATGCTCTTCATCAATAATGATTAATCCCAAACGAGGCATGGGCGTAAAGATTGCCGATCGAGTACCAATGACTATTTTTACATGATTTTCATTTGCAAGTTGCCAAGCAATCTGTCTTTCCGTTTCGTTTAAATTAGAGTGGAGTACAGCCATGGGTTGGTTAAATCGCTCTGTGAATCGAGAAAGCAGTTGTGGAGTTAAGCCGATTTCAGGCACTAAAACGAGAACTTGCTTCTCCTCCGCAAGTAATTTGGCAATAACCTGCAGATACACTTCTGTTTTACCACTTCCCGTGACGCCTTGGAGTAAAAAGCTATGATACTGTTGGAGATGTTGTCCGATCGTTTCAACAGCTTGTGCTTGTTCCGTGTTCAGTGAAAGAGGGGTTGAGGTCGTTTTTGTTGATGGTGTAGGTAACTGTAACTCTTGGGATACCGTGATAAGTTCTGCGTTTAAGAGAGCGTTTAATTGGGCGGTACTAAATCCCTCTTGTAAGATTGTTTGTTTAGTGACCGGATTATTTTGCCTCGAGAACCATTCAAGAATTTCCTGTTGTTTTCTCGCTCTTGGGGATAATCTTGATTTGGCTTCTTCATAAGGGATTAACAATTGGAAGCAGTCCATTAAAGGTAGAGTCGCTGGCAACCCTTGTCGATATTTTTGAGGCAATATTAAAGGGACAACTTCCGATAATGGGGATTGATAGTAAGCGCCTAACCAAATGGCTAGGTCGAGTTGGTCTCTACTTAGTAATGGGGTATTGTCTATAATCGCGTGAATGGATTTTAATTTGGCGGTCGTTTCTGCATTGTCAGTGCGCTGAAGCACTACTCCTAAGCGGATTTGATTTTTAAATGGGACCCAAACTCTTGCTCCAATGCAAGGGTTTAACTCATCTGAACTGTATTCAAAATAATCTCTGGAGGTGTTGGGAACGCAGATTTGATAAACACCACTCATTTGGATTTTTGCCATTCATGGCTTGCTGATTGACCTGGTGCTGAAAATACTTTGACTACGACTCGTTCAATTCGGTGTCTTTCAAGCTCTACTTCATCCTTAATCAACTCATTCACAAACCAGCGAGATAATTCTTCTACTGTAATATTAGTGACTGGCAAAATGGTTACATCCTCTTTAAGAAAAGGCATTTTCTTCTTGTTAAAGGTGAAGTAGTAATACTCTTTATCTTCATCGTACTCTAAAAAAGGTGAGAATTCTGGCATTAGAAACGTTTGATTTAAATAGCGACACAGTTTGTGGATACGTTCTTTGTAATACCGATAGTCGAATGTCATGCCATTTTCTTCTACCCATGTGCTTAGGGCGAGATAGACTGTGTACATATGGCCGTGCAAAGGCTCTCTTTCTGTGGCAGAGAAAATTGTAGTGTGCCCTGCAGAAAATTTCATTGTTTCTTTTTGCAATTCAACGGTAGTTAGGTATTTGCTCATTGTTATAAATTCACTCGTTTATCATTTAAAAGAAAGCCTTGCAAATCCATATCCAGATGTTTACTCAGTGCAATGACTTTAAATAACTCTCCCATTTCACTAGGCTGTGTGAGTTGTTTTATGGCATGGTTGGCTTGCAATAATTCCTTTTGATCTTCAATTTGATTGATAAAGCTTAGCAAACCATTGGCCAGTAAAAAAGAGGCTTGGTTGGTATAGCCTGCAACATGAAACCCAGCATCATGAGCTGCTTCAGCCACATGGGTAAAATCCACGTGGGCAGTGATGTCTTCTTCTCCTGGATGCAGTAAGGGATTTGTATGGGCTTGATGTTGGTAATGACACATCAAGGTGCCCTGATTTCTATCGGGATGATAATATTCATGCCTTGGAAACCCGTAGTCGATGATAAACATAGCTCCTTTATCCAGTATCTGACTGCAATTGGCTATCCAGTCATCCAGAAATAGATTCACCTCACTAAGATAGGGTGGGGGAACGCCGCAAAGGTTATTGCTGATATAGCTGAGTAAGCGTTGGTTATTGGAGGGGTTAAAAATTTCCTTCAGTTCGTTTGATTCATTAAGGGTTATATAACTCTCAAGAATCCCCTCATCGCTTTGTAAAAAGCGATGGACGGGCATGGCATCTAATACCTCGTTGGCAAAAATGATTCCTTGAAAAGGATTTTCAGGCCAGTGTTCAAGCCAGTGAACCCTCATAGCCAGATGAGGAATTTGCTCTTGAATGCGCTCCTGCTGCCTATGGCGCAAATTAGAGCTGACTTCTATGATGAAATAACTTATTGGTAGGCAGTTTAGTTGCTCAAGTTGCTTCAAAACATCAACACAAAGAGCGCCACTACCTGCACCGAATTCTAATACACAAGGCGATTGGAGTGTTGATAAGATTTGCTGGAATTGATTCGCGATGGTTTTCCCAAACAAAGGACTCAGCTCTGGGGCAGTGATAAAATCTCCGTGCTTTCCCAATTTTTGTAAAGCAGAGCTATAATACCCTTCATTTGGTGCATACAAGGCCATTTGCATAAACTCAACAAAAGGGATTTCCTTTTGGGTGTTTAAATGGCTTTTCAATGTTTGTATTAAACTCATAATTGCATAAACTGATTAAAAAATGGGGAACATACCTTGAATCGAGTCAACACACAAGCAAAAGTCGCTTTAGTCACAGGGGGCGCGAGGCGAATTGGAGCTGCGATATGCAAAAAGCTACATGCTGCGGGGTATCGTATTGCAGTCCATTGCAACACTTCTTTAAAAGAGGGGCAGGCGTTAGTTAATGAGCTCAATGAAATTCGCCAAAATAGCGCGATGGTTTTGGCCATGGATTTATTAAAAAGCAATGCCGCCGAATCCATTGCTAACCAAGTGGAGGCATGGTCAGCACGTATGGATTTGTTAGTAAATAATGCCTCTGTATTTAAGAAAGATGTGGGCTTTGACCAAGCAGGCGCGTTATGGGAAGAACTATTTAGGGTGAATGTACGAACACCATATCTTTTAAGTTTAGCTAGCCAAAAATTATTGGCAGCTCATCAAGGAGTAATTATTAACCTCACGGATATTCACTCAGAAAGACCATTAAAGGGGTATTCATTGTATTGTCAAACTAAAGCTGCATTAGACATGCTAACCAAATCTTTAGCCAGAGAGTTTGCTCCAGATATTCGGATCAACGCGGTTGCACCAGGAGCCATTCTTTGGCCTGAGAATGAGAATTCATTGAGCCTTGATATTCAGAACAAGATTATTGAACAAACCCCATTAAAGCGTCATGGTCATCCAGATTTCATCGCACAAGCCGTACTTGCGCTAGCAGAAAATCAATTTATAACCGGCCAGATCTTGAAGGTGGACGGAGGACGACATTTAGCGAGTTGAGTTTCCTTATTTACAGTTTGCAGTCAATCAAATCTATTCTACAGAACATTCTATTTGTTTACTCAGAGCTTACGAAAAACGCCCAATCTCTTCGTTAAAAAGTAGTTTTAATTCGGTCATTGGGTGTATCTAAACGCCTTCATTAAAAACACTTCTTGTCTTGGGGGTTTTCGTAAGGCCTGTACTTATCACTCATTGGTGAGCAAAAATGAGGCACGAAGAGCAAATATTAATAATTCCTTAATTTTTTATTGGTACAATGTACCTGCCTGGAAATTGATTCAAAGAAGTCTTTTATAAAAACACCACGAGCTTTATTATGTATATGAAATTGAAATGTTTGTTTTTTAAAAAAGCATCTGTAAAAACAATGACCTCAGGTCCCTACGATAAATTTAAATTGTTAACCAACGTCAAAGTACCCGAAAAAGAAGTGGTGTGGCACCGAATACATGGAGAAGATCCAGAATCTGTCTCAAAAAATGGCTTTAAAGGTAGAAAACATCTTCCTGTCAATAATTTGAAGAGCTATGTAGCCCTTAATACTCCATTCGGAGGATTTGGTGGAACAGTATCAGCTGATGATGCTTATGAGTTTTTCAAGAAGGGCGCGAATAATAAAAAAAATTATTGCTACTCCTCCATAAATCCTAATCCGAAGGTAAGCATCCCTGCATTTATTAGAGAAAATTCAGACGACATTACAGAGTCCTCAACAACGTCAAAAATGAATGAGATGGAGGTAATGGCTCTGGGAGACGTTGGTTCTGAGTTTATTTTGTATGCCACCGGCGAAGAGGACTTGCAACACTTTTTTAAAGGCATAGAAGTTGAGAATTTAATGAGTCGCTATAACCCTAAATTGCCGGCCACTTATAAAAAGAGCGATGTAGAATCACCGGCATCAGTACTATTGCACTTAGTCACAAAGGGTTGTACAGACATTATTACTGAAGGCATAAAGAAAAATTTGTTTTCTGTGAATGAAATGGTTGAGCTTGCAAAGCAACCTAAGTATTCAGATTTATCGAACTATTTAAAACAAGCCTACGCTGAATTAGGTATAGAACCTGAGACAATCGAATTTAAAGAGACAATTCTTGAGCCAACCTAGCGTAATCAAGGTTTTCCCTTTATTCGGAAGCAGCCCTAAAAAACCGATGTTAAAGCCCTTCTAAAAAGCGATTTATTTCTTGAAGTGAAGAGAGTTGATATGCGTTTTGCAACTGCTGTTCACTGAGTAAATGCCTAAAATAATAACGAATTAACGATCGACTTTGTAAGACTGCCTTATGTTCATTTTCAAGTTGAGCAAGGCCATCAAGATGTTTGATGAACAATTGTGTTCTTTGTACCTCTGTAATCAAAAGGCTTTGTTGTTGTAGTAATTCTTTATATATCCATGCCTTACCAGTTCCTGCTCTAGAAATCATAAATGCATCACAGTGGCTGGTATGAATTGCTTTGTTAAGGCTAGCTATGTCTTTAATGTCTCCATTTGCAATAACGGGGATTTGAATCGAACTCTTGATTGCAGCAATTTGTTGCAAGTCGCAAGCAATAGCATAGTCATCAATCCACCGTCTGCCATGAACAATAAGTGCATCAGCACCGGCTTCCTCGATTTGTTTGGCAATGATGAAATCGTGCTCATTATTTTGAATGCGAATTTTAACGGTTAAAGGAATATGAATGGCTGAGCGAACCTTGGAAACAATAAGTGCTAATTGCTGAATGTTATCGAGCAATGCACTTCCTGCGCCTTTTTTGCGGATCTTTGCTTTTGGGCAACCACAATTGATATCAATTAAGTTGGCCCCGAGAGATTCTAGTTTTAATGCCGCTTCACTGAGCATAAGGGGATCATTCCCAGAGATCTGATAGGCAAGATTCTGTTCTTTGGATGAACGATAAAGATAGCGGGAGTTGAGCGTGTGTCTATGAAGTACATCATTCGCAGAGCACATTTCTGAAACACAATAGGCTGGGGGTGAAAATTCGTAAAACAATTCGCGAAAGGGTGCGCAACTATAGCCTGCTAGAGGGCCTTGTATTAGCCGATTTGGGAGTGTTAGAGAGCCAATTTGTAATGGGCTGTTAATAAAATTGTGCATCAATACAATTAAAGGATATAATTAGTCTTTATTTTAACATGATCAGGATTTACGCAAAACCCTCGGGCAGAGGCATCAGGGTTTCGCTTAATCATTAATGACTTAGTTTAAAGCACCCAAATATTGGAGACTCAGTAGGTATGGATAAGCGTTATTTATCTCCTTTGGAATTACTCAGTATAGCCACTCAACATGCGTATACAGCGGATTACATGCTTCAGCAAATCGGCAATGGTGTATTTCGAGGGGGAGAGGAAGTTGACGTATTAGCCCCAGTCACCTCATTGATGTATTTAGCATTTCAATTGACTTTAAAAGCGTATTGTCTCCATGATCATAGGCCAATAAAAGAGTATAAAAACTTGATGGAATTGGTTGAATTAAATGGCCATTTAGGCTTATCGAGCCAAGAAATTTTTTTATTAAAAACCTTATCAAGACAACAGGTCTTCAATAAAGGCTTAGGTTATGATTTGTGGGAGAATCAACAACAGCTGCACGTATTTTGTGAGCAAATTATTTCTTTATACGAACGGTTACAAATGATGATGCCGCTGGAGCTTCAAAGCGACTATTTGGATTAAGCTTAAGCGTCAGGAGATATCCCCTTGGCATCTTCAGCTATTCAAGTTAGGATATTGTTTTTTTTAGAAGGTCATTGTCATGGAGCAAGTGGACGAAAAAGTCTTAGATACTGTGCAAAAACAAGTGCTGCAGTTAAGCCGTTTCCTGAACTCACGAATTTTGGGCCAGCAAGATTTAATATCTCGCTTATTAATTGCCCTGCTTGCAGATGGCCATTTATTGGTCGAGGGCGCTCCTGGTCTTGCAAAAACAAGAGCGGTGAAAGAGCTTTCTGATGTTGTAGAGGGAGATTTTCATCGTATTCAATTTACTCCAGATTTACTGCCGGGTGATTTAACAGGAACCGATGTCTATCATCCTCAAAATGGTTCCTTTGTATTTCAGCCTGGCCCTATTTTTCACCATTTAATTTTGGCAGATGAGATAAACCGTGCCCCTGCTAAAGTCCAATCGGCTTTGCTTGAGGCAATGGCAGAACGTCAGGTGACTATAGGAGGAAAAACGTACCCATTGCCAGAACTGTTTCTAGTTATGGCTACCCAAAATCCAATTGAGCAAGAAGGAACTTATCCTTTACCTGAAGCTCAGCTTGATCGGTTTTTGATGTACGTCAAAATTAGCTATCCTGAAGCTAAAGTAGAACATGATATTTTAGCCTTAGCTCGAAAGGAAGCTGTTGGAGCATCGGTTACCAATGAGGCAAAAACAGCTACCTTATCGCAAAAAGTATTGTTCGAGGCTCGAAAGCAAGTCCTGAAGGTGCACACAAGTGATGCTTTGGAAAATTACTTAGTCCAATTAGTGGTTGCTACTCGCAATCCTGGAATATATAGCGAAGATTTAGGTCGTTGGCTGCGTTTTGGAGCAAGTCCACGCGCAACGATTGCCTTGGACCGCTGTTCAAAAGCCCATGCATGGCTTTCAGGAAGGGATTATGTCATTCCTGAAGATATTCATGTCATAGCGCATGACGTATTACGCCATCGAATTTTACTAAGTTTTGAAGCAGAAGCCGAAGGAATTAATAGTGATGATTTTATAGACGCTCTGTTGCGTTTGGTGGCAATACCATAGAGGTAAAAAATGACTGATGGTGTGGTTGCGGAATTAAGCGAACTGATCGATCTTAGACGTTATGCCCATTCGGCCTTGTACCGGCCTGAAGGGAGAGCCGTACGTTCTGGAAGTCATATTTCTAAATTTCGTGGCAGAGGAATGGATTTTGCTGAGGTCCGTAACTATCAGGCAGGTGATGAAATCCGTCATATGGAGTGGCGAGTTACTGCTCGAACAGGAAGGCCACACGTTAAGATTTACCAGGAAGAGCGAGAAAGACCTGTCGTTATCTTAGCTGATTTTAACCCCTCTATGATTTTTGGTACTCGCATTGCCTTTAAATCCGTTGTTGCAGCTCGACTTGCAACTATTTTAGCTTGGACTGTAATCAAACAGGGCGATAGAGTCGGTGGTTTCTTTTTTTCAGCCTCAGAACATAGTGAATTCACTCCTCGAAGCCGAGATGCAGGTGTTTTACCTTTATTGGCCTCATTAAGTCATTATACCGATCAAACAGAATCTCAAAGGGAGGAAAAACCTCGATTGCTAAGCGATGCATTGACAAGATTGAGGCGTGTTGTACGACCTGGAAGCATTGTGGTAATGATCTCCGATTTTTACTCCATGGATGAAGAAAGTGAAAAGCATTTAAATAGACTTGCTGTGCATAATGATATTTTGGCCTATCATGTTTGTGATATGATTGAATTGGTCCCTCCCAAACCACAGCAATATGCCATTACAAATGGCCATCAAGAAATCCTATTAGATACTGGCATTGAGCGAGTGAACTCGGCTTATGAACGATACTGTTATCAACGTGTAGAACGGTTAAAAGAGCAATTCAAACGGTTGCAAATTCAGTATATTCAGGTGACCTCTGACATGAATTTACCCCAATTAGTTAGGTTGACCTTTCCTAGGAGGGTCCGTGGCTAATACTGAACCTTTGGCACAATTAAAAGATATTCATCTACCAGACCCTGTAGGATGGTGGCCCTTAGCTCCTGGCTGGTATGTATTAGTGGTCATTGCTTTGTTGTTTTTCTTTGGTTTATTCGTTTACTTGATGAAACGACATGTCAACTCATTGCCCAAAAAGCAAGCGCTTCGCTTGTTGCAAAATTATAAGGAACAATACGCGAAAGATAAAAATGCGCAATTGGCCAGTGCGAGAGTGTCAGAGTTATTAAAGCGTGTAGCTTTGGTTTATTATCCGCGGATGGATGTTGCTAGCATGCATGGAGATACGTGGATACAGTTCCTTAATAAAACAGCGAAAGGAGTTGATTTTAAGCCAGTGAATACAATGCTTTCTGAAACGCCATTTAAACAATCGGAGACAATTAATGTTCAGCCACTGATTGTTCGTGCAGAGAAGTGGATAAAACAAAGAGGTGTACCTTGTTCGAATTAGCTTCGCCTTGGATTTTATTGTTGATTCCTTTGCCTCTGCTGTGCTGGTTTCTGTTGCCACGAGCAAAAATTTATTTACCTGCGGCGTTAAAAGTGCCATTTTTTGAGGCGATGTTAAGTATCGTAGAACAAGAGAAGCGTTCAATATCAGCCCAATCATTATTATTAATTCCAGCGTTAATATGGTTGTTATTAGTTATTGCTCTATCTGGACCTCGTTGGGTAGGTGAGCCTAGACCTATTGAGCGTGAAGGCTATAACATCATGTTAGTTTTAGACCTTTCCGGAAGCATGGAAGTTACAGACATGTTGATGCACGGACGTCCGGTTAGCCGTTTGGCCGTGGTGAAACGAGCAGCTGAAGAATTTGTTGAAGAAAGGAGCGGGGATCGAATTGGTTTGATTCTCTTTGGAACAAGAGCCTATCTCCAAACCCCCTTGACCTATGATCGTCACAATGTCTTGATGCGAATAGAGGATGCTACTGCTGGCTTAGCAGGTAAAACCACTTCGATTGGAGACGCAGTAGGCTTAGCAGTTAAACGCCTACAAGAAGTTCCTAATCAAGGGAGAGTGATTATATTGTTAACGGATGGTGCAAATAACTCTGGAGTATTGGAACCTTTAAAGGCAGCCACTTTAGCCAAACAAGATGGAATAAAGATATATACAATTGGTTTGGGTTCAGAGGCTAACCCCGGGGCATTTGCGAATGGCATTTTTGCTCCAAATGTTGCTGCTGAATTGGATGAGCCCACTCTACAGTCGATGGCTGATCTGACCGGTGGACGATATTTCAGGGCAACGGATCCTGAGTCTTTGCAAACTATTTATAAAACAATCAGTCAATTGGAAACCGTGAAGCAGGAACAGGCAACCATAAAACCCCAGAAAGAGTATTACCCTTGGTTTTTAGGTGTCGCCATCCTGCTGAGTTTTTATTGGCTATTGGGCAGAAGTGACATTTTTAGTCGTTACCGCACTCCTTTCAAAAACAAAGAGGTGCTTCGATCATGATAGCAGACTTTCATTTTTTAAGGCCTTGGTGGTTATTGATGATCATCCCTTTATTGCTTTTAGTAAAAATCCTTTGGCAACAGAATCCGAAGCTCTATGCCTGGAGTGATGTTTGCGATAGCCATCTACTCGATCATTTAATTCAGAGCAAAGGTCATGGAAAGAGAATGTTTTCATTTTCTTTTCTGTTGTTCAGTATTTTTTTTATGATTTTAGGTATTTCTGGCCCTACTTGGCATAAAATGCCTGTGCCCCTCTTCAAGGCGGTACAACCAAGAGTGTTATTGCTGGATATGTCTGACAATATGCTGTCAGGTGATCTGTCTCCAAATCGTTTAAGCCGAGCTAAATTTAAGTTACGCGATTTATTGGCGCATAAGGATGTGGGTCAATTTGGTTTAATCGCGTTTACAAGCGAGCCATTTGTCGTATCCCCTTTAACGGATGATGGACAAACTATTTCAGCCTTGTTATCGAATTTAACACCTGATGTTATGCCTGTGGAAGGTTATAACTTAGATAGCGCGTTGAAAGAGGCGAGTAAATTAGTTAAGGAAGCGGGCTACCAACAAGGACAAATCCTGGTTCTAACAGCAGAAGTGCCTTCTAAAGAAGCAATAGAAAAGGCTAATCAATTGTCTAAATTAGGTCTAATTTCATCAATAATGCCGATAAGAGCAGACAGCAATTTGAATCCACTGTTTGGACAATTTGCCACAGCGGGTAAGGGGCAACTTTTAAAATACAGCTCAGACGATAGTGATTTGCAACAATGGCTTGCTGCAACAAAGGGCAATGAGCAGTTTGCACTCAACGAAGAAGACGATATCCCTTTATGGCGTGATGAAGGGCGCTGGTTTTTAATACCTGCGCTATTGTTGTTATTACCCTTATTTCAACGCGGTTGGTTGCAGAGAGTAAAACTATGATGCGTGGATTCTTGCGTTTAATTTTGCTGGCTACATCCCTTCAAGCATATGCGTTTAGCTGGAGTGATTTATGGTTTACGCCCGATCAACAAGGTCAACAATTAATGAATAAAGGGCAATACAAAAAAGCGAAAGAACTGTTTGAGCAAAGCGACTGGTCAGCAACGGCCGCTTATCGATCTGGAGATTATGAACAAGCCGCCAAACTCTATGGAGATTTAAAAACTCAGAAAGGCTTTTACAATCAAGGCAATGCATTAGCACATCTCGGGCAGTATGAACAAGCTTTAAATGCCTATGATAATGCATTGAAATTAGATCCAAATGACAAAGATGCATTATATAATCGAAAATTAATCAGTGAGTTACTAAAAAAAGATAACGAGAGTAAGTCGAATAAAAATCAAGACACCCAAAGTCAAAAAAATCAACAGAATCAACAGAATCAACAGAATCAACAGAATCAACAGAATCAACAGAATCAACAGAATCAACAGAATCAACAGAATCAACAGAATCAACAGAATCAGCAGAATCAGCAGAATCAGCAGAATCAGCAGAATCAGCAGAATCAGCAGAATCAGCAGAATCAGCAGAATCAGCAGAATCAACAGGCCCAACAAAAACAAAATGAAAAACAAGACAATCAAACGATAAAAGAGCAACAACAGCAGTCTAAAGATAGCGATAAAGGCAATAAGCAAGAGGGTGAGGAACAATCAACTTCGCAGCAAGAGCAAGAACTCGCAAAGGAACAATGGTTGCGTTTAATTCCAGATGATCCAGGTGGATTATTAAGGGAAAAATTTTTACGGGATCATTTACGCAGAGAACGTGGGTGGTATCAATGAAAAAACGAATAGCATGGTGTTTATTCCTGGTTACTATTAATGCATGGTCAGAGGTTCAGGTACAAATAGATCCTCCTGAAGTGACTATGGGTGAAACCTTTAGGTTATTGATAGTTCAGGAAAATAACAAAGAAGGTGGGGTTCCTGACTTAAGTGTGTTGCAAAAAGATTTTGCAATTTTAGGGACCGAGAGGCAAGTGAATTACACGGTAATCAATGGACAAACTCAGTATCAGAGTCAGTGGACAGTGCTTTTGAGGGCTTTAAAAAATGGAGCTATTACAATACCTTCAATTAAAGTAGGCGTTGAGCAAAGCGCTCCTCTGACAATTAATGTCCAGGGAGCAGGAGATACATCAACTGCAAAGGATACAGCAGTCCAGCAACAAGATGTGATGTTGATCACTGAGGTTGATCAAAAAAAACCATACGTCAATCAACAGATCATTTACAAGGTTAAACTGTACATCAGCAAACGATTCTTAGATACGGACTATCAAGGTCCGAAAGTGGATGATGCCTTATTAATACCTTTAGGGGAGGCTAGACGCTATCATGAGGTGCAAAACAACATTAACTATGTAGTGGAAGAGCAAATCTACGCAATATATCCTCAAAAAAGTGGAGTCCTGCGTATCGTTTCTCCAACTTTCAATGCCATCGTTTATGATTATAATCCCCAAAAGGTTAAAGCGCAGGATAAGACAATAGAACTTACTGTTCAGCCAGCCCCAAAGGAATATCAAGGAAAAGAATGGTTGCCCGCTACCCAAGTTCATTTGACCGAGCACTACGAAAATACAAGTCAAAGCATCGCCCAAGGAAGTACGTTGACCCGCACAATCACTTTGGAAGCAGTGGCTATTCCAGCCCAGTTATTACCGACATTGAACTTTGCTGAAACTGACGCATTTAATGTCTATCCAGAAAAAGGCGCTGAAAAAAATGAAATAAAGCAGGGAAAATTAGTTGGTAGCGTTGAGCTTAAAGTCACTTATTTATTCAATAAAGCAGGAAAAACAACTATTCCTGAATTACGTTTACCTTGGTTTAATACTGAAACAGGAAAACAGGAAATTGCAGTATTGCCTCCTCGTAGTATTGATATCACCCCTTCTGCAACTGCAACTATTTCCAAATCGAACATGCAGGAAAAGAGCAGTTCTGTTGTAGCGCCAACGATTGAAGATAAAGGAGCCAGTCACGATCAAGAGCAATCTTGGAATTGGTCATGGGCTTTAGCCCTCTTCTTCGCATCAGCGTGGGTAGCTACTCTTGGATTGTTTTTCTTTCATAAACATCTTGGTTTTTCAAACAGACGCTCCTATAAAAAAGCATTGCATGAATTAAATAAAGCGTGTCAAAAAGGTGAGCCAGAAAAAGCAAGAGATGCGGTTCTCAAATGGGCTGCGTTGCAGTGGCCTGATGCACCATTATTGAACCTTAGTGATCTTGCCAGGATAGTACGGGATATTCATTTGAAAAAACAATTGAACTTATTGACCCAAGTCATCTACAAAAGTCATGATAAAACACTCTGGCGAGGAGATGAGTTATGGAGGGCAGTGAAAGCGGTGCAAAAAAGTGATGTAGGGAGCCGGCGAAAGAATAATAGTTTACCGCCAATAAACCCAACATAAACAAGTCTACCGATTTGCTTAAAATTGACTATAGTTATGAGCATAAGTATTAATTCCGAGGCTTAGAATGTTAGTCGATGAGTATATCCGTTATGATGCCCATGATCTTGCACATCTGATAAAAAGCGGCAAAACGAGTCCACAAGCTCTTCTAGACTGTGCTAAGGCAAGGATAGAGCAGGTTAATCCCTTATTAAATGCCGTTGTATTGGATTGCACTGATTTTGCATACGACTGTTTAACAAGACTTACTGGAAAGGAACCTTATTATGGTGTTCCTATGGTAGTCAAAGATTTAGGACATGGCTTAAAAGGATTAACAACAACCGACGGGTCTCATTTTTTCTCCAGTCATTTAGCAACGGATACGAGTGATTTTATTGAAAAACTAATGAATCTTGGTTTTATACCCTTTGCGAAAACCAATACCCCCGAATTGGGGTTGTCCTATGTCACTGAATCTACATTACTTGGCCCATGCAGAAATCCTTATGATGCAAATCGAACTGCGGGCGGTTCTTCAGGGGGATCTGCAGCGGCAATTGCTGCTGGCATCGCACCCATTGCAACAGCGAGTGATGGCGGTGGTTCAATTCGTATACCTGCTTCATGTTGTGGTTTATTTGGCTTTAAACCAACGACTGGGTTAATTCCCTCTGGGCCATTGGTTGATGAGTTGTGGTCAGGCTTAGCAACTAATTTTCTATTGTCACGATCAATTCGAGATTCTGTTGAGATTTATAAGAGAGTTGTGCCGGATCTACCTATTCACCCTAACACCCAAAAAAAGCTGATGATTACCGAAATTGAGGGTGCATTTTCAGACGTCCCTGTAGCTCAAGAATACATTGAGGCAGTCAACTCTGTAAAAGAGTTACTCAAGTCTTTAGGGCATAAGCTGACGAGATCACGTTTAGACCTAGATCTTGATGCAATTGGACAATCAGCAATGACTTTAATCGCAGCCAATACCTTTGCTAAGGTAAGAGGTCAAGAATTAGAAATAGGACGAAAGCCTGATCAAGATGAACTTGAACCTGTGACTTGGGAGTTTTATTACAGGGGCAAATCCATTAGCGCCTATGAGTTAATTAAGGCTAAGAATACACTGTATCAATCATTAAGACCACTTCATCAACTGCTTGAGAAAATCGATTTAATTGTGACGCCGTCCTTAGCTCAAAAACCCTTGCTGATAGGAGAATTAAGGACAGACATGGAGTTTAACCACTATTTAAAACAAAATGTGCAGTTTTCTCCATTCACGTCTTTATTCAATCAAGCGGGCTTACCTGCAATGACAATTCCTGTGTTATTGCATGAGAATCTACCCATCTCGATTCAACTAGGATCTGGGAAGAATAAAGATTTGCTTTTACTGTCCCTTGCTGAGCAATTACAAGAAAAACTACCCAGCTTTCATTCCCCATTACTCGCGCAAGGTTAATCCAAAGGTAAGCAAAACGATCTTAATTAAAACAAGACTTCTAAATAACTCCCTTCAATTTCCCCTTCGCACCAGGAATGAGGAGAAGGTGCACGAAGGGCGGATGGGGGTGATTGTTCGAACTTATCTATTTTATTTGGAGCACTTGGTGCTTGAAATGCTTACGAAAAATCCCACTCTCTTCGTTAAAAGACATTGTTAATTCGGGCATTTAGTCCATCTAAACTCGCTCATTAAAAAGTTCGATTGGCGGGACTTTGGGGTTTCCATTCGTCTTGTAAAAGAGAGTCCAGTGTTGCTTCAGGAGAACGAAATACGGGTTATAAATTAAAAAAATTGTACAGAATCCTAGCTATTTGTAGGGTTGTGTAATATAATAGGATGGCTTGTTTAATAATGATTTTTGATATAAAAACTGTATTTGGTAAAATTCTCTTAAGTATTTCCGTGTTTTTTATTGAGAATTTGGAACAGGTGTTTGTTTAATTTAATTTGGAAATGTGAAATGTCAGCAAAAGAAACAGGCCACGTAAAGTGGTTTAATGATGATAAAGGTTATGGTTTTATTAGTCGTGATAATGGTCAAGATGATGTATTTGTCCACTTCCGATCAATTATTAGTACTGCAGGACGTAAAACTCTGGTAGAAGGCCAAAAAGTAGAGTTTATCGTAACCAAAGGTGCTAAAGGATTGCAGGCCGAAGAAGTTACAGCTATCTAACAAGCCAACATTGCTTTTGCAATGACGAAATCCAAAGCATAATTCATTATCCGCGACCATCAGGGAGCGGATAACATGAATCTAATCAAATCCACCTAAAAATTCCCGCTACGAATCTCAAAAAGGATCAGAATTTTCCATCATGGATTATCCGAAATCAATCCGATTTTATTTAATAAAAATAAGCACTTATTTGATCGAATTAAGTTGAAATAGGTACTAGAAATCACTTCTGAATCAGGTATACTTGACTTACCAAATAATGGTCAGGATGCATATATGATAAAACTAATCAGCCTGCTCATATTGAGCTTTTCTTTTAGTATTAATGCATCAACCTCTGTCAGTGGCTCCCTTCTGGCGACCAAATCGTGCCCGGCATACCTTTCTAAGAATCAAAAAACAAATCCTGGTGATTTAAAGACTGAACCAGGGCAGCAATATCCCCTGAAAGAAATTAATAAAACACCACCAGATTGGTTACGAATTCAATATTCAGAAGACCCAAAATCATTACGCTGGGTAAAAATTGATTGTGGAACTGTTGAGTACACGGAGCACGGAAAAAGTCACTGTGAGCTCTCGCCTGGAATGGCGGATGCTCACGTACTAGCGTTAAGTTCCCAGCCGGGATTTTGTGAAACTTACGGTGTGGAAGTTGGTAAACCAGAGTGCCTGAAATTATCTAAAAAATCGTATCAAGTAAACCACTTAAGCTTGCATGGATTATGGCCTAATCAAGATGCTTGTGGTCATAACTATGGGTATTGTGGAGTAATGCCTAAGTCAAGTCATTGTGATTATTCACCAGTAGATCTATCCACAGCAGTGTCCAATGATTTAAAAAAGACAATGCCAAGTTACAATTATGGAAGCTGTTTAGAGCGTCATGAATGGAATAAACATGGTACTTGTCAGAGTTATACCAGCGATGAGTATTTCAGCCTTGCGATTCGATTAACCAAAGAAATGAATGAAACTATCTTCGGAAAATATTTGACCGATCATAGTGGCGAAATCGTTAAATTAAGTGATTTGCGAGAAGCCATTAAGCAGTCTTTTGGCAAAGACAATTCCGATAAAATCACTCTAAGTTGCAAAAATGGAATTTTGGTTGATATCTATATTCAGTTACCTGCTGTTATTTCTTATCAAGCATCGATACAATCTTTAGTCGATAAAGCAACGGTAGATCACCAACACCAGGATTATTGCAACAGTAGCATAACTATATCGAATTTTAGTAGAGAAAATTTACTACCAACGAACTAGATCTGTTAGGTTCAAGCTAGGTTAGGCCTAGCTATGCCTTGCACATTGTCAAAACTTCCTCTAATGTAGAGAGATAATTGGAATAGGGATTATCAACATGTTAAAGCGGTGCTATTTATTGATTATATGTTTATTATTTTCAGTAAGCTGTTCACATCATACTTCTACTAAAGAAGCACCCCCAGTCTTGAAAAAATCAAGCAGCAGCTCAAAGCAATTTAGACAGGTTTCTTCTTTTAATCAGGTTGAAGTCCAAGGAAATATAAACGTCAGTCTCCATACTGGGTATAAAAAGCCTCAGGCTATTCTGACTGGTGATCCAGTCGATCTGGCGCAAGTGCGAACTGTTGTAAACAACAATACTCTGTACGTTTCCATCGGCAAGGGTTATCCGGATCACGGGGCGGTACATATCGACATTCAAACCCGAGCTTTAAATCGATTCCGTTTTAATGGTGCGGGAGTGATTACTGGGACACAACTTAATACCAATTACTTGGATTTGTATTTATCCAATCAAGGAACTACAACCCTTGGTGGAAGCATTGGTTTACATCAACTAGTGGCCAAAGGTGGGGGTTTAATTAAAATCAGCGGGGTTAATGGTCAGAACCTGCAGATTACAATGGAAGATGATCCTAAAATTCAAATGGCTGGAATCATCAATATAAGTACCTTAAATGTTGCTGGGAAGGGAATATTAACGATGTATTGGGTGCGTAGCCCTAACTTAACCATTCATGCGGAAAACGCTGCCAAAATATATTTAGCAGGGGTAGTTAGCCGATTAAGTGTTGAATTATGGGATTTTGCTTTGTTCAAAGGCCGATACCTAAGAGCAGATCGAAGTTTTGTTAAAACACATGATAAGTCGGTTGCAGAGATCTCAGCAGTGAACCATCAAAGTAGCTTGGCATCGGATGCTAGTGATATTTACTATTACAACCTATCCAAAACCAGAGCGGACTTTATGGCTTACAACGGCTCGGTTCTGGATATGCGTGAGTGGGATCAATTAGAGCTTAAAGATTTTACCCGCTACAACAAGCAAATGCCTTAGAGACTATCGGGAGGCCGGCTATTTCTCAACATATGCCCAGTTGGTGGACCAACTGGGTGTCCCAATTAGAATTGAAATTGGAAGGGAGTTTCGTCTTCATCATCGCTTTGAATGTCATAATCATCATTGGACGGATAAAAGTCTAAAGTGCCATTCAATATTAAATAAGGTTCGAATTTGACTTCTTCTGAAGACATTGCTTTCAGTAATAAAACGGTGGCTAGGGCCGCAACACAACTGACAACACCAACTACAGCGGAAGTGTCGGGGCGTGGAGTATTGTATTTACTAAACATCATTGTTTCCTATACTGCATATTGAGCGCATAATATGCAGTATATTTTTAGAGTAATCAAGAAAAGACGCAGGAATTTAGAAGATCTTATCCAGTTGTTTATTTTACTGCATTAATGCAATCAATAATTTGTTCAAGATCGTTATCTAATGGTAAAACATGGGCTGACTCTTGTAGCCAGTGAATCGTTACATTAGGCAAGTTCATAAACAGCTGTTCCACTTCCTTAGAGGCAACAACTTGATCATGGGCACCAAGAAATAAATCCACCGGGCATGACGGAGGAACCCACTCATAACTCTGAGCCAATAACAGCATTTCGATGATGGTTGATATAGGTAATTTTTTATAGGCAATTTCGGCATTAACGTTTGTCTTTAAATTGCCGGCAGCGTTTCTTAAATGACGAAACCCAAAGAATCTGAGAATCTGTGCTAATTTGAGCATGGTATTAATGTGCAAATTGAGTCGCAAAGCAGGAGCAAGCAAAAACAAGTGATTTAGTTTGAATTCTTGGCTTAATTTACACGCTAGAAGGCCTCCTAGTGATAAACCGAGCACATCGACTTTTTTGTATTGACTCACCAGTGATGCGCAGGCTTGATGAGCAGAGTGCAGCCAATCTGCAGCTTTAGAATGAGAGAAGGCTTCTATGCTTTCTGCATGTCCTGCTAATACAGGGCAAATAATCGCATCGTAGTGATTTATTTTAGGAATAACATAACGGTAAACCGCCGGGGAGGATGAAAATCCATGCAAAACAAGCAGGGCTCTTTTTTTAGTCTTACTCTCTTGATGGATAGGTGATAGTAATTGCAACTCATCTTGTGCAAGTCCTGAAAGGTGCCTCCCTCGTCGCATGTAACGGAAATCGTCCTTTTTCATATAAATAAATCCAATGAATGGAATTGGGTTGGGCGGTGGCCCAACATGACAAGACTTAGATAAACTTCGATCTAGAGTACTATAAAATCATTATAGAGGAAGATAAATAGTAATAACAAGATGACAGTTATTCGCGACATTGAGAAGGGAATGGGGACAAAAGAGCAGGGACTAAAAGATCGGGCAAACAAAAAACAAAATGGCAAAAGAGCGGGGACGGACCCCACTGGGGTCCGTCCCCAGACCAATCCGACCAATCCCAGACCAATCTATCCACTCCTTCACTTAGTACTCTGCTAATCTGAGCCGCGACCGTGAGGGAGCGGATAAGAGGTTGAATCAACACCCGATCGACAACCATCAAACAATTATTTAGTAAAGAAACCGTTAAAACCAGTAAATAGGCTAAAAAATTAACAATAATCAAGGTATATTATTAACTAATTACATTGCATTAGTCATTTAAAAAGGCATAATTGAATTTATAATGTCAGAATGAATAAGTGCAAATATACTACTATAATTTAAATAGACCTTTTGTGGAAAATTATTATGGGCGAGATGACACCAGATGTTCCAACACCAGATACCCCGGCACCAGATACCCCGGCACCAGATGCCCCGGCAACTGAAGGACCTGCAGCGAAAGGAATAAAGCCATCCTGGATAAAGAATAAAATTAAAAACTGGGCAAAGGATGCCATAGCTAATTCCGATAGTGAAAAGAAACAGAAAGAATTAGAAAATGAAAAAGATCCCAATATGTATTTTGCCAAATGCATGATGCAATTGATGGAGCTTGCTTATGCATCGGCGCTAGATAAAATGCTCTCAGGCAAAAAAGACGATAAAAAGAAAGAGAAAGAAGAAAAAAAGGAAGAGGAACAAACTGCTAAGCAAAAAAAAGATGACCAAGAGACTGTAAAAGATGACCAAGCTAAAAAAACACAAGATCAACAGAAACAAGCTATTCAGGCAGAGAAGCCGGTAGTAGAGGGAACAGTCGACGCCGTTCAAGAGGGCCCTGAAAATCCGCAGAAGGACGCAACTCCAACAGACACCACTCAACAAGTGTATTCACCGGCTACACAAATGGATCAAGTGCCTAATACCAAGGTATCTGCAACCGATCAACAAGCGGTACAAGAATCAGTTGGACCTGATCAAGGTTCAGTTTCTACGCAACCAACACCCCAATCAACTCCAGATCTAGGGGTTAGAGCCCCTACTATTTCTAATCCCTAAAGTTTATTGACTAAGAGCTAATATTGGCTCTTAGTTTAAATCTACATACGTTCCATCAGCTTATGAGGTAAACTCTCAATCCTACCAGCCTGTGTGACAATCACGTAATTCAATTTTCTTTGCAGCTCACTGATCGAATCTGCGCCTGCATAGGTCAATCCGGATCGCAAACCACCTACAATATCAGCTATGATTGCATCAGGATCGTCTTTATAGGGGACGTCCGTGGCTACTCCTTCGGCTGTTTTCCATTCATGCATCTGCCCCAAAAATTCTTCCTGAGCTTCTTTTGATGCCATACCACGATATCGTTTAACTTTGGTCCCATCTGATTTTTTAATCACTTCTCCGGGAGTAGGCGCTGTTCCTGCTAAAATGCCCCCTATCATCACAAAGTCAGCGCCAAAAGCTAATGCCTTAACGATGTCTCCTGAGGTTTTGATTCCACCATCAGCAACAATGGATCTATCGGAACGTGAACAATCTTGAATACAAGTCAGCATAGGGACACCAAAGCCCGTTTTTATACGCGTACTGCAAACAGAGCCTCCACCGATACCCGCTTTGATAATGTCTGCTCCACAAGAGGCTAGGTAATCAGCTCCTGCATAGGTGGCCACATTTCCTGCCATAATGCAGCGGCTGCCTAGCATTTGGCGCAGACTTTTCAGTGTTTTGCCAACGTACTTTGCATGGGCATGAGCAACGTCGACGCAATAATAATCTGCTCCTGCATCACGTAGAGCTTCTGCGCGTTGTAGTTCATTTTCAGTACAGCCGACAGAAACAAACGCTGGTCCCTTGCATTTTTTAAATTCAGCAATGTTTTCCTCAATCGTCATAAAACGATGCAAGGCGCCCATAGCACCTTTGCTGGACATAAAGTTAGCCATGTTGCTTTCAGTAATTGTGTCCATGTTCGCGCTGATGATGGGGAGGCTAAGCGTGAGCTTAGCCAAGCGATCCGTGCTGCTGGTATCCACTACACGTCTAGACTCATGGTGGTTATAAGAAGGCACCAGTAAAACGTCGTCAAAAGTAATGGCTTGTTCAGTCATTATGATACATCCTCAATAGAGTTTCGCAGACTACAAATGCTCAGCGGCATAAAATGCCAATCTTGAGCGTTCACCGCGGGTTAAAGTCATGTGGGCACTGTGCTCCCAGCTCTTGAATCGATCCACTGCATAAGTTAATCCAGAAGTCGTTTCGGTCAAATAAGGGGTGTCAATTTGTTTGATATCACCCAAGCAAATGATTTTACTACCAGGACCAGCCCTTGTAACTAATGTTTTAATTTGTTTTGAAGTTAAATTTTGTGCTTCATCAATAATGATATAGCGGTTTAAGAAAGTTCTTCCTCGCATAAAGTTGAGGGAGCGGATTTTAATTTTATGTTGCAATAAATCTTGGGTGGCTCCTCGACCAAAGCTACCTCCTACTTGTGACCCATGGAGTACTTCTAGGTTATCCATCAAAGCACCCATCCAAGGAGTCATTTTTTCTTCCTCAGTACCGGGTAAGAATCCAATGTCTTCACCAACTGGAATAGTAACGCGCGTCATTAGAATTTCTGTATAACGATTTTGATCCATGACTTGGGTAAGACCTGCAGCAATCGTAAGAAGTGTCTTCCCGGTTCCCGCTGATCCCTGTAAACTAACAAAATCAATTTCAGGATCAAGAAGAAGGTTTAAGGAAAAATTCTGCTCTCTATTGCGGGCATTAATACCCCAGACAGAATGTTTGGATTGAGAGTAATCTCGTACCAATTGAACAATGGCATTGTCTCCATCGATCTTTTTGACGATGGCTTGGAATTGGTTGTCTTCAGTGCTGATGCAATCGTTATGATTCCACTGAGTGACTAATGGACCAGCAACCTTGTAAAAAGTTTTCCCACTTTCTTGCCATGATCCCATGTCTTTTGCATGCGTGTCCCAAAAATTATTGTCGAGGATGTGCAAGCCACGATGCAGCAGGTTTACATCATCAAGTACCTGGTCATTGTAATAGTCTTCGGCATGTATTCCTAATATACCAGCTTTAATACGGAGATTAATGTCTTTAGAGATAATAATGACCTGCTTTTGTCCTTGATATTTTTTTTGGAGACCCAAGGCAGTAGCCAGAATAGTATTATCTACTTTATGGCCAGGCAAGGTGGATGGAATGACTTGACCAAATTCATCCGTTTGGAAAAAAAGTCTACCACTGCTCTTTTCACTACGGTTGTTGCTGTAAGAAGGAATAATTAAGCCAGAGACGATTTGATCGTGGCTTGCATTACTCATTAGTTCCACCAACATGCGGTTAGTTTGCCTAACGTTCCGAGCCAATTCAGAAGTCCCTGTTTTATGACGATCTAATTCTTCAAGAACAACCATGGGTAGATAGATGTCGTGTTCTTCAAAATGGTATATGGCAGTAGGATCATGCATGAGTATGTTGGTATCAAGCACGAACAGTTTGCGATTGGTATTGTCCATAAATTCACCTTTTTAACTAAATAATTCATATCTGCCTAAGAAGTAGATCGGTTTGATTCATTCTAGGGTCTGTTGACTTTGATCAAAATGCCTTGATTTTATTTAACTCCTTGAACTTTAAGTCCTATTCCCATTGTGCTGAGCTGGCAAGCTTACGTCAAGAACTATATTGCATGGGAAGGACAACAATAAACAAACGAAAAATAGGGAGGGAGACGGACCCTGAGGGGTCGACTCATTTTTTAAAATGGGGCATTTATACCAAAGGTCGGGTGCTTCGCCGAATGGCGCTGCCTTAAGCGGTGTGATTAGGTTCATCTATACGGCTCACATCGCTCCGCTTGCTGGCGCGCGGCTCTGTTCTTTCTTTGCTGTCTGAATCAAATCCTAGTCACAGCAGGGAGTGAACCGAGCCGCGCGCGTCAGCAAGCGGATACGGAACTATCCGTTTTCACGAATGATGCTGCTAAGGCAGCGCCATTCGGCGAAGCGCCGGACCTACGCTTACTGACCCTCAGAGAAGAGATTCGTTGGGGCACTATAATAGGTGTCGATCCCTCAGAGACGGCCTCCACTGGGGTCCGTCTCCTTTGTTGGTTGTATCCATCATTCTCTCAAGAAGCAGATTCGTCAACTAAACGCAGACTTTTTAGCTCTTTATTATTAAAAACCCACCAAGTTGCTAACGCCATGATTAGCAAGAAGATCCCAACAGAATAAAGGTTTCGGTGATCGATTAAGCGTCCAATATAAGTGCCGAATGAGGCGAAGCAAAGCAATATAAGGCTTCTAACAGCGGATGCCGAACCACGACAATCATCAAAACATTGCAAGGCTCGTGATGTCGTTGCTCCCCAAAGCACGGCTGAACTCATGATGTAAACAGCCATGTCGAGGGCATTATAAAGTTGGTAATTACTCCAATGGAAATAAACGCCAAGCAACAGCATAAGGCTACTTAAGATAGCCAGCTGAATACCTAGTGCTATCGTTTTGTCTATGCCGAAGCGATTAAATAATTTGGTAGCAAGCAATGATCCAAGGACAAATCCCATTGATGTAGACATAAGGAGTAAACCCATTTGGTCTGGTGAAATTTGAACATTGGAATAGTAAAAGGGCGCTACGGTAAGGAAGCACCATTCTCCACAGTTGAGTAAGCCGAACAAAGAGATATAAGAAATAAAGGTTTTGTTCTTAATGATGGAATAGTAGTTCACCAATTGATTTTTTATCCTTGGGGTTTCGCTTTTGGCGATAGAGGCTTGTTTTGGCAAGCACAGCATCATGAAGGTTAGAATCAATGAATAGACTGCAATGCAATAAAGATTAGAGTGCCAACCATAAAGGACATCAAGCTTGCCACCTAAAGCGGGAGCAAATAAAGGGATTACTGCCGTGAGCGTCCCAACCCAAGTCAAGATTCGGGCTCCAGCATCTTTGGGAAACAGATCTTGAATTAATGCCCAGCCTGCAACAGGGACTACAACGCCACCTGCTCCTTGAATAAACCGGCTAATCAGAAATAATTGAATGGAATCAGTCATGAGGTTTAACAAAGATCCCACTAAAAAAATGAGCATGCCTAGAAAAAGGGTTTTTCTGCGTCCTATTTGATCGGCAACTATACCCCAGATTAATACAGTGGCGAACTGTCCAATCATGAACATGGAAATGATTAATTTGGCATCGTTGGCTGAAACTTCTAAATCGTAGGCAATATGAGGAAGGCTAGGCAATAGAATATCTGTTCCAATGAGAATTAGAACGCATGCTGCAATAACAATGAATAGTTGCATATTGCGAATAAACATATTTTAGCCTTTGCTTCATGGTTATAAGGCCTAATTTTAGGCCATAGACTTCACTGCATTAAGCACTTCATCCACATGCCCAGGTACACTTACTTTACGCCACTCGTGTTTGAGAATACCCTTTTGGTCTATAATAAATGTACTCCGTTCAATTCCTCTTACTTGTTTGCCGTACATTGATTTCATTTTAATCACATCGAAGAGTTTACACAACTGCTCATCTTTATCACTGATTAATTCAAACGGAAATTCCTGTTTGCACTTGAAATTATCATGAGATTTTAGGCTGTCTCTTGATATTCCAAAAATGACTGAATTTAAGGATTGAAATTGAGAGTATGCGTCACGGAAATTTTGTCCCTCGGTGGTGCAGCCAGGGGTAGAGTCCTTAGGATAAAAGTAGAGAACGACAATTTTTCCCTTATAATCACTGAGTCGTGCATGGAGATCATTGGTTCCTTCAAAGGTAAAATCTGATACATATTCACCTACATTCATTCTCTATCTCCTCAACTGTGCTTTTTCATTAAACGAGAGCGATCTCTATTCCAATCTCTGTCTTTGATGGCATCCCGTTTGTCATGTTCTTTTTTGCCCTTCGCTAAAGCGATTTTAATTTTAATTTTGTTTTTTTTCCAATACAAAGAAATTGGAACTATGGTATAACCTTGACGTTCTACGCTACCGATTAGATGGCTTAATTCTTTCCGATTAAGAAGTAACTTACGCGTTCTGATTGGATCGGGGATAAAGTGCGTCGAAACGGTTGGAAGAGGATTAATTTGGGCACCCAATAAAAAGGCTTCTCCGTTTTTAATGATAATATGAGAGTCTGAAATATTAATTTTTCCAGCTCGTAAGCTTTTAACCTCCCAACCCTCAAGCGCAATACCGGCCTCATATTGATCTTCAATGAAATACTCAAAGCCTGCTTTACGGTTAAATACAATGGTGGAGTCGGATTGCTTTTTGGTCGTCATGATTCTTTGATATTAAAGTCAGTAGCGTTCTCTGTCATGTTTATAATCCAATGGCAGCTGGGGTAAAACACGCTCTAACTGATGGTTAACGGCAACTCGGTTATCAAATACAAAACACTCCCCTTCCCAAAGGGATTGATCTTTCGGGATGGATTCCATGTACTTTAGAATTCCATCATGAAGCTGATAAACGTGATTAAAACCTTGTTCTTTCATAAAAGCGGTTGTTTTTTCGCAACGAATGCCTCCAGTACAGAACATGGCGATTTTTTTATCTTTCTTATCACTTAAATGTTTTTCAACGTATTCAGGAAATTCCCTAAAGTTTTCAATATTAGGGTTTATTGCATTTTTGAACGTACCCAGGTCAAATTCATAATCATTGCGAGTATCAATCAAGATAACCTCAGGATCTTGAATAAGAGCATGCCACTCTTCAGGGCTTAGGTAGGTTCCTTCATTTATCGAAGGATCGATATTCGAAATACCCATGGTAACAATTTCGTTGCGAAGTTTTACCTTCGCTTTTTCAAAGGGATTCTCAACATCATAGGTTTCTTTAAAGTGAAGATCGCTAAAATAGGGATCTGAATGCAAGAAAGAATAAAATTGCTCCATTTGTTCCCTATTACCAGCAAAACCACCATTAACACCTTCTTTTGCCAGTATAATAGTCCCCTTAATGCCAATTTCATGCATTTTAGCAAGAATCGGTTCTCTTTTTGACTCATAATCATCAATTGGAACAAATTTATAAAAAGAAGTAATAACGATGTCTTTCATGGGAAAACTCAAAAAACAAAAGTGATCCGAGAAAGTTACCATTTACGCACTATTTTATCAATAGGATTGTTTAAATTAATAACCAATTAATAATTCGTTAATCAATATAATTTACAATTATACATTATGGTTGTTTTGTGATGTATAACTGTCATGCGCTGGGTAGATTATTTTAGAAAATCACCTGTAGCGGTTAGATTAGAAACCGCTCTGGCAGGAAGATTTAAATTGGTTGAGCACAGTGATGGCTTACCCAGTACTGCCAATACTGATGTTGAGGAAGCGATGGTTATTATCAACCTAGATGTTACTCAAGATCCAATAAAATGTGCATTAAGTTACGCTTATGAACTTAAAAATTTAGAAAATGCGGCCAAATATAAAACACTGATCGATGCGGCAAAAAATCGACAAATATCAAAACTTCAATTTATCAACAACGCCATTGATCTTGAGGCAGAAGCTGCCTACTTTAGATGTCAAGTGTACATCGAATTGTCTATGGATGATGGTCTTTGCCCTTTCAACAGAGCGTATTTACGTATGTTTGTAGAAACCAGTGATTTAACCCATGGACAAAGAGTAGGGGTATTTGCTCAGTACATCAAAGAAAATGCTTTAGTAAGAAGGCAGTTTAGTGCCAAAAAGTATTATGCTGATAGTTTTGACTGTTACTCCGGTAAATGCTCATTTCCTGGTTTTTATGATAAAAAGCCTGGACATGTTATGATGGTTAATCATGCTGAGGAGAGCTATTTTGATGAGCTCGAAAAACCAAGCTCGATCCCAAAAACATGATTACAATGGGGACGGACCCCACTGGGGGTCCGTCCCCATACTCCCTGATCCTCTCAGAGCCATTTTTTATCAGGCATAAAGTGAATATTCAACGAGGCGTTGACAAGAACTTAGTTCCAAGCATACTCTAAGGGTTGAGCTAAAGCTTCTGTTTTTGCTGGCTTTTAAATAAGGAGGTTTATATGGTTGGAAACAATAGGATATGTCGCTGGCTTTTTATTGCGTTACTTGCAATTCCCTTTGTAGGTTTTACCGCTGCTCCAGTCAAATCAATGGTGGTCTTTGGAGATAGTTTATCCGATGTGGGTAATACAACTCACCTGCTTAAAAGCCTCCGTCAAGAAGAAGATCCCGCTTTTCTAGTTGCTCCCTTTAAAATATTCGTCATTAATAAAATGATAGAGTTTGCAGATGATTACTACGTTCCTCAGATTGTGTTGGATGCTGGTATCGCTGCAGTAACTGATTTTTTTGATCATGAATTAGCACCCTATATTGCTAATTTGGTTGCCAAAGTTAAGTTAGTACCAGTTCTACCTGGACAGCCTTATTGGAAATATCGATTCTCCAATGGAAAGATCTGGGCTGAGTACTTAGCAGAAATGATGTCTATTCAAAAAAGCGATGATGATGTGTACTTAAACAGGGCTTTTGGTGGTAGTTGGGCATCAACTTATGACTACCAATTAACTGTTTGGAATCTTATTCGTCATCCATTAGGAACAATCAAGAACTTGATCGTGGGAAAACTTGTTCCTCCAAGTCTTGGTTTGACAGTTCAAGCTTACCTTCTTGAACATCAAACATTGAATGATCAATCCGTGTATTTTATCTATTCAGGTGGTAATGATTACATTAATGTGTTGTTCTTTGAAGACAACTACAACACCGATGTAATGAGTACTTACATTGATAACGTGTTGGATAGCATTACCTCTGCAATGCAAAAATTAGTTAAAGCAGGTGCAAAACGTTTTGTGGTGATGGGAGTTCCAAATATTGGTGAAACGCCAAAATTTGTGAAAACCACTGACCGCGAAGTACTCAATGCTGCTGTTGAACAACATAACCAACGTTTAGCTAAACGCATAGAAGCGATGAAGGAGCAAAATCCGGACCTTGATATCTTATTCGTTGATACACAAAACTATTTACAAAGAGCATTAGTCGATCCAGAAAAATATGGATTTTATAATGTGAAAGATGCGTGTATCGATGTGAAGTTTCCTATGTTACACAAGATAATGAATCGTACACCGTTCCCAAATAACTACGTGTTACAATACATGCAGGTTCTACAGTATCGTGACAGTAGCTTTGCACCAGGTGAAACAAACTATCATGTGTGTGATGCACCAGAAGATTATTTATTCTGGGATGAAATTCATCCAAGCACGAAAGCGCATCAGTTGATGGCGTATGAAGTTTGCCAAGAAATGCTAAAACATGGTTACGATGTAACTTGTAAACAACCTGAAGTCGGCTAGACAGTTAGGTTTTACTGATTGCTTACCAAAACAAGCCATGGTGCTTGTTTTGGTAAATTCAACTTTGCTTTAGAGATTTGCTATTCTTTATGTCATAATTCCCCTTTAATGCGAATACCGAAACGAGGAGTTGTTTATGTGCGGGATTATGGGTGCCGTATCAGAACGAGATATTAGTAAGGTTTTACTAGAGGGCCTTCGTCGCCTAGAATACAGAGGATATGATTCTGCAGGTATAGCAGTTATTGATCATCAATCGCACTTAAAGCGAGTAAGAATACAAGGTAAGGTTCAGAATCTTGCTGACGCCATGCAAGAAACATCAATCGCAGGAAACATTGGGATTGCTCATACGCGTTGGGCAACTCATGGTAAACCCTCAGAACAAAATGCTCATCCCCATCTTTCTCATGGTCAAATTGCTTTAGTTCATAATGGAATTATTGAAAATCATGATCATTTACGACAAAGATTGTTAACACATGGTTACCAATTTACTTCAGAAACAGACACAGAAGTAGCTGCCCACTTGATTCATTATTATTATCAACAAAACGAGAATTTACTGTTGGCAGTACAAACTGCTGCATCGGAAATGCATGGTGCTTTTGCACTAGGAGTTATACATCAACAAAGACCCGAGGAATTAGTCGCTATTCGTAAAGGTAGTCCGTTGGTTTTAGGATTCGGTATTGGGGAAAACTTTATCGCTTCTGATTCATTAGCCTTACGATCGTTTGCTCAAACAGTGATCTACATGGAAGAAGGGGATAGTGCCCTTGTCACGGCGCATCAAATAAAAGTTTACAACCTAAGTAAAGCACAAGTTCAACGGACAACACATCCATTAACGAGTGACTCTGAAATAGCCAGTAAGGGGCCGTATCGTCATTTTATGATGAAGGAGATATTTGAGCAGTCAAAAGTTCTTGCTGACACCATTGAAGGTCGAATCAGTAGTTTAGAAGTTTTAAAGGCCAGCTTCGGAGAACGTGCTAGCCATGTGTTTCCAAAAGTGAAACAAATTCACATAGTGGCCTGTGGGACTAGTTATCACGCAGGGTTGGTTGCTAAATATTGGCTAGAATCCTTGGCAAAAATACCTACTCAAGTTGAAATCGCCAGTGAATACCGTTATAGAGAGATTGTTGTACCACCAAATACCTTATTTATTACTGTCTCTCAATCCGGTGAGACGGCCGATACATTAGCCGCTTTGAATAAAGCGAAACAGCTTGACTATTTGGCAAGTTTAGCCATATGTAATGTGGCTACCAGCACTTTGGTGAGAGAAGCCGATTGTGTTTTTCTAACCAGGGCGGGAATTGAAATTGGGGTAGCATCCACGAAGGCATTTACAACGCAATTGGCTGCTTTTTTAATGCTAGCTACCGCACTTTGCCATGATGAGAGATCCCAAGAGGTATTAAAACAACTGATGGAATTGCCTTTCTGTTGTGAAAAAGTGTTGCAAATGAATGCAGAAATTGAAGGACTTGCATCTGGATTTGTCAACAAAGCCCACACTTTGTTTTTGGGGCGGGGTGTACAATTCCCGGTAGCTTTGGAAGGGGCATTAAAACTAAAAGAAATTTCGTATATTCACGCAGAAGCCTATCCAGCAGGGGAATTAAAACACGGACCTCTGGCTCTGGTCGATAAAGACATGCCTGTTATTGCAGTGGCCCCCAACGACGAACTTTTGGATAAATTAAAATCCAATTTGCATGAAGTGAGTGCTAGGGGTGGGCAGTTATTCGTTTTTGTTGATGACTCTCAACAATGGAATGCAAATGGAGCTCGATTGATTCGAGTGCCTTCTTGTGGCGTATGGACCGCGCCAATCATTTATACCCTGCCCTTACAATTGCTTGCTTATCATGTTGCTGTAGCGAAAGGTACTGACGTCGATCAACCAAGAAATTTAGCAAAATCGGTGACTGTGGAGTGAGTAAAGGTCAACAATTTTGGCGTACTCTTTGGAATGAGGGACGCCTTCCCTTCCATAAAGACGAAGTGAATGAAGACTTGGTGCGCTTCTTTCCACTCCTCAATATGCCCCCCAATTCGAGAGTACTGGTTCCACTGTGTGGTAAAAGTGTAGATATGCTCTGGTTGGTTCAACAAGGGTATCAAGTGATTGGAATAGAACTTGTAGAAAAGGCAGTCCATGAATTTGCTGCAGAACATAGTATTGATTTTAAGCAAGAGCGTTTAGGCCATACAACTCGTTATTTCACAGACAATCTAGACGTTTTAGTTGCAGATATTTTTACAATGGATAAGTCGCTTATTGCTCCTGTAGATGGAATCTATGATCGTGGGGCCTTAGTAGCTCTTCCAGGACAATTACGACCTAATTATGCGGACATTTGCATGAGTTGGCTTAAACCCAATGCGTCTATTTTGCTGAAAACCCTTGAATATGATCAACGCCTAATGGAAGGTCCCCCATACAGCGTATCTTCAGAGGAAGTGAAGCAACTTTATAGAGGCTCTACACACATTGGCTTATTAAAAAATCAAGTGCGAGATCCGCTTAGCACTGATCATTTATTTCAACGAGGTGTACAAAACGTAAGGGATTTTGTTTGGTTGATTGGTCAATTTAATATCGCATTATAGAATAGTATGAGTATATAATGTGTCGTTTTTTTAAGTAATACGGGGAAGTGAATGGCTCAAGAGATGTTGGCGTCAGCTGCGATTATAGCAAAAGAACTTAAGATTAAAATATCGCAGGCAGAGACTGCTATCCAGTTGCTGGACGATGGTTCGACAGTGCCTTTTATTGCGCGCTATCGTAAGGAAGCGACTGAAGGATTGGACGATACGCAATTACGCTATTTGGCGGAGAGATTAGTCTATTTGCGCGAGCTGGATGAACGACGTGCAGTGGTTTTACAGTCTATTAAAGAGCAAGAAAAATTAACTGCTGAATTAGAGCAAAGCATCCTTGCAGCTGAAACAAAGACAAGACTCGAAGATTTGTATTTACCTTATCGTCCCAAAAGACGTACTAAAGCGCAAATTGCGATTGAAGCAGGCCTCGAGCCACTTGCTGATGGGTTATGCAGCGACCCTTCCCAAGATCCAGAAGAAATTGCAGAAAAATACATTAATGCTGAATTTGGTATAGAAGATACAAAGATGGCACTTGAAGGGGCAAAGCAAATATTAATGGATCGCTTTGCTGAAAATGCAGATTTGCTGAATGAATTGCGAGAGTACTTATGGAACAACGCTATTGTTAAGTCGCAAGGAAGCAGTAAGAAAAAAGAAGAAGTAAGCAAGTTTTCAGATTATTTTGAATACTCCGAAGCCATTAAGAAAATTCCATCGCATCGTGCTTTGGCTTTATTTCGTGGCCGCCGGGAGAACGTATTACAGATTAGCTTAGAACTTCCTGAGTCAGATGCCCAATATGGAGAATCCAAAGTAGCTGCCTATTTTAAAATTGACGATAAACAGAGAAAGGCTGATGCATGGTTAATGGATACCGTACGAATGGCTTGGAAAGTTAAATTATTCACTAAGTTAGAGCTTGAGTTATTGACAAGACTTCGTGAACTAGCCGATGAAGAAGCCATTAAAGTGTTTTCCCGTAACTTAAGGGATTTATTGTTGGCAGCACCTGCCGGTCCTAAAATTACTATTGGGCTTGATCCAGGAATTAGAACTGGAGTTAAAGTGGTCGTTGTAGATACCACTGGAAAATTGTTGGATTACACGGTTATTTTCCCATTTGCTCCACAAAATGAATGGCATCAATCTTTAGCTGATTTGGCCAAATTAGCGGCAAAGTATCAGGTGAATTTAATCAGTATTGGGAATGGGACTGGTTCACGAGAAACTGAGCGTTTGGTAGGGGATTTAATTAAAATGTATCCGGATTTACAACTCACCAAAATGCTGGTTAGTGAAGCGGGTGCATCTGTGTATTCAGCCTCTGAGTTAGCAGCAAAGGAATTCCCTGATCTGGATGTCTCATTAAGGGGTGCTGTATCCATCGCACGAAGAATACAAGATCCTTTAGCGGAGTTGGTGAAAATTGAGGCCAAATCCATTGGCGTAGGTCAATATCAACATGATGTGAATCAGACAAAGCTCGCTCGCTGTTTGGATGGAGTGGTTGAAGATTGTGTGAATGCCGTTGGAGTTGATGTGAATACAGCCTCTGTTGCACTCTTATCACATATCTCAGGGCTTAATGAAACCTTGGCAAAGAATATTGTTCAGTATCGAGATGAGAATGGTGTATTCCAGAATAGAGATCAGCTAAAGAATATTCAACGAATGGGGGAAAAGGCATTCCAGCAGTCTGCAGGGTTTTTACGAATTATGAATGGTGATAATGCCTTAGACGCCTCTTGTGTACACCCAGAAGCATATTCTCTGGTTGAGAAAATTTTAGCGGATAAAAAAGTAACAATTCAGGAAATTATTGGGAATAAAGAGCTCCTGCAGAGCATTAATGCAGAGCAGTACGTTGATGAACAGTTTGGTTTACCAACTGTGCGTGATGTATTGCGTGAATTAGAGAAGCCAGGAAGAGATCCTCGACCAGAATTTAAAACGGTTCAATTTAAGGAAGGCGTCGAAGATATTTCCCATCTGCATGAAGGAATGATCCTAGAGGGCGTAGTCAGTAATGTGACTAATTTTGGTGCCTTTGTGGACATTGGTGTTCATCAAGATGGCCTGGTTCACATTTCTGCTATGACTAACCGCTTTATATCCGATCCGCATGCTGTAGTTAAAGCGGGTGATATAGTAACGGTAAAGGTTGTTGAGGTGGATAAAGAACGTAAGCGGATCGGTTTGAGCATGAAGCTCAATGAAGAGAAAAAGCCGCAGTCCTCTGGTAAAGAAGTTAAAATTAGTCCGATGAAGAAGCCTTCTGAACATAAAAAAGTCGAATTTCATAAAAAGAAAGTTGAAAAGAAAAAAGCAGAAGGGCCCCACAAGCAAGAACCAGTTCGCAAAACGGTGTTCAATACTGCCATGGCAGATGCTTTATCTAAACTCAAGAGAGGCGGAAATTAATAATGCGAGAGCCCAAAGGAGAATTAACTATCCAAACTTTGGCCATGCCATTAAATACCAATGCTAATGGGGATATTTTTGGCGGATGGATAGTTTCACAAATGGATTTGGCTGCAGGCGTTTTAGCAAAGCGAATTGCAAAGGGGCGAGTTGCAACTGTTGCTATCCACTCCATGACTTTTTTAAAACCTGTACATATCGGTGACGTGGTGAGTTGTCATGTTGAAATGCTTAAAATTGGTCATACTTCGATGACAATTGGTGTAGAAGTTTGGGCGTTGCCAGCCACACAAGCAGATAGGTATCAGGTAACAGAGGGCACTTTTATTTTTGTGGCCATTGATGAAGAGGGTAAATCACGACAGGTATTAGCATCAGCATGACTAAAACAGTTCTAAAATTGGAAGATGTTATCCATCAAATGGCTTTGTTAATTGATAAGAATGAAGAGCCTGATCTGCAATTGTATGCCTTTTTTTTTCAACACCCAGAGATTGGTTTTGCACTCATTGATTACCTGAACAAGCTGGATGAAGAAAAAATCAATGAAGGGGCTCCGCTCTATTCAGCAGGGATATTTGCTTTTGATATCTGTGTAGCCCAATTACAAGCGTCTACAGAAGCAAAAAACAAAGTGGCTGCTAAATCACTGACTCAGCTCATGAATTATTTAGCTGAAGTTATTGCTGCGCATCAACATTCCTTGAGTTTTTGGTTGCCTATATTAAACGCATTCTATGAAGTTCACGTGGAGCTTTCCCAAGAATTAAAGGATGCCTATTATGAATTAGCTACCGAAGATGATGAAGGATTAGATTCAGGCGAAGAAATCAATCACTTAGAGGCAATTAGAGACTTAATTCATGAATTATCTGATTTGTCATTGTTTGAGATTGCTGAGAATTTTTTTGCTCAAAGTTATGCAATGCCTCCAGAGTTCTTTGCTGACTTGATCGTCGACCTTTACAATATTGAAGAAGGTCAAGATATTGCCTTGCTAACTTTACTGCACCCTAAAGCAGAGGTTAGACATATGGCAATAGAAACAATCGACCATATCATTGATTCAATCCTACTATCCTCCATCTCCCTAACAAGATTGCAAACCATTAAGTATTGGTACCCTGCTTCGTATCATGATCGATTTGAACGCTGGATTAAGATTCAACGGAAAAAAGGAGTGATTTTTCAAGCGGAACCCGAGCGAATTAATTGCCGTATTAGAGCGACAGAGGTTGATGGAAGTGGCTCTCAAGGGGTCTTTATTCATGCAAAGAAAGGTCGTGCTAATCGTTTAGGGGGCCTGCTGTTAAATTTCGAGTCAGGTTTAAAAGACACTTGGGTTACTCCTGCGATACCGACCTCAGAAGTCAAGAGTTATTACAACAGAGCCTTTGAAGAAAGCGTCACCTTGCGAGAAGTCGACTTTGATTATTTTCAAATTATGGTTGAGCATTTTATCGCAATTTCCATTGAGAAAGGCGAAACTCCTAACTTGCAGTTTTTAGAGTTACAAGAATTATTAGGCCTTCGGTTAAGGGCTCAGAAATTAGATTTAGAACAGCTTTTTGATGAGTTAAGTATTCAAATTAGCCCATTTACCCAAGAAGTCATTGCTGATTCTCTCAAACGTTCCAAAGGATGGCTTAAAACAAAACAGTTTACAGAATCCTGGTACATCGAAAACCCTGTGATTGATAAAATCGTAAATCATAACAGCAGTTTTGTGGATGGTGTCAAGGTGTGTCGCATAGAAGAAGCGATGGAATCGGTATTTAAAGAAGAAATGGAGCTCAATCGAGAACGGTGGGAGTTTCATTTTTTATGGGTTGCTTTATGGGCTAAGTCTAAACATCGCCCTAATGAAAAAATCTGGAAAGACAGTTTTTTAATTGCGCACACAATCCATCAGGGCACACCTTTAAACGAGATTCCTGTCATGAAAGAAATTTGCTATCAGACCGTTATCAATAGTGTTGAGACGATGCAAGAAAGAAGAACTCATTTAAGTCAAGAATAAGAACATCATGCAATTTCCCAAGGTCTAATTTCCGTGTCATGACCATGGCATCTATTTAAAAACAGGCAAGCAACAGGACGTTTCTCATCATGAATTGCATTGAGTATATAAGACAGGACTTACGAAAAACCCCAATCTCGTTGTTAAAAGAACTTTTTAATTCGGTCATTTAGTCCATCTAAACTCCCTCATTAAAAAGTTCTTTTGCCTCGACCTTGGGGTTTTTCGTAAGTCCTGTAAGAGAAACAATCCATTCTAACTTATTGTTAAATAATGATAATTTGTGTTACATTAAAAAATCCATTAAACATGGACGGTGTATATAACTCTTTCTTAAATGTCATAATGGGGGATTAATGAAAAGAATATTGGGAGGTATTGGTCTTGCAGTAGCCAGCATTACACTATTTGCGCATGGGTCTATGGAGGTTCCTATTTCCCGAACCTATCAATGTTATAAGGAAGGCCCGGAAAGCCCTAAATCAGCAGCTTGTAAAGCAGCTGTCCAGGTAGGGGGAACCCAACCTCTGTACAACTGGCACGAAGTTAACCAGGCAGCAGCTAATGACCGACATCGTGAACTGATTGCAGACGGGCAATTATGCGCTGGGGGTAGAGATTTTTTTAAAGGTTTCAATCTAGCCCGCGCTGATTGGACAAGCACGGTGGTGCAGCCTGATTCTAATGGCCGTTTTCGGTTTGTTTATGTTGCTAGTGCTCCTCATAAAACCAAGTATTTTAAATTTTATGTTACTAAGGACGGATATGATTTCAATACCCCCTTAAAGTGGTCCGATTTGGAGACAAGCCCGTTTTGTACAATCACTAGCGTCACTTTAGCGAATGGTCGTTATCAAATGGACTGCCCATTGCCAGCGAATAGGACAGGCAAACGAATTTTTTACGTTATTTGGCAACGTGACGACAGTCCTGAGGCGTTCTATTCCTGTAGTGATGTATTTATAGATGGTACAGCACAAGCTCCAACTTGGTTTGAATTACAGAACTTTTACGGGACCGGCGATATTGCTACCAACACGAAGATCACTCTACGAGTTTTTAAGAATCAAGTAGAAGTTGAAAGCACCAGTGTCACCGTGAATGAAAGCAATCGTACAGCAGAACAATGGCCTCTGGCTTTGGGCACAGCGGTCAATAGCGGCTCCTCACTGGTTCGTATTGGTCAACTTGATCCGCAAAGTGGTCAGATCGTTTTGGCAGCCAATCAGGCCAATAAGGTATACCTCAGCGACAATGATACCAGCAGCTACCGTGTTCTCGTTGATTTTGTAGAGCCATCAGGTAATTCTGATCTGATTTACCCAGATGGTATTAGCACCTACAAAGCAGGAACCATAGTTCTGGGTCGTGTTGATCGCAAGTATTATCAGTGTAAGCCCTGGCCTTATTCTGGTTGGTGCTCACAAGCTCCAGCCTATTATGAACCTGGCGTAGGTTTGGCATGGCAAGAGGCTTGGGTTTTACTGGGTTAATGCGTAAATCAGGGAACCTTTGAGGTTCCCTAGCCCTCATTGGCAAAAGGGAGCCAGGGTTTCGCATCTAATCGACATATTTCGCTATAAAAATCAGTCAATTTATTCATTTAAGGGCATCCTCTGCTTAACTTCATTTTTATCAACCCCGATGATCCGACTTTTAAATCGAACAATTAGATTGAAATTTAGTCAATAAGTTTCTATTATTAGAAACGGAATCCTTAAAATATGTAGTCTGTTGGCTACTATTAGAGTTGTTTAAAAAATGCAAACTAAATTTGAGTCAATGCCGGCGGAACCTTCATTATCTTCAATGCAAATTACCAAGCTTGTGCTATCCAGTTATAAAGGGAAATTGCCCTTTAAGCTTCCTCCTTCCAAGAATCTAGAGACTGAAGAGGATAATCTTGCTTACTGGCTTAATTATAAGTCCTTCTTAAAATACAAAATAGAACAACTCGCGGGCCAATACAAAATGACTGGTGAAGATGGTTTCCCAGAAAACCTAAAATCCGAGGTTAAAAAATTTTTAGATGAATATATTGAGTTAAAAGAGAAAAAAAAGAAACTTCCAAAGTTGGTCCTCAACGATTTTGCAGTAACTAACTACATAGAGCTGAGAAGCAAAAAAGAAAAAATGAATTCTCATGCAGTAACTCCAGAATTGACAAGAGCGTTATTAGGGGGGCTCAACCGGATAAGGAAAGCAATTGGAATCCCTATTCCTCTAGAGGAAATCACAACAAAGGATTATGCTCCTCAAGGAACTATTTATAAGTTAGCAAAGAAAATAAGGGGCCTTAAGCCAGGGCAAAGAAAACAATTTGTTTACTATCATGGGAATATGAATCACGCAGTGGCATTCGATGTTGAAAATCGAGACGGCACCCTAAACATATTCTGTTTCGATTCATCCCAGGATGAAAAACAGCTTGAAGCAATCGATTTGCTCATCGACAATCTGGAAAAAAGCAAGGTAAAATTTGAAATAAAAGCCTGCCAAGCAAACATCCAGAAGGATGATAATAATTGCTCGGTTTTTAGTATTCTCGCCTTAAAAGAATTTGCTAAATATGACCATGTATTCGACTTTCTACCCGAAAAATATGAGGAGGATGAGAAGCTTAAAAAACAAACTAGAGCAAGCATAAGCTTAGGCTTGACTTCAAACAGAGACGTAACGCTTCGTAACATGGGAAAAGTTAGGTGGATTAAAGTCAAGGATATGTCCACACGAATTATTTCGATGGGGCAATCCTACGATGAAATGAAGAATAATTTAAGAGACTCAAAACAGTTCGATCTGGATGCCGAAAAATTTTGTGAAGTTCATAAAGATTACATGCAAATAGAAAAAGCATCTCAAAATGAAAAGAAACTTGTTAACAGAAAAAGAAGATTGATCGATGATCGCTCTAAAAAAGTATTAGCAGAGGATGAAAAAAGTCTCTTTGAAAAACATTTAGAAAGCATACCTGGACTCTCTTTTATCAAGGAAAACAAAGATATAAATCTGAATGAAATATTGCAAGATAAAAAGACGGTCAATGAAAAACTAGAACTACTTGAAGATCTTTTTTTGGCGATTATTGATATTTATAACATAAAAAGAGATGATGATTTTCAGGATAAATGTTTACCAAATCACGTTCTAAGGGCAATGCTAAACTTGAGAAATGAATTTTTGACTCTAGTTTGCAGTTCGGATGAAGACATTAAATCGAAATACCTATTTACTCCCATTAAAAGACCCATTTTGTCATTTCGACTTGATTCCAAGCTCAGTGAATCTCAATTTGAACGGGATAATATTCCAAGAGCGATGAGTGTTTTGTTGAGTAATCTATTAGATAGAAGCGAAAGAAGAAAATTCTTCAGAAAATTTCCCAGTGAAGATTTAAGATTAGGGCCTGTAATTTTTGGCAATCCAATTAAGGAATCAGAAGTTCGTGAGCAATTAGAAGAAATAGCTGATAAATTTGGGTATGATAAAAACGCAACAGACGATGCGTTTTCGCAAGCTGAGTTTATGCTAGAAAAGCTATCTGCATACCTATCCAGGGAAGAAACTTATAATCTGACAAGATATACAACGGGCACTCCAATATTGATTCGTAAAGAGTCAGAATTACAACTTAGCTCAAATTCGAGTAATCAAAATGTAATACAGAATCTTGCAAAAGATAAGAAGCTTCCCGCCTATGTCTATACGGATGAGGGAAATGTATACTATCTCGATAGATGGGATAATCGGGATTTAATATCAAAGATAACCATTAACCAATCCCAGCAAAAAAAAATTAGAGAGTTATTCGGTGATGAGATTTTTACTAACGACAATCGAGATAAGCCACGATACATAGGAAATAATGAAGCGATAAAGTTATTGAATCATAATTCTTTCAACGAAGCGGGCTCAAGAAAAGAAACCCTTAAAATGTTAGCGTTTATGTTAAATATTGAACTTGACTATCTGGGTGTTATGTATGAAAAAGATAAAAAACGAGCTATAACTTACTTTGACAATTATTATTTATACCTTTTTAGGGGTATGCCAAGTAAAACGTTTGAAGAGACAGTATTGAGTCAATTGAGCGACACAAAAAAGAAACTATTTTTCACACTGATTAAACATCGCGAAGATCTGATGAACAGTCTATCAAATTCTGAAACTATAGAGCCTAGTACAAGTAAACCCTCTTTCATAACGACATTTCTTTCTTTTTTTTCAATATCAAGTAAGGATTCCAATGAAGATGCTACGACAAACAATAGTCTCAAGGGCGGAGATGAAAATAGCGTTGTAACTTATTACGAAAAGGTACAATCCGAGGACGAGCGTAATGATAAATCATTTACGAATTTTTCGATGTTTACCTTAAATAGTCAATGGGTAGTGTATAAGAAATCTAATCTTAAAGGGGTTGATATAAACAGATCGGACTGGAAAATAAATTTATCCATTCACCAGGATGATATAGTCAAAGCATTGCCTATTATTGCAAAAATTGCTTTAGATAATAATCTAGGTTCATTTAAAGTAATGTGCAAAAAATACGCTGATGACTGTCAAAATAAAAAGACTATGAAAGGACGAGAAATTGTTATTTTTAACAGTGCAAATCCTGGTTTTGATGCACAAAAATTCATTCATATCTTATCTAAAATAGAAAAAGCTCTTAAAGAGGAAAAAGTAAGGAACTCCACTGATACCCCACCTCGTTCGAATAGAAAACTGGGTTATTATTCGAGCTACACGCATGATGCATGGACAAATGATGCCAGGGGTGGAATCAGCGCTGATATACCTTTTGAAGAAGCAGTAGAGGAAACAGGTCTTATAGAGAATGATCCTTTTATTGGGTATGGTTACGATGGCCTCAGCAAATCGATTAAAAGTATACAACCTGACCAGAATAATTTATCCAAATTATGAATTGCTGTAAACGAAAAGCAGCTATCCAGAGATGGGGATTGCTTATTCGCAAGATTGGTTAACGCCTGGGCTTTACTTTTCCAAACCACGATTATCAACCCAGTGCTTTCTTTGGATGAAATTGTTATGCAGTCAACCATTTGGAGAATCTGAAAAAGGGTTTGTAATTTAGAATCAGGCAGATTGCCTATGTTAGGTGGTTGGTTCAGACAGGGGACCATTTTGTAATTAGGTAAAATCAGAGTAAATTGCTTTATGGGATCTGCCCGGCCTCATTTTTTGTCCAGACCTATGTTTGAACAAAATAAAAACATACTATATAATTATAAATTAATGTGATTAGGTTTTTATATGGCAAGCAGTAAATCAGATAGGACAACCGATAAACCGTCCTTAGACGACTCACCCACATTTTCTGTACAAGAATTGGAAGTAGCTTTTGCAATAAAGAGAAAATCTCGGGAATTAAAAAAATCAGACTATCCATTTACTGGTTTTGTTTGTGATTATGAACGCCGCAACAAGCTTTATGATTTTATTTATAGTAGCTGCCGTTCATCAAAATTATTTGAAAACAATTTTAAGGTACAAATTGCTTATCTAGATACGGAAAAATCAGGTAGGCGCCATTGGTCTTTGATCGAACTACAATATTCAATTGTAAAAGACAATAATACTTTAAAAATTCTAGTGCTTGATAGCTTGGGCCCACAATTATCATACAATATGGCTCAAATACTAGTCAATGAGGCTGAACTGAATGATTCCCTTGATGAAATCGAAGGACTATCAATAAAAATCTACATTCCTGATGTTAAACTTCAACATTCTGGACTGGGATGTGCTACGTTTACTATGGATTGCGCCAGCATGTTATCTACACAAGATGAATATCAAAACATTTATGATTTTATGGATAAACAAGCTGATGGCAGTGACAGGGTAAAAATTGCAAAACTCGAAAATGATTTTCCGGTACATTGCGCCAGCTTGCCTCCACGTCTGCTGCGCGTTGCCCAGAGCCGAGCCGTCATCACAGATGATAAAATTTTAAACTCTACTTCATTGATTAATTCTAAAGAAGACACTTTCAAGGCATCTATTCTAAAAAATTGCAGCTTTTTTGATGGCCAACTCCCAATACCAGAAAACATAACACGCAATGAAAGAATCTTGAAAAAAGCAATGAAATGGAAAAATGCGATAGACATAGAAATGAAGACAAGCAGACCAGAAGAGTTTGAAAGCACTTGCGCAATAGACTCCCTGGAAGACTATGCATACAGTGATGGCCTATCCTCTGAAAGAAAACGAATGTAGTGTTCAAAGTATCGATCTAGCGCCAAACCCTTGAGGTTCCCTGTATTTATTAGTTCAACGTTTGTTCAAGCAATTTTTACCCCACTTCACGATGAAATTGAGTCATTACAGCAAGAAGCCCAAGAATGGAAAGAAAAGTACCACCATCTTCTGATGCTAACAACAACGATTTGGGAGCTCCTATGAATCAAATCAATCTTGAATTGCTAGATTCATGATTATGGAGTTACTGTGCAGATAGGAGACCATTTGCTAATCAAGTAAAATCAAAGTGATTTGCTTCATCATATCTGTCAAAAGAAATCTACAATAAACATTAAATAGTGCACTATAATTTAAAACATAGAATGCAGTAAATACATTCAGTAGGAGAACAATCCTATGACCTTGTCAGCTAAATCGTTTAAAGGGCCAATAAAACAATTGACTGGTCTTTCAGATCATCCAAAACACAAAGGCAACAATAAGAACGATAGTGTAAACATAGTTGCATTTGATAGAGAAAGTGAAGAATGGGGTATTTTTTCTAATTATGCTGAAACTCCTATCAAAATGAAGACCCCATATGGTGAAAGAACATTTCCTACTGTCGAACATTATTTTCAATATCAGAAAGATCCTGAAGACAAGGCCTACTTGGATAATATTCTGAGAGGAGATGCTCAGAACGCACGAAATGTTGGCCAAAATAAGAAATGGAAGAATTACTCAGACGCTGACAGAGCAATGGAGGAAGCAATTGATGCAAAGCTAAAAATACCAGGGGTAAGAGACGCCCTCCTTGCTACAGGTGATGCCTGCTTAATTGAGGATACGGGAAGCCGAAGTGATAAAAATCAAGACGGAAACTGGGGGTGGAAGAAAGGAGGACAAGTTGCTCCGCATAGCGGTGCTGGAAATAAACTAGGTATCCTGTTGATGGAAAAGCGTAACCTTTTAAATTCTTCGAGCAAGGTTGAAGATCCGAGAGATTTATCTGAACGAGCTAGAGGCATTATGACACATAATTATGCTCATACAGACCTTATAAGCCTCAGCAAAAGTTTGCCTGATAGCTCTCGCGCCTATTCTACTTACAATCATCGAAATAATAACTTAGCTCACTCAAATCAAGAATTAAGCCAGGTAATTTATCGAATGGCAAAAATGAACTTGTCTGGAGAATACTCAGGCATTCCTTTAGTCGAACGGGGTGCAATGAATGGGACACTTAAAATTGCATTTGACAGTCCCAAGGATGCCAATGAGTTCCAGGCCATACTTGCTAAAGAAGGATTTAAAACAACTTACTTCGGTGGAAATGATAAATACCCGATAGATTGTGGAAACGGAAAAAAGCTTGAGCATATTGTCCGATTTGAAAATGATGGTAAAGCGGAACAAATACCTCCTGCAGCTTTAGAATTTCTTAAAAGAAAATTTAATGGCGACGATGAAAAAATTTCTGACATCGTTCAGCAATTAGGTTTTGAGAGCGCCGAATTACGAAGTGAAATGCAGACAAAACCATAATTTTCAAACAATATTCGGCAAATTTAAGTTTCATTAAGCCTTTAAAACCACCTCCTCCATCCTAACCTCATATCTGAGCAAGACTGGTACTATTAACAATGAAGAGGTTGTTTTGATTATAATGACTATTTAGAGTGTAGTTTTTATAGTTAGGACTTCTAAATAACTCCCTTCAATTTCCCCTTCGCTCAAATGCGGTGCAACCGAACTAAAAGCTTCCTTAATAGTTTGTTAACCTTTGTTTGGTGCAATATGAAAACTATAAGGCTAAAATATATGCGGTGATATTATTATGTTGACAAAAATCAATTTACCTAAGGTTAATCCTACAAAAACTTCATCCAGCCTCGTTACCAGTAAAGTTAACTTGCCAAACCAAAAAAGCACTCATTTTACAAAAACATCATCCAACACTAAAACAACGAAGGTTAGCGTTGCACACCAAAAAAGTACTCCTCTTACAAAAATGAATTTATTTAAAGTGAATGTTACAAAACCTGATTCCAACTTCCAAACAAGTCAAGTGAACTTGTCAAACCAAAAAAGCACTCATTTTGCAAAAACATCATCCAACACTAAAACAACGAAGGTTAGCGTTGCACACCAAAAAAGTACTCCTCTTACAAAAAATACCTCTGGCTTAAAAACCAGTAAATCGAATTTTTCAACCAATAACAAGGGTTTTGGTATTAAAGAGAAGTTTTTCAAGATGACCGAACAACTGATGTTTGCCTCCAATCCCAAAATAGGCAAGCAGGTGTTGAAGTTAGAGACTCGCGGTATATTCATTAGGGTTGATGGCAGAGAACCTTTGATATTTCAACAAGATGGAGGTTTAAAGCCTAGAGCGAATAAAGAGCAGATACTTAATCTTACCTTTGATGACATCATAAATTATCAACGATTCAATCAAAATCCCTTTGGATGGGGGGCGTGCCGCTCATTTTTGGAGTTGGCTAAATTTATTGCAAACAACCAATCACACGCCGACTCCAGGTGGATTATTGCTTTTTATGGCTCAGGAACGTCTTTGCTTGATTTAAAGTTTCATACTGGGATTGAATCCGATGGGTATGATATGGAAGCGGAGCAACTTGTGTTTAATCATGTTCCATTTACTCATTTTTTAGTGGCTAGCTGTCCGAATTTTAGACCAAAATTCATGGATGATTTGTTAGTTCCCAATTTAATGCATGATTTTAACCCTTCATTACCAAAGACTGTAAGAAAGTCGGATTTGTGTTCTGATAAGCAATTGTTGTCTTGGTTATTAAAACACAATTGTGAAGAGGCATTTACTTCTGTTTGCGCTCATCTTTATCGAGATAAGTCAGAATTCACTCTAAAAATGATGTTAGAAGGGGGTACTTACCTTGTTGAGGCTGTTCAAAGTGCATTGCGTATTTCTGGGCAAACTATGAAAATCTAATCGTCGTGCCACTAATATGATGATTTTGTAGGTTCTGAAAATAAACGTCTAAACATCATTTTTTTCTTATCTAATTGAGTTGATAAATACACTAATTTGAGAATTGCCTATAATTAAAATGTAGAATATCTATTCTTTTGAGGTGCTTCATTAAAAGCATCATCACTGTATGAAGAATATTGGGAGGAACTTGTTGCCTGAGTAGGATTAGGGCGAACTTGTTTACTTAAATCAAAGCCTTCTTCAGTTAGCAAACGAAGCAAACTCTCATGACTATTCTCAGGAAGTGCATCTTTGAAAACGAATTGTGCCTCTTTAACGAATTGCTTGGCTTCTTTACGGTCACTAGGGGCTACTTGCCATTCATTATCTTTAAATCCAATTCGTATATGACGGTAGCTATTCATTTCTTTGTAAAAATAGGAAATAGTCAACAGCCCATCAATAGAGCTTTCTCTTAAGAGCCACTTTTGTCCGCTAGGTTTTTGCCTTGCTCCTCGAGCATCTAGTATGAGGTTTGCTTGTTTTTCATCAATGTTTTTTGAAAAAATAACGGAAGAGAATTCGCTTTTTGATTCCATGATAGGCTCCTGAGCAGTTTTCAGCAAATCATCATAACCTTCACAATTAATAGTTATTAAATCTTATCACCAAGTAAAAGCACTTATATTTCGTATCCATGAAACCAAATAATTAACTGTTTGTTTATAAAATCCGAACTTGACCTATAACTTTCCACATTTAACTTAAAAGCCATAAAAAAACCAAGATGATTGCATGTGAATTAATATGTTTTATTATAGGCCGCGCTCCAAGATTGTCAAATATTGACCTTATGTCGAGTTCCATCGATAGTTGCCCATCGATCATGCTCCTATTTTGGGTAACGTGAATTTTTTATAAAGCCAATTGCCTTGTAAGTGAATTTTACCAAAGCAACTAGGATACTCATTGTAATAATAGAACCAACAGTGCGCAATGTTTAATCAATTGGTTTGTTTTTAAATGAGGAGTAGAGTATGTGGGAATTTTTGAAGTCGATTAGTAAGGCAGAAAAAGGTAAGACGGGAGACAGTAAAAAGAACAAACAAATAATTTTAGTTAGAAATACCAACAACGGTGACTTAACCTCTAAAATTAGCCTAGACATCCTTGCAAAGGAATTCTTGCTGTTTCTTGATTTAAGGTCACTCTTGAATTTGCGACTCAGCTCGACAGAATTGTACAGGCTAGTCAACCAATTTCTCGGGAATAATCCCAAGGCAAAAGATTTAGGTGTTGTGGCTCTTCCTCAAGGAAGCCAATTGTTTGCCGTTGGCGATACAGTGGTGCATCGAAAGGGCGTTGAGAAAGTTACTTTTTTTAACGGAGACGATGCCTTTTATGGTCAAGAAGTAAAAGTATCCGATGCTGATATCAAGAAGTCATTTAACTCAAAAACCACCTTTTTTAGCAAAAAAGAAGATGCCCAAGGTTATATCAAAAAACAAACTAAAACCAATAATTATGATATGGTTATGCATAGACCGCATCTTGGATGTGTTACTTTAAAAGATGAAGTAACCCTTGCAAAACTGAAAAAAGAGCATGAAGTGTTCACTGAACAAATGTCAATTCAGGATGCTCAAGAGCAAAATGTAACAATTAATCCAAATTAATCCAAAATAAAAGTGTTACGCCGCCTTTTCCAGGTCGGCATAATCTATCATCAAACCTTCTTTATAACATGATGAGCGCCCCATTGAGGCGCTCGTTCACATTAGTTACAAACACCATTGATAACACAATTTTTGAGGTCAGTAGCAAACCTGAAATTATTACTCTGATCAAAAGTCACTTCCCAGTTAAATACTCCACCAATATTTCCATACGCACGTGGAGGAACATAGGTACTGCAACTTGTACTGCTAGCTGTTGCTGTTTTTAAGCACTGGATGGCGCGCTTGATGGTGCTTGTTGGGATAACAGGAGAACCATCACCGCTGCCATTGGCATTGGCCGCTAGATAACCGATGACTACTTGGGAGGGGTTTAAATAGCTGATATAAGGTTGGAAACCAGTATTGCCACCATTAGGAATTTGAGCAGGCCAGTTTTCCAGCAGATCTGTGGCCATAGCAACACTGAAATCTGGATTGCTCACCGGTGTTGGTCCGTAGCACACCCTATCAATACCGAACATGCAGCCGGTATTGTAAAGCTGGATACCCACCCAGGCTAACGAATTATGTGTCTGCATTATCAAAGAAGCATAGTTACCCCAAACTCCATCAAAACCAGAGGTGGCTGCCACATTCGCAGTCTGAGGTGCCATGGTAATCAACAAATTGGGGGTCTGATTATACATTGTATTAATAATACTGGCTAAGACGGCAATATCGCCTTGAGGATTGGTAAAAGTCCCACCACCATTTAAGCCATACTCGATGTCGATGTCGAAACCATCAAACTTGTATTCATCTATCAAGCTTCGCAGGGAACCCATGAAGGTTTGTTTAAAGGCATCAGGCGATGCCGCAGCAGCTAACGCCTGATGAAAATCAACAGTTGTATTTGGCAAACTGGTCAAAGCACCACCTAATGACAAGATGACTTTAATCCCTTTCTGATGCAACGACTGAATGTAAGGTTTAGTGACAGTATCAAACGCTGGAATAATTTGTCCGGGAGTGCTGGTGCTGAATACGCCGAAAGACACCATCATATGAGTATAACCCGCATCAGCCAGTGCTTGTGCTGTTGGAGGTGTTTTCCACCCGGGCAAATAGCCAATTATACGTCCACTACTGACCGGATTAGCAGTTAATGTCACTGTTTCAATCGCATTCGCTGTTGCAGTCAATGGTTGGGGCGAGAAACTTATTGTATATCCAGCCACCGATTGACCTGATACGGTGTAAATCACGCCATCAATCAGAGACACGGTTGCTGAACCGCTACCATTCACCAAATCGACAGTCTGTACAATAGGCGCAGTGCCATTATTCGGTGTGAAAGTAAGGCTTAGTGTTGTTAATGAAGCAGGAGCTCCTTGTACATTCACTGAGGTATAATCTTGAACAACCTGAACACATTGGTAAGTCAGATAGGTTGTTGGTGAATTCGTTTCACTGGCAATAACAGTTGCTGGCGTAAACTTAGGCTGGCAAGAGGTGTTATTGAAACTGATTTGAGCGGTTGAGAACTGATAGGATGCACCATCTTTCAGTTGGTTCACCGTGACTGAATTACCCCAATTCACGATTTGTGTTTGAGATGTCCCTGATTGTGTACGAGTCAGCAATACAGAAGGATTATCCATATAGCCGGTCAATTCAGCAGGAAGCGGCTGCAGATTGATAGTAATTTTTCCAGTCTGGGGAATCATTGCATAGCTGATGATGGCGTTGGCAGTCTGGTTGGCCATCACGTTAATGGTATGTGGGACTACTGTACCCTGGTAGATGTTGCCATCCGTAGCTGTGACTGTATCTGCAGCAAGTCCATAAGTGCCTGCGGCAAGTCCGTTGATTGATTTTGAACCATTCCAGGGTAATTGTACATCGCTGACTAGTTGTCCATTTAAGGTAACATGGACCAAGGCATAATTCTGAGTTACGTTGGTAGGCTTTGCAGTATTGTTCGTGAGTTGAATACTTCCGTTATTAACTGGCGTTCCTAAATAGACATTCAAAGTGTTTTCAATATGGCTGTCAGTAAAATCACCATATTTCAGGATAATTGAACTACCAGCTGGTAATTTACTGTTGGCACTGGGGAATGTTGGGAAATGCATAGTCAATGTAGCTAGATAGTTTCCAGCTGGTTGCGCCTGAGAACTGATGTTCAATGCGTTATCAGGATAAGACAATGGTCCAAAATCACCCCAAAAAGATGTATTGAGAGCTGTCGTAGTCTGAAAAGTGATGGTTGAATTTTGAAAATCAACGACTTGTCCACAGTTATTGGTTAATTTTAAATTGATGGATTTCCAATGTTGGTTGCCGGTGGAAGTAAACTGGGGGGTAATACATGCTACAGATTGAATGTTTGGTGAGGGTGGAGAGGCATAGATAGTCGCCGATGAAATGGTTGTTAGCGCTCCCAAACCCAATAATAAATATTTCATGCTCCTCTCCCAGTGATAATAAAAGGTTTAATCTAACATGAAATTTTCTTAATTAACAAATGGTTAAATTAAAAATCCCAATTGTCACAATTTTTTTGCGGTTGAGGAAGGCTCCATTTAGAGAGTGGTATGTTTTAAAATCTATAAATTTTTCTAAAGATGCAATACAAGCCCCCATGTATAATCAAGACAAAGATAAATTTTGGCGAAAAATAATAAACGAAGTTTCGAAAGGAGAATTTACTGAAGTGTTTAAAACAGAAAAGAACTCATAACCCCCGATAATCCTGAGCCGTATGCAATGATTTTTTTTGGTTTTAATGCAATACATTTTGTTTAAGTGAACTAGATATTCACAAGCGAGATTTAAAGGGCTTTAGCAAACGATCAATTGCTCCGTTTAATTCCAGTTGTTTCAGCGTTAGCCATCACTATAACGAATAAATTATTAGTGCATTCGAATGCTCAAGCCAATCACTAAGGTTTATAAAATAGTGGCACAATTTTGTTGACTTGCTCACCCTACAGAATAATTGACGTATCATTTAAACGTTGTATGCGTCTCGAAATCATGTAGTTGCCCATTGTTTACTTGAGCTACCAATTCTGATTTTTCTGGAGCAAATAATGAGAAATAATCTACTAGTTTTTGTTTATCCAGGGTGGTATCCGATCGAATTGCAGCATATGCCTGATACTCGTCTAACGCTAGTTTAGTTTTTTGTCCTCTTCCAGATGACTTATCAAATTTTCTATGCATGTCATTACAAACTGCGAGTAATTCATAAATAGTCTTTTTATCCTTTAATTGGCTTTCATCAATACGTTCTAAGTATTTTTTACCATAGTGAGCCAAATGACTTAGGCCAGAATTTTCCTCAATCTTTTTATAACCTCCATGGATCAGTGTGGCAAATCCTCGAGTCATTGGTTTAAGAAAGCAGTTTAGAGGAGTTGTAACAATTTCAATCACCCCTCTGATTACATTTAGAAGTCCATCGCTTAGGCTTTTTAAATTACCAGTGAATATACCAACTAGTGTTTTTCCCAAACCGATGAATAAGTTCGCAATACCAACTAAAGGTTGTTTGAAATCTTGTTTAATCTGGTGGTTACTTTTATAAGGCTTAATATAATCAACAAAAATTTTACCAATCTTTTTTGCGGTATGTTTTAAGGGAACATAACTTAATTCACCAAATTCAATTAAGTCATACTCACGATGAGGGAAGAGTCGTCCTTTTGAGTCAGATAATTCTGTTAAAGGATTTCTACTGAAATGATTAAAATAATCTCTAATCGCCGGAGATAAATCATCATCAAAGTCTATACTAGAGGCATTTTTAATTCGACGTACTACTTGCATGGCATTCATAAATGATCTTATTTGCCAAAAGCTATAATTTCCTACTTCTTTGACCTTTTTAGGAGCATAATCATATAAAAACCAGTTTTGATATTCATTAAGTAGTTTATCTGTTACTTCACTATTCTTGAAGGACGCCTTTATTGCAGGAGCCATTATAGACAAGAATCGAGCACTTGCCTCTAGACCAGCATTCAACCCTTTAAAATAAGATAAACCTAAAGCTGCATCTCCTTCCAACAACACATGTGCTTGACCATGTGTAGTAACCACTTGCTTAGCATGAGTAGCTGGAGCTTCATTAACACTGATACGAATGGATTCCTGATCAATTAATTGGTACTCACTCGATGTATCCAAGATTTTATTTCTAATGTAACTTGTAAGAAATGATTTAAGTTGCTTGGGTATTTCAGGTATATCAGATTGGGTTTGTTCTGGTTTTGATTCAGAAAAAGGTTTTATAGGATTTTTTGAGGTTGCTTTTTGCAACTTGAGAAAATCTTCTTTTGAAATCATCATTTGCATGGTGACTGGTGTTTTTCCATCTTCAAAATGACCTACATATTCATTGGCTATTAATCCTTTTCGGGCCATTTGTTGCAAAAATGGAAGTGTTTTTATATGGGAAGATTTTGCTTCACCTTTTATTTCATAGCGAAGCTGCAACACATAATCAAAATCATACTTGACTTGGTTATGTTCAGAAAAAAGGGCATTACTTACAACACTATGAGTACCGTCTGCACCTATAATTAATCGTACATTAGGAAATTCTTCAGTTAATTTTTGTTGAATGTTATTGTCCGTAACTTCTTGTTCTGTGTGAACTTCAATCCCAGAATCTTTAGCGAGTTTAGTAAAAATTTGTTGTAAGGCATTTGTACGGATATGAGGGTCACTTTTTAATTGCTCTAACAGTTCGACCAAAGTTGGGTCCTGTTCACTGTTTGTCGCTTTCATTATGGCCTCTAGCTGAGCAGCTTGCATGACCAAAGTATGACTTCTTTGATATTCAGAATATTTTTCAAGGATTACAATTTTCAGGTTAGGGTTAAGCCGTTTCATTCCCCACGCATTGATTAGACCGATTGGTCCCGCCCCAACTACTAAAATATCTGTATCTATTGCCATTTAAAACCCCAATAAATAGGTAAAAGATGATCAATATTATCATAAATAGAGCAAAAATGAAAGTTTCCTATCTCTTTTGTGAGTTTCAGCCCGAAATTCTATATAAATTCGACTTTTATAGCATTTGACTAAAACCTGCTCAATAAGGCCATTGGGCTGATAAGATTATTGCTAATATTTGTTGAGTAGTCAGGTAACTATACACTCACCAATTATGCAGAGCATGTATCGAGTGTAAGTCATACTTAATGAGTTTTTTGTATGTCCTGGTCTATAAAATTAAATCATTTAGTCTATTATATGTGTTAATAGATAATTTCAGCCATTTTACACCGAGTGCTGCCGCCACCTACCTTTTCTATCGTAGGAATATGTATTGGTAAGAGTTTAGAATATCTTTGGATAATCTCTAATTGCTCGGCCCGAAAGTGTTGATGAGCTCTCGATGACAGAATTAATTGGCTTTCTCCCCTTTCATCAATTAACTCCAAAACATTCCCGCACATTTGTTCAACTTGTTGCAAGGTAATATCGATGATTTCTTTGTCTGAGCGGTGGAAACTTTGTACTAGAGCTTCTCTTTGAATGTTGTCTATGATGGAGTCTAAGCAGATGATGACATAATGCTTAGTGATACTCATCATGACGTTCGTGTGATAAATCGGTTGATTGTTTTTATCGATGCTATCAAATAAAAAAGGTTCGTAGTCAATAATGTTTGCAACTTGCATCACTAATTCTGAATGAGTTCTAGGGGACAGGGCTGCGTATAAACAGCGATTTTCTCTATCCAGTACTAGACTTCCTGTGCCTTCCAACACTTGCGAGTTATTTTCTCTTAGATCAACTATTTCATCAACTTGAAAATTAGCTTTCGTTAGCACATCCAACAGCCCTTCGAGATTTACTTCCTTTTGTCTGTTTGGCGTGAGCATGGGGTAAATAATAAGAACGTTTTTTCCATTAGAGTTGATGTGAGTTGAAAACCAGTTGTTGGGAAAAACAGCATCTGGAAGAGAGTGGTCCTGATGCAATAAGAGTACTTCAATACCTGATGCTTTTAATTGCAAGACCATGCTATTAAATTCTTGCATAGCACTTTGCTTAATTTGATCGCTCATTAACAAAGACTGAAAGGAGTTGCTTTTAGCGGTTTCGTGATTGTATTGAAATCCTTCAGGTGGAACCATCAATACGGTAGAGCGTTTGTTTGACATGAGCGACATAACCCTCTTTGTTTGCGATGAAAGAGGATATAGTAATCCTAATTTTTATTGATTTGCAAATGCAGGACAGTTGTTTATAGGCTCTCTTAAGGTCGCAGCTCAGTTTGCTTTGTGTTGCAAAATGGGTGCAAAATGGGGACGGACCCCACTGGGGTCCGTCCCCCCTAATCCAGAAGGGTCATTCGTGAAAGCGGATAGTTCCTTATCCGCTTGCTGACACGCGCGGCTCGGTTCACTCCCCGATGTGACTAGGATTCGATTCAGACAGCAAAGAAAGAGCCGAGCCGCGCGCGTCAGCAAGCGGAGCGATGCTGGCCGTATAGAAGAACCTAATGACATCGCTTAAGGCAACGCCATTCGGCGAGGCACCCTACCTTTGGTATAAATACCCATTTTAAAAATGAGTCGATTCTTCGGCCATAAGGGAGCGGATAGGATATAAATGAGATTTTGAGGGTTGTTAAGAGATAAAAAGAGAACATTTAGGCAATAAAAAAGCCCTGTTTCTTAAGAGATAGTATTATCATTAAAAGAGTTAACAGGGCTTGATATATTATTTAGACTACTTCAACTTCTTCAGCTTGTGGGCCTTTTTGTCCGCTGCAAGCTTTAAACATTACAGTGGCACCTTCAGCTAGGGTTTTGAAACCATTGCCTTGGATAGCACTGTAGTGCACAAAATAATCTTTTCCGCCACTTTCAAGAAAACCGAAACCTTTGGACTCATTAAACCACTTTACTGTACCGCGAATTTTATCTGACATGTTAATTTCCTAAATTGTTACTCTGCCATTGTAGCATTATTTTAATAATTGTGCTGTTTTTTTAATGAATTTTTTTCATTTATTAAGAATTTATTAACAACTATACGCTACTTTGCTCTAAAAGTTCCCTTGCGTGGGACAATGTTTGCTCTGTAATCGTTAGTCCGCCTAGCATGCGAGCGATTTCATTCACTTTCTCATTTGGACTGAGAGCTGCTATTGTTGTGTAAGTTTGGCTTTGATCGCTTTTCTTCTCAACTTTAAAATGATGGTGCGCCGATGCAGCCACTTGAGCTTGATGGGTAACACAAAATAGTTGCAATCGATCACCTAGCTTACGTAACATTTGCCCTACTAATGCTGCTGTAGACCCGCCTATTCCAACATCCACTTCATCAAACAGCAGGGTAGGGGTTGAGCCTTTTTGAGCAGTGATCATCTGAATGGCTAAACTAATTCTTGAAAGCTCTCCACCTGATGCTATTTTACTGAGTGAGTCAGGCACCATTCCAGGATTGGTACATACTTTATATTCTACTTTGTCATAACCATGAACGTGCATTTTATCCAAAGGAGACAAATCAACCTGAATCCAACCTTTTGGCATCCCTAATTGTTGTATCGATTGAGTAATGTCTTGAGCTAATTTTTTTGCATGCAACTGCCTAGACTCTCTTAACTCTTGGGCAGCTTCATCATATTCTTTATTCAATTTAGCCATTTGTAATTGTAAATGAGCTAATTTACTCTCTAAATGTTGTAAGGTCTCTAACTCTTCTTGCAAAGACTGCTGATGATTTACAAGTTGACTACTGTCTAGGTGATATTTTCTAGCCAAATGATGTATGGCGCTCATTCTTTCTTCTACTTGATGTAAACGCTCTGGATCAAGCTGGATTCGATCTGCAAATTGTCTAAGTTCATCAATGGATTCTTCACATTGAATCAGAGCGGAGTTAATTAACTCATGACAGTTTTTAATCGACGGGTGATCTTGCGGTAGCTGTTGCAGGAGTTGAGTAATTTGGTTCAATCCAGAACAAATATTGCCCTGATCATCCCCATTTAGAAGGTTTGAAATGCGTTCGCCATATTCCAAATATTCTTTTGCATGATGCAGTAACTGGTGTTCTTGATGCAATTGCTCTGCTTCACCCTCTTGAAGATCAAGAGTACTTAATTCGTCAATTTGAAATTGCAGTAACTTGATTCGATCAGCTTGTTGCTCTTGGTTTTCTAACGTGTTTATCTCATTTTGAATTTGCTGGCATTGTTTATAGAGTGTTTTAACCTTATCTAAAAGTTGATCATGATTAGCAAATCGATCAAGTTGTTCTCTGTGAGTGGCATGCAACAGTAATGTTTGGTGTTGGTGTTGACCATGAATATGGACCAACTTTTCACTTAATTCTTTAATTTTTTGCAAAGGGAAAGGTTGGCCATTAATATAGGATTTTGATCGCCCTTCGGGATAAATAATACGCCTTAAATAAATTTCGCCCTCTTCACAAGGGATATCATGTTCAGCAAGCCAGAGAGCTGGTTCAGAGGAGTTCTCAAAATAAAATCCTGCGGTAATATCACACTTTTCAGCACCAGGACGAATGACCGAGCTGTCTGCTCTTCCACCTAAGGCAAGCATCAAGGCATCGATCATAATTGATTTCCCTGCCCCGGTTTCGCCGGTAAAGGCAGTCATCCCTTGTTTAAAATCAAGTTCTAGTTGTTTCACAATGGCGAAGTGTTCGATGCGCAATGTCGTGAGCATGATTTATCCCTGATGTTTTGTTTCCCAGCCAAGTTTACTCCGTAGAGTTTCATAATAATGGTAATCAAGGGGATGCAGCAATCTTAATTGGCTTCCATTCTTATGAATGGAAACCTTTTGTCCTGGCTTGACCATTTTGGACTCATGACCGTCACAGCTTACTCTTAAATCGGTATCATTAAACTCACTAATGTGTAACTCAATTTTCGATTCACCATCAATGACTAATGGGCGTGAACTAAGGCTATGAGAAAACATGGGGACTAAAACAATGGCATTTAGGTGTGGGTGCATGATTGGACCACCAGCAGACAGTGCATAAGCAGTGGATCCTGTTGGAGTTGAAAGTATCATACCATCTGAACGATAATGACTGACTAATTGGTGATTAATATAGACATCGAACTCAACAAGGTGAGTATCGCTTCCTTTGCCTAAGACCACGTCGTTCAGTGCGTCACTTTCAAAATACGTGTGATCACCATCAGAAATACGAGCATGTAACAAGAAGCGTTTCTCTTCTTCATATTCTCCATGCAAAACAGGGCCTAAATGAGTTTCAATATCCTGAGGTAAGATGTCTGTTAAAAACCCAAGACGCCCTCTGTTGATTCCTATAACAGGGACATTGACTTGTATGGCCATGCGTGAGGCTGAAAGTAAACTTCCATCACCGCCAATCACGATGATCAAATCACTTTTATCCCCCATCTTTTCTCTAGGTATGACTGGTATATCGATATCAAACCAGGCTGATGTTTCCTGATCTTGAACAATTTCAATGTTTAGTGTCTTCAAATAATCAAGCAATCGGTGCAAGCTTTCACTTACACCTAAGTTTGCTCGGTGTTGACGAGCATATAAAATGGCTCGTTTAAATTGTTGTTTTTTCATTTTTTCTTATTCTTCACTGGAGGCAGCTCGTGACGCTTTCTTTCTCTCATGCTCCTTTAATGCTTTTTTGCGTAAACGAATAGAAAGAGGTGTCACCTCAACTAATTCATCATCATCTATAAATTCTAACGCTTGTTCAAGTGAAAATTTAACTGGAGGAGTCAAAATAATATTTTCATCTGAACCGGATGCCCGAATATTCGTTAATTGCTTTTCTTTGGTGACATTCACGACCAAGTCATTGTCTCTGGCGTGAATACCTACAAGCATGCCTTCATAACAAACGGATTGGTGTTCTACAAATAATCTGCCACGTTCCTGGAGATTAAAGAGAGCAAAGGCTCTTGCTACACCGGCGCAATTGGCGATTAACACGCCATTGATTCGTTTTCCAAGACGGCCTTTGAAGAAGGGGCCATAATGTTCAAACACGTGATACATCAATCCTGTTCCAGAGGTGCAAGATAAAAACTCGGTGTGGAAGCCAATTAATCCCCGTGTTGGAATGATGTAGTCTAAACGCACTCGACCTTTTCCATCGGGCACCATGTTTTGGAGTTCCCCACGGCGTTCACCTAGTTTTTCCATGATAGTACCTTGATTGGATTCTTCAACATCGACAGTCAGACGTTCATAAGGTTCTTGTTGTTCACCATCTACTTCACGAATAATCACTTCAGGTTTGCTGATTGCGAGTTCGTATCCCTCGCGGCGCATGGTCTCGATGAGAATCGACAAATGCAATTCACCACGTCCAGATACTTTGAATTTATCGGGGTCATCGCAATCTTCTACTTTTAAGGCGACATTATGAAGTAGTTCTGTATTTAGGCGTTCACGAATTTTTCGTGAAGTGACAAATTTGCCTTCTTGGCCAGCTAATGGTGAGTCATTGACTTGGAATGTCATGCTGATGGTTGGCTCATCAACCATCAGAGCAGGTAGAGCTTCAACCTGATTCGGATCACAAATTGTGTCTGAGATATTCAAGTTTTCTATCCCTGTAATTGCAACAATATCCCCTGCTCCTGCTTCTTCTACCTCAACGCGTTCCAGTCCCTTAAATCCCAGCAATTGCAATAATCGACCACTACGCATGTTGCCATCTTTATCAATTATTTTAACCGGAGATTTGGCTTTTATTTGCCCTCTGGTAATACGACCGATGCCAATGGTTCCAACATAAGACGAATAATCCAGCGAACTGATTTGCATTTGGAAAGGTCCATTGGAGTCAACATCGGGGGGTGAAACCTTTTCCACTATCGTCTGCAACAATGGAACCATGTCTGTTGAGTCGTCTTCTAAATTGAGTTTGGCATAACCATTTAAAGCTGAAGCGTAGACTACTGGGAAATCCAGTTGAGTGTCATTTGCCCCTAAATTATCAAATAAATCAAATACTTGCTCCATAACCCAGTCAGGTCTTGCTCCTGGTCGGTCAATTTTATTGATGACGACAATCGGGTTTAAACCTCGTGCAAAGGCTTTTTGGGTGACAAAACGGGTCTGTGGCATAGGGCCATCAACGGCATCCACCAACAACAGGACGCTGTCGACCATGGATAGAATTCGTTCAACCTCCCCGCCGAAATCAGCATGTCCGGGGGTATCAACGATATTAATTTGGTAACCGTTCCAATACACGCAGGTGTTTTTTGCCAGAATGGTTATTCCACGCTCCTTTTCAAGGGCATTGGAGTCCATAACTCGTTCTACTTTAGGTGCTCTTTCATTAAGAGTACCTGTTTGTTGTAAGAGCTTATCTACTAGTGTTGTTTTGCCATGGTCAACGTGAGCAATGATGGCAATATTGCGAATTTTATCAATCATAAAAAACCTTTCATTGGGGATTTGGAGAATATAGCGGATGTTTGTTCAAAGATTTTAAATTATACACGAAATGCTCGATAAAGCCCAGTGCGCGATAAGTGTTATTAAGATCTTGAAGTAGCATTTGCCTTTCACTAGAATGGAGCTGATTTTATTAAAAGGATTTAATATGCTTCGATTTAAATGGATTCAGATAATCTGTTTGTGGCTGTTTATGCTACCTTCCTTCGCTTCAATACCCTTTTCAAATGAAAGTTGTGATTCTACTCCAGAAAAACCGTGTATCGTTCTTGACAGCAAAACCAAATTTTCACCCATTCTATGGTTTAGAGACGCTGAATTCATAGCTCATTCTTATCCAGGAAATATAGAAGGTATTCATCGTTTAAATGTTTCGGGGAGTGAAGAACCTAGTGAAAAAGGTTGGGCCTTTATCGCCAATTACATCAAGGAGCACGTGACAAATCCGGAAAGAAAGGTCATTGTTTTAGATCTGCGCCAAGAGAGTCATGGTTATTTGAATGGAAGAGCGATAACCTTAGTGAGCTCATACAATTGGATCAATTTAGAGAAGAACAATGAGCAAAGCTTAAAAGATCAATCAAATTGGTTAAATGGTTTAAAAGAAAAGAAAAAGGTGAATGGTATTTTGACGGTAAGCCAATACAGAGCAAAGGATTTCTCGCACGGGCGCTCTATGGCTGTTGGTGTTGTTCATGATGAGAATTACTACGTCAAGCGAATGGGGTTTGACTATCGTCGGCTCTACATAACCGATCATCGAGCTCCTTTAGATTCAGAGGTAGATGCCTTTATTTCCATCGTCAAAAGTAACCCAGAAGACACTTGGTATCATGTTCATTGCCGTGGAGGCAAGGGAAGAACAACCACCATTTTTGCTCTTTTTGATATGCTAAAAAATGCAGATAAAGTGAGTTTTGAAGACATAATAGCCAGACAAGCTTCTATATCTCCATTTTATAATCTCATGGTCATTGATAGAACCGTTCCAGAGCTTTCTCAGTACTATGCGGAGAGAGTTGAATTTTTAACCCATTTTTATGACTATGCTCGCGAGTCTCTACAAGGGTATAAAGGAACATGGTCAGAGTGGAAATCAATCCACAACTTAACGGCTAATAGTGAGGTTAATTAATCCAAATGGTTAAAATGACTGCTTGGATTTACAGATGAGTGATGATGTTGCTCATTATCAAGAATTCTAGAGGCGGCTTGATGGTAAAGTTGTTTGACTTCTTTTTTGAAATTGATTGATCTGCCAAATAAATTATAAATCGAATGTTGATTTTTAAGGAGTAGCTTATAGTCTTCGCCTTTTTTGAAGGCTATACGATGTCTATACAACTCATCTAGGCTGTCTATTTCCGCCAATTTTTGTTGTAAATTCTTCAAAATAGAGTGTTTAGAGGGATTTCGTTTTTCTTGTTTTATTAACTTGACTGAAAGCAGAGCGTTGTCAGATGGGCTTGAAACAGTTGAATCATCTACAAGAGATGTCATAGCTCCTCGAGATCGATGAGTACTCTCAGGAATTTGCTCCTTCGACGTGTTTGAAATCAATGGTTTGTGAGGGATTTGAGATGGAGCGTGGTTGAATTGTACAAAATGGATTGCGTACATGACGTAGAGATGAAAATTGTTAGGGATTTTTTGATAGAAATCACTTTCTTTGCCAGACCATGGTGTATGATCAGAGAGTTTTTTTAATAAATCCCAAAGTGCATTAATATCAAGATATTGATATAAAAATTCGATTAATCGGGCCGTTTCTAGCTTTCTGCCTTCAATGTGTTGCAATTGGATTGACAGTTGAAAAATAGCTTTCGCCCGTTCTTCATTTAAGCCCTCAATTGAAGGGTAACTGTTGTATTCTATAGCTTTTAAATGTTGTAGTTCTAAGGATCTTAACTCAGGTATTTCATAGCGGTATTTAAAGTAGTCATTGTCGCCCCTTTTAAATAAAAGGGACACATTGAAATCTGACAAGTACATATCACTCTTTTCTTCATCAAGCTTAGACGCATGAATTGCACAAATAAAAATGATGTCCAGTAAGTGTTTAAATTTTTCCTTACCTTTAAATAATTCATGGGCAGGATGGCTTAGGATAAATAGTTCTTGATTTAACTCAAATTTTGAAGCATCAGCACTAAGTCGGCGGTCCAGTTGTTCCGCACATAATAATGCAAAAGTACATTCTTGAGTTGGATTGCAGAGAATCAAAATAGCTTGAATAAATGCAAATAGATTAGAACTATCCATCAAATCAAGTTCTACGAGCGATGTTCTAGAATCAGGTGTTGTCGAGTTGGGCTGATTAACGGGGTATTTGTCCAACAACTTCTTTGAGGGGGAGGTATAAGCAGCAACCACATTGTGTATCAGTGTTTCCCATAAGGAATTTGGTGGGCGTATCTTATCAAAGACTTTTCTGGTCAAAGAATCCCATTGCCTAGCCATCCGCATATCCCATATAACGTTGAATATCAACTGTAACAGGACTTACGAAAAACCCCAATCGCTTTGTTAAAAGAAATTTTTAATTCGGTCATTTAGCCCAAACTCCCTCATTAAAAAGTTCTTTTGTCTCGACCTTGGGGTTTCTAGTAAGCATTTCAAGCATCAAGTGCTCCACATAAAATAGATAACTTCAAACAATCAACCCTTCATCCGCCCTTCGGAACCTTTCTCCACATTCCTGGGGCGAAGGGGAAATTGAAGGGAGTTATTTAGAAGTCCTGTGTAATAGAATTTTATGGATTAATCAAACTATTGGTATTTAATTTGCTAGACTAATAGTAAGAAGTAAAAAAGGGGATAGATTATGGAGCAATTAATTTTACATCCCACTGACATTAGCCAATGGCATGCTTTGGTTAATGAAGCGCAAGCCTCAACAAGGCTTGTTCTTAATGAAAATACTGAAAGCTACTTAGTATTTTTACTCATGCGCTTTTCTCAAGGTACAAAATTAATTGAATCGGTTGTGGCTTTGGACTTTCTCGAGTCCATGCACAAACCACGTCAATTACAGGTTGAATTATTACGTGATGTCGGTGACAAAAGTTTGTTGTTTTGTGGGCTATTTCCCGGAATGGCTAGAAGACGCCATGTGAGCTTAAGTTATTTTTCTGACATGGGTCAAGCTGCTTATTTGACAGTTGGGGAGATGCATGACAGAAAAATGGCAGATCTCTATTTTCAATTAAGTGCACAATTTGTTACTTTACAACAAATTTTGCAAGCCATGAGAGGGGAATATCATTTGTTTAGCGAAGTCAAAACAGGGGTTCTATCAAACCCAGATTTGACGATGCAATAATTTATCCCTTTTTATTGTGAAATAACATTGCAACATCAATCGAATCATAGGTGTACTTTTGATTGCAAAAATCGCAGTTGATCTCAAGGGCCCCCTTCTCTTGGAGAATCTCTTGGGCTTCTTGCTCACCAAGAACAGTGATAACTTGCTTAATCTTTTCAGGATTGCATCGGCATTGGAAACGAATAGGTCGACTGTTGAACATCCTGATTTCCGTTTCATTATAAAGTCTATACAGTAATGTATTGTTATCAATAGTGAGTAGTTCGTTTTCAGTGACCGTTTGGCCAAGTTGAACCGCATATTCCCAAAATTGTTCGCGATGCTGAGTATCTTGGCCAGGCATTAGTTGCAATATCATTCCTGCTGCAGAGGCTTCATTCACTGCCAGCCAAACACGAGTAGCAATTTGTTCTGACTGAGCAAAATAGGTCATTAGATTTTCGCTCATGGACGTAGACTGTATAGGAATCAAACTTTGATAAGCTTGGGTCTGATTATCTTGAGAAATGGTGATGACCATTTTCCCCTGTAGAAAAGCAGTTGCATAATCAATAATTTCAAGGTTTTCTTTAAATTTTGCAAAACCTCGTATATTGAGTTCATGGTCACATTGAACCAGTAATAATGAAAGCCGTTCATCCCCTTGAAACTGCAAGCTTAAGCTTCCCTGAAATTTAATGCTACTGGCCATCAACAAACAGGAAACAAGAGCTTCGCCCAATAAGTTTTTTACAATTGGCGGGTACTCTCGTTGGTTAATGATGGTTTGATAAGCGTTTTCAATATGAACAACTTCTCCGCGAATACTTGCTTGCTCAAATATAAAACGTTGTAGGGTATCTGCTTCTTTCATGGACTACTCAGACTACAAAAGTGACTATTCTATCACAAGTTAAGCAGATGAAAATTTTTTCTAAAATTTTCTGGCAAAATCGTCACTGTGAACTATCCTTTAAAAACCCCTCACAAAAAACCTAGGAGTCTTTATGAATAATAAAAGTCTATTGTCACCTCTTTTTAAGAAAATTGACAAATTATTGTTCGGAATTGAAGAAATCAATGAAATTGAAAAAGATCCTTCAGAATTTATTGATTGCGATAATGAAGAAGAATTTGATGTGCAACGTTCTGTAAATTAAATCTTGCCTATTCAAATCTTGCTAAGCGATAATGCTCATTTCTTGAGCGAGAATTAAGTATGTTAAATACCCAACAAAAGGCTGCAGTAAACTATATTGACGGCCCTTTGTTGGTTCTTGCTGGTGCTGGAAGCGGAAAAACTCGAGTCATCACCCAAAAAATTGCATATCTGATTGAAACCTGTGCTTATCAAGCCAGCTCCATTTGTGCAGTTACGTTTACCAACAAAGCTGCCAATGAAATGAAAGCACGAATTTCAGCCGTTGTACCAGCTCAGAAACGTCGAGGGCTAAAAGTAGCGACTTTTCATACTTTGGGTCTTAGCATCATAAAACGACATGTCGATTTATGTGGTTTGAAACCAGGATTCTCAATTTTTGACAGCGAAGATTGCTTGCAGCTGCTGCGAGGATTTTTACCTGTCAATAAAGCCACTGACAAAGAATTTGTTTACAAAGTACAACAGCAAATCTCTCGTTGGAAAAATGATTTGCTATCCCCTGAATCAGTCCTAAATCATTTGGATGGTCCACCAATTTGTGAAGAGGCTGTTGTGCTTTACCCTCGTTACCAACAAGCATTAAAGGCCTACAATGCAGTGGATTTTGATGATTTAATTCGTTTGCCAGTCGATTTGCTGAACTCCAATTTAGACGTTTTGAATTTCTGGCAAAATAAAATACGACATTTATTGGTTGATGAGTACCAGGATTCAAACACCAGTCAGTATGAACTTCTTAAACAGTTAGCTGGAATAAGAGCTCAATTTACCGTTGTTGGTGATGATGATCAGTCCATCTATGCATGGAGAGGAGCCAAACCGGAAAACTTAGCGCAGTTGCAAAAAGATTATCCACGGTTGAAAGTGATCAAATTGGAGCAAAACTATCGTTCCACCAGCCGCATCTTGCAGTCAGCAAACCATTTGATTGCTAACAATCAACATTTATTTGAGAAACGCCTATGGAGTGAGTTGGGCTATGGGGAAATGTTGAGGGTTATTCGCTGCAAAGATGAACAGGATGAAGCGGAGCAGGTTATTGCTGATCTGATCAGTCATAAGTTAAGAGCTAGAACCAACTACAATGACTATGCCATTTTGTACAGGGGCAACCATCAGTCCAGAGTTTTTGAAAAAGTATTAAGACATTATGGAATTCCCTACCAAATTAGCGGAGGGCAGTCCTGGTTTAGTAAATTAGAAGTGCGTGATGTATTTGCTTATTTAAAATTGCTTTGTAATGAAGCCGACGATGCCGCTTTTTTAAGAGCCATAACAACCCCTAAAAGGGGCATAGGTGATTCCACACTAGATTCATTGGGTCAGTATGTGCAGGATAAAGGAATAAGTCTTTATCATGGAGCAGATCATCTTGCGCTTTCAGAGCACGTGTCTGAAAATCCACGAATGGCATTGCAGAAATTTAAATCATGGTTAGAAGGCATTAAAAGCCGACTTCACACGGGAAACTTGCAGGAGCACTTAAGACAAATGGTTGATGAGTCAGGCTATGAAGGCCATATTTATGAGCAAACTGATTCACCTGCTAAAGCACAAAAGCGTATGGAAAATGTATGGGAGTTGTTGGATTGGGTGGTTCGTTTACATGAAAAAGAGCCAGAACAAACCTTAGCAGACGTTGTCAATAAATTGATTCTTATCGATATTCTGGAGCAGTCAGAGGATGCAACAATGGACTCCGTTCAGTTGATGACTTTGCATGCTTCAAAGGGCTTGGAATTTCCATACGTATATTTGGTGGGAATGGAAGAGGAGTTATTACCGCATCGAGTAAGCATTGATGAGGAACAAATCGAAGAAGAAAGGCGTTTAGCTTATGTAGGGATTACTCGGGCACAAAAAGGACTATGCTTTACTCTGGCCAAGCAACGAAGAAAAGGGGGTGAGATCCAAGATTGCATCCCGAGTCGTTTTCTCGATGAGTTGCCACAAGACAGTCTGGAGTGGTTTGGAAAAGGCACAGAGCGAAATGAAGAGCAATCTAAACAACTCGCAAAATCTCACTTGGCAGGATTAAAAAGCTTATTAAGTTGATTCATCCTGTTGTCAGCAGACCGAACGATTTGAATTTCCCTTATTTGTTGGCTAAAATTTAAACATAGTTCGCTTGGGCCCTTGAAAAGACATGAACAAAGGCTGAACTTATTTTTTCGCAATGGAATGATTGAATGCTCAGGATGGCAAATTGAGAGAATGATGCCTAAATGAGAACGATTGAGCTGTTGATTACCCGTGAAATAAAACACAATGGGCTTGCAGTATGTTTAAAACCTACTAATACGTTTGTTTTAACGCCTACGTTAACGCATGAAATTAGGACTCTACAAAACCGTATTGCTGAGCAATACCTTACCAATCCTTGGGATGGGGTTTTATACGTTGTGTGGTATTTGAGTGCCAATAATCAAAGAGCTTGGAGGGGGCTGGACTTTGAATTTATTGTAAAATGCTTGATAAAAAATCAGGAAAAGCACATTGAGCACTATTTGCAGGAGTTGTTCGATCTGCTCTATCTTAATTACATATCTCTGGGGTTGCCACTCCTTAATTGCTCAATTGTAAACCATAAACTCATGGGTATTTCACAAGAATTCTTTTTACTGAACCAAATCAATTTTTTTAAGCGACACAATCCCAACTCCACCAATTCAATCATTGAGCCTCTTGATTTTGATAAAACCTTTAAAAAGTATGCGTTCCCTCGATTTATTTATGAGCATTCTCGTGTGTATGGTTTCAATTCCTGCAATTTAAATGCGATGCGAGATACCTTGAAGCACATTCACCTCAACCCATTGGATGAGTCGCAATTAAAATCGATTAAAGAGATTTTTGATGGAATCAGAGATGAAACACAACATGGAATCTATGAGCTGGCGGTCAAAAAACTGAAGGTCATCAAGCGAATGGCGGATATTCAAGTTAAAAATCAAGTCATTTATACACCAAATCAGGAATCCTCAGCGGCTTAGAGGGGGTTCGATGGAGTAATTATGAAACGTATATTCATTAGGGCAGTCAAACCCAGCAAAATGAGTGAAGAACAAAAGACCGAGTACGTTGAATTTCACCAACACTATTTGTTACTGGATGAAAAGGCAATACTAGACTACGTCTCTCCAAGAGATGTTGTGTTGATGTATTATGACAAAGTATCCAAAAAACTTGTTGCAACGGTTGGTGTGCAAGTGATTCATTTCAAAAAAGAATCATTAATTTATTTTGGAAACGTCGTCGTTGACCCTGACTATAAACACGCGGGCTGCATATCACACGCTTCAGCTAAATACGTGTTGAGATTGTTTTTATTTCATCCCATGAAGCAAAAATATTGTTGCGGATTAGCATCAAGTTCTGGTGCACTGGAGTATTCGCTAAAGCACAGACCAGCTTGGCCAAACCCAGATGAGACAACGCCCCCAGAAATTACGCAATTGATCCTACGAACCTTAGATAAGCTAAATATGGATAGGTATCGTATTGAACATGGAAATGTGATTGTTAATAACCTATCGGACAAAATCAACGGGAAATTTCATTTGAGGGAACAACCCAAGAGCGCGGCCGATTCATTTTTTCATGCCATAAACCCTGGGGCAGAAAAAGGAGAGCAAATCTTTTTTTTAAATCCTTTTACCTTACGAAATGCGGTTGATTTAGCGGTTCATGGTTTGCATAGCCAATTAATAAAAAGCCCAAAGCTTTATCATAAAATTATTAAATATAAAACGGAGAAACCATTTTTTACCATTCTTCTATTAGCACTTGCAGTATTTAGGATTAAGTTCTAAGGTAAAAATAGGTGGCTGGCCTCTCTTATTTTAAATCACCTTTTAGGGACATTCTTGAGCCTTTTTAATCAGAACAATTATCGTTGTTTAAAATTAACGATTCAGTCGAAAGCCTCTGTGAGCGGATTTGACTTTGGTGTTTAGCATAGCCCAAACGACCTATAAATACAGTTCGCTCTGATAAGCCAACTGTTGAAAACAATCGGATTAACTTTTCTATTTTTTTTATAATTCGCTTGTTTTTAGTTATTTCCACATGATTCCTAATGTAGTAGGAAATTAGTATAGGGGTATAGCTTGGCTGCATGACTAAATTTAATTTAGTTAAATAAAGCCATATTCTTTGTATTTGCATTCCTGTTAAAATGAGTTCGTCATAGTTCATGAAATCAATAGGTTTTTTTGCATTGACAACTATAAATCCAGATGAATTTTGACCTGGAACATAGTCAAGCTCAATACTTGCTATGTAAGCACCTCCAAGAAAGTTATTAATAAAATATAAAGCATGCCAATTGTTTAAAAAGAGCTTCATGATTTGCGTGGTAAACCAACTTAATCCTACGGTTTTAATGGGGATGCCTGCAGAGGGATTATCATCGTATTTGATGACTTCAGAGTGAGTTCGGTGTGTTTGTTCTATAAGCAATCGGATTTGAGTGGCCAACATATTGATTTTGATCATTTGTCTCATTTGCGATTTCTCGGTAATAAATGAAATCTCATAATCATCAAACTGATTGGTTTTGATTTTATTGAGAGTAGCTTCTGACAGGCTCTTTCTTAAATATGAAAATCGATTTACTGATCTATGAATCAAGAAATCTTCCAAATTATCAGTATCTTCGGGTTCACCTTCGATCAGTTTGATATTTACTTTCAAGGGAACTACATGTTTTTCAGATTCCCAGACCGCGGAATATCTGAATTTTTTTGCAGCTAATAGGATCGATTCGATGAGACACCCAGCAGAAATAACGGTAGGTCTGCCATCAAAATCATAAAAATCATTTTCCAAGCTGTTTTTAATAATGACATTAAACTCTGTATCGGTTACTAATTCAAACCGCCAAGGTTGAGAGTTGTCACCACTTGGAGCCCATTTGGCTAAAGAGATAATTTTTTTTATCAGGGTACTGTTTTGAACATCATTTTGATGGGTGTTTTTAGTAGTTTGATTAAGAATGCGTTTGACGACCATTTTTTTAAGTTGTTGTATAGGACCCTGGATGCCAAAATACAAGCGTCCAATTTTGTGTTTGCCACGATAGGCGTCAAATTGATGGTAGTATGGCGCCGGAAGAACTTTCCCTCTATTAAGCAACACTTTTAAGGCTTCGACTACAGCTATCCCACTGGAAAGCATGCAAGCCATGATTGTAGAAGGGCCTTTTTGGTTGGCTAGGTCCACTTTAGATTTATCAACCAGGTATTTCAAATGATAGGCGTTCGGCGTAAGTCCAATAATAAAATTTACTATTTTGTCTATTCTAGGATTCTCTTTCCATTGGAAGTACTCTCTAAAGCTCATGCCATCTGGTGAAAAAATAATACAGCTGGCTCCCATTCCAATTGGCGCCGCTGTAATGGCTGTAATTTTCATTTTTTCCGCGGTGTTAAAAATCAATTCTCTTGTTTCTACAGCAAAAAAATCCATGCCATCGAGATATAGATCAGCTTCCTTCAGAAAATTATCGATGTTTGCTGCATTAATTTCGTCAAAGATCTCAATATTAACATTCGGATTTATCTCCTTTGCAAGCTTAAACAAAACGTCACTTTTACTCTTTCCAATAGAAGATATTGTTGCTCCTACTTGGCGGTTAAAGTTTACCAATTCGAATTGATCTGGATCAGAGATTTTAAAGTTTTGTATTCCTAACCTACAGCAGGTTAGCAGGTGAAATCCGCCGACACCACCTAATCCTGCTATTGCAACTGTTTTATCTCTAAGAGCTAATTGCTCTAGATCGTTTACCCATCCTAGATTTCGGGAAAAAGCTTCATTAAAATCGAAATATTCCATGAAGTTGTTATTCCTTATATACCGCTCCAATATGTTCTGAGCCTATAGGTTGAATGGAATTAATGAGCACTAGTACAATTATAGGCTATTGTATCATTTTTGTGACATTCATTTAGGCGATCCAGCCTGTTTAAAATGATAAAAAAATTTGGTCATTTCTTTAAGTATGATCCAATTCAATGTGCCCATTGAGTTAACACAAATCTTAATTACACAGTCTGAGGCCCAGAAAAAACACGCTCAGGCAATTCTTCAATGAATGTTTGCGTTTCTGTATTTTCATTCCCTAGGGAGAACATTCGATGCGCATTATAAACCTTATCATTTCTAGCTTCCTTAAACGTTTGTGACAGAGGTTTTGCACGACTGGGATTGAGGACGTCCTCTTTTAATTGATTCAGATGAGCTGACTTGGATGCAGCGGCTTCTTTGCCAATGAGTACTCCATCCAAGTGTTTTCTTTGGTATTTTTCGATGAGTGAGACCGTGTGTTCTACTTGCCACTCTTGAGATGGACGTTTTGATGTTGCTTTCAGCTCGACGTGATGCTCTATTGGATTGCCTCTTTGTTTATTCCAAGCATCCGTGTACGTTATTGCTTTGCTGCTAAAGCAGCAATCCCACAGAGCGGCTAATGCATACACTGGAGCGGCTATTGTTTTGATTGCCCACGTCGGAATATCCATGTTGTGGTTATGGCCAGACTCAGGGTCCAAGCGCTCTTTAAGAAGCTTATTAAAATCATCTTGGTGGTGCTGATGATCGTGTCCATGCTCATGTTGATGATCACTATGCTCCTCTTCATCGTGATTGTGATCATGGCCAAAAAAGTAGTGAGCGTCCTCAAAGCCTTCACTGATAATAGCAACTAAGGCTGCTAAAATTTGTGGCACCCCTGGCATGCGGTCAGCAGTGACAGCAATACTTAATAAGTGACCCAAAAAGAGTACGATACGTAATGGCGTTACCGTGAGCTTTAAAATAATTCTGAATGGGTTGAAAATTTGCGCCCAGTTTTCATCTTCACGCAGTTTACTGAACCAATTTCCAAGACGAGTCAATAAACCAGGTTGTTTTTGCTTTTCTGCGTGGTCACTGTTTGTTGCATCATCAACCATTTGTAACGACTCAGCTGAATTTTGAACATTAAAAAATATTGCTGAAACCCCTGTAATAATAGGATTTATAACACCCATGATGAAACTGGGCATATTTTTCATCCAATCAAACAAAGGGCGGGCATTCGTTGCTATCGTCCACCATGTTCCTGCTGTACAAATCGTTAATGCTAAAGCCAAGCTCACTAAAAGAACGGCCGTAGCACCCAGGAACAGATTACGCAGGGTAATGCCTTTTTTGAAATCATCGCGGAGCTTTTTGTACCACTTCATGACCGTATCGTTATTGATCATGTCAGTAATGGTATTGTAAGTGAGCATTCCATAAGCAGCACCAGCGACTACCGCCATGGGTAAAATAATAACAGGCCAAAAGGCGAAGGGAATTGCAGCAAAAAAAGGAATAACGGTAAATGCTTCTACAATCAGGTAAGTGGTACCCAATCCCATGAAAAGCCCTGCGGTAACACTAAAACCTCGAACTAAATTGAATTGCAAACGGCGTTTTTCAAGGCGTTCATTCCATTCTGCTTGTTCATGGGCAGCCAACCATCTTTGCAGTTCTTCAGCGTACGCAGTTTGTTTTTTTGTTGAGTTTTGTTTATCTAAAAACAGCTGCTGAGCAAACCATTTCTCCATGTCAGAAAGCGTTTTTTCAACTTGCTTTTTCTTTTTCTTACTCGACGCATCCAGTTCTTTGTGACCAAACTGAGCGAGCAATTTAAGTTGTGCTTGATAATCTTTAAAGAATTGCGGGCAGTTTTCTTCTTTAGTGTCTGGGAAATGACCTAGTAAATAGTCTTTGGCCAAATGATTTTCTAGATAATTAAACTTAAAAAGTTTATTAAGAGCTCCTTTGATGTTTTGTAAATAGATTTCTCCTTCATAACCTACAGAAAGTGCAAATGCACCAAAAGCAAGTGGTAGCAAGGGCATTAATGCATACATTCCACTAAAGCTTAAAAAACCAAGAATGAGGCTAGCGCCTACTGTTAAAAGGATCACAGAGATGTAATAAGGAAGCTTTTTGGGCTTAAAGGGTATATTTTTTACGTTCATTGTAGTATATTTGCTCATCAAAGGTATGCATCACTTTATACTAAATGAAAATGATTATCAATAGCATTTGCGTGAAAGTGGTTTAATACCGAAGTCCAGAAAAAGTTTGTTTGCAGGATAGCATACATAGGGTACTATCATCGTAATTTTAATTACTTAGGAGAGTATATGCGATTTAATCAATGGATGACCTGCATTAGTTCAGGTTTAATGCTAGCAAGTAATTCAATTTTTGCTGCCCCCCAAGCTATTCATGAACAATTGCAAGTACCGCAGTGCTTGGCTGCTAAAATCACTCTCCCTCATACCGTGTTGGCAGAAGATAAGCAATTTAAAGTGATTGATGTTTTATCGTCAGATGTTCAGGAATTGCATCTATTGGCAGATCAAGTTGATTGTGGTCACTTTATTAATATTTCTCAAAAAATTCATGCCAGTGAATTCACTAAGAAACAAGAAGAAGCAACACAGTTATTAAAAATCAAACAAATAAAATCGATATTACCTGCAAAGGCTTCTGCAGATGCTTATGAAATCAAACATCAAGATGAAGTCAATGCTGCTTTAAAAGAAGTTGTTGCAGACAATATTTGGCAAAACCTAACTCATCTAACCTCTTATCAAAATCGTTCTTCAACAAAAGAGACTGGAGTTGAAGCAGCCAACTGGCTTAAAGCAAAATTTGAATCCATGGCTACTGAATACGGTAGAACAGATACCAATGCCTTTTTTGTTAAAACAGGTTGGTATAAGCAACCTTCGTTAGTCACCGTCATTGGTAAAGACATTAAAGCGCCTGCGATTGTGATTGGTGCTCACATGGACACCCTGGACGGCCGTATGCCAGGTGCTGGTGATGATGGTAGTGGTACAGTGACCATCATGGAAGCTGCAAGAGTTTTATTGTCATCTAAAACCACTCTAAAACGTCCAGTGTATATCATTTGGTACGCCGCTGAGGAACGAGGTTTGGTGGGTTCACAATACGTAGTCACGCACTTTGTTGAGCAATCAATCCCGGTTAAGGCTGTGATTCAATTTGATATGACAGGTTATCGTGTTGATCCAAAAGATCCAACCATGTGGGTATTTAAAGATTACACCGACAAAAATTTAAGCAACTATGTTGCTAAACTGATTGATACTTATGTTCATGTTCCTGTGGATTATTCACGGTGTGGCTATGGTTGTAGTGATCATGCTTCTTGGACTGAAGAGGGTTTCGCCTCTGCATTCCCCTGTGAGAGCAACTTTGAAGACCACAACCCATACATCCATACTTCATCAGACACCATGTCTTTATTAAGTCTTGAGCACATGACTAATTTTACAAAATTAGCGATTGCTTTTGTTATTGAACTGGCTTCTGAATAAGTCTGATTTCTTATTCCTGTTGATTAACCCGGATGGCTACGAGGTAGGCATCCGGGTTTTTATCTGGGGTTTAGATTCTGAGCCCCATACAAACAATAGAATCTAGGCCAGGCTCGGTTTAAAAACGCCCAGGATAGTCAAATGCCACAGTCAGTTGGCATCACGACCAAGTCACGAATGCAAATACGTTGTGGAAGATTCCAACAAAACAGAATGATATCTGCAAGTTCTTCTGCCTGAATAAAGGTTGGATTACCAAGGCGCTCACAATATTCCTCAAAACTTATTCCCATGTTTTCATGGATATTTGTTTTTATTAAACCTGGAGCAATATTCATAATACGAACATTGTTTTTGGCCTCTGCCATTTGCAAGGATTCAGCCATTGAGCGAACTGCATGTTTTGCAGCATGGTACATAACCGCTTGAGGATAAGGCTTTCTGTCTCCGATGGAGCTAATATTAATGATAGTTCCTGATTTTCTAGCGGCCATCGCAGGCAAAACACACTTAATCCCATTAACAACCCCTTTAATCAAAACATCCATCTCGTAATGTGTTTTCTCAATGTCAATATCGCGAAACTCCCCAACAGTTAAGGATCCGGCATTATTAATGATGCATTCAGCTTCCCCGAAGCGCTCTTCTGCTTCTTTGATTGCAGACTGTAAAGCTGAAAAATCGGTCACATCCAGTTTCTTATAGATGTTTTTTTCATGATTTAATTCTGGAAAAGACTCCATATTCCGCGAAATGAGTAAACAGGGATAGTCTTGTTGTGAAAATTTAAAAGCCAACGCACGGCCAATGCCGTGACTTGCACCTGTAATAATAATGAGCGGCTTATTAGGCATTTTGAATATCCTTCGGAGGTAATTCTAGTAATATAATTTGAGGTGTTCTATGTGTGCAAGAGAAAATCGGTAAGATTAAACTTCCCCAAAATAATTCCATTCATGGGCCCTTTGCATCGTCATTCGATGTCACCGAAGATTGGATGGGCAGCCTACAATTGCACATTGTTTAACCTTGTAGTATAATTAGGCCTCATTTGCAACCTCAAGATGATGTCACCATGCACTCCTTTTGGACAACCAACATTCTTGGCTCGTTTTATACTCAGGCTCGATTCCCGAGTCATAAGATCATACCTAATACATACCTTCTCTAGACGTTGGCTTGAACCCAACACCCTATTGTTTTTTTTACTATTAATACAAAACGCTTTTTTATCCGACTGACGGCTTTTGGTCATGTCTTTTCGTAAGCCTGCCACAAAGTCTGCCCCTAAGATCATTGGCGTTTTGGAATAACCAGAAGGTATAACGAAATGGCTACAAATGAAGAAATCCAATCGATAAAAAATAACTTAATGCAGCGTATTGAAACGTGTCGGACTCAAGGAACGCACAGCCTTCACTTATCATTCCTCTACCTCCATCTACTAAGCATGGATGATTTGCTGGTAGCACTGCAGAGCATTCCATGTAACGTCAACTCCTTGTTTTTGTGCGGGAATGACCTTTATAAGTTCGGTGCAAAAAACATTCAAACCATACTGCAGAGCATACCAGAGAATGTAAAAAAGATTTATTTAGGCTACAACCAACTGAATATTCTCGGAGTTGAAGGCATAAAAACAGTACAGCAGAGCCTTCATCCGAGTGTTGCACTTGATTTGATGACTGGCAATGACCTTCATCAACTCCGTGATTTTAAGCAACTCGACGTTAACGTTCTAATGGGCCCCATACGAGGTGCTCGAATCAGGGATTCACAGTTGGCTGCCAAAGATCTAATATTCGAACTGAAGCATATTCCACTGGATATCACCACCCTGGATTTGAGCAACAGAAATCTTCATGAGTTCGACCTCGTTGACTTAGCAAAGGCCCTGGCAACAATGCCAAGCCATGTCACTTACGTTGATCTAAGCAACAATGGTCTTTTTATCAACAAAACTCCCAAAGAAATTGCTGACTTTAAGCAAAATTTAGACAAAAAAAGTCATCGCTTTCATTTAGCGGGTAATGATGAGTCTAACCAGAACTCTAAAAATCAATTTGGATTTTTCAACCATCAATCGAAATCAACAATTGAGGAGGTAAAAGAACTCCAATTATCTGAATCAACGTCAGTCAATCCGAAGTCACCTGACTCTCCGTCTCGAAACTAACGTTATGCGGCCGCGCGGAAAACTCGGTGTCGAGTCCGCACGGTCTTTACTTCATGCCCGAATTAAGCTGGCTTCGCTCGCCAATTGTTGTAGTTACTGAATGGTTCTGGATGTATGTCCTGAGAACGTAGTCCTACTGTGCAAGACAGTATTCAAAATAATTAAGCTGTTCTATTTTATGGACTTGCGGCATAAACTCGCTCAGAATTTCTCCATTCTAGATCTGAAAAATGGTTCGAAACAAAACCGGACGGATGAGAGGCCAATCAATCCCGATAAAAAAAACTCAAAACCCCGTCTTAAAAAAATCGCGATTAAACGGCCCCAATGCCTCAAGCGTATTGACAACAACTTTACCAAAAGGTTTCAAATTCTCATCACGATCCATCTGTACCCCGTCCTGATTAGTACAAATCAAAACCTTATTCACATAGCTGGTGCAATCGTTATCCCCAACCTTCATTTTTCTCAATACCTGGCCTACAGTTGGCTTGTGCGTTTCCAATAATTTCCTATGCAAAGCTAACATTTCTAGTAACTTAAAACCGCTTACTTGCCTCAATTCGGTTTGTACAGGTGGCTCATTGGGATCGGTAGCCCCCGGTGTGTACTCAACAATAAAATCCTTTTCTTTGATCTTAAATTGTAGATAAACGTGCTTACCAGCGAATCCATGAAGTATTGGTTGACCGATAAAACTCGCCAAAAATGCGTTGATTCGATAGTAGGTATCGTGTTCTAAAAAATCCTCAAACGCTTCATCGCTAGCAAATAGTTCCCTTACTTCTTTTTTAACGTCATCCAAATAAGTTGAAAAAGGCTTTGGCGAGGAACCAAAAATGGAATACTCCAAATTTGTATAGGTCAGAGCTTCTTGAATACCATCAATACCAAAGGCAAGTTTTCTTGAATATCCGTCTTTTAATAGTTTATTAGGTAATCGGTATCCCATAATACTGCCCAACGATGTTCCGATGAAAAACCCGGACCATAATCCAGACAGAGGATGACCACGATATATGCCATAGATTAATCCTACCAGTGAGCCAATAATGATCCCAAAGACCCCTGTAATAATTCCAGTAATTACACCAATGAATCGAATTAAAGCGGTGGAACAAGCAGCCAGTATGGTATGTGTATTGGCTTTCTCTTTAAGCTGTTGCAATTGTTGATTAATTATCGACAATAATTCTAAAGTACTTTCAGAAGACACTTGTGGTTGATTTATCAACTGATGTAATGCATTTAAATGTTCTAAGAGCGGTAATAGCGCATTCAGAATGTCTTCAGTATTTTCTAAACCTTCATTGCGGATGGATTTCAAAAGAATGAACAAATAGTACTTTACTTCATTGGGAGGTAAAGATTTGTAGTGTTGTATTGCTTTTTTTTCAAGGGTTAATACAGAAGCAGATGGCACTTAATGCACTAAGTAAACAAACGATAGCTGTATTTTACTTTTTTTCACCATCTGACTCAAGAAGAGTCAACGGGCTTGAGTCACTTCCTGAGTCCTGTAAATGTGCTTATCATGCGCTGTTGGATTTAAGCGATTGCTTTAGCTTGAGATATGCCATTCGTGACATTCCCTCTACCGCGAAGGGCCATCAGTATTCAAATTCCTTTCGCGGGAGAGGGGGCTGAGAGAGGTAAATTTAGAAATCTGTGTTTTATATACACAAAAAACATTAGGGACATTGCCTAGTAATTCTTCCCTTTTTGACTCTCGACGTACTGGTTTTTTATGCCTATAGTATTGGGGACAATATCACTGGATAAAAAGGACAGCATTCTATATGGCTCACTTTAAAATTGGCGATGAGATATGGATTATTAGCTTTGAAACCGAAGATGATTTCTATCTTTTATCCCGACAAGTAATAACGGAGTTGTTGGACGATGGGGTTGAATGTGAAGACGAATTCAATGCTTTTCACGTTTCCTATGAAGACATTTATAGTTCAAAATCAGCTGCTCTGGATGCAATGATTGAGCGTCTACAGCGGTTGCGTGATGTGCAAAAAAACTAATATGTTGCTGTTCGTTAATGTTTGATCGGTAAGTGTGTGCTGGGCAAAAAAAACGAATCGATGATGAAGTGAATAAAATAACACTAGTTATGCTTTGTTTAATTCAAATTGATTGTCGCGTGATTTGATTGTATAATTGGCCATCAGGTGTGGTTCGTTTAGGTAATACATATGCCGATCATTCTTAAAGTATCAGAAGATAACGCGATTCAATTTTCCCCAAGCCAAGCAACATACTATGAGTTAAATCCACGATTCAATAATGCATTTCCTGTCCCTAAGACGGCTTATACCACTTCCGAAACAGATCCTAATGAAGAAGTGCTTTTAAAATCTAAAGGCATTCACCATTGCCATACAGTCATTGTAAGAGACAAAAAATACAACAATTATTTTATCCTTCATGTCTCTCCTCAAGCTCTGCGTAGACCGTATGATTCTGTCACAAAAATTGCTGGTACTGCGACAAGCCTTTTTGGATATGGTATGTTTTCTATGGATTTTGATACATCAATGACCAACTCAAAAAAGCCGGCCTATATCGATTTAGATCCCTATTATTATGACAATGCTGCGATAGGAACTCATATAGACTCCGAATTGGAAGTGATTGTCGTTGTCAATGATGAGCATTGGAGTAAGGAGTTAGCTGAAATGGAAATTTTAGCGACGTTTAAGGCGCGAGTACCTGGAAACGTAGTAAAATCTAATATTATTGTAAATAAAGCACTAGAGCATGCTTACTATTATAGCGTTCAATTTGATCCAAAATCAGAAAATGTAACGATTCATTCTAATAATGGGATATACAGTGAATCTTATGACCATGCTTTTGAAAACAATGTAAACCGATATGCTCATGATGTGCTGCCACTAGAAAAGCAAATGGCGCTGAGGAATGCATTAAGCGATTTAATAAGTCAAGCTCAGGTTGAACTGGAAACTATTTTTGCAAGGTTAAAACCTTATGATGCACTTGAACAGTTGGTTTTAAATCCAAGCAAAGAGCTCCAACTGACGCCCAGCAAAAAAGTTAAACTAGAAACACTGATTAATGCGATTGAAGCCCTAATCATGGAAAGTAAAAATCCTGTCTTAAATCTTGGTAGTCCCAATTTATATAAATGTTACAAAAAATTGGGCTTACTGTATTTATTGACTGAGAGTTATGAGAAAAGTGCATTTTATTTGAGTAAAGCAGCTGATTATGCCGTAAATATGAAAAAAGCTGAATTTCATGATGATCTGAAATTTTATTCAATTCTTGCTGGTGCGGTCTATGAGCGTGATGGATGTCCTGAAAAAGCGTATTACTATTATAACGAAGCGAGTGCATTTTATTCCGGTGTATTGGATGAATTTGATGAGAATTTAAGTCGAGCCCGCATTGCGTCACAAATTCCAGGCAAAGAAATTGAGGCACTAAATGCTTTATTTAAGGCCAAATCAGTGCTTCCCTCTCTAATGAAACGAGCCGAAGAGCTACCTTCTCCACAAAAAGATGAAATACTTCAAGCATTGGATTTAAGACATACTGCATGCGGCCATTTGCTGGATTCTCTAAAAGAATGTCTCATTGAACATCGTCATGAGAGTGCTGAATTTCAGCAGGAATATGACAAACTTTTTGGCTTAGCCGCTTCTTTAACCCGATAAATTGATCAGGTCTTAGATTCTTTCGGATTAGGCGGACAACAATACTCGGCCGTTACTTTGTTCTCATTGTCGATGGCCTGCAAAATCACCGGAAATTGCCATAAAGTGTGTAAATGCTTAAGCACTTCCTGGGTTGAATTCCCAAGGGGAATTCTGTTTTGTTGGCAATATCTTAAGGTTAACGATCGGTCGCCTTGCATATCCACCGAGTACACTTGAATATCTGGCTCTAAATAACCCAAATTATATTGCCTTGATAAGGCCTCACGAATTTTTTGATAACCAGGCTCGTCATGAATTGCATTCACCATTAACTCAGGGTTTCTGTCATCATCAACAATATGGAATAACTTGAGATCGCGAATGAGTTTAGGAGACAGGTACTGGGCAATAAAACTCTCGTCTTTGTAATTTCTCATGGCAGTATCAAGGGTTGTGAGCCAATCGGTGTTCACCAAATAAGGGAACCAGCGTTTGTCTTCCTCTGTAGGACTCTCACAAATCCGCTTGATGTCTTGCATCATATGATAGCCCAAGGTATATGGGTTAATGCCATTAAAGTAAGGGCTGTTATAGGGCGGTTGCATGATCACATTCGTGTGACTTTGCAGAATTTCCAGCATAAATTCGTCAGTGACTAAACCTTCATCGTACATCGTGTGTAGAAGAGTATAGTGCCAGAAACAAGCCCATCCTTCATTCATCACTTTAGTTTGGCCTTGGGGATAAAAGTATTGGGCAACCTTTCTAACAATCCGTACAATCTCCCTTTGCCAAGGTTCTAATAATGGGGCGTTTTTCTCAATGAAATAGAGAATATTTTCCTGGGGCTCTTCTGGAAATCGTTTTTTCTGTCCAAGTGGATCGGCATGCTTGCTATGAGGAATGGTTCGCCATAATTCGTTGATTTGAGATTGCAAATAGATTTCGCGATTTTGCTGCCTTATTTTTTCTTCTTGAATGGATAATGGAGTTGGATGCTTATAGCGATCTACGCCATAATTCATGAGAGAATGGCAGGCATCAAGTATTGATTCGACGGCTTCAATGCCATGACGCTCCTCGCAATCACTGATGTATTTTTTCGCAAAGACTAAATAATCAATAATGGCATCGGCAGATGTCCACATTTTGAATAGATAATTGTTTTTAAAAAATGAATTATGTCCATAACAGGCATGAGCAATAACCAGGGCTTGCATGGCCATGGTATTTTCTTCCATCAGATAAGAGATACAGGGGTTAGAGTTGATGACTAGCTCATAGGCTAAGCCCATTTGTCCACGTTTATAGCTTTTTTCAACACTGACAAAATGCTTACCAAAGGACCAATGATGATAGCCAATCGGCATGCCAACGGATGAATACGCATCCATCATTTGTTCAGCAGTAATGACTTCGATTTGGTTTGGGTAAGTATCTAATTTGTAATCCTTGGCAATGCGACCTATCTCACGATCGTAGTCTTGAATTAATTCGAAGGTCCATTCGACGCCAGTGGATAACGGCTTTTTTTTCATGTCGTTTTCCTTTTAAATAATTCGCGAAATACAGGGTAAATATCAGCGACATTATCAATATTTTCCATCGCAAAATTCGGGTATCTTTCTTTAATCTGTTGATAGACTTCCCATAAACTTTGATGGTGGCGTGGCATGATTTCGATGTATGCAAAATATTGCAGCAAAGGCATAATTTTTTCCTGAAGCAACTCTTGGCAATAGGGCGAGTCAGCATTCCAGTTATCACCATCTGAGGCTTGAGCAACATAGATATTCCATGCTTGGCAAGGATAACGGGCTTCTATAATGGTGTTTAATAATTCCAAAGCACTAGAAACAACGGTGCCTCCTGTTTCTCTGGAATAGAAGAACTCTTCTTCATTCACTTCTTTTGCAGAAGTATGATGACGAATAAACACTAATTCAATTTTTTCGTAATTTTTTGTGAGAAACATGTAGAGTAAAATAAAAAATCGTTTGGCAATGTCTTTCTTTGCCTCATCCATAGATCCTGAAACGTCCATGATGCAAAACATAACTGCTTGTGTTGATGGAGATGGTATCCGGACTCGGTGATTGTATCTGAGGTCAATAGTATCTATAAAAGGAACTGTTTTTATTTTTCGCTTAAAAAATTCAATGTCCCTTTCCAATTTTAGGACGGCCATTTTGTCAGGGTTCGCTTGTTGTTTGAGTCGTTCAAGCTCCTCCTCGGCTTCTTTTAATTGTCTTTTATAGGGTGATGCTAAAGCAACGCGTCGACCAGTTGCTTGTTTCATAGAGCGAAGCACGTTGATGTTATTAGGTATTCCGCTGGTTGTTACTCCTGCTCGTACTGTTTTAAAAGTACTAATGCGCGCTAACTCCTTTTTAACCAGGTCGGGAAGTTCTAAGTCTTCAAAATACAACTCTAAAAATTCTTCGCGAGATAGCTCAAAGACGAAATTATCTTCGCCTTCACCGGTATCGCTCGCATTACTGCCATCGCCACCCGCACCTCCATTGTTAGGTCTTTTGATACGATCACCAGTAATGAAATTATCATTTCCTGGTAAAACCCGTTCAATATGACCGCCTTGTCCTTTATGGAAATGAGGTTCTGAAATGTCCTTTGCGGGGATAGTAATTTGCTCGCCTTGATCAATTTCAGTGATACTGCGTTTGCCAACGGCTTCAGATACAGCCCTTTTGATCTGGTTTTTATAGCGCCGTAAAAAGCGTTGGCGGTTAACCGTGCTTTTTTTACCGGCATTTTGTCGTCTATCAATCAATTGCGACATATTGCTACGCTCCACACCTTATTAGAGTAAGGTCGTTTTATGGTTATTATTGTGATTTACGAACTCTCAAATACCATTCACAAAGTAACCGAACTTGTTTACGGGTGTAGCCTTTATCCACCATTCGAGAAATAAATTCCTCATGCTTTTTCTTGTCTTCTTCTGAAGCTTTTGCGTTAAAAGAAATAACGGGCAATAAGTCTTCGGTATTGGTAAACATTTTTTTCTCAATCACTGACTTTAGCTTTTCATAACTATTCCAAACAGGGTTTTTGCCACGGTTATTAGCTCTTGCCCTAAGTACAAAGTTAACCACTTCATTACGGAAATCTTTTGGATTAGAAATACCAGCTGGTTTTTCTATTTTTTCGAGCTCCATATTGAGTAGGGCTCTATCAAATATTTCACCAGTATCGGGATCACGGTAATCTTGATCCTGAATCCAGAAATCAGCGTAAGTAATGTATCGGTCGAAAATATTTTGTCCATACTCTGAATAAGATTCTAGATAGGCTGTTTGAATTTCTTTACCAATAAAGTCTACGTATTTAGTCGCCAAATATTCTTTAATAAAATTCAGGTAGGCTTCATGCAATTCTTGTGGAAATTGTTCTTGTTCAATTTGTCTTTCAAGCACATACATTAAATGCACAGGGTTTGCAGCAACTTCGGTATGATCAAAGTTAAATACCTTAGACAAAATTTTAAACGCAAACCGAGTAGATATCCCGCTCATGCCTTCATCAACTCCGGCAAAGTCACGATATTCTTGATAGGATTTTGCTTTGGGATCAGTGTCTTTTAAACTTTCTCCGTTATAAACCCTCATTTTCGAGTAAATGCTGGAGTTTTGTGGCTCTTTTAAGCGAGTTAACACGGAGAACTGAGCCAACATATCTAAAGTTCCTGGGGCGCAGGGGGCTTTGGCTAAAGAGCTGTTATCCACTAGTTTTTGATAAATTTTAACTTCTTCCGAAACTCGGAGGCAATAAGGTACTTTTACAATGTTAATTCGGTCTATAAAGGCTTCATTGTTTTTATTGTTTCTGAACGTTTGCCATTCAGACTCGTTAGAGTGCGCCAAAATAATGCCTTCAAAAGGAATAGCAGACAAACCTTCCGTCGCGTTGTAATTTCCTTCTTGAGTCGCAGTCAGTAATGGATGCAATACTTTGATCGGGGCTTTAAACATTTCCACAAACTCTAAAAGCCCGCGGTTGGCTCTGCAAAGTCCACCTGAGTAACTGTATGCATCTGGATCATCTTGTGAAAACTCTTCCAGTTTACGAATATCTACCTTTCCAACCAAAGAAGAGATGTCTTGGTTATTTTCATCACCAGGCTCAGTTTTGGCAACGGCAATCTGTTTTAGTCTGGATGGTTTGACTTTAACGACTCGGAATTTGCTGATGTCGCCATTGAATTCTTGTAGCCTTTTGACTGCCCAAGGGGACATTAAATACCTCAAATATCGGGGTGGAATTCCAAAGCGTTCAAACAAGATCTCACCATCTTCGGATGGGTTAAATAAAGACAAGGGTGATTCAAATACAGGGGATCCTTTAATGGCATAGAAAGGGATTTTTTCCATTAAGTCCTTTAACTTTTCAGCAATGGAAGATTTCCCACCACCTACAGGGCCCAAGAGATACAGTACCTGTTTTGTTTCTTCTAGGCCTTGTGCAGCATGCTTTAAAAATCCTACGATTTGTTCGATGGGTTCTTCCATCCCGTAAAATTCATTAAATACAGGGTAGTGATGAATAATTTTGTTTGAAAAAATACGGGATAAAATTGGATCATGTCGTGTATCGATTATTTCAGGCTCCCCTATAGCCATCAATAAACGCTCCGCGGGGTTAGCATAAGCATTAGGATCTGTTTTGCATAACTCAAGGTATTCATCCAAACTCATGTCTTCTTCTTTGTTTTCCACAAAGCGTTTGGTGTAATTTGCTAAAAAATCTTGTGTATTCATGAGTCATCCCCTTTTACTTAACCCTTAGAAGGATATAATGTGGTTATTTTTTTGCAATCTAAAAATAGATAGACAAAATATAACTTCTTTTTTTCTTAGTATAGTAGACTAACTAGTTAAATTTATACATAAATCATCAAACTTATTTGTTTTTTTAATAGGACAGCAACGATTATGCCAGACACCACGATCTACTTGAAAAATTATCAACCACCTTCCTTTGTTATAGACAGCGTTAATTTGAACTTTGACCTCTATGATGATCATGCACTAGTGACTAGTACTATGAAGATGAAGAGGCAGCATGACGGGGAGCTCAGACTATTTGGAGAAGACTTAGAGTTAGTCAGCCTCAAAATGAATGGCTTGCCGCTTGAGCCTTCTCAATACAACGTGACAAACGAGGAATTAATTATACCGAAGTGTCTCGATGACATGATCTTGACTATTGTGACTAGGATAAAACCTCAAGAAAACACTCAACTTTCTGGCCTTTATCGTTCAAATCATTTGTTTTGTACTCAATGTGAGGCTGAAGGATTTCGTCGGATTACTTATTACTTAGACAGACCCGATGTCTTATCCATTTTCACAACCAAAATCTCGGCAAATAAAGAACAATATCCAGTGTTATTGTCTAATGGGAATTTAGTTGATTTAGGTGAAGAAGAGAATGGGCGTCATTGGGTTGTGTGGGAAGACCCGTTTAAAAAGCCATCCTATCTATTTGCCTTGGTTGCAGGCAATTTGGCTTTAGTCCGTGACGAGTTTGAAACTTGTTCAGGCCGTACAGTTGATTTACGCATCTACGTTGAACCAGGAAATGAAGATAAATGTTCTCATGCAATGGAGTCATTGAAAAAAGCCATGAAGTGGGATGAAGACGTTTATGGCAGGGAATATGATTTAGACATCTACATGATCGTTGCTGTCAGTGATTTTAATATGGGAGCCATGGAAAACAAAGGATTAAATATTTTTAATTCTAAATACATACTTGCTCGACCAGACACCGCAACGGATCAAGATTTTGCAGATGTGGAAGGGGTTGTTGGGCATGAATATTTTCATAACTGGACGGGTAATCGGGTCACTTGTCGTGACTGGTTTCAATTAAGTTTGAAGGAAGGGTTGACCGTATTTCGCGATCAAGAGTTTTCTCGTGACATGAACTCACGAGATGTCAATCGTATTACCGATGTTAAAGCCTTGCGGAGTTCTCAATTTCCTGAGGATGCGGGCAGTATGGCTCATCCCGTGAGGCCTGAATCCTATCAAGAGATCAATAACTTCTACACGGCCACCATATACAATAAGGGTGCTGAAGTGATTCGTATGCAGCATACTTTACTTGGCAAAGAAGGTTTTCGACGCGGGATGGATCTTTACTTCAAGCGACACGATGGGCAAGCGGTCACTATTGATGATTTTGTTTCAGCCATGGAGGATGCTAATGGTGTTCATTTTAGTCAGTTTAAGCACTGGTACAGCCAGGCTGGAACCCCGTTGGTTGAAGTGAAACAAGAGTATTCTGAAGGACGGCTAGAGCTTGTCATGCGACAATCGTGCAGGCCAACTCCTGAATGCCAGGAGAAAAAACCTTTTCATATTCCAATTCAAATTGCTTTGTTTAATTCACATGGCGAGTTGATCCCAATGGAGCAAGAGCTGTTGGAATTGAAAGAGAGTGAACAAAAATTTGTATTTTCGGGCTTGACTGAAAAACCAGTGGTCTCTTTGCTGAGAGAGTTTTCTGCGCCAGTGAATTTACAGGATGATTTGACCTTGGAAGAGCGTCTCTTTTTGTTGCAGTACGAAAGTGATGGTTATGCTAAGTGGGATGCTGCTCAGCGTTTAGTGTTGAATTCTATTCATGAGTGTTTGAAATTACCAGAGTCCCAATGGTCTGTTCCTGATTCTTTAATGTCCGCTTTTCAGCATGTATTGCTCGATGACACTCTCGATATGGATTTAAGAGCAGAATTATTAATTCCCCCTGGGTTTGAAGAAGTTATCGCCTCATTAACTTTGGTGGATGTCAGTAAAGTAGAAGCTGCACGTGATTTCTTTAGAAAAAGGTTAGGTTTGGGATTGTATACTCAAGCTGTTGCCATGTATCAAAGGCTTTGGAAAGAAGAAGATCACGGTATGTATGCTCAAGCTTATGGAAGAAGAAAATTACGTAACGTGTGCTTAGGCCTCATCATGAAAGCTAAAGAAGAGGAAAATTTAGCGTTATGCAAAGAGCAGTTTACTGCCTCACGAACGATGACCGATCAAATGGCCAGCTATATCCTTTTGGTGAATGCGTCTAATCAGGCCTCTAGAAAAGAAGCAGTGGAAAGCTTCTACAAACAATGGTCGACAGATGATTTGGTTTTAGACAAATGGTTTGCTATCCAAGCCTCTTCAGAAGCTCCTGATACTCTTGATCAAGTCAAGTCGCTCATGAAGCACCCTGCGTTCTCGATAAAAAATCCCAATAAAGTTAGAGCGGTAGTGGGTGCATTTTGTCTTGCAAACCCTCGTAATTTCCATGCTGTTGATGGTAGTGGATATGCATTTTTAAGTGATTTCTTAATGGAATTAGATCAAATAAACCCCCAAATTGCCGCTCGCTTAGCCACTCCATTCACAAGATGGCAGAGTTATGACGAACCGCGACAACAATTGATCAGGCAGCAATTGGAGCGGCTTAATAAGCTAAAATTATCTCGTGATTTGCATGAAGTGGTGGAGAAGAGTTTGCAAGTTTGACATCACTATTTTTATCCGCTCCCTCACGGTAGCAGCTCGGTTTAGCACTACACAATCCGGCCGCGACAGTGAGGGAGCGGATTTCAGGTTAAAAAGGGGAAATTTGTGCAGTCTCATTTTGCAGTAATTGGTAATCCTATTGCCCATAGTTTGTCTCCAATCATTCATCAACTCTTTGCTGAACAAACAGGCATTCAACTTGTGTATGAAAAAATTCCAGGTGAAGACGCCATTTTTGAACAACAAGTGACTGATTTTTTTGCTCAAGGTGGTAAGGGTTTAAATGTGACTTTACCCTACAAACAAAGGGCATTTGCTCTAGCAGAGTATCAGACGCCTCGATGCGCTCTGGCTAAAGCAGCTAATACACTTTGGCATTCGGAAAACAAACTTTGTGCGGATAATACTGATGGTATTGGTTTATTAAGAGATCTTGAGCGATATTTGGATTTAAAGAATATAAACGTGTTGATTCTTGGGGCAGGTGGAGCCGCAAGAGGTATAGTACCCGCTTTATTAAGTTTAAACACGTTACAACTAACCATTGCTAACCGAACTTTAGAAAAGGCACTGATGATTCAGAAGGAGTTTCCAGAAATTAATTGCTTAAGCGTTGATCATCTGACTGATTCCTTTGATTTGATTATTAATGCGACTTCAGCAAGCCTACAAGGGGGAAATCTAGGCATTCCTGAAATACTTCTAAAATCAAAACCATTTGCTTACGATCTAGCCTATAACAAACAGCAACCCACTCCCTTTGTGGCATTTTGCCTTGGTCTAGGCTGTTCTGCAGTAGATGGTCTGGGGATGTTAGTAGAACAAGCCGCAGAAGCTTTTTATATCTGGAATGGCAGTATGCCATCGACAAAGGAAGTCCTAGAGCAATTACGCCGATAATTGCTTATTACCAGCATATCTTTTATGCCGTAAAACCGAATCGGGTCAGGACTTACGCAAAACTCTGATCTCTTTGTTAAAAAATGGTTTGACCTCCGAGTTTTGCGTAAGCATTTCAAGCACCAAGGTTCCACATAAACGAGATAACTTCGAACAATCAAGCCCTCATCCGCCCTTTGGGCACCTTCTCCCCATTCCTGGGGCGAAGAGGATATTGAAGGGAGTTATTTAGAAGTCTAGAGGGTTTTCATTGAACTGGATTCTCATCATTGACGTCATGCATTTTATGCAAAAAAAGCACTGATTTCCTTTGCATTTGCTATAGTGTCTTGGAAACCAAGATTAAGTAATTCACGCGTAAATTCTTTTTCAAACAATAAAAAGCTGAGCAGATCACCGGAATGACTTTTAGCGCCTAGAATATTGAGTAAAAACCTCAATAAGGCAGGCATACTGGTGTAATGCATTTGAGCCATTGATGCCACACTCTGACTTGGCCTTAAATGAAGGGTAGAAATTGGTCTCCACGGTGATCTCCTTTTTTTCCAAATAGACAACAGGGTGGCAATTTCATTCATCTTATTGACCATTTCAATGTCTCTATCAAGATTATCTAGAAAAAGGCCGCTCATCATGTTACCCAACACCTGAGCAAAGGCGATTTCTCCATTTCGTAAAGCTTCTTTGTCATGAAATTCGGGGAGCTCTCTAGTACCTAAAACGAGAATTTTATCGACTTGAAACCGTATGCAGCCTCGTAGTGGGGAAACTAACCCAACGCTGCCATCCCCATAATGGAAATTGTCTAATTTCATCGGTGGGAAGAAAAGAGGAAGTGCACTTGATGCTAATATATGTTCAGCACTGATTATTGCCCTTTGGCTCGCATGCCTGGGATAGATCCAGTCTTCAAAATCAGGATCTTTATGCGCATAGAATGATGTTGTCTGATAGGTTTCATAACAGGCACTCAGAACTTCGAAAGTATCCAGGTGGCCGTTTTCTATATTTTGTTCGATCTTCGTAAAGTCTATGGTTTCCTCTATGAACTGTTTTAGAGGAGATGTATCCAGCAGGTGCCCCGATTGTCGTTGCTTGATGATGAGCGTGCTGAGATTTCTCATTACAGATTTGCTCAACTCGTAATTGCTGGCTTTATAGATCTGCTGACAATGAATTTCGCTCCAAATGGATTCCAATTTATTGACAGCAGCAGGAAAATCTTCTGCGTTTTCAGCAAGTACAACGGCATTAATACTGCCAACACTGACCCCACTTACGGAGTCGAAAGGGAGTGTTTTTGTTTGCAAAATGTGATCAATTGCTTTCAGTACACCGGCCTGATAAGCACCACGAGCACCACCACCAGCTAAATATATGGCTTTTTTAACCATCATGACTTTTTTTAATTATTATACAACAAATATAGTTGAATTTTAGGGGAGTAATCAAGAAGCAGCCTACAACTGTCGTTCATTTTTCCTTAATTATTTTCTGATATAGTGTATATAGATCGTTTAAATTTGGATCAGGATGATGGCCTTGGGTGCAGATGACATCAACGAACAGATTGATATTGATAAGTTAAGAGCTATTCTGCGCAAAATACAAGCTCCTATTCATCTTTCGTTTCTCCGTCAACCCACCCAAAAGGTCAAAAAAAATATTCCCTTTATTTCCCAGTTTTTGCTTGGGGCAGATAATCCTGGTGCTGTTGTCATTGATATTGGTCAAAAAGTTTCCAAACTTCCCAGTGTAACTGTGTCCTCATCAGTCACGACTGGGTTTATGTTTGGCGATATTGCCATGTCAATTGTCGATTTCATTAAAGTTCCTTTGGTGTACTTGTCGGCTTATCTATTGGGCGAGAAAGTACCTATTAATTTGAATAATAATGCACGATGGTTGTATTCTGCGATTTTGCTTGGAATGACAATTCTTGCTTATGCGGTACCAGTTACTGCAACGCCATTAGGGTTCATCGGAGCAAGTTTGGGTCTTACAGTTGCTGTATACTTATTAGGTCAAGCCATTTGGAATCGTTATAAATTAACCAAAGAAAAAAATAAACTTGTCGAACAAATTAAAGGGGAAATGGTAGTAATTGATGCGCTTCAGGATCGTGCAAAAGCACTAGAGGAATCACTGAACAGCCAAGAGCAGCCTGCCCTAGCCTACCAAATAACCCAGCTGCAAGCAGAATTTCTTGCACAGAAACAAAAAGTAGATGATTTAAAAAATAAAAAACTGGATATTGAAGATAAAATCAATAATCAGAACACCATGAAAGTCATTGATAGGAGCCTGACGGTAACTCTCGCATCCTTAACTATGATTGGTTTAGCCGTGTCGCTTTATTTCCCGGGTGTTGGAGCAGGCTTGTTATTGGGTGTTGCAGTAGCAGGAGGTGCTTATGTAATAGGTCGAATCGCCTTCTCTGTAGGTGCTTGGGCTTATAACAAATATTCAATTTATAAGGAAAGGAAGAGACGACAAGAAGGAAAAGACATCGTAAATGAGTCGACATTGAGCTCCATGATCGAGTTAGTAGAGTTTCCTACTCAATCCAATAATGCTACACCTAGTCGGGCTTCGGATGAACCACCTGCTCAAAGTGGACATTTTTTCCTATCAAAAATACCCCCAACTAAAAATCCAAAGCCTAGTCAAGACAACGAAGACGATTCGTTTAGCGATGAGCAAGGCGTCAACGAAAAACCTAAAGAACCATAGCCACGGTTAGTTCGTAATTTCTGTAGTCTTGTTTAAGAAAAGATGATCTTGAAATAAATGGTTTTTTGTTTTAATTTTAAAACTTTTCCCACAAAAGGATATAAATTCATGATGAATTTATTTCGTGAGCAACCTCGTGCCTTTCATATGATTTTCATGTTGGAGTTATGGGAGCGTTTTGGTTTCTATACGGTTCAAGGAATTCTTACTCTTTTCTTTATTCGCCATCTAGGTTACACCGATATTCAGTCTTATTACACGTTCGGTGCTTTTTCTGCGTTGGTTTATGGAATGGTAGTGATTGGAGGCTATCTAGGGGATAGAGTCCTCGGAACTAAAAGAACAATTGTGCTTGGATTAATCGTTCTTTCAGCAGGTTATTTTTCCTTGGCTTTAGTCGGAAAAGCCCATATTTTTCTAGCTTTAGGCTTAATTTGTGTCGGTAATGGTTTATTTAAAGCGAATCCATCCAATCTGCTATCGAAATGTTATGAAGAGAATGATCCGAGATTGCATGGGGGATTTACCCTTTATTACATGGCGATTAATTTAGGAAGCATGGTTGCTTTGGTACTTGGCCCCGCTGTATCGACTACCTATGGTTATTCATATGCCTATACGATAAGTGCGGTGGGCTTATGCTTAGGTTTGGTCAATTATTGGTTTCAACGTAAGCATGTTGCTAATGTAAACACAGAGGCAGATCTGCGTAAAATAGGTTTTATACAATGGTCTATTGTTTTATTCAGCATTTTTCTCTTTACGGAAATTGCGGCGTACTTGCTACAACACGTGATGTTAGCAAAAAATTTACTCTGGACCATAACCATCTTGGTGGTTGGCGTGTATATGTTAATGATGCGAAAACAAGGAAAAGTGTCCTTTATGCGCATGTTGGTTGCATTGGCTTTAATGATTGAAGCGGTCATCTTTTTCACCTTGTATCAACAAATGCCCACCTCTCTTAATTTATTTGCAGTCCATAATGTGATTCCAACGTTTTTGGGAATAAGTATTGACCCACAAAGCTTCCAGGCATTGAATCCTATTTGGATAGTTATTATGAGCCCGGTATTGGCTTACTTTTATAGAAAACTAAACCAAACTGGAGTTATGTTTACAATCCCTTATAAATTTGCTTTGGGAATGACAATGTGCGCAATCAGCTTTTTGTTGTTGTATTTCGCTCGTTATTTCTATACGGGGAATGGTTTGGTGTCTTCATGGTGGATGATATCTAGCTATTTATTCCAAAGCATTGGTGAGTTGCTTGTTTCCGCTTTAGGGGTAGCTATGGTTGCTGAGCTAGTACCCGCTGCTAATGCTGGGTTTGTTATGGGCATGTGGTTTTTAACGTCAGCCGTAGCCGGGTTTATCGGTGCAAGTGTAGCCTCCTTCACCGCACTTCCCGAACATATTAAGCCAGGCGTTGAATCATTAGTTATCTACACGGATGTATTTGCTTGTATTGGCTTAGTGACATTAGCGATTTCAGTCATCATGTGGATCTTGTCTCCACGATTAACTCGCTTTATATCGATTGAAGCCACTAAAAAGGAAAGCGACATAGAGTCTGCACAGTATTCCACCACTTATATTCCCAGCCATTGACCCCTTCCTCTTGCTGCTAAGACCAGAGCTTCATTCAAGGAATGGGCAAGGAAGGCAACATTGAATGGGGTCGGACCCTGAGGGATCGACATATTTTTTAAAAAGGGCATTTATACCAAAGGTCAGGTGCCTCGCCTAATGGCGTTGCCTTAAGCGGTGTTATTAGGTTCATCTATCTGGCCCTCATCGGACCTCTTGCTGATGCGCGCGGCTCGGTTTCTTCTTTGCTGTCTGAATCAAATCCTAGCCACAGCAGGGAGTGAATCGGTCCGCTTGCTGACGCGCGCGGCTCGGTTTCTTCTTTGCTGTCTAAATCAAATCCTAGCCACAGCAGGGAGTGAATCGGA
>NZ_LNZB01000051.1:38169-61855 GCF_001468085.1 Legionella waltersii | reverse complement strand
CGCTTGCTGACGCGCGCGGCTCGGTTTCTTCTTTGCTGTCTAAATCAAATCCTAGCCACAGCAGGGAGTGAATCGGACCGCTTGCTGATGCGCGCGGCTCGGTTTCTTCTTTGCTGTCTAAATCAAATCCTAGCCACAGCAGGGAGTGAATCGGTCCGCTTGCTGACGCGCGCGGCTCGGTTTCTTCTTTGCTGTCTAAATCAAATCCTAGTCACAGCAAGGAGTGAATCGGACCGCTTGCTGACGCGCGCGGCTCGGTTTCTTCTTTGCTGTCTAAATCAAATCCTAGTCACAGCAAGGAGTGAATCGGACCGCTTGCTGATGCGCGCGGCTCGGTTCCTTCTTTGGTGTCTGAATTAAATCCTAGTGACAGCTGGGAGTGAACCGAGCCGCGCGCGTCAGCAAGCGGATACGGAACTATCCGTTTTCACGAATGACGCTGCTAAGGCAGCGCCATTTGGCGAAGCGCCGAACCTACGCTTACTGACCATCAAAGAAGAGATTAGTTGGGGCGCTATAATAGGTGTCGATTCCTCAGGGACGGACCCCAGTACTAGTCATGCGACTGTGAGGTCGCGGATAAATGAGTGCCTTGTGCGGCATCTAAAATCATGGGCTGACTAGGGCTATAAACCTAGGGTCTTTAATCAGTTCATTGATGATGGCTCGGTACATCCTAACATCAGTTGTAGGAACAGGCAGCTTAGCGGCATACTCAAACAACAGCTCAGCTAGGTGAATCGTGCTGTCCTTTCAATTGCAAAAAGTCTAATTGAACAACTGAGAATATTCTATCGGCAGTAAATATCTCTTGATGTTAAGTTAACGTATATTGTATAAACAGTGCTCTCCCTGTGCGCTTTATAGTGCATTAGTAGGTTGGAGGTTAAGGTGGGGATGACAGGTAAAATTCAATTGCACTCAAAAACCATTGAACTGTTAAAGGAGTATTTGGATTTAATTCAAAGAGAACAATTGTCCATTGAAATAGTTGGTTCATCGGTCAATTTAGAGCAACTCATCCAATGGATATCGATTGAAATACCAGATGAAGTCTATTTTCAACCACTCTTCAAAGATAAATTTGAATTTACTCTATCAGCCTTTCAAGCCAAATTATTAGAAGATCTGGCGAATTCGATCGTTAGCCCTCTTGGGAGTGTGACCAAACAGGAAGTAGTTCCTACCACTATTGATAAACTAAAATTTGCGATATTGGCAGTATCTGGAACTACATTGTCAGCCAGTGAAGGACTTGACAGCATTACCACTATGGCTGAGATTCTTCCATTTTCTGCTCTTGTTATACTTGCTATTGGCTTCGTTTTTTCTGCATTGTCAATTATGAGATTCTATGGGGTTGATCTAGTTCCAGTTGCTCAAAATTGGGGAATCAATTTCGAAAATGCCCCCACGCTTTTAGATTATTTAGTACTCCAGAAGAAAGAAATTAATAAGATTTGCCAAAAAATATCCTATTTACATCTCGCAGAATTATCCATTGAAGAATTAAAGTGTTTAGAGGAATTGATTGCTGCCTTACAACTACGGATAAAGGGTATTGCAAAAGCAAGTAAGCCATTTACGGATGCTTTGGACGCTTTTAGTGTTAGAGTAACCAAAACTATAATAGCTATTTGTTCGGGAGGAATGTTTTTTGGTACCGGGTATTTTGCAGGACAATCTGTAGCACTCTATCTATTTAGTTTCTTTATAGGCACGGTGGTATCAACTTCTTTGCCCGTTGTCGGAATTAGTACAGTAGTTGGTTTAACAGGATTTGCTTTGTACTGGTATACTCAAAAAGTTGGCTTGGATAAGCTCGTAAGCTCATGGATGGGTCTGGATGAGGAAAAGATTGATCAAATTTCTAATGCATCACTTATTCAAGAGCAAGCGGACAAATTAGAAAACTTGAAGTTGCAAATTAACTCTACTTCTTTGTTAATCGCTCAAATCAACAGTTTAAGGACTGCTTCAGAGGGTACAACTCATCAACAAGTTAAAACAGAGATGAATAAAGATGCAGTAATACATTCACAGCCTACGATTAGTTTTGGCTCGAATATTTATGCCTTTCATCATGTTAATGCGGTAAAGAGGGGTTCGGAGGATTGTGTTGTAGCTCTTCCGGAACTTGATTGCTGTGTAATGTAGGTTCTTGATGATTAAGACCATAACTGATATTGGCTAGGTGAAGGGGTAAATAGACAAGCAAGGAGTTTCCCTGTAAGTAATCGGGGTTAGTGGATAAAAAAAACTCAGTTAATTCATTAGACTCTTCCAAATCTTGTTTAAACTGACTTCGTAAAGGGACTAAAGAGGAATTGATGATCATTGGATGGTTATTGGTATCTATCCATCCATTCGTTTGTTTTATTGCTTTAAGAATCGTTAATATCTGATCCGGAACCCGTTGTAAGGGTTTTGGATATAAAGTATCACTTAGTTCATACAAAAATTCATAAGCTTGCGGTGTGTTGGCAAGAGCTATGTAAATGGTTTCCTCATGGGGATTATCCAGTTTATATTGAATGGCTTGTTTTATTCCAGCGCATGTTACTGTGGCAGGAACATGATAGTTCGGGTTTAAATAAAGATGGCCTGTGAAACAAGTAATGATTTTTTTCCCGACAGTAGTGGCTTGTTTGTAAGTGCGAGAAAAACCAGCAATATCATTGTCTTGTCCCATGAGTACAGTGAGCTCACCTTCCTCCGAAGGACGTAAAATTAAACTGGTGAATTCTTCGTTTGAGGTTAAATGATAAGATTTAGAGAGGAACTGCAGTAGTTGCTTAGTTAACGGTGTGGGTATTTTGTTCTCGTTTGAACCAATTAAATAAGAAATAACGGCAATTACATCCTGTTTTTTCATTGTTCTCTCCATTCAACAACACAATATTCTTCTCACCTTTCCATGTTTGGGATAAAGCGAATATTGCAATGAAATTTGCACATATAAACTATAGACCGCTTTGTTGGATTGTCAAATAGCTGAAGGATAATTTTGAATATTACACCATTTGAAGAACTTGTTTGGTAATTACCATTGCAAATTAAAGCAATTCAACTTTACAATGAAAGAAACAATTAATAATCAAATAGATTGCGGACAATCATGGTATTCCATAGGATTTGGCAATATTGTGTCTTGAGCTCTCATTGGCATAGGAATACTCTCGCCAAGTTCTCTTGTCTACCTTTAATTGCAATGCCTAGTTGGGCATACTCCCAGTCCGTTGAATCTCCGACCCCTTACGTTGTTGGGGCACCTGCTAAATCAAGCAATGACATCCAATTTGATTTTACTGCATACGATGAAAAAACATACACCGTTGCTTATGATGTGTTTGTAATGAATGGAAAGGTCGAAGACGCCTTTCAAGTGGCGAAAGCGGCTGTCCATTTCAATCCAGAGAGCATACCGTGGCGTGAAAAGCTTGCTCAAGTAGCTTCTTGGTCAGGCCATATGCAGATTACTTTGGAGCAATGGCTGTATTTTTACGACAGGGCTATAAAAGTTGATTATTACGCTCCCAATATTTTGATGTTAGCTAAACAATTAGGTAACTACGATGCTCAAACCCATGTCTTGCAAACCATGTTAAAAAAGCATCCTCAAAATAAAGACATTGAATTGAATTACGCCGCTGCACTTCAGGGTCAAGGAAAACCTGAGGAGGCACTTGAATTTCTCAAGTCCGCTTTAAAAAAGAAACATGATGAAGAGTTTATGAAGCAATATGTACAGGTAGCTAAAAATCAGCCTGACACTATGGCATTTCGTGAAGCTTTAAAAGAATGGAAACTAAAATACCCTCATTCAATAGAGCCTAAATTAGAGGAAGCAAAGCTTAATTTGAAAGAAGGTAATCTATCAGCAGCCTGGGATGAGTACCAAGCAGTAGCCGCTTTTCCAGGAGAGAAAAAACCGGAGTTTTGGCATGAATATGCTGGGGTGGCAATGCTCTCGGGCCAAACTAATGGGATGATACAAGCATACAGACGCTTAGATGAGCAAGATGCAATTGATAAAGGAGAGGCGTCCAACTTAGTTCTTCTTGAAAGTTCACAAGGAGACAAATTAGCCGCCTATCAACATGCTCGACGATTCTATTTTAAATTGAACTTAACTGAAATGGTACCTGAAGTAATCAATTTGGGATCAGAGCTGGAGAAGTGGCAAGATGCTTATACGTTTTATAATCAATTAAAACCTCAGCAAAAACAACAATTTGGGAAATTCGTTGAAAATCTCATTACATTAGCTGATGTGTATAGTCATGTAAATCAATACCCATTAGCCTATGCGTTATGGGATAAGATTTTGTCAGGATTTCCACAAACCAGTAAGATTAAAGAAGGTTTGATTTGGTTTTTAGTGGATGTTAATGATACCAAAGTACTCAAGCAATTTTTGATGAAATGGTGCCATGATTTGGCAAATAAGCCAGAGCTATGGAGAGTATATTCTGTAGCCCTTTCTAGTCTTGGGAAGTATCGTTTAGCACTAACAATTAGTCTTGAGCATTATCCTGAGATACAAAAAGATTATGCGGCACTAATGGATTTAAATGATTTGCTTCAAAAGACTGATCAACCTTATTGGGCCTATATTGCCAGTAGAAATGCACTTAATCAGCTATGGTCAGAGGTCAAAAGCATACCACCTGCGAAATTTTCTATGCGTCAATTACTGACATGGTCACAATTGGTCCGAAAATTTGCTCCTGCTGAAATGATCTACCAAACCATGTTGCAACTTCAAAAGAAAATATACGTCAGTCCAGAGTCAACAGAGCAAATGATCTCTTATGCTTTGGAGCAAGATGCTTATTCTTTGGCTGGTTTAATGATGCGAACAATGCAGATGCAAGGGCAGCGTGTTCCTGAATGGATGCAATTAACTCTGGCTTTAGTTGAAAATGATCGGGTCCGTTTACTGAATTTAGTAGAACACAACAGCCCTCAGATACAGCATCGTGATCGAGTAATGGCTGCAAAACGGATCGAGGAATACAAGAAAGCAGAAGAGTTGGCCTATCAAGGTTTGGCAGAGCATCCTTTTGAGTCAGAAATGTATGAGTTGTTTAAGGACATCATGCTTGAGAGGGTAAATAAAATCATTGTAGATACTAAATATTTTGTTTTCAATAAAGTAGTTGGCCCACTCAATAAAATAGAGGCCACTTATTTTGTAACTCCTTCATTGGCCATAACCGGTTTTAATACTCTTTGGTTACCTGAAAGCAATGATGAGACTCAGATGATTAATCCTCCGGCACAGCTTAGAACAACTGGCATAAAGATGAAACGATATTTGCATCGAAGTTGGGCTGAGTTAATGGTTGGCCAGTTGAACGGTTTAGGTAGTTCAGGAATGGCGGGATTGGTTTATCATCGCATGCTACCAAAACGCTGGGAAGCTGAGCTTGAAATTTATTATCATGAACTAGCCAATGAAACAGCGCCTCTGTTAGTCGGTGGAATGAAAAATACTTTAGGGTTGCAATTTGATCATAAATTCGATAGTTATAATTTATTTGAAGCTCAACTCAATGCTTGGTCTTTTTACGGCCAAAACGAACAATGGTTAGGTCAAGGCGCTGGGGCTCAAGCGAGCTGGCGGCATTATTTCTATCTTTCCTACCCAGATTGGAATACGAATTTATATGCAACGTATAGAAAATACAAAAACAGCAATGACGTTCTCTTGTCTCCTCTGCAAACAATTCTTCCTGAGGGAGTAGAACCAACTTCCGCTTATTACATGCCAGTTGGTTATACAGAGGCAGCGATAACTTTTGGGTTTGGACAAAAATTTCGAGAAGAGTACACTCAAGCTTGGCGTGCTTTTGCTGAGGCTGGAGTATCCATCAGCGATGCGTTCGGATTAGGTAAAATATTATCTGCAGGATATGGTGGCAGTGTGTTCGGTCGTGATAAGTTATTGTTTTATGGGGATTACGCGGATAATACGCGACAAGCTGGTCAAATTATATTCCAGGTAGGTATGCGCTATGATTATTATTTTTAAAAGGGATGAAACGTAATATGGAAAAAATTAAACAATGTAAACTTTATTTCGGAAGCTTGCTGTTCATTTCCTCCTTGTTAGTGGCTTGCACCACTTTAAAAACCAATACCAGCAACCCAATCAGTTTGCCTGCTGCTTCAGCCATTGTTGTTGGACCAGTCGCCAATTATTCAGATACACCTTTAGCAAATAAACAAGTAGAGAGTATGCTTGTCGGACTTATGCATGCAAAAGGATTTCGTAATGTCGCTGTTTTCCCTAAAAAGCAAGCCTGTGCCAAATTACTCTATTGTCCTGAAGACATGCCCTCTAAAGCAGAGATTATTCGCTGGGCTAGACAAAATAGAGTGAATTTTGTGTTAACTGGAGCTGCCAATGAATGGCGCTACAAAGTTGGTTTGGATGGAGAGCCTGTCGCAGGGGTTAGCCTAATAATTATCGATGTTCAACATGGCAGAACAATTTGGAGTGGGGTAGGAAGTGTCATTGGTAACAGTCGTCAAGGACTTGATGTAGTCGGTCAAAAATTATTAATTGAAGTCACTGCTAATGTTATTCCAGCAGGATAACAGGAAGGATATCGATGAAGTTTGAAAAGGATTTTGCGCTCGTTTATTTTAAACGACGTGAAAATAAGAGAATGTTAATTGAAACGATCATCGCGAGTTTGGTCGTTGGGATTTTCGTATTCTTTTTGGGCGCTGATAATCCCTTTTCATTCAGAACAGACGGATTTCCTTGGATGATACTTTTTCCAATGTTTTTTGCTTTGTTTTATAACACATCATTCGGGTTATTATCGTTAGCTATTTTATGGATGATTTATGGGTTTAAACCGGATCACTTAAGTATCGCAACTCTGCCCATGCAAGAATATATCGTGGGTAGTTTCAGTGTAACAGCACTAGCAGGCCTTTTTAGCACCTATTGGCAACGAGTTATTAGTCATGATGAGCATTTAAATGACTATTTACGAAATCACTTGGAAGATCTCTCTAAGGATTATTATTTGTTGAAACTATCTCATGAGCGCTTAGAGCATGCTTACATTACAAAACCATTATCCTTTCGTGGCGCGATTCATTCATTAAAGTCAGAGTTAGCTGGGGACTCGATGATCCTTAATCAAGAAACGGGTTTAAAATTACTTACTATTTCTAGCCAGTATTGTCTTATTTCAAATGCAATTCTAGTTCTAAGAGATCCTCAAACAAATACTCTAAGCCAGATAGCTAGTCTTGGCATGTCCTTTGAATTAAATACCAATGACCCTTTAGTTCAAGAGGTTATCAATACAGGTACAACTCATTTTGTTGCTGTTAATCAATTGAGTTCTCATTTTAAAAGTGAATACCTTGCGGTTATCCCCCTATTGGACGACGAAAAAAAGACAGTTGGCCTCACTGTAATTAAAGACATGCCCTTTTGGCTATTAACCGAAGAAAATATGACGGCATTGAGTGTTTTCGCCTCAGTCATCATGTTGCATATGCCTTATTCAAATAAGATATTGGATTTATTTTCTTTGTTTCCACACATGGAACAAGGTTTTTTGCGCGAATTGTATTTATTAAGAAAATTAAAAAAATACCATAATATTGATAGTGTTTTATCGGCGTTGGTGGTTCCAGTTGGTGCTTATCAAGAGCAAATTGTTTACGGGCTCAAGCAGAGCGTTCGTTCTTTAGATTATATAGTCACATTACCGTATACCGATAAAGTGTTCGTTGTCATGTTGCTCCCTTTAACGCCTATAGCTGGTGCTTATGGTTATGAATCGAGATTGGAAGAATGGATTAAGAATGAGTTTGGTTTAAAACTCTATGAAAAGGGCTTGTTGTTTCGATATCGTATGTTAAATAGTGATAAGGCCTATGTCCAACTGCAACAGTTTATTGAAGAACTAAGCAATGAATGTAATTGATTGGCTGATAAATGCAAGTACTATGGAGGAGCTTTATTACTTCTATCTTGTTGTATGTTTATTGCTCTCTTACATGCTTGCTCAATTATTACCAAGACGCTTTAAAGTCACCTTATACTTAAATTTTATTCTGTTTTTTTTAATTGCTGCGTCATTGTTTATCTTGGGTGTCGTTGCAATTTTTGTTTTGTTCCTAGTATTGGATAGACTTAAACCAGTAAAAAAAGAAGTAAGTCTTTTTGCAACCAGCGAAATCCCTGATTATCAACATTCTCCTAATCCTAAATCAGTAATTTATGGTGAGGGAAGTGGTCCATCGATACTGCAAAATATGACTTTTTCCGTAAAAGATAAAGAAAAGATGATTGTTGCAATTAATCAATTTCATACCGCTAAAGTCAATGAATTAAATAAATTGCTGTTGCAAAATACAACGGATGAAGTGCGATTGTACGCTCATAGCCTGATAGAAAAACAAGAAAGAGCTCTGTTTAAACTGCTAACCTATTTTAATAATCTCCTGTCAAAAGAAAAAGATGTTGTGCAAAAAGCAATATTGCATAAACACATTGCTGAATTGTTATGGGAACAAGTCTATAGTGCTTTAGTGAATGAAGATGGTTTGAAAGGCGTATTTGAAAACATTAAATATCATGCACAACAGGCCTTTTCGATCCTTCAGCAGGATACCAGTATACCTCTTCTTATGGTGCTTATTTCACTTAGAGAGGGAGAAATTGATGCTGCTAAAAATTGGTTGGAGGTGGCTGAAAACAACGAGGCTTCTTACTATCGAATCCTATTATTAAAAGCAGAAATTGCTTTTAGAGAAAAAAATTTCTCTGAAGTACGAAATCTTTCAGGTCAACTCAAAGATAAAGCGATTGTAGGAGCGGATTCAATCATCAATTTTTGGAGTAGAGCATGATTGAAACTATTTTATCGGCAAAAGAAGTTGATATTCTGATGATTGCGGAGGGTACCTATCCCTTTGTGCGAGGCGGGGTTGGTTCTTGGGTGTCCGATATTGTTCATCAGTTACCGCAATATCGGTTTGGTATCTTATTCCTAGGCGCCTGTAAAGGAATGTATAAGGAGTTGGTGTATCCTGTACCAAGCAATGTCCTTCATTTGCAAATGATTTACTTATTCGAGACGCGAGAATCTAATGAGAAAGTCAAGCCAGTCGAGCCTTCCGCCATTCTAGATTTGTATGCATTGCATGATAACTTAAGGAACTCACATCACCAAGTGACAGGATTACAGGAACCCTTGGTTTCATTGGATCGCCTGATGTGTCCACACCTCGGAATCGATTTTAATCAATTCAAACACAGTGAAGAGTCCTGGAATTTTATTACGGAAAAATATTCTCAGTACAGTACAGATCCTTCGTTTATTAATTATTTTTGGAATATTCGTAATATGCACGAGCCTTTATGGTCCTTGCACTCGATCTTAAACCATCTTCCAGAGTTTAGATTGATTCATCCTATTTCTACCGGATATGCTGGCTTATTATCAGTCATGATTAAACAAAAATATCAAAAAGCAATTTTGTTAACTGAACATGGCTTATACACCAAAGAGCGAAATATAGAATTGCTACAGTCACCGATGTTGATAGATAGCGATCCGTTGTTAACGGACAAAAAAATATTTAGTTATCAACATGATCTCTGGCTTCGGTTCTTTTCCTCAATGGCTAGAATGACGTATCAAGAAGCCAGCTATATCGTTAGCCTATATTCTGGAGCACAAAAGCAACAAATTGCCGCGGGAGCTGATCCAGCTAAAGCGATGGTGATAGGTAATGGAATCAACATTGAAACCTATAAACCGTTACGAAGACTGTCTCCGGAGCCAATTCTGAAAACAGTTTGTTTCGTGGGGCGTATGGTTAGAATCAAGGATATCAAAACCATTGTTAGGGCAATTTATTACATCTATCAAAAAGATAAAGACATTAAGGGTTTTATTAAGATAGTAGGAGACCCTGATGAAGATTATTTGGAAGAGTGTGTCGAATACATCAATTTGTTAGGCTTAGAGCAGGTTATCAGTTTTATTGAAGAAGGGGGAATGGTCGATGCTCTATCAAAATCGGGATTGCTCTTACTTTCCTCGATAAGTGAAGGAATGCCCCTGGTCATTCTAGAATCTTTGGCAGCTGGGGTACCTGTGATTGCAACGGATGTAGGTGCATGCAGAGATATCATCGAAGGCTTTGATGAAGAGGATAGAGCAATGGGTCAAGCCGGTGCAGTAGTTTCAGTATCCAATGCTAATACGATTGCCAAAGAAGCCTTGAATTTATTGTTGAATCCGGGGCTCTGGTATAAAGCTCAACAAGTCGGAATTCAACGGGTTGAAAAATATTATGCCTTGTCCGTGGTTATTTCACGATATCTTAAACTATACAACGAGATCTTAGCATGGCAGGAATAGGAATTCAGTTACGACGTTTAACTCAGAATGAATCATTATGGGGGGTATTCCGAGCAAATCTCTATTCATCAATCTTAAGCAGCGGCTCTTGGGTAATCTCAATAACTGTTTTATTGCTGATCTATTTTTTTCTCACTTACCAATTTGGCATTACTGCTTTTAGTATCCAATTTCTAGTAGCAGTGACTTATCTAGCCTCCTTTTCCTTGATAACCAGTGGTATTTTCCAACACATTATTGTTCGCTATATGGCGGATCGATTATTTGATAAAACCCCCTATAAAATAGCAGGATTTTTATTTTCCATTTGTCTTGTTTTAATTGTTGTGAGTTTATTATTCGCTCTTGTTGCCGTTTATTTTTTATTGCCAGAGGAGCCTATTATTGTAAAAGTATTAATGGTCTCTACTTTTGTGACCATGAACCTACAGTGGATATTTTCCAATGCTTTAGCTGGATTAAAGGAATATCGTTTAATAGTCATGTCGTTTTTTATTTCGTACATCACCATCCTAGCTTTTGCCCTTTGGCTGTATCCTGAAAGACTTACAGGACTATTGATTTCCTATTACGTTGGTCAAGTTCTGTTGATGATGTTGTTTTGGGTGCATTTTTTGCGTGCTTATCCAACGAATCGTTTATTTAATTCCGATTGGATCAATTTTTGTAAATTCAGAAAGGTTTTGCTTTTAAGCGGGGTTATGATGCATTTGTCTTTTTGGATAGACAAATACCTGTTTTGGTTTTCTGCTAAAACTGGGATGCCTGTACTAGGTCATCTCCGGGCATCGTATATCTATGATTTACCAATGTTTATCGCCTTTATTTCAATGCTTCCGGGATTATCAGTGTTTTTTTATGAGATAGAAGCTAATTTTTCTCGTTACTATCATCGTTATTATGATGCGATAAGAGACGGTGCTACGATTGATGAAATTGAGGCCAAACATGAAGAGCAAGTATCTATGGCACATGATGCTATGCTCAATGCTCTTAAGGTTCAAGGAATGATCTGTTTAATGTTGATTGTCTTTTCACCAGATATTGTCAATTGTCTTCATTTGTCCCCTCTTTCTGTTTATTTATTACGAATCAATTTTCTTTCAGCGTTTCATGTGGCGTTGATTATCGGCCTAATCAATTTGCTCTATTACCTTGATAAAAATCATTATGTGGCTTATCTCACTACTTTTTTCTTTATTATGAATCTGATTTTGACCTGGATAAGCTTATTTCTAGAGCCTTCTTGGTATGGGTATGGGTTTTTGTTCAGTTCTTTTTTAACGGTTATTTTAGGGATTTTGCTTTTAAATAAAGCATTCTCGAGGCAAACTTATGAAGCGTTCATGTTCAATTAATTTCTTTTCTTGCTTTAACAGGGATTGGTATCGATTAATGATCGGTCTCTTGGCGTGGTTGTTTTTACCTACTGCGCTGTTTCCCATGTCTGCTGATACTCGGGTTGCTTTTTATTACGGCAATAAATGGCCAATAGATGGAGTAAGAGCGTTTAATATTGTGGTAGTTGATCCAACGGATAAGATAGCGAGTCAGTACAATACTGAGTCCAGTGAGCTCTACGCCTACGTGAGCGTTGGCGAAACTGATTCTGACGCAGAATACATCTCAAAAATTAACAAAGAATGGATCATTGGGAAAAACGCCGATTGGAATAGTGTAGTCATGGATTTAAGCAATCCTAAGTGGCGTTCGTTTTTGCTCACTGAATTAATCGAACCGCTTTGGGCCAAAGGATATCGTGGTTTTTTCTTTGATACATTAGATTCATACACACTAACCAAGAAATCGCCCACTGAACAACAAGCCGGATTAGTGGATTTTATTAAGTCGGTAAAGAAGAAATATCCAGATGCAAAGTTAATTCTTAACCGTGGATTTGAAATTATTCCTAATGTGCATGAAGAGATTGAGGCGGTTGCTGCAGAATCGTTGTTTTCTGAATGGGTCCCAAAATCCAAGACCTATAGACCTGTCCCAGAAAAATCCATGCGGTGGCTTCTCAATGCTTTGCAAAAGGTTAAAACAGAGTTCCAGCTGCCAATTATAGTGATTGATTATCTACCAGTTAATGAGAAACAACAAGCCAGGGAACTTGCAAAGAAAATTGACCAGCTTGGATTTATTCCGTGGGTAGCTAATGGTTCTTTAAGTCATCTTGGTCAAGGAACTGTTGAAGTGCTTCCAAGAAAAATTCTAATCCTTCTTGACCCAGGCGATAAGAAGGATGAGGTGAATGAAAAGGCGTATCAACCTTTGGTATTTCCATTGCAGTATATGGGGTACATTCCAGTTTTGTGGACATTAGGGGCATCGTTTCCAGAGGACATCAATAATGATGATTATGCAGGAATTATTGCCTGGTTTAATCATCCAGTCACTAAGTACCCAAAGCAACTGAATGAATTTTTGCTCAAACAATTAAATAATCGTATTCCTATAGTCTTGTTTAATTATTTAGGACTCCCTGAAAATTCATCGTTTTTAACTAAATTTGGGATCAACTATTCAAAACCGACAAGAAGTCCTAAAGCAGTGACTCAAACGTTTTTTAGCAATATCTTTGGTTTTGAAATCCAATTAAAAGCGAACATCATTAATTTTTTTCCATTGTCAGTATCCAATGCTAAGCCACTTGTTCAGGTTACAAGTGATAACCATCAAATTCAAACAGCGGGAGCAATTACTCCGTTTGGAGGATTCATTTTAGAACCTTATGTCCTTGGGGAGCTTCCTCAGGGGCAAAATAGGTGGGTGATTGATCCTTTCCAATTTTTGAAAATGGCCTTACATCTGCCTGAGATTCCTATCCCGGATCTCACAACCAGCAATGGAAGAAGAATGTTAATGATTCATGTGGATGGTGATGGGTATATAAGTCGTGTACCGTGGGACGCGGAAGCCTATCCAGGCGATTTAATGCTTGAACAAATTTTTAAAAAATATCAGCTCCCTATCACAATATCTGTAATTCAGAGGGAATTTGAGATCATTAAATCCAATGTAAGAGCCTATTCACATCTAGTAAAAATTGCGAAAGAAACATTCGCTTTGCCCTGGGTCGAGATTGCAACACATACTTATTCTCACCCGTTGGAGTGGGCAAAATTAGAAGAAGGAAAGGAGAATAAAAAGTATTTATCTTACCCAGATGAGCATTATCGCTTCAATTATGAAAATGAAGTTGTTGGCTCTTCAACGTTTATTAATGAGAATTTGGCACCTAAGGATAAAAAAGTTCGAGTTGTACTTTGGTCTGGAGATGGTATGGTAAGCATAAAACCATTACAGATTGTAGCTAATGCAAATTTGTTGAATTTAAATGGAATGTCCGATTTGTATTTACCTGAATCAAAATCAATCACGAATCTTTCTGGATTAGGGCGTTTTGTGGGTGGGTATTTTCAGGTTTTTTCCCCCATAGCGAATGATTTTGTCTACACAGATGATTGGACACAGCCGTTATATCGATTTGCGAATGTGATTGAAACGTTTAAACTGACGGAAAGTCCGCGCAGGTATAAATTAATATCAATTTATTATCATTTTTACTCAGCATTAGACCAGGGAGCCTTCAGGGCTTTGAAGCATGTTTATGAATGGGCTGTAAAACAAAAAACGACCCCTATACATGTGTCGGATTACATTTTGAAAGTCCAAGCTTTTAATCATTTGGTCATCGCCAAAACGTTAAATGATGGTTGGTTAATTACAAACAACTCTCCTTTACGTGAGTTTAGGATTCCAATGAGCATGGGTACTCCTATTGTCTCTGCAAAGGATAATGTATTGGGATTTAATCAAGCCAATGACGATTATTATATTCATTTGGGGGCAAGTCCAACAGCTTATCTCAATGTTTCTCGGGCTTCTCATTTAAGTCAGGATAAACCGTATCTGATTGAGGCAAATTCGGATGAGGTTTTTTGGAAAGAGACAGGAAATAATCAATATTTGCTTGAGCTTAAAGGAGCGGTTCCAGTAGAGTTTCAATTAGCCAATATTGAACGTTGTAAGGTTTCACAGTCGGGAACAATAATAACAGCTGGTCAAGATGGGACCTTTAGCTTAAAGGATAAATTGAGTGGACAAATCTCGATACAGTGCGATTAGTGGCTTTGAAAAAAGAAAGTTAACCCCTTTCTTCCCTATCAAATATCTAATTGTATTTATTACGTCAGTTCTTTTTTTAGCTTACCTTTTATTTCCGGGACAACAATTGCTGGGCACGTTGCTTTCTATGGACAATTTATCTCAAGTTGAATATCGATACACCATGTTAATTATGCCGGATTACCCTGGGTTGACTATAAATCCAGAGTTGCTTGAGAAGAATCCAAATGAAGCGGTAAAACGATTGAAAGCAATACCAGAAAGGTTCACAAAAGAGTATTCTTCTAAAGAGATTTGGTTAAGTTATATTGCACTGAGAACACTCACTTTAAGTTCAGACTTGCCTGATAAGGTGAAGGTGGAGGGGAAGGCTGGCATAAAAGAGTATTTTAAGTATTTTGAAAAGGTTCCTGATTTAAACAGTCAACAGTTAAAAATACTTGCTCGAGATGCTTTGGCTATTGAATCCTCAGACTGGGCAATGGTGTTTTATGACCGAATAGTCAAAGTCTATCCTGATCAGTCTGCTTTGTTTTATGGGGAGATGGTGAAAGCCGCGACTTGGGACAACCAATGTGTAAAAAGTGCTGATATGGCCCTTATTGCAAAACAAAAAGCGAACAGTACAGAGGACAAGCGATATTTTTTCTTCTTAGCAATTCGCTCTTTATTCCAATGTGATCAATATGCTTTAGGCATGAAGTTGGCCCAGGAAAATCTGCAGGATTTAAGTGAGGACGTGACGACCTATCAACTGTTGATTGAATACGCCATAAAAGCAGGAGATCCTAAACTAGCCAATCAATTTTTATTGAAGCTCTTGGAACTCCAAGGATTCAGTAAAAAGCAACAATAATTGGATTATGAATTATTCTATGTATAAAAAATAGACTATTCTAAATAGTAAGATAGGATTTTTCAGAATCTCAGGGACATGAAAAATAGAAAAGTTCTGGTTACTGGGGGAATGGGGTTTATCGGTAACCATTTAGTACATAGGCTATTAAATCTTGGTGCGCAGGTTTGGGTGCTGGATAAATCTATTTATAAACCTGTATTTCATGATGTTGATAAAGCAATTATTGTTGAGGGAGATGTTCTCTCAAGGGAACTGGTTTCAGAATGTCTCCATGACATTGATTATTGCTTTCATTTGGCGGCTACCGCCTCAGTGGTTACTTGCAATAATGATTGGATTTTTAGCCATGAAAACAATGTATTGGCTTTTAATGGTCTTTTGGATGCAATTCGAAAAACGAATCGACCCATTAAGCTTGTCTATGCGTCTTCGGCAGCAGTGTATGGAACAAGCACTGACTTACCCTTAAAAGAATCGATTCATGTAGAGCCCATGTCTGCTTATGGTGCGGATAAATTATCCAATGAGATTTATGCAAAAGTCATGAGTAATGTGCATCATGTGCATTCTGTGGGCTTGCGTTTGTTTAACGTGTATGGCCCAGGCCAATTAAGTAGGAATCCATACAGTGGAGTCATTTCTCGTTTTAAAAGAATGTTACATAATAACATGCCAATTGTTATCTACGGAGATGGCTTACAAGGTCGGGATTTCATCTTTGTAAACGATGTGGTTAATGCATTCATCCAAGCTGCAAAAACACCCTACGAATTAACGGGTATTTGGAATGTCTGTACGGGTAAGGAAATTAGCATATTACAACTTGCTGAAGCAATGATGAAGTTAATGAAAAGAAAGTCGCAAATTTGTTATGCGGAAGCTAGAGTAGGCGATTTATATCATTCGGTTGGAGATCCTAAAAAAGCAAAGTCAGAACTTGGTTTCGCTGCCGAGACATCTCTGGACGAGGGGCTATCAGCTTATATAACGTCCATTGATTTGGATTAGTCCCTCTAATTCATTTATTTCAGTAACAAAATTATCCAACATGGCGGATATTTCTTCGTTAATTTGTTTTTTTGATTGCTCATCCAAATTTTTTATATATTTTTCCGGTTGTTCTTTAAAAGAGAGCAATAATTGTATTTCTTGCGGAAACATAGATCTTGGCCCTCCATTATGAAGTTCATTTAAAGAAACTCGAATTTCAGGAGTCATCTTTTTTCGTAACAAATTTAGAATCGTTTGTGCTCCAGATTTAAAAGTACTTACTTCTGTAAATCCAATGAATTTAGATGCGTTGAACATAAGCAACTCAATTGGTTAATAATTATTGAAAATAATAACAAATTGGTGCAAAATTTCAAATAAAAAACATATTGATTAATTTAATGTGGAACAAACTATCCCTTTTTTCTGACAGTGTTTCCAATTCAAAGTCGTTGAAGATCGATGATTTTGACCGTGCTTATAGGGAAATGGTTCTATTCGCCTATCAAAACCGATTTAATCGTGTTGCAGACGCAAAACTGTATTTGTTAATTCAGGGGATTAACTTGGAGGGAATAGTAAAGATATACTCCGCTTTAAAATTAGGAGGCATGCTTGAGATCTCAGTTCGGGATGCTATTTTTTCACCTGTCGGATGTGGTGATGTAGCAAATGCATTTTGCCAAACAATAACTGGCGATACTATGAATCCATCAAAGAGTTGTAGGCAGCAATCTCTCACTGAGCTATCTTTGGAGATAGAAACCGATTTACCAAAACTGATACGAATCAATATACCCGGCCATTCTTATGTAATGCTCGCGTGTGAAAAAACAGCAGAAGGTATTTTGGGTTACATCTATCAATCGAATGTAGCAGACGGCATGGAAGATAACTCATTTTCCCTTGCTGCATGGCTTATGGATAAAAGGTCACGTAAAACAAACCTTTCTATGCATGTGAAACTGTTAAGTGAATTGCTAAGCCCTACAGTTTTCAATGAGAAGAAAGCAAGTATCTATAGGCAATTATACATTGCCACTCCTATAATCCCTGTGAAAACTCCAGCAGACATGCAAACAATCATTTCATACATAAATACATGCCCCACATTCAACTTTACTTCCAAGCGAATTAGTGCTGAGCAAATGATGAAAAATTTAGAACAAATAAAGGCAATGGCCTTTCAAAGTTCAGAGGAGTCAATGCAATCTTTGGATGAGTTTATTGAAATTTCTAATCAAGAGTTGTATTCAGATGTATTAATGCCGAATCAAAATGCAAAAAACAACCTAACAAGCTCCTATTCTTAATCGATCCATCGTTTTCTTCATTTATTAATTTGGTGTTGAGCATTAAATCGATTATATTGGATTATTTTACAACAAGATAAACAACTACAAATCTAAAGTACTCTTCACAAATGGAATAGTAATTTTTCTTTGAGCCTCTAAAGACGCATCATCTAAACGATTAAGTAACCCGTGCAAATCGTGCATATTTCGGGAGCAGCGAGAAAGTAGATACTGACCAACACTCTCAGGCAATTCAAATCCTCTTTTTAAAGCATTCCTAGTTAGTGTTTTAATTTTATCTTCATCGCTTAAATCATTAATTTGCATCACCAAGCCCCATCCAAGTCTTGAACGCAAATCAGGGAGCTTAATGTTCAGTGAGCTGGGGGGGGTATTCGCTGAAATAATAAACAATGAGTTCTCATTGTCTCTGATTTTATTGTACAGATGAAATAAGGCTTCTTCCCAGGCATCCTGTTGTGCAATCGTCTGGATATCGTCGATGCATATAAGAGTTTGCTGTTCAAGTCCATCAAGGGTTTCTGGCCCCCACTCTATGAGTAGCTCCAAAGGTAAATAAATACTTGGGTAATTTGCTGAAAGAGCTTGGCAACAGGCTTGAAGAAGGTGAGATTTGCCACAGCCCTTTGCGCCCCATAAATACAAAAGTCGGTCTGTTTTGAAACTTAGCATCTCGAGGAGATGTTTGTAGAGGAGATGGTTATTTCCCCAATTAAAATCAGATAAGGTGGCTTCATCATTTAATTTAATGGCTAAGGCTAATTGCTTATTCATTGGTGATTGTCTTTTGCGAACCAAGCTTTCCTGCCCCAAGTCCAAATATAATCAAGATAGGTAATGGTAGTCGTGAAGGCAGTTAAATAAATTAAAGTATTTACGCAATACTCTGGGAATGCAAAATAGGCCAACTCAAACAAACAGAGAGTGACTAAAGCCAATTGAAAGGTCGTATTAAATTTACTGAGTAAGGTGGGTTCAAAATCCAATTGTTTTTGAATGAAGTAGTACCATGCCAAAACACCCATTGAAATGGTAAAATCTCTTAAAAATACGATCACAACTAGCCACCAAGGTAGTTCGCCAAGTAAAGCAAGCGAAATGAAGCTTGAGGCAATCAGCAGTTTATCTGCCAATGGATCTGCAAATGAACCAAAGAAACTTTGCCAACTAAAGTGCCTTGCTAGCCATCCATCTAACCCATCGGTAAGCCCTGCTGCAATAAATATATAGAAAGCAGTAACGTATTCATGCTGATATAAATACATCAGAAATGGCACTATAAGTACTAGTCGAAGTACTGTTAAGGTATTAGGAATATGTTTAAGTATCATCTGTTGTTCGATAGTTAGTTCCCTAAGAACTAGGTAAAGGAATACAATAGACCCAAGTGCCACAAATGGCAAATTCAAGTTAGTTTATACAATAGCGAGCATTCTGTCACGCCCTAAGACTAGGAGCTGTTTATAATTCCCGAGTTGGCCTCCTCAAAATTGGTCAAAATAATTCGGTATTTTCAAGGTCATGCTTCTATTTTTTATCGGGGACAAACTCCTTTGCAAGAGACATTCTTGTTGCCAGTCACCTGTCAAAATGCTGTGTTTGTATTGAGAGAGCAATTTAGGATCAATGTCTTTAGAAAGTTGCTCAAAGAGAGCTGTTAGCCGATCTTTTATTACCGTCCAAAGTTGTTTCTGAGGTATTTGAAAATACTCATTAATGCATCGGACCCAAGCATCTAGATTATTTAATACATTGCTTTCAACAAAACGTAAACAGTCATTTTTAATGGCTTGTGACACAAAGGCTGCGCTGGGGACTTGACCTTTAAGCTCTGGATTTGAATTTAACTGAAGACCATCAAGAGTGCGAATCATGATCCCCTGCGGGCGATCCTTTTCCACAATGATTAGAGGTTGTGTCGTTGACGGATTAAATGTGACTCCATGCTTTACCATAAGGTGCAACTGTCCAAAGAGCAATGTATTGGTATAGAGGGCTAAATAGTCGATTGGCGTCATTTGACTGGATTCGATTAACTCTGCGAGCAAAGGTTTTCCAGAGATTGGTGAACGCATCAATAAACTGGAAAAGGGTAGAACTCGTTGTTCAGTACTGATTGTATAGACAGGGTTTTTGTGTAAGCTTGCGCTCATGTTCGTCTGCTTATTTGTATCCCTTAGTTTTAATTCAGTGAATGGGTCATTCAAATACAAGGAGTTTTGATAATTATCCATGTCCTTGAGTATGCAATTCAACGATTGGTAGGTAGAAAACTGATCATCAATATTCCTTTCCTCTGGGTTTAATCGCTGTGATGCTAATTTAAGCAGGTATCGGCTCTCGTTAGGAGGCAGCAGGTACTCTTGAGAGAGGGCCAACAACGATTGATGATTGGGGTGGAGTAAAACTAATTTTGCGTCAATTAGGGGGGCTAGCGTGATTTGTAACTCTTTACGCCATTGGAGGGGGTGCACAGGAATAGGGTAGTATTCATCCGGGCTTAGCCGTTGATGCATTATTTTTTCACGCCAAATCAGATGTTCTTTTGCAAATGCTTGCTTGATGAATTGATCATATTCACGGACATTGGGTTGAGCCTCTGTGACGCTTTTGTGTAATGCGCACCAATGGACACGGATTTTAGCCTGAAATCCTGGAGAAGTTTGTAGTATTTCCCTACGAGTGTAGCCCTTTTTCGCAAAGGATGTTGGCATATAGGCTTCGTTATAACTGCTCCATTGTTCTAAAAACAACAAGGCTTCTGACGCTGTGATGCCCTGATATAACCATTGCCATAAACTATCATATCCTTGAAGCTCTTTGACTAATTTCGTATTCCAATTATGTAGATAAGCTAGTCCCAAGGCTTCATTGGCTATGGATTCAGTGAGTTGCTCGCTTAAATTGTTCCATTGGTAAAATTGACTTTCAGGAATGGTCGATTTTAATTTGAATTGCAACAAATCAACAAAATCATGGATGTGGTGGCTGGTAATCGTCGAGTCGCATAGTTTTTCAGCCATGACAGCTTGTTGCATTCGATTAAGCGTATTTTTGTGTGCGAGAGTGATGAAATAATCAATGCTGTTTTGCGGTAAGCCTATTCCAATTTCAAACAATAAAAAGCGTAGTTGGTGGCTGAGTTCATGAAAATTCCCATAGGCGAGCGCCATTTGATACTCCTAATTAATTACCCATTTCATAAATATAAATGATAATCATTCTCATTTGCAATGTATTTTTAAACAGGGCTCATTTTTGCTGCTGTAGCTGATGTGATACCATTTGCCTCTTTATAGAGTTAATTGAGTAGATAAACATGAAATACAGGGCTGATATTGATGGTTTACGAGCCATTGCGATTGTATTGGTCTTAATGTATCACGCTGGTTTCTCTTTGTTTTCTTCTGGGTTCGTTGGGGTGGATGTCTTTTTTGTGATTTCAGGATTCTTAATCACTACCCTCATTCATGATTCATTAACTACGAATCAATTTTCATTTATTGATTTTTACAATCGTCGACTATGGAGATTGCAGCCGGTATTGGTTTGTTTAATGGCAGTGACTACCTGTTTAACCTTTATTTGGTTCTTGCCAGAGGATCTAATGGAGTTTAGCCGAAGTGCTCGAAAAACGGCATTGTTTATTTCCAATAATTACTTTAACAATACAACAACGGGTTATTTTTCACCGGATTCTCATCAGCTCCCTTTACTGCACACCTGGTCATTGTCTATAGAATGGCAGTGCTATTTAATTTTGCCACTGCTCATGCATGGCTTACATAAATTGTTTAACAAACAAAAGGTTGTTTGGGTTATTTATGGGTTAACTATTCTAACGCTTATGTTGTCTTTGCATTATTCAAAAGAACTCCCAGCGCAGACTTATTATCAATTTTCTAGTCGAATAGTTGAGTTTCTTATTGGATCCTGTGTAGCCTTGAATAAAGGTCCTATTCGCCCACGTCGGACATACCTTCTCAATCTTCTAGCAATAGTCGCTGTTGCTAGTATTTTTTATATAGCCTCTTTGGAAAAAATTGTGCTTGGGTATCCCAATGGCTACGCCTTTGCAGTGTGCCTAGCAACTGGATTATTAATTGTGCTAGGGAAAAACAATCCATCCCTTTTAGTGACAAGAATTTTATCATTAAAGCCTATTGTCTTTATAGGCGTTCTCTCCTATTCACTTTATATTTGGCATTGGGCTGTGTTTTCAATTTTACGTTATCAAAGCATCAATGAGACGCCAACAGTGTTGATTATTGCATTTTTGATAATAGGACTTATTGCTTATTGTTCTTGGCGGTTTATCGAAAAACCAACTAGACAATACAAGAGCTTAAAATTCCAGTATACCTTGGCAATTCTTTTGCTCCTTCCAATAGCGTTGGTGCATCTTAGTTCCTATGTCATCAAGCTAAATTCCGGATATCCTCAGCGATTTAATCAGGAATTGGTTTCTATTTATCAACAGTTAAAACACTATGAAAGTTCGGACAGACCTTTATGCATAAGCAGGGATGGTATCGATGTCGAAAATCATTGTCGCATTGGATCGCATGAACCAAAAGCTAAAACCGCTTTTATGATAGGCGATTCTTTTGCCAATCATTATTGGGGGTTTATGGATACCTTAGGGAAGGATGCGAAGGTGTCCATACTGGTTCAAGGGACTTCATCTTGCATCACACTGCCAGGAATAGCTCTCTACGATTGGTGGAACTTTAAAAACCAAATCTATCAAGAGTGTGCGGAGCAAACAAAAAAATACTATCACATGATTAGCAGTAATCATTATGATTACGTGATATTAGCCCAAATATGGAGTAATTATTTCTCTGATCATGTCATCAACCAAAAAGGAGATGAACGTTCGATTAAATGGACTCAACATCGAATAGAAGCAGCCCTTGATAAAGCACTCAAAATCATTATTCAATCAGGAGCTAAACCCGTATTAATAAAGTCAACGGCAATACCAAATTTCAACGCTCATGATTGCTTTTTCAAACACGTCAAATTAAGGCAATCATTTAACTCTGAGCAATGTCAATTTAGATTAGAACCCACTGAGAATGAACAATGGTTTAATCAGTTGCTTACTTCATTACAAACCAAGTATCCCCAACTTGTTGTCATTGATCCTAAAGAAATTCAATGCAAGGACAATCTTTGTTATTCAGATTGGGATGGTGTGCCAGTCTATAGAGACGAGGGACACATCACGGATTACGCGTCTTACCGCTTAGGTTTGAAATTTTTGCAGCAAGAAAAGAATCCATTCAGTTGATTGTTTTTGTTTAAGCTGCCGCAGCTGCTGTTTGGAGTTGAGCTTGGTAGTACTCGGTAATGTTGGCACCTTTAAGGTGATGCAATTCATTTTTGTGATTCGTAGTTGGGCAATGAGTTGCCTCGTGTGTTTCAAGTTGCTCACATTCAAATTCACTAAAAGCATGATAGGGTTCTTTCATTTTAACGAGCTTTTCTCTTAACGAAGTAGTAACGCATTCTTCTTGTGGCACTTCGATTGTAATTTGTGATTCAATATCCGTTAGAACTTCATCTTCAGTTGAAGTGGATACTGGTGTAGTGAGTTCTTGGAACTCTTCTTGCTCGTCGTCTAAATCGTCCTCCATGCAACCTTTCTTTTTTATTCCGCCAGAGAACACCGTCATTTCGATGGCGGTATCATCGAGAACGCGCCTCTCACGTTCATGAGCAAGCTCAGCTTTGACGTTTAAGATGTTGAGTTCACGTTTGAATTTGCCAAAGAATTCTTTGATGTTGGTGGACATGTCTTTGAAGACATGGCTATTGAGTTTAAGAGCAACGATGCCGGTGATGACGGCGGCCAGGAAGATAGGGATGATGACGGCCGGGCCAAGAGCACAGGAGATGGCAATGCCCCCTGCAATGAGCAGCGCTACAGAAGACAAGAGAAGCGCTTTGGATGCCAAGACTTTGCGCTCTTTAGT
>NZ_LNZB01000051.1:36684-38159 GCF_001468085.1 Legionella waltersii | reverse complement strand
CGGCGGCCAGGAAGATAGGGATGATGACGGCCGGGCCAAGAGCACAGGAGATGGCAATGCCCCCTGCAATGAGCAGCGCTACAGAAGATAAGAGAAGCGCTTTGGATGCCAAGACTTTGCGCTCTTTAGCCACTTTGCTGTTGAGCGCGTTGAGATGCTCTTCATTGGCTTTTTTAGCAACAGCAATCTCTTGTGCTGAAAGTTTGGGCAGTTCTTTGTTCTTGGACAGCTGACTGATCCAATCGAAGAACCTGGAATTGCCTTGGGTGAGCTCCTGAGTGTTTTGCTCAAACTCAGGATCCAGTGCCAAGACGTCAGTTATACGAGCTCGCTGTGTTTTGTCCAAATCGTCGAATTCAGCAATCAAGCGTTGTTGAATGAGCAATTCACGTCGTTTGATGACTTTGGCGAGGTGTTGCTTTTCCAGGTGGTTGAGCAGGGCAAAGACGCGCTCTTCTTGAAAGGATTGCTCAGCACCTTGTTTGGTGGCGGTGGATTGCAGTTGCTCACTGGGCACTGCGGCTAAAAAAGCCAGAAGCTGGCGGTTATTGTTTAAGAAGAGTCGTTCTTCGTCCGTTAATCTATCCATCCCTTGAGCATGGCTTTTGCGAAAGAGCTCCCCCAGTTTATTCACTTGCTCCGTTAGTTTTGTAGAATACGCTTTGGCATGCATGGGGGTGATGTCGGCGGCTAGTTTGTCAGAAGTGACGTGAAAAAGATTGCTTTCAAGATCGCGAATCTCTTTTGACAGCGTTGTTTGCAACTCGCCCAGATTCTTCTCTTTGGCAAAGTGGTGCAAGTCCACCAGATTTTGTTGCTGAATTCGGCGTTTAGCCAGTTGGGTTTCCGTCCAATAGGAAAAATCATTGGCAGATTGCAGCAAGCGATTGTATTTAAAGGCTTGGGTGGTGAGGGCTGCCGCCAAGCGCCCTAGTTTTTCCAACTGGATGACGAAATTAGCCAGCATGCCCTTTTTGGCACTGTCACTGGAATGGAGTTTTGTGATGTCGTCGTTGAACATGGACACGGCTTGCACCATGGTGTCGAGCGAAGCCGTTTGGGTGGCGTAGTCCTCTGGTTTGCCAAAGGAGGTCTTTTCAAACGCTTGGGCCGCACCAACGAGGCTTGCAATCCGTTTAAGAAAAGAGCCAAGCCAGGAAAACTCCGGCGCTGTGATGCCGTTAGAAGCAGCAGTGATGCTCTTTTCCAAGTCGGTGTCACCGCTTAGTGCACCTTGTACTCCTCCAACAATGGTTGCCCCATTTTGGCTAAGGAAATTTGCCCCCTTCTCCAAAACCTTTGCAAATGTCCCTTGCTGTTTTTGTTTGAGCTTTTGATAGACCGCTACCGAATCTTCTATGGATTTAGCCTTGGGTTTTGTTGTGGTCAACTCAACGACTTCTTCCTCTACTTCTAGCCCTTCTTCTTCGACGAGGGATAAATCATCCCTCTCTTCAAGGGGGATTTTTTCACCG
>NZ_LNZB01000051.1:0-36674 GCF_001468085.1 Legionella waltersii | reverse complement strand
TAGAAGCAGCAGTGATGCTCTTTTCCAAGTCGGTGTCACCGCTTAGTGCACCTTGTACTCCTCCAACAATGGTTGCCCCATTTTGGCTGAGGAAATTTGCCCCCTTCTCCAAAACCTTTGCAAATGTCCCTTGCTGTTTTTGTTTGAGTTTTTGATATTTTTCGATTTGTTCTATATGAGATTGAGCCATGATTAATCAGAAATATCGCAAGCTGTATCTATAATTGTAGTTGAGTTTCGGTCTAAATATAGTCAACTAAGCCAGTTGAATGCGAGCGATCCTTGTTTAGGGACTAACTTAACAATAGAAGGCTATAGATAATAAGAAAAAGAACTTGAACCACAGTAACTGTAAGGCCGTTTTGTATCATTGCTTTTATGTTCTCACTGCCTGCAAAACCCATGGCCGCAAACATATTTGCTCCTGGGTAGGCATAATTCGTGACTCGAGTAGCAAAGATCATGCATAAGGCAAAAGAAGCCATAGAAAGATGCAGCTGCATGACAGATGGTCTAAAAAGTTGATCTAACATTTTAATGGTTGCTTCGGCTGCTCCTGGCATGCCGAATGCCCCAGTAAACCCTATAAGCATGGATAAAACGGATTTTCCCCCCTGATTAATTAAGGGCATTAATAATTCGGTTAGCGCTTTAAACCCTCCAGCTTGGTGAATTAAATTCATAAAAGGATCAAAGAGGATAAATAAAAAAAACAAATGTAGGTTTTTAAGCATCCCTTGCACCAGTAGATCAAGGGTTAATTTTAATTTTAATTGGCTGGAGAAACCTGCGATCAGGGATAAAAAAAGCATAACAAAAATGACATAGGACGTTTTGGCATGAGCCCAAAGTCCATAAATTACGCACAATACAAAGCCCAGCAGAAAAAGTAAAGTAGCTCTTTTTTGTAACTGAGTTGGAATAAATGACTCGGATAACTCGTCTTCCTTGCAGGATTCCTCTGCATAAAAGTTTTGGAGCTTGTTGGCCATAATCCAGGTGGTTATTAAGGTAATTAATGCCACTGGAAGAGAAGCATGGAGTAACATGGTGCCATAATCCAACCCCGTTACTCCTAACAAAGTAATTACAGGTGGCGCGAAAGGTCCAAGAATGAGCGCTTCCTCAGCGGATGCTTGCATTAATACAGCCAAGCTAGGTCGGGATAAATTAACAGAACCAGCAATCGGGCGTAAGCTGGGGGCTAATATGGCTAAGCCACCTGCTAAAGTTCCCAATAATCCAACAACAGTAAAAGAGGATAACACGATTCCAATTTTTGCTCGGCGTTGAGTGTTGACACCAATACCATGTACAATTTGATGGACTAACGTGTGGTTAATTTTCGTATGGCTCAGGATTTCTCCCAGACCTCTACCTAACATAATAATAAAACCAACTAAGGCCATGAATGAGCCTAAGGCATTCCCAAGAGTGTCCCCAATAACAATGGGATTAGAACCATTCCATACAAAGCCTAAACCAACACAAAGCGCTGTTGCAAGTAATGGGTCCGTATTTCGAAACAGTAAAATAACATAAAGAACAATAATAAGTAGACTAGATAACTCAAGGTAGAAGGACATCATTCAATGACTCCAATTGGTTGTAGCCCATCACTGAAACCACTAATTCCTAATCCAGGCTTATCCGCTAAAATGATGTCTGTTCCATGTATTTGCGCACCTCCAAGGACATAGTTATCTTGTATTAGATAGATAGGATCAAGATCAGCATAGGTAATATCGGGTTTACTTACAGCGAAGCTTGCAATCGCAGCAACACCTATGGGTGACTCCAGCATACATCCAACCATAATCTGCATATCTGCTGTTTTAGCGATATGGTAGATGGCTTGAGCTTGAGCAATCCCACCGGATTTCATGAGCTTAATATTTACTCCATCACAGGTGCTATTTTGAGCGATATTTAAGGCGTCCTGAGAGGAAAAACAGGATTCATCTGCAATTATTAAACATTTTGCCTGTTGGCTAATTAGTTTTAAGTGCTTTAGATCTTTCGCCTTTATGGGTTGTTCAACCATTGGGATGTTTAGTGCCTCATTCTCAAAGGCGGTTATTAATCTCAGTGCATCAGAGTAGAGCCAACCCTGATTGGCATCCACCAATAGAGTTATATCATAACCAATTTTTTGGCGAATGGTTTGTATCCGTTTGAGATCTTCGCTAGGCTCTAAACCGAGTTTAACTTTTAATAGGTTATGGCCGTATTTGACTAGCTCCATGGCCTCTTCGACCATTTCTTCAGGACTTTTTACACTAATCGTGATGCAGGAGCTAATTTTGTTATTATTGCCACCCAGCAGCTGATACAAAGGTAGGCCGCAATACTGAGCAAATAAATCATGCAAGGCCATATCTATAGCTGCTTTTGCAGATGTATTTCCTTTAAGACCATTTTGGTTCATTTCAAGTAATTGGTTTAATTCGCATATTGATCGACCAATTAACGGGGGTCCTAAAGTTGTTCTTATGGAGTTGATAATTGATTCTATCGTATCGCCAGTGATTGCAGGAGTTGATGCGGCTGAGCCATAACCAACGCATCCATTGTTTGTTTTTATCATGACAACAACGTCGTTCACTGACTCAGTTCGTCTAACCGCTGTAATAAAGGGCCTTTTTAAAGGGATAATTAATTGAGCAAGCTGAATTTCAGTGATGTACATGGCATATCATCAGGATTGAACCTGATAATAGAATAGTGGGGTTTCCTTATCAAGTCTAGGGTTTGCCTGTTTAAGCACAATCTAGGTTGATGCGGTTTAACCAGCAGTCGAAACTAGTCCTTCTTTTTGCGGTAAATGACAAGGGTATTACCAATCATTTGCACAAGTTCAGCTTGCAATTCGGCGCAAAGTTCATCAGCCATAACGATTCTGTCTTCCTTTTCAGCGCCATTGATTTTCACTTTTATAAGTTCGTGTGCTTGGAGTGCAACTTCTGTTTCAGCGACTACCGCTTCAGTAAGACCTTTAGCGCCTAAAAGGACTACAGGTTTTAAATGGTGGGCCTTTGCTTTAAGGGCTTGTTTGAATGAGGTATCCATTGTTGATATCCATCCTGATAAAATGGTGAATTATTGCACGTTTTGCTGGGAAAAGGTAGCGAAATTCGGTATCATAGTCAAAATTGCTAGTAATTTATTGTTTATGAACCGTACTAAAAGTAGTAAACGTTGGTTAAAAGAACATTTTGATGACGTTTATGTAAAAAAAGCACAAGCCGAAGGTTATCGTAGCCGAGCTGTTTATAAGTTAAAAGAAGTAGATGAAAAGGAGCATCTATTGAAACCAGGAATGACTGTTGTTGATTTGGGTGCTGCACCAGGAGGCTGGACTCAATACGTTACAGAAAAACTACAGGGAGAAGGGCGTGTTGTCGCCTTGGACATTTTACCTATGGATGCTTTACCTGATGTAGAGTTTATTCAGGGAGATTTTCGAGAGGAGGATGTTCTGCAAAAACTATTAAATATTATTCCCGAACGCTCCATAGACTTGTTATTATCAGATATGGCCCCAAATATGAGTGGAAGCTCAGCAATAGATATTCCGAGATCGATGTATTTGGTGGAGTTGGCTTTTGATTTCGCAGAGCAAATGTTAAAGCCTGGAGGTAATTTGTTGGTGAAACTATTTCATGGGACTGGATTTGATGAACTCGTGAAGAAAGCGCGAATATCCTTCGAAAAAGTGATTATTCGGAAACCATCAGCTTCACGATCTCGCTCAAAAGAAACCTATTTGCTGGCAAAGGGTTATAATTTATAGTAGTTTTAAAGAATAATAGAAACGGTTTTCGATTTTAGTGTATATAGATTTAACAACAAGGTACTAAAGTAACTAACGAGGTTAATACTTTGAACGACATGGTTAAGAATTTATTTTTGTGGCTGATTATAGCGATTGTTCTGGTTTCTGTATTCAGTAATTTTGGGCCTCGTAACACAGTTGCTGAGAAGGTTTCTTATAGCCAATTTTTACAAGAAGTTGAGCAAGGGATAGTGAATTCCGTCACTATCGAAGACAACAAAATTATTAAGGGCGTGACTAAAAACAACAAACGCTTTGTCACTTATATGCCGATGCAGGATAACGCTCTCTTAGGAGAGTTGTTAAAGAGTAAGGTGGATGTTAGTGGCCAGGAAAAACAACAAGAAAGCTTCTTATTACATGTATTTATCAACTGGTTCCCGATGTTATTGCTTATTGGCGTGTGGATTTTCTTCATGCGACAAATGCAGGGTGGCGGAGGTCGAGGAGCAATGTCTTTTGGCCGTTCTCGAGCTCGTTTACTCGGTGAGGACCAAGTTAAGGTGACTTTTGCTGACGTAGCAGGTGTCGATGAAGCCAAAGAAGAGGTCAAAGAATTAGTTGATTTTTTACGCGATCCAACTAAATTTCAAAATCTAGGTGGCCGCATTCCTCGGGGAGTGTTGCTGGTCGGCTCTCCTGGAACGGGTAAGACATTACTTGCCCGAGCTGTTGCTGGTGAAGCAAAGGTCCCCTTCTTTACCATTTCAGGTTCAGATTTTGTCGAGATGTTTGTTGGTGTTGGTGCTTCTCGTGTACGTGATATGTTTGAGCAAGCTAAAAAGCACGCTCCTTGCATTATCTTTATTGATGAGATTGATGCAGTGGGTAGACATAGAGGTGCTGGTTTAGGTGGTGGGCATGATGAACGCGAGCAAACACTTAACCAATTACTTGTTGAAATGGATGGTTTTGAGGGTAATGAAGGGGTTATTGTTGTGGCTGCAACGAACCGTCCTGATGTCCTAGATCCTGCCTTGCTAAGACCTGGCCGCTTTGATAGACAGGTTGTTGTTCCTTTGCCTGATATCAGGGGACGAGAGCAAATTCTCCGAGTGCATTTACAGAAAGTTCCAGTGGATAATGTGGTTGATGTAAAAGCCATCGCACGAGGAACCCCAGGATTTTCCGGTGCTGATTTATCGAATTTGGTCAATGAAGCCGCTTTGTTTGCTGCGAGAGCCAATAAGAGAAAAGTAGGCATGATCGAGCTTGATAAGGCAAAAGACAAGATCATGATGGGAACTGAAAGACGTTCCATGGTAATGGATGAAAATGAGAAAAAACTAACGGCCTATCATGAAGCTGGACATGCAATAGTTGGTCTATCAGTACCTGAACACGATCCAGTGTATAAAGTATCAATCATTCCGCGCGGTAGAGCTCTTGGAGTTACAATGTTCCTACCAGAACAGGACAGATACAGCCATAGTAAGCGCCGTCTTGAAAGTCAACTTTGTAGCTTATTTGGTGGTCGAATTGCAGAGGAACTCATTTTTGGCTCAGAAAGTGTAACGACAGGGGCATCGAATGACATTATGCGCTCTACTGAGATTGCACGCAAAATGGTTACTACTTGGGGGCTTTCAGCTCTTGGACCATTGACTTTTGGGGACGAAGAAGAAGAGATATTCATAGGTCGATCTGTTAATAAACACAAAGAAATGTCTGATAGAACGGCTCAGCAAATTGATGATGAAGTTCGAGCGATTATTGATCGTAATTACCAACGTGCTAAAGAAATATTGGTTGCAAATATGGATAAATTGCATTTAATGGCGCAAAGTTTGATCAAATTTGAAACCATTGATACCAATCAAATTCAAGAGATTATGTCTGGCAAGGAGCCTACTCCTCCAGAAGATTGGAGTTCTCCTTCTTCAATAGAGAAGAAGGAGGATTTAAATGATTCGTTATCTTCAAATGCTAGTAATACAGAAACTATAGAAAAACCTGCAGAAGAACATTAACTCTATAATCTGTTGTTCTATTCGAGAGTCCCGTGAATTTTCAACAATTTCTTGGTTGGCTTAAACAAAAAAGCCAACCACATTCTGACTTTTCATTCAACAAACCTCTAGTGATGGGGGTTTTGAATATTACTGCAGAATCTTTTTATGATGGTGGTAAATACCTGTCACTCGATAGGGCTTGCGAGCATGCCTATGAGTTACTGGCACAGGGCGCTGATTTAATTGATGTTGGAGGCGAATCCACCAAGCCGGGCGCGCAAGCATTGCCTTCGGAAATAGAGTTATCAAGAGTAATTCCTGTTATCAATGAATTAAGAAAACACAGCGATGTGTGTATTTCCATCGATACCAATAAACCTGAGGTGATGGAGCACGCGATAAAAGCAGGTGCAAATATTATCAATGATATTTATGCTTTAAGAAAGGATGGTGCAATGGCCATGGCCGCTGCTCTCGATGCGCCAGTTTGTTTGATGCACATGCAGGGAGAGCCTCAAACCATGCAAATTAACCCCAACTATTCTGAAGGAATCATGTCAGAATTAAGTGTTTTTTTTGACGAGAGAATTCAGTCATGTGAACAGGCAGGAATAAAGAGAGAGCACCTGATCATCGATCCAGGATTTGGTTTTGGAAAACACGCCCGAGATAACCTAAAATTAATGTATCATCTAAAGGAATTGACCCAATGGGGTTTGCCAGTATTATTGGGTGTATCCAGGAAAAGCACGATTGGGGCTGTGTTACAAAAAGAGGTAGACCAGCGGTTAATTGGAAGTATTGCTTTGAGTGTATTTGCTTCTATGAATGGGGCTGCAATACTAAGAACTCATGATGTAGATGAAACTCAACAGGCATTAACAATAATTCAAGCTATCCATCAAGCGGAAGCATGCGAAATGAACGAGTGATTGGCTAGTGATAAGAATAATAAAGAAAGGTGGATTAGTATGAGCGAGCGCAAATATTTTGGTACTGACGGCATCCGTGGCCGAGTAGGTCTTTCTAGCATTAATCCAGAATTTGTTTTGAAGCTTGGCTGGGCAGTGGGGCGAGTACTGGCCAATGGTAATCGTAAGAAAGTGGTTATCGGTAAAGACACTCGAGTATCAGGCTACATGCTTGAGTCTGCATTAGAGGCCGGATTGTCAGCAGCTGGAGTTGATGTGTCATTATTAGGCCCTATGCCTACACCAGGCATTGCTTATTTGACCCAAACATTAAGAGCAAATGCTGGAATAGTGATTAGCGCATCCCATAATCTATTTGAAGACAATGGCATCAAATTTTTCGACTCCGATGGCGGGAAATTACCAGATAGCGTTGAACTAGCTATTGAGAGAGAATTGGATCTACCTTTACAAACTGTCCCGTCTGCTAAGCTTGGCAAGGCCATTCGAATCAATGATGCTGCTGGACGTTATATTGAGTTTTGCAAATCAACCATCCCTTCCAAAACTCGATTGTCCAATTTAAAAATAGTGGTGGATTGTGCAAATGGGGCAACCTACCACATAGCCCCCAATGTTTTTGCTGAATTGGGCGCTGATGTGACGTCTATAGGGTCAAAACCGGATGGGTTCAATATTAATCAGGAGTGTGGATCCACAGCTCCAGAAACATTAAGACAAAAAGTCATTGCAACAGGAGCTGATATTGGGATTGCTTTAGACGGTGATGGAGATCGTTTACTGATAGTGGATTCTCAAGGAAATCTAATTAATGGCGACCAGATACTTTATATTATTGCCAAGGATCGACATCAACGAGGAGTCCTTCATGGTGGTGTTGTGGGCACTTTGATGAGTAACTATGGGTTAGAACTTGCTATTGGCGCTTTGGGGATAGCATTTCAGCGCACAAAGGTTGGAGACCGATATATCTTAGAGATGCTTAAAGAAAAAAATTGGCGCATCGGCGGTGAAACTTCAGGCCATATTCTGTGTTTAGATAAAACCACCACAGGAGATGGTATTGTTGCTGCATTGCAGGTATTAGCTATCATGGTTAAGCAAGACAAAACAATGCAGCAACTAACCGAAGGAATTGCTTTATTGCCACAATCTCTAGTTAATTTAAAGACAAACAATGCAGAGCAGTTAGCTGCAAATCCTAAGGTAATAGATGCAGTTAAACGTCTCGAAAAGAGCCTAAAAGGAGAGGGGCGTGTCTTACTAAGACCATCCGGAACAGAGCCTTTGCTTAGAGTAATGGTAGAGGGTTTTAATGAAACCTTAGTTAGAGAGCAAGCACAACAATTATCCGACGATATTTGTGTCATTGATAAAAAGCTCAGTGAAGAAAATACGTCTGCATAAATAAGTTACCTCTCAGATAAGATTAGAAGGGGACGGACCCCACCGGGGTCCGTCCCCACTGTGACGCTGATGCGGTCCCCACTGTGGCGATCCTGATGCTGGTTTTATAAACTATTGTAGACTAGCCACTGTCTCTGGACTATTCCCTAACAACATGTTTTGAGTCATTGCATCAACTTCATCCAAGAGTTTTGCTGATTGAGTTCTAAAAAAACATGGGCGATTAGTGTATTCATGCTCGGCTTTTTGAGTAATTTTTCCAACAATCCAATTGTAGATGTCCTCAAAAAACTCCCAAATTTGCATAAATCCTCGATGTCTCTTTAAGGGATCGAAGCGAGGATCTTGCGTTAATTTAGGTATATTACTAGGGTTAATTTTCTCTTGTGATTGGTCAATTGATTCCTTCATCAATACAAAAGAATGCATGGCTTGTATGAATAACTTTGCCTCCACCGGAAAACTGCCTTTCAATCGAACGAATTGGTCATAGAACTTTTGCAATTCTTTAGGACAATTTTCAAAAATAGACTCTTCGTCAGCTTCTGACTCAATGATGGGAATTGCTGGTTTGAGTGATAATAATGCAGAAAAATCCGACTCGGGTGTGGGGCATAGTCGCATATAGGCGTTGATTGTAGACATGTCCTGTTTGAATTGAAACTCAAATAAAATATCCTTTAATAGATGAATGGCTTTTAGATTTTGATGTGCGTCGAGCGATGATTTTGTAATTGCGCCATACAGTTTCCTATACCATTCTTGAACATTTGTTGCATGGTGCGAAATTAATGATAAGTTGAGGTTATGATAATAAGCTAACAGATGAGAATTTGGATCTTCAACATCAGGTGTTAGTACTATGTCCTGAGTTTGGATCTTAACAGGAGCAAGGGTCACATCACTGGTAGTATTCTTTGAACCTATGGGAGGAAATTGGTTACCAGATGGAGTCTTAGGTAAAGACAGTTGATCGGATTGTGATACATAAAAATCATCGGATTGCTGTTCTTCTTGATCATTATAAACATCAACTTCATCGGATAAGCTGGTCGTATTACTTTCAGATAATCCAATGCTTCTATTAGAGGCGCTGTCTTCGGATTGATTTTGATCGCTAGCAACAGTTATCAAGAGTGGTTTAGGAGGACTACTATTTACCGGTTTATCTTGAAGTTTAGCTGGTTCTAATGGGGGTTCTATAAGGACTGTTGGTTTGTCGGTTGTAGTCCTGACTAAAGAAGCAGCGATTGGAAATAGTGTCAATTTGTGATTGGGTGCTGGTTGAATTGGGCGAGAATCCGTAGTCTCATTTCGTTCAGGCTCCTTTATGATGGGTTTTTCTTGTAATGGTTGTGCAACTGGTTCAGATGCAATCCTTACTTCCGTTCCAGAAGATAGGACAGGAGTTATTACTTCATGTTGACGTTGACTTGGTACTAATTCTATCTTTGATTCATCAGCAGGTGCCGATTGTAAGGGGTTGGATTCTAGTGATCGTAAAGGATTATCCACTGTGTTTTGTTGGACAGAACCAGTTTGGTTTTTTTTACTTTGCTCGGTAACAGGTTGATGCTGAGGCAGGTGTTGAACGTCTTCTGTGGTTGTTTGCACAGGCGCATCCGTTTTAATCGGAGGCAATTGACGTAATTCGCGCAGAGTGGTCTCTATCCTTTGAGAAAGGGTGATTAAATGTCCGGGAGTTTGAAGTACAGACGCTTCAGATTCAGGTTTGTATGAATTCTCTCGTAATTGTTTAGTGAGGTCTCTCGCTTTATTTGAGGCTTCTCTGACCCTTAAAACAACTTCTTCTAATGATTTAGCCTTAGAAAAATAAATTTCACATTGTTTATGTTGTTCTATCCAAGCCAATTGCTCTGAATCAGCTTGACCAAAATTCTCTTTAGCTTTTTCAGCTTCCTCTGGCGTCGCATATTGCAAATCAACAGGGAGAGTAAGTTTATGGTGAGCGACTAATTCCTCTACAGTGCGTTTTAGTGGAATTAATTCTTGCAAAAGAGCAATAATGCTTGAGTTTTTTTCCTCCTGAGCAAGAACAAGCGGCATTTGTTCAAATAATAATAAAGAAAAATCCAAAAGTGGTGATTCAGGAGTAAGTGATATTGATGGTTTAAATGCTGGTAAATCATTAATTAAATCTACTGCATCTAACAACACGTCATTTCGTTCTTTAGAGTTTGTGAGAACACTATTGTCCTTATCGCTAGGTATTGGGTTCTGTTCAGGAAATAACTTTAAGACTCGACTACGATGTGCTTCCTTTTCATTATGCTCAAGTTTTAGTCCCCGTTGTTTTTCCAGTAGCTTTAAGTACTCTACTGAATTTCTAAGCCTTTCCTGATCTTTTGCATAGTTACCATTTTGGGACCAACTCATCCAGCTGAATGGATTAACATAGGATAAAAGACCATCAATTTGATTTTCATACCCGCTAATAAGTCCTTTAGTATCAGGTGTTGTATTAAATGTTTCAGTAAGACTTAGTTTATCTTCATGGCTCAGTTTATTGTTGTCTAGTAAAGTAGGGATTGACTTTAATTCGGTTTCAATAAGCTCTATTTCAGCCATTATTTCCTTTTCTTTTTCCTGCTTTTCCTTTGAAGACACTACCTTGTCAAAACGATAGAGCAAACCTTGATTTTTATCGCCATTCCATCTGGTTTTTAAGTCGATTAATTTCTTGTTTGTAAGAGTTAGCTCACTTAACAAATTATTGATGGATGAAGCGTCTTGAGTATTAACTATTGAAAAGTCCTTTTCATTTAATTGAGTAATGAGTTTATCTATAAGACGAGTTTTATAAATGAACTCTAATTTCGCATAATGCAATACTCTGTCCTTAAAGGCTTTTGTTAGATACGCATCATATTCCCTAACAACATTTTTTTGGGTTTCACCAAACTCCTTAATGGTGGGGGAAGAGGATAAAGACGGCAAATATTGACGTGCATTAGACTCAATCGTTTTATAGAAAAGGTTAATTGCGATTTTTGATGACTCTAATTCTTGATTTAATCGCTCAAATTCTAATTGAACTTCTCTTGTTTGTTTTAAAAGTTCATTATAAGACGACTTTTTAAGCTCATTCTCGTTGATCAGTGCAGATGACTCTTCATATTGATCGGCATAGATGGATAGCTTACGGAGTGCCGCGTAATAAGGAATTAACTCTTGAGGCACTTCCTCAGATGGAAGGGGTGTAGACTTGAATACTTGCTTTAATGCTGCAGCACTAACTGGTGAAGATAGAGCTGAAATTTCCTTAATTAATTGCAGTATGATTTCTTTCATCATTAAAACCCTCCTGGTAAAAATATATCCCTAAGCCAATTCGAGCAAATTAAAATTTGCCTTAGAAGTCATTTAGGTATATAGGATTCTATCGAATAAAAGGGTATTAGCAAGTGTAAAAATGTATTTTGTTGCAAAAAAAATGAATACGTTTTGCGTAAAAAAAGCATGGTTACCTACTACCCTTCGTTATCGAGATTAGGTATATTCCCAATCTTTTGAACTGAAAATTGAAGTGTCCTTGTTGATGCATTAATGCGTTGTCTTGTGATTAGGAGTAAAGCGAAAGATGAGACAGAAAATTGTTGCTGGGAATTGGAAAATGAATGGCAAAATTTCTCAGATAAACACTCTGATTTCACAAATACATGAATTGATAAACTTTGAAAATACCGCTCGCTTAGTCATTATGCCTCCTAGCCTGTATATACCTCAGGTAAAAGAATGCATAGCCCAAGGTAAGCTAATGCTTGGAGCACAAAATGTATTTCCCAAAGACTCTGGTGCATACACAGGTGAAATTTCTGCCCCCATGTTGAAAGAGTTTGATTGTACCTATGTGCTGGTAGGACATTCTGAACGTCGACACTATTTTCATGAAGATGAAAATTTTATCGCACAAAAATTCCACCATGTGAAAGATCATGGTATGATACCGGTTCTTTGTGTTGGTGAAACGCTGCTTGAGCGAGAAAAAGGCCATACGGAGCAGGTGATTGAACGACAATTGCTTGCAATACAAAACAACGCAGAAGATTGTTTTAAAAATTGCGTTGTTGCTTATGAGCCTGTTTGGGCAATTGGAACTGGACAAACGGCTACACCTGAACAAGCACAAAAGGTGCACCAGTACATACGAAAAATGGTGCGAGAAATAAATAATAGTGATGCTGAAAACCTTACTATCCTGTATGGTGGAAGTGTAAATGAAAACAATGCTCAGGCATTGTTTAACATGCCAGATATTGATGGTGGGTTAGTTGGTGGTGCATCATTGAACGCGAAACAATTTGTGGACATTGTTAAATGTATCAATTGATATTAATGATTCATGTGCTAATTGCAATTATTCTAATTGGCTTAGTACTTATTCAGCATGGTAAGGGAGCGGACATAGGCGCCGCCTTTGGTTCTGGGGCATCAAATACAATCTTTGGTAGTCAGGGAACAGGTGGTTTTCTATTTAAGCTGACTGGTGGTCTTGCTCTTGCTTTTTTTGTGACCAGTTTGATGTTGTCTTATCTGGTGTCTACGCAATACCAAAAGGCAGCCCAACAGGCAATTCCTCAACCAGTTAATGTGCCTGTAAATTCAGTACCGGTACCTGTAGAAAATAAAAAGAATTAAAGGTAATAAATAAATCCTTGGGTTGTCGCACAAGCTAAATCTTGAGCGACATAATAAAAACGAAACTATGCCGAAGTGGTGAAATTGGTAGACACGCCGTCTTGAGGGGGCGGTGGCGCAAGCCGTGCCGGTTCGAGTCCGGCCTTCGGCACCATATAAACCGAACAAGGTGAGCAGATGGTATATCAATATTTACCCGTTCTTGTATTCATTATTATTGGGTTAGCCCTTGGTTTAGCTATGCTTGGAGCAGGTTCTCTCTTTTCGAAGCATAGTCCAGATAATGCGAAAAATGCACCCTACGAGTGTGGATTTGGAGAGTTTGAAAGCTCACATATTCCTTTTGACGTTCGCTTCTATCTTGTTGCAATTTTATTTATTATATTCGATCTAGAAACAGCTTTCTTTTTCCCTTGGGCATTGGCTTTAAGAAAAATTGGGTGGTTTGGTTTTTACGGCATGATGCTATTCCTTGGTTTATTGGTAATCGGTTTTATTTATGAATGGAAACGAGGCGCTTTAGAATGGGAATAAAGTGCTTAGTCCCTATAAAATCGAATTTATTGACTTGTTTAGCTGCTTAGAGGCGAACTATGGCGGTTGCTGAAATACAAAATAAAGGTTTTGAGCTAACATCAATCGAAAAATTGATTGGATGGGCAAGAAGCGGCTCAATGTGGCCTATGACGTTTGGCTTAGCTTGTTGTGCGGTGGAAATGATGCATGTTGGCGCTGCTAGATACGATCTTGACCGGTTTGGAATTATATTTCGACCCAGTCCACGTCAATCGGATGTAATGATAGTCGCAGGCACATTATGCAATAAAATGGCACCTGCACTTCGTAAAGTGTATGACCAAATGCCCGAACCTCGTTGGGTAATATCAATGGGTTCCTGTGCAAACGGTGGTGGATACTATCACTATTCATACTCTGTAGTTAGAGGTTGCGACAGAATAGTTCCTGTTGATGTTTATGTTCCAGGATGTCCACCTACAGCAGAGGCATTGTTATATGGAATCATACAGCTTCAAAACAAAATCCGACGAAAATCGGTTATTGAAGCATAAAGTTATCATTAAAGGTGCAAATTAGATGGCAAAAATCGATCATTTAGTTGAAACGCTACAATCAAAACTAGCAAATCATATCGCTGAATTAAACAATGATAACGATGAAGTGACGATAGAATGTGATTCAAACAATCTATTACCCATCATGTTAGAGCTAAAAGATAACAAAGCCTTCTGCTTTGAACAGCTTATTGATCTTTGTGGCGTGGATTATTTACTCTATGGTGAATACGACTGGGAAACTGAAGACGCAACAGAACACGGATTCTCAAGAGGGGTAGAACGTCAAGAAGCAAAAGCTTATGCATTAAATAAACCAAGATTTGCAATTGTGTATCATCTGCTTTCAACAACAAATAATCATCGGATCCGTGTAAAACTATTTGTGTCAGAGTCCCATTTAATTGTTCCCTCCGTTCATCATTTATGGAAAGCGGCTAACTGGTATGAACGAGAAGCCTATGATTTATATGGCATTTTATTTGAAGGCCATCCAGATCTTCGACGTCTATTGACGGATTATGGTTTCATTGGGCATCCATTCCGAAAAGACTTCCCTTTAAGTGGCGAAGTGGAGATGCGTTATGATGCCAAGTTACAAAAAGTAATTTATGCACCAGTGGATATAGTACCTAGAACGTTAGTACCAAAGGTTATACGAAACGATAACCGTTATGTTGGTAAGGATGGTAGCGAATAATGATAGAATTAAAAAACTACACTTTGAACTTCGGGCCACAACATCCAGCTGCCCATGGTGTATTGCGATTAGTGCTTGAACTTGAAGGAGAAACCATTGTTCGTGCCGATCCTCATATTGGATTGTTGCATCGTGCTACTGAAAAATTAGCAGAAACAAAACCTTATCTTCAAAGCATAGGTTACATGGATAGATTAGATTACGTTTCCATGATGTGTAATGAACATGCTTACGTTAGAGCCATTGAAAAATTATTAGGCATAGAACCACCAATACGAGCCCAATACATTCGTACACTCTTCGACGAAGTAACCAGAATATTAAACCACCTTTTATGGCTAGGAGCTACCGCTTTAGATATAGGTGCAATGACAGTATTCTTGTATTGTTTTAGAGAGCGAGAGGATCTATTTGATTGCTACGAAGCAGTGTCAGGTGCACGTATGCATGCTACCTATTATAGGCCAGGTGGGGTAGCGAGAGATTTGCCGGAGTCCATGCCACAATACAAGCCATCACGATGGCATAACGAAAGAGAAGTGGAAAAAATGAATAAGGATAGGCACGGCAGTCTACTTGATTTTCTGTGGGCCTTTACTGAGCGTTTTCCAAAATGCGTGGATGAATACGAAACATTATTAACGGATAACCGTATCTGGAAGCAACGAACTGTAGACATCGGTGTGGTTTCGCCAGAGCAGGCACTCCAGTGGGGCTTTTCTGGGCCTATGTTAAGAGCCTCTGGGGTTGCTTGGGATCTCCGTAAAAAACAAAGTTATGCTGCTTATGATAAAGTGGATTTTGATGTTCCAGTAGGAAAAAGCGGGGATTGCTACGATAGATATTTAGTAAGGGTTGAGGAGTTAAGACAATCAAATCGCATTGTAAGACAATGTATTGAATGGCTTAGAAAACATCCTGGCCCAGTAAAAATAGATGATCACAAGATTACACCTCCACGACGTGTTGTAATGAAACATGACATGGAAGCTTTGATTCATCATTTTAAATTATTTACTGAAGGGTTCTGTTTGCCGCGCGGAGAGGTTTACTCTGCTGTAGAAGCTCCTAAAGGCGAATTTGGTATATACATGGTTTCAGATGGTGCAAATAAGCCCTATCGTTTAAAAATTAGGGCTCCAGGATTTTCACATTTATCAAGTTTTGATGAAATGGTTAGAGGTCATATGCTCGCTGATGGGGTAGCAATACTAGCTAGTCAAGATATCGTGTTTGGTGAGATTGATCGGTAAATTTAATACAAGGGTATCCCTATAAAGGTACTGAACAAAAAAGATAAAGGTTTAAAATGTCTGAAACATCAGAAAAGAAATTACATCAATTAGTGTCCGCAAAGCGCCTGAGTGAGATTAAGCACTGGGTAGCAAAATATCCTGCGGATCAAAAACAGTCAGCTGTTATGAGTGCTCTTCGTATCGTTCAAGAAGAGCATAATCATTTAACAACAGAATTGATGAACGCAGTTGCTGAATATCTGGACATGGCTCCTATAGCCGTTTATGAAGTGGCTAGCTTTTATACGATGTATGAGCATAAGCCTGTCGGAAGACACCTAATTAATGTATGCACTAACATCTCTTGCATGCTCAGAGATTCATCAGTTGTTGTTAATCATTTAGAAAATAAATTAGGCATTAAACTGGGTGAAACAACCAAAGACGGCCGTTTTACTCTTCGCTCGGTTGAGTGCCTCGGAGCTTGTGTAAATGCTCCTATGATGCAAGTGGATAAAGATTATCATGAAAATCTAACCACTGATGTGATAGATAAAGTATTGCAACAATACGAATAAAGGTGCGTAGCCATGGTTGAACTAAATCAAGTTTGTTATCGAACATTTCATCTGCCAGAACCTTGGTCAATGGCTAGCTATGAGAGCATTGGTGGCTATAGCGCATGGCGTAAAATATTAAAAGAACAAACGCCACCGCAACAAATAATTGATGAATTAAAAACATCCTCTTTACGTGGAAGAGGCGGTGCTGGTTTCCCAACAGGACTAAAATGGAGCTTTATGAACAGGAATACGCCTGTTCAGAAATACGTGGTTTGTAATTCGGATGAAGGAGAACCAGGCACTTGTAAAGATAGGGAAATCCTCGCTTTAAATCCGCATCAATTGATTGAAGGGATGGCCATCGCTGGATATGTCATGGGAGCCTCTGTTGGTTATAATTACATCCGTGGAGAATTCTGGTTACCTTTTGAGCGCACTGAAGCTGCTTTGAAAGAAGCTTATGATGCTGGATTACTGGGAAAAAATATCATGGGTACAGGTGTGGATTTTGACTTGTATAACCATTTGGGGGCAGGTGCTTACATTTGTGGTGAAGAAACCGCACTATTAAACTCTCTCGAGGGTAAAAAGGGTCAGCCGAGATTTAAACCTCCTTTTCCAGCGAATTTCGGATTGTATGGAAAGCCTACGACTATCAACAATACCGAAACCTTTGCTTCGGTACCAGTTATTCTAGAAAAAGGCGGTGAGTGGTTTCTTAAATTAGGGAAACCAAACAATGGCGGTACAAAATGTTTTAGTGTAAGTGGTCATGTTAACAAGCCAGGAAATTTTGAAATACCTCTTGGTACCCCTTTTAAAACACTGCTGGATTTAGCTGGCGGCGTCATCGAAAATCGCAAAATTAAAGCGGTCATTCCTGGCGGTACTTCAATGCCCGTCTTACCAGGAGATGTAATGCTTGGTTTAGACATGGACTATGACAGCATACAAAAGGCAGGATCAGGTCTTGGTTCTGGTGCTGTGATTATTATGGATGAAACTACTTGCATGGTTGATGCGTTGTATCGCATTTCTGAATTTTATATGGATGAATCATGTGGGCAATGTACACCATGCCGTGAAGGAACAGGATGGTTGGTACGTTTATTACATCGCATTAAAGATGGACATGGTGAGCCTGGCGATGTAGAGAAATTAGTCAATGTTGCTAACAACATTGAGGGTAGAACTATTTGTGCATTAGGTGAGGCAGCAGCTTGGCCAGTACAGAGCTTTGTTAAGCATTTTCAACATGAGTTCGAATATTTTATCAAGCATAAACGCTCGATTGTTGCAGCATAAATTAGAAGGTTTTGACCATGGCTACTATTGAAATAGACGGTAAAACACTTGAAGCAGAAAACGGCAAAATGATTATTGAGGTTGCAGATGAGGCAGGTATTTATATTCCTCGTTTTTGCTACCATAAAAAATTATCGGTTGCTGCAAACTGCCGTATGTGTCTTGTAGAGGTTGAGAATGGTAGAAAACCAGTGCCGGCTTGTGCTACACCAATTACGAATGGAATGAAGGTTTTTACCAAATCAGAGCAAGCATTGCATTCACAAAAGGTTGTAATGGAGTTCCTGCTTATCAATCACCCACTTGATTGCCCTATATGTGATCAAGGTGGTGAGTGTGAACTGCAGGACATTTCAATGGGTTTTGGTGATGACAAATCAGTTTACGCTGAAACGAAGCGTGCAGTCGAAGATGACGATTTAGGGACCTTAATTTCTACTGAAATGACACGCTGTATACATTGTACTCGTTGTGTTCGATTTGGAGATGAAATTGCTGGGGTGCGAGAGTTAGGTGCAACAGGGCGCGGTGAGCACATGCAAATTGGTACCTATGTACAACACAGCATGTCTTCCGAGGTTTCAGGGAATATCATCGATTTATGCCCAGTTGGCGCATTAACCTCCAAACCGTATCGTTTTACCGCAAGAGCTTGGGAACTCGTTCAACACGACAGTATAGCCCCTCACGATTGTCTTGGTTCCAATGTTTACATTCATACTCGAAACAATAAGTTAATGAGAGTGGTGCCACGAGACAATGAAGAAATCAATGAATCTTGGTTATCGGACAGAGATCGATTTAGCTATTTAGGCTTAAATTCAAGCTCTAGAACTAGCAAACCCCAAATTAAACGTAATGGACAATGGGAAGAGGTGGATTGGGAAACCGCACTGAAATACACGGCAGATGGAATGAGCAAAATAATAAAACAAAATGGTCCTGATCAATTCGCGGCATTTTGTTCAAGCTCTTCTACGCTTGAAGAAATGTATTTATTGCAAAAGCTGATGCGCGAACTAGGTGTTAATAATTTAGACCATCGACTTCATCAAACGGACTTCAAAGATCAGGATAATCAAGCAACTGTACCTACTAACTCCCTTAAGTATGCTGAGATTGAGCATCAACAATCAATTATTATAATCGGCTGTAATATTCATAGAGAAGTGCCCTTGGCTGGACTAAAAGTTCGAAAAGCAAATAGGAATGGAGCCACGATTTTTGCAATCAACCCAGTAGATTATGATTATCATTTTGATGTTTCAGGAAAATCAGTTATTAGCCCACTAGAAATGCCCATGCAATTAGCTAAATTGGCTTTAGCGTTAGCAGGAACTAGTAGCTCCTTGCCCGAAGAAGTGCAAAAACTATTAATTGGGCTTGAGGCAGATAAAGTCAGTAAACAAATGTCTAAAGCTCTGAAAGAGGAACGGGCTTGCCTAGTTACTGGCGCGATTTGCGAAAATCATCCGGAAGCATCATTAATTCGTACATTAATTTATACCATTCAGAAATTAAGTGGAGCCAAACTCGTGAGACTTACTCACGGTTCAAATACTGCTGGGGCTTGTATAGCAGGAATGTTGCCTCATCGAACTGTTGCAGGTAAAGCCAGCGCTGAAACAGGTCTTAATGTACAACAATCATTATCTGAAAAATTAAAAGGTTACCTTTTAATGGGGGTTGAACCAGGTTTTGATTTTGCCAATCCTAGTGGTGCTAGGCAATCAATGCTTGCTGCAGAATTTGTCGTGTTACTGACTGCATTCAATCACGATTCAATGCGAGATTATGCGGATGTTATTTTACCTATTGCTCCCTTTGCAGAAACCTCTGGTACCTACATAAACATTGATAATACATGGCAAAGCGTTAAAGGCGCATTACAGCCTCATGGAGAGGCTAGGCCTGCTTGGAAGGTGCTCAGAGTCTTAGGTAATCTATTCCAACTCAAACAATTTGACTACCTTTCTTCAGAAGATGTCCTTACAGAAGTAAAAGAACATGTAGCAATGACCTTAGAGCAAGAGTATAAACCTTATTACCCAGAGTCATTACCAGTAATCAATGAATCATTAGTAAGAGTGGGTGAGTGGCCGCTTTATCGTATTGATGCTATTGTAAGAAATGCAACAGAGCTGCAGCATTGTGCTGCATCAGAAACAGCCTGCATAAGGATCAATCCAGCAACAGCTGATCGATTAAATTTAGAAGAAATTGCCACTGTATCTCAAGGAGAGATTGAGATAACATTGCCGCTAAAACGAGATAATCGCATTGCGACAGATGTGGTATGGGTAGCTAATGCAATGCCAGAGACAGTTGATCTCGGACATTCATTTGCTGCAATAACTATTAAGCGCTAGATAGGTAAAAAAATGCTTCATTCTATTGGCATATTAATTTGGATAGTTATAAAAATATTAGTAATCGTTGTGCCTTTGTTAATATGCGTTGCGTATTTAACTTATGCAGAGCGCAAAGTGATTGGCTATATTCAAGTGCGAATAGGCCCTAATCGAGTTGGCTTAAAAGGGTTGCTACAACCTTTTGCTGATCTTATTAAACTGATAACAAAAGAAATCATTGTGCCTCATCGCTCAAATAAGTACCTATTTGTGATAGCTCCATTATTTGCCTTAGTTCCTTCATTAGCTGGATGGGCAGTTATCCCTTTTCAAGAAGGACTGGTATTAGCCAACATTAGTGCTGGTGTCCTCTACCTTTTTGCGATGAGTTCTCTAGGTGTTTATGGAGTACTAATCGCAGGGTGGGCATCAAATTCAAAATACGCCATGTTTGGTGCATTGAGAAGTGCGGCCCAAACTGTATCTTATGAGATTGCTATGGGATTTGCGTTTGTGGGGGTCCTTTTAGCTGCAGGCAGTATGAATCTGAGCGATATTGTCTATTCACAAAAGGGTGGTATTCTGCATTGGTGGTTTATACCTCTGTTGCCACTGTTCTTGGTTTTCTGGATTGCAGGAATTGCTGAAACAAACAGAGCCCCTTTTGATTTAGCAGAAGGTGAATCTGAAATCGTAGCAGGCTTCCATGTCGAATATTCAGGAATTGGTTTTGCTCTCTTTTTCCTATCCGAATATGCCAGCATGATCTTAATATCCACTGTGATGGCTGTTTTGTTTATGGGAGGATGGTTATCACCATTTGAGGGAATTTCATTTTTAGACCAAGTATTTTTTGTTGTTCCTGGATTTGTATGGTTACTGCTTAAAATAAGTTTCTTTTTATTTGTGTATTTATGGGTCAGAGCAACATTCCCCAGGTATAGATATGATCAGTTGATGCGTTTAGGTTGGAAAATACTTATTCCAGTGACTATTGTGTGGGTAATTGTTACCGCCTTAATGGTAGTTGCTCATGTTAAACCTTGGTTTTGACGGTTAAAAGAGAAGCCGATGAAAAAAGCATATCAGTATATTAAACATTATATCCGTAGTTACTTGCTCGTAGAGCTATTGGCAGGGTTGAATGTAACTCTAAAGTATTTTTTTAGAAAAAAAATCACCGTGCAATTCCCTGAGGAGCAAACACCACTATCCCCGCGTTTTAGGGGATTGCTTGCTTTGCGTCGATATCCTAATGGTGAGGAAAGATGTATTGCATGTAAGCTGTGCGAGGCTGTATGTCCAGCGCTAGCAATAACCATTGAATCAGAGCCACGTGAAGATGGATCAAGGCGAACCACTCGTTATGATATTGATATGTTCAAATGCATAAATTGTGGTCTTTGTGAGGAGTCGTGCCCAGTAGATTCGATTGTGGTTACTCCGATTCACCACTACCACATTAGTGAACGTGGACAAAATATTATGACTAAAGAAAAGCTCTTAGCGGTAGGTGATTTAATGGAATCAAAACTAGCAGCTGATAGAGCAGCAGATGAAAAATACCGTTAATGGGGTGATATATGCATGAGTCGCTAGTCCAAGTTATCTATTATGTTTTTTCGATATTAGCAATTGGATCTGCTTTGATGGTTATAACGCAAAATAACCCAGTACGCTGTGTTTTATTTCTGGTGCTAACTTTTTTTGCTAGCTCAGTTCTGTGGATATTAGCTGAAGCTGAGTTTCTGGCTCTCATATTAGTTTTAGTGTATGTCGGTGCCGTAATGACTCTTTTTTTATTTGTGGTCATGATGCTCAATATTGACATTGAAAGCATGAAATCGCATTTTATGAAATACCTGCCGTTCGGATTGGTTTTGGTTGCTTTATTAACTGGCTTGCTTATGGTTGCAATCCCTAAGGAAGCGCTTATGTCGAGCGTACAAAATCAACCAGTAATAGAAACAACGGATGCACAAATTCAAGATTTATCAGAACCAGTTGATAACTCCGTGGGCAAAATCTCTAATACAGAAGCTCTAGGATTGGTGTTATATACCGATTATTTCCTTGCCTTTGAAATTGCTGCTGTCATTTTACTGGTGGCTATTATTTCAGCCATTACACTGGCACATAGGGGGGCAATTCGTTCGAAACGCCAAAATATTACTCAGCAAATTATGACAAGAAAAGAAGATCGAGTGCATTTAGTGAGTATGAAATCAGAGAAATAAGAATATTGGGGAATCCTTTATGATACCTGTTTATAACTATTTAATATTAGGTTCTATCTTATTTGGTTTAAGCCTTGTTGGCATTATGCTGAATAGAAAAAATATTATCCTATTGCTAGTTTGCGTTGAGTTGATGCTATTAGCAGTTAATACGAATTTCATCGCATTTTCTCATTACTACAATGATTTGGGTGGACAAGTTTTTGTCTTTTTCATTTTAACCGTAGCCGCTGCAGAAGCGGCTATTGGATTGGCTATAGTCATGTTGCTTTATAGAAATAGGGGCAATATTGATGTAGATAAAATGAATCATTTAAAAGGTTAATATCGTGAGTATACAACAACTTTGTTTAGTGATTGTTTTAGCACCATTATTTGGATCGGCTATTGCTGGTTTCTTTCGTAATCAAATTGGGAGAGCCGGCGCCCATAGCGTTACTATTCTTGGGGTGTCCATCTCTTTCTTGTTTTCATTGTACGTGTCCTATGGAGTTTTTTCTGGAGTAATACCAAATACAATTGCTCCCCTTTATCAATGGGCTAGCGGAGGTACTTCGTTTCCCTATGAGTTTAATATTGGATTTTTAATAGACCCACTAACCGTTGTGATGCTAGTAATTGTTAATTTTGTATCGTTGTTAGTCCATATATATAGTATTGGTTACATGGCTGACGATGATGGCTACCAACGATTTTTTAGCTATATTTCTCTCTTCACTTTTATGATGTTAATGCTAGTAAGTTCGAATAACTTTCTACAGCTATTTTTTGGATGGGAAGGCGTAGGGCTTGTATCTTACTTATTAATCGGATTCTGGTATCAAAAGGAATCAGCCATTGAGGGAAGCCTTAAAGCTTTCTTAGTAAATAGAGTGGGTGACTTTGGGTTTATATTAGGTATTGGTTTAGTTTTTGCCTACACTGGCAGTCTCGAATACGATAAAGTCTTTAGCAGTGCTAGCTATCTCGCAAGTCAGAACATAGAACTTTTTTCTAATCACCCTTGGTCCTTAATAACGGTTATTTGCTTGTTATTATTTGTTGGCGCAATGGGAAAATCAGCTCAAGTACCATTGCATGTATGGCTTCCAGAGTCTATGGAAGGCCCAACACCCATTTCTGCGCTAATTCATGCTGCAACCATGGTTACGGCAGGTGTTTTTATGGTGGCTCGAATTTCACCACTTATGGAGTTATCTGAAACAGCATTAAGCTTTATTCTTGTTATTGGAGCCACAGGAGCTCTATTTACTGGAATATTAGCTTTAGTGATGAATGATATTAAACGTGTTGTTGCTTATTCAACCCTGTCTCAACTTGGATATATGATGGTAGCTATGGGAGCATCAGCGTATAGTGCAGGTATGTTCCATTTACTAACCCATGCGTGCTTTAAAGCATTGTTATTTCTTGGTGCTGGATCAGTCATTATTGGAATGCATCATGAGCAAGACATGAGAAAAATGGGTGGGCTTTGGAATAAAATGCCAATCACATATGTAACTTATGTCATTGGTAGCTTAGCATTATGCGCATTCCCTCCTTTTGCAGGATTCTATTCAAAAGATACGATTATTGAGGCTGCACAATTATCCAGTATTCCAGGTAGTGGATATGCTTATTTTTGTGTAACTCTTGGTGCCATGGTAACAGCGCTCTATACGTTCCGTTCCTTATTTATGACATTTCATGGCAAACCAAGAATGGATACGCATACATTAAGCCATATCCATGAATCGCCCTGGGTAGTTTGGTTACCTTTAGTCTTACTTGCTATTCCTTCAATTATAATTGGTTATGTTCTGTATATGCCAATGCTATTTGACTCACCTAGCTTACTGAGCTCATCTTTATTTGTTTTGCCTGAACATAATGTACTAGCCCATCTGGCTGAAGAAGTTAGTTCTCCTCTAGAAAGTGCAATTCATGCATTCTCTGCACTGCCCTTTTGGATTACTGTTTTAGGTGCGGCCATCGCTTGGGTTTGCTATATCGTTTTTCCGAGTATTCCAAGCTATTTTGCACAACGGTGTTCCATTATTTATCGAGTATTAATGAATAAATATGGGTTTGATAGTTTCAATGAATTATTTTTTGTAAAAGGAGCGAGGGGCTTAGGTCAACTGTTTTATCGAGTTGGTGATCAAGAGCTAATCGATGGCATGGTTGTAAATGGCAGTGGACGTCTAGTTCGCTGGGCATCTAAAGTTGGTCGCCACTTGCAAAGTGGCTATCTTTATCATTACGCCACAATGATGGTGTTTGGATTATTAGGTTTTCTCTGCTGGTTAATACTAGGCTGAAGATAGGGTGAAGTGATGCAATATTTGCTTAATATATTAATTTGGTTACCAATACTTGGTGGGGTCTTTATTCTATTTGCTGGAGACGATAATAATCCTAATGTATCTCGTTATTTATCACTCTTTACAGTCTTGCTCTGCTTATTGCTCTGCATTCCTTTAGTCCAGGGATTTAAAATAGATACCTTTGGGATGCAGTATTTAGTAGAAATACCATGGATGCCATCGCTTGGAATTAACTATAGCCTAGGTATTGATGGTTTATCTTTATTACTCATGGTCCTATCAATTTTTACCAATTTGATTGTCATATTGGCTACTTGGGACAGTATCACAAAGCGAATTTCACAATATTTAGCGGCCTTTTTAATCATGCAAGGTTTATTGATGGGGGTTTTTGCCGCCACTGATGCAATTGTATTTTATATATTTTGGGAAGCTACTTTAATTCCTATGTACCTTATTATCGGGATATGGGGATCGGAAAACCGTGTCTACGCCGCCATTAAATTCTTTCTTTATACCTTTTTAGGTTCAGTACTCATGTTAGCTAGCTTTTTGTACATGGGTTATATCGCTGGGTCATTTAAAATTGAAACCTTCTACGCAATTAAATTAGGGATGACTGCACAAACACTCATATTTATTGCCTTCTTCCTCGGGTTTGCCATTAAAATTCCAATGTTCCCTGTGCATACCTGGTTGCCGGATGCACACACCGAAGCTCCTGCGGGTGGATCAGTCATACTGGCCGCGATTTTATTAAAATTAGGGGCGTATGGATTTATTCGATTTTCTCTACCAATGGTACCCGATGCCTGCAATAAATTTGCCGGCGTAATGGTTGCTCTATCATTAATCGCGGTAGTATACATTGGACTAGTGGCTATCATACAAAAGGATATGAAAAAACTAATTGCGTATTCATCCATTTCACATATGGGCTTTGTCACCCTAGGATGCTTTGCAATTTTTGCAATTGCGCAACATGGAGGATTAAGTAATGCTGGTCTTATCCTTGAGGGGGCGATCGTAATAATGATCTCGCACGCGTTTGTCTCTAGCGCGATGTTTGCTGGGGTAGGATATATTTACGATCGTATGCATACTCGACAACTTTCCGACTTCGGCGGGATTGTAAATACAATGCCTATTTTTGCATCACTCTTCATGCTATTTGCTATGGCTAATGCAGGATTACCAGGAACTTCTGGATTTGTTGGGGAGTTTATGGTGATCCTAGGTAGCATCAAAGCCGGCTTTTGGGTAGCATTTTGGGCAGCAACCACCTTAATTGTTGGTGCAGCGTACACTTTATGGATGTATAAGAGAGTGATATTTGGACCTGTTGCAAATGATAAAGTCGCTGCTCTTAAGGACATTTCTGGATTTGAATTAAGTGCTTATATTTTGTTGGCTCTAATGGTTATTGCATTAGGTGTATATCCCAAACCTATGTTGGAATTTGTACACCAAACCGTGAGTCATACTTTAGCATTAGCGGATAAAACAAAACTGTAACATAGAGCAATGATTGGGGATATATAACAATCAAGTTCCAAAGCAAGGTTAAACAATATGATAGCAATACTAGAAAATATCCATGTAGCAATACCTGAAATGATTGTGTTGATCACGGCTTGTATCGCTTTGCTGGCAGATCTATTTTTAAAAAATAAGGTTAAATCAATCGCTTATTACATCGTTTGTTTAGGTCTGGTCTTAGCTGCGTGTGTTAGTTATTTGTACGTTGGTGATTTCAAAATACTCATTTTTAAAGGCATGTTTGTTAGTGATGATATAGCCCACTTAATGAAGCTTTTTATTTATATTACCGTTTTACTGAGTTTCGTCTATTCCAGGAACTATATTGATGAAAGACAAATCCCATCCGGCGATTATTATGTATTAGGATTATTCTCTACTTTAGGAATGATGCTTTTGGTTTCAGCGCACTCCCTGCTTACAGTGTATTTAGGTCTTGAATTGATGTCATTGCCGCTGTACGCCATGACCACCATTCGAAGAACTGATAGTGATGCATCTGAAGCAGCCATCAAGTATTTTGTGATGGGGGCAATCGCTTCAGGAATGTTGTTGTATGGCATGTCCCTGATATACGGTGCAACAGGTAAACTGGACTTATTAGAGATAGCCAGTGCAATTTCAACAAACTGGCAACGAGAGCACACGATGTTTACTTTTGCAATGGTGTTTGTGCTTGCGGGTGTTGGATTTAAATTGGCGGCTGTACCATTCCATATGTGGGCCCCCGATGTCTATCAGGGTGCGCCTAGCTCAGTGACATTACTTATTAGTACCGCACCAAAAATCGCTGCTATTGGTATGGCGTTACGAATTTTAACAATTGGTTTGGTAGACATCACTGCCCAATGGCAACAAATCATTTTAGTATTGGCATTGCTTTCAACTGGGCTAGGAAATTTATTAGCTGTGATCCAAACTAAAATTAAGAGACTATTAGCTTATTCTGCAATCTCTCATATTGGTTATGCACTCTTTGGCATCTTAGCTGCAAGTTCAGCAGGTTATGCCGCTTCACTGTATTATATTTTGGTCTATGCATTAATGTCTGCTGCCGGTTTTGGTCTAATTGTCCTCTTATCCAATCACGGCATTGAAATAGATGACATAGATGATCTCAAGGGTCTAAATCGTAGAAATCCTTGGATAGCCTTTATGATGCTACTGGTGATGTTTTCCATGGCTGGAGTTCCACCTACAGTGGGCTTTTTCACTAAGCTGTGGGTGTTAAAGGCTTTAGTAGATGCTCACATGGTATGGTTGGCAGTAGTTGGCCTAATGTTTACTGTCATAGGTGCGTATTATTATTTACGTATCGTTAAAATCATGTATTTTGATCAACCTATTAACGATACTAAATTTGAAATAAGCAAAGTTGGCGGAATTTTGTATTCAATGAACTGCTTGTCTTTACTGTATTTAGGCATATTTCCAGGAGCACTTATTGCTGCTTGCATCAATGCGTTTACAAATTAATTAGGAAAGACACGCGAAATGTCTTGCTAATGCAGCTGAGTATCAGTATAATTTGCAACAGTTGACGCGGGGTGGAGCAGCCTGGTAGCTCGTCGGGCTCATAACCCGAAGGTCGTAGGTTCAAATCCTGCCCCCGCTACCAATTTATTAGAACCCCATTTATGGGGTTTTTTATTATGTTGAATTGGGTCCTGTGCGATTCTAAGTCACCAACTAGGCTTGGGCATATGCGCCCTTTTTTTGTTCTAAAATATTATGATCAATGAAGAGTTAGTACGACTTGTAGAGCCCAGTATCAATGACATGGGTTATGAACTTTGGGGTTGCGAATACCTATCCCAAGGTAAACACTCATTGTTAAGAATTTACATTGATAAATCGGATGGTATTGGTATAGAAGATTGTCAAGCAGTTAGCAGACAAGTAAGTGCGATACTTGATGTTGAGGATCCTATACAAGGGAACTACAATTTAGAAATTTCATCACCTGGAATTCCTCGTCCATTATTTAGTAGTTGGCAATATGAGAGATATCTTGGACATGCAGTCGATGTAAAAGTGTTTAAACCAGTTAATGGTAAGCGTAAATTTCACGGAACTATTCATGCAGTTAATGAGAATGAAATAGTTCTAGATATAAATGGTGAACATCAGGAATTATATATTTCAAATATTGTGCGAGCATATTTGACAGTCTAGAGAGGCGAACAATGAGCAAAGAATTGTTATTAGTTGCTGAAGCATTATCCAACGAAAGAGGTGTTAGCAAAGAAGTCATAATACTTGCCATCCAGGCTGCTCTCGAATCAGCAACCAGGAAAATAGTAGGTTTAGATATAGGTGTTCGCATTAAACTAGACTCTAAAACAGGTGAGTATGAAACATACCGCTACTGGGATGTTGTAAATGACGAAGATTTAGAATTCCCAGAACATCAATTGACTTTAGATCAGGCAAAAGAACGCTGCCCATCTATAAAAATTGGCGAACGTATTGAAGAATCTATTCCATCTATTGAGTTTGGAAGAATTGAAGCTCAAGCTGCACGCCAAGTCATTATGCAAAAGGTTAGAGAAGCGGAGCGAGAATTAGTAATCGATCAGTTTAGAAGTAAGCTTGGCCAATTGGTATATGGTACTGTTAAAAAAGTAACAAGAGACAATATTATTATTGATTTAGGTGGCAAAGCAGAAGCCTTTCTACCAAGAACAGAAATGTTGCCTCATGAAATGTTTCGACCCAACGATAGAGTGCGTGCTTATCTTTACGAGCTTACTCCGCAAGCAAGAGGTCCTCAATTGTTTGTAAGCCGTATTCGAAATGAGATGTTAATTGAACTATTTCGTATTGAAGTACCTGAAATTGGTGAGAACATTATCGATATTAAAGCAGCGGCTAGAGATCCAGGTAACAGAGCTAAGATTGCTGTCAAAACAAACGATGGACGCATTGATCCAATTGGTGCTTGCGTGGGTATGCGTGGTGCACGGGTCCAAGCTGTATCCAGTGAATTAGGCGGCGAAAGAGTTGATATTATTCTTTGGGATGACAACCCCGCTCAGTTGGTTATTAATGCAATGGCTCCAGCAGATATTACGTCAATTGTTGTTGACGAAGATACTCACACCATGGATCTAGCGGTATCTAAAGAACAATTGTCCCAAGCGATTGGTCGTAATGGTCAGAATGTTAGGTTAGCAAGCCAGCTTACTGGATGGACGCTCAATGTAATGACCACGGATGAGTTTGAAAATAAAAATCAGGAAGAATCGAGCAAAATAGTTAAATTATTTACTTCAGCTTTAGAAATTGATGAAGAATTAGCGTCGTTGTTGGTTGCACATGGATTTTCATCTCTAGAAGAAATAGCTTATGTCCCCAAAGAAGAACTTTTAGCGATTGAAGAGTTTGACGAGGAAATTGTTGAGGAGCTGAGAAATAGAGCTAATGACACCTTACTAACAATGGCTCTTTCTTCAGGTATAGGATCTTCTGGTATGCCAGATGACTCACTATTAGGCATGGAAGGGATGACAGAAGATCTAGCAAACAAGCTAGCCCAAAAGGGAATTACTTCAATGGAAGAGTTGGCAGAGCAATCTGTCGATGAGCTGATGGAAATCCAGGGGATTAGTGAAGAAAAAGCAGGAGCCTTAATTATGAAAGCTAGAGAACCCTGGTTTCAATAATTAGGTGAACGTGCTGAATAACTTTTAAAGTTATCATATTGGCAGTAAATAAAATGTATGCAGCTTTACATTAAAGGTGCTGAGAGAGGATTAAACTATGGCGGATGTGACGGTTAAGCAATTAGCACAAGTCGTTGGAATTCCGGTTGAACGCTTATTGAACCAGTTACAGGAAGCAGGATTGTCATTTAATGATGATCAACAGACTGTGAATGAAGAGCAAAAACGGATTCTACTAAATCATTTAAAGAGTAGTTCTAGCCGTAGCACTGCTGTCGCTCCTGAACGCATAACATTAAGACGCAAAAGCTTGTCTCAGGTTACTGTTGGACATGATGCACACACTGGAAAGACTGTAAATATTGAGGTACGCAAGAAGAAGACTTTCGTCAAGCGCAGCACGATTCAAGAACAACCTGAGATTGATGAAACTAAGGTCCTAGCAGTTGAAGAAGTAATAGATCACGAACCTGAGATCGAAAATACAGAGATTCAAGAGGTAGTCGTAGAGCAACCAAAGGATCAAAATCAGGATGAAGTAAATGCAACTCTTGCTGATGAAGCTCATAAAGAAACCACTATAGAAGAGCAAACCAGATCAGAAGATATCATCAATACTCATGAGGAAGAAATTCCATTAGTGGAAACTAATGTACAGGAAAGCTCCGAACAAGGACCAGCTGTAGAACAACGTAGAGAAGAATCTAAAACAGAAAAACCAAGTAAAAAGAAGCACTCTGAATCCATGCAACCTGAATCAGAAACTTCAGACTACAAGAAAGTTAAGAAAAAACCAAAATATCAAGTCTTTGAAGCTGAAGATGAAGAAACTGATTCGCATCGACGAGGTGGACGAAGTAAATTTAAGAAACGTAAGCTTAATGAAAAATCAGATAAATACAGAGAAGCTGAGGAAACATTAACGCATGGGTTTGCATTACCGACAGCACCAATCGTGAAGGATGTATCAATACCTGAAACCATTACAGTTGCAGAATTAGCAAAGCGTATGTCTGTGAAAGCCGCAGAAGTCATTAAAGTAATGATGTCTTTAGGGGCTATGGCTACTATTAACCAGGTGATTGATCAAGAAACAGCAGTTATCGTTGTTGAAGAAATGGGACATAAGCCGGTCATTATCAAAGAAGATGCTATTGAGACCGATCTTGGTGAAACTTTATCTGTAGGAAGCAGAACTGAATCTCGTGCACCGGTTGTTACTATCATGGGACATGTCGACCATGGTAAAACATCCCTACTCGACTATATCCGTCGAACAAAAGTTGCTGCAGGCGAGGCTGGAGGTATTACCCAACACATTGGTGCTTACCACGTCAGTACTCCTAAAGGAGATATTACCTTTTTGGATACACCGGGGCATGCTGCATTTACAGCAATGAGAGCACGTGGAGCTCAAGCCACTGATATCGTTGTATTGATAGTAGCAGCTGATGATGGAGTAAAGCCACAGACTATAGAAGCTATACAACATGCAAAAGCTGCAAAAGTACCAATTATTGTTGCAATTAATAAAATGGATAAGCCCGATGCTGATCCAGACCGAGTTATGAATGAGTTAACAGTCCATGAGGTTATACCCGAGGCATGGGGTGGCGATACGATGTTTGTCAATATTTCTGCAAAATCAGGCATGGGAATTGACGAGTTGTTAGATGCCATTTTATTGCAATCAGAGGTATTAGAATTAACTGCGGTTGTTGATGGAGCGGCTAAAGGCGTAGTTATTGAATCTCGTTTGGATAAGGGTAGAGGTCCAGTTGCCACTGTGTTAGTTCAAAGCGGAACCTTGAACAAAGGGGATATTATTTTAGCAGGATTCCAATATGGCCGTGTAAGAGCTTTAGTTGGAGATAATGGTGACTTGGTTGAGAGTGCCGGTCCTTCTATCCCAGTAGAGGTACTTGGTCTATCGGCAATCCCACATGCGGGCGATGAGGCTGTGGTAGTATCTGACGAGAAAAGAGCTCGTGAAGTTGCATTATTCAGACAGGGTAAATTCCGTGACGTGAAACTTGCACGCAGACAAAAGTCTTCTATCGAAGGTATCATGGAAAATATGGCTGCAGGTGAGTCTAAGGTATTGAACATCGTGTTAAAAGCGGATGTACAAGGTTCCTTGGAAGCGATTGCTGATGCCTTAGTTAAGCTTTCAACGGACGAAGTCAAAGTTGAAGTCATTTCAAGTGGTGTTGGTGGGATTACAGAATCTGATGTTCACTTGGCGATTGCTTCAAGTGCTATTTTAATTGGATTTAACGTCAGGGCAGATAGTGCCGGTAAACGACTTGCAGAACAAGAATCTGTGTCTTTGCATTATTACAGCGTCATTTATGACATTGTCGATCAGATAAAAGGTGCTCTAACAGGTATGTTAGCACCACAATTTAAAGAAGAAATTGTAGGTATTGCTGAAGTACGTGATGTGTTCAAATCGCCAAAAATTGGCGCTATTGCAGGTTGTATGGTTGTTGAAGGAAACGTCAAACGTAATAACCCAATTAGGGTACTTCGTTCTAACGTCGTTATCTACGAAGGTACTCTTGAATCACTTAGACGCTTCAAAGATGATGTTGTTGAAGTTCGCCAAGGTTTTGAGTGTGGAATAGGTGTAAAAAATTACAATGACGTTAAGCCTGGTGATTTAATTGAAGTGTATGAGACAGTAGAAATTCAGCGTGATTTATAATTATGAGCAACGCATTTAAAAGAACAGATCGCATTGCAGAGATGATTCAGAGAAAATTATCTGTAATAATTCCTCAAGAGATTAAAGATCCACGATTAAAAGGCCTGGTCACTATTTCAGCAGTAAAAGTAGCTGCTGATTTAGGCCATGCTAAAGTTTATTTTACAGTCATTAATGAAGATAAACAGTTAGTCCTCAGCATACTGAATGGTGCAGCAAGCTATTTACGATCAGCTTTAGCACGCAGCATTACCTTACGAACAGTTCCTCAGCTCCATTTCATTTACGATGAATCCATAGAGTATGGTAAACGCTTAAGTCGCTTGATTGATGAAGTAAACCCTAAAACATCAGATGAAGAAAGTGACGAATAATCTGAATTCTCCAATCAATGGAATTTTATTATTGAATAAAGCACAAGGAATGACCTCTAATAAAGCCCTGCAAAAGGCTAAAAATCTTTTTGGAGCAAAAAAAGCGGGCCATTCAGGGAGCTTGGATCCTTTAGCTACGGGTATGTTGCCCGTTTGTTTCGGGGAAGCAACTAAAATTTGCCAGTACCTTCTAGATGCTGATAAGTGTTACCAAACCACAGGTCTTTTGGGTATAAAGACTAATACAGCGGACTCAACGGGTGAGATAATTTCACAGACAGAGGAGTTTTTTGTTTCGCAAGATGAACTTAAAGGAGCATTGCAGCAATACCTTGGGCACAGCAAACAAGTTCCATCGATGTTCTCCGCCCTAAAACATAATGGTGTTCCACTGTATCGATTAGCCAGAAATGGAATTGAGATTGAACGTGAAGCCAGGGACATACAAATTAGCCAGTTAGATCTTACTCAATTTGATGGAAACAATTTTTCTTTGACAGTGACTTGTAGCAAAGGGACCTATATTAGAAATTTGGTGGAAGATATTGGAGAAACAATTGGGATTGGGGCACACGTCACTCAATTGCATCGTGTTTACACGGCAGGTTTTGAGACGAGTGCAATGTACACTTTGGATGAACTCGCAACAATGACCCCATCCCAGAGAATGAACTGTTTAATATCGATGGATAGGGCAATTAACTACTTACCTTTCATTACGTTATCGGCTGAGGAAATCAATGCAATCCGTCAAGGCAGGATTGTTCGTTGCTCTGAATCAATGAATGAAAATGAAAACGTGCGTTTATATAATGAACAAATGCAATTTATCGGTATAGGTGAATATTTTAATCAATGTCAGATAAAAGCGAAGCGGTTGATGGCCTTCTAGGCTTAATCACAGTTATATTTTTTTAAACAAATTTTAGCGCAACACTTGTTTCGTTTGTGATGCCTTGGTAAAATGTCCCCCTTTAAATAAATACTTGGCTTAATTCCAGGAGTAAATAATGTCGCTAAACAGCGCGGATAAAGCAAAAATCGTTGAAGAATACAAACGTGGTGATAAAGATACTGGTTCTCCTGAAGTGCAAGTATCTTTGATAACAGGCCGTATTGAGTACTTAACTGCTCATTTCAAAATAAATAAAAAAGATTTCCATTCTAGACGTGGTTTACAAGAATTGGTAAATAAGCGCCGTAAACTTTTAAAGTATTTAAAGAGAAACGATGAAGCTCGTTATAAAGCTTTAATTCAAAGTCTTGGATTAAGAGATTCGTATTAATTAGGAAATAGTCTCAATGGGGACGTTTCAACTTAAAACACTAGTTTAAATTAAAAAGGCGCAGTATTCTGCGCCTTTTTTTTCATTGTACTGACAAATGAGGAACAGTTCGTGGCAAAAATTATTAGAGAAATTGTATTAGGCGAGCATACTTTAGTATTAGAAACAGGGGAAGTGGCTAGACAGGCTGATGGTGCTGTAATGGCCAACATGAATGGCACTCAGGTTCTGGTTACTGTGGTTTGGAAAAAGGATGGCGGGGAAAACAATGACTTTTTTCCTTTAACAGTAAACTACCAAGAGAAGTTTTATGCTGCAGGTAAAATACCTGGTGGTTTTACAAAGCGCGAAGGTAGGCCATCTGATAACGAAACATTAATATCTCGTTTGATTGACAGACCTATTCGTCCACTGTTTCCGGATAACTTCCATAATGAAGTTCAAGTCATTGCAACAGTACTTTCATTAAATCCCGATGTTTCACCTGACATCGTTTCTATGATAGCTGCGTCAGCTGCCCTGGCAATTTCTGGTGTTCCTTTCAATGGTCCGATTGGTGCTGCAAGAGTCGGTTATAAAGACGGTATCTATCTTTTAAATCCTAGTAGAAAGGAACTAACTGATTCTAAGCTTGATTTAGTCATCGCTGGAACCAAAGATGCTATCTTGATGGTTGAGTCAGAAGCGAAAGAATTAAGTGAGGACATCATGCGTGGTGCAATGATGTTCGGCCATGAAATGATGAAAGGGGTGATAAAAGCTATTGAAGAAATGGCAACAGCAGTTGGTAAGCAACAAATTGAATGGCAAGCACCTGAAATAGATACTGTTCTGCAAGAAAGAGTATCTCAAATTGCTCGCAAAGAAGTTGAAGAAGCCTATTTAATTAAAGACAAACAACAACGTTACCAACGCTTAGATGAGCTAAGAGAACAAACGGTTGCTGCACTAACTGCAGAAAATGATGAACTAAAAGCAGAAGTCATTGCGGGTATGTTTGGTTCTTTGGAAAGCTCCATTGTTAGGAATCGTATTTTAGATGGCGAACCACGAATTGATGGCCGTGATCATAAAACAGTACGACCAATTGCTGTCCGTACAAAATGTCTTGAAAGAACCCACGGATCTTGTTTGTTTACCAGAGGCGAAACCCAAGCGATCGTTGTAGCAACACTAGGTAATGAGCGTGATGCACAGATGCTTGATGGCATTTCTGGCGAAAGTAAAGATCGCTTTATGCTGCATTACAATTTCCCACCCTATTCCGTTGGTGAAACTGGTCAGGTAGGCAGTCCTAAGCGACGTGAAATTGGTCATGGACGTTTGGCAAAACGCGCTTTATTAGCTGTTCTTCCTGAAGCCAGTGAATTTCCATATGTGCTGAGAGTTGTTTCTGAAATTACGGAATCTAATGGTTCAAGCTCCATGGCAACAGTTTGCGGAACTAGTTTAGCCTTAATGGATGCTGGTGTCCCATTAAAAGCTCCTGTTGCTGGTGTTGCAATGGGCCTGATCAAGGAAGGGGAGCGATTTGCTGTATTAACAGATATCTTAGGTGATGAAGATCATTTAGGCGATATGGATTTCAAAGTGGCTGGAACTGAAAATGGAATCACTGCCTTGCAAATGGACATCAAAATTTCAGGAATTACGAATGAGATTATGGAACAAGCTTTAGATCAAGCTTTAGCAGGTCGCATGCATATTCTTGGAGTAATGAACAATGCCTTGGCAGAACCTCGAGCTGAATTATCTGAGCATGCACCAAGAATTACAACAATGAAAGTAGCTGAAGACAAAATCCGTACTATCATTGGTAAAGGTGGGGCTACTATTAAAGGGTTAATTGATAGCACTGGTGTAGCAATAGACATTGATGATTCAGGGGTGGTCCAATTATTCTCTCCAGATAAAATGGCATTAGAAGAAGCACAAAGACAGATTAAACTTCTTGTTGCTGAAATTGAAGTAGGACAAACTTATCAGGGTAAAGTAAGTAAAATAGTGGACTTTGGAGCCTTTATCAATTTATTACCAGGTAAAGATGGTTTATTGCATATTTCGCAAATTTGCAGTGATAGATCACAAAAAGTAGAAAGCATTCTACAAGAAGGACAAGATATAGAAGTCTTCGTTGCTGGCATCGATAAACAAGGCCGAGTGAAGTTGGAGTGGAAAGATAAACCACAAGGAACTGATCCACAATCAGAACAAAATCAGGTTGAAATGGTCGAGGAATCTGCTACTGCCATCGATTCAGAAGAGCTTGCTGTCGCTCATCCTAAGTCTTCAGAAGAAGAGTAAGTCATTAAAAGATCCGGCCGCGACTGTAAGGGAGCGGATAACCGGATTCTTTCTTATCCGCTCCCTTACGGCTGAGGGATCGACTCATTTTTTAAATGGGGTATTTATACCCAAAGTCGGGTTCTTCGCCTAATGGCGATGCCTTAAGCGGTGTCATTAGGTTCTTCTATACGCCCCGCATCGCTCCGCTTGCTGACGCGCGCGGCTCGGTTTCTTCTTTGCTGTCTGAATCAAATCCTAG
>NZ_LNZB01000050.1 GCF_001468085.1 Legionella waltersii | reverse complement strand
TTTGAGTGTTTACAATGGGTTTAAGGCCTTGATTGAAGGCTTCTTTGTATTTGCCTTGATAGTCCTCTGATAAGTTCACGGTTAGCTGTTTTTTAACCTTAGGCAATAAGATGGCAAGCATTTCCTGCATGGATTTAGGCTCAAAATAGATTTGGGCTATATTCCAATACAGGCTGTTTGTAGCACTCAATGGCTCTTGCCTAAAACCAATGTGTTCTTTTTCATGGATGAATCGTTCTTGGCACCTCTGCTTAAATCGCTCTTCAAAGAGAAGTGGTTCTTCGATTAGTTGTGTTAAATAGTGAAGTTCCGATTGCAATTCCAGCTGGAGTACTCGTTGTTTTACGCTGGCGTAATTGTGTGCTTCGACGAGAGGAGTGTTGGCAATCTCTGAGGTTTCGTTTAATCGTTTTCTAATGGTTTCAATTTTTTCAGTACACATGTTTTTTCAACTCTGCTTAATCATTCAATTCGGGGTTTTGATTGGTTCAGAGTAGTACGATGGTTTGTTATTCGCTCCCTTACGGTCGCGACTCGGTTGTATGAACTCCATTAAACTAGTGTTCCAATAAAAACCGAGCCGTGACCGTAAGGGAGCGGATAACTAGGCTATTACTAAGCGTCTTAAATCAGCTGCAGACAAAACCGGCGTATTACTCTTGATGAGTTGTTAGTGCGATGGGATTTTATGGCTTGGAAATTCGATAGGATGAACGATAAAAGCAACAGTGCACTGCATCATGCTTTGATTTGTTTTCTGTGCTTGTTTGGTTGTCATCAGAATTACTACCTTCAACAGCAAGATACGTTTTTTCATCTTGCATTATGGTTTATTGCTGTACAATGTTAACACAGTTTTATTAAGTAATTATTAAATAATTTCCTTAGAAATTGTTATTTTCAGGACTTACGAAAAACCCCTAGGTCGAGGCAAAAGACATTTTTAATGAGGGAGTTTAGATGGACTAAATGACCGAATTAACAATGTCTTTTAACGAAGAGATTGGGGTTTTTCGTAAGCATTTCAAGCACAAAGTGCTCCGCATCTATAAATAACTTTAAGTATTTTATGTGTACA
>NZ_LNZB01000049.1 GCF_001468085.1 Legionella waltersii | reverse complement strand
ATATTTACTCATATAACAACCTCCTGTCAGAGGCTATTATCTCTCAAATTTTACTCTTTGTGTGGTCTAAATTTTGGGGGGCATTATACTTTTATAGAATCATTCGTTTCATCCAAATCAATACGGGGCTTTCTTTTACTCTGCCACTCAACCAAATTTATTATATTAAATACATGGCCTGAGTATGTATAGAGTTTATAATTTTCTGGGATTTCTTCAAGATCGATGGGACAAACGTCATTAATTGGGTAGTCTCTTGCAAGCGATATTAAGCGAGAATTTATACTAAATTTGAAACTCCTAAAAGTAAACAAGCCCATTATACTTTCTTCATTACTATATCTTATCACTGCAGAACGATTTGGAGGGCTAAATTGTATTAAATTTTGCTGGATCGATAATAGTGCTTTCCTGATCTCTACTAATTGCTCTTCTTGAATATTCGAAAAATAATCGGATGTAATTTTGTGTAAAGTTTTTATTACTTTATCAGCTGTTATTTCAAGTTCTATCATAAAAGATATATATGGATTTGCCTCGTTTTTTTGTTCGAGATATATTTTGAGCTTACAGTTAAGCGCTTGGGAATGTGATTGCAATTCTTTTTTATAATTTTCCGTATTTATATTATTTATTGGATTCAATTCTCTAAGGATAATATCAATGGACTTCGTGAAAGCCTCTAATACCAAATCGTAATTTACATTTTTGGGTTTTGCATTTTGAAGTGGTCTAATGGATGAACACACCCAGTTAAGAGATAATAGTCACTTAACTGGGAGGAAAAGATGTGCAGGTCATTTCAAAAGAATTTAAACAAGATGCTATTAGTCTTGTAATTGACCAAGGTTACAGTTGTTCAGAGGCGTCAAGAAGCTTGGGCATTTC
>NZ_LNZB01000048.1 GCF_001468085.1 Legionella waltersii | reverse complement strand
CTAGGATTTGATTCAGACAGCAAAGAAGAAACCGAGCCGCGCGCGTCAGCAAGCGGAGCGATGCGGGGCGTATAGAAGAACCTAATGAAACCGCTTGAGGCAGCACCATTAGGCGAAGAACCCGACTTTGGGTATAAATACCCCATTTAAAAAATGAGTCGATCCCTCAGCCCTGACGGTCGCAGCTCAGTTGGTACGGTGCAAAACCGAACCATGACCGTTAAGGTGCGGAGCTTTTGATAAGCATTGAGTATAGGTGTACACCTCAAATCCTCCACTCCCTTACGGTCGCGGCTCAGTTGGTACGGTGCAAAACCGAACCATGACCGTTAGAGAGCGGAGCTTTTGATAAGCATTGGGTATAGGTGTACACCTCAAATCCTCCACTCCCTTACGGTCGCGGCTCAGTTGGTACGGTACAAAACCGAGCCGCGACCGTTAGGGAGCGGATAATTAGTATAGCTCTCCAAGGAATTGTGCTGGCTTCACTCGCGCTAGAACCAACTGCACTAGATCATTAATTTCATCGACACCTAGTTTATCCGCCAATTCCTGATTGTATTGTTTTATAAATCCTTCAATTGCTTCACCTAAGCGTCCTTGCGCCAATGCGGACATATCATATTCAGTGAGCAGATCTGATTGTGTCTCTAGTGTTCTAATCAAGTTGTTAACAGCAGTTAATTTTTCTTGCTTAGTAAATTGTGGAAATAGTGCAAAATGATACATGTTTCTAGCATCGTTTGAGCGTTGCTCTTTGTATTTATTTAATGCTGTAATCAATGCCTTAATTGGATCCCTTTGGTTTAGGAAATCGATGACTTGGTCTATTGATTCAAAATCTTCTGAGGAATTTAATTCTTGTTTTAAGTCCTGCCCATGATCTTTAATATAAGTTTCGATGCGGCTTCCAAGACTTCCATTTTTTAAAGTTTTTCTTACTTCTGTGCTGATCATAACATTCGAGGATTTTAAAGCATCGATGAATAGAGTTGCTGCATCAATTTTGTCTTTCTTAGTGTATTGAAATAGCGACAGCATATGATACGTCCAATCCTTTGTGTTTCGTTCAACAATGTAGTCTTTAAGTAAGCGTTCAAAACCATTGGGCTTTAATTCAACCACCTTTGTTAATTGTCCCTGCTCTTCGGAAGAGCTTAGACTTTGTTGTAATGGTTGCATTTCAACTTCAGATTTAGGTACCTTAGGTCTCTGAGCTTGAATTTCATCTGTATTTTCCTCAAGCGTAGAAGTCGTTTTACTCGCAAGTTCTTGTTTTACGTTAAGTTCACGCTCACGCGCTTCACTCTCCTTACGCAGACGCTCTTCATGCTCTTTGCGCTGACGCTCTTCATGCTCCTTGCGCTGATGCTCTTCATTCTCCTTGCGCTGACGCTCTTCATGCTCCTTGCGCTGACGCTCTTCATGCTCTTTGCGCTGACGCTCTTCATGCTCTTTGCGCTGACGCTCTTCATGCTCTTTGCGCTGACGCTCTTCATGTTCCTTGCGCTGACGCTCTTCAGTCTCTTTGCGCTGACGCTCCTGCTCCAGTTTCTGATGATCCATTTGATATTTTTGAAATTCATCAAATAAAGCAGTTAATTTCCATCTCTCATCAAAATAAGAGACAGGAAGCTGACGCTTACTTAAAAAACCATGAATTTCACCCAATTCATTCCTGAAAATCTCATTTTGAATCACTTCTGCGGGCTGCAAATGAGCAATTTTACTTAAAAACCCTTCGACTTTCGGCTCTATCTCTTCAAACGCCTTGTGTTCTCTAATCAGTTGATCACGCAGATCAAACCGATAGAAATGCTGTTTAAGATCAATTTTGGCCCTTTCCATTTTATCTTGCAGGTCCATGATCGCATCTTCGATGTCTTTCTTTTTTTCTTTTAAAATCTGTGCAAGGGCAAGAGGACAATTTTCTGACACCAGCTGATTGAGATAATGTCGTGGATCTTCTCGAAATCTTTGCTGAGCATCCACAATTAACGCCTGTAAAAGAGAAGTCTGAGCGGATTTTAAGTGTTCAAGTGTTTCCTCTCGGATTTCAGTGCCACGTCTCTCTTTTAACAAGCCAATAATCAGTTTCCAATTTTTATCAATGAGAGCCTCTTCCAACACATCGCTTATTGAATAGTGTTCAAACAGAACATTGATCATTAAGGCGTTGTCTAAATTGTCAGAAAATACTTTTAAACTAGATTTATCCAGCTTTGGCTTTTCGACCAATTGCAGCATAAATTGATTCACTTTCTCAGGGTCTTTATCATCCAAGGCTCTACGTAAGAGATTATTTCTCAATAATCCTTTCCTTTTAAGATTCTCATCGTCCAGAACCTCTTTGATGGACTGATGCAAAGAAGCAAAAGGACGATATCTTTGATCCCTCATAAACTCATAGAGTCTATGAAGCGTTTTTTTATACACGATGTCGTAGATATCGTTGGCGCCAACACTGGATTCATTAGAGATTCCAAATAAGGAATCCAACATTTTGTCCATGTCTCGTCGATCATCAAATCGAATTGGCGTTTTCAAAATCTCATTCGCAATTCTTTGTGACTGATGCTGACAAGCTGTTTTGAATAGTTGCATTGCACTCAATGATTTATAGCTCGGTTCACTTTGCAATTCTCTAAACAAATTTAAATCATCGTGCTCAAACGCATACTTCATGAACTCTTCAAAATACAGTTCATGAGTTACTGTTTTAAAGAGATAAGTAACACTAGCTGAACTCCCATCGATAAATGCTTCATGAATATTATCGACAATATGCTCATTAAAATAGGGAATAAAGTCAGGATGAACCATAATAACTTCCAATAACTGGGTATTTCCCTGCTTTATGGCCAATCTAAATAATAAATTTGGTAAAGGATAACTGTTGAGGCGAGCGCCATGTTTTATCAATAACAATATTCCTTCAACATTCCCCTCTTCTAGTGCTTGATACAAAGCTGAGCCTTGTATCTTATAGGCAGAATTTGCGTATTCGCTGAGAGTACTGATCAGATCTTCATTTCTCTTTGCTACTGCCCTTTTTAGCAACTGGATATACACATCGGGAGATAAGGACCTCCCAGTCATTAAAATCTTATTTAAAACTTTATAGTGTCCTGCTTCCTCTAGGCGAAATAAAATGTCCTTGTTTTGAAGTATGTATGGGTAAATTGAAATTAAAAACTCAACAACCTTCATATCCCCCTTTTGATTTGCTTCTACAAACAACTCAAATTGTTCGTCTGCGGTTAGAGTCACTTGAGAAGCCAATTTTGCAGCAAAATCATGTAGATTGTGGTTGCGGATGGTGTATTGAAGAAAGTGAATGAGATGTCCAATCTCAGTTCTGATTTCCTCTTTATATGCTCTATCCTCTCTGGGATTGTCTCTAGTTGTTCGAAATAGGAGCTTTTGCTCATACTCTTGTGTTAATTCAACCAATAATCTTGAAAGCGTTGGCGGTGAAAGGGCTTCGGCTAGTCGAACACAGTAAGGATAATAGGATTCTTTATCTGCTTTTATTAGTGTCATTAGGTACTGATAAACGAGAGCTTCACCACTGACCTTCTCACGAGAAATAAATTGCAGCAAATCGTTATTTTTTTCACTCAATGCATCCGTCATAGCAGAAGATTTTTGCTCCCAACTTAATGAGCCCCATGCTTTTTTTACAAACTCATACTCGCCAGAGGCAATCAGTTGCTTTATCAGATCTTTATTGTTAAAAAACTCAGTAAAATCAATGTTACTTGCCAATACAGCACGAACAACCTCTGTATTTTTGCTGTCTAAGGCTTGCTTGAGTAAATTAATCTGATAGCTCATTTCTAAACGAAACCCTTTTTTCGATAAGGAAATGACCAAATCCCTATTTCCTGTTTCGCAAGCTATTTTCAAACCCAGCTCAATTTGATCAATTTCTGCGTTTTCTGGAAAATTATCTTTGATGAGCTTATTGAGTTTAAATCGACTTAAAACATGCAATAGAGAAATTCCTTGTTCATTATGAAACAAGTCAATGTTTTCTGGTACATAAGTATTGCTATCGATTTGTTCGATGATTTCCTTCCACGGAGTTGATTTAGCCCAGGTTCTAAAGAGCTGAATGTTTCTTCGATTTAAAAGATCAGCCGTTACAGAGGAATGAATGGTGAACCCCGCTTGAAGCAACAGCTCGAAATTCATTGGAGTTACTACTTCAACAAGTTGCTTACTCAGAAGTTCTGGGGTTGTTTGCCCAAGCATTTTCCATTGCCCTAGCCAAAACTGTAAAGCACTTCGTTTATCAATTGTTGCGGCTGATAAAATCGCTTGTCTAAGTTGCTCTTTGGGTAATTTGATGTAAGTTGCAAACACTTCCATGCATTTTGAATCACCGTGCTTGGTTAGTTTTCCTAGGATTTTACCCACTTGCGTAGTCTTAAATTGTGATGAATCCACACCGTATTTTTTATACAGATTTATCACTTGTTGCAAACAATCAGAGGAACCAGAACCAGCTGCCAAGCTTAGAAAATAAGCATTGTTTCCAATGTATTTTTTAAAGGTCTCTTTTTCGTTAGGGGAGTTTTGCAGATAAGTCTTTTCATAGTCCAACAAAAAGCTTGCAAATAAAGCTGCATTGCCTGCCCAAAGAGCCCAAGCCATCATGCTCAATTTATCATTCTGAGCTTTACAATCCTTGAAATAGCTCTTTGCAAAAGGATCATTGCTTGGCATTAACATCAGATGAGCCATGTCTTTCGTAGAGATTACCTCTTTTTTAAAAAGATGTTCGATCGTATCTACGTCATTGATACAAGTAGCAAAAAATAAACTATTGTAGGTCCAATCTTTACTGACGACCCCGAGTTTATTTTCTAGTTTCTTAGGGGTATCTAACTCGTTTGCCAACAGCTGTTTTTTGTTAGGATAAGTGACCACTTGCTTATCCTCTGGATCCGCATAAACATGAATTCCAAGCCCAGTTAATTCATCCTGGGGATAGTGAAACTGCCGGTTAAGTTCATCAATCACTTCCTTTGCAGTCGCAAACGATTTTGTGTTTGCTTGTTTTGGCGATTCTGACTCAGGATCATCCTCATTGTAGTTCGGATCAAAGATTTCAAACTGATTGTTGTTGAATTCAACAGCAATGGCATGGTTATGAGAGCGAAAATAGCAAGCCCTGCCATTGTGACGAATGCCTTCAAGAATTTTTGCCCAAGAGTTCTTGGTGGTGACAAGACCAAGAGTAAACTCCTTTTTGATGGGCTTGCCTTTAATTAAAACGGAATCTTCCAAGTCCCCTTGATAAGACATCCCTCTGGAGTATTTTCTTCGATTAAACTCTATTTCTATATCGCGAATAAAATAATCTAATTCATGACCACTTCCATAATGATAGTCTTTGGGGGGATTGACCAAGAGTCTTGAAAGCATGAAAAAGTCTGATTTTCTCCCTTCCAAACAATAGCGGATGTAAACACTTGCCAAACCACCACAAACGCCTCCTTCGTTAAGTTTTAACGAAGAATCTTTTTGACTTAATAACTTGTTAACGGAGTTGATGATTTTAGTTTGTGCTGGCATAGGCAGATTCCGATACTGAATAAAAAATGAATTAAATATTAACACATCAGTCACAATATGAACAGTCGTTGATTTTTATTTTGGAGTGCGTGGAAAAGTAATATACAATCCGTGACTTTTAACTTAATCAAGACTTACGAAAAATGCCCAATCTCTTCGTTAACAATAACTGTCAATTCAGTCTTTTAGTCCATCTAAACTCCTTCATTGACATTGATTGTTGCCTAGACCTTGGGGTTTTTCGTAGATCCTATTAACTCTAGATATAGAATGAAAATTTATTTAGCAAACATTAGTTTCAAAGACTTCCCCATCGTATGGACCTATGATCCCAGCACAGATGTAGCAACTTGCGATTTAGAAATACTGGATTCTTTGGCATTGATTGAAAAAGATTACTTACAAGAAGACATTCTGGACTATCTTAAATCCAAAGAGTACCCCTTTATCACGATAACTAATAATGTGGTGAGCATTCCTAAATTAAGTCACATCCTTAATGAAAATCCCTTGCATCCCATACCTTATTTAAATAAAGAGATGCCCCAAGCACAAGAACCATCAAAACAACACTCAAGCCCAAAATCAAGCCCAGAACGCTCAAGAAAAGCCATTAAGAGATCCACAAGTACACTGTCAAGCATGAAAAATGGAGTAAAGGGAGTTTTTGGCAAAGACAGGTCCATTTCTACATCTCGGATCAAGTCCCCGACAAGCTCTCCCGTTGTGCAACGTTCCCATGACAATAACACCGAAGACGATACTGTAAAAAAACCAAAAAAAATCAAAAAGAAAAGAACCAGCACTATTCTTAGAGCCATCGCTGAAATCGAAGCAGAGCAACACAAAGAACGATACAACTACACTTCGATTGCACTTGATAAGCTCATTCTATTTGAAACGGACAATGTCCTTTGGCGAACTACACTTGCTATGCAAGGGGATTTTCTAGAAAAAGTTGAGCAAGAACAAAGAGCCTCTTCCTTTGTGTTTTTAACTGCAAATTTATTTCAAAAACAATTGCTGCTTAAAAAGAATTTAGTACTTTATCCTGCTCGAAAAGTAGTACTTGACCAACTGGGCGAAATGCTCGAGCACTTAAACGAAGTATTTCAATCCATTGCAGAGGTGCTCTCACCCTATCACAGGGCAGGATTGTATTATTATTTTCAAGAAGCGGTTGAAAGTGCTATGTCAGTTAGCCCCATTATCTCTCAAAAAACTGAATTTGAATCCCTGCCTGCAGAAGAGTTTGAATCTATTTTTAAAGGAAATGCGTTTTGGCAGCAAGCAAATCACCTAAAAGCGCTGCAGCTCAGATACCAAATTAAAACGGCAAAATTGACATGCATTGTTAAAAACTCATGGAGAGTAGACGTGGGTGTTGAATTTCCTAAAGATCATCCAATTGATTCCATGCTAAGACTGTTTCTAAGCACTAAAATTTTTGAAAAATTACTCTATAAACAACAAAGAGTGCCCAAAGAACATCAAACAATCTGTTCCCAAATCATGAGTTTCAATAATAAAGTCATAGCCTTCTGTGAAGTCAATTCAGAATACAAAACGTTATTAAAAACGCTGAAGTCTGAAAATCAAAGAGAAAAACTAACCTTTGAAGACTTTTTTCATCCTGACATGGTCATGAAAGTCAGTAGGGGCACTGAAACGATTAATCAACTCTTAAAATACCAAGCTCTAACTATTTTCAAAAATAGACTAAACGAGGAGCCAGAACTTCAAAAACAACTTCAAGCTTGCCTAAAACAAATTAACCATTCTGTTTTTTCAGTCACTCAACTTGAAGTTGAGAGTAAGCAAACCAGTGAAGTAGTCGGTCGTATGATTGCCGATGAGAGACCTTTGATCGAAGGTTACTATTCGTTAAAAAGCCTCATCGCCAATATACTCACTAACACCTTACAACAAACGACTCGTTTAGAGGCCTATCAGGTCCATTTAGAGACTGCAAGAAAAGCAACTCGTATGATCATTATTGCATTGTCTCTTTCGCCTCCGGCAATGCGTTTAAATGATAAAGTGATGTCTCAGCTTAATAAAGAGGAACTAAAAATAGCCACCTGGGTTAAAGAAATACTTGGAGAGTCCTCAAATGTTGAGTTAACCCAAGACACCATTAAAGTTCCTACAGTAGCAAGAGAGCGAGATAGTACTATTTATCTGTCTCCCCCTTGGGTTGAAAAAATCTCATCCTTGGTCAAAGAGGTCATTGAACAGAGCGACATGAAAAGAGGTCCTCAAAAAAAGAAAAATACAGACCATTTTTGCGAATATCTTGTGAAACAGGTTATCCACCTCTATCTCAGTGAGTTGAATTTACTGAAAGAACCTGAGCGCCAATATCAATTGCAATAATGATTAGGCTCTGATGCTTTAAGTTCGGAAGAAGGTTTAACAAGATTTAAAAATCTTGTAGACTCAAGGATTATAGTATTGGCAGGATAATGTGATTAAAGCCTCACGTAAAATAATAGTGTTGCTATTAGGCAACCTAATTCTACTGGTCCTAAATCCTCTTGCCCGAGCTTACCCAATTCCCGATGTTTGGGATGTGTTGCGCAGTGAATTTAAGATAAACCATGAGACCTTTCGCCCCGAAGTTCAAGAGCAAATCCGTTGGATACAAGAGCATCCAGGGTTTGTTATCAAAGTATGTGAAAGGTCTGAGCCATACATCTATCACATTGTTCGGGAACTCCAAAAACGAAAACTTCCAGGTGAGTTGGCTTTACTCCCTATGATTGAAAGTGCTTATGACCCCTTTGCTTATTCCAAGGTTGGAGCAGCTGGGCTATGGCAAATCATGCCACTGACTGGAAGTACTCTGGGTCTGAAACAAGATTGGTGGTTTGATGGAAGAAGAAGCATTAACTACTCCACGGAAGCCGCGATGGCGCACCTCACTCATTTAAATCAAGTCTTTAATGGAAATTGGGTGCTCTCTATAGCGGCATACGACGCCGGAGAAGGGGCGATTGGCAGAGCAATAAAAGCCAGTTCTGGTAGAGGAGCTAATTTTTGGAATCTAACAGTCCCTAGAGAAACACAAGCGTATGTACCCCGATTTTTAGCCTTAGCTGAAGTCATGAGTAACCCTAAAGCGTACAACATTACTCTACCTCGACAACCTTTTCGCCCTTATTTTGAGGTGGTCAATGTGGGTAGCCAAATTGACCTAAGCCATGCAGCCCGCTTAGCTGGCATCACCTACAAAGAGTTGATTCAATTAAATCCTGGTTTTAATCGCTGGGCCACTACTCCCTATGCCCCATTTCACTTGCTCATTCCCACGGCCAAAGCAGCTCGATTTTACTTCAATCTTTCTCACCTTCCTGTGGATAAACGAGTGAGTTGGATTAAACATACCGTTTTAGCCGGTGATAGTTTGAAAAGCATTGCTACTCGTTACCACACAACCACTCATTTGATCAAAGAACTCAACCAATTGTCGCAAAACTACATTCGCCCAAACCAAGTTTTATTAATTCCAGGTGCTAAAAATGCACCGGTATTACCCTTGCACGAGTTTTCAAAGGCTGAGTTTTTACAACTCACTATCATAAAGCCCAAAGAATATCGCGTTATACACATTGTTCAACCGAATGATAATTATCAGCGTATTGAAACCCTATATGGAGTAAGTAGAGACGATATCTTCTTATGGAATAAGCTCCCCAAAGGCATGCCTTTGCGAAATGGTCAACAACTAGTCATTTGGAAAAAGGCTAAGTCAGCTACAGCTTAGGATTGGTTGAGCGAGTTTGATTATCCGCTCCCTTACGGTCGCGACTGGGATTCGTGTTGTAACGGAGAAGCTTTGCCTCTGCAATGAGCGGGGACAACAATGAGCGGGGACGGACCCCACTGGGGTCCGTCCCCATTTTTTGATTTTTCGGTTTGTACAGAGCTAATCCGAGCCGCGACCGTAAGGAAGCGGATAATGAACTGGCTTAAGCCTTTAACCCATAATAATAATTCATAAACAAAGGCTGAAACCCAATCCTCTTATAGATATTCAACCCATCATCCGATGCTTCTAAGAAACAGGTTTTTACATTGAGCTCGATGGCTTTACGCAAGGCATAAACAATCATCGCTGAAGCAAAACCTCTTCTTTGGAAAGCAGGCAGGGTAGCAACATCGTCTATTCTTGCATAGGCCCCTTGCACGGTTAAGGTCATGGAAACAACCACTTCACCGTCAAGAAATCCAGAAAAATGATAAATGCCAGCGCATTTTACCATGGCCTCATGATGTCTCTGGGTATAAACAGCTGTTACCTCTGGAGTTGATTCAAAGCCGTAAATTAACGGCACACTCCAGGCCTGCAAATCATCACTCATTTCTTTGAAATGAAGCGGTGTTTCAGGAACGATTAACTCAGAAGGAATTGACTTCATACCCATACCTACTCCAATTCCACTGAGCTCATATTCCTGCTCTAGTACCTTATCTTGCTTGGAATAGCGTTGGGCATGTTCAGGTATAACCAAGGACCATGGCAATTTCCTCTGGCCAAAATAATCCTTGCATTGATTAAGTTTTATTGAGAAATCATCCTCGATTTGGTTAACAAACACAACATTAAGACCAGAGGTTAATACACCCGTTTCATAAAGCTTCATGGTGCCATAATCTATGGTATTTGAACTAACCAGAGAGAAAAAATAGTTCTCCAACTCATGAAAAAAATGAATTTGCTCTTTGATCACAATAATTGTTTGATAGTCTGTGTTTGAAATCATTATATCCTAACAAGCAAAGTAGATAATAGGGTTATTTAATTCTCATTCAAGTACTTCATCATATGTACGAATCGAACGCAAATTTGATTGGGTAACTCAATGAGTTGTTCCAATTGTTTACTATAACCTGATTTTTCATATAATTTCACCCCCGGAAGAGTCGCCATCATTTCAAATTTTGAAAATCCTTGAGTCAAAGCATGCTGTTCACAATGTTTTAACAAAGTAGATCCATGTCCTTTTCTAGCATGTTCCGGATGAACAAAAAACGCTCTAATTTTGGCCGCATCAACGTGTGGGTCCAATACACTATCCTCCTCTCTTTCTTTAAATTGATTGCCACCAAATAATGTCTCACGCTTACTCCATCCACCACAAGCAACGATAATCCTATTCTCCTCAACCACAAAATAGGTGCCATCAACAATCAACTGCGTATCTACTCCAAAGACAAACTGTACAGCACCTTGTATTTCTTCTTTGGTGTAAAAACCTTGACTCAAGTCATTTGCTGAATGGATTATTAATTGGTTTAAAGTATCCACCTCTTTCAAATTGGCCAATCTAATTTCAATCATGATGTACTCCAAGGACTATAGATGACCAATAAATTAACATGAAATCTCTATTATTAAATTTCTATTTTTTATTATTTATGTTACCTTTTTTCCAATTTTTTAACGTTTAAAAGTAATTTATGAAAAATAAATCAATAAAAACGCAACAAAATCATCCTGAATTAACAGAGGCACATTTAGACAGGACTGATCGAAAAATTCTTAATATTTTGCAACAAGACAACCAAATCACTAATCTCGCTCTAGCGAATAGGGTTGGAATCTCAGCACCTCCCTGCTTTAGGCGAGTCAAGCGACTTCGTGAGGAGGGGTACATCAGTAAAGACGTAGCCTTAGTTGATCCCTTTAAAGTAGGTCGTCCTTTGATTGTGTTTGTAAATATTACTCTTGAAAAGCAACGTGAAGATTTATTAGCCCATTTTGAACGGAAAATGGCAGATGAGCCTGAGATCATGCAGTGTTACTTTGTCTCAGGAGACACTGATTATTTACTGATAATTCATGTTGCCGACATGAATCATTACAATGAGCTTGCAAGACGCGTGTTTGCTAATGAACCGAACATCAAACAATTCCGCAGTAGCTTTTGCTTAAGTCGCACCAAATACAATACTCAGGTTGTTTTGACAGAAGAGTAGAGGCAAATGAACCCAATAAAACCACTCAATTGGAATATATTTTATACATATTGACACTTTATACTTAACCAAGTACAATGTCAGCCCATTTACTTCGCAATGTATTGGAGTTAACCATGCCATCATTTTTTAAAAAACCTAGTTCTGATAAGAATTTTTTCCAAAATTACTCGGATCATATCGATGCTCTTGAAATTAAGTTTATAAAAAAATTCAATGAGTTAAAAAAACCCAAAAATAGAGGGAAAATCTTTGATATTCTTGCTGATGAAGCTCTAGGCCGTATCAATATTTTTGAACCACTCAGAGATGGGCATGATTATTGTGATGAGTTTGTAGGAGCAACAGCACTCCCAGCTCTTGGACTAATTGCGTCACTTGCCTTTGCAGGAAAAGCACTCTTCGAAGCCGGTGAAGCGTTATTTATCAAAGTTGGGTTTAGCCAAAAAGATGGTGAAGATCACTTATCCAAAGCAGGATTCGCATTAGCCCTTTCTGCTATATCATTTGCCCTCAGCATTGCTAGCTTCATAAAATCTGCAATCAGTTTGGTGACTCGTCCAATCGCTACCCTCTTTAGTGGGTATGCACCACAGAAAGAAGATCGATTCTATAGAAATGACGGAGTAGATAGATTGATTAGTTTTGGTGAAGAAACTCTAGATGAAGCTGAGCGTGGATTGAGCAATCTTTTTAGCTTTTAATAGTTTAAGTTAAAATGCCAATATACTCTCCCTAAGGAAGCTTTTGGGCTCCCTACGGGAGAGTTTTATAAGTCAATCTTAATACTATAAAAGCTATTCGTCTAATAAATCCTCTATCTGTTTTACCAATCTCTTAGAATCAGGCGCTGTTGTTGAATAAAAATAATTAACTACATCTCCATTGCGATTGATTAAATACTTATGAAAATTCCATTTAGGTGCTGAACCGAAGCCTAATTGCTCTCTTGCCCAAAGAAAAAAGGGATGTGCATTTTTCCCAGAAACAACCTCTTTGGAGGTCATAGGAAAAGAAACCCCATAGTTCAGCTGGCAAAATTGCGCGATTTCGCTTTCCGTTCCAGGTTCTTGGCTACCAAAATCATTGGCGGGTACGCCCAAAATCACTAAACCCTTGTCTTTGTATTTGACATAAAGCTCTTCTAGTCCTTTGTATTGGGGGGTAAACCCACATTTAGAGGCAGTATTCACAACCATAAGTACCTTCCCTTTATAGGTGGATAATGGCAGTGGCTTATGGCCTACTAGAGTATGAAATGAAAATTGGTACGCACCCTTTTCAGTGTTTGATGAAGTTTGCTCTTCTGCAGCCATTGAGTTAGTCATTAGTATGCATCCTGTTAGAAACATGAGTAAACGCATTAGTTATCCTATTCCTTTGTTTTTGAAAAATGAAGGGGTTGGAGACATTTAGCTGATTTAGATTTCCGCTCCCTTACGGTCTCGGATTCACTTCTTGCAGGCTCGGGGACGGACCCCGGTGGGGTCCGTCCCCATACCTCTTTTACCTCTCCAACCAATACTTCGCAACATCAACCCGCCTAGCAATCCACACATCCTTATACTCACTCAAATAATCCAAAAATTGCTTGATAACCATGGCTTTAGCAGGCTTCCCACTCAACCTGGGATGCAAACCAATACTCATCAGAGCTAATCGTTGCTCTGCATGTAAGAATTTGAAGGTGTTAACCAATTGCTCATAAAAATCACTAGGACCAGTAAATCCAGGTGAGGTGGTGTAGCGAAAGTCATTATTATCCAAGGAGTAAGGAATAATCAAATGCTTCTTTTCTTTGTAAGGTAACTCATCGGCATAACTGTCAGAATCATAGAGAAATCCTCCAGCCTGTTCTAACAGTGATCGAGTATGCTCACTGCGACGTCCTGTATACCATCCCTGAATCTTCTTGCCTGTTAGTTTTTCGAGCGTTTCCACACAAAGATGAATGTGCTCTTTTTCAGTTTTAGCGGGAATTGTACTGTAATCCAACCAACGCCAGCCATGGCCAGCTACTTCATGATCCGATGACGCTAAATAGTCTGCCAATGCTGGATTTAAAATCAACGCTTGTCCACAAACAAAAAAAGTTAATGGAATGGAATACTGATCAAACAAACGAATTAAGCGCCAAATTCCAACCCTACTTCCGTATTCAAAAGAAGATTCGACACTAAGACTGCGTTTACCTTTTGGTTTTTTACTAAAGGGAAAATCAGTTCCATACACTTCAGCATACTCATCGCCGTTCACAGGACTTTGTTCACTACCCTCTTCGTAATTGATTACAAAATTAATGGCAATTTTGGCCTTATTCGGCCAAGAAAAAGGAGGCGTTTCTTTGCCATAACCCACCATATCGCGCATGGCTCACCCCAGTTCAAATGTAGTTATGCCATAAATCTGTTCTGTTGCTAACTTTGGCTCTCCACGCATGTACATACGTGCTGTGGCAAATACCTTTTGCATGCCCTGTTTTTTCACAAACTCTAAAGCAAACGGATTGTTTTCGGGAATATCCAGAAACACCGTGGTTCCTTCTGCTTTAATGACTAGATGCTGCCATAATTGTTCGGCAATGGTTGGGGAGTTGGCAAACAAAGGACCGACTTTAAACCCTTGATAACATTTTCGAATAACCCCATATCCTTTGAGAATGCCATTCTCCATATAAGCCAATGCCTTTGACTCTGGCTGCTTAATCCATAAGGATAGAAATTGAGATCTTGGAGCAGGAAAATGTTGGCAGTCGTAATCCAACAAATTCGTGAACGGAATTGATTGCAGTTCATGGATGCTTGAATTCTCATTAACCTTAGCTTGCGTAATGTCAATGGAATAACGGGCATTGTTGTGTGCAAACCGATAACCAATTTTTGCATAAGCATCAACCATGTTTAACACCCCATCGATACCTACATTGCGATTTCCAACATAGGCCAAACGAGCATTCGTTAATGCAATACCATAACCCTGATCTCTGTATTGGCTATCGACAATATAAAATCCACAAAAGGCAAAATGTTTGTCATATAGAACTGCTGAGCCCACGGCAATAATTTTTCCATTGAGTTTTCCAGCAAAGAAACCTTTGGGGTCCGTATTATAAAAACACTCTGCATCATAAAGCCCAGGATTCCACCCTTCATTCTTAGCCCAAAGCACGGCCAGATTGACTTCCTCTCGGGTCATGTGTTCGATGTGATATTGATCATCCATCATTAATCACCGTGATCACTCTGTCTAAATTACAGTAGAAAAGAGGTAAGCTGTCAACTTCAAGATTGGTTATTCCCTATTTTTTATGCCAAACTCAAAAGTAAGCAACTCATTCAACAAAAATAATCATGAAAAAAATAATCACTTACGCTCTTATTGCCATAGGTATTTACACGCTGGTGATGTTCGTTTTCAGCATGCTGTTTAGTCGTTCCGGACAGACCATGTATGGCGGGGCTACGCCTATTGCCGAATATAAAATGATGGATAATGCTACTGCCGTTCCAGCTGCAATGAGTGCTGAAAAGCCAGCACCAACCCAATCTGAACAAGTCATGCGTCGCATGATAATCCGCAATGCTCAGCTGAGTCTGCAAGTGAATGATATTCCCAAAGTCATGGATGCCATTATCCAACTTGCCGATAATTCTGGTGGCTATGTAGTGAGTTCAACATTCAATCAAGATACCGTGTATGGAGGTGGAAGCTCCGCTGAAGTAAAGATAAGAGTACCCGCAAAAGGATTGAACAGTGCTCTACAACGCTTAAAAGGCCTTGCAACCAAAGTGATTCAGGAGTCTATTTCGGGAGAGGACATTACCCAACAATACGTCAATCTAGAAAGTGAATTGAAAAATCTCAAAGACACAAAACTACAATTAGGAAAGATCATGCAAGGAGCGACAAAGACTCCAGATGTTCTATCCGTTTTTGAAGAATTAAGTGAAACCCAGCGAAAAATAGACGTCACTGAAGGGCAAATTAAATATTTCAAAGAATCCGTTGCGTTTTCTCTAATCACTATTGATATCAGCATGAATCCTGACATCAAAATCAACCAAGACTCACAATGGAAAATAGCCCAAGTATTTTCTGAATCCTACAAGCAGCTCATCAATTACTTAAGAGAGTTCACCTATGGCGTCATCGAATTTTCTGTGTATTTGCTCCCATTAATTCTCTTATGGGGAATCATTCTCTGCGTTGTTATTTGGATAGCAAAATCCATTTATTTCAGATTTAAATAACCCATTTCAAAGGATGCCCGTTTATCGGGCATCGCCTTGCTTGATCTGTTGCGTAACATTTAATATAGTGAAGTGACAATTTGTCGGTAAATTTCTCAATGGAATGAGGCTTTAATTTAAAAAGGAATTTAATATGACCCGATTAGAAGAATTACTCTATAACCTGACCGCAGTCATTATTCGCTACCATGACAAGCAATCAAGTAAGCCTTTGGTTGTTGAAAGCGATAAAGGTGAACTGAGAAAAAAAGTTCATGCAAGCGCAGTAGATATTATTAAAAGCACAAAAACGGACTTTAAATCACGACTTGATGACCTAATTAAAGCATCCACTGATGAATCCTCATCAACTCGTAGGCATTTTTTAAAGTACATTTTGCATGAGATTATTTTTTTAAAAGCCCAACTCGATCGGAAATCCTCTTATGAACCTGAACAATTAGATGAACTAAAAAAACAACTATCGCAACTTTTTACCGACTTTAAGAAACTGATGACAACACCAAAGTCCACTACTTGCACCGTACATCACAGTGAGCTTGCTCCTAAAGAATCTCCTGCTATAGCATTATCAGGACTTATAAATACTGGGTATACAGGAGGCGAAATTTGTAATTCAGGACTCTATTTAAATGAGGAAGTTCTTATTCCATTTAGTATTTACACCAACTCGTCACAAAAAGAAATTAATGCGGTTGCTGAACAAATCAGTACTGAACTCCAAAATGCATTGTTAGTTTCAGAGCTGACACATAAAACTCAACAGTTATGCACTACCAATAGCGAGCAGCAACAATCCCTTAAATTACTGTCGACTCAAAATCACGAGTTAGACACCAAACTCAAAGAGGCCCAAGCGAAACAAAAGGTGCTCTTGGGGACTATATTAATCGAGAAATCCAGAGCTCAAAAAAGAGAAGAAGAACTTTCTACAATTAATTTTGATCAAAAACAGGTTATTTCTGAGCTCAAACAGAAAATAGTTGACTTGTCGGAGCAAGCCTCATTAGAAGAGTTATCCGACTCGGAGAATGAAGGTTCAAAACGTACTTATGGATTTTTTGGCTCTATGATATAAGGTATTAGCAATCTGTTCAGAACTTACGAAAAATCCTAAGGTCGAGGCAATGTAAGAGTAGCAATTCGCGTAAGTTCTGATTGTATTTGTACGATGTAAAGGATGACTCTATGTTTAACTTGTTTCCAGCCTCAAAACCTAAGTACGCGACTTACGTTAAGATGTACAGCACCTTCACCCACGTGAACACTGAAAAATGCTTTGCATTTGTTTTGTTACCTTATTCCATCGACCGAAGTTTAATCCACATCGAGTCGATCCAATTCGATTTTAATCGTAGCGGAGAAATCCTTGGATTGAGTATTCATTTCTTAGGGGAAGAAGAAACCATTCATCAAAAAGCGAAAGAAACTCAGGCTAGTTTTGTCAAGCTCAAAGAAATTCATACGAAAGGGAATGATCTGTGCGTATTTGATCCGTCAACAAGTAGGCTTTCACTCTTATTTGCCCCTAGCAAAAATTCACCTCTTTATTTATTAGATATTATCAACCACATCGCGGAACAATTCTCTATGAACCCTGCTTTCGTAAAAGAAATCAAGGATCAGCTGTTAAGTCCGTTTTATTTGGCTTCTGAGCATGAACGCTTGTCAGGTAGGTCTCAAGAAAAACCATCGGAATGTGCCATCGTTTAACAGGGTTCACTTTATCTTGCTGTGGATTTCTTAATGAGCTTGTTTATTTCTTTTCGAATCCCTGGACTAGCAAATAATGGGATAAACTGGTGAAGACCGCTGATGTTTAAATAGTCTGGGGTGTAAAACAACTCAATTGGAAGGGGTGCAAAAAAATTAATTTGATCTAAATTATCAATCCCTTTGATTAGAATAATTTCAGCGATGCGGCAACAAGCATAGGTTAATACTGTATTGGGTAAGGAATTCCTATTGATGACGCATTGATAGGGAACCACGCCCAATGGGATATTGCTGTTGCTAATTGCTGTTGCAATTTCTTGAGGCAATTGCCATTCTATAGCCAATTGCCCCCCAACAATGGCCGAATGAGTCATTAAATCTTCCTGCTCTTGGTAAACACGTTCAAACAATAAGGCTCCCGCACTGAAGCTGTGTGATAATTTAGGTTGAAAGGTGATCATCGCAAGATTACCGATGTAAGAAAGCAGCGCTTGTGTTGCTAACTCCGAAGAATTTCCAAACCCTAAACTTTTTGACAACGTAAAGGCCAATGAGCTGGCTAAGAACCCACATGACCATATCTTTCCTAATGCTTCTTTAAGTTTCTTATTTCTATTGGGGATATTGGTCGTAATTGCGCATTGAAACGCGATACTTTTAATGCGATTAGCGCCTAAAAATAAAATGGCTTGATTTAATCGAGTGATTTTTTGAGTTAAATAAAATCCGCCTGAATTCACTGCTTGCAACACTTTAGCAGCAATCACAGGGTCACTTTGCACCATTTCATACAGCTCATCGGTATTATCTCCTCCAGCTAACAGCACATTTAATATTGGGTGAGGACGCGGTATTGATTTGGTTATTTTTACTATTTGATCCAAAGTCTGTTTATCAGACTCTTTTAAGGTCAAAAGACGAAATTTAGATAACTCAGGATAAATCTGCTGCTCTACGGGTTGATTGGCCGGTTCAGTTAAATGAGCAGGGGGAAGCATTTCTTTTAATGCCTCTTTTTTAACGTCAGCAATCGGCTTAATTAATCTCTTTTGAGCTGACTTTTTGGAAGAGGAAAATGTTCCCCAATAAATTATCCCTGACAATAGTAAAAAAATAATTACAGCAAAGACCATAGCTCCTCCTTGAACCCAAGGATCTTCATTCAATTGTTTTCGCTCTTTCTAAGGTCAAAAGACCCTATTTATTTCTTCAGCTTCTTTTCCATGACTTGATCAAATAGCACTTTTTTCTCATCGGGCAATTCAGCTCTTCTCAAAACCATCATCTCTTGAGGAGTCCCCTGAATACAATCGGGGGTTAACCTATCTATTATGAGTATACCATTGATATGATCAATTTCATGCTGCAATACCCTTGCATAAAATCCATCTGCTGAACTGCTGTGGTATACCCCTTCTACATCGTAATAATGGTAATCTATCTCGTTGTACCTCGGTACTTTACCCGATTTACTGTTCACTGAGTAACAGCTTTCAAAATCGTAGACCGTCTTAGCGTTAGCCTTCGGGGTATAGCTAGGATTGATGAGTACATGCATGGGATAGGAGGTCACGTTATCTCTTAATAAGCCAGCCTCTTCAGGGATATAAATTGCGATAATTTGTTTAGCCACATTGATCTGTGGTGCGGCTAAACCTACGCCGCCTAAATGCTGTAATTTAGTTTCCATGGACTGAATCAAGGCTTTATCCTCAACCGACAATGGAAATGAAACAGGCCTGGCTTTGTTTTTCAAAACACTCTGATAGTCAGTTTGCTCAATGGCAACAATTTGCAAAGTATTTGCATCAGCTGAATTCATGACTAATCCTATAAAAATAAAAGAAGGATATAGCAAATACTTCACAAAACCTAGATTGATGCTCATTTATTCACATCGCTTTATTGGAAGGAAAATTGTTCTACTTCCACTTTTTGACCTGAGACAGAATGACCAACAGTAACCTGTTTAAAGAGACTGTATTTTCTTCGACCTTCTGTAGCACTTTTATTGCCAGAGCGTACGTTGTCTAAATCGTCTAATACAGGCCCAATCTCAAAATCGAGCTTCTCATTATTCTCACTATTTTCTAAAAGCAGAGTAGCATGCCTCTTGCTAGGTTCAACGAATTCATAATAAGAAGGTAGAACATCCTTATTCCATTGCTCAAGTGCGTGTTCTTCTTTTCTTCCTCTGTGCAAAATATCTCGTGCAACTCTACGATCACGGCATTTTTCTATATCAGTATCCACAAAAACAGACACATCCATTAAAGCTCGAAGTTTCTCTGGATGAAGAACTAAAATCCCCTCTATGATAATCACCGACTTAGGATGCACGGTTATTGTCTTTTCTTTCCTCTTAGAAACGGTGAAATCGTAATCAGGCATTTCAATGCTTTTGCCCAGTTTTAATTGTTGGACATGACTTATCAGGAGCTCAAAGTCCAGAGCATCTGGGTGGTCGAAGGAGCTTACCTTCATTTTGTCCTTCCCAAGATAATAATTATCCGCAGAAAGAACAACACAATCCTGCTGATAATGCTTCTCCACTAAAGCACTGACAGTGCTTTTACCAGATCCCGAACAACCTGCAACCCCTACAACAAATGGCATTTTTTTATCCTATAAATTCACAAAAGACGCCATTTTATCAAATATTGATCTTTTGTAAATTTTTTTTATCATCAAGGCAGTACTTTCAACAATTTCTAGATGATCGAATGGGATTGGTGACAAGACTTCTAAATAACTCCCTTCAATGTCCCCGTCGCCCCAGGAATGGAAAAAAGGTGCCAGAAAGGCGGATGAGGGTTTATTGTTCGAAGTGATCTAGTTTATATGGAGCACTTGGTGCTTGAAATGCTTACGCAAAATCCCGATCTCTTGAATTGCGTCTTCTTGACTTTCATTGAGTGATATGTCAATTTTTATCCCAATTATATAAAAGATGATAAAATGTCTGAAAAAGAAGACAAACCTTCATACCTAAAAAAAGCTGGCCAATTATTCTTTGATTATTTTTTCCAATCTGACGAAAAGCTCAAAGCCTGGTTATTGCTGATAGGAACCCTCCTCTCTATTGTTGGGATGGTAGCCCTTTTCGCATTGATGCCTTGGTGCTTTTTAGGTTTTTGGGCCGCTCTTGAAACGAAGGCCCTGACCACTTTTCTTTTTTATATCAGTGCCTGTGCTTTAAATTTCGCTGCAATCGTTGGCATTAACTCTTTAAAAGACTATCTCAGCCAAACCTTAGCCCTAAAATGGCGCACATGGCTCACTATAAAATTTATTGATAAATACCTCTTTGGGGATAAAAATTATTTAGAACTGGCTCGTTTAAACCCAGAAATAGATAATCCAGCTCAAAGAATTCAAGAAAATATTAAAACCTTTGTTGATAACTTTATCTCGTTAAGTACTGATTTCATTCGCTCAACACTTAGCTTTGTCGTGTTTGTGAGCACTTTATGGATCGTAGGAGGTACTCTTTCTTTCGTCCTACTGGGTTTAAACATTGTCATACCCGGTTACCTCGTTTGGGCATCTCTTCTTTTTGCTCTAGGGGCAAGCCTCATCACGAAACTGTTAGGCACCTCTCTCAATTCATTAAATCAGAAAGAAGAATCATTAGAAGCACAATTTAGAAAAGACATTGAAATAATAAGTGCTGAATCGGAAAACATCGCTCTCGAAAAAGGCGAACCCTACCATAAAACGGTGTTAGAAAAGGACATCAATACTATTTCTGAAAACAGCCTGCAAAAAATAGGGGTTTCCCTAAAAGTAAATGGGTTTCAAAGCCTATACACTAATCTTGTCCAAATAGCGCCGTATATTTTGACCGCCCCACTCTATTTTATGGAACTCATACAGCTACCGCAAATTATGCAAATTGGCAATGCTTTTAACGAAGTTAGCAGTGCTTTAAACTGGTTTATCAATTCCTACGAATACATAAAAAAATTCCAAGCAAGCACTCTGCGCATTATGGAGCTTGAGAATGCACTTAATCCAGATAACTCTGTTCAAAAAGAGAAAGAAATTAGGGTACAAGCGAGCAATAGCAATTCAATCAAAGTAAAGGAATTGCATGTTACTTATCCTCAAAAATCAGAAAGCACCGCTTACATGGTTCGGGCCTTAAACATAGAATTTAAACCTCAAGAAAATACCTTGCTCAAAGCGCCGTCTGGCTTTGGAAAAAGCACTTTATTTAAAACGATACGAAAAACCTGGACGTATGGAAATGGACAAATTGAAATACCAGAAGGACAAAGTACTTATTTCTTACCTCAAAAGCCTTTAATTCTTCAAGACTCTTTAAAAGCAGTTCTTGCCTACCCTAACCCTGTAGATACCTATGCTGATAACGAATACAAAGAAGTCTTAGCAGCAATCGGGGGCAATATGGAGGGTTTTATCCCTGAATTAGATCATTTGGATAATTGGAGCAAACGTCTTTCCTTAGGCCAACAGCAACGTATTTCCTTTGCCAGAGCGCTATTGAAAAAACCGGATTGGTTATTTCTGGATGAAGCAACAGCCTCTTTGGATGAAGAGAGTGAATGCTATTTGTATCAACTCTTAAAAGAGAAATTACCGAATACAACGATCATCAGTATTGCTCACAGGAGTACTGTCAATAAATTCCATCAACGAATTATTCAACTTGACCAAGTTAAGCAAGAAACCTCTGTAGAATCCTCCTCTTCTGAAGAACGACTACATATGGCTTCGTCATTTTAGCAATCCCTGCTAACATCTCACTTATAGGACTTGAATAGGTAATTAGCACAAAGGAATACTAAATTGATAAATTGGATAATCTATGGAGCAAATGGATACACCGGAGAGTTGATAGCCAGATCAGCAAAAGAAAAGGGACTGGACCCCATTATTGCTGGACGCAATGGACCGGCAATACACTCTTTAGCCAAGGAGTTACAATTAAAAAGTCGAGTGTTTGATTTAAGCGATCCCCAACAACTCATGAAACACCTGTCTGATGTTAAACTGGTTCTGAACTGTGCTGGACCCTTCTCTGCCACGAGCCCATCAATCATAAAGGCTTGCCTGCAAACTAAAACTCATTACATCGACATTACCGGTGAAATTTCAGTCTTTGAATACGCCCATCAACAAAGACAGTTCGCCGAAGCAGCCAATGTAGTACTTTGTCCAGGAGTTGGGTTTGATGTAATACCAACAGACTGTTTGGCTGCACAATTAAAACAGTTACTGCCTGATGCAAATTATTTAGCTCTTGGATTTGATTCAAACTCAGCCATGTCACCCGGCACAGCAAAAACAGCTGTTGAAGGGTTAGCATTTGGAGGAAAAGTTCGCATGAATGGTCAAATAATAACTGTTCCCTTAGCCTGGAAAACTCGCCAAATTGATTTTGGTAGGGGTGAAAAATTAGCAACAACTATTCCCTGGGGAGATGTCAGTACAGCTTTCTATACAACCGCTATACCTAATATTGAAGTCTATATTCCAATGAGCCCTAAACGATTATCCCTGTTAAAAAGAGTCAATTGGCTGCGCTGGCTTTTAAAATTAGGATTCATCCAAAAATTTCTAAAATCTCAAGCAGCGGAACAAAAAGGACCTAATTCAGAAGAATTACAAAACCAGGTGACCTATGTCTGGGGGGAAGTAAAAAATGCGCGTGAAGTCAGTATAACCATGCGATTCAAAACAGCCAATGGGTATGCCCTTACTGTAGCTGGGAGCTTAGCCGTTGCTGAGTATTTACTGAATAATACCGTGGAAGGAGGTTATAAAACCCCGTCGCAACTCATGGGATCCGATTTTATCTCTAAACTTCCAGGATATGCTGAATGATTTTTTATGGGGGCAGACTTATCCCTATGGCTTGTATGCCGCGACTTGTTCGCAGCATGCAGGTGCTCTTAATCAATAACAAATTTCTTCTTACAGTTCACGCAATTGTGGATTTAGGTCCTCTACGCTAGACATAGGGTGTCTGAAGACTCTGTTTTTTGAGCATTCATTTTAACTCCAGTTAATGTTTCAATGGCTGTAATCATTGATTCAACCACCGCTTCATTAGCAATCTTGCTCTTAATACTGACCATAATCTCTTGTAGGGCTTGTTGATCATCAAGTTTTGATGCACTTAAACGGACTCGATATTCATCCGCATTATGACGAGAAGTTTGAATTCCATCTATTTTATGGAGTTCTCCTACAATCTCAATGAATTCTTTCGCAGAACTCTGATCAACAAAATAAACACCAGCTCGTAAATCCCCTAGCTTTAAACTCTTGTCTGATTCCAACGTTTTCTTAACTGTTTCTGACACAAAATGCACACTCATTGTCTTATCCCCACTTACATCATTATGTATAACAGGTGTAATTAAAGCACACTATCTGTTGAAATAATAGTTAATTTTCAATCAATTATCTCTATTAAATGACAATTATTTACTGCTCATGAAAAAAATTGTTGGTTTTTTTTACACAGTTAATAATCACTTAAGGCATGTTGTATATAATATGCTCTACGACGTCATAACTTATTGAACTGGTTTAAGAGTTTTTCAACTCGTCAGAATGAAACACGGTTTGTAATGGATGCACACATATACCAGTTTATTGAATTAATACATTTTTAAAGAGGTAATTGAAATGGGGGCATCCAAATCAATCAGAACGCGTTTTGTAGACGATCTTAGAGACTACACAAACACACTCGCTGCAGTACATTTACTTAAAGAAGCGTTAAAAGGCGGATCCATGATCACCGTTGGGGCCGCGAACGATATCGTGAGCAAAGAAAACCTTAAAGCTGACGCCAAAATAGGTAATGTGGTTAAAGCTATCTTAGCTCAAGCGGGTAAAGAAGGTGAAGCACGAAGCCTATGGGTTAAAAATGATACAGACAACAAATGGCATCTTCAAGCTGCAATCACCATCGGCGGTGCAGTATATACCGTTGATTTAGTGCAGGAAGGTATCGTTAAAGGTGAACAACTTTATACAGTCAATATTGAAAGCAAGTTGGCTAAAGACGATTCTCCAACCCCATCCAGAGGAAAGTTATTCTTTAATCCTGGTGCTAAAGCGACTGTTAAGATTAAAGCCAATAAAGATGGCGATTTGAGAGCAGTAACCCAAAAAGGATTGGAAATTAGTCACGACTCTATTGCACCCTACTCTTATCAAAACGAAATTATTGCCAAATATTGTGACAAAGTCAGTCAAGGAGCAGATACACAACTAGCCCTTGCAGGTACAGGTTCAGGTAAAAGTATTATCATGGCTGGTATCGCTCAAAGCTTGGGTAAAACGGTGATGATTGTGCCTGATGCACTTTTAGTAAGTCAGCAAACAAAAGAAGTTCTAAATCTGGTTAACAAAGGTATAGAGAATGGAGCGCCGGTTACTCCAATCAACGTATTTACTTTAGATCTCCTGGAAAAACCCGGACTTATCGATGATCCTGAAGACATGGATCAAGTTACGTCATACTTTGCAACGGTGTTAGAAGGTACTTCAAAGCCCAAAAAATTTGAGCATATGGTACTTCAGTCAACTCATCCATTATTCAAAGTGATAGCGCCTCTAATTAAAGACAACATGGTGCTAATTGATGAATCACACACCCACACCTTTGATTCAGAAAGCACAAAATTGTTACAGGGCCTTAAAGACAATAACTCTGTACTTGCTCTGACCGCAACACCAACGTCTAAACTGTATGACTTATTCCCAGGAACTCCTCTGGATGACCTGAGCTTAGGTGCAGCCATTGAACTTGGAAATGTACGTCCTATTAAAGCTGAAGTTGATTACTACGAAGCTGAAGATCTAGTGACTCAAGCAGTGGTTCGTTATTTCGATGATTACTATCTGCGTACTGGCGACAATGGTTATACTGACCCAGTTCAGTTAAAAGCAGAACTTCTTAAAAAAGTGCCTAAGCCATCGGATATGGAAGCTCAGAGCCAAGCCATTGAAATTGCTTTAGAAAGAAATAGAATGCGTTGTCCACGTAACATGGCTTTTTCTGACAATAAACAGACTCGTCAAGAACTAGCAACCATTTATCAGAAAATTTCTGAGGGTGATGCAACAACCATTAATAAATACAAGGACACTATTGCTGCAAAGAGAAAGCAATCTGAAATTGAAGCACGCGTTGCAATGACTTTGAAGTTTGTGCAAGATGTTGATGCACAAAAAACAAAAGAAGTGACAGAACTTGTTACTTTAGCAACTAAAACACCTGTTGTTGATCTACCAAGAGACATCGTAATCGAACAACAAAAAGGGGTTCAGCGTACAATAAATAGCTTAGCTCTTGCTCTTGTACTGAATGAGAAGCCTTCTTCTATAGGCGAAAAGGACAGAACAAATAAACTTCGTACATTCATTGAGAAGTGTGATGCAGAATTTCATGGCTTTAAGACAGAGGGTAAAACAGGCAAACCTGGAGAAGATGCTGTTGAAGCGAAGTTGAAGGCATGCGCAAGTTTCAATAGGGAAAAAATGAGAGAAAGTTTACTGAAAATGGAATCCCCTATTCCAGATCTTCCTGCAACGCAACAGGCGGCAATGATTAACTTAATTTTAGACCGCGCTGAAGCACTAGCTGCAAACATTACTGCAGATAGACCAATGGTAGACATTGTTATGAACCCTACACCAGTGAATTTAAAAGCACTGGAAGTGGATAGCAATTACACCAGAACAATTGATGCCAGCACTACAGATACGACTAAAAAAGGTATCGTAGCTATGTTGGACGTGGGTATCGTTTCTCAAGTGGTGTCCGATCAAACCGTTGCAACTGGTGTCAGCATTAAAGACGTTTTCAACGTGCAAATTGTAAATAACTATTCTGAAGCCGTTGAATCGGATATCAATGTCATCAATGGAACTTTATCTGGTCCTCAAGCCATGGGTCGCTGTGTGCGTCACGGAGATGGTCTTGCACGAGTTCAGCAGATTATTGATGTCAGATACAAAGGAACTGGATTGATTTTAACAGTGGATGACGCTATTGACCGCCAAAATTCAGGTGTGAAAACTAAAGCGGTTATGACTGCTAGAGATAATCTACAACTGATACAGAAGGCTACTGTTGTTCAATCCATCTATCGCGGACAAAAAACGGTTGGTATGTTTGCTAAGAATAGAGATGAGTTATCCGCATTAACTTCAGACATCCAAAAATGCAGAGTAGCTATCAGTACCAAAACAAGTATGTTACAAGATGGAAGAAATCACTTAGTGACCACAAAACAAAAACTACATAACAGTGAAGTCGAGTTAGCTTTCATCCCAGGTAATCCAAAGGGTAGAATTCCTCCTCAGTACCGAAACAAACCAGAAATGGTTAGGCATTGGACTCAGAGAAAGGTTCTTCCTGGTGTGATTGATGGAATTGTGGAGCGCAATCAACAGATTGAAGACTCGCTCCAAGATAGCGTCCAACAATTACAAAAACTAGAGAAAAGAAGAAATGTACTCTTAGCACAAATTCAGTCAGCACCATCTACAAAAGGTGCCACCGTAGTAAAGACTAAAACAGCTATGACTGTACAGGACGCAGAGATGGATTTCTCTGACCAATCGTTCCATAGAGGCTCCAAAACTCATGGCCTTTTTGCTCAGAAAAAACAAGACGTATCTGCCATAACCGTAGATATCCAAAAATGCAAAGAAGCCATAAGCACTCAAACCGATATGTTAAGAGTAGGGAGAAATCTCTTAGACTCAACAAAGCAAAAACTCCATAAAAGTGAAGTAGAGTTAGCCTTCATTCCAGGTAATCCGAACGGTAGGATTCCACCTCAGTACCGAAATCAACCAGAAATGGTTAGATATTGGACTCAAAGACAGGCACTTCCTGGGGTGATTGATGGAATTGTTGAACGGAATCAGAAGCTGGAAGACGCACTACGTGATAGTCTAAAGCAATTGCAAAAACTAGAGAAACAAAGGGATGCACTCTTAGAAAAAACTCAGTCAACACAAGCTCAACAAACTGTTGCAACGATGTAGTTTTTCTAACCGTGAAAATCATCAAACCGATAAAAGAGGCTGAATTGTTCAGCCTCTTTTTTTATGAAGATCAACCACCACAAAACCAATCCGATCCGCGACCGTGAGGGCTGAGGAATCGACTCGTTTTTAAAATGGGGCATTTATACCAATGGTAGCTAATTTACTCCCTGATCCAAACGTTTCCGACTCAGAAATTTTATTTCTTAATAATTGAATCGCTTCAGCTCGAACTAGAGGGGTTTAAGTCGTTGTGGAAGGATTGGCTTTTTTTTGTGAACTCATACTCATTATTTTTGATTGGATACAAACTTCTGAAATAAGCCATCACTATGAAAAAAAAGGACATAACCTACTGTAAATTTAAGGCTGTAATCCCAAGTTCTGACGAACCCACTTAATTCTCTCTTAAGTATTCTGCACTAATATACCCTTGCCTGAGAGTTTATCAGGCATACGCTATTGGACCCATTCAATAGCAATAACCATTGTTTAAGGAGTAAATTGAATGCGAAGACTCGTTGTAAGCAGTTTATTAGGCCTATTGTCACTAACGCTGAACGCCGCAAGCACTACTGATTATGGAGTTCACGAAGATCACCCTTATGAAATTGCTCTAACAAAACATGTGTATAAACTCTCTGAAATCTATCAAATCAAGTCACCATTACGAGAAACCTATCCAGGCTCTATCAAAAAAAGCGCCTTCCGAATCCGAACCAATTACGATCTATCCAACAAAGATGGATGGCAAGCCACAGGTATAACCCGAATCATCTCTTTAGGCAGCATTTACCCATGGGCAAAAGACATCGATATTTATGACACGCGTGGAGTTCAAATTGGTCTGATTGATGGTGAGTTAGCTACTTTAGAGTCCGCCAAATTTAGCCTTTATGAGTACGATGAAGCTGGGAAATCAAAATTCATTGGAGCAGCTTATGCCGATCCGGATTTCAAACGATTTGTCGTGTTTGAGTCAAGTGATAATCCACATCCAATTGCTGAATTATCTCGAAATACAATCGATAATACCTGGAAGGTATCAGTACACTATCCTGAAAAAATGGATGATCGCATCATCCGTATATTTGCCGGCTTTGTTGTTGATTATGAAGATAAATTTCTAGCCACCCCCGATGCTGATGAAATAGATATGGAATCAACCATCAGGTAGGTTGGCGCATTTTTCCCTAATGGCGCTGCCTTAAGCGGTGTCATTAGATTCATCTATCTGGCCCGCATCGGTCCGCTTGCTGACGCGCGCGGCTCGGTTCCTTCTTTGCTGTCTGAATCAAAGCCTAGTCACAGCAGGGAGTGAACCGAGCCGCGCGTGTCAGCAAGCGGATACGAAACTATCCACTTTCACGAATGACGCTGCATAAGGCAGCGCATTTTGCCTCAATCTACCCCTCTTCCGCCCTTCAAGCAACTTCTCCCCATTCCTGGGTTGCCTCGCTGTGCTTGCAATGACACAATAAACCGCTTCATTGATGGAAAGTAAAACGCAAATACCCATTCAGAACTCTTAAAGAAACAGGAAGACAAAGTGATGATGAGCGAATTCAGTAAATCGATAAATAACTTAACTATACCTCCATTTCTATATGGAACTGCCTGGAAAGAGGATCAAACTGAACGTGTCGTGTTACAAGCGTTGACCTCTGGATTTACTGGAATTGATACAGCCAATCAACGCAAACATTATTATGAAGAGGGAGTTGGGTTAGCGATTCAAACATTTTTAAAAACCAACCAGATATCGCGCAGCGATTTATTTCTACAAACCAAATTCACGTCCAGAAATGGACAGGATAATAGATTGCCGTACGATGAGTTTGATACCTTGACCAACCAAGTTAAGCAATCTTTTGCTAACTCTCTTAAGCATTTAAATACCGATTATATTGACTCTTATGTACTGCATGGGCCAACACTGATGCAAGGAATTACCAGCGAAGACATGGAAATCTGGCGCGCGATGGAAGAATTGGTACAGAGCAAACAAGCGAAATTCCTTGGTATTTCAAATGTGAACATAAAACAACTAGAGACTTTGTATAACCATGCTTCCATAAAACCGACATTTGTACAAAATCGCTGTTTTGCTACAACCCAATGGGATAATGACGTTCGATTGTTTTGTGAAGAATATCAACTCATTTACCAAGGTTTTTCTTTACTCACTGCCAATCATCCCTATCTTATCCGACCCTACATGCAGTCACTCGCGGCAAAATACGCGAAAACCATTCCTCAAATCACCTTTCGTTTTGCGTTGCAAATCGGTATGCTGCCATTAACAGGCACAACCAACGTAAAACACATGCAAGACGATTTAGAGGTAGGTTCTTTTGAGTTGACCCCAGATGAAATAAACCATATAGAACAAATTGCTGTTTCTTGAGGGCCTCTCCCAGCTCGAAAAACAGAGTCCGTTCGCTTTGATTTCATTTAAAGGAAGAAAATTTCAGTGTTCGAAATTCTTGAAGCCATCCTGATCGAACACTTCAAGACATTTTGGGGAATGGCTTCTTTATTGTTTACTCAATTGGAGCTACCATCATGAGTCATTATCTTTTCATGTTAAGCCTAATAGAAGACGATAATTTATTCCAAGCCATTATGCATGATGCCAATTCTGTAAATTTAAAATCGGCCATTTTTACTCGTATTGGCGCATTGTCCGATATCACAATGGGTTTTTATCATGGCAATGGATTGACAACATCCATAAATAAATATTGCGTTGATTGTTTCATGTAATAGAATGTGGCGTCTTTCACTATTCAAATACAGGAAAAACCCATGAAACTATTGAGCAAATCCTTATTTATCATGCTAAGCAGCCTTTGTCGGGCCAAGGTCCAACAAAGGCTACTTAGCTCCCTTCATATTGGTTACTTGAAGTAACATAGCCGTATGATGGTGTCCGGTATGAGCCATCATCATGGAGCCCTCAACAGTGACATTATTGGGCAGCAGCGCTTTCCATTGTTTGTATTGTTCTGGGGTAAGTATCAATTGAAAACGAGTCTGGTTTTTTTCGATTTGGGTAATCTCTTGCCCCTCATCGTTGAATCCCACACCCTGTCCACAGTAAGGTTTTTTTGTTGTGAGTATCCAGTATACTTCAGGTTCATCACCATCCTTTATGCTTTCATAGTTAGGACGACCAGGAAACGTTTCAATACTGATTTTTCCTTGTAGCTGTGTTGCTTGGCCGGCAAGAATACATCCCTCGGCTTGTGCAACAGTGCTAAAGCTAAACACACCGACTATAAAACACCATAAATACTTCATCCAAGCTCCTTTATCAGCGCAGAATTTTAATGATAGGCAATAAGGTTTTAATCACACCAAAAAACTGCAAGATATAGATAATCAAGACAATGAATACCAATGCATTTAAAAGGCTTTTAATCGCTCCAGGCATTGGAATAAAGGAATTAATTAGCCAGAGACCCACTCCAAAAACGACTATAGTGGCGATTAAATTCAGTAGTTCGTTCATACATTCCTAATCAATTCGCTCTTAAGTACTTAAATTATAGTACATGGAGACCTTACTGCTCTTTGAAACACCTGAGGTAAGCGACATCATTTGCATTTAGGACTTTCTGGAGCGTCTAAATTGTCATCTTCTCTCTGCTGATTAAATCGGCCTTTGAGGGAGATAAACGTATCCCCTGTTGCTTGATTTTTTCCAATATCTAGAAGAGCGACGATGTCTGATGCGTTAAGTTGTTTAGCCATATCCATCGCAGATTGACCTTGTGGGTTGGTCAAGTGGATATCGGCGCCTCTATCCACTAAGGCTTGAACTAGTTCAATATCTTTGTTTTGAACAGCATACATCAATGCTGTATACCCTGAACAATCAGCTTTGTTTATGTATTCTATCGATAAAGATCGTTTTAAAAGGCTTCTTGCAACATCAGGTTGCTTTTGTGCTATCGCTATTGTTAATGCAGTGAAACTTGTCGTTTCTCCAGTGGGTAGCGTAACGATACATTGAAGTGCGCATGGGTCTTTCACTAACTCTATCATTTTAGAGAGAGCAGACGTTTTTTTCGCGGAAAATAAAATTGAAAAAACATCGTTTAACTCGGTTGCCTTGTATTGATCTAAAATTCCTTTATCCATTAGATCGATTAATAGTTCATCATCGACGAACTCTAAAATGTCAACCAATTTATCGATTCGAATTGGGGCTAGTTTGGCTCCATTGTCTAAAAGTCTATTGATAAAAGCACCGTCATTGAGAGCAATAGCATAAAGTATATATTCCCCTATATAATCAAATTTTTTACCTGCTTGGATCATTGTTTCAAAAATTATCGCTGTATCTGGATGACCATGACCTAGTGCCTCAATAAATAATCGATCTAAATTCTCCCCAGTATACATCTCTGCAACATGTTGTTGTTTAAAAGCATCAAAAACGTCTATTTTATTCTGACGAACCAATTCACTGTAATTTTCTTGAGTAGTTTTTATTTGGATGGATATCAATTCAGACCTATCAAGGGCTGTCCATATCTTTGTGCCAATCTGTTCTGATGAGACGGTTTCGGTAATTTGGCCATCAATGAATAAATCATTGGCATTCATGAATATCCATTTGTCCTCACTAGGCTTGTATTGGACTGTAATAATATGTTCCCTTGAACCAATTGAAAGGACAATGTCTTCAGAACCCGTTTTTTGGATAGCCTCCTTTAAGGAGTCCATTTTATCCAGCAAGGCATCGGGCTTATAAACTCCTATCGTCTTACCAATCGAATAAAGCCCACCTTTTTTTTTAAGCTCAGTGGATTCAACTATGGTGATGACAGACTCATTATTTTCTTGAAACAGGGTGCTTTTAGCCAGTACTTCGGAAAAGCTATCTGGGTTCAGTACAAGCGCAACACCATCAAAAAATGCTTTGATGTCTGTAAGACTAACATCCTGTTTTTGACCGGGTACTCGAACGAGATTGTCTTCTATTTTCCTTTTATCAGCGACACTTAACTCATCATCACAGAAAATGTCCCACAGTTCTTCCCAATTTTGATCAATGTATCTAATCCTTTCTTCGAAGACATCGAGTTGATGAGTTAATAGCGCTTGGGTAAGCATAAAATCCAACCCGAAACAAATTCCCTCTCTACCTGTTTCGTAACCCATATCATCTATTAATTTTATGAGTAATTTATATCGCTCTCTTTGCCTGTATTTCATAAGCATTATCTTCGCTATCAGTAGAGATAGAAGTAAACCGTATCTAGATCGATGACGTGAAGTTTATACACCATCGATCTATCGTAGAAACCAACTTATTGGAGGTTCGACCTATGAGACACTGGTTTAATTAAACAATGGTATATAGTTAACTATAGATGATTACAGGCAATTTTCCATTAGGGTGTTTCCAGTCTCATGAAACACTCAAATTGCCTGGTTAAACCTTTATTTTGCAGTTGCCTAAGAATATTGTAAGTCCTAAGAACTGCTATAAGGGAATAGGATTATGCCGTTCAGCTTCAGTCTTTATTCCATTGTTTAGCTTATCAAAAGCATGTTCAATACTGTATTTTAAGAATAGGTTCGTGAAAAAACCTATTTGTCTGGGTACTTTAAGTCCAATATAAGCAATCGTTTTATTGGGGTCATTGGGATCTTCCTCGAGTAGAGCATATCGTTCTGTTGGTGATTTAATAAAGGGAAATTTTCGTTCCCATCCTAAAACCTTATTTTTTTCATCGATAACACTTATTCGCTCGTTTGACGTTGGAATCAGTTTGCCAATGAATGTGTTGGTGTGTAAATCCAATTGAATGGTTTTGTCTACCTCAAGCTCTCCCTTGACTCTAGCCCTCACGGCATGATCTGAAAGCTGCTCATAGCGCTTTACGTCTTTCTCCAAAGCCCAAACTTCTTCCGTAGTAGCATTGATCGCGACTGGTTTGGCAAAAAAATAGGTGAAATATTTGGTTTGCTTTTTGCTTTTAACCCACGATACATCTTTTCCTGAAGGGGTTGTTGTTGAATCATTGTCGTGCTCCATGCTATCTCCTTGTACTGTACGGTTAATACCGAAGAAAAAAACGTCCATGCCCTCAAAACAGCATTACAACAATTTAGCACAGGACTGATGAAAAACCCCCTATAGAACGCAAGAATAAATTTCAATGAAAGAGTTTAGAGGCACTAAACGTAAAGTACGCTCAAGATTTTTTCTGATTTTTTATTGTTCGCATAAATGTTCTATATTGTTAATAGTGCATTTAAAGAGTTTATTTCAATATGGAAGAAGAAATGGATAAAAAAAACCTTTCGATAAAAGACCGTGAGAGTCTAATCGAGCAATATCCATTGTTTAGTTTACTGAATCCGGATGAAATCCATCAACTAGCATTAATCACAGTAGAGCAATTTTACGAACCAGGAACAAGGATAGTAAAAAAGGGAGATGTCATTGATTCGGTATACTTAATCGTTTCAGGGATTGCTGCGGTTGTGGAAAACGTACAGGAGGAAAACCGTGCATTAACAATTGCCACATTGAAAGAGGGAGATGGTATTAGTTTGAATGCTACTGGATTCTTCACTGAAAACGGTATTCGAAGTGCGGATGTTATTGCAAAAACAGCCATGACCTTACTTAAAATAGATGTGTTGCATTTTAATGACTTTTTAAACCGGTCAAGACCAAATTCCTCGGTTTCATCCATGAAAAATGTCAATGAAAAATTCCTTTTAATGAACTTTATGAAGAGCATGCATTTACTTCATTGCTTAACAAACTCAGACATTAGGGAAGTGGCGCACAAAGTTCGACGTTGTACGTTTCAAACAGGAGAGATGCTTTGTCGAGAGAGAGATCCAGCTGCAGCTATTTTTTTTCTGATTTCAGGAGAGGTGTCAATCCATAGTGATGATCATTCGTCCCAAAAACAGAGTCGTACGGTGAAAGCGCCTGCTATGTTGGGAGAACCTACTTATTTGCAAGACGGAGTCTGCATGGTCTCGGTCATTGCCAATAATACTTGTGATTGTTTTATGATCACTAAAGACGAAATGCTAAAATGGATGACTTTTGATAAACAACGAAATGAGTTATTGAGATTGTCGCGAATAGAAGAGTTGGTTTATGAACCAATTTCCGATGTGGTTGAAAGCAAGACGAACGATTCAAGGAAACATTTTGTGGCCTTGTATCATAAACAGCTCAAAAAGCATGTATCCATTTCACAAGAACAGTTTAAAATTTGGAACGAGATAAATGGACAAAAAAATATTAAAACTATACAACAAAAAACGCAGTCTATCGGGCTAATGGGCATCTACAAGTTCCTTGAGAGCATGCGAGCCAAAGGGTTTGCAAAATTAGTTACCTTTGAGTTGTATCGTCCAAGGAATGAACATTCAATATTAACTAGACTTGTTCATCAACTAAAAAATCTATTCCGACAGGACTTCAGAAAAGCCCCAAGGTCGAGGCAACAATAAATGGCAATGAAGGGGGATCATAGGGATATTCTGACCAGGCTTGAATGCGATATTGGACAAGGATATTACTTTATGAAACCTGTATCGGCTCAGGTAATTCATACCCTGTTTCATGAAGGTTTGAAAACCTAACGCTTTACAAATTCATTTTTGCCTCCAGTTTTTCTTATCTTAATTGAGGAGAATCTCCATCAGTTATCACAACATCAATCCGAGCTGCGACCGTGAGGGCTGAGGAATCGACTTATTTTTAAAAAGGGGTATTTATACCCAAGGTCGGATGCTTCGCCGAATGGCGCTGCTTTAAGCGGTGTCATTAGATTCTTCTATTTGGCCCACATCGGTCCGCTTGCTGACGCGCGCGGCTCGGTTTCTTCTTTGTTGTCTGAATCAAAACCTAGTCACAGCAGGGAGTGAACCGAGCCGCGCGCGTCAGCAAGCGGATATGAAACTATCCGCTTTCACGAATGACTCTGCTTAAGGCAGCGCCATTCGGCGAAGCCCAGGACCTACGCTTACTGATAATCAGAGAAGAGATTAGTGGGAGCACTATAATAGGAGTCGATTCCTCAGCCGTGAGGGAGCGGATGCAGAAAAACAGATGATTGAGATCCAACCTCCTATCTTGCTATCACTCACCAAGATCCAATATTAGGTGCTGATGCCCAAGGCTCCTCTTTAGGCAAAGGCTCCCCTTTTTGCAACAATTCGATAGAGATATTGTCCGGGGATCTTATAAAAGCCATGTGACCATCTCTGGGAGGCCTATTAATGGTAATTCCAGCATCTTGCAAATGCTGGCAGGTTTTATAAATATGGTCTACTTGAAAAGCCAAATGCCCAAAGTTTCTGCCACCAGTGTAGCTCTCTGGATCCCAATTGTAAGTTAGCTCTATCATTGGTGCAGATGAACTTTTAACTTGGTTCATGTCTTCTGGGGCTGCCAAGAATACAAGTGTAAAACGACCTTTCTCATTTTCAGTGCGTTTGACTTCTACTAACCCCAATTTATTGCAATAAAAATCCAATGATTGTTCTAAATTTGAAACTCTAACCATGGTATGTAAATAGTTCATCAATTACCCTTAACACTGTAAAAATAATTTATTTTATAATCAGAAGCTTATCATTAAAAGCGATTATGAAAAAAGCTGTGGCTAACAAGTAGATTGGAACGTTTTCCCCAAGGGTTCAACTCTCCATTGCCTATAGTTCCATACAGGAGACACATTGGACTTGTATCTACCTGTTAAATGAGGCTAGGGGACAGACCCTGAGACTTGGGGACGGACCCCAGTGGGGTCCGTCCCCATTCCTTGCCTTGCCGACCCTGAGAAAGCGGATAATCACCACTCTCGAATGTAATTCCTATGCCATAAACACCCACTCCTCTTTTTTCGGATGACTAAATCATATATCTCTTTAGCCGTTTCTGATGGGAGAGTGGGCGCATCGTCAGAGCCCATATCCGTTTTTACCCATCCTGGATCAAAAGCTGAAACCGTTATATGAGGAAACCTTTCTGCAAGGAGCATTGTGTACATGTTAAGGCATGCTTTTGACATTTTATAATGCGGTTGAGCGGCTGAATCATTAGAACTGAAGGTTCCCCATCCTGAAGACATAGTGATGATTTGGCCGTCTTTTTTTAATTTCGGAAAACAAAGCTCAGTAAACTCTATCGTTCCGAAGACGTTGACTGAGAAGGTATGTTTTAATTGATCCATATTAATGGTTGTTTCACCCCAAGCTTCTAATAAAATCGCTGCGTTATTAATTAACAGAGTGACTTCAGGAAGTTGTTGAGCAACAAAGTGAATCTGATTTGAATCAGACAAATCCATCGCATAAACATGTAGATTCTTATGCTCTAAGGGTTTATGTCCATTGGTGGAAGTTCCAAAAACTCGCCATCCTTTTTGTAAAAATAATTTTGCAATAGCAAAACCAATACCACGACTTATCCCAGTAACAACCATCGTTTCCAAAAAGCATCTCCCGAACAAGCTCCTCAGAGTTCTAATTCATTTTAGCTCTATCTGATGACTATTTCTAAAATAGTCGATAAGAATGATGAACTCAATGATCTATCTTGCTGATACCTAAACATGGGTGAATTTACTTTCTTTATAAAGTTTTTACCCTTGGATACAGCAAACCCCATTCTTTTTTCACTCACTGTTCTGCCGAACTTTTGGCTTTTCCTGGAATAAGCCGGGTCAGGATTCAGTCACTCTTTATACCTTTTTTCTGTAATATCCATTAAGGGTTATTTATATGTCCCCTATATTCTCTCATTGAAATCGATCACAGTTTTTCATTAGACACACTATAAAATCACTTTCAACGCGCTACAAGATTTGCTAAAGACTTCCACACCACCTCATCTGGAATACTTTGTAAAAAGCTTGTATTGGTTTGCATAATAAACTCCAGGATACTCTAATGCATTAGAGCACCTTGGGAGACAGATTACCACTCAGAGGCGACAGGGAAGGAGCATCCTCTCTTTGGACCAAATGAGCATACAGAGACAATTTATGGACCTCTGATTTTTGAATGTTCTCAGAGAGAAAATAACCAAACTCTGTCAAAGCATCTCTTAACTCTTCAACTGAGGTTTTATCAACATCCACCAATTTAAAAAATGCCTTAAAAAAACCATTCAGTATTTCATTGCATTTCTCTTTTTTCAGCTGCATGGATGACGTATCTATAACCAATCCCTGTAGACCTGAGATAATTTGAGCACGCTCTGCTCGATGGTGTTGATTCCCTCTTAAATGAAACTCTTCCAAAACATCAACGATTGCACTTAAGGCTTTATCATCAAGAACAGGAACATCAATCTGAATGATTGGGTTAGGATGAAGTTCCAATTTAAGATCCACGTGGGCTATGTTTAACTCATACTTTAGTTTTTCATTCTCAGGATAACAATAAATTCCCTTCAATGTACCCTTCTCATCGTAGTAAGGTGTGCTTATAAATCGATTTGGAAAACCACCCATTTTTTACTCCCTCTCATTAAAAATCTCTGGCAACATATCTTATAATGAGCTTTAAAATCAAGATTGATCATCCTGGTAGCTTGAGTCAAAATACCCCCAGCTTGCTATTGATACTCTGATGGATAAAGTAAACATTGATACACATTTAGTCCAAAAATTGATTTCCGATCAATTCCCACACTGGAAATCACTGCCAATACATCCAGTTGCTCAAATTAGTTCATCGAGAGGGATTGCAAGGTCCTTGTTATGAGTTTATAACTGTAGCAAAACAAACGGTTACCATGCATGTTCTAAATAGGATATTACCTGGGAGTCAGCTCGTGGTAACGAAGCAGTGATTTTTTTCGTATCTGCAGTACAAAGAACCAAACAGGGACTAACAATATGTTAAAAACAAGTCAAGCAAGTGAACACTTATGTCAATCTGGTATTCGTGCTGCAAGTACAGAATGTGGAAAAATTGGCGGCATTAATTTAGGTCAGGGGATTTGTGATATACCAACACCCGAGATAATCAAGCAAGCTGCTGTAAATGCGATTGAACAGGAAAAAAACGTGTATTCTGCTTGTGAAGGAGTATTCAATTTACGTCAGGCAATTGCCAATAAAATTCAAACCTTTAATAAAATCCCAGTTCATGCAGAAACAGAAATCGTAGTCACGCATGGCTCTACTGGCGCATTTGTTTGTGCAACCATGTCTTTATTTAATCCAGGGGATGAAGTTATTTTGTTTGAACCTTTCTACGGTTACCACAAAAGTATTTTGGAGCTGTATCAAGTTAACGTTAAATCGGTACCTATTCATTTACAGGATCTCAGCTTTCAAATCGATGATCTAGAAAAAGCGATTACCCCTAAAACCCGCGCCATTATCATTTGCACCCCTTGCAATCCGTGTGGCAAAGTTTTTTCTGAACATGAATTATTGGCAATCGGAGCAATTGCAGAGCAATATGACTTGGCTGTTATCACTGATGAAATTTATGAATACATTACTTATCCTGGTTACAACCATATCTCTTTTGCTGGTTTAAAGAATTTTAAAGATCGCACTATCACGATTTCAGGATTTTCAAAGACATACAATATGACAGGATGGCGTTTAGGCTATGCCAGTGGTCCAGCACATGTCATTGCAAAAATGGCTTTGGTTCAAGATTTATTGTACGTGTGCCCATCGACACCGCTACAACATGCGGCAATCGATGCTTTCAAACTGCAGGAAAGTTATTATCAAACCATGTGTCAAAGCTATTTGGAAAAACGTGACTATACTGTTCGTGAATTACGCGAAATCGGTTTTGAAGTCACTGTACCTCAGGGGGCCTATTACATTATGGCTGATTTTTCAAGCATGGGCGTTAAAGACGATGCCATCATGACACGCATGTTACTAGAGCAAGCAAAAGTAGCCGTGGTTCCTGGGCGCTCTTTTTATGTGAATCCGGATAAAGGGCAACATGTGTTACGATTTTGTTACGCCTTGAGTAAAGAAAAAGTAGCACAGGGTTTAAAACAGATAAAGCAAGGCTTAGTTCTATGTGCTTCCTAAGACATCGATAAACAAGAGGAGCATAGCAATACACCACTAAGTAATCCATCGGATTTTAAGACACAAAAATGGGGCCTGAGCTTTGTTTTCTACTTGCTTAAGTTTTTGTAACAGTAGACTTTTAAAGCCCTTAATGTATGATGCGATTCTTTCCTGTTTCGCATTATACGATGGTACAATAATTCGATTCCTCCTTGGATGACTCTTCTCGTCTGGTTTCAGACGAACTTTGGTCACTAAAAAACCGTGCATTATACGTTACTTTATTGGGCAACAGCTCTAAAATCTGCTGTTGAAACTGAGGCTGATGACTCAAATAGTCCATCACCGTCTTACCTTCTTCATCTTGTTGCGTGAAAATAATCTCAAGAGTTTCTTTGGGCAATCTTTTAAAGGCTATGAGCAATGGAGGAATAGACTTAGGCTGATATTTCATGGCTAACATCAGTACGTTACCCCCCAAATTGTCCGTCTGTTTAAAAATGATTTCTTGAGTTTCTTTGGGCAATGTTTCAATGAATTTCAATAAAGCATCAACGGCTTTAGGCTGAAATAGGACTGCTATCATCAGCGAGTTATAAGGCCCAGCGTCTATTTGTTTGCAAAAAATGTTCTGGGGGACCAGAAGTAATGATTCTATAACATCAAGGAAGTGAGAAATAATGAAGTTGGGATTGCACATGGCTGCTATCATCAGATTATTAAGTCCCAAGCAAGTTGTCTCTTTGAAAATATCCTCTTGCGAACTTTGGGGGAATTTGTCTATGACAGTCAATAAGCCAGAAATGGCGTCAGGTTGGTGAAGTGCTGCGAGCATTAATGCGTTGTATCCCTCTTTTTTCTGTTTAAACATCCTTTCAATCCAGTCGGAAGGCAATCGCCTGAAAACTGATTTCAAGAAAAGTGGACACTCTATGATCAGCCTATGCCAATGAGGTTGGCCATAAAATCGGTCTCTGCACAATTCATTCAGAAAAATCCTCTCCAATGCTTGCTCGATGATACCCTCGTCATGGGTGGATAGCGCCCAGTTAAAAATCGCTTGTCCGTCATTCGCAGCATCACGCTTTTGAAGCTGTTTCAATATCGCTTTCCCCAAAGCCTGTCGTTGTTCTGGACTAAAATATCCTTGTCGAAGAATGTATTGGGTTAGCACAGCCAGAGGCTTTTGGGGCATCAGGTGTCTTAGCAGCAGGCCATACCATTGAATGGGGAAATTGAGGAACAAAAGGGCCAGTTCACTATCAGATCTAGGGCAAATGCCTTGAAGGGCTTGATTAAGCAACTGTTCTGGGAGATCTAGCAGTGTGCAATCTTCTTTTCCTGTAGGTATTGCTTCTGAATTCTTGTTGTATTTATCGTGCAGTTTCTTTAACTCAATGGGACTAATGGCGATAGGCTTAGTCCACAAGGGATTTGTTTTTTGAGCCTCCAGTATCTTGTTTAAATGTCCTGCCGCTGTTTCAACGCAGGTACCTTTGATAAGTTGTGTCTTAATCACTTCGTCAAGACTATAAGTGTTTCCTGCGCTTTCTCTTAAATCTTGTTGCACCTTTTCAGGAAGGCCCTCTAGGTACTCGATAAATCGTTGAACAGCAAGGGTTGCTGTAGCATTGGCATACTCACGTCCCGTCATATGCTCACCGCCTACAAGCAAACCTTGGATCAGTTGTTCTACAGCACGCTTAGGGGTAATGCCATTGTTATCATAATAATCCAGGTCTTCTTGCAAGCCTCGAAAGAACTCATTGTGCACAAACAATGACTGTACTAACTGATCAAGACTTACTAACGGATTCGCTGAGGACGTTGAGGCGTCCAATAAGCTTTTGCGCAAGAGACTATGCGTTCCCAATGGGAAATGAATGATATCTCGCAGGTCCAAAAGACAGTCTTCTGCAATCACGTAATGCGCAAGCTCCGAGTGCACTGGCTTTTGGGTCAGACTGGCAAGCCCTTCTTCCAGCTTGATTTCGGGTTGATGTCTATTCTCCCTCATTTCTTGTTTAGTGACATAATCCGATAATGTTATCGCCACTCGATGTCGAACAGTAGGAAGCAGAATCGACAACATCTCTTGCATCGTCGAAGGGGCAAAACATACTTTGGCTATCTGCCAATACAAACGATTGGTTACACTCAGGGGCTCTTGATGAAATCCAAGACTGTAGGTGTCATCCTCTGCTCGATCTCGGCAACGTTTTAGGAATTTTTTGGCAAAATGCTCTGGTGCTTCTAGAAGCTTTGTTAGATACTCCACCTCGCCTTGCAACTCCAGCTCAAGTATTCGCTGTTTCAGGCTGGCGCAATCATACGGCGGAATACGCTCCTCTTTCAACAATGACGAAGCCTCTTGCAATAGCTTGGTTATCTGGTCTTTTTTCTCCTTTCCAATACTTTCGGTATCCGGCAGCCAAAAGGACTCTAATTGCATAACAACATAGGCCTCTTGCAGTATTTTTGTCACCAGGTTTTTAATGGTTTCGAACATGTTCATTACTCTTTCTTACGCGCCCATGCAGACACTGTCATTAAGTGAAGAAGAGTAGTCATCCAGAGCGTCAAGAAGGATCTCCTGACTCTTGCGAGATCCTGCGTCGCCAGCTCCTCTCGATGACGAGAAATATCCTCAATTTAATGGCAGTAGCTCCTGCAAAGACCACTTTGTTACCAAACACCCTTTAGTGCTTGCTTAGGTCATGCCCACATGAAACAGCATCTTCTAGAGTTAGAACCATAGGCGCGTCATCTACAACTGACCACCACGCCCTGGAGGAACTCTAGGTTATAGTTTATGTCGCATGGATTATTTTGCGATTAGCTAAACGTCTAGAGTAAAAAAGAGGACGGGATGATTTTATGACTCGGATAACGAGTTTGAGGGTAAAAAGAACTGGATAAATGGATTGGTTTTGCAGTCTTCATCGAATCATCGGGTTGGGTTAAAAATCAACAATATTTTATCATGAAAAATGGGCAAAAACAAAGACCATGTGAATACATTTTAATCATTAAGTAATACTATCTCTTCGTGCGTAATCCGCTCCCCTGCCACAGGACTTAGGCAAAAAACCCAATCTCCTGATTAAACACATTTTTTGCCTCGCCTTCGGGTTTTGTGTAAGTCCCACACTATAGGAAAATCCTCGTGAGGTCTCTATGGCCCTGGATGGATAAGTCTGTATCACTTGGAATTCGTTGATGAGATAGAGTTTTTTTTGGAAAAAACCATTCCTCAAGGCTCAAAGGAGCCAATTGTTGCAGTGAAGTGCAGCGTTGGTTGGCTATGGGTAATGTGCTGTCTTTTCCCCTTGTTGCATCGATAACAATGGTTTGTTTATCGGTCAAAAACCGTTGCAAAGTTCTGATAAATGAGTGGCGTTGACTCTCTGTGCTCATCCAATCCCCGATATTGCTAACGTAAACGGTATCAATTTGTATCGAGTTATCGATTAATAATTTACATATTGCCGAGAATGTATCACTCGCACAGATATTTTCCGTGATTAGAGCTATTTTATCTCCTAATGCAAGACCTCTTATGTGCGCATAGCGCTCAGGGGTATAAAGCCAACTGGTTTCTCTTTTAAGCTCTATAGCAATCTCTTCTGCAACAAAAACATGATCAAAATAAAGGGACTCTTCACTTACGTTTAAAGAAAATTTGATACTTTTAGGGCGAATTTGACCTAAATAACTCGGCCTATCTGCATTTGTTCTCGATCCGTAGTATTCATGCTTTTTAATAAATTCAGTGATGGCTGCAATAAATTCAAAACGATCACTGTATCGTCGCAAGTACTTTAAAACATAGTGCAAAAATAATGCATTTTCAGGATTCATATCCGCAATAAAGGCACGAGTTGAGTGCCGTTGCGCCATAATATCAAAATTGTGCCATCCTGAAAAACCGATATGAAATGGCTCGTGTATACGAGGATATTCTTCTAAGGCTTTCGCGGTAATTCTTACCCCTGTTTCATTCGTATTGATGTAGATTCCAGCTTGTTCAGACAATGGAGTAACAATGCCAATGTTATCAAAACGGCGGATTTTTTTTGAAAGAGTATCCTCTTTAATGCCTTTTATCGTTCCTCGAGGAACGGGTATTAAGTTATCATGATGTTGTTTTAATTGTGTATCGATTCGAGAGAATGACATTTTATGTGCTTTATGCATTTAAATTTGACCATATTTTAACCATAATCCCTTAAGGGAGTATTAAATGAGCCTGTCAAAGGCTTGTTAATCCATGCAGTAGAAGTCAACATGCGTTTTAACGTTTAGTGAGCAAAAGCTTGGCGTGGCCATGATCAGATATCAGTTCACAAGATCCTGGACCAAGAGTTGAAGAGTGAGCCCCTGAAAAACCAGATCATTACTGTGCGAGCCGGTGGCGTTGTCAAAAAGCTGATATTGATTGAACCAGTCTGACACTTCATAACCCGCTTTAAGAGAAAAGCGCTCATGGGTGAGGCGTAAACCGATAAAGCCTTGCACTTCTAAAGCCCCCAAATTGCGATTGGCTATATCGACCGAACTGATAAGGGATGAGTTGCTTTGCGTCATGGTGTCGTTAATCGACCAAGTTCCCCACATCAATGCCGTCGAAAAATCAGCGACTAACTGGGTGTTTAATCGATGTCCTTGATAAATGGGCAAACTACTTCCAACTCCAATCTTCGGGCCAATGCCCAAGAAATCATTTTTAACTCGTTCTATCACCAAAATGGTCCCTTGATATTGAGTACTAATGGATTGGTCTATTCTTGCGGCTTTAATGCCAATGTACGGATTCAATACCCATTTTTTGTCAATCGGAATTGTTCTGATCAGGTCTGCATCGATGGAATCGAAATCGATATTAAAACGCACTTGTCCGGATTGATAAAAGTCTTCTGCAAACTTACTGGGCATATAAGCCGAGATAACATTTCCATTAACCGCGTCCGTAGCACGCGCATTTAACCAAGTGTAGAAGACCCTACCAGTGAACGTTTCCTTTTCAAACTGAGCCCCTAGACGAAAACCGGGGGCAAAATCAAAATCGATGGTTTTATAGGTGATGAGCTGATTGGGTAAGCTTTTGTTATTGGTTACAGCCCAATCAATGGTCTCAGACGGTTGCCAATATAAAAACTCCAGGTCAAAATCCACGGCATTGGCTAATGATGAAAACAGAAGACCACCCGCCATTATAAGTCGATTGAAATACCGCATGTTATTCCCTGTAATGTTAGATCACCACGTACCGGAAGCTGCTCATAAAGTGGCAATCGCAATTGATTCGCCCAAAATTGCATTTCATAACCGGCTTTCATCGCAACAAAGGTTCTTGATTTGAAGCTCCATTCCAATCCCATAAACGCTCTTAACATGAAGGCACCCAGCATGGAGTTCGGAGTGTCGGAGATAATGGTGGTTCCTGGAATAATTAGAAGCGCGGCAGGCCTAGAAAAAGTGTCTTTAATCGTCCAATGCCCCCAAAGCAATGCACTGGAGAGAGAGGCGTTTATCTTAACTCTGGTGTAGATATCCCATACACTATCAACTCCAAAGCTCGGACCAATGCCATAAAAATGATGCATAACATCCTCTGTCGCCGTGTAAAAATCAATTCCAGCAAGTTGTGCTTGCCAATTGGAATGAATGCTTTGATTGATGGTTCCCCCTTTTAGTCCTATAAATGGACGGATGCTCAAGGTGTCAAGAGGATGAAGCGTGCTGCCCACTTCAGCATCGATCATGTTCAAGCGAATTTTCCATTGCATTTGCGCTTGATTAAACACAAGTGGGTTAACCAAGGACACTAATCCATTAAAAAATGTTGGAATAAGAATATGATTTGGCGGTGCGATCACCGATTCGTTCGCTTTAGACGCATAGGTCGTTCCATAGAGCTTTAAATCGATTAAATCGGTGGCCATGTAATCTACACCAAATCGTAACCCAGGACTCCATTTAAAAGTTACATTGGGAATGGGGTAGGTATAACCAGGCGGATTCGCTACTGGTTGCACCGTTACCCAAAGAGAACTGGTTTGTTGTGAGGGTTGCCAATACAGTAGATCTTCAAAAAGAGTCACTTTTCCGATTGCCATCACGCTGCATACATACAGATTTAAAACAAACCCAATCGCTATTCTTGTTTTCATGATTGCCTTTTATCAACAGTGAATAGAAGCATTCAATACTGCACCTTGGATAAACAGAGAATTATTCATTCGGCCCATGTCAAAATTGTAATACCTCAACTGGTTAAACCAGGCTTGACCTTCATACCCTAGCTGGATAGTAAGGAGGGGAACCTGAAAGGCTTTAGACCACTCAATGCCAATGTACCCTTTCACCATAGTAGCCGCCGTTGTTAGTCGTTCATTGACGATAGTAATGGAAACTGGCGTATTGTTCTGATAAAGATCGTTCATGGTAAAATCGCCCCATAAAAAGGCTCCTGAAAAACGGCCAATAAGCGCAAGTTCTTGATGGGCCTTTATCAATAAAGGCCATTTGGAATCGATTCCAGCGGCAGGACCTATCCCACGAAAATCATTCTTGATGTTTTCTGTTGCTGAGGAGAACGTTTGGATCGGTAGTTTTGTTTGGTTGTTAAAAGGAGTATTCCAAATAGAGATAATCGATTGGTCCATTTCAGCCGTCTTAAGTCCAATAAAGGGTCTTAAATGAACTGCCTCATTTGCTTTGATCAACGCGCCAAGCTCTATGTCTAAACTTTGATGTTGAATGTTCCATCTCAAGCTTGCACTATGGTAGTAAGGACCAGAAAGGCCTGCACCAAGCAGATTATCTGCAAAAAAATTACCAAGAAATGAAGAGTGAATCTCGCCAGTATCCGTGCTAGCCGCTTGAGTCGCTTGAGTTTTATACCAAGTGTAGTTTAGGCTCAAGTCCCAAAGCTGTCCCTCACCTCCATAGCCTATACCTAACCTAAAACCAGGACTCCACTTAAAAGGGGCATTTAAGAACTGTACTGTTTGTTGTGGACCAGTAGGACCAAGAACTTGTCCCCAATTCTCCCCCCCCTGTTCACGCACTTGCCAATAGAGCAGCTCTGAAAAAAATGAAAAGGAGTTTGGCGTGTATTGAAATGCATTTAAGTGATTACACAGCAAAAACAACGAAATATAAAGTCCCTTTTTCAACAAAAACCCATGCTTAAAAAAAATTGAATCTTATCGATTAAGTGGATTTATATCAAGGGCAAAACAAACAGGACTTACGAAAATTCACGGGTCGAGGCAAAGAGTAATTCAATTGCATGGGTTTGGGTCTTATCCATTATTCATGGTATAATAAGGTCGATTTTCAACCCAAGCCGATGATTTGATGAAGACTGCAAGGCCAATCCATTTATCCAGTTCTTTTTACCCCCAAACTCGTTATCCAAGTCATAAAATCATACCGTCCTCTTTTTTACTCCAGACGTTTAGCTCATCGCTCACTAATCCATGCGACATGAACTAAAACCTAGATCTCGTACCAAAGCGTTATAGTGAGTTGTAGATGACGCACCTATGGTTCTAACTTTAGAGGATGCTGTTCGATGTGGGCATGACCTAAGCAAGCACTAAACAGTGTTAGGAGATCCTTCGCTACGCTCTGGATGATTCATTGTCTTAAGCTAATGGCAATGTTCGTAGGGGCGACCAATAAAGAGTAATGAACATGCTAGAAACCATTAAAAACCTGATGATAAAAATACTGCAAGAGGCTTCTGTTGTTATGCCATTAGAGTCCTTTTGGCCACAGAATACCACAAGTATTGGAAAGGAGAAAAAAGACCAGATCACCAAGCTATTGCAAGAGGCTTCGTCATTGTTGAAAGAGGAGTGTATTGCGCCGCATGATTACGCCAGCGTGAAGCAGCGAATGCTTGAGCTGGAATTGCAAGGCGAGCTGGAGTATCTAACAAAGCTTCTAGAAGAACCAGAGCATTTTGCCGAAGAATTCCTAAAAAGTTGCCAAGATCGAGCAAAGGATGACACCCACAGTCTTGGATTTCATCAAGAGCCCCTGAGTGCAACCAATAGCCTGTATTGGCAAATAGCTGAGCTGTGTTTTGCCCCTTCGACGATGCAAGAAATGTTGTCGATTCTGCTTCCTACTGTTCGCTATCGGGTGGCGATAAGATTATCGGATTATGTCACCAAACAGGAAATGAGGGAGAATAGACATCAACCCGAAATCAAGCTGGAAGAAGGGCTTGCCAGTCTGACGCAAAAGCCAGTGCACTCGGAGCTTGCGCATTACGTGATTGCGGAAGGCTGTCTTTTGGACGTTCGGGATGTCATTCATTTCCCATTGGGAACGCATAGTCTCTTGCGCAAAAGCTTATTGGACGGCTCACCGTCCTCAGCAAATCCCTTAGTAAGGCTTGATAAGTTAGTGCAGCCATTGTTGGAGCACAATGAGTTCTTTCGGGGCTTGAAATACGATTTAGACTGTTACGAACACAAAGGCATTATCCCTATGAGGGCTTTAGAACAACTGATTCAAGGTTTGCTTCTAGGCAGTACACACATGACTAGAAGTGAGTATGCCAATGCTACAGCAACCCTTGCTGTTCAACGTTTTATCGAGTACCTAGAGGGTCTGCCTGAAAAGGTGCAACAAGATTTAAGAAAAAGCAAAGGAGACTTTTACAGTCTTGATGATGTGATTAAGCGTGAACTAGTCAAAGACAGCTGCGTTGAAACAGCGGCAGGACATTTAAACAAGATACTGAAGGCTCAAAAAACAAATCCCTTGTGGACTAAGCCTGCGGCCATCAGCCCCATAGACTTAAAGAAACTGCACGATAAATACAACAAGCATTCAGAAGAGAAACCTACTGAAAAAGAAGAGTGTAAGCTGCTTTCTCTCCCAGAACAGTTGCTTAATCAAGCCCTTCAAGGCATTGCGCCTAAAAACTACTCGGAACTTGTCTTTTTGTTCCTCAACTTCCCCACCCAATGGTATGGCCTGCTGCTAACCCACCTGATGCCCCAAAAGCCGCAGAATGTGCTTACCCAAGCTATTCGACAAGGATATTTTAGTCCAGAACAACAACAGGCCTTGGTCAAAGCGATATTGAAACAGCTTCAGAAGCGTGATGCTGCGAATGACGGACAAGCGATTTTTAACTGGGCGCAATCCACCCATGACGAGGGTATCATCGAGCAAGCATTGGAGATAATTTTTCTGAATGAATTGTGCAGAGACCAATTTTATGACCAACCTCTATGGCATAGGCTGATAAAAGACCACCCACTTTTGTTGCCATCGGTTTTCAAGCGATTGCCTTCCAACTTGCTTGAAAGGATGTTTAAACAGAAAAAAGAGGGGTACAACGCATTAATGCTCGCAGTACTTCACCAACCTGACGCTATTTCAGACTTACTTACAGTCATTGAAAAATTCCCCCAAAGAACGCAAGAGGAGATTTTCACGCAGACAGATGATTTTGGAAATAACGCGCTGATGCTAGCAATTCCTGCGCACCCTGAGGCCATTCATCGCTTCATTAAACTCATTAAAAAACTACCCCAAGTAACGCAAACGGTCATTTTCAAACAGGTCAACGATTTGAGTGTTAATGCACTGATGCTAGCCGCAAAATACCGTCCAAACTCTATTCTTCTCTTCATTGCAGTCATTAAAAAATTACCTCAAGAAACGCAGGATATTATTTCCAAACAAACAGACATTGATGATAATAACTCGCTGATGGTCGCAATCAGACATCAGCCCAGCGCCATACCTGATTTGCTTGAATTGATAGGCAAATTGTCTCCAGAAACAAAGGAGACGGTGTTCAAGCAGACAAATAACAGAAGAAACGTACTGATGTTAGCAGCCCTATCTCAGCCCAGCTTTATTTCTCAATTCCTTGAGGTTATAAAAACAGTGCCTCTAGAAACCCAGAACCTTATTTTCACGCAACAAGATGAGGAAGGTAAGACAGTGATGGACTATTTGAGTCATCAGCCCCAGTTTCAACAGAGGATTTTAAAGCTGTTCCCCAATAAAGTAACCTATAATGCAAGGTTTTTTAGTGACCAAGGTTCGTCTGAAACCAGAGGGAAAGAGTCATCCAAGGAGGTATCGAATCATTGTACCATCGTATAATGGCTTGTTTTTAGTACCTAATCCTCGTTGCCTGGGCGATTTGCTAATCATTTTTTGCAACTGGACCACTATTATCGATGTTTTCTTTTCCCTGACGAAACTCCCTGAAATCGGATGCTCGCTTTTTTTTGATTTTTTCAAAAAAGCGAGCACGATGTTTAGCCAATGCTTCCTCATGGGATATCCCAAACCGTTTGATAGCGGAGCGTTCAGGCATAAGGCTCTCATCCACGGGATTATTGGATTGACGAATGATTTGCATCGTAGCCCACACTGGCTTGGGATCGGAGAGCCCAATGCTCCACAACCTTCCATTATTGTCAGCAGGAGTTAAATTACCTCCATAGAATTTAATTGGGCCATCATAAAGTATCATTCCATGTTGAAAAAAAATGGACATTTGCTCGTTCTTCTTTTGACTACCACAACAATAGAGATGAATTGCAGATATTTGTGCTGAAACATAGGCTAAATCATGATTAAATCGATCGGCCAGGGTAGACATATCAATAAAATCGGCATTAGAAAAATCGGCCTTATTACCAAGCAACATAAAATTCTCATCCTTTGAAGCTCCATGCGCACAAATATAAATTTCTAATTTTTCAGTGATAACATCAAAATTAACTTCATCCTCAAAATACATAATAAACAGAGGCTCATCCCTGTTTTGAAGATGGTTTTTTTTCCATAGCTCAACCAGAGAAGATAAGTCACCTGATTTATCACGAGAAAAGGGTACGTATAAAATGATCATATTAGTGGCACGACGATTAGATTTTCATAGTTTGCCCAGAAATACGCAATGCACTTTGAACAGCCTCAACAAGGTAAGTATCC
>NZ_LNZB01000047.1 GCF_001468085.1 Legionella waltersii | reverse complement strand
TCTTTTGAAAATGACCTGCGCATCTTTTCCTCCCAGTTAAGTGACTATTATCTCTTAACTGGGTGTGTTCATCCATTAGACCACTTCAATATGATGATCAAGAATGGCAATTGCCTTAACCTAAGGTATTTCTTGGGTTAGCGCAATTGACTTGTGGTATCTGACCATATCGAAGCATGATTTGTAAGACAGCGTAGATAAAATTAACTTACTATTCATTGTATTATCCTAAAATATGTACATGATAGGGTATCAGTTATCCATTTGGAGAATGATGAGGAGTTTCATCTATTCCCTTTTGTTTATCTACAGTTTTAGTTTGATCGACCAAAACAGGCTTATTCTCATTATGTTGCTTACGAATAGCTGATAAACAACCAATCATAGTATGTGTGGTTAAAGCTGTACCATCCCCCGTCATCATAACATAAGGTATAGTCTGGGGTTCCTTAATATTACCTATAGGGTCTTTATTAAATAAAGTAGAACTTATGAAGTGGTCTAATGGATGAACACACCCAGTTAAGAGATAATAGTCACTTAACTGGGAGGAAAAGATGCGCAGGTCATTTTCAAAAGA
>NZ_LNZB01000046.1 GCF_001468085.1 Legionella waltersii | reverse complement strand
CGATAACATGATAGTTCTCCTCTTAAAAACAGTATAGGTCTAATTTAAGCATTATGCAATTCCAAATTAAGAATATAAAGAGATTGGCGAGTTAAATAAAGGGGGGGCAACACCACTTCATGCCCCATATTAAAGCCCCCTTCATTTCCTCGATTTTGAATAAATCCAAACTGTTGCAAACAACCAAAAAGAGACTAAGTGCGATAATTTCTTATAGGTATGCAACAAATGTAAC
>NZ_LNZB01000045.1 GCF_001468085.1 Legionella waltersii | reverse complement strand
TTAAACAACCGCTTGGATATTTTTTTAAGAAAAACCAGTGGCATTTTGTTGTTTAAAATGCCACTAACACTTAAGTGTTCAGGCTGTTATTTTCTCAGTGAGAAATGTCTCGGTGCGAGTGGGGGATTCAGGGCTAAAAAAGCACCACTTTCTGAAAGGATTTCGGTGCTCTTCGATGGTTTGTTTATGTTCTTCTAACAAGGTACTCATTACCTCCCGGAGCTTTTGTTTTGAGTTTGCATTATCCACTTGCTCAAGGTTTTCACACAGTTGTTTGAGTATCTTAATTTTATCCTGAGGGCTCTTTTTCAATCCAAACCAGCTGAATTCATTGCTCAGCGTTTGCGCATGGCTCTCTATTGCCATTTTCAGGCGATATTTTTCGCTGTCGCAGATAACCGGTTTTTGGATAACGGTCAGGCTGCTCTCGTTGTTTTGATGCTTGAGACCCAGTTGGCCATAATCGTTCGCACCACAGGCAAAGAGCACTGGCTCGCCGAAGCTGTCGCAGCCAAAGACAAGGGTGTGGTAATCACCTGCGGCGACTCCCTCCAGTGATTTGAGGTCTTGAGGAAGCTTGACGGACTGCAAGCTGCTCCGGTCGTTTTTATCCCCAAGCCCCAGTTGGCCAAAGTTGTTCCATCCACAGGCAAAGAGAAGTGGCTTTTTATTGCTGTCGCGGCCAAAGACAAGGCTGTGGCCCGCACCTGCGATGACACCCTCCAGTGAATTGAGTTCTTTGGGAAGCTCAACGGACTGCAGGCTGCTCCGGTCGTTTTTATCCACCAACCCCAGTTGGCCGAAGTTGTTTCTTCCACAGGCAAAGAGCAGTGACTTACCCTTGCTGTCGCCTCCAAAGACAAGGGTGTGGAAAGCACCTGCGACGACACCCTCCAGTGAGTTGATGTCTTTGGGAAGCTCAAGGCGCTGCAGGCTGCTCCGGTTGTTTTGATGCCCAAGCCCCAGTTGGCCGAAGCTGTTTCTTCCACAGGCAAAGAGCAGTGATTTACCCTTGCTGTCGCGTCCAAAGACAATAGTGTGGTGAGCACCTGCGGCGACACCCTCCAGTGAGCTGATTTCTTTGGGAATCTCAAGGCGCTGCAAGCTGCTCTGGTCAGTATTATGCCCAAGCCCCAGCTGGCCATGCTCGTTATATCCACAGGCAAATAGCAGTGGCTTGCCTTTGTTGTCGCGGCCAAAGACAAGGGTATGGAGAGCACCTGCGGCGACACCCTTCAGTGAGTTCAGGTCTTTGGGAAGCACAAGGCGCTGCAGGCTGCTCTTGTTATTTTCATGTCCAAGCCCTAGTTGGCCGCGGCTGTTATCTCCACAGGCAAAGAACAGTGGCTTGCCTTTGCTGTCGCGGCCAAAGACAAGGGTGTGGCAGTAACCTGTGACGACACCCTCCAGTGAGCTTATTTCTTTGGGAATCTCGAGGTGCTGCAGGCTGCTCTGGTTATTTTTATGCCCCAGTCCCAG
>NZ_LNZB01000044.1 GCF_001468085.1 Legionella waltersii | reverse complement strand
TTGGACAAAACACAGCGAGCTCGCATGACTGACGTCTTGGCACTGGATCCTGAGTTTGAGCAAAACACTCAGGAGCTCACCCAAGGCAGTTCCAGGTTCTTCGATTGGATCACTCAGCTGTCCAAGAACAAAGAACTGCCCAATCTTTCAGAACAAGAGATTGCTGTTGCTAAAAAAGCCAATGAAGAGCATCTCAACGCGCTCAACAGCAAAGTGGCTAAAGAGCGCAAAATCTTGGCATCCAAAGCGCTTCTCTTGTCTTCTGTAGCGCTGCTCATTGCAGGGGGCATTGCCATCTCCTGTGCTCTTGGCCCGGCCGTCATCATCCCTATCTTCCTGGCCGCCG
>NZ_LNZB01000043.1:491-686 GCF_001468085.1 Legionella waltersii | reverse complement strand
ACTTAAACAACGCTCACGAAGGTTACCACAACTCTGAGTTCACCGGTTTCGGTCCACGTACTGGTTTAGACATGATGTACGTGTTTGGTAATGGTTTTGGTATTTATGCTAAAGCAGCTGCTGCAATTTTAGTTGGAAGCAGTGACTTTACATATTACAGAACTAACCCAACTTGGGTTCATGGTTCTAAGAACG
>NZ_LNZB01000043.1:0-383 GCF_001468085.1 Legionella waltersii | reverse complement strand
ACTTCAACATCAATAACGGTAACGCAGGTCTTGCTGAAACTGACTTCGCTGCTTCTGGTCCATACATTGGTTTGAAGTACGTTGGTAATGTGTAATTTGGTAACTTGTTAAGAAATTTCAGCAATACTGTTGACTTTATTAAAGTACAGCTGGATAATTTAACCAGGTACGCTCTCGATTAGAGCGAAGAATGCGTACTGTTGCTGAAGTTGAAATTTAGTAACAAACGGAAATTAATAATAAAAAAGTGGAGATAAGCATGTTAAATTTGAAAAAAACAGCGGTGGCTGTTCTTGCTTTAGGAAGCAGTGCAGTGTTCGCTGGTACCATGGGTCCAGTTTGCACACCAGGTAATGTAACTGTTCCTTGCGAAAGAACCGCAT
>NZ_LNZB01000042.1 GCF_001468085.1 Legionella waltersii | reverse complement strand
TATATGAATCCGAATCAGTTTGAACGGGTTTGGGGGGAATTTAAGAAAGTTGCTTAACTGGGTGTGTCAATTTACTTGACCACCTCATATTGAAACTATTTTAACTCTCTAGTAAAGAAGATTAAGTGTAAAGTTTGTATGATTATTTACCTAAATTGTATCGCTCAACACTTAAGGTGATTTGCACATAAGGAAAATAAACCAGATCTATTAATACCGATCAAGTTATAACAACTAAATCTAAAGATTAATTTATATGGTTATTTGGGTTGTCTGAATGAGATTTACGTAAAAATTTATTAAAACTGAAATTGAAAAAGCATGGCGCTGTCACTTTTTTAAGCTATTTTGATTTTCAAGATGAGCTTATTCCTACTACGCAAGACAGTATTCAAAATAATTAACCCGTTCTATTCGCTGTTATCAGTGAAACGAGCTCCGGGGGGCCCTAATGGTAAGTGTATTAAAGACTTTAGCTTGATTCCCAGTCTTTTTATTTATATGGGATAATATTTTATCAATAACACTTTTGTCTTTCATACAAGCAAGCGTTTTTTGTTACTGGTTACCCAGCTGGTTCCTTTATTGAGTTTTGGGATAAGTTCTCTGCTTAATTGAGACAGAACCCCTTAGTTGGGGTAGAGCCAATTCTCCCATGCCGGTTTCCCTCCTTCGGCAACAGATAATTTGAGGCAATTCGGGCCTACCTATTGCCTCAATGAAAGGTGTTGCCGAAGGACAAAATAAGTACAGAGTCGTTGCCTCAAAATAGATGTTGCTTTTGAGAGGTTTT
>NZ_LNZB01000041.1:130174-210216 GCF_001468085.1 Legionella waltersii | reverse complement strand
CTGGGACTGGGGCATAAAAATAACCAGAGCAGCCTGCAGCACCTCGAGATTCCCAAAGAAATAAGCTCACTGGAGGGTGTCGTCACAGATTACTACCACACCATTGTCTTTGGCTGCGACAGCAAGGGCAGACTCCTGATTTTTGCCTGTGGAAATAACAGCCGCGGCCAACTGGGGCTGGGGCATCAAAACCACCAGAGCTGCCTGCAGCCTGTCAATCTTCCTAAAGACCTCAACTCACTGGAGGGTGTCGTCGCAGGTGGTCTCCACACCCTTGTCTTTGGCCGTGATAGCAATAAAAAGCCACTGCTCTTTGCCTGTGGATTGAACAATTATGGCCAACTGGGGCTTGGGGATAATTACAACCAGAATAGCCTCCAGCCAGTAAGGCTTCCTGAAGACCTCAACTTACTGGAGGGTGTCGTCGCAGGTGCGGGCCACACCCTTGTCTTTGGCCGTGATAGCAATAAAAAACCACTGCTCTTTGCCTGTGGAGATAACAATTATGGCCAACTGGGGCTTGGGGATAATTACAACCAGAATAGCCTCCAGCCAGTAAGGCTTCCTGAAGACCTCAACTTACTGGAGGGTGTCGTCGCAGGTGCGGGCCACACCCTTGTCTTTGGCCGTGATAGTAATAAAAAACCACTGCTCTTTGCCTGTGGAATGAACAATTATGGCCAACTGGGGCTTGGGGATCAAGCTGACCAGAGCAGCTTGCAGCGCCTTGAGATTCCCAAAGAAATCAGCTCACTGGAGGGTGTCGTCGCAGGTTTCAATCACACCCTTGTCTTTGGCCGCGACAGCCTCGGAAAACCACTGCTCTTTGCCTGTGGAAATAACGAGTATGGCCAACTGGGGCTGGGGCATCAAAACAACCAGAGCAGCCTGCAGCGCCTTGAGCTTCCTCAAGACCTCAACTCACTGGAGGGTGTCGTCGCAGGTGCTTTCCACACCCTTGTCTTTGGCTGCGACAGCAAGGGCAAGCCAACGCTCTTTGCTTTTGGAAGCAACTATGGTGGCCAACTGGGGCTTGGGCATCAAGAAAACCAGAACCTCCCAACCGCTGTCCCAAAACCCGTTATCTGCGACAGCGAAAAATATCGCCTGAAAATGGCAATAGAGCACCACATAAAAACGCTGAGCAATGAATTCAGCTGGTTTGGATTGAAAAAGAGCCCTCAGGATAAAATTAAGATACTCAAACAACTGTGTGAAAACCTTGAGCAAGTAGATAATGCAAACTCAAAACAAAAGCTCAGGGAGGTAATGAGTACCTTGTTAGAAGAACATAAACAAACCATCAAAGAGCACCGCAATTCCATGAGAAAGTGGTGCTTTTTTAGCCCTGAATCCCCCACGCACACCGAAACATTTCTCACTGAGAAAATGAACAGCCTGAAAATTTAAGTGTTAGTGGCATTTTAAACAATAAAATGCCACTTATTTATCTTATGGTCATTTAATGATCACAATTAATAATTTCTTAATAACTAAATGATAAAATGCCCTAAAATCGAATCACCAATAGAAACCTATTGTTTAGACACTTACAAACTATGACGACTATTCAAGAACAGAGTACTAATAATTCCGCAATAGAATGCGAAGTCGTTGTGGCATTGAAACGTTCTAGATACCCTAGTCATAAACTTCTATCAAATTAGACCTCAGAACAAACTTAGCTTGCAGGATTATATTTGGATTTCCTTCATATAATTTTTGTCTAACGCTAAAAAAAACGCAAATTAAAACATCGACGTAATTTTTTTGAGGTACATACAAAATGAAAGATATAACTATTGAGAATAGAAATGATTCGTTAAATTTAGTTTCGGAAAATTTAATTACAGCTATTAGAAATGTAAATGCAACGGCTTTTGCTTCTGCATTAGAAGAAATAGCTAAAATAGAACGACTTAAATCCTTAAATGAAGCATTAGCAATGATTGAGAAGCAACATAGATTAAGCCTATTTTGCAACAATGACCGATATTTAGAGACCATCTCTCGCTTGTTCTTTGAGCAAAATGAATTACTAGTGGTCTTCTTCATTTCATTACCTAATGAAATTGTTTTCAAAGCATTACAAACCAAGGATCATACAGAAGAAACGTTGCTGCAAAAAATTGTTAAGCAAGGGGATCAAGAACTGTTCTTAAAGATTTTTGATCGCCTACCAATTGAACAAAGAGCCCTTGCCCTAAAAGAGGTAAGCGATATATTTCCACCAGATTGGTATATACCTTTGCTACAAAACGCTAGCTTACCAGTTTCAATTGAGATTTTAGATCACTTGGAGCTGAAAGACCAAAAAATAGAACACATTAAAGCGTTACTTCCTCACTATAAATCAATTGTAATCAATCTGATTTGGTATAAGGCTTATACAGACCAAGACCCGAAATTTTTTAAGCAAGCTCTAGAGATTATCAATGAAAATGAGCGCTGGGAGATGGCATTATCAAGTCATAACTTCCTTAATTACCTAGGGAAGGGTAGTACACATTTACTAAAAGCTTTTATTGAGTCATTTACAATTGAAATGAGAGTGAAAGTTGTAAATCATATGTTGATAAATGGCCTTGCAAATTCGGGCCCATGTGAATATAGTGCAGTAGCTCTGTTTAAAGGCATACCAGAAGACCAACGCTTCGATCTCATGACTGTAAAAAACAAACATGGCGACTGCTATTTGCATTCCGCAATGTCCAGCGGATTAAGTCCAAGTACCGAAACAATACAAACTACATTAGGACTGCTTCCAAAAAAACGCAGATGGGAAGCATTATTGGTCGAAGATTCTTCAGGAAAAACAGTTCTACAATGGCTGTCTAAAGAACCAGATTATCTAAAAACGGGGGCTTCAATGGAAAAAAGGTACTACAAGGAAAAAAAGAGGGAAGGCTTAATCAATGTCGCTCTTGAGATGTTACCACCGGATCAGGCTCTATTGGCAAAGCAGTTTTTATATCTAAATCCTCATGGATTTTTTAACACAGGAGCTAAAGAAAACTCCATTACCACTTTTAAAACAACCCCAAGGAATTTGTTTAATTAGACTCTGTAAGCTTCAGGCCCCCAGAATATCGGGGGCTGATCCTAGTGAGGGCTTTATAATGACGCCAGATAAATCACAAAGCCATAACGAAATGAATTTGAAAATTTAATTGCTAAAGCTCATCCAGCTACTAAAGAAGTTGGTCTGAAAAAAACTGATATTGACGAAGCAATTTAAAATGCAAGGAAAAAATGATAAGAACTGATCTAGATACTCTACTCTTAACCCAATGGCTCTTTCTGAACGTCCCATTTTACAAAAGAAATTAGGTGTTTTATCCGAGAGACTAAGCACTCTTTTGCACGCCATAATCATTTGGTATAACAGACAAGTGAAATCCCAGCTCTGATCATCTAAGCTAGTTTACTTTAATCTCAACAGAATGAATATTCTGTTCAACTGAAGAAACCTCATTAGAAACTTCCTTATGCCCGCTTATTTTTTGTTTGAAAGCGTTGAATTTCTCTTTACAGTAACTCATGTTATTTGATCTATTAATTCCCTCTAACCAATCACTAAAATTAGATAGGTGTGTACCAATTGAAAGGAGTATCCCTGGAGCTTTGCCTTCCTTTTCTTTCATTATTGCTTTAACACCGATAGAAAGATTGCATCCGGCTTGATCAAGAGCCTTTAACACTGAATAATCCGTACGTTTTGCTGTACCGGTACTGAGATAGATTGATTTAAATAGATGCTCTTGCCGGTCCTGAGGAAGTCTTTCTTTAATCGTGTCAATAAATAAGTTCACTAAATGGGGTTGATTTGATTTCATTGCGAGAAGAGTATAGTTAAGAAGCTGCTCATCGCTAGGTTGATTAGTAGAACTAAACACTTTCTTAACAAGAGCTTCAACGCATTCAGTGTTACTTAATCCGCAACGTCCCTTTTTACCTATAGCCTTTTCAATAGCATCAGTATTATCTTGCTTTGTTAAAATCACTTCGGCGATTTCATCGTTAGTCAAAGGAGGAGTCGCCTTCACAGTTAAATCGTTCAATAGAGTTTGTAGAAGCTCAGGGTTTGCAGAGTTAGCTACTTTATGAATGATATTTAGGGCATTTTCTTTTGTTAATAGTTGATTAAGGTAATAGTCTTGAAATTTATTATGAGTAAGAAGCATTTCAAAGCATTTATAATGACCAGTATCGAAAGTGATATCGAAATACATGTTTATACTGTCTTCTGGTGCAATATCTTTAAGTTTAAAGTGTTTAGCTAACGGTATGCTTAGCAAATAATCCGCTACTTGGGAGTTATTGCTTTTTAAAGCTGTTATTAGTCCTAACACTATTTCCTTTGGCATGGGCTTTAGTTTATCAATAACACATTTGACAACTTCAATATTGTCTCGACGGCAAGCAAACTCCAACTGTCCACAATCAACCTCCTTCTTATTGGAGTCAATTCTTGTGAATTGAGCACTTTTACTTGAATATCTATCGTAGATATCTTCAATGGATGGAAGAGAGGAGGTACGAGGCTCTGCATTTGGATGGCGGACTAATTCTATCGTTAGACCAAGATCACCTTTTAAATTGCAATATTCTGCTATTTTGTGGAGAGCAGCTATCAATGATTCCGCATCGGGATAATCAACATATCCTTTAGGCTCATTAGGATCTGCCAATCGATAGCCTTCAGCATTGGGAGGGCGTGATACACTAACGGCATGGCCTAATACAGTCAAAAGCATTGCCTCGTCTTTTTGTAAATTAATTTCATCAAAAATTAGTTCCCAGTCCTTATCCGTGGTTATCATACAAAGTTCTAGAGAGGCACTTAATTGTTTATAATCTATAGAAAGATTTGAGAGGGAGTCTTTTTGTTCTTTTCTGACGTCAAATAGATCTGGCATGTAGGCAACTAGAACCTCGACTATAAAATGGTTAACCTCCATAAAAGAGCTGCTTGAAAGCTTCTTGGAGCTCGTTAATTTGTCCAGCATTTCATAGTATTCATTTTCTCGACCTGCAAGAACGTATTTACAACGTAGAGCAGAAAGGCCTTGACAAACACCTTCGATATCCATGCGCACAGGTAAATCTTGACTTTCTAAATATTTATTTAGAACTCTTATTAATCTGCATTGATCTCTATGTATTGGTTTATCGGTTGGCAATAGCGTTTTATCAACAGTCATTGCATTTGCCTCATACTACATTGTTCCGAAATTCAAAGTTTTTAGGCTTATCGCATTCCCAGTACTTATTAGTATAGAACTGAAAATGAGCATTTGGTGGGTAGTACAGTTATTATCATCCGTATTATAAAGGTGTTTACAATTAAAAATAGGTATGACGGATTGGGGTTTGTTTTATTTTGAGCAGCTTGGATTTGTCTTTCAAAACCACCTAAGCTCCTTCATTTCACGTCACAATCCCTACCCTATTCACAGACTTATCCACAGAATTTGTGGATAAGCATAGCTTGCATTCCCAGCTACAATTGGTTGAATCCCTTGTGGGAATTGGGGTGTTGATTTTCTGGTTGTGGATTAATTGTATATTCAGTATGTTTGTTCGCAGAGTTATGCACAGCGGTGTAATTTTTTAGATAGGGTTATACCTAAGAAATAGTAACACATTCCTCTCCTATTTCCAGCGCATCGTCTTACTTTTTTTTAAACTATTTTAAACAAACTGCTATTGACTTTTATGAGGCTCAAATGAACAAGGCTCTTTTTTCAATGAGCACACTATGCGCAAAAAAATGCATTCCTAGTTGATCGTTTACTGTGTCATAAATTGTGACTTCACTGTGGCAGTGCTTTACTGTTCTGATCTTCATCATTTTTTGTAATGTTACATTTGAGAAATGTATTAATTATTCTTCTGAATAGACATACGGGCTGAAAAGCACCTATTGTCTTTGCAATAATCCTATTTAATTAGGATTTTAATTGATTGTTCTTGTATTTTTAAATTTAATCCTACTATAATAGGATTAATGAACAATTAAATCGAAATACTTATATTAAGTCTACTCCAGTAGGATTATATGGCCAAGCAAATTAAAAAATTAAACACTCCTAATCTACAACAGCCATTAACCGCAGAATTGTTAGGGGAAGTCATTAAAGCACGCCGAACTCAAAGTGAGTTACGGCTAGAAGATGCGGCTGCTTTGTGTGGTGTAGCCAAAGAAACCTTTATGAAAGTCGAGCATGGTCAAGCGAGTTGTCAACTGGCAAGTGTATTACAGATTTGTTCCGGTTTAGGAATAAATCTGTACATAAAACCATGGATGGATGATGGTGAGGATGAAAATGATTGGGGATAAGCAGGTCTTGGATGTTTATCAGGGAGACTATCAAATAGCCCATATCACGCTTATCGAGGAGCAATTGTATTGGAGTTATAGTGCCCATTGGCAAAAGACAGGTTATGCTGTTTCTCCACACTTGCCTTTGCATGAAGATATTCCCCCATTAAACGTGCAACGATTTCTGCGAAATTTATTACCAGAAGGAAATCCTTTAGAAGTATTAGTTAATATTTTTCATTTAAGCAAATACAATACCTTTGGACTTATTCAAGCCTTAGGATTGGATACACCAGGATCACTAGTGATATTGCCATCCAATCAAGAACCGCCTAAACACGGGAATTTTCGGTTGATCACTCAGGAGGAGTTAGAAGAACGTTTAACTAATCGTGATCTCTATAGTTTAATGGTTTGGGATGGAAAACCACGTCTTTCAGTTGCTGGAGTACAAGATAAAATTAACGTGGTGTTAAATAAAGAAGAGCAACTTGGTTTTGGAGAAGGCAGCTTATGTTCTACCCATATTCTCAAATTTGAAAAACAAAAACTATCTTATTTAGTTTTAAATGAATATCTAAGTATGCAGCTTGCTAAACGCTGTTCATTGAATGTTGCCAAAGTCCAAATCAAACGTTTTGGCCAGCATCCTGCCTTATTGGTCGAGCGTTTTGATAGGAAAATAAATACCACTAATACAGTTCAAAGACGGCACTTAATAGACGGTTGTCAGGCATTGAATTTACCCCCGGAATATAAGTATGAGCAAAATTTTGGAAATAGCCGAGACGTATCTAATATAAGAGATGGGGTAAGTTTGCCTAAGCTATTTGATTTTGCAAATCAATGCATCAATCCTGCTAAAACTAAGCAACAAATACTGGACTGGGTTTTATTTAATATTTTGATATTTAATTGCGATGCTCACGGTAAAAATCTAAGTTTTTTTGTTGGGGCTAACGGCATTTCCCTCGCACCATTTTATGATTTAGTGAATATAAAAATGTATCCTGAATTTGAGCATGGCTTGGCGATGGCGTTAGGGAATGAGTTTGAAGAGAATACTATTAATGCGTATCAGTTAGCTGATTTTGCAGATACATGCCAGTTGCCCAGGTTATTAGTGGCTAAACGTTTAAAATTTTTGATTGACAAACTAACTGTTGCTTTGCAAGAAGAAATCAACCTTATTTTGACTAATGATAAGGAAGCAAATTATTTAAAGAACTATCAGGAAATTGTAGTTAAGCGATGTAAGCATTTATTAGATCAGAGTAAACTCATCCGTTCAATGGAACTCTAGTTATAAGATGCTTATAAACGCTCTGTAAATTAGCTAACAAGTATCCCGACAAATCCAATGCCTATTCTTTCGGAGGTCAAACACCCATTCCTGCGAAATTGAACACTGCTCCCTATCCATGTTGAACAACGAATCGTGTTGATGTTGAACATTGAGAGCTGATTTTTTGGACAAAGCACGCTGGTATAGTAGTCATACTCCCTCAAATTTATAAACTAGAGCATCGTCTCAAATTTTCTCCGACAAAACCTGTAAGAACAAGATTCGACGAATTGGGGTTTGTTTTATTTTGAGCAGCTTGGATTTGTCTTTCAAAACCACCTAAGCTCCTTCATTTCACGTCAAAATCCCTACCCTATTCACAGACTTATCCACAGAATTTGTGGATAAGCATAGCTTGCATTCCCAGCTACAATTGGTTGAATCCCTTGTGGGAATTGGGGTGTTGATTTAGTAGTTGCTTATTAATTGAGTATTCAGTAAGTAAGGTTGAAGAGTTATTCACAGAGGTGGAATTTTTAAGAAGGGATTATTCCAAAGAAATAGTAACACATTCCTCTTCTATTTCCAGCACATCAACTTACTTTTTTTAAACTATTTTAAACAAACCGCTATTGACTTTTATGAGGCTCAAATGAAGAAGGCTTTTTTTCAACGAACACACTATGTACAAAGGAAGTAGAACCCTATTTCATCGTTTATTGCGTTATAACACGTGGCATCACTGTGGCAGCACCTTACCGCTCTGGGCAATTTTATACCGTTTTTCTTGATAATGTATTGGTTTTACTTGTTAAATAGCAAAAGGCAAGCCCCCCCCCACTAAGATAGTTTACTGTCCAATCTACAAAGTCTCACCAAAATTTATATCGAATTAACAATAAAATACGTCGTAAAATACCACATCTTTTGTGTTGTTCTTAAAAAAACTGTTGTGCCTCCTGATATTCAGTTCGTCATATTAATGACATCGATGTACCAATTTGCTTGCATCGATGTCAAATTAAGGCTCGTAGCTTCAGATCTTCAAAGAACTCGGTACACCCCGTTTTTTGAAACTAACTATTAGAGTGGCGTCTTTAGTTTTTAAATCCATAGTATCAGGATCATAAGCATTCGGTAGTTTGAAGGATTGCATGTAGCTACTTTGTGAATAGCTGTAGCTTTTACTGCCGTTTTCTCTGTAAGTTCTTTTCTGCATGAGATGTGTATTCACAATTAATATCCCATCCTTAACAGAAACATCAATTTTACTATCAACCCCCTCAGGCTTTTGTATCGTGTAGCTAAGCTCATTGTTGAGCTCCCTCATCTGGATATCTTGCGAAGGATTCAGCATGTTTTTTAAGTTGGTAAATCCAATTGAATTACTATTAATTTTTTTAAATTGCTGCCGCATTAACCTATCCATGGATAGTTGCATGTTCCTGATTTGCTTAAATACATCGTCCGATTGAAAAAATGGATCATCATCAAAAGCAGATGCACTATTATAACTTTTTGGAGATAGCTGATGCGCATCAGTTGCATGAACTACAGACATTACTACACCAAGGATTATCGTCCAAAATAAAATCAGAATGTGTTCTTGTTTCATAACATTCTCCTTATCAATTAATCAGTATCTAATTCTAAATTTATAGACAGGGCTTGTAGTTATTAGCCCTGTCTTGGTATATAAACACTATTCAAATGATTTAAACGGCCTCAGCCATAGTATCTTTGTTGTAGTAACGAAGATAATGAGCTTGATTTTTGCTACCGAGTACCTTCTTTTTATGATGTTTAGCGAGTAACTGCTCAAGCGCAAAAAAGCTATTTCGAATCGCGATAAATAAATTGGGGTCTTGCTTTTTGCTCACCAATTCCTTTCCAGGAATAGTGATATCAATGCAGACACTATAGAGCTTGTCTTTGTGCGTGTTGTTTTTTGCCAAATCAACGATCACTTTGCATTTGTTGATTTTCCTGTAGGCCCTTTTGAGTTTTTTTAAATGTCTATCAATGTGGTAGTTGATGGCTGGAGTTGACGTAATACCCCTTATTGTTGTTTGAACTGTTGACATAGTTTAAATCCTCTTAATTCTAATTTTTATTCAATGCAAAAAATACAAACAAAAATTAAGTTATTTTATTTCTAGTTTTTAAGTTCATTAATACTGCTGAATAAGTTAAAGCCCTCCCTAAAATTCATAGTAATTAGGAAATAAGGTCAAAGCTTTGATTTTCAAGAGTCTTTTTTTAGGATTTTGTACCAAGCCTACCTACCAAAGCTTTTAGCCAGTTACTAATGGTTGAAGTTATACAGTTTATCCCCATTTAGTGACCTGACACGCATTTAATAGTCAGGTGATAAAACTAAAGCTGAAACACATCCGGCAACAGCACACCTTTTTATTGTCAACCCTATCAATGAAGAGAAGTTTGCTAGCCTGTTTGCCCCCCCTTGACTTCAGAGCGAGTAGCAAGGCTTAGGGCGATGACTTAAGAATAATTCGACATCCATTTTTTAAATTGTAGACTTGAATTTTTTTCAATAATCCTTACATAGGAAATTAACCAAAAACATATTTTAAGGAGACAGCATGAACACATTAAGAAGAACTATGCCCATGTACCGCGATATGGGTCATTTATTGAATGATTTTTTTAATCTTCAAAAGCAGGATGATTCATCCTATATTGAAACAGGCACTTGGTCGCCTTTGGTGGACATTAAAGAAGAAAAGGACTGCTTTTTAGTGATTGCCGATGTTCCTGGGGTAAAAAAGGAAGACATTGATATTTCCCTAGAAAATCACGTCCTTACCCTTAAAGGTGAGCGCCAATTTGAAAAAACAGAGCAACATCAAGGTTATACAAGAAGAGAGCGAACCCAAGGGCAATTTTATCGTCGCTTTGGCCTCCCTCAGACTGCAGATGATGCAAAAATCACCGCACGCTACACTCATGGAGTTCTTGAAATCAGAATTCCTAAAAGAGAAGCCGCGACTGAGAAGAAAATTGAAATCAGCGTTGAAGAATAATGCACTAAGGCCTCATGATGAGGCCTTTTTATTAGTACACAATAATCACTGCATTTCTTTTTTAAATTTAAGACTTAACCAGTTGAGCAATCGCTTCTACCCAAGATTTGTGGGTATTTAAACAGAGAATTAGAATGAATTCCTTTCCTCCTAAAACATCCCAAAGAATGGAAAGATAGTCTATGGCATTAATCGGTAGAACATTTTAAAATAATTTATACAGCACTTGATGAACATTAAGAATGTACTTTACTTATCATTACAAACAACCAAACGAATATCGTTTTAGCCTTGATTCAATTCACTTAGCCAGATTTGTAGCTGGACAATTAGAGTCACATCACGATCTTAGCTCATTAAGAGTATTGGATCTTTGTGCGGGCTGCGGTGTGATTGGAATAGAACTATCGTGGCATCTTCAATCACTCAGGCATATTGCATTTGTTGAAATACAAGACATTTATACTGACTACTTTTATCAAAACATCACTAACGTTAATCGTCCTGAAATCCAATTTCATTGGCATCTATTGAATTACGATGAATTACAAGAAAAGAAATGGGAAGGCAAATTCGATTTGATTATCAGCAACCCGCCCTATTTTCTCCAAGGCCATGGGATGCTGTCACCTTCCGAATTTAAAAATCGCTGTAGATTTTATCTAGATAGCACTTTTTCAAATTACATCCGAGCGCTAGAAAATTCGCTTGCAAATAAGGGTAAAGCTTATTTTTTATTAAGGCCATTAACTCATCATGGTTTTGATTTATTTACTGATGTGCAAAAAATCTTGCATAATACCTCAGCAACAGTAAAAAAAACATCTCGTATTCGTGGTTCTGATGTTATTTTAATCGAAAAGTAAACGTGTCCAACTTTACCTATTCAAATGGATAATTGGGTGTATTAATACTCTTAAACCCATGTAAAAATAACCCGACATTATTACTCACTTTTTCTTGCAAGCATGCAGTGTTTTCATTAACATGATTAGAAAAATTAGAGTATATACAATAATTAATCATAACTAAGGGATGTAGATATGAAAGAAAAACGTATAAATCAATCTGAGTCTATTATCAATAAGCCGTCTGATATTCCAGAAGGACTGGTTGCTAAAAGAAAGGCAGAATTGCTTCGAACAAAGCAAGAAGAGTCTCTAACATTACAAAATTCCATTCATAATCAAGAGCATCAGCAAAATACTGGAGAACATGAGTCAGTTAATCCTCAATTGGTTCACCCCACTAGAGAGCGTTCCCAAATTAAGCATAGGCCACCTTCTTCGTTTCACTCCAGCAGTTCCCCAAAAACTTTATTTCCTATGTCCAAAGAGATAATCCATAAGGAACCTGCAACTTCAATCAATAGCGGTTTAATAAAAACAGAGGACGAACCGCCCTCTTCTCTATGGACTGATCTTATCAATGCTTTAACAAAAGCAGTTGACAACTACACGAAAGGTAAAAAGGAAGGAACTACTCCCAGCGAAGAGTATGGCTGGTTTAGTTGGTTACGCCATGGTGAGAAGGGGGGAAGTAAAGCCAATGAATTACGTGGAGAAGCACGCGACACAACTAACGTTGATGCTTTACTCACCGTACTCCATCTCTTTTTTTTAGACTCCAGCACCCGATTTAACAATCACTCTCTAGCTCCTTATGTCGTTGATGAACTTAATAACCTCTTAGTTAACTATGCACTTAAACCATTTTTACTCAAATTAGGCGCACAATACGATATCAATAGTTGGTTATATATTAAAAAGCAACTCAATCAACTGGAATTAAGCCAGGACAATCAAGAAAATCAAACTCTTCGTTCTCTTAGGTGATGGATTATTTTGAATTTACATGCAGCAGTAGGATGGATTGTTTGTTGGGTCAAAATGGCCCAACAAACCTAAATGAACCTTTGTTGTTTACATAAGAATCATCGTTGACATCGTGCTATTGTGTTTCTTTTGCATCACTTCAGCAAACTCACTAAAAGGTTTAAGGACATCTTCAGGAACTCCCCCTCCTTTTAGCATTTCATCAAGCTTTTGAATTCCAGGTATAACTTTCTTAAGCATTTCTGCGTCTATTTCTTGATCAAAATCCATGTCCCTACTCTTGAAAACAGCTATCAATAATTGAACAACTTTACAGGTGCATTCGCTAGAAAATCTCGTAAATTCAATTCTGTACCCTGCGACTCATTTGCAATGTATAATTAGGATGTTTCATACAAGCTCTTTGTTAATTCATTATGAACAACCTGTATTGATCTTAATGTGTTTTTTAGTTCCAAAATCTTGCTAAAAAATTCAATTTGTTCCTCTGCCGTGGCTGCGGGATTATACTTAGACTACTTATCTTCGATCGCTGAATAAACAACATGACTTAAATGATCGATAGGAGCCGCAAACTTCATTAACTCAAATTCTGGGAGAGGTTCACTTTGATGTTCTAGTCCTAACGCGGATAAACGTAAAGAAATAGCTTCAACTTTTCCTTCATGGAATAATATATAATTAAATAGTGTTTTATTTATTATAGTAGAGCAGCAAACCATCATCTGAGCGCATTCCATGCACATCGGCACTCTTGATTCCAATTCAATCATACCAAAGTCACCTAAATTTTTTTTTGGGCATTGTGTACATATAATGCAATCTCATGTTAACCTTGGTCTTTTTATGATACAGGTGAGATAATGTCTAAATTTCCTTATAAAACATCCCATGCATTACGTGAGTATTTTGAAAATCTACCTCTTAACAAATTAATGGAACTCAAACTATCATATGCGCCACACTTTGAACAGTTAGACAAAGAAAAAGCAATGATTGCTGACTCGATACAGAAAAAGAGCAACGAGCTCAGTAGAGTGGAGAATAGGATTACTATTCATGAACAAGCATTGGCAGAAGTTGAAACAGCACAGTCAATATATGAACAAAACCTGAGCAACATAAGAGATGAAAGAGCAGACATTGACCGGGTCATGGGGCTAAGGTCACTTGGTATTTCTCCAATTGATAGTTATAATAGCACAAAACTCCATCTATTACGGCTTCAGATAGAGATAAACTCTGAAATAGATAGACTCAATAGAAGACTATCTGAGTTACAGGATAAAACTTTGAAAGCTGTCTCCGAATTGAGCATACTAACTGATGTCATAGAAAAAAAGACTGCAGTACAAGAATCGAATGTATCGCCTAATTATGCATTCAACTAATGATTATTATCTTTAATTAACTATTACGCTTGCCCAAACATAGCAAGCGTAAACCCCACATCAGCATAGAGTGAGTTAGCATGTATAGAAACGAACTTTTCAATATACCTTGAGGTTCACACACTTATCCATAATAAGTTAAATTTGACAGACATAAAACATAACCCTTTTGTCTCTTTGAAGAGAGACTAATTCACTATATAATCTTCGTAGTACTGATTAATCAATGATTGGGCAAGGTCTTAACATACCTAAATTTAAAGGATGACTATGTATAAATCAGCTTTACTGATCTTACTTCTCACTAACAGTATAATTGCTCAAGCAGTCCTACCAAATGATCCAATACAGCGCTGCCTAGATGTTAGGCGTTTTGTAGACTTTACTTCCAGGCAAAAAATGGCTGCCAAAGAGCCTGGAATTATGCGTTTTAGATTCCATAAAGTTTCTCCATCTGAACTACCGCTCTATAAGGTCGTAGGTAATATGGAAGAAGTTATCATCGCTTTAAACAATCAACTTCATAATTGCAACAACTACCGAGGTGAGTATCAAACAATAATGATCGCTGGACATAGCTACAAGCGACAGGACTGGTGTCAAAAAGCCAATAGTAAAATGCTTAATCTTGCAAAAGCTGCTGGTGGTGATTTTCAAAAATACATCTCAAGCATTAAAAGTGAATTTAACTGGTATAAAAGTGACGGTTGGCCTGAAAATCATGCTGGATTCAAAAAAGGTGAATTTCAATTCACCGCCTATTACGCTCCAGCTGCTGTTGAGGCTAGCAGCAAACGTCAAGGAGAATTTTTATATCCTATTTATGGAAACCCAGGGGTTGTAAATGCCTCTGCGGAAATGAAAAAATATCATTTAAAATCACCCCCATGTGGAGTCGATCCACTCACTAAAATGATGCGTGGATTTTGTATGAAAAATCCAAACGGATCCTATTCGATTGTACCGGATAGAGAGGAAATAGAGCGAGGTGCTTTAGATCCAAAATTCATTATTGGCTATGTTAAAGACCCAAATGACCCCTCTTTTTTAATGCTTGAAGGCTCAGGTTCATTAAATATAGATGGCAAATTAGTTCATATCAATTACGATGGTTACAATGGAAGACCACGGACAATGTTAGGACGTATAGTTCAATGCGCACAAGACCCAACTTGTGGTGGCAACCTGGATACAATGGAAAAATGCGCTAAAGATCCTAAATGCCATGATGAAGAAAAATTACGTTGCAATGTATCCAAACAAATTAGACAAAGTGCTGCTTCAGAAAAGCAAATTCGTCAATATCTAGATAACCCACTTAACCGCGCTAAAGCCGAGGACTTGCGAAATCGTGATCAAAGCTATGTTTTTTTTGCCAAAGAAGATGGAGGCCCCTATGGATCGGAAAATATTACGTTGACCCCTCATGCTTCATGCGCAACGGATCATAAAGTAATTCCGGTTGGTATGAATATTCTCTATAACTGCAAAAAAACCACATCCTGGTGTGTCGCTCAAGATACTGGTGGGGCCATTATGGGAGCCCACGTCGATGTCTATAAAGGTGAAGGTGATCAAGCAGGTATAGAAGCAAATCAGCTGAATCATGCTGGTACTTTATATGTCGCACTGCCTAAACAAGATTAAACAATGAAGTAGAAAACCGCGACTTTTTAAACAATCTTTTAGTGTTTAGAAAATGGGGACAGAGACTTTGCACAAACGCTTATTTTTTCATCTAGTACGCTTGAGAGTATTTAGCTATACTGCCCTCATTTCAATATTATGCCTAATCGTTATGTTTTCAAAGCTCTCTATATCAAGCACTACAGTGAAGACTTTCTTTGAGCCATCCAAAACTTCTAAACTTGACCAAAATAAACCTTCTAGGAGTACAGATACGCTTCAAGCAATGCAAAAGATGCTAAATAGCCAGCGAATTCAATTCCTATTTAAGGATTATGGGGTGGACATCTTATTGCAAAAGGGAAATCTACGAGTCTCTAACTTACATGCAAATGGACTAATGCGCACTTGCGCTGTAGTTCATTTTTCTTCACCTATTCCTGAGTGGTTTAAATCTACTCATGATAAAATACACAAGGGTGCTACAATAGGCCAAACAATTAGGGATGATGGATTTGAATTGGTTAAAAAGGATGATTTTATTGGAACTACTGAATTGCCTAAGTTTGCAAGAGAAAAAATGCAAACCAGTGAAACAATTGCTGCCGTATACATGTATCAACTGATCGTAAAAAACCCCAAAACAGAGGAACTATTCGAGTATTGCACCATCACAGAAGCTTATAGCCCTGAGTATTTAACGGTTGGAGATTTGCAAAAATTAACTTCAGAAGGGACACTGAAATCAAATGCAGTATCAAAATCAGTGCAAGAACGTCTAGCTGATTTAATAAAGCTTGATGAACAGCTTTATTCTCCCTTAAGCGAGGTTCCCATTAGCAATTTGATTTAACTAGAGACTCAATGCCCCCTTCTGCACTGCTTTTGAATTGGATGTGTAGTGTTTATCTTGATGATCATCAATAAATTCAGACGCTTTTTCGGAAATTAATGGATAAAAAGGCCATCCACAAATGTCTAACAATCCTAGAGTGATTAAGAGTATTCCTGAGATAAATACGTAGGAAATCCGTTCCATAATATTCCCTTGGAACGTAACCTCCTAGAAAATGAATCGTATTCTATAATCGTAGCTCAATAATTACAGTGAATCCAACCATCAACCGTTTGATATATTATTTTGCTAATAGTAGCAGTTATGCCATAGTATGCTAATCACCAAAAAGAGTTGGAATAGTCATTCATCAGAATGAGGATGCATACGATGAATCGAGATAAATTAAATCAATTAATTGAAAGAGAAAAAGCTTCATTTATTAAAACCCACCCTGAATCTGCAAAGTTATTTCAACGGGCAAAGAAATCACTGTTTGGTGGTGTCCCTATGAATTGGATGGCTAAGTGGCCAGGAGGATTTCCCTTATTCATCACTGAGGCTAATGAATCCCATTTTATAGATGTTGATGGTCATCAATACATCGATCTTTGTTTAGGTGATACTGGCGCAATGACCGGTCATTCACCTAAAACTGTTGTGAGTGCATTAGCAAACAAGTTAGATATTGGATTTACAACGATGCTACCTAATGAGAATGCTATCTGGTTAGGAGAGGAGTTGCAAAAACGATTTGGTTTACCCTTTTGGCAATTTGCTTTAACTGCAACAGATGCCAATCGCTTTTCCATTAGGCTAGCTAGACTGACCACACAAAGACCCAAAATCTTATGCTTTAATTACTGTTACCACGGCAGTGTTGATGAAACATTCGCTGTATTAAAGGACGGGGTAGTCGTTTCAAGGCATGGCAATATAGGTCCAGCATTCAATCCAGCACTCACTACAAAAGTTGTCGAATTCAATGATATTGAAAACCTAGAGAGGGCACTTTCTCAACGTGATGTGGCCTGTGTAATTACTGAACCCGCATTAACTAATATTGGTATTGTTCATCCTGAGCCCGGGTTTCATAAATCCCTAAGGGAACTTACAAGAAAATACGGTACTTACTTAATTATTGATGAAACACATACCATTTGCTCCGGTCCAGGCGGATATACAAAAGCATACGATCTTGAACCTGATATTCTCACTCTAGGTAAACCAATTGGAAGTGGTATACCAGCTGCAGTCTATGGATTTAGTATGGAGTTTTCCAAAGCTTTAGAACATAAAATTCAAGTGTCTACCTGTGATACAGGAGGAATAGGAGGAACTCTTGCTGGAAATGCTCTATCACTTGTTGCAATGAAAGCCACTTTAGAGCATGTTTTGACGGAACAAGCATTTAGTACAATGATTCCGCTAGCTAGTTATTTCACAGAAGGTGTTTCGAGCATCATTCAAGAGTTTGATCTTCCTTGGCACGTAACTCAACTCGGCTGTAGAGCAGAATATATATTTCAGAAAAACCCAGCCAAAAATGGTGGAGAAGCAGCCATACACAGTGATTTTGCAATGGATCAACTCATGCATCTTTATGCACTCAATCGTGGAGTATTATTAACACCGTTTCATAATATGGCGTTAATGAGTCCCTCTACTACCACCGATGACATTGATAAACATACCCTAATTTTTAAACAAGCAGTTTTAGAATTACTCAACTAAATGTGCTGCTATTTGATCATCGAAGGGGACTTTTTTTGATTAAGTGACTATTTAACTCATTAATAAAATTGGAGAAGAGGATTGGATAGCTAGGATTAGCTAGATCCTCATTGACCTGAAACAATACAAATTCACTTGCAATCAACTTAACATAATATCTGATTTGCCTCTCATCCGATAAATAGATAAGTTTATCAGGTAGACTAATTACAATTTTAAAAATAAGATCCTGCAGCTGTTCATCGGTTAATCGTAATGGCGACTGAATTGAAGCGCTTTCATTGACATACTCATTACTGCAGAGGAGTTTGATCTCATCAATAATTGTATGGATTAACTCCATTTTATACGGGTGCATTGTTCGAATCTCCATCAAGCTTAATATGTGCATCGACCACTTCACTTAATGATACCTTTCTTGCACATCCGCTCTGAGTTATAAGTTCTATTAGTCTTGCTGGCGTCACGTAATCGGTAATTTCTGTTTCTGGTAAAAAAGATCTTACTACAACTTGATCAGTATTTAGTTCATTTTGAAAGAAATGATTTAATTGATTGAATACAGTATTTAAAGTTAAGCATACAAATTCAGAACATAACATTTCGGTTTGTTGCCCCGGATTATCTGCATTATATAATTTTTGTGCTCTTAACTCTTCGTTTCTTCGTGTGGTGCTTGCAAAAAAGGTATTTCTTCCAAACAAATGTCCCACAATCCCAGATTTTAGTTGCTGGTAACTCTTCGGTTGTATCGCCCTGATATGTGCATATTGTACGAGTGCGTCAGCATACACGTTTTGTTGAACTTCTCTAAACTTTGTTTGAACAAAGGATTGCCACTGAGAACCATATTTCTCACTTAATAGTTCTTTCATGGAATCAGTGATCATAGCCATAAGATCCACTTCAAATACATCGTTGCGCAGTATTGAGTCAACGTTGACAGAATCATTAAATGGACCAGACATTAGAATATGAACTTCCCTTAATTCTTTACTCCCAAAATTAGTTAAAACAGAGGCGTGCATGCCTCCTGCAATCTGTTTAATTGTATTTCCAAACATAGTGTTTAATAGAGGCTCTTGATTTCCCATCGGATTTCTTGGAAAAGTCTTGATAGCGACATACAATAATGGCTCATTTTTTTTAGCCATTTCACGACGACAATCCTCCTCAAGCCTGAATTGGTAACTGCTTAAACTGTATGCATATCTATAGGTGCTTAAAACAAACTGTTCAGCAGGAGAGTAATTGATGGTTGTAGAATGCCTTAATGCTGCATCTATCATGTCATCAATATTCCCCAGATAGTCATTCGCTTTAGCTGCATCACTCACATGTGAATAATCACTTAAGCTCAACCTAAGAGTTCCAGGAGATTGCTTACTTGCTCTAATTTTATCATGAATACCCTCCCATTCCTGATGATGACGCGAATGATAGGTATACTTCTTAAGTTGAATTAACTGCTGCCGCAAACACTCTGCTAACTCCTTATGTGCGAAGTCCTTTTTATTCAGCATTAATTCTTTTGTTAAATCCAACTCAGCTCCTATAAATAATGACTGAGCAAGATTACTCACCAGTTCATTGAGCTCAAGATTGCCGCTAGCATCCTGAATAAAACGAGATACAATTTTACTTCTACGTTTCTCCATAAATGCAGGGTCTATCTGAAGCTTTTGTTTGAACCTAGAAGGTAATTCATATTCTGTTAGCAGAAGAACAGCTGCAAACTGGAGGTTTGTTAAGCCACAAGGTAGTTTTTCAGAAGCATACTCTTCATCATAGAGAAGCCTGTCATCGAGAAGCATGCTTTGCAATACTTCATATATGGGATTAGGCATTAGCTTACACCGCTGATAATACATTTTAAAAGTCAATTATTACTCTAAATGTAGTATATTTTTGCGATCTAGGTTGTGTAGACTATGGTAATGCTGTGCTTAAATGAGCGATTCCTTCAATGCATTTAGACTGAACACATTTTGAAAGTTGACCTTTCCATTGCCTTGCTCCAGGCATCCCATGGACAATATTAAATAATGGTTTGGCTAAAAGGCTTAAAGACATCCCCTTTAGGTATTCAGCTTTTAAATGTTCAAAATAATGTCTAAAAAGCTCTTCTCGACTCATGATAGGGACACTTGGATATAAAAACTGGTGCAGAGTCGTAAGAGAGTATGGATTATCACAAGCCAAGCGCCCCACCATAACTCCATCAACATATTGCATATGTGTTTTAACGTCTTCAACGGTTAGGATATTTCCGTTAATGACTATTGGGACATGTGGGATTTCAGCTTTTAATTGATACACATAATCGTAATTTACAGGTGGAATGGTGCGGTTTTGTTTTGGATTTAAGCCATTAAGCCAAGCTTTTCTTGAATGTACGATGAGTTTATCACAACCAGCTTCTATTAAAGTGAGCGCAAACGCTCTGAAATGTTCATAACTGTCGTCATTATCAATCCCAATTCTTGTTTTTGCAGTCACAGGGATATGGGCTCGACGTTTCATTTCTCGAATGCATTCCGCTACTTTTAAAGGCTCCTTCATTAAGCAGGCTCCAAACTGACCTGCTTGGACTTTATCACTTGGACAACCAAGATTTAAATTGATTTCATCATACCCCGCTTGTGCTGCTATTTCTGCACAATCCGCTAGAGAACTTTTATCTGAGCCGCCCAATTGAATAGCAATCGGATGTTCAATGGGTAAATAATACAAAGCGCGAGCAGGGTTATTTTTTATTGCTCCTACAGTTTGCATTTCTGTATACAGTAAAGCTTTAGGGGCTAAATAGCGCATAAAGGTACGAAATGGGCTATTAGTCCAATCAATCATTGGAGCAATAGCAAGTTTTGAAAGCAAAATAGAGTTCACGATAAATTGTATTTTAAAAATTACATTATAACTTACTGACTGAGATTTACACAAAAATAATTGTTTATTCTGTGACCATGATGGAGTCTTTGGATGTATTCTAACTTATCTAGGTGACACTATTCAAAGCCTGCACAAGCAACTGTAGTTTGCTTCGTCCTTGATAATAGTTGATATCCAGTTTATAAGCCACATGCACATGCTTTATACGATGGTTTGGCCAAAGATTTACATCAACATTAAATGCAATGGCATCTATGGTCTCTTGCCCTTGCTCCGGAATGAGAGTTAGTTTTAAGTGATGTTTGCCTACCAGTCGCTGATCAATAATTTCAAACACATTATCAAACACTGGTTCAGCAAAAGATTGCCCCCACGGCCCAGCTTCCTGAATGAGTTTAGCCGTTTCTATAGTGAACTCTTGTAAATGTAGCGGACCATCAGTGAGAATTTCCCCTTCACATTGAGAAACATCTAAATATTTTTGCACTTCGTTAAGTAAAGCTTCTCTAAACTCACCCAAAACCTCTGGCCTAATACTTAAGCCTGCTGCCATGGCATGGCCACCGAACTTGGTAATTAAGCCTGGCTTGTCCTTATCAATAGCAGCAAGAACATCTCTAATGTTTAATCCTGAAACGGATCTTGCAGAACCTTTAAGTTCTTCATCGCTCACAGAAGCAAATGCAATCACAGGACGATGAAATCGTTCTTTCATTCGCCCAGCTAAAATACCAATTACTCCCTGATGCCAAGTTTTGTCATGCAAGCATAAAGCAACCGGTAACTTTTTATTTTCAGCAATGACGGATAACTTCTCTAAAGCCTCCATCGCTTGTTGCTTCATCTCTGTTTCTATTGATTTACGTTCTTGGTTTAACTCATCCAGCTGCTGACAAAAATCTCTTGCCTGTTGGGGATTGGAGGTGATCAAGCACTCAATTCCGAGAGACATATCGTCTAATCGTCCTGCAGCGTTTAAGCGCGGAGCTATAGCAAAGCCAAGATCAGTTTCTCGTAAGCGCGTCAAGTCTCTTCCAGAAATTTCTGCTAAAGCTCTTATTCCTTCTCTACACAAGCCCTGCTTGATTCGCTGCATACCTTGATTCACCATAATACGATTATTCTGATCGAGGCCAACAACATCAGCGACAGTTCCTAAAGCAACCAAATCTAGAAAACTAGCCATATTCGGTTCAGCAATATTCATTTCCTCAAACCAGTTACTTGAAGCAAGTTGTCTTCTCAAAGCCAGCATGACATAGAAAATAACTCCGACTCCTGCAATTGACTTACTGGGAAACTCACAACCAGGCTGATTGGGATTGACAATAGCACATGCCCGAGGTAAAGATTCAGCTGGAAGATGATGATCTGTTATCAGAACATCGATACCTAATTGGTTAGCTCTTTCTACTCCCTCAAAGCTTGCAATCCCATTGTCGACAGTAATAATTAAATCGGGTTTCCACTTGCTAGCAACATCAACTATCGCTGGGGTAAGCCCATACCCAAATTCAAAGCGGTTTGGAACCAAATATTCGACATGTTTTGCTCCTAGCGCTCTTAAAGCAGTTATTCCTAAAGCAGTAGAAGTAGCACCATCTGCATCGAAATCGCCTATGATCAAAATACGCTGATGCGAACGCAAGGCTTGCTCAAGACGTAAACTAGCTTCTGAAATCCCTTTTAAAAGATTGAAAGGCAACAGTGCCTTGAGTTGTTTGTCCAACTGAGATGCTTCGGTAATACCACGCGCTATAAATATACGATTTAATACATCGGGCAAGCCTTGCAGATTTACTATTGAGTCTGGTAGTTGCCGTCGTTTAATAAGCATGGGTCCAAGATCTCCATAGACGTGAGAACCAATTGGAACTTTTATTCTTATAAGCCGAATTGTTCCAATACCATGAAATGGGCATTTTACTTAGTTCATCTTTATGTGTTTGAGTTATTCGATCGATTTGAGTTAAAAGTAGAACTCTAAATTTATCCAATGAAACAGATGGATCATACAACGAAACGTTCTTCGATACTGCTCTTGCAAGAGAAAATAATTCTGCATCTGCACAAATGGGTAAATTCAATTTTGCATTCAGTTTGCCATTCCCCCAAAACCAAACGCCATTTATTAGTGTCTTATTCACCGTAGACGCAAAAAACATTTGGCACTCAGTAAAAAACTTTTGCCAGTACATTGTCGTATCAAGCTTAGACAGTTCGGGCATCATTGACTGATGGAGCATTTGATACAAAGGTTTAGAATATAAGGGGGGCTTATTGTTGACGTTTAATAACCAAGTTACTGGATTATGAAAATAGAGGGTATTGCTTTCTTCAGCTAAAAAATCTGAATACCATTGGAACAATTGCTGAAACTCCTCTTCACTGCATGGCAAACCATCTTCAGCAGAAACTATCAATGCATCATTATGAGAAGCCTCCCAATATATAGGGCTTAATAGTATCCAATCACCCTGTAAATCATGGATAGATCGATAAACATCGGCCAGTGGTGGTTGATCCATGTTATACCCACAGCTGGCAAGTAGATTTAGTTCCACCTTTTGATAGGAAGGAATAGTCTCAACCTGTTCGGGAATCGTGGCTAAACTTTGATTAATAATAACATCCATTGTTAACCTGCCTTTAATAGACCATCCTTTCTAAATAAGGCTTTTAAACTTCTTAAGGCTTGTCTGATTCTGTCTTTATTTTCAATTAATCCAAAGCGCACATAAGCATCACCTTGGGCACCAAATCCTATTCCTGGTGAAACCGCTACTAGCGCCTCCTTTAATAAATATTTACTAAACTCCAAGGAACCCATGGATTTATAGTGCAAGGGAATTGGAGCCCATACAAACATAGTTCCCTTTGGCCTGGTCACTTCCCATCCTATCTCATTTAATCCATCACACAACAAATTCCTTCGTCTTTCGTAACGATCCCGAATTTCTATTACACAATCATCAGATCCTTCTAAAGCGGCTATAGCAGCTACCTGAATAGGAGTGAATGTTCCATAATCTAAATAGGATTTAATTCTGGCTAATGCAGCAACCAGCTCCTCATTTCCACACGCAAAACCAACCCTCCAACCCGGCATATTATAAGACTTAGACATGGAATAAGTTTCAATTGCAATGTCGATTGCTCCAGGAACTTGTAATATCGAAGGTGCTTTATATCCATCAAATACGATATCGGCATACGCTAAATCATGAATGATCCACAGGTTATTTTTTTTTGCCAAAGCAACGACACGTTCAAAAAACCCATAATCAACACAATGAGTACTTGGGTTTGCTGGAAAGTTAATGACTAGCGCTTTAGGTTTTGGCCAAGTTCTGTTGATAGCGTCTTCTACTGCTAATAAAAACTGCTCTTCATCGATTAGAGGAATTTGTTTTACATTGGCACCAGCTATTATAAATCCATAAGTATGAATGGGGTATGCAGGATCTGGTACTAAAATGGTATCTCCAGGACCTGATATTGCCAATGCTAAGTGGGCTAAGCCTTCCTTAGAACCTATTGTAGCAAGTACCTGGGTTTCTGTATTTAACTCAATATTATAATGTCGTTGATACCATCTTGCCATTGCACGACGCAATCTAGGTATTCCCTTGGACATGGAGTATCGATGGGTGTCAGGTCTTTGAGCAACTTCAACCAATTTATCTACAATATGCTTAGGTGTCGGTTGATCAGGATTTCCCATGCCAAAATCAATAATATCCTCGCCTCGCGCTCGTGCCTCTGTCTTAAGTTGATTAATCGTATTAAAAACATAAGGGGGTAAGCGTTTAATGCGGGGAAATTGACTCATAATTCGAACCTCTATGGTATAATACAACTCACTATAACTTAAAGATACATTGAATACCATGCAAATCAGTCTAGAATCTGCTGATAGACACGCTGTGCAAGCATACACTAACAATAAAATTCAGATCAATTCCATTGTTTATGAGAACAGTCTCATCGTTTCAAGCGAATCTATAATTACTGATATCAATATCCAAGATATACTGGATATCAATGACGAATTTATTGATTTGCTGTTGAGATCTAAACCCGAAATTATTGTCATTGGTCATACCAATACGGGTAAATTATTGCCAATTCAATACCTAAGCAAGCTATCTCAGTTACGGATTGGTGTTGAGTGCATGTCTTTAGGTTCAGCGTGTAGAACTTATAATGTATTACTCAGTGAGAAGCGTTCGGTTGTAGCTGGGTTTGTTATATAGAGTTTTATATGGGCAGCTTATCCACTCCCTTACGGTCGCGGCTCGGTTTGTTCAGTGCTAAATCCAAGCCTTGACCGTAAGGGAGCGAAAAAATAACACTTCTTACAACTGCCTCCTAGCCTCCAATACATTAGGAATTTGCTCGAGCTTATTCAATAAACGTGACAAACTGTTTAAACCATCAATTTCAACTGTAAGTGAAATATACGCCATATTATCGTGTTTATCACTTTGGGTTTGCAAAGCAAAAACATGGGCTTTTTCGTTCGATAACAAAGATGTGACGTCTTTTAATAATTCAGAGCGATCAAACGCTTTAATTAACACATCAACGATGTAATTCTCTCTAGTTGTGCTACCCCAATTCACCTGAATAAAACGTCTTTTTTGCTTTTCAGTGGAGTGGATAATGTTGGGGCAATCCTTACGATGAACTGAAACGCCTCTGCCTATTGTGATGTATCCAACAATATCATCCCCAGGAACTGGTTGGCAGCATCGAGCGATAAAGGTTAATAGATTCCCTACCCCTTCAATACGCAAATCACTCCCAGTGACCTCTGGTTTATGTTGCTGTCTAATTAATTTTTGGATGTTTTGTTCAGCAACATCAGGAGGAGCAATCTTATTGATGATTTGCCCTATCTTAATGTCACCTCGCCCTAAATTTGCGTACAAATCCTCAAGTTTCTTAAAGTTAAAGGCTGTGCATACTTCGATAAGCTTATCCGTTTTAACGCCCAATGACTTTAATTCCTTCTCAAGAATTTCTTTTCCTTCTTGAACATTGTTTTCATAATCTTGCATTTTAAACCAATGCAAAACCTTTGCCTTAGCTCTTGCTGTTTTTAAGTAATTCAGATGCGGGTTAATCCAGTCCCTAGAAGGTTTGACCTCTTTACCTGTCAGAATTTCAACTTGATCACCAGTCTTCAATTGGTAGGTTAGAGGTACGATATGACGATTTACCTTGCTTCCACGACAACGATGCCCTAACTGACTATGGACATGATAAGCAAAATCCAATGGTGTTACTCCATGCGGTAAGTCAAGCACATCTCCATCAGGAGTGAAAACGTAAACTCTGTCTTCAAGAAATTCGGTGGTTAATTCCTCTGAAACTCCTTTATTGGTAGCCATCTCTTGGTGCCATGCCAATACATCACGCAGCCATTCAATTTTTCGCTCATGGCTTTCTTTTTGCTGCAATCCACCTTCTTTGTATTTCCAATGTGCAGCAACACCCATTTCAGCCAAATCATGCATATGGAATGTTCTAATTTGTACCTCAAATACACGACCTTCTGGTCCAACAACAGCCGTATGTAAAGATTGATAACCATTGGGTTTGGGATTAATGATGTAATCATCAAACTCTGCCGGAATTTGTTGCCAAAGTGTATGCACCATGCCTAGTACTTCATAACATTGCACATCAGTATCAACAAGAACACGGACAGCTGTTGCATCGTATATTTCATCCAATGACACGTTTTTTCTTGTCATTTTTTTATAAATACTATGGATATGTTTGGATCTACCGTAAACCGCAAAATGCTGAGCACCGCTTTCTTTAATAAGGTGTTCAAGTTGCTCAACAATCATGTTAACAAATTGGTCTCTTTCAAGACGCTTTGCTTTTAGACCCTTTGCTATGGATTTATATTCATCAGGATGTAAATAGCGGAACGCTAAATCCTCCATTTCCCATTTCATTGCCCCAATACCTAAACGATTTGCTAAAGGAGCGTAGATGTCCATGACTTCCTTTGCCAACTGCTTTTGCACTTTTTCGGATAAATGACCCGCGGTTCTGAGGATGCATAAACGCTCTGCTAGTTTAATCAGAACGACTCTCACATCATCGACCATGGCTAGGAGCATTTTACGAATATTATCAACTTGATTTTTATTTTGGGGATATTTATTGAGCGCTTTTAAGTTATTCATTGCACTCATTCTTTCTATGCCCTTAACCAACTTAGCAATGTTGTGGCCTAGTTGCTCCTCAACATCGTCTATAGATAGATCCGCATAGTGAACATTTTCAAAAATAATAGCAGCTGCAAGGGTTTCTTGATCAACTTCTAAATCTGCTAAAAGATCTGCCATAGACAATCCTTGTTGCAAACAAGTTTGTCCTGTCTCAGTGGCATGATCTTGACCCGCTAGCTGACTCAAGGTACATGCATTACGAATGAGATCAAGGTTATTTAAATATCCTTTACTACTTAATTGATGCAACCACATCTCAACGTCGATACTACCATCCGAAGTCAACGGAGTAGTATCTTTTACTCGTACCATAACAATTATCCTTTTTGAAACAAGGCAATTGACTCTACATGAGCCGTGTGAGGAAACATGTCCATGACACCTGCAGAAATCAACTGATACCCTTTTTGATGAACCAAGACGTCTGTGTCCCTTGCTAAAGTAATTGGATTACATGATACATATACTATACGTTCTGGATTAATGGAATCCATTTGATGAACAATTTCTAAAGCACCTGATCTCGGGGGATCCAGTAAAACCTTATCGTACGTTTTTTTCATGACACCTCTGACTTCATTAGGGTCATCAAGATTCGCTGCGTAAAAATCAACATTGTGTATTTGGTTAGCACTTGCATTCATATAAGCGCGCTCAACCATTGTTTTACTTCCTTCTACACCCACCACCATGGAGCAATTTTTCGCCAATGGGAGTGAAAAATTACCAAGCCCACAAAATAAGTCTAGCACGTTATCAGAGTGTTTTAGCTCCATTAGCTCTAAGGCTTGCTTAACCATTTTACGATTAAGCTCTGAGTTCACTTGTGTAAAATCATTAGGGTGAAATTGAAAGGATATTCCATACTCTGGCAATTGATAAGTTAGGTAATCTCCTTGTTGCAAAGGATAAATGCAATACACAGAGTCTGGACCTGATGGTTGCAAAAAAATTCTGTAATTCCGAGACTCTCCAAATTGACATAAGAGTAATTCATCGTTCTTACTTAATGAGGACAAGTTTCGAAATATAAGGGCTACATCATCATCACCTGCAGCCAGTTCAATTTGAGCTATACAATGCCTATCCTCCATAGCATTGATAAGGGCTCTTAAGTACGGTATATCCTTATCTACTTTGCTATTTAATATAGGACATTGATTAATATCAGTGATATATCGAGGATTATTTCGCTCTCTGAAGCCTACCATCGCTACTTGTTTCTTTTCTACATACCTTGTGCTTAACCTTGCTTTATTTCGGTAATTCCATGGGCTACACGTTAATGCAGGGAGCACAGATAACGGTTGGGTATGCCCATAGCGATTGAGTAAATCCATCAAATGATGTTCTTTAAATCGGATTTGTTCCTTTTCATCTAAATGTTGTAGCGAACACCCCCCACAAAGTTGAAAGTGAGGACATTTTGGTTCAACCCTAAGTGTTGAGGGTTTAGTGATAGACAGCAATTTTCCTTCATCAAAATCTTTCTTAACTCGAAGATATTGAAACTCAACAATTTCTCCAGGCAATGCTCCTTGAATAAAGGTAGCTTTACCATCAACTCGAGCTACTCCTTTACCATCATGGCTTAAATTGACAATTTCTCCAGTCTGGGGATCTCGATTAATCTTTACCTTCTCTCTTCTCATAAATTACACTCAAAAATATTATTTAGTGCATACTCATGTTAAATTCTAATGATTCATTATAATTTAATAGTACGAGTGATCACTTAATGAACCAATTACACGTAGGGATACAGGGTGTGAAAGAATATCACAGTTCTCTTTCTTTTGTCATGAAATGCAACCTTTATTGAGTCATTTATGAGACCGAACGGCATCATTTTTGTTGTTTCTTGTGCGATGTTTATGGAAGCAATGGATACAACCATCATCAATACCGCTATACCAGTGATGGCTCAAAGTTTTAATGTAAATCCTATTGATCTTAAACTCGCATTAATTAGCTATTTACTCAGTTTGGCGGTCTTTATACCGATTAGTGGTTGGATAGCGGACAAATACGGTATAAAGAAGGTATTCATTGGAGCGCTTATCCTATTCACTCTAAGTTCTATATGGTGCGGTTTAACTCAGAGTTTATGGGAGCTCATCTTCGCAAGAGTCATTCAAGGTCTAGGGGGCTCATTATCAATGCCCATTGGAAGAATGATCATTTTAAAGACCAGCGAACGACATGAGATAATCTCAAAAATGAGTGTCGTGGTGATGGTCGCTTCATTAGGCTTACTCTTAGGACCACTACTAGGTGGAATTATAACAGTTCACTTTTCCTGGCGTTGGATATTCTGGGTCAATATCCCAGTTGGAATTTTAACTGTATTATTAGCCCTGAAAACGCTTCCCGATATACAACCCAATCATGTGCCACCTCTTGATAAATCAGGATTTGTGCTGTTTGGTACAGGCTTAGCCTCCTTAACCCTGGGTTTATCCATGTTTAGTGAGTCTAGAGCAGGACTAACCGAATCAATCATCATTCTTATCTTTTCAGCCTTGCTTTTATTCGCTTATGCAAAACACTCCCAAAACAGAGCAAACCCAATTGTTAAAATCAATTTACTCAAAACAAGAACATTTAGAATCTCAGTACTCGGTAACCTATTAGCACGTTTAAGTTTTGGAGGAGCCCCTTTCTTATTGCCATTATTCTTCCAAATAATTCTTGGCTATTCACCGCGATTATCCGGGTTACTACTTGCCCCTATGGCAATTGGTGTCTTTTTAGTTAAACCAATGTCTTTTAAGATATTACAATTACTAGGGCACAAAACCCTATTGATTTGGAATACTTGCATTGTTGGGATTTGCTTATGGTCGTTTTCAACAATCAACTCCACCACTTCAATTTATGAAATCAGTGTATTGACATTTATTTATGGTTTTTTTATCGCTTTACAATACACTGGAATGAACTCTTTAGCCTATGCCAGGATAGATGATCCTGACATTAGTGCAGCAACTAGCATCATGACAACAACTCAACAATTATCTCAAAGCTTTGGTGTTGCTATAGCGGCTTTATTAGTTACTGTTTTTACGTATTCAAACCCTACCCACTCATCACTTACCTTAACTTTATTTCATAATACATTTATCGCTTTAGCCTGTTTAACTGTCTTTTCTGGCGCAATTTTTACTGGACTAAAGAAGGATGACGGCAGGGAATTATTTAGAAATTCTTCTAAAATTTAAGCTCAAAAAAACAATTGACATGCAGGATAATTCAGTACAAAGTTCCCAAGCGCATGGATTTAAGCAAGATATAGAAATTATATTTTCAAATCTAGCCATTATGAATTCGATATTGACAATAAGGAAATGTATGAACAGAAGTATGAAGTTGATCATGAGCTCTCTAATCCTGTGTGCAAGTTCAAGCCACGCTCAGATCATTGTAACTTTAGCAAACAACAATTCTTGCGAAAACATCACTGGTGATTGGTCAGGTCAAGGTAGCGCATATAACTGGCTTCTTGGCACATGTAAATACCATGGAAAAGGAACTATTAGTGCATTAGATGGTCAGGGGAACTTCACATTGCTCATCAATGCAGACAAGGATTCAGGCACTGTAATATGCCCTGAGCATCATACTGAGACTCTAAAAGGTACTTGCAATAATAGTGTTGTAACAATCAAAACGGATTATGGAAATATTACCGGTAATTTTACCAACGAATCCGGAAATGCTAAGGGAACATTAACTGTTTCTCCGGGTATGGACGCCGATATTTTGGTGCAGTTTAAAAAAAATTGAGTAATCCAGGAATCTTTTTCACCTAAACCATACTCTCCTGCAAATATCCTATTGATTTTAGAGTGTCTTTTGCAGGGGGGAGTTTTTTAGCTTAAAGTTAAAGTCATACTTTTTCCAAGAGACAAGCTTCTCTACTTCAGCTAAAGTTTATTGCTCAGTATAAGGACGATTTTTTAATGAAGGACGTTAACTACAATGAAATTTAAATCAATTCTGACTCTGTTTTTATCTGTGTTTTCTTTGTATGCCTCAGCTCAAGACAACTTATCAAAAGCAAGCCCCATCAAACGAGTACTGTATATCACACTTGATGGAATTCGCTGGCAAGATGTTTTAAATCAAAAACAAAACATGCCCATTTTTTGGAATAAATACGCCTCTGAAGCCAAAATATATGGTGGCTTACAACAAACTGAACACACAATGGAAGTTGCCTCAACGCCTATCAGTTTACCATCCTACCAAAGCCAGATGTCTGGTAAAGTAACTGATTGCCAAAATAACGACTGCGGCCCAGTGCAAATAGAGACTTTCCCTGAATATCTGGTTAATTCGCTTCATTTTCATCCTGCGGATGTAGTCACTATTTCTTGCTGGGATAAAATGGCTAATGGGGTTGAAATGAATAAAGGAACGATTACTTCGAGCAGTGGTATTGAACCTATGAGAGATCCTTATACATCTTTACCTGACATTACCATGCAAATCATCAATAAGCTACAATCGATAAATTATGATCGCCCAGATGAGCGTCTTGACAAATACAGCTATGCTCATGCATTGCACTATCTTAAAAAATACAAACCTAAATTTATGTACCTATCACTCGGCGAAGCAGATGACTTCGCTCATGCCGGAAATCGTCCTGCTTACTTAAAAATGATAGGCTACTACGACAAACTATTAGACGCTCTATTTTCCACGCTTAAAGAGTTGTCAATCTATGATGAGACCTTGATCATTGTCTCGACTGATCATGGTAGAGGTTCCGGTGATGAATGGACTGAACATGGAGACCAATACTTAGGTTCTAAACAAACCTGGGCTTTTGTTTTAAATGGTGAATTAGTACCTGCCAGTGTTGAAAATGGGGTAAACCATTACAGTACATTATCCATTAGACCGACTGTTGAGAAGGTGTTTAACACTAAAAATGGTTAAATATTTTCCGCTCCCTCACGGTTGCGGTTCGGTTAAAGTTCTGAATAAACCGCGACCGTGAGGGCTGAGGAATCGACTTATTTTTTAAAAAGAGGCATTTATACCCAAGGCCGGATGCTTCGCCGAATGGCGCTGCTTTAAGCGGTGTCATTAGATTCTTCTATTTGGCCCTCATCGGTCCGCTTGCTGACGCGCGCGGCTCGGTTTCTTCTTTGTTGTCTGAATCAAATCCTAATCACAGCAGGGAGTGAACCGAGCCGCGCGCGTCAGCAAGCGGATATGAAACTATCCGCTTTCACGAATGACTCTGCTTAAGGCAGCGCCATTCGGAAAAGCGCCCGACCTACGCTTACTGACCATCAGAGAATAGATTGGTGGGGGCACTATAATTTGAGTCGATTCCTCAGTCGTGAGGGAGTAAATATGCCTTACAACCACTCTTTTAACAGTTTCTCCATTTTCATTCTTGCTAAAAACAATGATTTTGAATCAGCCTTATTAGGCTCTGACAAGTCGACGCAATGTGATGCACCTTCAATTAAGTAATAACTTAAATTAAGATTGTTTGTATTACCATTTGCATCAATAAGTGACAAGACTGACCACGGATCTTGATCCCCATTTGTAAAATAAATATTAGAAACAGATTCATCGAATAAGGGATAGTAAAATGATTGATTAATCAGCTCTACGTTTGCTGGCTTATCAATATTAAACAATCGCTTACATACTTCATGATGGTAATCCAAATTAATTAACGAAGAACGTGCGGATTGGTCTGAATTAGGATTAGCATTTTGCCAATAACCATACTCTGTACAAGATTGATAGTACCATTGTCTTACCCCTACATGAGAACTATCATAATCTTTAGGATCCTCACTCATCCACCCTTGCGGAGAAAATCCAACGGCATCCGTCTCTAACTCTTCAAACAGCTCTTTTGCATAGCTCGCATATCCCTCTAAAGCAGTTGGAGAGTGTTCTAACAATTTACAGAATTTATCTCTTTTTCCATATTGAATAGCCTCTGCTGCAACATCAGCGACTAAATAAACAAAATCCAGTGGGTTTTCTATAGCCTTAGCATCGAATTTAGCTCTGATTTTATTGAATTTTCTCTTATCTGAAATAGACTCTTCAATCTCACCAACAACCTCTTTCATTAAACTTAAGCAACGTGGTCCAGCTACTTTTGCAACATGCCGATCATATTCAAAGAAGTCTTCTTTAGCCATGACAGGCGCAGATGAAGCCAAGGCACCAACCACTAACTCAGGAAATCTCAAACGATAATAAGCTGCTAATGAACCTGGATAAGAGCCACCGAATGCAACCCAGGAGCCAGTCCAGTGCTTCTTTTGAGTGATTGCTTTTTGAAAATGAGCTAAATCAGCAAGCGCAAGATCTGTGGTTAGATAACGTAGATCGTTTGAAGATAACGTTGGGAGCGGGATACTTTTTCCGTAATAACGATGCTCTAACGCAACCAATTTAGCGTGAAATTTTTTGGCATAATAGCGAATAGCGCCATCCAAATCATCCTTACTACAAGCCCCTTCACCGCAAATATAGAAAAAAATGGGAGAAGAAGTCTTTGGACCATACGATTCATCAATAAAATAGCGTTGTTTATAAGTGCCTTTAGCTGGATTTTGATGATCAATGTATTGTTTGAAATAGAACTGTTTAGTAGTTATTGATACTGAGTTACCTCGTTTCTTTTTTAACTGAAGTTGTTTGTAAAAGTCGATAGGCCCTGCGAATGTCAGGGATTGCGATACCAAGGCGACTATAAACAGTAAGATGATTTTATGATATCGTTTCATAGTTGGCTGTCCTTATTATTGATTTCCATTAACTCACGGTGAGTTATGGAAAACTTTAACTGATATTTGTAGTTCGTAGAAGCTTACTCGTTATTTCTGATGTCTACATTCAAATCATGATGGTATGTGAATCAAAAATATCCGCTTGCTGACGCGCGCGGCTCGGTTCACTCCCTGCTGTGACTAGGATTTGATTCAGACAGCAAAGAAGGAACCGAGCCGCGCGCGTCAGCAAGCGGACCGATGCGAGCCGTATAGATGAACCGAATCCCACCGCTTAAGGCAGCGCCATTCGGCGAAGCACCCAACCTTTGGTATAAATGCCTCCTTTTTTAAAATGACTCGATTCCTCAGCCTTGAGGGAGGCATTTATTATTCAGCATACACAAAAGATAATTCTATAAAAAATCGCTCAAAATCAGATATACTCAAATGATATGATCAAAAGGATTTACGCCATGCATGAAGATCTCCAAATCCCTTATCAAACAAATACACTTCCTACTATTCAACTAGGAGGCATCCTTCTGGATGGACACCTACTAGAAAATTCACCAGTAAATTTAGTTTTAAAGTCTTTTAATCGCCATGGATTAATAGCTGGAGCGACAGGAAGTGGAAAAACAAAAACCATCCAAGTTCTAAGTGAACAACTCTCCCTTGCAGGAGTATCTTGCTTTATCATGGATATTAAAGGAGATATTTCTGGCTTGGCAATGCCTGGACAATCCAATGAAGGACTCCTTAAACGCTGTGAATCGCTGCAATTAACTTATGCACCACGGGGGTTTCCTGTTGAGTTTTTAACATTAAGTGAAAACGAAGCTGGCGCACCAACTCGTGCAACGATCAGCGATTTTGGAGCAATCTTGTTTTCTCGCATGCTGGATCTGAATGATACTCAATCAGGAGTTGTTACTATTCTATTTGAGTTTGCAAAACAAGAGCAGTTACCCCTAATCGAGCTGTCTGATTTTAAAAGCTTGTTGCAATATGCTCAAACAGAAGATGGACAAGCTAAAATTGAAGGCAATTTTGGAGCTTTATCAGGAGCAACTGTTGGGACAATTATTCGTAAAATCATTGAGTTAGAAGCTCAGGGAGGAAATCAGATTTTTGGTGAACCGGCCTTTAATGTCCAAGATCTTATTAAAATTACCCCAGATGGGCTTGGAGTTATCTCCATTCTTAGACTAGACAATATGCAGGATAAACCCAAGGTTTTCTCTTCATTCATGCTTAAACTGTTGACTGATGTATATCGAAACATGCCTGAACTAGGTGATCCAGAAAAGCCCAAGTTGATCTTATTTATTGATGAAGCACATTTAATGTTTAATGAGGCAAGTAAAGCATTGCTTAACTTAATGGATACCATGGTTAAACTAATTCGATCAAAGGGGATTGGTCTGATATTTTGCACGCAAACACCTAATGATATCCCTGACAGCGTTTTAGGTCAGCTAGGACTTAAAATACAACACTCCCTCCGTGCATTTACAGCTAAAGACAGGAAGGCAATGAAGCTTGTGGCACAAAATTTCCCTGAGTCCACCTACTATAATACTGAGAAGTTATTAACCTCCCTAGGAATTGGAGAGGCTTTGCTGAGTAGTTTAGATGGCAAAGGTCAACCTACTCCACTTATTCAATGCATGATACGTCCCCCCTTATCCAGAATGGGTGTATTAACTCAACAGGAACTATTGCAAGTCGTTTCAACCTCCTCACTATGTACTAAATATAAACAACGTACCGTTCGACAATCAGCAAAGGATCTATTAAGCGCTCCAAAACAAGCCAATAAAACCACCGACGTCCCATCACAACCAGATAAAACGAATTCTGAATATGCCTCAGAAGTGTTGAATAAATTATCTAAAAATACGCTCTTTCGACAACTAGTTAGACAGTTTTTTAGGCAAATAACACAACTTGTTATGAGTATGCTCGGAATGAAAAAGCGATAATTGATTTATCAATCATTCAATAAACATACTGTTCAAAATATGGTATCATATGTATCACGTGAATAGTTATCCGCATTGAATTGTTATGGCAGAATCCAAAATTGAAGAGAGAATGAATGATATAGAGCATCGTCTCTCCCTATTAGAAATTAAAGCAAAACTAAAAGGTAAAGATAAAACCGAAATAAAGAAATCCATTCAACCGGTTGCAAATAAAGAAGTTTCTGGAAACTTACTTGGCTGGATATCTTCCATCTGCTTTATTTTAGCTGCTGGATTAATCATTAAGCTCTCGTTTGATTCTGGATGGCTCACTCATGAAAAACAACTGGGAATAGCTACTTTATTTGGTTTTGCGCTCTTTGCTGGCGGGTTATTTATATCCAACTCAGACAATTACTACGCAAGATTTCTTCCTGCTGCAGGCTCAGCCATACTCTATTTAACGTGCTTTGCTGCTTACCAGTTTTATTATCTGATTTTATTTCAGACCGTTATAGCAATTACCTGCCTAATAACCGCTTTAACGATATGGTTTTATGTTCAATTTAAACACGATATTTATGCCATTTTAGCTGTAATTGGCGCCTATTCTGCGCCAATCTTAACCAACATGGACCACAATGCCATTTTTTCTCTGTATTATTTCATCATATGCAGTTTAACTTTCACTACTTTGTCGATTTGGGTTCAATCAAGAACGCTTACTGTTATCTCTTCTTACTTAGCGATTGCAAGCACTGGTTACGCAGGAATTAATCTTGATATCAATGGACTTATTGTATTTACATTAAGCCTTCACTTCTTGATATTTTCAATTGGCTCCTATTTGTACAGTCAATGTAACCAACAAACGTTAAGTTATAAAGAATGCTGGAGTTTTCTACCAGTATTATTGATTTTTTATACTTTGGAATATTTTTACATTGATAAGATCGATCCTTTTTATGCACCAATTGTCTCCATAGCTTCTGCAGTACTTTTAATACTTCTTTACAGAGCAGCCGATAAAAGACCTGAGGATTTATCAATGCCTAGTAGTGGTCTGATAGTGACTTTTAGTACATTAGTATTTTTTCATTCCGTCTACCTAAAGTTACTTCCTACTGATTTTAAACCTTGGCTTTTTGTTTGTATTGTACTGACCTATGGACTCTATAGAAAGCAATTACTACAACGATCATTTCGTTACACAAATCTGTTTCCAATCATAGCAGTGTCATCCATATTGAGTATTGAGTACCTCAACATTGTTAGTCACTTATTGTTCCCTATCAATTTAAACTGGACATTAATTGCATGGTGTTCCTATGCGAGTTTGATATTTGCCATTTTAAAGAATCAACACTATTTAAAACAAAGCAAAAACTATATTCATGTTGCGCTTGCATCCGCACAGCTACTAGCGGTTTTAGGTTTATATCAGCTCGCATTACCCTTGGGTACTTTGTCAATATCACTAAGTTGGCTTGCATACGCTTTGATCATTTTAACCATCTCTCGATTAAAAGACGATTTGGATTTAGCAAAATCCACGCTCATCATTTTAATTTTCTCCGCCTTGAAAGCTCTCATTTATGATGCAGCATCAACTGCAAGCCTAGCGCGCATTTTAAGCTTATTGTTTACAGGAGTCATTTTATACACTTCAGGCTTTACAATTCGTCAAATGACCCGTTCAACTTATGCTATAAATGAATAGACTGGTTATGAGCAATATGCACTGTCGCTCTTTATAGGTATATGATAAGATTTATATTTTTGAGTACATACTATGGCTGTTACAATCAAAACCCCGGATGAAGTAGAAAAAATGCGAGTAGCTGGCAAGCTAGCAGCAGATGTCCTTGAAATGATAGGGCCTTATGTACAAGTCGGTGTTAGCACTGAAGAACTAAACACCATTTGTCATGACTACATTGTAAACGTTCAAAAAGCTATTCCCGCACCTCTAAATTACAATGGTTTTCCTAAATCCATTTGCACATCCGTTAATCATGTTGTTTGTCATGGCATTCCTGGTAAAAAACTATTAAAAGATGGTGATATCATCAATATTGACGTTACTGTTATCAAAAATGACTATCATGGTGATACAAGCAAGATGTTTATGGTTGGAACTCCATCAGTGAAGGCTAAACACGTTGTCCAAGTTGCTAAAGAATGTTTGGAAATTGGTATTGATTTGGTGAAGCCAGGAGTACAGCTGGGAGATATTGGTTATGCCATTCAACAGCATGCTGAAAAGCACCGATGTTCCGTTGTTCGAGACTACTGTGGTCATGGAATAGGACGAATATTCCATGAAGATCCACAAGTCTTGCATTACGGGACTCCCGGAACTGGTATGAAGCTTGAGCCTGGAATGACATTTACCATAGAACCCATGGTCAATGTCGGCAAGCATCATACCCGTTTGTTGCCTGATCACTGGACTGTAGTGACTAAAGACCATAGTCTTTCAGCCCAATGGGAACATACTCTTCTAGTAACTGACTCCGGTGTTGAAATACTGACGCTGCGCAATGAAGAACGATAAAAAATTCATCAAACAGAGTCTCATGCGGTTCAAGGAAGAACTGTGTGAGGAGTTTAAGCAACATGCAAATATTATCTCTTTAACAAAAAAATTAGCCGTCTTCATTGACAACTTACTAGTTGATCTCTTTCATGAAAATAAACTGCATGAAACGGATAACTTTTGTTTAATTGCTCTTGGTAGTTATGGACGCAGAGAACTTCAACTTTACTCCGATATCGATATTCTACTATTACACACCGAAGCAGTTTCCAAAGAACAACTTGAACAAGCACAACAATTTATTCAGGATTGCTGGGACATTGGCTTAGAGGTAGGACACCAAACCACAACGGTCCAATCTTGTGCTGAACTTGCTAGTCAAGATTTAAGTGTTATTTCAACCCTTATGGATATGTATTTACTTTGTGGAAGAGGTGCTCTTCTTGAAGAGTTAATGTACCAAATTCGTCCCCTGCATATGTGGCCCAGTGACAACTATTTTTTTGCTAAGTTAAATGAGCAAAAGGGGAGATACACAAAGTACGCAGAAACTGCATATAACCTTGAACCTAATGTTAAACACGGTCCCGGAGGATTACGTGACATTCAGGTATTACTGAGTATAGGTAAACGCCATTTTAATATTAAAAAATTAGCCGATGGCATAGACCATGGATTTATAACCGATAAAGAGTATGAAGAATTAATCAATTGTCAGCATTTTCTTTGGCGAGTACGCTTTGCATTACACATGTTGGCCGGTAAGGCAGAGGAGAGGTTATCCTTTGATTACCAAGTCAAATTGGCCGGTGTTTTTGGATATCAAGATAAACCCCATTCTTTAGCCATCGAACAATTCATGAAGACGTATTTTAAAATCATTAAGCGAGCACGAGAACTTAATGAAATTGTACTGCAGTGGTTTCATGAAACAATTGTTCATCTACAAAAACAAACCATCGAACGTTTAGATAGTGAATTTCAGCTTTCCAATGATTATATCGAGTTACGTCATCCCCAGGTTTTTAAACAACACCCTCAATCTCTACTGACATTATTCATGTGGATTGCTAAAAGGCCTGATATAAAAGGTGTCAGAGCCAGTACAATTCGTCAAATTAGAGAGTCTCTATTCTTAATGACTAAACAATTTCGGCTGAGTCATGAAACCCAAGAGCGTTTCCTAACGATATTTAAATCAGGAAATAACCTTTATGAAGCGTTGCAATTGATGAATCGCTATGGAATTCTTGCACATTATCTTGATTGTTTTGCTTCAGTAACAGGACAAATGCAGTACGATTTATTCCATGCCTATACCGTTGATCAACATACTTTGTTTGTTATTCGCAACATTTCTAGATTTAATCAACAAACGTACAAAAATCAGTTTCCACTATGTGCCATGATATTTCCTAACTTAGAAAAACCTGAAATTCTCTATTTAGGAGCTCTATTTCATGACATTGCTAAAGGTAGAGGTGGCGATCACTCAGAGTTAGGAGCAATTGAAGCCCAACAATTTGCAGAAAGGCATCGGTTAAATACTGAAGACACTCAGTTACTCGTTTGGTTGGTTAAATACCATTTACTGATGTCACAAACGGCCCAGCGTAAGGACATCTATGATCCCAACACGATAGAACAATTTTGCAATAACTTGCCAATGCCCCACTACTTGGATTATCTGTATCTGCTCACCGTTGCAGATATTTGTGGAACAAACCCAACTTTATGGAACTCTTGGAAAGACTCTTTGCTAAAGGAACTCTATCATGCTGCCAAAAATCGTCTCCACAAAGAACAAAATCTTACCGATGAATTCGCATTAATTGAGATTCGTAAGCAAGAAGCGTTAGACTTATTAAATAAAGACAATATATCCATACCTCCGATCAAGAAACTATGGCAGCAGTTTAAGGGACGATATTTTTTGCATGAATCGCCAGAAGTAATAGCTAGACACACTAAGGCAATTATCAACTGCAACCAATTTCCATTAGTCATGATCATGCCTCACCACAGCTTAGGAGGCACTGAAGTATTTATTTACATGCCTCACCGAGATGATCGTTTTACAATGACAACATCCATTTTAAGTAATCATCACGTCACCATTCACGAAGCAGTTATCACAACTTGTGATAACCAGTTTGATCTCGATACTTACATCATTTTAGATGATAAAAACCAAGCATTTTTCGATGAGCAACGATCCTCCCTTCTACAAAAGGCTCTTTGCAATCAACTGGCTTCTTCTGGACCCATTCCTAAAATTACCCAAAAACGCTTACCAAGAGCGTTGGCTCATTTCAATATTAAGACTGAAATCACCTTTAGTGACGATCCCCAAAATAAGCAGACCCAGATGTTTATGATCACCAACGATAGGCCTGGATTACTAGCTACTGTGAGCAGAGTTTTCTTAAACTTAAAAATTCACTTACACAATGCAAAAATTGCTACCGCGGGTGAACGAGTTGAAGACATGTTTTATATTACCAATGCTAATGGATGCTCATTGAATAACAATGAACAGAATTTGCTGCGCGAACAGTTGGTTTTAGAGTTAGGTAAAAATAAGTAAATGGGAATTTGATTCTTGTGCATTCAATAGTTAATGTTTGATTTGGCCGATGATCTGCTCCCTTACGGTCTCAGCTCGGTTGAATTCATGCAAAAAATCCGAACCGTTACCGTTAGGGCTGAGAAATCGACTCCTATTATAGTGCATCAACTAATCTCTTCTCTGATGGTCAGTAATCGTAGGTCCGGCGCTTCGCCTAATGGCGCCGCCCTTAAGCAGCATCATTCGTAAAAGTGGATAGTTCCGTATCCGCTTGCTTACGCGCGCGGCTCAGTTCACTCCCTGCTGTGACTAGGATTTGATTCAGACAGCAAATAAATAACCGAGCCGCGCGCGTAAGCAAGCGGAACGATGCTGGCCGGCCGGATAGATGAGCCTAATGACACTGCTTAAGACAGCGCCATTAGGCGAAGCGCCCGACCTTTGGTATAAATGCCTCATTTTAAAAAATGAGTCGATTCCTCAGTCATTAGGGAGCAGATCATCACTCCAAACATTTAAACTCAATTATTTGGATGAGATAGTTTAGAAATTTCGGTATAAACATCGGTTGTTTCTTGATCTCTTCCTCTAAGACTTTTAAACCAAGTCGGCGCATTTTTTAATGCATGATCGGCTATATTACCAATTTCGGTTAAAGCGATTGTAGGATCCAGCTCCTGTTTTTCAACGTTTTCAATTGTTTTGTAGATCTGATAAATGTGCTTTGGTATTTCTTTTGGAACCCCATTCACCTCTATTTTTGAGCAGCTGCCCCATGATCCAAGTTTCCAAGAGTGAGTTTCTATCAGGTTTTTGATTGCTGCTAAACCTTTTTGATGTTGCGTTGCCACATCCATATTCTTAGCAGCCTTGATATAGCTACTTTTAAAAACGTTAACTTTGCTTGCATAACCTTCGCTGTTTATACCTAACTGTATTGAATAATCAATTAGTTCTTCTGGATTATTTCTTTTTAAATCCGGTCTAGGCTGATCGGGATTATACATACTATGATAATCAATGAATGCCTGAAACTCTATGCGAACAGATGGATCATCCCAGTTACTTTCCGTTAAATTTACTGTCTGAGGTAACCGTAGCAGAGACGTAGTAGTTCTTTTCAATAAAGAGTTTGTGCCATTCAGTATCATCCATTTTAACTTCAAGCATTTTTGCATGTAATCGTGTGTTCACTATTTCTCTTATTGTAAAATCTATTCTTTGAGGATTATGATGCACCAACGGTTGTGACTCATTTCTTGAAGGTAGTAGAGGCTTTGCAAGCTCCTGCGTACTCACTAGTGGTTGTGAGTTACTTGTTAATGGTTTTTGAACATCCACATTTGCTTCCACTATAGACTTTGGATAACTTTCAATAAACTCCTCAAGTTCACTTTTAACAGAAAACTTATGATAATATTTACCCGCGGACTCCCCTTGAGAATCTTCGATAGTTAACGGCTTGTCCCTATTTCCTGCTATTTGAACAATCCGAGATAATTTAGCACGAATTTGTGCGGTAGTTGATCCTTTTGGTTGATTATTCTCTTGTAATGGTGAATTAATAATTTGTAGAAGCTCATCGAAATGGGGAGCAAGATCCTTATCTGCACCGTATAATTTAGTGACCTCTAATACCCAAGCTTTGAATTTTTGATAATTCATAATACGGCCTTTATTTGATCTATAATTACAATTATACCACCTTTGTTATCAAATATAAACATAATGGATTTTATTTGATCACTTGATGTAATTACAGTCTGCGGTCAGCCCAGGCTGAACCTTAACCCATCAATTTCAAATCACCTTATATGTTTAGCGACACTGTTTAAAAAAGTCAGACAATAATAAGGAGCATTCTTTCTGCATGACACCTTCGTCTATGATTACTGAATGGTTCAACGATGAGCCGTTTAATAAATTGAGGGTGGAACCTGCGGCACCACTCCTAAAGTCTCGAGTTGCAAAAACCACTCTTTTTACTCGAGCGTGTACCAGTAAGCCTGCGCACATAGCACATGGCTCTAACGTCACATAAAGAGTAGTACCGAGTAGCCTGTGATTTCCTAACTTTAAGGCCGCCTGTCGAATTGCTATTACTTCAGCATGTGAGCTTGGATCATTGGTTTTCAAAGTAAGATTATGACCAGAACTTAAAAATTGATTGTCTTTATCGACCAAAACGGCTCCAACAGGAACCTCATCGCAACTTTGCGCAAGCAAAGCTTGTTCATAAGCTAAGTTCATCCAATGTTTATCGTTCATTCCCATTCAATAGTAGCTGGTGGCTTTCCGGAAATGTCATAGGTTACCCTGGATACTCCCTTCACTTCATTAATGATTCGGTTAGACACTTTTCCTAGAAAATCCCATGGTAAGTGCGACCAATGAGCGGTCATAAAATCAATGGTTTCTACAGCGCGTAAGCAAATAACGTAGTCATAACGACGACCGTCCCCCATCACACCAACGCTTTTTACCGGTAAAAAGACTGCAAAAGCTTGACTCACTTTATGGTACAGTTGATGAGCGCGTAATTCCTCAATAAATACAGCATCTGCTTTTCTTAGAATATCAGCATACTCTTTCTTAACTTCTGCAAGGATTCTGACACCTAAACCTGGTCCTGGAAATGGATGTCTGTAGACCATGTCATAAGGCAATCCCAATTCAAGTCCAATTTTTCTGACTTCGTCTTTAAACAATTCACGAATTGGCTCTAAAAGACTTAAATTAAGGGTCTCTGGGAGACCGCCTACATTATGGTGAGATTTAATGACCACCGATGTTCCATGAGCATTGGTTGCTGCTGATTCAATCACATCAGGGTAGATTGTACCTTGAGCCAACCATTTTACATCAGTTTGTTTATGAGCCTCGTCATCAAACACTTCAATAAATGTGCGACCAATGATTTTTCTCTTTTCTTCTGGGCATGTGACTCCCTTCAAAGCATTCAAGAATTTCTCTTCAGCATTAACGGCAATGATTTTTACCCCCATGTGCCGACCAAACATTTGCATGACTTGATCCGCTTCATTCAATCGAAGCAAACCCGTATCCACAAACACACAAATTAATTGATCACCAATTGCTCTATGAAGTAATGCCGCCACCACTGAAGAATCAACCCCACCCGACAAGCCCAGCAAAACTTTATCAGTACCAACCTGTGATTTAATTTTTCTTATGGCTTCTTCAATGATGTGATCTGCGGTCCAATCAGTAGCTGCATGGCAGATATCAATTACAAATCTCTGTAATATGCGCAAACCCTGTTTAGTATGAGTGACTTCAGGGTGAAACTGTAAACCAAACCAATTTTTCGATTGATCAGCCATTCCTGAAATAGGAGCATTCTGAGTTTCACAGATTATTTCAAAGCCCGGTGGAAGCTGAGTGACCTTATCTCCATGACTCATCCATACATCTAAGACAGAACCATCAAGGTCTTCTACTCTATCCTCGATGTTTTCTAATAACTGACTATGTCCGTGAAGTCTAACTTCTGCATAACCAAATTCTCTGATCGATGAGGACTCCACCTGACCACCTAACTGTTTAGCCATGGTTTGCATGCCATAACAAATTCCCAATAATGGGATTTGACATTCATATAACCACATCGGTGCTTCAGGATTCCCATCTTCTGTTACGGTAGATGGTCCCCCCGATAAAATAACACCACAAGGACTTAGGGTTTCAAAAATAGACTTCTCAATAAAGTAGGGGTGTATTTCACAATAAACCCCCATTTCACGCACTCTTCGTGCTATCAATTGTGTGTATTGAGAACCAAAATCTAAAATAAGGAGTGGGTGCTGCTTTAAACTTGTCATTCTTAATTGTCTACCTGATAGTTTGGCGCCTGTTTTGTAATACTGACATCATGCACATGAGATTCTCGTATGCCTGCATTAGTAACCTGGACAAATTGAGCTTTCGTGTGTAAATCAGCTACTGTTGCGCAGCCTGTATAACCCATGCAGGAACGCAGTCCTCCAAGCAACTGATGAATTATCGTTTGTACTGGACCTTTGTAGGGTACCCGACCTTCGATGCCTTCTGGTACTAATTTTTCAGCGCCTTGGGTTGTGTCTTGAAAATACCGGTCACTTGATCCTTGTGCCAAAGACATAGCACCTATTGAGCCCATTCCACGATAACTTTTATAAGTGCGACCTTGATATAACTCAATTTCTCCTGGAGATTCTTCGGTGCCTGCAAACATACCTCCTAACATGACGGTGTCTGCTCCAGCTGCTAGTGCCTTGCACACATCACCAGAAAATCGTATTCCACCATCAGCTATCACTGGAATTTTACCTTTAAGTTCCCCTGCCACATTAGCAATAGCACTAATTTGAGGTACACCAACTCCTGTTACTATACGAGTTGTACAGATGGAACCAGGTCCTATTCCAACCTTAACCGCATCTGCCCCAGCCTCATACAAATCCCGTGCAGCTGCAGCAGTTGCTATATTTCCACCGATGACTTGCACACTGGGAAATTGTTTTTTAATCCATTTCACTCTATCAAGAACGCCTTGTGAGTGTCCATGAGCTGTATCAACTACTAAAACATCGACACCAGCTTCAATTAAAGCCTCCACTCGCTCATCGGTCCCCTCACCTACCCCAACAGCAGCACCGACTCTTAATTGTTCGGCATTGTCTTTACATGCATAGGGATTGTCTTTTGCTTTTTGAATGTCTTTAACAGTAATGAGTCCTTTTAATTCGAAGACATCATTCACTACAAGAAGCTTTTCTATCCGATGTTTGTGCAATAAACTTCTAACTTCCTCTCTACTTGCGCCTTCTTTAACAGTAACCAACCTTTGTTTGGGTGTCATGACTTGAGCTACTGTTAATTCCATATTGGTTTCGAACCGAATATCCCTACTGGTCACAATTCCAACTAAACTATTCCCTTCAACAACAGGTACACCAGAAATGTGGTACTTGCTCATCACGTCAAGCAATTGCTGAACAGTAAGCTCCGGCCCTACCGTAATAGGGTCTCTAACCATTCCACTTTCAAATTTCTTAACCTTACGGACCTCATCAGCTTGCTCTAAGATAGACATATTTTTATGAATAATCCCCAAACCACCCTCCTGGGCTAGAGCAATTGCTAATCTTGCCTCAGTCACTGTATCCATTGCTGCAGATATTAAGGGCATGTTCAAATGAATGCTTTGAGTTAACTTTGTTTTTAAAGTGACCTCTTTAGGCAAGATGGTTGAGTGGGCAGGAACGAGCAATACATCATCGAAGGTCAGTGTTTGTTGAATAATGGATAGAGGCATAGCTACTCACTCCAGTGGTTAAATAACCAAATAGTATACAACAAATTCACAAAGATTAACATCTAAATCTATAGAACCAGTTATCATTTTATTGGTATTTCTGACAGTATCAATAATTAAACGTTATAACTTGAATTTCCCATCCGATAACGTGTAAACTGATGTATAAAATTTGTGTTGAATCAAATTATAGGATGGGTTCAGCGTTGACTAAAATAATTGTAATTACATCAGGTAAAGGTGGAGTAGGTAAAACCACTTCTTCTGCAGCTATCTCTTCTGGTTTAGCCATGCTTGGCCATAAGACAGTAGTCATTGATTTTGATATTGGCTTACGTAATCTTGATATTATTATGGGTTGTGAGCGACGAGTCGTTTATGATTTTATTAATGTCATTAATGGTGAGGCCAGTTTAAATCAAGCTCTCATTAAAGATAAAAGAGTACCTAATTTATTCATACTACCTGCATCTCAAACCAGAGATAAAGATGCTTTGAGTTTAGAAGGTGTTGAAAAAGCATTAAATGAGCTATCAAAAGAATTTGAATTTATCATCTGTGATTCTCCAGCTGGCATTGAAACAGGTGCATTAATGGCAATGTACTTTGCTGACCATGCGATTGTAGTGACGAATCCCGAAGTATCATCGGTTCGTGATTCAGACAGAATACTAGGTATTCTAGCCAGTAAAACAAAGCGTGCAATCGAGGGTGCCCCACCGGTTCAAGAACACTTGCTCATTACTCGCTATGACCCTGAAAGGGTTGAGCGTGGAGAAATGTTGTCCGTTACTGATGTCAAAGAGATTTTAGCGATTCCATTAATTGGTGTGATCCCTGAATCGAAATCTGTTTTAAAAGCTTCAAACACAGGTACACCAGTTATTCTGGATGAGTCTAGCGATGCAGGACTTGCCTATCAAGATGCAATTGCACGTTTTCTTGGTGAAGAAAAACCGATGCGGTTTATAAGTACTGATAAAAAAGGATTATTACGTCGCTTGTTCAGTAAAAATAAGGAGGAAGTGACTGTATGAGTATTTTTAATTACTTGCGCAGAAGGAACTCAACTGCATCCGTTGCTAAAGAGCGCTTGCAAATTATCATATCGCATGAACGCTCTCAACGTAATACACCAGATTATCTGCCAAAGCTGCAGGAAGAAATTCTTGCAGTCATTGCTAAATACGTCAATATTAGCAAAGATCAAGTCAGCGTCAATTTAGAGCGCATGGCTGATAGTTCCGTGTTAGAACTGAATATTACGATGCCGGATAAAGCTACTGAAGAAGTTTAATCTTGTTGAAGTAGCTCTAGAACCCATTCAAATTTTATAATTGCATAGGAAATGCTTTATAAATAGCTATTGTTTACCTACACCAACAATTCAGTTAAAAAGCAATGGATAAATTTTAATACACCAGCAAATAATTCAAATTAGAACAGTAGTTACGAGAGACTTACAATCTCTTCGTTAAAATAGGTTATTCATTCGTACTAAACTCCCTCATTAAAACAACTTTTTGCCACTACCGTGAGTTTTTTAACTACTGTTGATAATTTCATTTCATCTAAGATCAAGAATTACCATTGAATAACACTCTGCATTTTATTATTTCAGTTTGATAATATTTCCTCCTGGGCTTAAAATATACTATATGTAATAAATATTTATATTGGGGATGGCCATGTTAAGATTCGGTTCAATGTTTGTAAAAGTTCCAAAATCAAGAAAGGTTAGTTCAAGAGCTTTATGGACTGCTGCAAACAGTGGTTATTATGACAAAGTAACAGCCTCTGAAAGATACGTGTTAACCACACATGGCTTTACATCATGCACATTTAAGGGTTTACCTCTGTTAAAGCAACCAAGTTCTCCAAAACAAGCAAGTGTACGTCCTCCTTATAGTGTCATGGGGTTATTGATGAACCCTTGGTTGGAGAAATGTGTAGTAAGAGGGCAAAGTAACGCAGAATCAATGAGCGCACTGAATCGACAAATGAAGGGAATTCTTGGGCGCGCTAAACTGTTTGTGTTTAAAGATGACAAGCTTAAAGAACTCGATGTAGAAGCAACAAGAAAAAACATGTTAAAACACCAAGATGGTGATATCAAAGGTGTTTCAACAACACTTAAATTCTGGACTGGTTTTAGTTTTGGTAATTGGCTAGGGAAAGGGAATGAAATGTTAGTCTTTAACACCCTCAACATTCCTCAAACGCAACAGCAATTCCAAATTTATGAGCGCACAGATGCACAATTAAGTGTAACTGGAGATACGATGGATTATAGCGGTGAAAGTGAACTTACACTCAGTGCTGCGCATTGCTCAACTGTTTTAGGTAAAGTTCAACGACCTGGCTTTTTAAGCCTGAGTATGGAGTTAAATCCTATGTATGTTGATGTTGAAACACTATCGCCTGATCTTCGCGAGAAATATCAAGATTTAATGACACACTTTTATGTTACTGTATACATGATATGGGATAACCCAAAAGATAAACCAGCATTAGTTAAAGAGTTTCAAATGGCACAAAAGGATTTTTATAAAGACTTCGTTATAGAAAGTATTTTGGGTAAAGATCCACTTAGGGTAGCAGCAATAGAACAAGAGCTTGGAGGGCTAGATCTTGATCTAACACAAAGGGTTACCTTAGGATCTTAACTCGTTGGAATAATTTAACCATGCATTGATTAGGCTAGGCTTTATAGCCTAGCCTTGTGATTAATCAAACTGTTTCTAAATCCTTTTCAGACGCCTGCTTTTTTCTTGATTTTACCTCTACTTTATCAGAAAAAGCACGACGCAATTCTTCATCTGCAAAGTCATCCACTTTAATCACGTCTTGCCTTGCCTGTTCTGCTTCTTCTAATTGTTTCGCTTCAACCGCTGAAATTATTCCAAGCTGTTGTGCATCTTTAATTTGATCAAAGAACAATAATGATTTAATGCGATCATCCTTGACTGCTTTCATCACTTTTCGTTCTAACTCCTCTACTGCACAAATTTTATGGAATGCCTCCTCCATTCGTCCTAAAGGACAATTCTCACCCGCTTTTTTATACACCAAGCGCGTTAAGCGGTTCCTCGTATCATTAGGCTCTATCAGTATCTTGGCAACTTTGTGCCCTAAACCATCAGTAGGTTTATGACGCTTATTTCCTAGTGGCTTAATGATTAATGATAATACTATTCTGGCCCAGCGAGCAGGGAAATTAATAATTACTCCATGCATGGCTTCTTCGCACTCGTGCAATAATTGTTGGCAGCTCCAATGAACTAAAGGAAGATCAGGCTGGGGCTCACCATCTTCATAAAATCGTTTTAGAACAGCAGATGCCATGTATAAACAACTAAGCATATCCCCAAGTCGAGCGGACAGTTTTTCTTTGCGCTTTAACTCCCCACCCAAGACTACCATTGAAAAGTCAGCTAAGAAGGCTAAATTAGTACTGTATTTATGGATTAACTGGTAGTACCTTTTCACTGAACTAGCCGGAGCCTTGCTAAACTTAGCATCTGTCCACCCAAAGATCAGTGATTTCGTGAAGTTAGCCATAATAAATGCAGCATGAGCAAAAAAGGCTTCATCAAATTGATCAAGATCATTGTTACGAACGCTCTCTAGCTCTTGAAACACATAAGGATGACAACGAATCGCACCTTGACCGAAAATAATCAAACTACGCGTCAAAATATTAGCACCTTCCACAGTAATACCAATAGGTGAACTTTGATATCCCCTACCCATGTAATTGTTAGGACCTAAACAAATCCCTTTACCGCCATGAATATCCATCCCATCTAGAGCCAATGCTCTTGCTCTCTCTGTGGTATGGTATTTAAGTATTGCCCCAGCAACAGAGGGTTTAGCGCCATGATCAATTGCCGCAGCGGCCATAGTCAGTGAAGAGTCAATAATATAGGCGGTTGCTGCTATTCTTGCCAACGGCTCTTCTATTCCCTCAAATTTTCCGATAGGCTGATTAAATTGTTTACGAATTCTTGCGTAAGCACCAGATGCCAAAGCAACAGCCTGAGCCCCACCGTTAGCACTTGAAGGCAGGGAAATTGCACGGCCTGCGCTTAAGCACTCCATCAGCATACGCCAACCTTGGCCAGCCATCGCCTCACCCCCGATTAAATAATCCAAGGGTATAAACACATCTTTGCCTTGAGTCGGTCCGTTTAGAAACCCTGTATTTAATGGAAAATGTCTACGCCCTTTTATCACCCCAGGTGTACTTGCTGGAATTAATGCGCAGCTGATTCCAATGTCTTCTCCCTTACCTAATAGGTTCTCAGGATCAAACATTCTAAAGGCTAAACCAACCACTGTAGCAACTGGACAAAGGGTAATGTAACGCTTATTCCAATTTAAACGAATGCCAATTACTTCCTTTCCATTAAACTCCTGACGACAAACCACTCCAACATCAGGTATTGAAGCCGCATCAGAGCCGGCATTTGGTCCAGTCAAAGCAAAACAGGGTATTTCTCGACCATCAGCCAGACGAGGAAGATAATAGTTTTTTTGCTCTTCAGTACCGTATTTAAGTAGGAGCTCACCTGGGCCTAGTGAGTTTGGAACTGAAATCGTAGTAGCTGCAGTGATTGAACGCCCATAAATAGTAACTAAAATCGACATTTGAGCAGTGGCAGAAAACTCTAGACCGCCATATTGCTTGGGGATGATCATGCCCAAGAAACGATTGTCCTTTATAAATTGCCATACTTCGGGGGGCAAATCAGTTCGATTATGCGTAATATCCCAATCATCCAGCATCTCACAAAGGGTATTTACAGGACCATCCATAAATGCTTGCTCTTCAGCCGTTAAGGAGACCGTTGGCGCATGCCTTAGGCTACTAAAATCGGGGTTTCCACTGAAGATATCTCCTTCCCAACTAACAGTGCCAGCCTCTAATGCCTCTCTTTCCGTATTGGACATATTAGGCATTGCTTTCTTGATAAGGCCGAGCAATCTTTTTGATAGAAGCTCTTTTCTTAAAGATTTGATAGCACTTAGTACTAATAGGGCTTCTATAGCCCATAAGCAAGATTTAGCAAAAACACTAAAAGTGCCGAATTGCAGGCATAAGGCAAGGAATATTGAGTAACTTATGGCCCAAACAGAAATTGATGCTTGGCGGGTTAAGAGAATTCCGGCACCCCCAATGGTTAATAGTATCAAAATAAGATGTAACACGAATTTCTCCTTAGTCTAGGCTATTCCAGTTGAAACCATCAATTCAAATTAGTGAGTGTATTACCTCAATAACTTGTCTCCCTACTACTTTTGGGTGCTCCATGGGAAATAAATGCGTTCCCTTGGTTTTAAAACATTTTATACCAAACCTACTTTTCATAAAACGTACATCCATCCTATCAACGACAGTACTTTTATCTCCATATATAAAGGCGGTAGGAATCCTTAATTTTCCTATCAATGTTGGAAGAATGTGAGGTATAGTTTTATAAATCTGATATTCAATATGCCTGTCAAATCGTAAATAATAGCCACTCTCTTTAAATTCTAGACCATATTGAATATAATCATTCAAACATTCCTCAGTAAATGTTTTAAATAATTCACGCGTTTTAAGATAAGAGACCAATTGCTCATGATCAAGCCAATGCTCTCGTCTACCCTTTGTTTTATAAGCTGGAGTGATTCTATCTATCACGCCTAGCGCTTTAGCGAGACGTACCATAATGGATTTAAATGGACCAATCAATGGGGAGTCAAGCATTACAACAGCTTTAAACAATTCTGGTTGCTCTAATGCGGCCAACAGACTTAACACTCCTCCCAGAGAGTGTCCAACAGCAATCACTGGTCTGCTAGCCTGGTTTCGAATACTCTCAATGACTTCAGCTACCAAATTGTGCCAATTTTCACTCACTGGATATTTGGGATCATGCCCAATTCTGTCAATGTAACAGAAATCAAATTGGGTTTCTAACTCATCCAAAAACTGTTTATAACAGAGTGAAGGAAATCCATTGCCATGAGCAAAATGGATTAACTCTCTCATTTTTTCACCATTTTCCTGCTATCCGCCTTCAGATGGAATACAGCAAAGCAATAATAGGCGAGCGTGATGGTTATTAGAAAATATCCCATTCCACCAAAATTCAAGCCTAAGACCATGCATAAGGCTAAAAGGAAAATGGTAGGAGTGCTTGCAACCATAAAAACTCTACAAGATTGTTTAAAGGGCAGTACATGAGAAAAAAATATTCGGGTAAATAGTTGCCCTAAAAAGGCTAGAACGAGAAAGACAATCAAAAATATAGAATAAATCAAAGATACGACTAAAGGATAAATCATTAATTGTGCAGCGTATTTCAAGCCATACACAGAGCTTTCATTAACAATGGACTTCCCATCAAACATCATGTTGTATTGCTCACTAAACTCCTGGACAAGAGGAAAATTCTTTTGCCCCTCACCCATAGTTGCACTAACTAATTCAGGAGTAGGAACTTTATAACTCATTCTGTTTGCATTAACGATTATACTTAATTGGGGGTAGTCAGCGGTAAATTCTGTAATTGTGTTTTTTGTATCAATGATTATGACAACCGCACCCTCTTTGTTTCTTATCAGGTATGGCATTGGTTTATCAAACTTCACTTTTCCAGATTGAACTAAAATAGTTGGCAACTGCAATAAAGTTCCAATTATCTGCGTGTTAAATAAGCCATTAAAGGTATAAGCAACTTTAAACGAATAAGGAATTGACGCTATTGCAGTGACTAGTAATAGATAAATTAGGCCTAATCCCCTCCAACGCTTTGCAACATCTAGATACAAATACTTTGAGAAAAACGAATAGATGATTGCTGAGAAATAATTATAGACAGGGGAATCAATTGTTTTTAATTTATCTTTCACTTTAGCCACGCCACTCTCCTGTTGCATTCACTGACTGTCGTTGAAACACATGTATTTTTGATTTAGGTAACTCAACATACAAATGGCTATGTTCAATTGCCTGCTCAGCGGGTACTCTTAAGTTCAATTTTTCCCCACTTTTAACCGATTTACCCTGAACAAATTTATCAGCCCCCATATCATCAACAAATTCTATCATTATTTCAATAGAATCGTTGCCTTGCTGTGAAGACAACCTAACGTGTTCAGGTCTAATAGCCAGAATAAAATCATGATGATTAGAATGTATTTCGCTCCATCCCTCCGCAGGATAGGAAACACCGAAATCAGTCATTATTGTGTCTGTATTTGCATCATAAGCACCCGAAAAAAAATTGACGGGATAATGACCCGTAAAACCAGCCACAAAAGGGTTAGCTGGTTTCTGATAAAGCTCCTGAGGAGTTCCAACCTGTTCTATATTCCCTTGATTCAAAACAATAACTCTATCTGCCATCGTCATAGCTTCTGTTTGATCATGAGTCACGTATAAGCTGGTAATTTGAAACTGTTGATGCAACCGTTTAATTTCATGACGCATTTCCGTTCTTAATTTCGCATCAAGATTGGACAAGGGCTCATCAAATAAATACACCGCGGGAGACCTAACTATTGCCCTTCCCATAGCGACTCGTTGCTTTTGCCCGCCTGATAAAGCCAGCGGTTTTCGATCCAAAAACGGTATTAAATGCAATAATTTAGCAACTTCATTTACCTTAGTACGAATAACATCCTTTGCAAGGCCTCTTAACTTCAAACCATAGGCTATGTTCTCAAAAACAGTCATGTGCGGATAAAGGGCGTAGTTTTGAAACACCATTGCCATATCACGTTTTGCAGGGGGTGTCTCATTGACGCATTCTCCATTGATCAGAATTCGACCAGAGCTCGGAGCATCAAGTCCTGCGATTAGTCGCAGTAAGGTAGACTTACCACAACCAGACGGTCCAACAACCACCATGAACTCACCCTTTTTAATGTCCACGTTGATGTTATCCAGTATACAAGTTTGACCAACTTGTTTTGACACATCAATTAAGCTCAAAGTTGCCATTTTAATTTAATCCTTTTTCAAACCAGCGCTGCATAAGAATAACAATCAAACAGGGTGGAATGAGCGCTATTAGTGCGACAGCCATAATATAGTGCCACTCAGGGACTTGATCAGCTACTCCTGCTAAATTACGAATGCCCATCACTATTGTGCTCATTTTTGATTCAGTGGTTATCACCAATGGCCATAAATATTGATTCCAACCATAAACGAACAAAATAACAAACAGGGCTGAAATTTGTATTCTGGATAGCGGTAAAAGAATATCAATGAAAAAACGAAAGGGTCCAGAACCATCTAATTTTGCGGCATCTACCAACTCTTTAGGAACTGTCATAAAGAATTGGCGAAATAAAAAAGTCCCTGTTGCTGATGCCAATAAAGGAAGTGTTAGACCTGAAAATGAGTTTAGAAGACCAAATGAGGCAATCACTTGAAAAGTGGGCACTATTCTCACTTCTACGGGAAGCATCATTGTTGCAAAGATTAACGCAAAACAAAACTTTTTGTATTTAAAATCAAAATAGACCAATGCAAATGCAGAGGTAATTGCTAAAACTATTTTTCCAAAGGTAATTGCAAGTGCCATAAGAAAACTATTAGTCAACATGAGTGTGATAGGTTCGCCTCCAGTTACAGCTAGACTTTCAGTAAGAACACTGTGCATATTTTTAAAAAAAGAGCCCCCTGGAAGTAATGGCAAGCGTGAGTGCATCATCGCTGTACCATCATGGCTTGCGGCTACAATCGCTAGATATAACGGCAAGAGCATGAATAAAATAAACAGAAATAAAATGCCATGCGAAAGGAATTGTTGGTATTTTTTCATTCGTAATGAACTCTTTTTTCAAGGTATCTGAATTGTAATAAAGTCACGACAACGACTATTAACATCAACAAAACCGATTGTGCTGAAGAGCTTCCTATGTCCATCCCTTCAAACCCATCTTCATAGACTTTATAGATTAGATTTGTAGTGCTATTACCAGGACCACCATGTGTCATGACCTGAATAATTCCAAAGGTTTCAAAAAATCCATAAATGAGATTCATAATCATAAGGAAAAAAGTCGTTGGTGATAAAATTGGAAAAATAATCTGCCAAAATCTCTGCCAGCTAGATGCTCCATCAATAACAGCAGCATCAATAAGTGCTTGTGGAACAGCCTTTAATGCAGCAAAATAAAAAATAAAATTATAGCTAAATTGTTGCCAGCTCGCAGTTAGAATAACAACCAATAGTGCTTGATTTGCATGATTCACATAATCAAAATCTATACCTAGGTATTGAAGACCCTGAGTTAACCATCCAAGTGTTGGATGACATAAAAAACGCCAGAGTATAGCCGCAACTGCAGGCGCTATAGCATAGGGCCATATCAATAAACTTTTATAAATTCCCTGACTTTTACGACGTCCTATCACCAAAGTAGCCATCAGTAAACCCAAGCTCATTGTAATTAGGGTAACACTAATACCTATGATAAATGTAATCCATAATGCTTTTGCATAGCTTGGGTCCATAAACAAATCGAAGAAATTACTAAGGCCGGAAAACTGTTTGTGTAAACCAAAAGCATCCGTATAAAATAGCGAGTGAAGAAAAGCACTACAAGCTGGCCAAATAAAAAACACTACGGTGATAAGAAGTTGAGGAGCAATAAATATCCAGGCATTCATGCTTTGGTGATTAAACTTTGACATTCGCATACCGCATAGTGATTGATCCTTTACCTTACCTCAATGGTTAATGAATTAAAGCAAATAGGTGAATCAGTGATATTATAATATATTATAAATATTCAATATTGGCCATCATTCAAGAAAGGACTTTATCTTGCGCTATATCTTAATTAAAAACCCAGGAGAAAAAGCTAAGTTAACAATTTGTGATGGGGCAGAGCCTAAATTTAACGAGTATGAAGTGTTAGTGAAAGTTCGTGCTACTGCACTTAATCGTGCGGATATCCTCCAACGTTTTGGTAAATATCCACCACCTGATGGAGAATCAGAGATACCTGGTTTAGAACTGTCTGGAGATGTACTGGCCGTTGGTTCACAGGTAACTCGCTTTAAAACTGGCGATAGAGTATATGGTCTAGTGGGTAGTGGCGCCTATGCAGAACAATGTGTTGTTAATGAAGAACTATTACAACATATTCCACCCAATTTAGATTATGAAACCGCAGCTGGTATACCTGAAGCATTAACAACGGTGTATGCCACGCTGTACGATCTTGGCCAATTAAAGGCTGGTCAATCATTACTTATTCATGGGGCAGGCAGCGGAATAGCTTCCTTGGGCATTCAAATGGCGAAACTTAGTCATGCTGAGGTAATCACTACAGTAGGTACCAGTGATAAATTAATTACTTCCCAAAAGCTTGGGGCTGATCTGGTCATTAACCACACAAAACAAGATTTCTTTGCTGAAATTGGGATCAACAAGATTGATTTAATTGTTGATTTTATTGGTGGGGATTATTTTAGCAAACATCTGCAGTTACTCAAACCAAATGGAAAACTGATTCAAATTGCTTGTATGAAAGGGCACAAAGTCGAATGCAATCTTCTCCTATTGATGCAAAAACGATTACAGATTAATGGCTTCGTTCTGCGTTCACAAAGCCTTCGAGAAAAAGCAAGACTATGGAGACTTGCCCATGTAAATTGGTACCAGCATCTAGAGTCAGGTGTACTCAAACCTCACATAGACTCCATATTTAGCTTTAATCAGATTGCATTGGCACAGCAAAAAATGATCGCAGGACAGCATTTTGGAAAAATCATTGTACGTATCCCTTAGTTTTTTTGAGTCATTTTCTCAAGACTTGGGCAAAACTGTTCTGCCTAAATACAAAGTTCTTCTCAATAATTGCGTGTAAATTGGATCATTATGTGCTAGTTGCACAACTGTAGTTGCTGTAATGCATGTGATCATCAACGGTAAAATTAAGGAATAGTTTTGAGTCATTTCGACAACCAGCACGACTCCGGTAATGGGTGATCTAACTGCAGCGGCGAATAAAGCCCCCATTCCTGCGACAGCAAACATTCCTGGATGAATTGAATAATCCATGCTTAACCATTGCGCTAAATGAAAGAAGGCCAAACCTAATAAAGTTCCTAAGGCTAGGAGAGGCGCAAAAATCCCCCCCGGGACTCCCGTAGAATAAGAAAGCATGGTAGTGATAAATCGAAAAAACAGTAAAACACACAATACATTTATTGCTGGCGACATAACCAGGGCTTGGCTGATAATGCCATAACCGCTGCCTACAACAGTAGGATAAATATAGGCTAAAAAACCAACCAATAGGCCAACTGCTAAAATATAGTATTTTTTATGATCTGGCCTCATTCCATCGAGCAGTGATAAAGTTCGCATCAGCACTACATTGAATACCCACCCAACAAAACCTATCAAGATCCCGAATATAAAGAACAAGGATAAGGAAGACAAACTTGGCAAAGGAAAAACTTCCATCTGTATCGCAGGCTGGGAGCCTACAATCAATTGCAGTGCAATGGTTGAAAACACACAACAGATAATAACCATTTTAAAGTTGGTAAAAGAATAGTTAAATTGATTTCTCATTTCCTCCATGACAAACAACACCCCTGCTAATGGAGCATTAAATGCTGCAGCTAGACCAGCAGCTGAACCTGCAGCAATTAGAGTATCACGCCGATGACGATTTAACCCAAACCAGACTCCAAACATTTGACCTAAGTTTCCGCCCATTTGAATGGTAGGCCCTTCCCTACCCATAACCATTTTGGCAGATATTGCCAGAACGCCCCCGATAAATTTAACGGGCAATAATCGTTTCCAAAAAATCGGTCGTTCATGCAAGAGAGTACCTTCAATTTCTTGGACACCGCTACCTGCTGCTTCAGGAGCAAAGTTCTTAACTAAAAACCAAGCAATGAATAACATGCTCATAGAGATTAAGGCAGAGATAAGTCCAACCGGCAATTCATAATGGCTCAACAAATTATAAAACCATGCCAATCCCTGATCGAACTTCTCAATGGTTAATTGAAACAATGAAGCCAATACCCCCGTGCATAAACCGAGTAACACAGACACAAAGTATAAAATCAGTATTTTTCTACCCATTTTAGCTCACTAAGGTCATTAAATTTGAGATTATTTTTAATCCAGTTTGATTTGATAAAGTCAAAATTGTTTCGGGGTGAAATTGAACCGCATAAATAGGCAGCTCTTTATGTGAAACAGCCATTACTACCCCATCCTCGCTCATGGCAGTGATTAATAATTCCTTCGGTACTTTGTCCTGTTGCGCATAAAGCGAGTGGTATCTTCCTGCTTTGAAAGTACTCCCTAGACCTGAGAATAAACCATCTTCAGCAACTACGCTAATCATAGAGGGCTTACCGTGCATAGGATAGTCCAATACATTCAACTGTCCACCAAAATATTCAACCAATCCCTGCAATCCCAGACAAACGCCGAAAATAGGAGTTTCTTTAGAAAGAATTAAATCAATAGTACTGGATAATTTAAAGTCTTTTGGTTTTCCTGGCCCAGGCGACAAAACCACCAAATCAAAGAGTCTTTCTTTAAGATAAGAAGCAGCATGATCGTAGCGTACTGTCATCACTTCTGCCCCTGTTTGTCGCAGGTAGTTCGCGAGGGTATGCACAAACGAATCTTGGTGATCAATCAACAGTACTTTTTTATTTAATCCAGTCTTCACCATTGCCTGATCTTTTTTATTCGTAGGCAAATCGGGGTTTTGTAAGATATCTAAAAACGCAGAGGCCTTAAGACGAGTTTCTTCCTCTTCAGCCTCTGGAATGGAGTCATACAATAAAGTTGCGCCAACTCGAACTTCAGCAACACCTTTCATTAAACGTACAGTTCTCAATACAAGTCCAGTATTTAAGTTGCCATCGAACCCAAACCAGCCTACTGCACCTCCATACCATTTTCGAGGGGATTTCTCATGCTCCTCTATAAAATTCATCGCCCAAATTTTAGGTGCTCCAGTAACGGTTACAACCCACATATGGGTTAAAAACGCATCTACCGCATCAAATTCCTCTCTTAGATACCCTTCTACATGATCGACTGTATGGATTACTCGCGAGTACATTTCGATTTGTCGACGCCCAATGACCTGTACACTTCCAGCCTCACAAACTCGAGATTTATCATTCCTATCAACATCCGTACACATTGTTAGTTCGGACTCTTCCTTTTTAGACTCTAATAAGGTTTGCACATTTTGAGCATCCTCAATGGCATTTGCACCACGTTTGATAGTTCCTGAGATTGGGCAGGTTTCAACTCGAGTACCCTGAACACGAACATACATCTCTGGTGAAGCACCAACTAAATATTCAGCGTCACCTAAATTAATAAAAAATCCATAAGGTGATGGATTGAGCTCTCTCATTTTTCGATACAATAATGAAGGCGTGTCTTTATAATGAGTATAAAAAGTTTGACTAGGTACTACCTCGAATAAATCCCCACAAGCAAATTTTTTCTTTGCTTTATTGACTACTTGTGCATACTCACCTAACGCATGATCAGCTGCTTTAGCTGGTTTACGTTCAGCTTGATAGGGTGAATATACGCCATCCCTTGGCAAGGTTTGTGTTGATCGACCTTGAAATTGAAAATCATACCTTCGAATAAACGCCTCTTCCTTTCGATGGTTCACAACATACAGCTCATCCGGCAAATACAGAACCATATCGCGTTGCTCAGAATCTCTTGATTTATGTTGCTCCAATTGCTCAAATTGATAAATTAAATCAAAACCAAATGCACCGTATATTCCTAAATAGGAATCCTCATTCGATTTAAACAATGAAAGTAGAAGTCGAATCACGCTAAATACTGAAGGTTGGCGACTTCGCTCTTCTTCACTAAAAACTTGTGTTGTTGATTTAACTTGAAGTTGAATTGATTTATCTGATCTAACTAAGACATCCCATGCGTCATGATTATCAATTGATGATTGAAGAAAGCTAAGAATGACCATACCTCTCTGGTTTAGCGCTTGCAACTCAATCAAATTTTGCTTACATACTATTGCTAGTGGTGGATTATAAAACCCGATGTCCCAACAGGTATAACGTCCAGGGTATTCAAAACTTGAAGCAAATAAAGCCCCTCTTTGACTATTGAGTTGATCCAAAAGATTTTCAATACCTTGATTGTAATCGAGAACTTGCTCTGAAAACTCAACTTGAATTCCACCTTGAGTTTTAAATTGTTGTAACATAAGTCTTATACTCTTAGATTGATTTAAATGGGCGATATTCATTTTACTGTAAAATTAATCATCTGCAATGAGATTTCACTTTCATGGTAGGATCTGAAAATGTAGAATAGATTCAATTTATTATGGAATAAGATGGTAGGGATGAAAAACGAACTAAAACAAACTTCCCATGACAGTTCAAACGAACCAATTGCCATCATTGGCATGGGCTGTCAATTCCCCGGATTAGACTCGGATATAGAGGATGTAAACGCTTTTTACCAAATGCTTATCAATAAGCAAACCCCCATTAAGGATATGCCCAAAGAAAGATGGAATCTCGAAGAATACTACGATCCAGATAGAAAGAAAAACGACAAGTTCATCACTCGAAAAGGAGGTTTTTTAACTGCCCCTGAACTATTTGATGCACCCTTTTTTAAAATTTCATCGGCTGAAGCCAAGCAAATGGATCCGCAACAGCGAATCTTTCTGGAAGTATCTATGCATGCATTAAATCATGCCAATATTCCTATGCGCAGCTTAAAAGACTCCATTACTGGTGTTTATTGCGGAATATCAACGTATGAATACAGCCAACTTAATTATAAAGATCACATCAAATTTACAGCATACACCCCTATTGGAATAGCAAATAGTGCGGCTGCTGGTAGGCTCTGCCACTTTCTAAATTTGAAAGGCCCAAGCATGGCCATTGATACAGCTTGTTCCTCCTCATTCTCAGCCCTTTTTCTCGCCGTATCAGCACTTAGAACATACGAATGCAACATGGCTATTGTAGGAGGAGTTCATTTAAGCCTTTGCCCTGAGAGCTTTATTGGTCTGACCAAAGCCAGTATGTTATCTGCGAAAGGACAATGCAGTAGCTTTGATAAAAACGCGGACGGCTTCGTCCGTAGTGAAGGATGTGCTGTTGTCATTGTTAAACGGCTTAGCGATGCTTTAAAAGACAAAGACACCATTCACGCCGTCATTAAAAGCATGGTAATGAACCAAAATGGTGATGGGACTGGACTTGCAGCTCCTAGCATAGACGCTCAAATAGATATGCATGAAACCGCACTTAAACAAGCGAATCTAGCTCCCAGTGATATTGACTACATCGAAGCCCATGGTACGGGGACTATTGTTGGAGATCCAATTGAATTTAATGCAATTGGAGCCGTTCATAAAGGGCATCATAAGAATAAGCCCCTAGTGGTCGGAGCTGTCAAAAGCAATATAGGGCACACGATCTCTTCATCAGGACTTGCTTCTCTCATTAAAGCCACATGCGCGCTAAAACAAGAGAAAATTCCAGCTAACCTACATTACTCAACTCCAAATGAAGAGATTCATCCTGAACAAATTCCTGCTGAAATTCCAACTGAAACCATTGACTTTAAGAAATCGAACGTTAAAAAGCGAATTGTGCAAGTCTCTAATTTTAGCTTCACTGGAACAAATGTAGCAGCTATTCTCGAGGAAGCACCACGTCAGGAGATTTCTTCACAAAAGCCAGATGAAGACCTACCACAATGCTTTGTTCTATCTGCGAATAGTGAACCGTCTCTAAAGTCAATGTTATTCCAGTACCTGGAGTTTTTAAAAAATACCAAAGCCAGCCTTAAAGATATTTGCACGACTTTGATGGTTTGCAAAGACCATATGAAATTTCGTTGTGCGTTTGTTGTTCAAAATAAAACTGAGTTAATAAGGATCATCGAAAGCAACCATTTCCAGATTAGCAAAGTATCAATTCATGAAGAAAAAATCTCTATTTCAGAGAATCCTCACTCCATTCAACAAGCTTACTTGAATGGCTATGACGTTAGCACAGTACTTCATAACGTTTCATTCAATAAAGTTGAAGTACCTCAGTACTCGTTTGATAGAAAACCCCATTGGCATGAAATAAGATCCAGTAGTGACTCTCTTCAATGGATTTGTTCTATATACCCCTTAGCGAAAGAAGAGCAACTTATTACTATCAAAGCAAAAATCAAATCCATGCTCAGTACCATTATCAATAAAAGTGAATTAAATGATGATCTAGATCTTGAAGCATTAGGATTTACCACCGCTCATTTAGAACAAATGGATCGTGATCTAAAAGAATTATTCGACGCTGTCCTTGAAATCCCCTCTCTAACCAGCATGCGCTATTTAACAATTGACAAATTGTCACGTTATATTCAACAACTGCTGATTCCCATTAACGTGACTCGCCAGCCCACCATTACTGTTCTTAACCCTGAACCTATTGCAATTATTGGCATGAGCTGCCGCTTTCCTAAAGCCAGCAATATTGATGAGTTTTTGAGTTTGCTCAAAAACGGTGAAACTGGAATGACCGATATTCCACTTGATCGCTGGGATAATGAAAAATATTACGATCCTGATCCTAATGCACTCGGGAAGTTGTACATCAAGCAACTAGGATTTATCAATGATGTATCTCGATTTGATGCAGAATTCTTTAACATTAGTCCGAGAGAAGCGAAGCTGATGTCACCACAGCTTCGTGTATTTATGGAAAATAGCTATCATGCTCTAGAGCATGCGAATCTACCTTTAGATGCAGTAAAAGACACTGTCACTGGCGTGTTTGTTGGAGTAGGCACAAATGAATACCCCAGAGTCCTTGCTTATCAGGGCGTAACATTAGAAGATTTGAACATATTTTTCGCCACGGGTAATGTGCTTAATGCGCTGGCAGGCCGAGTAGCTTATTCTTTTGACTTCCACGGACCAATTCAAGCCATAGATACCGCTTGTTCTTCATCAATGACTGCGATTCATAATGCATGTCTGAGTTTGCAATCAGGTGATTGCAATATGGCATTAGCTGGTGGGGTGAATATTATTCTTACCCCTGATTCAAACATTACTCTTTCCAAAGCGCGTATGCTATCGCCCGATAGCCGCTGTAAAACATTCAGTGAAGACGCTGACGGTTATGGCCGCAGTGAAGGATGCGGTGTTGTAGTTCTCAAACGCTTGAGCACAGCTATTAAAGACAATGATACAGTACTTGCAGTGATTAAAGGAACATCGATCAATAGTGATGGCAAAAGCGGTGGCTTCACTGTTCCCAATGGAACTTCTCAAGAAGAGGTTATTCTGAGTGCACTTGCAAAGGCCCATCTTGCCCCTAAAGATATCGATTTTATCGAAGCGCATGGAACCGGAACACCATTAGCCGATCCCATTGAACTCAATACTCTAGTTAAAATTTTCGCGGAATCACACTCGAACCAACATCCTTTGTACGTTAGCTCAGTTAAGACTAATATTGGACACAGTGAAAGTGCCTCTGGAGTAGCAAGTGTCATCAAAACGATTTTAAGTATTCAATCGAATACCCTCTTTAAACATCTTAATTTCAAGCGTTTAAATCCAGCTATTGAATTAAAAAACACTGTAATTCCATTAGAGAGTTTTGGATGGGAAAAAAAGGATGGATTAAGAACAGCAGGAGTCAGTTCATTTGGATTCAGTGGCGCTAACGCGCATATCATCATCCAAGAAACCCCAACTAAAAGGCAAACAGAGCGTACACTTCCCAAAGAGTGTATTTTAGTCTTATCTGCCAAAAGTACTACCGCGTTGAACAGTCTAATTGCTAGTTATAACGACTATTTAATCAATACATCGAATCATTTCGCTGACATCTGCTATACCGCAGCAACTTGCCGCAACCATTTTCAGTACCGCACAGCCATTATTGCTGCAAGCGCGCAGGAGGCATCGCAGAAAATTCAAGATAAGCAATATACAATTAGCTCCATCAATAAGGAAATTGATCAGAATCTTGATTGGGATTCACTTGAAGCCTTGCAAAAAGCCTATTTGAACGGTTATAAGATTGAATGGAACTCCTATTTTAAATCACTTAAAACCTCGTTTAATAAAATCACCTTGCCCTTATACCCATTTGACAAAACAGAACATTGGTATGGGGATGGATTTAAAATTAAAGACACACTCATACCGAAGGAATGGGGTTTTAAAACAGATTGGTTAGCCTCAGCAATTGATAAATCAAATACTAAAATTCAAGGAAATCGCTGGCTTTACATTGGTCCTGATGATCTAGAGTCTGCCCTTAGAGCTCATGGCCTCACAATGACTTCAGAGAATGATAATCACAGCCTAAGCAACCTTAGTGGAATTATTTTTGCACCTGGATTTCAATCGTTCCCCCAAGCAGATATTGATTACAATATCAATGAACAAAAGAGAATTCTTAAACAATTTTTAACTCTTGTTAAACAATTAGATGACGAAAAGATCGAGTTACAGCTTATTGTCATCACTTCGAACGCAATTCCTGAATTATCTGGTGATGCTATTAATATTGCTAGTAGCCCTATCATTGGATTTTTCAAGACTTTAATACTCGAATTACCACAATTCAACTCCATTGCCATCGATGTTGATAATCATGAAATCATTGATTCGGCTCAATGGGTGATTGATGAAATACACCATAACCATAGCCATAAATATGAACATTTAGTTGCCTACCGCAATAAAAAGCGATTGGTCCCTCGCTTAAAAAAACAAGTAATTGCTGATCATAAACGCTATTTTCACGGAATTACTGGCCGGTATCTCATCACAGGAGGACTTGGAGGCTTAGGATTAATTACTGCCCAAGCGTTACTGTCCTCAGGAGCACGAGATCTGGTTTTAATTTCCAGACATAGCAATAAACAATCTTCCAAAGAGGCTGTTAAAGGCTTGCAATCACTATACCCTACAGCAAAAATTCAAGCACTTAGTGTCGATGTAGCCGATAAAAAACAATTAAAAGAAGCAATTAAACAGATTAATTCGGATGATCTACTACGTGGGGTTATTCATGCAGCGGGGGCAGCAATTAAAACCTCTCTGGTAGAGCATAAAACTGATGACGTTGATTACCTCTACTCTGCCAAAGTACAAGGTGGTTGGTATTTACATGAGTTTACTAAAGACTGTGATCTAGATTTCTTTGTTGTCTATTCATCGATTTCCTCTGTATTCGGCAGCAATAAAGAATCAATCTATGGAGCAACAAATAGTTTCTTGGACGCTTTAATTGCAGAGCGTATTCGTTTAGGGCTCCCAGGAACAGCCATCCAATGGGGTCCTTGGGGTGAAGTAGGTATGGCCAGCAAACGATCTCGTAACCAAGATCTAAAGAAAGCATTAATTAGTAATGCCCAAGGTCACGCGTTGATTAAGGTATTAATCAACGGGGAGTATACCCATGAGGCGGTGATTTCTCCTGATTATCTGAAATTCATGCTGGATTTTGTCCCTAAACCCCTACCAGCGTTTCATGAACAATTACTGCAAGACCTATCATCAACGGATAAAATTATTCACCATGATTTGTCCCCATGGTTAAGTGAATACCTAAATCTGTCTGAAAGCAAGCATCTTGATGAGTGTAAACAGCTATTAACAGATATTTGTAAATCCATTCTAGATATGCCAGATACAGAAGAAATTAATGGGGACGAGGGTTTCTTTGATTTGGGATTCGACTCATTAATGATTACCGAACTGGCTTCGGAGATTAAAAAAAGAGTAGATCCCATATTGAAAATCCAAGTTACAATTGGATTTAACCACCCAACCATTAATAAATTGTCGCAATTTATTAAAGAGGAACTTGATCAACATTTAATCTACAAACAAGATAATAATTTATCAAATAAACCTGTCGATGATTCCATAGCCATTATCGGCATGAGTTGTTCATTCCCAAATGCACCTGATGTTGCTTCATTTGAGCATTTAATTGAAAAGGGTCTGAGTGGTATAAAAGACATCCCTCCAGAGCGTTGGGACAATAGCAAATATTATGACTCCAATATGGATGCTCCGAGGAAGTCTTATGTGAATAAGCTCGGGTTGGTTGATAACATTGATAAATTTGACGCCAATTTTTTTGGTATTAGTCCACGAGAAGCACAATTTATTGAGCCACAACAACGATTGTTTCTAGAGTGTTGCTATAAAGCATTAGAAAACGCCAATTATCCTATTAAGTCCATGCAAGGCAGCTTAACCGGTGTTTATGCTGGTGTTGGACCCAACGAATACTATGCGATGCTTGAAAAGTCTGGTTTTTCTGACTTAGAACTCAGTGCTTACTCAATTACTGGGAATGTACTTAATTTAATACCTGGCCGTGTTGCTTATGTTTTTGACTTAAAAGGGCCATCACTTAGCGTGGACACTGCCTGTTCCTCATCCCTAGTTGCCATCCATTATGCGTGCCAAAGTCTCAGAAATAAGGAAATTGATTATGCCTTAGCTGGCGGTGTTAATATTTTATTATTGCCTGAGTCGAACGTTACGCTTTGCAAGGCAAGAGCTCTAGCTCCAGACGGATTATGTAAAACCTTTGATGAACGTGCAGATGGTTATGCCAGAGGAGAAGGCTGTGGTGTCGTTTTCTTAAAAAGGTTTTCTGATGCAATAAAAGACAAGGATAATATCTTAGGTGTAATCAAAGGTTCGGCTGTGAATAATGATGGCAGAACGTCTGGTCTTACTGTTCCTAGTGGAACAAGCCAAGAAGATGTTATGAAAAGAGTATTGGCTTTGTCCAAACTAACTCCTGGGGACATCAGTTATATTGAAGCTCATGGAACTGGAACCCCTCTTGGTGATCCCATAGAAGTTCAAGCTGTAAATCAAGTGTACGGAAAACAACGCAACAAAAATAATCCACTTTATATTGGGACAGTAAAATCGAATATTGGCCACCTAGAAAGTGCTGCGGGTGTAGCAGCGGTTATAAAAACAGTCCTGGGATTAAAAAAGCATACCATTTTTAAGCAAATCAATTTCAACAAATTAAACCCTAATATTCATCTTGAAGAAACCAGAATAGCTACTGAGAACATAGAATGGACATCGACTGCGAAAAACAGAACCGCTGGAATTAATGCATTTGGGTTTAGCGGAACAAATGCCCATATGATTGTCCAAGAATACAATCAAGATCAACAAACCAGTCCAACAAGGCACGATAGAAATGGGGTTTTATTTTTATCTGCCGCCAGTGAAGAAAGTTTACAGCGACTAATCGAAAAATACATTGCTTTTCTGCAAACGACAACGGATGACTTTGCTGATATTTGTTATACAGCAGCAAGCTGTAGAGAACACTATAATTATCGAATAGCTGTAGTTGCTAAAGACTCTTCACAGGCCAGTCAACTGCTCAGCAAGAGAGAGTTCTACACTCCAGATACAGTTAAACAAGGCAATGTCCTTATTGATGACCCTATACTACAAGAGCTTACCATTGACTACCTCAAAGGTAAGTTGCCCGATTTCTCCATTTATTTTCAAAATAATGGCGAGACCTATCTTAAAGTACAACTTCCAAATTATGCTTTTGATAGAAAACGATTTTGGCCACAACCTAAGCTGAGTAATGAACTTCAATTAAATGAGCTTCCCCCATTATTAACACAAATGATAGTGAATTCAGGGATAGAAAACCCAAAAGAACTTAGTCTTGATATTAAACTCTATAATCACACTGGTAACCTAGTTAGCCAAATTGAAGGGTTTCAACTTAATTCACTGGGACAGAACAACACCAGGCCATTAGAAAACTTGTACTTCACTGAGTGGATCCCTTATAACTGGAATATACAACCCTCTAAGAAGCTTCCAAAGCTTTTAGTCATTTCATCAGAGCCTGACAAAGCCCAAACGTCACTGAAAGACGTTTCCTATCAATTGATAAGTAATGTCAATCAGATAGATACCTTTGAGCAAAGAAGCTTAATTTTTTTCTTTCAACAAGATCAAATGGACTTGTTGCTCTCTTGCTTTCAAAGGTGTTTTTTACAAAAACCAGAACATTTTATTTTAATCACAGAGAATGCCTATGACGTTCAAGAAGAAGATGTCGTTAATCCATACCATACAATGGCAAGCTCATTCTGGAAAAGCTTCTACAATGAATTAGGTTTAAGCACCAACTACAACATCGACATTGGTTCTAACAATCATTTAAAGCCTATTTTCAGCTGCATATTCAATGTTGATAATAAAGAATCACTTCTCGCCTTACGCGATAGAATTTATTTCCCGAGGCTAAAGAAAAAGACCCTGCCTCCTCGCGTGATCGAGTCAAAACTAAGTCTTGATAATAATGCAACATACCTCATAACTGGAGGCTCTGGTGGGATTGCGAAATTATTAATTCGCTATCTAATTACTCGTGGTGCACAGCATATTGTAACCCTTAGCCGCCATGAATGTCCTGACAGCATTTTAGAAGAAATTAAAGAACCTGTTCAACATAAGCACTATCAAGTGGATGTCAGTCAATATCAAAAGATGAACAAAATAATACAAGACATTCAAGCTAGCCCTCACCCATTAAAAGGTGTTTTTCATCTGGCAGGTATTATTCATGATGGTCTGATTGCTACTATTAATAATGAGGCAATGCAGAAGGTACTGCAGTCAAAAATGGAAAGTGCCCTTATTCTTCATCAATTAACAAAAAATCTACTACTGGATCAATTCGTCCTTTTTTCCTCATCAGCTTCCTTGTTAGGCCCTAAGGGACAAGCAAACTATAGTGCTGCAAATGGATTTTTAGATGGCCTTGCACACCTTAGACACCATCAGGGATTACCTGCCCTATCCATTAATTGGGGGCCATTTGATGGAATAGGAATGACTAGAAACCTATCTTCTAATTTAAAAAGTTATGGATTCATCCCCTTAAATCATCAAGACATTGAAATCCTTGATCAGCTTATTAGCTCCAATGAGACACAACTATCACCGTTGCCGCTGAACTGGGGATTATATTCCAAGCATTCTAAGCCAGCCCTTGCTCTAGCTGATTTATTTGTTCAAGAACCACCTGCTACTGAACCATTAATCAATCTTCTAAATCAACTCAATGTTGAAAAACGTATTGCCTTATTAAGCCAAACGTTAAGAAACATTGTTGCCCAAGTCTTAGGAATGAGCTCCGCTAATGATCTTCATTTTGAAGATGATTTATACTCTAAGGGTCTAGACTCATTAATGGCCATGGATATAAGAGCTCGTTTACAGGATATCATGCAATGTCCGACTCTAAGTCTACCCATTGAGTACTTTATTAATACACCAACTCTAGTGAAAATTGCGCAGCAAATCGCAAAAGATATAGACCTCATTTTTCTATCGCAAGTTAACATACCTGCAACACTATCTGACAATGAGGCGATTGCACTAACAGACTCACAATTTGGATTTTGGGGATTAAGCAAAGTCAGGTATGCCTATAATCTTGGAACTCAAGTACAGCTTGTTGGTAAACTAAATAAAGACTTTGTGCATTTAGCTTTTGATCATGTGGTAAAACAAAACCCAGCATTTTGGATTCACTTTGATCCTGAAATTCCTATTCAAACCATCAAAAAAGATGGCAAATTTAATATCTACTTCGAAGATTTATCGTTAGTTGGGGATGCTACAGCACTGAATGGTGTATTTTCATCCAACATCCATAAATTCATCCCATTACAAGAGTCTCCACTGATTAAAGTATTTCTGTACAGAATTAATAATGATTTACATGAACTACACATTGTTATTCCGCATATTATCGTTGATGGCCATTCTGTGGATATGGTGTTTGAGCAATTTAAGAGAGCCTATGAAACGCTATGCCAAAATCAAAAACTCATAAGCGATTCAATACCCAATTACTTTTTTGATTACGTTAGACTGCGAAATGCTCGTTATGAAAAAAGACTCAAAGATAAAGAAGTCTTTTGGAAAAGATACAATAAAGACTTTTCGTTACTCCGTTTTGCTAGAAAATATCATTTACCAGATCCCTCTGGTGAATCACAACACCAGTTCCACTACGCATTGGATCAAGAGATAATTGATAGTGTTATTCATTGGCATAGCGCACAAAACCTCAATATAAGTTCTGGATTAACAGCAGCTTCATTAATGGCGCTGAGTGCTGTCAGCAATAAAAGCAACATTGCCTTCAATCTGATTCATAATGGAAGAGAGTATTCTAAATACCAAACAGTGGTTGGCTTATTTGCCGAGTACAAAAGACTAAATATACGAATCAATAAAAATCAAAGTTTAAGGGAATGCATTAATGAATTTGAGAAACAATTGAATGAAACTGCTCCTTACCAATCCTGTTTGCATTCAATAAAAGACAAAGGGCTAAAGAGTGATAAATCGTCCTATTCCATGCTTTTGCTTGAAACAATGAATCGACTAAGATTATACAATCGATTTAAGAAGTCCAAACTGTCAAAAAAAGTCATCAATGAATATATCCATACCTACAATGCAATGCTTGCAAATACCAAGTCAATACATTTCAAACAAACACTCAATAAATGGTTAAATTGGAAACTACCGCTTATCAATGTTGAAGGTTTGAAAGTAGTGATCACGATGACCACCAGTTTCTTTAATAAAGAGATACCATCAAACACTATTGCTAATTTGAAGTACAACTATCCGAGCCATTTTGGTTGCCTTGAAAGGCCTATTGGCATCCACACACTTTGGATTTATTTTTCAAGAAACCAATTTGGTGAACCTACATTCTCCATAAATGGTGCAGTTACAACAGAATGCAAAGATAAAATCGCTGAATCGTTAAAGCACATACTTAAGAAGTTTACTGAGAATAACGAGATAACGATGGAGGAACTCATCTAATGTATTCCTCTTTTTGTACAATATCGCTATAATATTGCTACTAAAAATTGGATAAATTCTATGACCCTCTCTGCCTTAGAACTTCAACAAATTGCAAAGCTAGCTTACTTAGAAGAAGATCCATCCCACACTGAAAAACTGACGGAAGAAATTAGTGCGATTATGGATTTCGTTGATCAGCTTAAATCAGTAAACACGAAGGATGTATCTCCTTTATTTCATCCTCTTTCTCTTCACCAAAGGCTTAGAGAGGATGCAATTACTGAGAAGGAGTGCATTGCCGAATTAGAAGCGCTTGCACCAATGTTTGAGGACCAAATGTACTTAGTTCCCAAGGTCATCACAACGGAAAAATAATTATGCAATTTTCGTCACTTATTCAACTTGCAAAAGCTTTACAACAGCGTAAAGTATCTAGTCTAGAATTAACTAAGCACTGCATCAATCAAATTCAGAAACACAGTGATTTAAATGCTTTTATTAGTGTCGATGAAGAAAATGCACTTGCTGAAGCAAAATCCGCAGATGAGATACTTAACAAAAACCTAGGCAAACCACTTACCGGTATTCCTATGGCTATAAAGGATTTATTCTGCACTAAACGCCTCAACACAACTTGTGCATCAAAAATGTTATCCAATTTTCAAGCCCCCTATGAGGCCACAATAGTAACCCAATTAAAAAATCATGGCGCAATTGCTTTAGGAAAGACCAATATGGATGAATTTGCTATGGGATCATCCAATGAAAACAGTTATTATGGCCCAGTAAAAAACCCTTGGGATAAACAAAGAGTCCCTGGTGGTTCATCCGGCGGTTCAGCAGCAGCCGTAGCTGCTGAGATTGTTCCTTTTGCAATAGGCTCCGATACAGGTGGATCTATCCGTCAACCAGCTGCTTTTTGTGGAATAAGTGGAATAAAGCCTACTTATGGCCTAGTCTCACGTTATGGCATGGTTGCATATGCCTCAAGCTTAGATCAAGCAGGACCTTTTGCTAGGTCTGCTGAGGATTTAGCACTTATACTTCAATGCATGTCAGGATTTGACCCAAAGGATTCAACCTCTGCAAAAAATGCAGTACCTGATTACGTGAATCAACTTAACTCATTGCCATCAAAACTACGTATTGGCCTTCCTTCTTGCTTTTTTCAACCAGAAGTTGATAAATCGGTACAAAAGAGTATTCACGAAGCTGTAAAATTATTTGAAAGCCTTGGTGCTGAAATCATTGAAATCGATTTAAAGTTACAAGCTCTTTGGGTTCCTTGCTATTATGTAGTAGCCTGTGCGGAAGCATCCTCTAACCTTTCACGTTACGATGGAATTCGCTTTGGACACCGTAGTAAAAAGCAATCTAATTTAATTGAACTCATTACCGCCTCTCGAAGTGAAGGTTTTGGTGCTGAGGTAAAAAGGCGTATTCTAACTGGCACACACGTACTTTCATCAGGCTATTTTGATGCTTATTATTTGCAAGCACAAAAAATTCGGCATTTAATTCAAAAAGAACTACTATCAGCTCTCAGTTCAGTTGATGTGATTTTAGGACCAACAACACCTACGACCGCTTTTAAAATCGGCGAAAAAATAGATGATCCGATTCAAAACTATTTAGCGGATGTGTTTACAGTAGCTGTTAATTTAGCAGGTTTACCCGCAGTCTCCATCCCCGCCGGATTTGATGAGAACCAGTTGCCAATTGGCATGCAACTCATGGGTAAACATTTTAGCGAAGCACAGTTATTGTCAATCGCACATCTTTATCAACAACACACGAATTGGCATCAATTAAGCCCCGAACAACACAGGTGATTTATGGATTGGGATACTGTTATTGGCCTAGAGGTACATGCACAATTAAAAACCAAGTCAAAACTGTTTTCAGGCAGTTCTACCGCATTTGGAGCATCCCCCAACTCACAAACAAGCTATATTGATGCTGGATTGCCAGGTGTTCTTCCTGTGCTAAACCAAAATGCCATAACGATGGCAATCCAATTTGGACTTGCAATTCATGCAGAAATTAATGACCTGTCTGTATTTGAAAGAAAAAATTATTTTTATCCTGATTTACCCAAAGGGTATCAAATCAGCCAGTATCAAAAACCAATCGTAAGTAATGGCTACCTTAATATCCATTTAGGTTCAAATGCTGAAAAAAAACGAGTTGATATCCTAAGAGCACATTTAGAAGAGGATGCGGGGAAATCTATTCATGATAATCACTCCCAGTTTTCAAGTATTGATTTAAATAGAGCGGGAACCCCATTACTCGAGATTGTAACAACACCCTGTTTATACTCCATAGAAGAAGCCATCGGCTATCTGAAATCCCTCCATCAGCTTGTGCGTTTTTTAGGAATATGCGATGGGAATATGCAAGAAGGATCATTTCGTTGTGATGTGAATTTATCCATTAAACCAAAAAACTCTGCAAAACTAGGTACGAGAGTCGAACTAAAAAATCTCAATTCATTTCGATTTATAGAAAAAGCCATTTCTTATGAGCAGGCAAGGCAACAAGATCTTCTTGAGAGTGGAAAGCAAGTCACCCAGGAAACACGGCTGTATAATCCAGACACCAACACAACCCACTCCATGAGAAGCAAAGAAAACGAAAATGACTATCGTTATTTTCCTGATCCTGATTTGTTGCCGATTCATATTACTAAAGAACAAATTGAAATTATTAGAGACAAGATGCCTGCGTTGCCAGATGAAATACACAATGAATTAAAGTCTGTTCCCGCCCTAAACGAAGAGGATATCTTATTTCTCCTCTCTTTCCCAGATGCCTACCATTTTTATAAACGCGTTAAAGAACACAGTAATGCCCCTGATAAATTAATGATAAATTGGCTCAAAGGACAATTTTCAGCAAATTTAAATGAGGCAAATTTGAGTTTTGATGATTCACCGATTGAGCCTCAAACAATGGCAAAATTCTTCGATAAAATTAGTGATAATACAATGAGCTCAAGCATAGCCAAGATTGTTTTTCCATTTCTTTGGAAAGGTGAAAAGGATGTTGATGCAATTTTAAAACGAGAGGGTTATCAACAAAACCAGAACGACTCAGAGCTTGATGGAATAATTCAACGCATTATAAGTCAGCATCCTGAGCAAGTTGCGGAGTATAAAGCTGGCAAAGAAAAACTATTGGCCTTTTTTGTAGGTCAGGTTATGAAGCAAACCAAAGGTAAGGCAAGCCCAGAGAACATTAATGAAAGACTTCGCATGCAATTAAGCGAGTAAAATAAAGGAGTTGGTCGATAAGCCGGGTTCTGTCGAGGACAATCATTCATCTAGGACATACGTCACCGTATGTCTCAAGCGACCTACCCGAATCCCGTATGGGTCATACGCTATGACCATTGGTCACGTGGATCCCTATTTGGTCTTGCTCCGAGCGGGGTTTTCCCTGCCACGATTGTTACCAATCGCGCGGTGCGCTCTTACCGCACCATTTCACCCTTACTTTTGCATGATCATTCTGAACAAGTCAGCATGACTACGCAAATAGCGGTATATTTTCTGTGGCACTTTCCGTAGGTTCACACCTCCCAGGAGTTACCTGGCACTCTACCCTATGGAGCCCGGACTTTCCTCCCCTTATCCTAAGACAAAGAGCGATTGCCTGACCAACTCTGCATTCAATATTAGCAGAATGGACGGGCTAAGGCCACAAGATTAAGAACTATTTAGTAATCACAGCCCTTAACAATCGGAGCCATGGGCATTAGGGAGTGGAACAGTTTAGGGTGTACACGAATACTACGTGTCTATCAAAAGTTCCGCTCACTTACAACCACGGCTCAGATTAATATTGAGCAATTGAGTTGAATAGTTACAATATTTACAGGAATACTGCAAAATTTGATCATTACTGCAATCAGTTTTATTAGAAATCTCTTGTTCCAATAAATTCATCATCAAAATAACGTTTCAACTTAGTGCGCAATGTACCACGGCTTACACCTAAAACCCGAGCAGCTTTTGATTGATTATAACGCGTCAATTCCATAACAGTTCGGAATAGAGGTGCTTCAACTTCTTCAACAATAAGTTGATATAGGTTTAGATTAGCATCCTTACCACCGCTTACGTTTGTTAAATAACCTTTAACTGCACTAATAACTTGGTGTGTAAGTGCATCCGTACCTTGAACTACCTGTTGCATTACTGCATTCATTTTAATCTCCTACAATACAAATTAATGGATATATTTTTACCCAACAACATCTTTTTTGGCCATCACCATGACCGATATAATATCAAATATCACAAAGAGTGTAAACATTGTTTCAATGATATTCATTTCTTAAGGAAATATTAAGGGATTATTGTATCATTTTGGTTAGGAATGTAAAAATATTTACATCATTTTTTTGATTTTTTTTACTGTTGTCTGTTTATTTTTAGCTCGGTATCGACTGCATGCTCTTACATGACCTGATTTTCAACAGAATTAGCTGGATATAGTGTTTAATGGGTATAATAAGAGTTAATCCGATAGTAGTCAGCATTAATAGCAACCTTGGTGTAGTCAAAAGCATAATCAAGGTTTATTTTATAGGACGGTTACAACCCCTGATAACGAATTTGCCTCCATCAAGGCTCTGTTGGACACAGTCGAGATGATGATGTCTCTGCCATAGACAAACAAGTATTCATTATCCGATGATTACCGTTCCTCTACAGTAAAACTTTCGCCACAACCACATTGACCGGTTTGATTGGGATTATTAAAAATAAATTTATAGTTTAATCCTTGTTTCACATAATCAACATGCATATTTTTTATGAAGGGATAACTAAGTTTATCAACATAAACTCGATACTCACCTGTTAAAGGAGAATTGATATCTCCATCTTTAGGCAACGATACATAGTCAACAACGTAGGACATGCCAGAACAGCCCGTTTTTTTAACCGATAATCGTATACCTTGGTATTCTTTACTTTTAGATAGATAAGACACGATATGTTTAACAGCTGTATCACTAAAGGTAATATTTGATTCAATTGAATTAGCTTCTTGAACTTCTACACTCATTGCTCTTACCCCACAATTTTTTCATCATTAAATTTTGAATTTCTTTACATATACCTTCTATATAAATCGCAGCCGGATAATACTTAGTAGGTATTTCAAAGAGTTTAATTAGCTCATCATGGCTAAATTTTGAAATGCCATCCAACTGCTTTCCTTCTGATTGTCTGCATATCCATTCCAGCGCTGCTATCATGTATGGATTACCATTGCACTTAAAACTCGCTTGTAAAATCACACCTTTAGCGGAGCATTGCACAAAAAAACTGACGCAGTTTTGTTGGCCTAGTTGCTCTCTCTGCAAACCAACAACAAATGGGTTCTTTAAATCCAATGTCCCAACATGGAGTGGATTAAAAAAACAATCCTGTACAATATCATTATACATCATGTCAGTGGTGAAATCGTTTGTAAGCGTTTAATTTGTGTGCAAATAATTGCTATAGCTTCTTCTACCTGGGCTTCTGTTGTAAAACGCCCCAGAGATAACCGAATTGAACTTTGGGCCTCCTGTTCACTTAAACCAATTGCTCTCAGCACATAAGATGGTTGGATACTAGCCGACGTGCATGCCGAAGAGGTTGAAATAGCCAGCTGATGCAACGCCAATAGAATTGCATCTCCATCCAAGCCAGTAAAACTAATATTAAGATTACCAGCAACTCTCTGTTGCTCATGACCATTCAACCGAACATTTGGTATCTGTTGAATCGCTTCCCATATCCGTTTTCGATAAGACAGTATTCTTTCTTGTTCACTGAGTCGTTCAAGGTCAGCTAAAGCGAAAGCCTCCCCCATTCCCACAATTTGATGTGTCGGTAAAGTTCCTGAACGCAAGCCACCCTCATGACCACCTCCATGAGTGAGAGCTTGTAATCTTATTCTAGGTTTATTCCTCACAAATAAAGCTCCAACACCCTTAGGCCCATATAACTTATGTGCAGAAAAAGACATAAGGTGAACTGGCGTCTTCTCCAAGTTTATCTCTAACTTTCCTGCACTTTGTGCTGCATCAACATGAAATACAATTCCTTTATTGCGCAATAAGTCAGCTATAGTTTCAATGTCTTGTATAACACCTATTTCATTATTCACATGCATAACAGACACTAAAATAGTGTCTTTTCGAAGTGCTTGCTCTAAAGATTTTATATCCAGTATGCCTTTTGAGTCAGGCTGTAGGTATGTAACTTCAAAACCTTCTTTTTCTAAGTAATGAAAACTATCCAAGACTGCTTTATGCTCAGTGCTCATGGATATTAGATGCTTACCTTTATTTTTATAAAAACGAGCAGCACCAATAATTGCCAAATTATCAGCTTCAGTCGCGCCTGAAGTAAACACCAGCTCGCGAGGTGAAGCATGAAGTACTTCAGCAATTTGAGAGCGTGCATTCTCCACCGCCTTCGCGGCCTCTTTGCCATAGTCATGAGTGACTGAAGCAGGATTACCATATACTCCGTCTGGACCAAGATATTTCAGCATTTCTTTGATGACTCGCGGATCAACTGGGGTAGTTGCCATGTAATCAAAATAGATGGACTTGCTACTCAACTATTGCTCCTTTTACCGTCACGTGCCCAATGCAATGATTTTTGCACTTGGCTAAGCATGCCTCTAAGTATACTTACTTCCATTTTTTCCAGTATCATGCGATTAAATAATCGACGTACTCTTTGCATTAAACGTCGAGGATTCGCTAACTTTAAAAATTGAATGTCTATAAATACCTGTTGTAAATGCGCATAGAACTGTTCTATTTCATCTGCTGTAGCTAACTCTTCATTCCTTAACGAGACTTCGGCACTTGGAGCCAATAATTTCATTCTTAATTCATAAGCAATGATCTGGACTGCCTGAGCTAAATTTAACGAACTGTATTCTGGGTTGCTGGGTATATTAATATGGTAATGGCACTTTAATAATTCTTCATTAGTAAGACCTGCATGCTCTCTTCCAAATACAATAGCAACTTGTGTACTTTGTGTTTGTTGGCTAATGAGTTGCGCACAATCCTTGGGGAGCAACCCTGGCAATGAAAGCCCTCTTGGCCTAGCACTAGTACCTAAGATTAGCTGGCACCCTGCTAATGCCTCATCTAAGGAACTTGTTACTACGGCTGATTCCAACAAATCATCAGCCCCAGCAGCCATTTCCTTGGCCCTCAGATCCGGAAAGGATTTTGGGGTAACAAGATAAAGTTTGTTAAGCCCCATAGTCTTCATGGCTCTTGCTGTAGAACCAATATTACCGGGGTGAGACGTGGCAACTAGAACAATACGGATAGATTCTAAATTCATAATGTTGGATTCAAATACAAATAATGGTCCATTTTAACATACTATTAATGACTGTTGTGTGCTTAATAAAAATTATCAGGGCTTACGTAACCCCCTAGATCGAGGCAAAATTATATTTCAATGAGGGAGTTTAGATGCACTGAATGACCGAATTGAAATCTATTTTTAACGAAGAATTGGGGTTTTGCGTAAGTCCTGATTGTGTTAGAATTGATGATTTTGTTGCTAAAGAGTATATCCATGGAACCACTTCTTAATATTGCTGTCAGTGCTGCCCGGCAAGCTGGTGAAATTATTAATCGCTATGTCGATCAAATTGACCGATTAAAGATTACTCCCAAAAACAGCCTTGAATTTTTTAGTGAGGTGGATATAAAGGCAGAGCAAGCCATTATCAGTACGATTCATAAAGCTTACCCTCAACATGGAATCCTTGCAGAGGAAAGCGGCACTCAAAATGACGAAAGTGATTCAGTTTGGATTATTGATCCTTTGGATGGCACATCGAATTATATCCACGGATTTCCTTTTTTCTCGGTATCCATTGCACTAAAAGTAAAAAACAGACTAGAACATGGTGTAATTTATGATCCGATTCGACATGAATGTTTCGCAGCTAGCCGTGGACGTGGAGCACGTTTAAATGATCGAAGAATTCGTGTCTCCAAACAAACTCAATTATCTGATTCCTTATTAGCAACAGGCTTTCATTTTAAAAGCGTTCAATTAGCACAGCGTTATTTACCCACGTTTGAAGCACTCTTTGGAAAGTGCGCCGGGGTACGCAGAACTGGTTCAGCCGCTTTAGACCTTGCTTATGTGGCGAGTGGTAGAATTGACGGTTTTTGGGAACTTGGACTTAGACCTTGGGATATCGCTGCCGGTGCTCTCATTATTAGAGAGGCTGGGGGGCTAATAAGCGATGCTCAAGGGGGTGAAGAGTTTCTAAGCCTAGGCGATGTTGTTGCAGGTACCCCTAAAGTGTTTAAGTCACTTTTGCAGACCATTTCCCCTGTTTTAAGTAAATAAGTGACTCCAGTATTGTGGCCCACCAGCAAATGAGAAAAGAAGTGGATGGACGCCCCTAGGAAGAGATGGGGAAGTTCTCTGAGCAATCGACTCAAATTATAGTGCCCCAACAAATCTCTTCTTTGATGGTCAGTAAGCGTTGGTCCGGTGCGTCGCCTAATGGCACTGCCTTAGAAGCGTCATTCGTGAAAGTGGGTAGTTCCGTATCCGCTTGCTGACGCGCGCGGCTCGGTTCACTCCCTGCTGTGACTAGGATTTGATTCAAACAGCAAAAAAGAAACCGAACCGCGCGCGTCAGCAAGCAGACCAACTCACTCCCTGCTG
>NZ_LNZB01000041.1:21747-130095 GCF_001468085.1 Legionella waltersii | reverse complement strand
CAGACAGCAAAAAAGAAACCGAGCCGCGCGCGTCAGCAAGCGGACCAACTCACTCCCTGCTGTAACTAAGATTTGATTCAGACAGCAAAAAAGAAACCGAGCCGCGCGCGTCAGCAAGCGGACCAACTCACTCCCTGCTGTAACTAAGATTTGATTCAGACAGCAATGAAGAAACCGAGCCGCGCGCGTCAGCAAGCGGACCAACTCACTCCCTGCTGTAACTAAGATTTGATTCAGACAGCAATGAAAAAACCGAGCCGCGCGCGTCAGCAAGCGGACCAACTCACTCCCTGCTGTAACTAAGATTTGATTCAAACAGCAAAAAAGAAACCGAGCCGCGCGCGTCAGCAAGCGGACCAACTCACTCCCTGCTGAACTAAGATTTGATTCAGACAGCAAAAAAGAAACCGAGCAAGCGGACCAACTCACTCCCTGCTGAACTAAGATTTGATTCAGACAGCAATGAAAAAACCGAGCCGCGCGCGTCAGCAAGCGGACCGACTCACTCCCTGCTGTAACTAAGATTTGATTCACACAGCAAAGAAGAAACCGAGCCGCGCGCGCCAGCAAGCGGACCGTTGCAGGCCGTCTAGGAGAATCTAATGACACCGCTTAAGGCAGCGCCATTAGTCGAAACACCCAACTTTTGGTATAAATGCCCCATTTAAAAAATTAGTCGATCCCTCAGGCGCGGACCTCAGTGGGGTCCGTGCCCTAATGTTAGTCATGTTATTTTAGTCCTGGTTTTAAACCCAAACTGACAGGCAATTGATCAGCAATGGCTGTACCCAAGTTTTTGACGAAACGATCAACAACATTTTGCTTATAACTGTAATCAACCACTCTATTAATTTTAATAACGTCTCTGGCTACTTGTCCACTGCTAGCAAAACCATCAATCAATCCAATGTCTAAGGCTTGCTCACCTGTCCAAAATAGTCCTGAGAAGGTGTCCTCATTGATATGGAGTCTATCTCCTCTTCCCTCTTTGACTCGATTGATGAATTGTTTATGAATTAAGTCCAGCATGGTCTGCAATTTCTGTTGCTGCGATTCTGAAGTCGGTGAAAATGGGTCAAGAAACCCTTTATTTATGCCAGAAGTTTGTAAACGTCGACTCACTCCAATTTTTTGAATGGCGTCAACAAAACCAAATCCATTATAAATAACACCAATTGAACCAACCATACTTGCAGGGCTAGAATAAATTTCATCTGCTGCTACAGCAACATAGTAAGCTGCAGATGCACACATATCCACACAAACAGAATAGGTCTTTACTTCTGGCCTTAGACTTTTATAGTATTTGATGGTGTTATACATATATTCTGCTTGAACAGGGCTTCCCCCTGGGCTATTAATACGGAAGATAACAGCCTTCATCGAAGCGTTTTTAAATGCCTTATCAATTCCTTTAATAAAATTATCAGCACTTGCCGAGCTTGAATCGGTGATTTCACCCTCTAAGTCTATCAAGCCAACATGCTCCTTCTTTGTAGACTCCTCCGCTTCGTTGGTAAGATCGTAAAATTCATAACCTAAATACAGGATCACGATTGCTATAATGGATCGCCTAACCCATTTCCATTTACGTTGTTTCTTCTTATCCTGAATATAATCCATCACTAACTGTTTAAGAAGGTCTTGAGAATCTGAAGAGTTATCATTATTCATAAGTAGGCTCTTGAAAAATATAAAATCATACCCATTTTAGGATAAGTAAACTAAAAATAATACCAAAATTAATTAAAAGGTGTTCTTATGAGAATGGACAAACTGACATCAAAATTTCAATCGGCTCTAGCCGATGCTCAATCATTAGCCTTAGGTAGGGACAATGGATTTATTGAGCCCGAACATGTCCTGAAAGCACTATTGGATCAGCAAGGTGGTAGCTGTAGGCCTTTGCTTAGTAAAGCAGGTGTGAACATTCCTCTTTTACGAACGCTTATTGATCAAGCTTTGGATAAATTGCCAAAAGTATCTGGGACTGGAGGTGACATTCACATCTCTAATGGACTAACCCGTATACTTAATTTAACGGATAAAATATCTCAACAACGAAAAGATAATTTTATTTCAAGCGAACTCTTTTTATTGGCGGCGATCACGGAAGATGGTTCCTTGAAGTCCATTTTAAAACAAGCAGATGCTGATCCCAAACAAATTGAGAAAGCCATAGACGAGCTTCGAGGGGGTGAACAAGTGAACGACCCCAATGCCGAAGATCAGCGCCAGGCTTTGGAAAAATACACCCTAGATCTAACGGAGCGTGCAGAGCTAGGTAAACTAGATCCTGTAATCGGTCGCGATGATGAAATTCGTAGAACCATTCAAGTTTTGCAAAGAAGAACCAAAAACAACCCTGTTTTAATTGGCGAGCCTGGTGTTGGAAAAACAGCCATTGTTGAAGGTTTAGCGCAACGTATCATCAATGGAGAAGTGCCTGAAGGCTTAAAAAATAAACGCCTACTTTCTCTTGACATGGGTGCTTTAATTGCGGGAGCTAAATATCGGGGTGAATTTGAGGAGCGATTAAAAGCTGTACTGAATGACCTTGCTAAACAGGAAGGTCAAATTATTCTCTTCATCGATGAGTTACACACGATGGTTGGTGCTGGAAAGGCAGAGGGAGCTATGGATGCAGGAAATATGCTAAAACCAGCCTTGGCTCGTGGTGAACTGCATTGTATTGGTGCCACGACTCTTGATGAATATCGGCAATACATTGAAAAAGACGCCGCATTAGAAAGAAGATTTCAAAAAGTATTGGTCGATGAACCCAATGTTGAGGATACCATCGCTATCTTAAGAGGATTGAAGGAGCGTTATGAGGTTCACCATGGGGTTGAAATTACTGATCCCGCCATTGTTGCAGCTGCAACACTTTCTCATCGATACATAAGCGATCGACAGCTTCCTGACAAAGCAATTGATTTGATTGACGAAGCAGCAAGTCTAATCCGAATGGAAATTGACTCAAAACCAGAAAGTATGGATAAACTTGAGCGTCGATTAATTCAATTGAAAATAGAACGAGAGGCTTTGAAGAAGGAAAACGATGAGGCCTCTAAAAAACGCTTAGGTGACTTGCAGAAAAATATCGATGAATTAGAAAAAAATTACACTGATCTTGAAGAGATATGGAAAGCTGAAAAAGCCACCATGCAAGGCTCGACACAAATTAAAGAAGCGCTAGAAAAAGCCAAATTGGAGTTAGAAACTGCTCGAAGAGCCGGTGATTTGAGCCGCATGTCTGAATTGCAATATGGACGAATTCCAGAACTGGAGAAACGCCTAAGCCAAGTAGCCTCTGCTGAAAACATGGAAACCAAACTTGTACGCAATAAAGTAACCGAAGATGAAATCGCTGAGGTTGTCTCTAAGTGGACAGGAATACCTGTATCAAAAATGATGGAGGGAGAGAGAGAGAAGTTATTAAAAATGGAAGAAGTTCTCCATAATCGCTTAATAGGCCAAAATGAAGCTGTTGATGCAGTATCGAATGCCATTCGACGCTCTCGAGCTGGGTTGTCAGATCCTCATCGCCCAATCGGATCCTTTCTATTTCTCGGTCCAACGGGAGTTGGTAAGACAGAATTATGCAAAGCCCTCGCCTCTTTCCTCTTTGATACCGAAGAAGCTTTGGTACGAATCGATATGTCTGAATTCATGGAAAAGCACTCTGTAGCACGATTAATTGGAGCGCCGCCTGGTTATGTGGGTTATGAAGAAGGCGGTTATTTAACTGAAACTGTTCGTCGACGCCCCTATTCGGTCATTTTGCTGGATGAAGTAGAAAAAGCACATAGTGATGTATTTAATATTTTACTTCAAGTTATGGATGATGGCCGCTTAACTGATGGACAAGGTCGCACAGTAGATTTTCGTAATACAGTGATAGTGATGACTTCAAATTTAGGCTCTCACTTAATTCAAGAAATGAGCAATAAATACAATTATGAACAAATTAAATCAGCCGTAATGGAACTCGTAGGACAGCATTTCCGCCCTGAGTTTATTAATCGAATCGATGAATCTGTAGTGTTTCATTCCCTCGCCAAGGAACAAATTGCTAAAATTGCTTCGATACAAATTAATTATTTACATCATCGATTAAAGCAACAAAACATGAACCTGCACGTGAGTGATGAAGCTTTAAATCATCTAGCTGAAGCAGGGTTTGACCCAGTCTATGGTGCAAGGCCACTAAAACGTGTCATTCAACAACAATTAGAAAATCCCTTAGCTCAATCTATACTTACCGGGCAATTTAAATCTGGTGACAGTATTACAGTTAGCTATAAAGACGGAAATCTGGTCTTTAATGGAAAGTAACTAAGTTTATAATAAAAGGGCGTTTTGCGCCCTTTTTAGATCCAAAAATGCGATTTATTTACACATCAAAATCAATTCCAATTGTACCCATATTGTAGCATTGCGGCTTTATCTTTACTTGCCAAGGAGCAGTAGCAACATGTCCTGCAGCAACAGTAGAGCCAAATACATAGTTGGTTTCAGAAAGATATAAAAATCGGTACTCAGCAAAAATGCTTGTGCTAGAGCCTAAATCATAATGGAAACCAATCTTTGGTTGTGCAGCAAATGTAACTGATGTGTCATCAGAATCAGAATTGTAATGATTCAAACCTGGCTCGGGAGGACTTAGCTGGATTGCGGAAGCGCCATGAATAGATACCACAGCCGACCCAATACCAACACCAACATAAGGCTTAATTTTCCCAAACATTGTATTGTTAGCATTTAGCACAGCGTTGACCAGAAAAACCCCTGTTCTCAAGGGATATTTTACTAAAAAATCATGTTCCGGAAGTCTTGTGGTTTCGTTATTAATGTCGTGGCCTTCTATTTCAGCCCCACCCATATAGTACCCCTCAAGTTCAATAGCCGGTGTTACCGCTAAATGCACGCCAAGATTGCTAGGCCCAGCAAATCCGATATGACCTCCCACTACGCCCATTGAGCTACTTTCAGAAGTGCCAAACGCATTCACCGCTAAGGGACCATTCACATCCAGAATAAAAGCAGTTCCGTATTGTCCTATGTCACCACTTGTCATTGCACCAGCACCACCAAATGCACCAATGTAAATTTTACCTGGTGATGCTATAGATGCTGGTCCCATTGCCCCACTATAACCAAGCGATGCGGATAAAGTCATTATACAACCTGAAATAGCTTGAGCTGCTAGTTTCCTTACATTAATATCCAATTCCAAAATCTCCTTGATGATTCAATTCAATGTCCACTTCCTATACAGCACCTTATTCAATAAACAAGCGCTATGGAACAAAGGATAATAATCCAGTCCTGCACTATTTGTATAGACTAAATGGTAGAAAGACACCATTAAACGAGCATTCGTTGAATGTTGGCTTATAAAAAGGCCTTTTATTGCTGAAGTATTCCTACAACAACAGAGCGGATTTTTCTTCAGGCTTAGGTTCCTCACCCACGTTGAGCAAGGCAAGTTCGACCTGGTATACTTTCGTTTTAAATTTATCAAAACCACCGAAGAACTCGGTGTTGATTTTCAAAGAAGGTTTAAACTCAATGTATTGCTTTAATAATTTTATAGATCGTAATATGTCTTTATCCGTAAGTTCTTTAATATTCTCCTCTATTCCTAAAACTTGATAGATACATCCCTTTAATCCCTTACTTACAAATTTGGATTGAAGAAGCAGGCAATATCCCCCGAGCAATCGATGACTGGCCAAACTAATTTGCAAAGCTTGCATAGTTTCAACAAAAGTCGTGTGGTCAAAATTCTCAAAATTAATTTGAATTTGTGCTGTTGAAAGTAGGTTTGCAATGTCGTACTGGGATTGAGAATTGGCCACATTTTTCTTTAAGCTCTCAAGCAATAAGGACTGATTTAACTTAGAGAAGTCTGGATGTTCCTTTTTGAGCAAAACACTCCATTTGTTTATATCATCAACAACACGTCTTTGTTCCTCATCAAGATAAAGTGCCAAGGATTCTATAAAGCCAATGGCTTGGAATTCTTTTAAAAGATCTCCCCCCTTTTTTTTATGCTCATCAATAATGTCCTGCAAATACTCTTCAAAATTTCTATCTTGCGCAAAGTGAGGATAACTTTTGTATTTTGGCGTTTCCTTTCCACCAGTAGCTAGCATATTTTTTTTAAAGATCTCCAAGGCTTTAACGATTGTGACTTCATCGAGAATTTTTAAATCTTGTGCACGGTAGTTCTCGTCCATTTCAGGGGGGAGACCCAAAGCACTTCTGATGGCTTTAAATAAGTTACAATTTTTTTCATTTGCTGCAAAAAGACTAAAATAGGTGTATGAGTTTTTATTTTGATATTCTTTTATAATACGAAAGTAGCGATGAAGAAGTGCTCCCAAAAGGTATAAACTAGCTTGCCTATTTCTTTCCTCATTATTTTCCTTCAACACATCACGTAGCTCAGTAGTTAATTTGATGAATACATCTTGAGCGGTTTTGCGTTCTGTTTTACATGTATTAACCTCATGAACTCTCGCAAGAAGAATTTCAAGACCGCTCTGAACAACCTGCTCTTGTACAGGTGGCTGCTTTACTTGAACAGGTGCCTCCGACTTAATTTTATATCGGCCCAAAAGCGTTGAGTACTGAATCTCTAAATTACGAGTCTTAGCCAGGAACAAAGCGAAATCTAGTGGGGTATATGCCATATAGCCTCCTGCTTAAAACAGAAAATTGAGTCCCAAAGTACGCTTAACTCCTAAATACACATCATAGAATGATGAACTGCTTTCTTGTTTTGAAGAGCGTAGCGTATATATATCTACTTGAATACTTTCACCTAAATGTCTCATTAAATCAGAGTAAATTTTTATCTGCTGGTTTTCATATGCAAATGAACAATATTGGCTTAAGGCATACAAACTTTCGTCAGACAACTGCGAATTCATATCATTGAGTGACAGCACCTCCAAATCTCTTTGAAACAATTCAATCATTGATTGATTCAGGTAAGTTGAAATAGTCGAGCTATAACGCGACCACACCAAAATATATATTCCTGCTAAGGTTTTTTGTTTAAACTCAGCTAAGTCCCTTTGAGTAACCCTCGCATTCAAAAAGTTGCTTCTAAGGTATTCGAGAAGAACAGAATCATTATCCTTATGCAAACTCTTTGCCACTAAACTAATTAAAAGACAATCCTGAATTCTCTCGTCATTTATTGAATTGGTATAAAAAAAGCTACAACATCCTAATGATGAAACAAATCGCCGCATTAGTTTGTCAGATAAACTCAAAGCGTTCTGCTGAAATTTGGCAAACTCTAGCACGGCATCCCTCCAGCAAGGTTTTCCCGCATCAAATGCAGCGAGCAACTGGTCACAAATTCAAATCACATTTAATTTTTTTATCATCCTAGAACTAATATTGCAACTACTAATTCAACTATTTGCAAACAAAAATCTCACAAAGGTAATTTAAATGGATCTACCTTTAAGGTTTGGTTTATTTTGATTCAAAAACAGAGGGGACATTTGGGATTCAATGGCAAATTAGTTATCCGCCCCCTGATGGTCGGGGCTTGGAGATACCTCATATGCAGAAAAATCAAATGACTGTGATTACAACTCAACTAAATCGCTTCTCAATAGAACTCACCAATTGTTGATGAATACCATTAAAGCCTCTATTGCTCATCACTAATATTGCATCCCCTGTTCTAACCTGAGATACAACAGACTGGATTATCTCTTCGTTACTTTTGCAAAGCTTATAAGGACAAATCCAATCTGCAACTGTTTTTTGCAAATTAAAATCCTGCGGTTCTAAAACAAAAGCTCCGTCAACAGGAGCCAATGCTTCTGCCATATCTGCTGCATGTACTCCAGTCCGCATCGTATAAGATGCAAACTCCATCACAGCAAAAATACGTAGATGTCTTTTACTTTTTTTAAGTGCATCTATGGTTTTAGTGATAGCCGTAGGATGATGGGCGAAATCATCATACACTGTTACACCAAATTGATTGGATTTGACTTCAAGTCTACGCTTTACAGGAATAAATTGCTCTAAAGCTTTTGCTGCTATTCTGATTTCGACTCCTGCATGATAGCTAGCAGCAATTGCAGCTAGCGCATTTTCTACATTAAACCGTCCAATTAAAGGCCAGTGAATTTCTGCAGCCACCTTTCCATGGTGCAAGACTTTAAAAGATGAACCACTATCATCGAGTAATTCTGCTACCCATTCAGCTTGTCCATCAAATGCGGTTTCTTCAACTTGAGAATATTGACCACGATCAAGTACTTCATTTAATGCTTTATCATCTCGAGGCTTAATAGCTATGCCTTTAGGTGGAATCGTTCTTAATAAGTAATGAAATTGCTTTTGGATGGCTGCTAAATCTTGATAAATATCTGCATGGTCAAATTCTAAATTATTTAATACAGCGATTCGTGGTCTATAATGCATGAATTTAGGTCTTTTATCGAAGAATGCACTGTCGTATTCATCTGCTTCAATTACAAACCAGTTCCCAGCACCAAGACAAGAGCTTGTATTAAAATTTGAAGCAACACCACCGATTAAGAAACCCGGTTTTAAACCCGCTTGGTCAAGAATCCATGAAATCATTGAAGTAGTCGTTGTTTTACCATGCGTACCTGCTACAGCAATGACCTGATATTTTTCTAAAATAGTCTCTGCCAGCCATTGAGGACCTGAAGTGTATGGCTTCCCTGACTCCATCACCGCTTCAAGAACAGGCATCCCACGTTTTATTGCATTTCCTATAATGACTAAATCCGCCTGTAGAGCCAAACTTGCATCTTCATACCCTTCAGTCCATGAGATTCCCTTAGCAGTCAGTAAATCACTGACTGGAGGGTAACAATTGGCATCACTTCCAGTTACTTTAAACCCTGAATCTCGAGCCATTAAGGCTAAAGCGCTCATGAAGGTCCCACTAATGCCTAAAATATGAATGTGTTTCATTTATACACCATTGTTACGTATCGTTAGTTTGTTTTTCTATGGTTAATTGCTGTACGATAGGGTTATCCCATGGTCCAGATACTTTATAGGTGTAACCAGTAATCTTTTGCATGCTTTGATTGATGATTTTATTCGCCACCCATGCTGCTAAGCCTGCAATTGGTCCTCCAGCAATCGTTGCAACAACAGGAAGACTGGCTGTTATATGTGGTGAAATCCTCAAATTTAAATCATACAGATTGTGAACTAAATCCAAGTCCCCTTTCATGTCGGCATAAGCGACGGGACCATCGATATAACTCTTCGACGTAGTCATTATCCCTCTTTTGATATTAAAATTACCTTTATAGACGTCGAAGCTATAGCCTTCGTTTGAAAGATCACTAAAATCAAGTTTTAATCGTCTAGGGATGGTTTGCAAACTCAGAATACTCAAAAGCTTACCTAGTCCTAGTTTTTCCTCAGTTTCGGGGCTTAAATGGGTGATTCTACCATTTTTTAATTGCATATACATCGTGCCATTAAGATTGGAAAGAGAAAAGTCATATAGTCTTCCATTCCATCCTCCACGGAACTCCATATATCCCTTTTTAGCATCCACTGCTGGCGAAATAGACCAATATTTTAAGCTTTTAGCGAGATCTTTTAGATTCATTCTGCTTTGAAGAGTGGTTTGGTGTTTATTGTTCTTTTTGTTCCAATCACCCTCAATATTAATCTGATAGTAAGGGGAGTCTACTCGACAATAATCAATTTTCCATTGTTCTGGAGTAGAATGACTTTTAAGTGTCACATTACCAATCATTAATTGACCGATGGATAAATTATCAATTCGCAAATTTAAATTGGGAATTTCGTCGGGATTTGAATTTGCAGCACTCGATGCTCCAACAGGTGAACCAGTTATTTTTTCCATGTGCAAACGTTTTACAAACCCAGTTAGGGTATTTGTTGAAGCATGATACAAAAGATCAGCATTTATATTTAGCTGTTTAAGTAAAATGGACCAATCATTGTCTGGCATTTTTTTAGCGAAAATGGACAGATTATCCAGTTTTTGATGCATCCAATCAAAATGAACCAATTTGAGATCGATATAGCTGAGTTTATGGAGTATGGAGTATTGGCTATTCACTGTTGCGAATTGCTTGACCACTTTTCTCCACGCCTCTATATCTAATCCTTTCAGTTTACCTACTAGTCCAAGCCCTGGTCTTTTTTGGACGACTGCTAGTGAGTCTCCTAATTGAATCTGACCCGAGTCCAATGAAAATACACCATTTTTTTGCTGGAACATGATATCTGCACTAAGCCGGTTAGCTAATTTTGTTCTCAAGCGAAATGCTTTTTTCGGATTGAAATCTAAATTCACCAATAAAGGAACTTTGTCTTTATAATTTTTACCTAAAGGTTGAGGAAGATTAACAGCTAGACCACGTAAATCAGAATGAAATACAACGTTATCCAAATCATTGGGATTATCCGTTATTTTAATCAATGCCTTAGCAGCTATCCTTCCCTGAAGTATTGAAAATATAGGCATATCAACCTTTCTTTTTAAGGATTCAATGGATGTTTCCCCTTCAATGGAGATTTTGGTCAATGGTTGAGGCAGTATTTCTGACTTAACTCTTATGTTTAAAGGATATCCAAATGCTCTAGCTAAGAGAGTGCTATCCACTATTTCACTTTCATTGAATGACAGATTACCCTTTAAGTGATCTAAACTTAGATTACCTAGTTGATGATGAATTTGAACTGTATTATTTTTAAACAGTATTTCTCCTCTCGCTAAATTATCATCATTTTCGGGATAAAGAGGAATTTCAAGGCGTAGATTGATTGATAATATCCCTTTTATCGTTAACATTTTTAAGGCATTAAGTTTATCTCTCAAAGGTGAGTTGAGAATAAAATTGAGCATCTGTTGAGCACTTCCTTGCACGATGGTATGCAACAATAAAGTCTCTCTATCTTTTCCAATGTCATCAATTCTCAGATTTAATTGATTTATAGGTACATCTTTTACATACCCTTCCAAAACATCTATTTCTAAATTCCTGTTATGTAGCCTAATGTAGCCACCTAAATTCTTTAATAATTGCCATTTTGGGGTGATTAATAGGTCTCCGCCAAGAACGTGACTCTGAATTGAAAACTCACCCTGATTGTTGTCAAAGGGAAAATCCTTAGCCATACCATTTACCAAGACTCTGCCAGTAGCCTGTCCAAGACGTTTGACATCATTGTTCAACCACATAAATAATTTAGGCTTCATACGATGTTTAGGCAAAAAGGCTATCCATTTTTGTAAATTTTTTCCCGTGAAATCCATTTCAAACCGTATATGGCCCAATGAATCGCGTGTTACCTCATCAATACTTCCATTGGCACTCAGTGTTAGATCTGGCTGGCTAAGTACAAAACGATCAATACTAACTCGTAAACCATTACTTATTCGCTTCCAATCAAGCGCACCATTTAGGATATCTACTGATTGAGCTGGGTATCCATTGACCTCAATTTGACTATTCTCAGAATCCAACTCTAAACGACCCTCGTCCGGTTGCCAATTCAACACGCCAGAAATATTCTCTACTGCAGGGATAGTGGGATTTCCACTCCATCCGAGATTGCTAAAACGAGTTAAGAAATAGAGTACTTGATTTTGCTTGAATAATAATTGTGTGTCGGTGAGGACACCATGAGGCTTTAATTGTAAAATCTGATAAAAAGAATCAGGCCACTCAATCGCTTGGTTTACTAATGATTCTACTAAAAGTGATTTAACAAATACTTGATAGGTATTTTGCTCTTTATTAAAACGAACCAAGTATTGATTTTCCGGCCATTTTACCCCTGCCGCTCTAAATTTGACATGGTCAGCCTGAAATTTCCACCCCATTTTTTCAGGCTGCCAGCCCAAATTAGCATAAAACGATTGGATCAACTCACTTTTAGTTTGATTGATTAATTTCCATGCTAAACGCTTGAATTTAACATGTGCTTGAACATTAGTTAAGGTACCCTTATTAAGATCCGCCCATAGCTCAATATCTCCTTTGCCCCCTTCAATCTGTACAAGTGAATTAGGCAGAATACTTTGCCATTGGGCCGGAAGGAATTTTTTTACGGAAAAGTACAATTGCCCCTTCGTTTGATCAAGTTCAGTTGGATCGAAATCGATATGACCAAGAATTTCAAATTTCGTTGCGTTGGTCTGTAAAAGACTAGCTTCTCCCTTAATTTTATAATATCCACCTTTATTCACTATGGATAAATTTAAATTGTTAATAGGTATTAAAGCACCATCTTGAAGATGGGTATGCGCAGAAACATGTTTTAAAATTAAGCTTTCTTGCTGAGACAACCAAAGCAATAGCTGCTGAGTTTTACTCTCATTGATTTCAGTAGCATCAATTTCATTAGACGATAAACCATCAATCTTCCATTGATTTCCTGATTTTCTTATACTTAAATCAAGAGAATCAATATAAAGGACACCTGGCTGGATGCGCCAATGCCAAAGTGACTTCAATAAATTAATTCCCACGAATAATTGTCCAATTTCGATTGGACGCTGATCATTACTTTTTATAGATACATGCTTTAATTTGACTACTGGTTCGAACCAATACCATCCAGTTTCCATGCTGTCGATAGTGACTGGTTGCCCTATTATACTTGTGAGCCTTTGTTCAACTTCACCTTTGTATTGTTTCGCCCATGGGGTAAGAGAACGGAATATGCTAGAAATCACAGCCGCTAAGATAATGAGTATGGCTAATGCTAGCCAAGCTTGTTTAAATAATCTATTCACCCAAAGGTTTTTCATGATCCTTGTTTAACTTATTATACCATTGCTTCCGTGCATACTCATCCATTTCTTTTTGTTCTTGGCGCTGAAGGATGTATTCTTCTGCTTTTTTTACGCGCTCAATGAGCTTTTTAATTCCTTCTTCTGCCGTTTTAGCTTGCTTGTAACTCAAATCAGCTTTAGTTCTTGCTTTTGCTAATTGAGCTAAATGGGTATTAAGCTGAATTAAAGCTGTATCCAAGTGATTAATGAAATTGAGACGATTCCGAAGAGGGCCTAACGTAGTACCTTGCTGACCCATAGTTTCTAATTGCTTCATGTATTCTTGCCTATATCCAACGAGTTGCTCATGCCTGGCCTTATTTTGATTGAATAAATCCTTGGCCTTTAACAACTCCAAATAAGCTGTATGAGTATGTTCCTGTTTAATTTGTAAAAGCAATGTTAAACGTCCCAATCGCTCACTCATGGTTTAGTCCTAGTTAAGCATGTTGCAACTAATTCCTCCAAAAGTTCAATGCTATGATTATAATTCACCTGTTCATTCATGTTTTGAATAAGATAATCTCTAAGCCTGTTAATCGCTGATAAGGCCATGTCTAATTCTGGGTCGCTTCCCTTGGTATATGCACCCAGCAAAACCAAATCTTTATTTTTTTGATATATCGATAAATATTTCTTGAACTGTAGCATATCCTTCATGTGTTGTTCGGAAACAATGGACTGCATAACACGACTGATGGACGCTTCCAAGTCTATCGCTGGATACTGCCCCTCTTCTGCAAGAGATCTACTCAAAACAATATGTCCATCTAGGATAGCACGTGCCGAATCAGCAATAGGATCTTGCATGTCATCGCCTTCGGTTAATACCGTATAAAAGGCAGTAATTGAACCTGTGCCAGGCTTACCATTCCCTGCCCGTTCAACCAGTTTAGGCAGTTTTGCAAATACCGAGGGAGGATATCCCTTAGTTGCTGGAGCTTCTCCAATCGAGAGTCCGATTTCTCGCTGCGCTTGAGCAAATCGGGTTAGGGAGTCCATTAGGAGTAAAACATGCTTACCCTGATCACGAAAATATTCGGCGATGCTTGTTGCTACTTTTGCACCATGTAGGCGCATTAATGGACTTTCATCAGCTGGTGCAGCAACAACCACAGCACGTTTAAGCCCCTCTACTCCGAGATTATGCTCAATAAACTCCTTAACTTCACGCCCTCTTTCTCCAATTAAACCAACGACTACTACATCAGCTTCTGTGAAGCGCGTCATCATGCCTAGCAAAACCGACTTCCCTACTCCACTCCCTGCAAATAAACCTATACGCTGACCACGACCAACCGTAAGCAAGCCATTTATTCCTCGTACTCCAACGTCAAGGGCAGTATCAATTGCTGCTCGTTTCAAAGGATTAATTACACCACCCATTAATGGATATGTATCCACTGTATCAATAACAGGTCCATCATCAATTAAGTTACCAGAGCCGTTTAATATTCTACCCAGTAATTGTGGTCCAACTGCTACTTGTGCTACTCGTCCTGTAGGAATAATCCTCATTCCAGGAGCTATACCTTGAATATTTCCTATAGACATTAAATAGGCACTGTCATTACTAAAACCTACCACCTCAGCTTCAACTTTATTCTGCTCGTTAATGTTCACATAGCAACGTGCTCCAATCGGTTGGTTAAACCCTTTCGCTTCAAGAGTTAAACCAACTGCTCGACTTATTCTTCCGCAATGTAATAGTCCTGAGTGTTGGTTGTCTCTTACCTCAGGTAAAATTGTGCGCAAATGCGATTTGAATTCATTCATTATTCTCTTTTCCTGAATTAGGTTGCACTTGCAAATGTTCTGTAGTGATAAACTGATCAAATAACATGCTAAGTCTAGTCTCAATCCGTCCATCTAATTCGCTATGATCACCTTGTAGGTAAAAATCCCCTCGGCTTAACAAGGGATCACCGTCTAAGATCTCTAGCAACCCTTCAATTTCATTGTGAGAAAAATTTGCCTTAATCCAGTCAACATCCTCAGGATGCATTTTTAGAATTCTTTTTCCATGCAAAGAAGGTAATTCTTTTTTGATTTTCTCAAAGAGGGAGTGCAGTTTATCTGGACTGATGGACAGTTCTACAGCAATCGATTTTTGGCAAAGCCATATCACTGTTGTGATTATCTCCTGTGTCAATTGCTCGTCAATGATATGGACGGGTTTTTGCAATAGATCCAACCATTTAACTAACTCTGACTTCATGTCATCTATCTCTTTCTGTGCTTGTTGCATCCCATTGGTATATCCTTCTTGATAGGCATTTTGCTTCAAGGCTTCTAATTCAGTGATCAGTTCTGCATGCTCTTCCTCTGCAGGTGCACTCTCATTATTGGCTTTGTATTCCCATGCGCTAAACTCACTCACTTTCAGTTGCTTATCAAATGGTTCAAACTCGTTAGCCATAGCCACCCCTGAGTCATATCAAATCCACAGAACTTACAAATACTCCCGTTCTCTTCATTAAGAGATAAAATAATACGATCAATTAGTTTATTATCCATTCCAAATTAAAACAATGTTCTCAACCGTTTGATATTTCCTAAGTCATGCTCAATTCAAGAGTTGAATCAATAGGTTAAATTAATTCATCTCCACCTTTAGAGCCCAAGCTAATTTTACCGTCTTCCGCAAGATTTCTTGCTACCGCTAAAATATCTCTTTGTGACCTCTCTACATCACTGACTTTGACTGGACCTTGTACTTCAATATCATCCCTTAATAGATCCGCTGCACGTTTAGACATGTTTGAAAATATTTTTTCTCTCGTTGTTTCTGTAGTTCCCTTTAAAGCAAGTTTTAACTGATCTGAAGTGACTTCACGTAATAGAGTTTGTACGCTCCTATCATCCATGTCTTTAATGTTTTCAAACACAAACATTTTGTCACGGATTTTTTCACTTAATTCTTCATCCCAATCCTTTATTTTATCAAGAACTTCTTCCTCCATAGCACCATCAAGGAAGTTAATAACATCAGCTACTGTTTTAATTCCTCCTACAGATGACGTTTTACCTGTAGTTTGACCACTCAACTGCTTTTCAATAACATGCCCAAGCTCTGAAATAGCCTCAGGTTTTACAGTATCAATATTGCACATGCGCAACAGAACCTCCGCTCTTTTTTCAGCACTGAAATAACTCACTACCTCTGCTGATTGTTCACTATCAAGATGAATAAGGATTGTTGCAATAATCTGTGGATGCTCATTTCGGATTACCTCAGCAATAAGACGTCCATCCAACCACTTCAATTTATTCAAACCACTGTCTTTGTTTGAAACTAATATTCTATCGATAAAGGGATTCGCCTTTTCTTCGCCAAGCGCCTCAATAAGTACCGTTCTTAAATAATGTTCAGTGTCCACCGTTAAACTAGTTTGATCTTCGATAGCACTTATAAAATCAATGAGGACTGACTCCATTTTTGCCTTACTTACCGAGTTCATCTTTGACATAGCCATACCGACTTTTTGTACTTGTCTAGGCTCCAAGTGCTTTAAAACCTCGGAAGCATTTTTCTCTCCCATACTTAATAGTAAGATAGCAGCTCTTTCTATCCCGTCCATAATTATCCTCGGTCAACCCATGATTTGACTACTTGTGCCACCCTTTTAGGCTCTCTATCCACAACCTGCCTTAATAATGAAATTTGTGTGTCATAATCTGTTGCATCCTTTATGGATATGCTTCCCTCATAGGACCCATCTCCAGCGGATGTGGGTTTGCTCAGAGGCTCCATGTCTTTATTGCTCGCAAGAGTTTTCAGCATGGGTCTTAGCACGCCCAAAATCATCAAAAGGACAAATAATCCACCGCCAACCTGTTTTATTATTGACCAGAAGCTGTCCTTTTTCCAAAATGGGTCTTCTGGCAAGGCTTCAATTGGTTCAGGTTTGACAAAACTGCTGTTGATCACATTTAAACTATCACCTCTCTTGGTGTTCAATCCAATCGCATCAGAAACCAGTAATTTAATTTGCTCAATTTCCTTTTTAGACAGAGGTTTCTTATCTAGTTTTTTAGTTTTTTCATTCATAACCGCCCTATTATCAACTAATACAGCAACACTAAGTCGTTTAATCGTCCCCGGTTGCTTTTTGGTATGACTGATCGTTTTATCCAATTCAAAATTCTTAGTACTTTGAGTTCGAATGTCTTTTGCTTGAGATTGATCGTTTGTGGTTTGCTGGCCAGTAGCACCTGGTTTAGCGGATGCTTGAGCACCACCACCTTGTTGTACTTGTGGATTTGCCTGAGGAACATTTGATACAGTACCAGGTACTCCACTGGCTTCATTCGAAGCACTTTTCTTTTCCTCAATGGTATGCTCACTTCGCAGTGCTGGTAACTCGGGATTAAACATTTCTTGAGTTTGTTCGTAACTGGTAAAATCGATGTCTGCGGATACTTTAGCTCTTACTCGACCTAATCCTAAAATTGGTGTCAAAATGTCTTGAATTTTCTGTGCATACTGCTGCTCTAAATTTTGGCGATAATCCATAAAGCGGTCTGTTTCTGAGAATAAAGTTTGTCCACTTCCTTCGCTCAGTAGTTGACCATCTTGATCAACAACAGTAACTCGACTAGCACTCAAATTTGGAATGCTTGACGCAACCAAATTAACTATCGCACCTATCGTGTGTTTTTTAAGCTCATATCCAGAATAAACATCTATAAATACCGAAGCGCTTGGCTCTTGAGTATCTCGAACAAAAGCAGACTCTCTAGGGATAGCTAAATGAACTCGCGCTGATTTAATGTCATTAAATTTACTGATTGTACGTGCTAATTCAGACTCAAGGGCCTGCTTGTATCGCGCGTTCTCCATAAATTGGCTTGTATTAAAAGTTCCGGTACCGCCTAGTAATTCGGAGTTTACGTCTGAATCACGAGGCAAACCTTGAGCAGCTAGTTTTAGCCTAGCGCTTTGTACATTATCCGCAGGAACCAAAATGGTGCCGTTTGTTTTGTCGATTACAAAATCAACTCCATTACGCTCTAAAACAGTTAAAATCTCATTGGTATCTCTTGGATTGAGCTGCCCATAGATTGGAACGTAACTGGGTTCACGAGACCACATTACGACAGCAATACCAACCGCAACACTCGCAGCTAATCCAAAAAGCAATCCAATTTGGCGTGGGATCGATAAGCTTGCAAATTTTGCTGCAACGGTTGAAGCATTATCAGCCAGTGCCATGATAGACTCCTGTAGTTGTTCTTAGTTACTCTGTCATTAAACTAAATTAAATTTATCCATTACATTCAATCAATTAATACTAAAGCAGACGACTGTATTACCAACATGACTAAACGGGCATGTTCATGATTTCTTGATACGCTTGTACAAACTTATTTCTTACTCTAACCGCTGCTTCAAAGCCTAAATTTGATTTTTGACTCGCTACCATAACCTCTGCAAGACTCACATTGGGATCTCCCATTTCAAACTTGGATTTTAAATTATCCGCATTTTGAGATAGATTATTGACTTGATCTAAAGCTTGTTGAAAAACCATGCTAAATTGCATTTGATTTGAGCTACTGTCTACCTTAGGCCCCTCTGCTTGAGCGGCCATAGCTCTCAACTGATTGATTAAATTGACGGTATTTATGTCGGTCATTTTATTCGCTCTCCATCCTAGAGATTCATTAAAACAAACAACAACTATACATTTACTCGAAATAAGTGATTAAACGGTGTAACCCTCTTCACGCATTTTTGCTAATTTATAGCGCAGTGTTCTTTCACTTACCCCTAATAATGAAGCCACTTTTTGTCTGTTTCCTTTATTTTCTGTTAAGGTTTTTTCAATTAACTCGTATTCATGAAGTTGCAAGTTTTTAATACCAATCTTAGAAAGGTCTTCTTCTGAAGTCTCTATTATTTTAGATAGCTGCAAATGTTCTGACTCAATAATCCCTTGGTTTTGTAAAACCAAGGCTCTTTGTATCACATTGTCTAATTCTCTAGCATTACCCGGCCATTGATAGGATAACATCTCCTTTTGTGCTGCAGGGCTAATTACAGGAATAATGGGCTGCTTGTTTTGGCAATGCTTACGAATCAAATAATTCGCTAAAGGAATAATGTCATTTTTTCTTTCTCGTAAAGGATGCCATTGCAGAGGAAATACATTGAGTCGATAGAACAAATCCTCTCTAAATCGACCAGCCTGTACTTCATCTTTCAGTTGTCTATTCGTTGTTGCCATAATTCGCACATCGAGATCAATCATTTTATTTGAACCAATGCGTTCAACTTCTTTTTCTTGCAATACTCTTAATAACTTTGCTTGGAGCATCAATGACATTTCACTCACTTCATCCAGTAGCAAAGTACCGCCTTGTGCTTGTTCAAATTTTCCGGGAGTTGATTTATACGCACCGGTAAAGGCTCCCTTTTCATAACCAAATAGTGTGGCTTCAAGCATTTGCTCTGGGATAGCAGCACAATTGATGGCTATGAAAGGTTGATTTTTTCTGGATGAATGATCGTGAATAAAATGTGCCAACACTTCTTTTCCAGTTCCGCTTTCACCACTGATCATTACTCCAACATCTGATTGAGCAACTTTTAATGCCATTGACATGAGAGCCTGGCTTTTGGGGTCTTGAGCGATAGGATCGTTTTCATCTTCACCAAAACTCGCTTGCATGTATTGGTTAATTTTATCCGTTAACGCCTGGGCACTAAAAGGTTTTTGAATGTAATCTACAGCTCCATGCCTAATGGCAATCACTGCATCCTCGACAGAACCATAGGCCGTCATTAATATGACTGGTAATCCAGGTCGTTTTTTTTGAATTTCATTGAGTAATTGGTTACCATCTAACCTATCCATTCTAATGTCCGTTAAAACAACTCCAGGATTATGAATATCCAGCAAAACAAGCGCTTCCTTCCCATCCTTCGCGGTAATGTAGGTATGGCCTGCAATAGTCATGGTCTCAGCGAGAGCTTCTCTTAATACTGGATCATCTTCAACAATTAGAACGTGACTCATAGAAATTCCTTTCTCTTTAGTTTTATCCTACATTTCTATTCAAACAAGGTAAATAGATACTTACTTCTGTTCCAATTCCTTCAGTAGAATCGAGTGTAACTCGGCCTCCATGGGCCTTAACTACAGCAAAAACAACTGCCAAACCTAAGCCTGTTCCCTGAGCTTTTGTCGTATAAAAGGGTAAAAAAGCTTGATTCTTCACCTCTTCTGACATGCCCTTTCCATTATCCACTACGGTAAGTAAAATACCAATATCATCAGTGTTGGTTATGGTGAATTGTATTTCCTTGGATTCTGATTGCAACGAATTAATCATTAGATTAAGCACAGCACCTATTAAGGATTCCCCGTGAATTGACGCTTCTTGAGTAATCAAATGATTATTGACTTTCAATTGAGCTGAATAAGATTCGATATAGGGTTGTGCCCTTTGAATTAACTGAGAACACCAAAATTCCATGTCTATGAATTTAGGCTCTATAGAAGTCCCTCTTGCAAAGAGCAACAAGTCCTGTATTTGTTGTTCAATACTAGCATGACATTCTTGTAGTCGACGTATCCAGTTTTTAGTTCTCTCATCAATCTCAGTAAGGTTTGTAAGGTGTTCAGTGTATAAAATAGCGGACGATAAAGGGGTTCGGATTTGGTGAGCAAGTTGAGCTGTCATTGTTCCTATTGAGACAAGACGTTTTTCATTTTCCTTTGCCTCTTCATAATCTCTGCTCGCTGTAATATCGGACAAGGTAATCAGTATACCTGGCAGGCTTTCTAAGGATGAAATAGCTACATGGACCTTGCGACCGTCAGCCAATGAAACCTCATGGCCATCGTCTTCTCGGGGTACAAATGCTTTTTGAATGACATCCAACCATAAACGCCCATTCAAACCATAACCAAGCATGGCCTCAGCAGAAGGATTTAGCCAAACTACTCTACCTTGTGCATTCAAAATAACTAACGCATTAGGCAGACTGGATAAAATATCCCACTCAGAGAGTTCTATCTCTGGTTTAACTGCACATGTTTGATGATTTGAATAATGCATGATTCAATTTTTTTTATTGGTTTATCTAGACTCTAGCAAAGTTTGGGCCATATTTAAAATCATCAATATATTCAATATATTAAAAAATAAAAAGGTGTTCTAAAATGGATTTTTGTCACATTCATAAGACTTCACGACAGAATATTGACGACATTTTGCTTTTTTAACCATTAGGGGCGTTGCCCATGATCACTTGGATTTTTTATCCAATTCATGAAGAAACCCTAATTTTTCTGAAATTTTTATTTCTAAACCTCGATTTACTGGCTTATACCAATTTACCTGGGGCATTCCATCTGGAAAATAGCTCTCCCCAGCCGCATAACCGTAATCTTCATCATGAGCATATCGATACTCTTTGCCATAACCCAAGTTTTTCATTAATCGAGTTGGTGCATTGCGCAAATGTAAAGGGACACTCCTGCTTTGATCATTTTTAATAAAGGCCATGGCTTCATTGTATGCTAGATAGGCGGCATTACTTTTGGCAGCTACAGATAAATAGATTACTGCCTCTGCTAATGCCAACTCCCCCTCGGGTGATCCCAAACGCTCATAAGTTTCAGCTGCATCATTAGCGATTTGAATACCTCTGGGATCAGCAAGTCCAATATCCTCCCAGGCCATCCTCACTATTCGTCTTGCTAAATATCGCGGATCAGCACCACCATCTATCATACGACAAAACCAATACAAGGATGCATCAGGATTAGATCCTCTCACTGATTTATGCAATGCAGAAATCTGATCATAAAATTGCTCACCGCTCTTATCAAAACGTCTTCCACTTTGAACCAAAGTGGATTGAATGAATTCTTTATCGATGGATGCTTTTTTTAAGGTTTGAGACGCTGTTTTTATTTGTTCCAATAAATTTAATAATCGTCGACCATCCCCATCCGCATATGTAATAAGATATTCAATGGCATCTCGGGATACCCGCATATCACTCAAAACTAAACGCTGTGCACGATCAAATAATGCTTGTAATTCCCTTTCAGACAATGGGGTTAAAACATACACCTGTGCACGAGAAAGCAATGCTGAATTGACTTCAAAAGATGGATTCTCTGTGGTAGCGCCAATAAAAGTAATTAATCCCGATTCCGTATAAGGCAACAACGCATCCTGTTGAGCTTTATTAAAACGATGGATCTCATCAATAAATAATATGGTTTTGCGTTGATGAATTAAATTCTCTTGGGCTTTATCCATCGCTGCGCGAATATCCTTCACCCCAGAGAAGACTGCTGAAAGTGCAATCCATTCACAATCGAACGCTTTAGCAGTTAATCGAGCAATGGTTGTTTTTCCTACTCCAGGAGGCCCCCAAAGGATCATCGAGTGTGGCTTAGCACTTTGAAAACATACTCTTAAAGGTTTTCCGTCTCCTAGAAGATGGCTTTGACCAATCACTTCATCAATATGATTAGGCCTCAGTAATTCAGCTAATGGAGCCTCGGGAGTATCATTAAATAAACTCATTGCCTAACTACATCCACTCCTTTAGGAGGTTTAAATTCAAACAGTTTTCCTGCCAAATTTGGATTAGATTTAATTTTAACTAATTTAACGGAAGTCACCTGACCTAGTTGATCATACAATTCCAAACCAGTTAATAGATCTTTAGTAAATATGAGTTGGATACGCTGAAAGTTCTCTTTCGCTAATTTGGACTTCAAATCAAACACCGTTGTTTGACCTTTAGTTTGTTGTTTCACATCAAAATCATGGGTTAGACTCTCATCATAACCACTCAAAAATAAAGCAGCTGTACCCCCCAATCCTTTGTCCTGATTTTTGACGGTTACTTGCTCGAGATCAACATCATAAATCCACATTTTTTTACCATCGGCAACAATCAACTGCTCAAGAGGCTCTTTTGTTTCCCAGCGAAAACGTCCCGGCCTCTGTAGAGCCATATCCCCTGTAGAACGAGACACTTCCTTCTTTTTTGCTTTTACAATTTGATTAAATTGCGCTGTCATAGTGCGTATTGCATTGAGTTTTTTTTGCAATAGATCTGCTGGTGTTTCAGCAAACAAGCTACAACTCATTAAGAAGAAACCTAATAACAATACTTTTTTCATGCTTATTCCTCAGTCACTGAAGTAACCAACACATCCCTATAACCACCATCAAGAGGTCCAACAATACCCGTCCTTTCCATTTCCTCAACCATACGAGCAGCTCGGTTATAACCTATTTTTAATCGACGTTGTACCGCAGAGATGCTCGCTTTGCGTGTTTGGATAACAAACTCTACTGCCTGATCATATAGCGGATCGTCGTCTTCTACTGATTGACCGCCCTCATCATCAATACCACCTTCTCCAGGTTCACCGCTCATTCTAAGAATTTCGTCAATGTAATCAGGTTCACCTCTTGAGCGCCAATCATCAGCAATTCGATGAACCTCTTTATCATCAACAAAGGCACCATGAACCCTCAATGGCGCCCCACTACCTGGAGCCAAGTATAGCATATCTCCATGGCCTAATAATTGCTCAGCACCTTGCTGATCCAAAATAGTGCGAGAATCAATTTTAGAAGAAACCTGGAACGATATGCGCGTTGGAATATTGGATTTAATTAGTCCTGTTAGAACATCCACTGAAGGCCTTTGAGTTGCCAATATCATATGTATTCCTGCAGCTCTAGCTTTTTGGGCAATTCGTGCAATTAACTGCTCTACTTTTTTACCAACAACCATCATCATATCAGCCAGTTCATCGATAACGACAACGACATAGGGCAATGCTTGTAATTCCGGGGCAACTTCATCCATAGAGTCAACTGGCTTCCACAATGGATTCACAATTGGATTACCAGAGGCACATCCCTCAGCAATTTTAGCGTTATACCCCGCTAAATTTCTAACGCCTAAAGCGGCCATTAATCGATAACGTCTTTCCATTTCCTCAACGCACCATCTTAGAGCGCTGGCTGCTTCCTTCATGTCTGTAACAACGGGAGTCAATAGATGCGGGATACCATCGTAAACCGACAACTCCAACATTTTGGGGTCAACCATGATTAAGCGAACTTGCTCAGGACTGGCTTTAAATAGCATACTTAAAATCATCGCGTTAATGCCAACGGATTTTCCTGAGCCTGTTGTACCTGCTACTAACAAGTGAGGCATTTTTGCTAAATCCACCACCATTGGGTGCCCACTGATGTCTACCCCTAGTGCTAGAGTAAGAGGGGAATGTGCTTGTTGATAAACATCGGCAGACAATACATCGGATAAACGAACCGTTTCTCGTGAATGGTTTGGTAACTCAAGACCTACTACAGTTTTACCAGGTATCACTTCAACAACACGAACGGATACCACTGATAATGAGCGCGCTAAATCTTTGGCTAAAGCGGTCAATTTACTGACTTTGACCCCAGCAGCCAATTGCAATTCAAAGCGGGTTACGACAGGCCCTGGATGAACTGCTACTACATCAGCTTGAATACCAAAATCCAGCAGATGTTGTTCTACATCTCGGGATAGGTTTTCCAACTCCTCATGAGTATAACCTCCCATTGGCTTTCCTGGCTGCCCCTTATCGAGCAAACTTAAATTAGGCAAACTGCCATCTCCAGATATTTTTGGGGCACGAATTTCAGTTGGCTCTTTGCTTACCTTAACGGTTTCAATCTTTTCTTCAGAGGCAATAAGTATAGGAGATGAACGTTCTTTTTCTTTTATAGGCTCTTGTTTAGTTTTTAACGTTTTAGGTACAGCAAGATCTTTATTCCGTTCAAATTTAGTTTCTAATTCAGCTGCTACTGTGAGATTAGGTGTGATTTTAACTTCAGGTTTTGAAGGAACAGAGGTACTTACTTTATCTCGTATAAAGTTATCAATGAATGAATACCCTTTTAAAGTATAATACCCAACTAATTCAACAAACTTGATCCAAGAAATGCCCGTTAACCAGGTAATCCCCACTAACAGCATTGCGAAAAGAACTAGTGTAGCACCTTCTGAGTTAAGCATATGGGACCAACCACCCCCAACCGTTTGACCGATAATGCCGCCAGTTCGGTGAATAGGATCTAATTGCTTAATCTGTGTGTTAAGACTTAGTAATCCGCAAGCTCCACAAATCATCAGTACAAAGCCTGTCACTCTAAGATATAGAATAGTTTTATCTAACTCACGTATTGAATGAAGATCACGAGTGATAACCCAAGCGATATAAACAAAAGTCAACGGTAACAAATAGGAAACATAGCCAAACACAAAATACAGAGCATCCGCTAAATAAGCTCCTACCTGCCCCCCTGAGTTCAAAATCGGAGAACCATTTATGGAACCATGTGACCACCCCGGATCATTCACTGAGTAGGTCAATAACGACAAAAGAATAAAAAGAGCAGCCGTTAAAGTTAGAATAAACCAGCCTTCACTGATACGCTTAATAATAAAGTTAGGCAAATGTTTTTGGGGGGAACTTGCCTGTTTCCCTACACGTTGTTTGGCCATAGGTATTTTAATGTGGTTGTTTTTATCTTACTATTTGCCATCATACCATAAAAAAATAGGAAGGCAGAGACAATGAGCATAAGCAATCATCACCGCTTAATCATACTAGGTTCAGGACCAGCAGGCTATACTGCTGCTGTCTATGCCGCAAGAGCGAATCTTAACCCCGTTCTTATCACTGGAATGGAACCTGGTGGTCAATTAACAACAACGACCGACGTGGATAACTGGCCTGGAGATGTGGAAGGTTTGCAAGGCCCTGCACTCATGGAACGCATGCAAAAGCATGCAGAACGATTTGATACAAAAATAATTTTTGATCATATTGTGAAAACTGATTTATCCAGTAAACCAATTACTTTGTATGGAGATGAAACAACCTATACTTGTGATGCTTTAATTATTGCAACAGGAGCGTCCGCACGCTATTTAGGCTTACCCTCTGAAACAGCGTACCAAGGTCGAGGGGTATCCGCTTGTGCAACCTGTGATGGCTTTTTCTATCGCAATAAAACAGTATGTGTTATTGGTGGAGGAAATACTGCAGTAGAAGAAGCCTTATATTTGTCTAATCTAGCAGCCTCAGTTACCCTTATACATCGAAGAGATAGCCTTAGAGCAGAAAAAATTCTCCAAGACAAGTTATTTGAAAGAGCTCGCACAGGCAATGTGAAGATTATTTGGGATTCAACTCTAGATGAAGTATTAGGTGATGACCGAAAAGTAACTGGTGTGGCTATACGTAATCTCAAAACGAATATTAGAGAAGAGTTAACTATAGACGGTGTGTTTATTGCAATAGGCCACACCCCAAATACTGGAATCTTTAAAGATCAGCTCGCTATGCGTGAGGGATACATTCAAATTAAATCTGGTTTAGATGGCATGGCCACAAGCACCTCAATACCAGGGGTTTTTGCCTGTGGGGATGTTGCAGATCACGTATACCGTCAAGCAATTACTTCAGCTGGGTTTGGTTGTATGGCAGCGCTTGACGCTGAAGAATATCTGGATTCTTTGTAAATTGTCGTACGACGAGTTTTATACATTTCCCAATCCAGAAACCAGTGATCATCAGGGGTTATTGTGTTTTGGAGGTGAATTAACTCCCAAACGTATTCTCCAGGCTTATTCACAGGGTATATTTCCTTGGTATGAGCCTGGAAATCCGGTTCTTTGGTGGTCTCCAAACCCTAGGCTTCTATTAATACCCAGCGAGTTTAAATTATCAAGAAGCCTAAAACAAACTCTTAAAAAACCTTTTGTTTTCACAATAGATACTGCATTTGAACAAGTTATATCCAATTGCTCAACGTGTTCCGACCGGACACATAAAACATGGATTACACCTGAAATGATAGATAACTACACTCAACTGCATGAGATGGGTTACGCACATTCCTTTGAACTATGGAATGACAATGAATTAGTTGGGGGATTATATGGAATTAGTTTAGGTAAAGCATTTTTTGGTGAATCGATGTTTCATAAAAAAACCGATGCATCTAAAATAGCGTTGTATTATTTGTGTAGAGTAATGGAACAATGGAAGTTTGATTTTATTGATTGCCAACTCCCTAATAAACACTTAATTTCTCTGGGGGCTAAAATAATCGATCGAAGAGATTTTTTGTATCGCTTGCATGAATCATTGCAAAATGAAGATAAAGTGGGTAAATGGACTATTTAATTTGGGATTAAACTATGAAACAACATTCATCAAGGTTTTTAACAATTGTAAACGAAGCCAAAGCAAACATTAAAGAAATAAGTCCTAAAGAATTGAAGTCACAGATCGACCAGCAAGAACCAGTCGTCGTCATCGATGTTCGTGAAGAGAGTGAATGGGAAACTGGACATATTGCAAATTCAATTCATATCAGCAAAGGAGTTATTGAAAGAGACATTGAAAAAGTAATCACTGACCCTAATACAGCTATTGTTGTGTATTGCAGCGGCGGATACCGTTGTGCTCTAGTTGCCGAAAGCTTACAAAAAATGGGATACATGAATGTAAGCTCGTTGAATACAGGATTGCAAGGATGGCTTAATGAAGGTTTTGGCTTAATTAAATAGCCTTGTTGTTATACAAAGAAAGTAAGCGTGCATTGCCATTTTTGCAATTTTAGTGCACTATTTCACATTATTTTAATAAGACACATCATTGAGAGACCTATGGCGAAAGAAGATCATATTGAAATGGCAGGTACAGTCATCGACACATTACCTAACACCATGTTTAGGGTAGAACTGGAAAATGGACATATTGTAACCGCGCACATTTCAGGCCGCATGCGTAAAAACTACATTCGAATTTTAACCGGTGACAAAGTTAAAGTTGAATTAACACCTTATGACTTAACAAAGGGTCGTATCATATTCAGAGACAAAGGCTAATGATAAAGCAGGTTGGGCCTAGGCCCAACAGGCCCCGATCATTCCCCTGCTACCATCATCTTATCAATTAATAGGGATCCACAGCGAGTAGGTATGTTGGGATTAATATCACTCCCCACAGCTCTTATCATTTGATACATCTCTTTAAGATTTCCGGCAATGGTAATTTGATCGACTGGAAATTGAATTTTTCCTTGTTCAACCCAGTAACCACTTGCACCTCTTGAGTAATCACCTGTAATACCATTTACACCTTGTCCCATTAATTCTGTTACTAGTAAACCAGTACCCATAATCCCTAGTATTTCCTCAAAACCCCCACAGTTTGGATCAATCGTTAAATTATGTACACCATCACTATTGGCTGTCGTTTGTAAGCCCATTTTTCGGGCAGAGTAACTTCCTAAAACGTATTGCAATAATTGTCCATTTTCAACCAGAACATTTTCACGAGTCGGCACTCCCTCTCCATCAAAGGGCGAGCTTCCTAGAGCACCCTTTAGGTGGGGTTGTTCATATATCCGAACAAAATCAGGAAATAATCTCTGTCCAACTGTATCTAGGAGAAATGAATTCTTTTTGTATAAATTTGATCCGCTGATTGCACTCACAAAGCTACCCAATAATCCACTAGAAACCCTTGAAGAGAACAATACTGGTGTTGATTGCGTTTTAATTTGTCTAGAACCCAAACGACTAACTGCTCGATCAACGGCTTGTTTAGCGATAAACATTGGGTTCACCAAATCTTTAGCATTTCTCACAGTAGTATAGTCATAATCCCGTTGCATATCCTCACCCTCTTGAGCTACTACTGAACAGCTAATTCCATGTCTAGTGGTATGGATAAACCCTCTAGCTCCATTAGTATTGGCATAGCCATGGTGAGATTCATAGGAAGACACACTCACTCCATCTGAGTTGGTTATGCGTTTATCCAGAGATAATGCATATTTCTCACACTCCAACGCTAATTCAATGGCTTCTTGGGGCTTAAGATCCCAGGGGTGATATAAATCTAAATCAGGGTATTGATTGGTGAGTAACTCTTTATCAGCCAATCCAAAACAGGGATCTTCTGCGCTCACTTGTGCTATGTCACAAGCCGCTTTGACTAATGATTCCAAAGCATGTGCTGAAACATCAGTACTACTTGCAGATCCTTTTCGTTGACCAAAATACACTGTTAAACCAACCCCCTTGTCTTCGTTAAATGTGACCGTTTCCACTTCTCTCATACGCACATCCGCTGAAAACCCTTTGTCATAGTTAACTGCTACTGAAGCACTAGAGGCACCTTCTCGCTTAGCCAAGGCCAACACTTCATCTATCACTCTGGAGAATTCTGTTGTTGACTTGTATACTGCACTATTGTTATTTTGCGTTGTAGTTTGCATATAAGATTCCATTGTGAAGAATAATGCACATAAGGATACAATAACATGTCTTATCAAACCAATGTTTATCCTGAAATCAAGTTAAAAATACGCACTTGGTTTTTGTTATGCTTATGCATGATGCTTTCATTCAATGCACATTCAAACAATCAATGGCATGAACTAAGTCCTGGATTAGAGTATCAAGATCTGCAGGGGGGTGTTTTAAACCCATGGTCCCATATTTATGTGTTTCGCATTGATTTAAATAAAAATAAATTTGCCTTACTGACAGCCAAAAAACTTGCTCAAAAGAATGCATCCGCCGATCAGTTTGGAGAATTTAGCAAAGCGTTATTGAGCATAAACGGTGGTTTTTTTGATCATGAATTTAAACCACTCGGATTAAGAATTGCTAATAAAGTTCAACTTAACCCTATGAAGCGAATCAGTTGGTGGGGGATTTTTTACATCAAAGACAATTTGCCATACATAACCAATGTTCGACATTTTCAGTATTCGAATGACATCGATTTCGCCGTGCAAAGTGGACCTCGATTACTGATTAACGGACGAATCCCTTCACTCAAACCCGGAGTAGCAGATCGAACTGCTTTAGGGATTACCGAAGACAATAAAGTAATTATTCTGGTTTCTAATAATTCCGCAATGACCACTAAAGAACTTGCCGCTATTATGAAGTCTCATCCACTCTATTGTACCAATGCTATTAATTTAGACGGTGGAAGCTCCAGCCAACTGTATGCTAAATTTAATCATTTTAAACTAAATGTACATGGTTTTTCCAATGTTAGTGATGCAATCATTGTAAAAAGGATATAAATCGCGTCTACTAAACTTTAACTCACAAGTTATCCACAAATTAATCCCAAATTATTCTATTGACCAAGCATCAAAAACACATTATCTTGTTATTAACACCCAATAAAAACCCAATATATAGGGTTTTTTGCTATACTTAAATCAACAGTAGAACAAGCTTCACACAACTGTTGAAAAATACATACTACGTGGAGGAAAAATGTCCGAGATACTCGAGCCGGTAATGGATATACCGCTAGCCAGTCAAATGGAATTGAACTCAAATGCACCAGGCGCTCTTAAAACAATCAAGCGTAATGGTAAAGTGGTTGTCTATGACGACACAAAGATTAAGATTGCCATTACTAAAGCTTTTATTGCAGATGAAGGTGGTACAGCACCATCTTCAGACCGCATTCACCAACAAATAGAGGAGCTAACTCGGCAAGTTTCGCAAGTGTTTAAGCGACGCCTACCTGCAGGTGGTGCAATTCACATCGAAGACATACAAGATCAAGTTGAGCTTGCACTGATGCGCAGTGGGCACTATAAAGTTGCGCGTTCTTATGTTTTATATCGTGAAGAGCGTCGTCAAGCGCGTGAAAAAGAAGTCAAACAACGTCCGAAGGACAGCAAAGAACTTTTAATTACAATGCCTAATGGTGAAGTAGAACCCTTAGACATGGAACGAGTCAATACAATTGTTAACGAGTCTTGCCGTAATTTAGACAATGTTCAAGCTGAGCCTGTCATTAAAGATGCTTTGCGCAATCTTTACAACCAAGCAAAATTCGAAGACGTTCATAAAGCACTCATTATGTCAGCTCGTGCATTGGTTGAGAAAGAACCAAATTACACCTTTGTTAGTGCACGACTCTTGTTAGATAGTATGCGAATGGAGGCTCTAACTAAACTTAAAATAAAATCCGATGCAACCTTTGATGAAATGGCTACACTGTACCCTTCGTACTTCAAAGCCTATATTCAAAAGGGAATAGCTCAAGGTATGCTTGAGCCTAAAATGGCTGATTTTGATTTAGATAAGCTTAGCAAAGCTTTATTGCCCGAACGCGATATGAAGTTCACCTACTTAAGCCTACAAACCCTTTATGATCGTTATTTTATTCATGAGCATGGTGTTCGTTATGAGCTTCCACAAGCTTTCTTTATGCGAGTAGCAATGGGGCTAGCAATACGTGAACAAAACAAAGAACAAAAAGCAATTGAGTTCTATCAGTTGTTGTCCTCTTTTGACTACATGTCCTCAACACCTACTCTATTTAATTCAGGCACAGTTAGACCCCAACTATCCAGCTGCTACTTAACCACCGTTCCTGATCACTTAGATGGCATTTACAGCGCAATTAAAGACAATGCTCTACTGTCTAAATACGCCGGTGGTCTTGGTAATGACTGGACTCCTGTTCGCGCAATGGGCGCACATATCCAGGGAACTAACGGTAAATCTCAAGGGGTTGTTCCATTCTTGAATGTTGCAGATGCCACTGCTGTTGCAGTTAACCAAGGCGGCAAACGTAAAGGAGCTGTCTGTGCTTATCTCGAATGCTGGCACCGCGACGTAGAAGAGTTTCTAGAGCTCAGAAAAAACACTGGCGATGATCGCCGCCGTACTCATGACATGAATACTGCACTTTGGATACCCGACCTATTCATGAAACGTGTACGTGAGGAAGGAGATTGGACCTTATTCTCACCCGATGAAGTACCTGATTTACATGATCAATACGGTAAAGCATTTGAAACACTTTATGTGGAGTGCGAAGAAAAAGCACGCCAAGGACTTATCCGCAATGTAAAAACACTTTCAGCAGTTAAATTATGGCGCAAAATGCTGTCCATGCTGTTTGAAACTGGACATCCTTGGATGACGTTCAAAGATCCATGTAATTTGCGCTCTCCTCAACAACACGTTGGAGTAGTACATAGTTCTAACTTATGCACAGAGATCACTCTGAATACCTCCAATGAAGAAATCGCAGTATGTAATTTGGGTAGTATCAATCTTCCTGCGCATATTAAAAATGGCAAGTTGGATAAAGAGAAACTCAAACAAACGATTAGAACGGCTGTTCGCATGCTGGATAATGTCATAGACATTAACTATTATTCAGTACCACAAGCTCGCCACTCTAACCTTCAACATAGACCAGTCGGTCTAGGTATAATGGGCTTCCAAGATGCATTGTATGAATTGAAAATGGATTATGCTTCCAAAGAGGCTGTTGAATTTGCAGACACCTCCATGGAACTAGTCAGCTATTATGCTATCGAGGCTTCTTGTGATTTAGCGAAAGAAAGAGGCAGCTACTCGACTTATGAAGGATCATTATGGAGCAAAGGCATACTACCTATCGATTCTATTAATTTACTGCAACAATCTAGAAATAAGTACTTAGAACAAGATAGATCACAAAAATTGGATTGGGAACCTTTACGAGTTAAAGTGCGAACCCAAGGTATGCGTAACTCAAACGTAATGGCTATTGCGCCTACTGCAACGATTTCCAATATTTGCGGCGTAGCACAGTCTATTGAACCCACTTATCAAAACCTGTATGTAAAGTCGAACCTATCTGGTGAGTTTACAGTGATAAACCCCTATTTAGTTGCTGATTTAAAAGCACTGAATCTATGGGACGAAGTGATGGTCAATGATCTGAAATATTTCAACGGTAGCGTTCAACCAATCAGTCGTATCCCTGCTGAATTGAAAAACAGATACGCAACATCCTTTGAAATTGATCCTATTTGGCTTGTAGAAGCAGCATCTCGACGTCAAAAATGGATTGACCAAGCCCAATCACTCAACATATACATGGCTCAACCATCTGGTAAAAAACTAGATCAGCTCTACATGCATGCGTGGACTCGCGGTTTAAAAACCACTTATTACTTGAGAAGTTTAGGTGCAAGTAATGCTGAAAAATCAACGGTTACTGATGGTGCACTCAATGCGGTCAAAATTGTTGATACAGAACCAAAAGCATGTTTGATCACTGACCCTGACTGCGAAGCATGCCAATAAAAGGAGAATCCTATGTCAACTTATAATTCTCTAGAGCAAGTCGCTGCCACAAGAGTGGGAGCGACAGGTCTCGAAGCACTGGAAATGGGTGCAGCAAGAATACATGTAGACGATAAACAAATTATTAACTGTAGGGCTGATTTGAACCAGCTTGTCCCCTTTAAATACAAATGGGCATGGGATAAATACCTAACAGCCTGCGCAAATCACTGGATGCCGAATGAAATAAGCATGAGTGCCGATGTTGCATTATGGAAAGATCCCAATGGCCTCACTGAAGATGAGCGCCTCATTATTAAACGTAATTTAGGGTTTTTCTCTACAGCAGACTCATTAGTAGCCAATAACCTAGTATTGGCAGTTTATAGGCATATTACCAATCCTGAATGCAGACAGTATTTATTGCGTCAAGCTTTCGAAGAGGCGTTACATACCCATGCCTATCAATACGTTATCGAAAGCTTAGGACTGGATGAAGCCGAAGTTTTTAATATGTACAGAGAAGTACCCTCTGTTTCTACTAAAGCAGCCTGGGCTTTACCCTTTACACAAAGCCTCGGTGATGAAACCTTCCATACCGGTACACCTGAAAATGATCAGCGCTTACTGCGCGATCTCATTGCATTTTATGTTGTTTTTGAAGGGATCTTTTTCTACGTCGGGTTTACACAGATTTTATCGATGGGCCGACGCAATAAGATGGTCGGTACTTCAGAACAATTTCAATATATTTTGCGTGATGAGTCTATGCATATGAATTTTGGAATTGACGTCATCAATCAAATTAAAATTGAAAATCCAGATTTATGGACGCCTGAGTTCAAAAATGAAATCATTCATCTCATCTTAGAGGGTGTTGCATTGGAATATCAATATGCAAAAGACACCATGCCTCATGGTATACTCGGGATGAACGCCGATATGTTCGAAGAATATCTGCATTTTATAGCTAACCGCCGCCTCAACCAAATCGGTTTAGCTGATCAATTCCCTGGCGCAGCAAATCCTTTCCCTTGGATGAGCGAAATGCTTGATCTTAAAAAGGAAAAGAACTTTTTTGAAACACGCGTCATTGAATATCAAGCAGGAGGCACTTTAACCTGGGATGAATAATTAGATGACCGATTTTAAACAGAATGAAGCCAGTATGTATTTCAATGCAAACTGGCAAAAATACAAAAATTCCATTAATAAAAATTTACTTTGCCATCAAGAAATGATGTCGAGCCTTAATGAGTTTTTAACTACGCATTATCACAACCGCAGCTTTACTTTAGTCGATGTCGGTTGTGGAGATAGTAGTGCTATATCTCCTGTACTGAAAAATAGCTCCATCAAGAAATACATCGGTATTGATGCTGCTCCTGATGTTCTAGAGCTATCAAAATTAAATGCAATAAGTATACCTTGTGAAAAAGAGTATATTTGCAATGATATGATGGATGCGATAAAGACAATCAATACACCCGTTGATTTGATTTATACCAGTTATGCCATACATCATTTATCAGAAAAAGAAAAATCTGAGTTTATTGACGTTTGCAAAAGCAAATTAAATACCAATGGTCAACTGTTAATGATAGATGGCGTATTGGAAGTCAATCAAAGTAGAGACGAATGGTTGGATAAACTAGAAGCCCGTATTCACTTTACTCACCCAGACATGACGGATGAGGAACTGGCAACACGCATGGAACATCCGCGATCTGGAGACTTCCCTGAAACCATCGACTCCTTTCGAAATAGAGCAACTAAAAGCGGTTGGAAAGCCTTTGAAGTTTTAGTAGATAAGGGTATTTTTGCTTTTATGGTCTTTTACAAGTGACATCTCAGGATGGGGACAGCTCAGAGCTCAGGATGGAGAGCTCAGGATGGGGACGGACCCCACTGGGGTCCGTCCCCAGCATTTATTTAGCAGCATTTAGCTGACTGTACAGGACGGGGACGGACCCCAGTAGGGTCCGTCCCCAGTATTTACCCAGTATTTAAGAGTAAGTTCATGGCGTATTTGTGGCTTAAATTAGTTCATATTATTAGTTCCACAATTCTATTCGGAACAGGTTTAGGCACTGCTACGGTAATGCTATATGGCTATTACAGCAACAACATTTCAGCAATGGCCATTATCAATCGATACGTGGTTATAGTGGACTGGATATTTACTGGTACATCAGGAGCAATACAACCCATAAGCGGTCTGCTCATGGTGTATATTGCAGGATATCCCTTAGGTTCATTATGGATATTAGGAAGCATCCTAGGTTATTTAATAGCAGCAATATGTTGGTTTGTTGTTGTGTATTTGCAGATAAAACTTAGGGATCTTTCCATGGTCGCTGTTCAAACCGATTCAGAATTACCTGAAATGTATCATGTTTACTTTAAATGGTGGTTTATTTTAGGATGGCCAGCCTTTATTAGCTTGATAGTCGTGTTTTATCTGATGGTTATGAAACCGTTTTGAGTCGGAGATACCGCTTTTAGATGGATGGTTAATTTTAGTCTTTTACCTAGCGATGTTATCCACTCTCTCACAGTCGCGGCTCGGTGAATAGAGCTCAAAACTGAACCGCGACTGAAGGGAGCAGAGGTCATTGCTTAGAAATTTAATCGTATAAGTAATTAATTTATAAATAGAAAAATTTGGCTTGTGATAATGATGATAAGGAATTTCATTTGAATATCATACTCAACTTAAGGCATTATCTTCTAGATCTCTCACCAGGAATCCCTGCCTTCAAGCAGGCATCTAAAACAATTTTAGGGATTCTCATTACTTTATTTTTATTGAGAAATGAAACTCTTGGCTTGCAATTATTAGCAGCTATATGCACTGGTATGTCGATACAAACCGTTTCAGCGACTCCTTTTTTGTTACGTTTGTATCAGATGATCATTTATGATTTACTCTTTATTAGTGTATTTTATCTCGGATATTTTGTTAAAAACTCAGAGCTATTGACCATAGTCTTTTTGACCGGACTAGGATTTACAGTAAATTATTGTAAATCTTATGTCTTAGAAAGAAGCCCAGCTCCTTTTATGATCTGGTTATTGGGGTTTATAGCTACTCTACTACCAACTCAAGATTTTTCCAATTTTACAACACCCCTATTATCATTTTTATACGGATTTGGTGTATCAATTCCCTTCATTCTTTTTCTGTTTCCACCTCCTGATCCTTTGACCCTTTTTCAAAACAATAAGAAAAAACTTTTCCTATTGCTAGGACAGGGAATAAGTGAACTCATGTCTCCGAATTTCGAAAAGCAAAACATGAAAAAGGATGTTTATAGGATTTGCCAGCGATTGGAAAAACGTATGTATTCGTTATTATCCTTAAATCAACGCCTGCTCGATTCGATTCAATTGAATAGGAATAAACCACATCAGTTAAAAGTGCTGCAAATTTCTTATGCACTAGTTAATGTTTATGCAATGCTGGTACACAGTTTAAATAGAATCAATACAGTCCACTTGTCACCTGATATGAATGAAGCAGTGCATGCCAACAGCATCCAGATTCTGAATGCATTATCTTATTTATCATCGAAACGAAACATCGCATTTAAATCTACAATGGATTCAATGACTTTGATAAACATGATGCCAATGATTGTTCATCAAAAAATGGATCAGACTGAAATGATTAGTCCTTTAATCCAAGTAAGCCATTGTTTTGAATTGATGAAAAGTCAAATCGAACAGTTATTAAGAGGGGGCTTTGTTGATGCGTGAAAACACAAAGCTCGCCTTACAAACAGCACTAGCCCTATTTATCACAGAAACACTTTGTTATTTGTTTAAAGTTGAGAAAGGTTATTGGGCTACGCTAACAGCTATGGGCCTAACTTCATTAACTTGGGGTGAAAGTATTAAAAGGTCAATTGAGCGAATAAGCATGACTATTCTTGGAGGAGTGACAGCGACCTTACTCTATTTTGTCTTACCCCCCATGCCAGTGTATTATTTTATCTGCCTAATTTCATTTCTTTATTTCTCGTTACTCTTTACAATCAGCTCCCAGCTTCTATCACTATTTTCAATGACTGCTTTTGTGGTTTTTTTGTTTGGTTTGCTTAGTGGTTGGACTTCAGAACTCTTAGAGGAGCGAATTGCTGATACCATTTTAGGAGCTACTGTAGCTTTAGTTATCGGCTATTTTTTCTTTTCCAGGAAACCTGATACTAATCAACTGTTGATAAATTACTTCGAAAAACTTAGATCCTATATGCAAGCTTTTCTTGAAACACCACACCTTATGCCCAGCTTAATGACTCAAATAATGATGGAGTTAGACCTACTATTAAATCAATCGATCCACATTAGCTACTCTCTCATTTTACACCACAAAAGAAATAAGCAATTCAAGCACCTGATTGAACTGTTACGTATCTCCAGCCATCAGTTACTGGCTCTAATAAATATTTACTCTTTCCGAAATAATGAGTTTTCAGAGCATCAAAAAACTGATTTTATGTTAAAAATCAAACAAACTGAAGTGAATATAAATCGCTTAATTGAACAATTATCCACAACAGAAAAATCCACTTTACCCTTCCTCGAAGATATACGAATAACACACATAAGAGAGAATAGCTCTGCCCAGTTATTTATAGCTCATGCAAATTATGTATTAGTTCAAATAAATCAGTCGCTTAAGAGTTTTAATGAATATTTAAATAGTATAAGCTCTCGCTAGATTTATCGCTATTTATTGTTGGATGCTGTGTGTTGTTCGCGCTTCCTTATCCACTCCCTCACGGTCGCGCCTCGGTTGGATCCATGAAAATAATCAGCGCCGAGACCGTGAGGGAGCGGATAACTAGCTCTATTCACAGTAAGACTTAGGTCTTTTTCCTGTACTTCATTTCCACAGGACTTACGAAAAACCCCAATCTCTTTGTTAAAAGAACTTTTTAATTCGGTCATTTAGTCCATCTAAACTCCCTCATTAAAAAGTTCTTTTGCCTCGACCTTGGGGTTTTTCGTAAGTCCTGTTACATTCGCTTTGAATAAAAATTGATACCACATTCAAAATTGATCAGGTACAATGCCATCGCTCAAATTTTATCCTGAGGATGTAAATCATATCGAATTCATTGTTGCATTGAGTTTGTATGATTTTAGGAGATACATAAACCAAATGAGGTAGACCATGAAGTCAAGAGTTGAAAAAGAGAACGAAAATACTAATTATTACTTTTTATTAAAATGCCTAGGTGCCTTAACCGCCGCAGCAGTTATTACCGCTGGTATAGTCGGTGCAGTTATGTATAAAGCTAGCGCAGCTACGGCTGTAGGTTTTGCTGTTGGTGCAACAGCTAGTGCACCTATCGCTCCATTTATACTTGGCCCTATGCTGTTAATTGCTCTAGGGGCAGTTTGTTTACTCCCATTTATATTTTGTACGGGGAGTAGTAGCGGTTACACCTACCCTAGAACTACATCGGTATATACTGGTGCGCATTATCCACCTTCATACACGCCTTTCCCTACGTTTTTCCCTTCAGAAAGAGTTGTTATATCAGGTAACGTCCATGGCTATCCCAGTAGCGGTCGTCAACACGAACATCCCCCATCAACAAGAGTTCATACTAACCCAACGGGAATGGGGATGGACAATAGCCACAATAGCCACAATAGCCACACCCATGTCCATAATTAAGCTCAAATAATCTCTATGACTTATCATGACGGCTGCGTATAAACTGCAGCCGTGTTTATGCTAGTCCAATGTCCAATTGCTCTTCTGAGTCAAAAGATTTGTTTCCAATGCACTTCATAGTGGCATTAAATAATTGCTCTACTTCACCAACTTCAGCCCAAAAACTCTGAAATGCTTCTGGATAATTCTCTAAGGCATGATCTTTACTCATCATTTGATGATTATCCAAGCCCACTAACACGTCTGTTAGTAAACAGAATTTTTGGGCATTCTTATCACTTTCTGCAGTTCTACTCGTTAATGCTTGTATTTTATTCGTTATCAATTTACGAATATATTGTTCAGCCCTTTTTTGATCCATACCTTTAATTATTTCACTCAAATCAGGATAGGAAAACAATCTTTGCTGGTGATTAGCAATAGATGGTTTTGTAGTATCATTTGCTGTCTTTATTGTTGCTTGCTCTGTTGCTGGTGCATGCATTTCATGACCGATATTGGAGATATTGCTATCTATAGGCACAATACCAAGTTTATTTTTAATGTAGTTTTTCCAGACCGTAGGAGTAAGATGCCAAAAAATATCAGCTGTGGTTAATGAAACCGCCGTAAAAGCACAAATTGAACCAACAATAGGGGCTATTGGGGTAAGCAGGACAAAGGTAATTGCTCCTGTAATAGCCAACAATAACCCAAGGATAAACAAATTATTCAATGCCGACTGAATAAAATGAGAGCGCTGAGCTAATTCGTCACGAGATTCATAAGCCCTGTACAAATTGAGAGCTAACATCACACTTTGGTGGATTGCCCCAGATAATACACCGGCTAAAAAGAACCATGGCCCCGCTGCAAAAGTAATGCCCATCGCTGTCGCTATCGCGGTCCCATACAAAGAGACACTCGCACACGTTGCTGCTATCACTGAAAAAATAAAATTGAACCAAGCGTCGAAGTTTTTATTGTTAGATGTGGCTAACTCATACGCATTGATAATGGCTAAAAAGGTCATCAATACGCCAATAAATGGAAGCATGACATAAAACAATGGGGTTCCAGTAAATGCAGCAAACCACTTTGAATAGCCCATGGTAGCAAATAAACCTACATCCTGGATCCCCTTAATATAGAGAATTCCCTTTCTCAACATCCCTGTAATCATCCGTCCTCATCCTTTTAAACAATCCTGCGAATGGCAATCAACGGTCTACTCCTCGCCTCTCATCCTGAGAGAAATATTACCGATCAGACACTCCAAGACTACTGCCTTAATTGAGGGAATAATATAACATCTCTAATGGATTGGGAATCTGTAAATAACATGACCAATCTATCAATTCCTATACCCTCTCCTGCAGTTGGAGGCAGACCATACTCCAGCGCTTCAATATAATCGCTGTCGAAATGCATTGCTTCCATATCTCCTGCGTCTTTATCCTCGACCTGTTTACGAAAACGCTCGGCTTGATCTTCCGCATCATTAAGCTCTGAAAACCCATTAGCAATTTCTCGGCCAGCAATAAAGAACTCAAAACGATCCGTTACATCTGGATTATCATCACTACGTCTTGCTAACGGTGATATTTCCGTAGGGTATTCTGTAACAAATGTGGGCTGGAACAATTGATGCTCGATCGTTTCTTCAAATAGGGTCATTTGCAGCTTGCCAACGCCATCACTCTCTTTATAAGGTAAACCTAATTTACTAAGAATGGCTCTACAATCTTCAACGGATTCCAATTGTTTTGCATTGATTTCAGGATGATGCTTTAAAATCGCTTCTCTAACACTGAGGCGAGCAAACGGCTTATCAAAATCAAGCTCTTGTCCCTGATACTCCATTTTTCGTGAGCCCAAAACATGATCACATAAGTACTGAAATAATTTTTCAGTGAAAGTCATGAGGTCATTGTAATCAGCATAAGCCATATAAAACTCCAGCATCGTAAATTCTGGATTATGGCGAGTTGAGATTCCTTCATTACGGAAATTTCTATTGATTTCATACACTCGTTCAAAACCACCAACTACCAATCTCTTTAAATAAAGTTCTGGGGCTATACGTAAATACATCGTCATGTCGAGGGTATTGTGATGGGTAATAAAGGGTCTTGCGATTGCACCGCCTGGAATAGGATGCATCATGGGCGTTTCTACTTCTAGAAATTGATTGCTGTCCATGAACTCTCTAAATGCACGAATTAACCGTGAACGAATTAAAAAAGTTTTACGGCTCTCTTCATTAGCAATTAAATCCACATAACGCTTGCGGTATTTCAACTCTTGATCAGTCAAACCATGGAATTTATCCGGCAATGGTCTTAATGATTTTGTTAACAACTCAACTTCCTCTGCATTAATGGTGAGTTCGCCAGTATTTGTCTTAAATAACTCACCTTTAACTCCGACGATATCGCCTAGATCCCAATGTTTAAATTGTTCATAGATTTCAGGTAAATCGTTGGAACGGAGATAAACCTGTATTCTTCCAGATACGTCTTGAATGTGGAAAAAACTAGCTTTACCCATAATTCTACGCAATACAATTCGTCCAGCCACGGATACTTTAACCTTTTGATTGGTCAACGATTCCTTATCTGTTTCAGAATAAGATTCGTTTAAATCTTCTGCCAAATTATTCCGTCTGAATTGATTTGGGAAATTGAAACCACTCTCCCTAAGTTCAGCTAATTTTTGTTTACGGATATGATAAACTTCACTCTCATCCAAATGTTCTTCAGTCATGTTGCCCTACTCCTGCCTTTAAACTGGCTACAATAAATTGATCCAATGCCCCATCTAATACAGCTTGTGTATTACTGGTTTCAACACCGGTACGTAAATCTTTAACTCTAGATTGATCCAACACATAGGAACGAATCTGTGAACCCCAACCAATATCCGATTTGGTAGCTTCTAGTGCCTGTTGCTCTGCATTTTTCTTTTGCATTTCAAGCTCATACAATTTTGCACGTAATTGTTTCATCGCCTGATCTTTATTTTTATGCTGACTTCGATCATTTTGGCATTGAACAACAATGCCACTTGGAGCATGAGTTATTCTCACTGCTGAGTCTGTTCTATTAACGTGTTGTCCACCTGCTCCTGAAGCTCTGTAAGTATCAATTCTCAAATCAGCAGGATTAATTTCAATCTCAATGTCGTCATCAATCTCAGGGGAAACGAATACTGCGGCAAATGAAGTATGTCGACGATTTCCTGAATCGAAAGGCGATTTACGGACTAAGCGATGAACACCTGTCTCGGTCCTTAACCATCCAAAAGCATATTCACCTGTAAATTGAATGGTAGCACTTTTAATTCCAGCAACCTCTCCCGGCGAACATTCAATCAGTTCAGTAGTAAAACCATGTTGTTCACCCCAACGTAAATACATACGCAAAAGCATTTCAGCCCAATCTTGCGCCTCTGTACCACCCGATCCCGATTGAATATCTAAATAGGCACTGGATTCATCCATTTTTCCTGAGAACATTCGCCTGAACTCTAAACCAGCTACTTTTTGTTCTATAGTATTTAACTCTTGCCCAACATCATTGATGGTTTGCTCATCGCCTTCTTCACGTGCCATTTCAAATAAGTCACGCAAATCAATTATAGATTGACTTAAATCTCTTAAGTTATGAACTATTGTTTCAAGTTGGGTACGCTCTCTACCTAATGCCTGAGCTCTTTCAGGATTGTCCCAAACACTAGAGGACTCTAATTCGCGAACAACTTCTTCTAACTTCTCGCTTTTACCTTCAAAGTCAAAGATACCCCCGAAGGGCTTTAATGCGATCATGAAGGTCTAATAAGCTTAAATTAATTTGGTTCACTTCGAGCATAAGCATCACTTTTAAATGAAAAAGGAGATTTTACAAGGAAACAAGGCTCGTATCCAGGGTAAATTTAAGTTTAAACGCTAGGTTTGCTGATTGATGGCTGTTCTATAAGCCTGCAGATTCATCAGCAAATCTGCTTCAGCGTTCGACAAATGGCAACTGTTAACAATCTCTTCACGGGATCCTCCCATCTCTAGTATTCGTAGAGCATGTTCATAGGCCCCATCATTTTGTCTTACATTGGCTAATTCCTGAATCTGATTGTCCATACTAATTAATTGTTGAGTGATTTCTTTGATTTGTTTTGAAAAAAACAAATCCGCATTGATGAGCATCGGATGATCTTTGTTGATTTGATTTGACGTTTTTTCTAACGAACTAGCCCTTTCCTGCAACTCAATAATTCGCTTTCTGTGTAAAAGTAAAAAATTGATTACAAACACTAATACAATGACATTCAAACTCAGAATGATATTAATCATGGATTGTCCTTTTTAATCCTTATTAGTTGATAATACAGACTTTTAATGACTTATCACAATAGCCGCTGCACGAATACGATTAAAATCTGGATTAAATATTCTCTCGACCTTTTTACTTTTAGTAATAAGAATACTGACACGCCTATTTTGGTTTCGTCCACTCTCGGTGCTGTTATCAGCAATTGGGTATTGATCGCCATAACCGGTTACGAGTATTCGATTAGCGGTAATTCCAAAACCATTTAAAATTCTCCCGACAGTTGCTGCTCGAGAAGCAGACAGTTCCCAATTAGAAGGAAATTGGGGCGTGTTAATTGGAATATTGTCTGTATAGCCTTCAACTACAACAGGAAATGGTAATTCTTTAATCTTACCAGCTACTTGCATTAATTTAATTAATGCGACTGCTTTTATATCCGAACTTCCAGAATCAAATAGAGCTTCAGCTTTAATATCGATTTCAACCCAACCCTCTTGTCTATTAATTTTATAGCTACCATCTTCTATATCCGATAACGATTTGTTGAGATCATCCAAACCATCCTTGTAGGTGCCTTTTGTTTTATGAACTTCTGGACCATCCTTTTTATTGTCTGTTGATTGGGTGGCTTTGTTCTTGTCTTTTTGGTTAAAGGCCGATTTCATTCCTTCAGACAAGGACTTGTATTTTGAATCATTCACTGAGGAAATGGCATACATGACAACAAAAAAGGCAAACAGTAGGGTAATAAAATCCGCATAAGACACAACCCAGCGGTGGCTGTCCTCATGATCTTCTGTTTTATGAGGTTTGTGTTTCATTTTGTTTATGGTGCCCAAAATTATTTAATTTAATTTTTAGCATATTGGGGCTTTCACCACCTGCCATTCCAACCAGCGCTTCAATAATCATTTCATCAAAATGCAATTTTTGCAAAACGCAACTTTTAAGTTTATTGGCTACTGGCAAAAAAACAAGATTCGCAAAACCTACCCCATAGATGGTAGCTACAAAGGCTACAGCAATGCCCAAACCTAATTGGCTTGGATCAGCCAAATTACGCATAACCTGAATTAGACCTAGAACTGCGCCTAAAATGCCAATCGTTGGACTATATCCACCCATGCTCTCAAATACCTTTGCCGCATGTATATCATAAGATTCATTCCGAGAGAGCTCTGCTTCTAAAAGTTGCCTTAAGGTGACTTTATCAACGCCAGTAACTAATAACTCCAATCCTTTCTGGATTAATGGGTTCTCTTCTTTTTCGATTTGGTGTTCTAATGACAATAAGCCAAGCTGTCTGGCTTTTTTAGATAACTCAACCAAGTAACCCCGGCACTCATCGTAATTGTAATAAGGCGGTTTAATGACCCAAGGCAATATTACGAATGCACGCTTAAAGGTAGGCATTGGTGTTTGGACTAAAACTGCCCCGAAAGTTCCACCCAGCACAATAAGCAAGGCAGGGAAATTCAATAAGGAATGGATATCACCACCCTCAATCATTTGGCCGACAATAATAGCCACAAATCCCAATAATAGTCCTAATACACTCAATGGATCCATTCTTCTTATTATTCCGGTAACCGCGATTTAATGCGGTGTGTCGCTTGAGTAAGAATTTGTGAAACTCTGGATTCACTTACCCCTATTACTTCGCCTATTTCTTTTAAATTCAAATCCTGCTCATAATACAAAGAAAGAACCAGCTTCTCTTTCTGTGGTAGACCATCAATGACTTGTGTCAAATGACTTAACATGTCTGAATGCAAAACGTTGACATGCGGCTCATTGGCAGCGCCAACATCTTCATCGTAAAGAACATCATCAGTTACGCCTAAGTCATCAAAGCCATACAAATGACTACCTACTGAGTCTTGCAACATATTATGGTATTCAGTTAATGAAAGGCCAAGCTCTTCCGCAATTTCGGAATCTTTAGCTTCTCGTCCATATCGATTTTCCAAATTCCTGACAGCTTCACTGATCATTCTGGAATTACGATAGACAGAGCGCGGAACCCAATCATTGCGCCTGACTTCATCGAGCATATACCCTCTGATTCGAATCCCTGCATAGGTTTCGAACGAGGCTCCTTTACTCGAGTCATAATGTTTCGCAGCCTCAAGCAAACCTAGCATCCCTGCTTGAATTAAGTCATCTAATTGCACATTTTGTGGTAATCGACCCATCAAATGATGTGCAATTCTCTTAACCAATATCGCATGAGTTTTAACCATGGCTTCTTGGGCTTGTTGATTTACTTTGCTGTATGCCGCTAAAGCATCCACGTTACTCTCCTAAGAATAACAGCATAAAATTATTATTGTTAAAGTAGTAAATCTAAAACAAACTCATTACAGCTTCATAATAAGTATAGTGAAGAATTTTAAAATTCTCCTGTCACTAATCTTTCTAAAAAGAAACTGGTATTTCCGCCTAGTGCTGGCTTATATGGCCAATGATTGATGGTATCCGCTACTTCCCTCAAAGCATGAGATGAAGGTGATTCTGGATATGACAATAATACTGGTTTTTGTTGCTTTACTGCTTTATGAATATGCTCATCAAATGGAATAGTACCTAAGTAATTGAGTTGAACGTCCAAAAATTGCTCAGATACTCGAAACAATTTATTAAACAACTCTCTTCCATCTTTCAGGTTTCTCACCATGTTTACCAAAATGTGAAAATGAGTCCATTCATAACGTTTACTCATTACTTTAATCAAAGCATAGGCATCGGTCAGAGAAGTAGGTTCATCACAAACGACTACGATCAATTCTTGAGAAGAGCGAGTAAAACTCAGTACAGTTTCAGAAATTCCTGCTGCAGTATCGATGATCATATAATCTAAATCATCCGTTAACTCATTAAACGCATCAATAATTCCTGCATGTTCAGTTGGGGTTAATTGGGTCATAAACTCTGTCCCGGAGGATGCCGGTATTACTCGAATATTGCTTGGACCATGCAATATAATGTCGCTAAGATGGCACTGTCCCTGAATCACGTGCGATAAATTGTACTTCGTGTGCAATCCTAACATGATATCCACGTTGGCCAAGCCTAAATCTGCATCAAGAAGCATCACGCTTTTATTGAGCTGAGATAGTGCCACTGCTAGATTCACAGAGACATTACTTTTGCCTACACCGCCTTTTCCAGCGGTCACAGCAATCACCTTGACAGGCTTAGTGCGGTTTAAATTTCTTAATCCAGCAGCCTGATCTTTAATACTATTGCTAAGTTTCGACATAATAATCTCTCCTAACAAGCAGGTTTCTCTTGCTAATGTCCCTTTCTTCTTGGGACAATTTAATCTCTTGTTGAGCAAACACCTCAACAAGTTGGTGACGAGTAGCAATTTTGATGTCTTCAGGAACTCGTTGGCCGTTGGTTAAATAACTCACCGCCAATCCTGATTCAATGACTGCACTAATTACTCCGCCTATAGCCATTGACTCATCTAGTTTGGTGATTATGCACTGATCCACCTCACTGGCCTGATAACGTTTAACGGCATCAATCAATACTTGATAATGACTGGTTGCAGCTAAAACCAATACTTTGGTAATGGATTGCAAATGAGAACTCAATGCATTCATTTGTGTAATCACTCGTTCATCCGAAGGATTCATCCCTGCTGTATCAATTAGGATTAATTTTTTATCACTTAACTGACGCAAAACCCTAGCAAGAGCGACTTCATCTTGGGCTACACAAACTTTGACACCTAAAATTTTGCCATATAAAACCAGCTGTTCTTGTGCTGCGATTCGGTAGGTATCCATAGTGACTAAACCCAGTTTATCTGCTCCAAAACGCAAACTAAACCGTGCCGCAACCTTAGCTAGAGTTGTTGTTTTACCAACACCTGTAGGGCCAACAAAAGCAAATACGCCACCTTCCTCTATTCGTTGGGATTCTTTGATAGGGAGTTGTTCTGTCATTAATGTTAAAATGGATTGCCATGCTCTTTGTTCATTGAGATCAGGCTTAACGGATCGTGCCCATAAATTGCCTGTTTTATGACTTACCCCTAAATAGAGCAATTTTTGTAGCATAACGGAATGCAAGGGTTCATTTATTCCCACATTTCCGCGTAGCTGAGCCTCTAACATTCCTCTTAATGTCAAAATTTCTTGGCGCATATCGTCCAAAGGAGTCATGTTTGCATTCTTATCCACTTGGCTTGGGGGTTCAGCAACAGCAACAGCCGCTTCAGCAGACAATATGGTTTCATCAAAATCAATGGCGGCAACAATTTCGATTCCACCCTCAACATGATGGCTGGATAATATAACGGCATCAGGACCGAAAGTGGCCTTAATTTGTTGCATCGCAGTGCGTGTATCTGCTGCGACAAAACGTTTTAGTTTCATAATGCCTCCTGCCTACAGTCCTCAATTTCTTTAACTTTCAGTGAACTCTTTTCACCTCAACCGACTGTTCCAACTATGCGTATTTGTTTGTTATCAGGAATTTCCTGATAAGACAAAACATGGAAATCGTTTGATATAGTACGCACAAATCGTGCCAACACCGAACGAATCCCAGGCTGAACCACTAAGACTGAGCTTTCTTGCTTCTCTTGTTGTTGCTGCGAGAAGTGAATCAGAGATTGCTGAATCTTATCAGCCATACCAGGTTCAAAACTGATACCGCTTGGTCCACTATTCTGAATACTATTGTGCAATAATTGTTCCAATTCTGGTTTTAAGGTAATGATTGGCAACTCTTCATGCAAGCCACTGATTTTTTGAGTAATTAATCGTGATAGAGCTATTCGGACTTGGCTAACTAAATAATCAGAATCCTTCGATTTTGGCGCAAATTCCGCCAATGTTTCGACTATAGTACGAATGTCTGTCAAAGGAATATGTTCATAAAGCAAGCCCTGAAGCACTTTGCTTACTGCCCCTAAAGGTAAATTATCAGGCACGAGTTCTTTCACTAGTTTAGGTGAGTTTACTGCTAACTTATCCAGAAGCTGCTGGGTTTCTTCGTAGCCAAGTAATTGTTGGCTATTTTGTTCTAGTATTTGACTCAAATGAGTAGCAATCACCGTTGATGCATCAACAACGGTATATCCTAAAGTATTTGCTTGTTCTTTCTGGTTTTCCATAATCCAAATGGCATCCATCCCAAATGCTGGATCATGATCATGTATACCATCCAAATCCCCAAACACTTGGCCAGGATTAATAGCCAACCACCTGTCAGGGTGAATTGCAGCCTCCCCCATCACCACCCCAGCCAAGCTCAAACGGTAATGATTTGGTTTTAAATCTAAATTATCCCTAATATGGACGGTGGGGATTAAGAATCCGAGCTCCTGGGAGATCTTTTTACGCACTCCCTTAATTCGAGCTAACAATACACCTCCTTGTGCACTATCAACCATAGGAATTAGACGATAGCCAACTTCCAAACTGATGACGTCTACAGGATTTACATCATCCCAAGATAATTCTGCAGCAGCTGGATCAGGAGTTGGAATGGATTCAGTCTGCGTTACTTCTTGAGTTCTTTTCTTTTCTTTTTCTTTGCGTATAAACAAATACGCGATTCCAGCAAGACCAGCAGACAAAATAATGAATGCAATATGCGGCATGCCTGGAATGATGCCGATCAAACCAATAATAGAAGAAGCGATGATTAAAGATCGGGGATTCGCCAGTACTTGATTGATCACTGCTTGGCCCATATTCTGCGCGCTAGAAACTCTAGTTACAATAATTGCTGCTGCAGTAGATAAGAGCAATGAGGGGACTTGGGCTACTAAGCCATCACCTACAGTCAATAACACATAGTTATGTAAGGCATCATTCAAATTCATATTAAATTGAAAGACACCGATGATTAATCCACCAACAATATTAATAATGAGCACCAAAATCCCCGCAATAGCATCTCCGCGTACGAATTTACTCGCACCATCCATGGAACCATAAAAATCAGCCTCTTGAGCCACTTCTGTTCTGCGTTTAATAGCTTGCTCTTGATTGATTAGTCCGGCATTTAAATCCGCATCAATAGCCATTTGCTTTCCAGGTAATGCATCTAATGTAAAACGAGCACTTACTTCTGAGACACGACCAGCACCTTTTGTGACCACGACAAAATTGATAACCACGAGAATAATGAAGACCACAATACCAACTGTGTAGTTGCCCCCTATCACAACTTCGCCAAACGATTTAATCACTTGACCAGCTGCATCAGTGCCTTGATGGCCATTGAGCAAAACAACGCGTGTAGAAGCAACGTTCAACGCTAATCTTAATAAGGTTGCAATGAGAATCACTGTTGGGAATACTGCAAAATCGAGTGGACGTTCACTATAAATGACAGCCAACAATACGACCAAAGACAGAGCAATATTGAAAGTAAAGAATATATCCAACAAGAAAGGAGGCAAAGGCAACATCATCATGCTGATCATCACGATCAACATCAAAGGAGTTCCAAACCCTTGTCGCATTAAAAACTGCAAATAATAGAGTGCATTATTCATTCTTCATCCTCCTCTGCTTCGCGCATAAGATCAGGCGGAATTGGTACATTCTGTAATATTTCCGGTTTAGCATCGTATCTTTGCTTATCGCGTAGCTGAAAAATATAGGCCAGTACCTGAGCCACTGCTACATAAAGTCCTCTTGGAATTTCAGCATTAATTTTTGTAGAAAAATAAACCGCGCGTGCCAATGGAGGTACAGAGATAATCGGAATTTTATGAGTGCTGGCAACTTTAGAAATTTGAAAAGCCACCAGATTTTTACCCTTAGCAAGCACAACGGGAGCACGCTTACCATTTTTCTTATAACTAATTGCAACTGCATAATGAGTAGGGTTTGTCAAAATAACATCTGCCTTAGGTACTTCACTCATCATTCGTCGTTTAGCAACTTCATGTTGAGCGCGACGGATTGCACTTTTAACTTCTGGTTTTCCTTCCGTTTCCTTGTATTCATCCTTTAATTCTTGTTTAGTCATTTTTATGGACTTACTGTGCTCATACAGTTGAAAAGGCACATCAATGACAGCAATTAAAATTAAACTTGAACAGATAAATAGGAATGACTTCAAGAGAATCAAAGCACCTGATGCCACTGCTGTTTCTATAGATGCACCGCCCAAAGAGAGCAATTGCGGAATTTGCATCCTCAATACGACAATTGACACTCCAGCGACTAAGGCAAATTTGAGAAACGCTTTAATCATTTCAACAAAACCCTTTACCGATACCATTCGCTTAAATCCTTTCAGAGGGTTTAAGCGAGAAAACTTAGGCTGCAAGGATTGACCACTAAAAATCCAACCACCTACAAGTAAAGGTGCCAAAAGGGATACAATAAATACCAATACTAAAAAAGGAACCAGTGCCAAGAATCCTTTAGTAGCTAGAAAAAACAAGCGCTCAAAGGCCATGGTTGGCGTTAATAAAACCAACCTATCGAACTCAAAAGACCACTTCATCATTGATGCAAGCTGGATAGAAAGTTGTTTACCAAAAATAAAAAGGCCGAGGGTGGTCATCAATAAAATAACCGTTGCATTAAAATCCTTTGATCGGGCAACTTGGCCCTTCTCCCTCGATTCTTTTAAACGTTTCTCCGAGGGTTGTTCGGTTTTTTCTTGTGAATTATCGTCATCTGCCATCAGCGCAACATCCCAATAATAAAGTTCAGTCCATAATCGATACTTTCAGTGATTTGTGTTCCTAAGGTTGCTAATCCAATTTTAATAATGACAAATCCCATCAACAAAGTAATTGGAAATCCTAAAGAAAATACGTTTAATTGAGGTGCCACACGAGTCATGATTCCAAATGACAAACTCACTATGAGCAATGACAATATCGCTGGAATTGAAATGAGCACCGCTTCCTTAAACATCCATCCTGAAAAACTAATGACACTCCAAACCATGGCTGTATCAACCGAGAGCTTCCCAACGGGCATTTGCTTAAAACTATCCAATAAACTTTCAATAATGAAGAGATGTCCATTTAAAGACAAGAAAATCAAGGTGGTCATCATCATGTATAATTGGCTAACAAGAGGAACACTCGCCCTACTAGCAGGATCAACCATCACCGCAAAACCCAGACCAGCTTGCATTGAGATAATTTGACCGCCCAAAATAAACACTTGAAAAACTAATTGCATCACGAATCCCATCAACATACCTAGAAGTAACTCTTGAGCGATATACACTAAATACACACCACTAAATTTATCAAACGATAATTCAACAGGGACAAAGGACACACACATCCAACTCAATGTAATCATAAATAACAACTTGATGCGGGTAGGTAGTAGACCAGAAGATAAAACAGGAAGAGTAAGCAACAATCCTCCAATACGAATCATTGGCCAAATGTACTGACTAAATTGTTGTATCACTGTTTGATAATCAAAATTCATAGGATGTCCCTATCCAATCAAATAAGGGATATTAGTAATCAGTGAATCCGTATAATTGACCAAGGTTTTTAATAACCAAGGACCCGCAAACACAAGGACTAAGAAGGTCACAAACAATTTAGGGATAAAACTCAAGCTCGACTCATTGATTTGTGTGGCTGCCTGAAACATAGAAACAATCAAACCGACGACTAGTCCGGGCAATATCAACACCATCAATAACAACAATATGAGGTACACACTTTCACTAAATAATGAGACAACTGAATCTGGATTCATAAAGCCCCCTAGGTCAGTGCAAAACTTGAAGCCAATGAGCCAAGCACTAATGTCCAACCGTCAACCATAACGAATAACATAATTTTAAAAGGCAAAGAAATAATCAATGGAGACAACATCATCATACCCATTGCCATCAGAACGCTAGAGACTACCAAGTCAATGATTAAAAAAGGAAGAAATAAAATAAATCCTATTTGAAAGGCTGTTTTTAGTTCACTGGTGATAAATGCAGGAATTATCACACTCATAGGTACCTCATCAATGGTTTTTGGTGCACTATTTGCCATTTTTTCAAAGAGAGCCAAATCATTTTTCCTCGTTTGATTAAGCATGAATTCACGAAGTGGTTTTTGTGCACCAGTTAGAGCTTGTTGAAAACTTATTTTCTCTGCCATATAGGGTTGTATAGCTGACTCGTTCATTTGACTAAATACAGGTGCCATAACAAAATAGGTCATAAACAATGAAATACCAATCAATATTTGGTTTGTAGGTGTTTGTGCCATTCCTATCGCTTGTCGCAAAATAGACAGTACAATAATAATCCTTGTAAATGAGGTCATTGCCATCAAGACCCCAGGCAAGACCGTCAAGATGGTCATAAAAATAAGGATTTGCAAATTGACACTGTACGATTGTGAGCCATTTGTTCCAGGCTGCATCGTAATAGCTGGCAAAGACAATGAATCAGCGTGTCCTATAATTGGTAAACTCGCTACCATTAAAAAAAACAAAGCTAAGCTTTTGGCTTTCATTTTTTCTTCCCTATTGCTGATTTCAATACGTCTGCAAAAATTGATTTATTCTCAGCATCAAATCCCTCAGGGAGCGCTTCGCCAAAGTCGTGTAGCAGGGTAATGGAAGCTGACCCAATACCGATTAGCAAATACCTAGTTCCTGCTTTTAACAACATTACTTTTTCTTTTGGGCCGACTACCATTCCACCTAGGTATTGAAACCCTTTTGTGGAGGAAAATGCTACCCCGTTCATGCGCTTTACTATCCATGACAAGGCTAAAATCACTACCAAAACAACCATCAAACCGAAAACCATGCGCAACATTTCAGCATGATTAATACCATTTAAAGTTGAAGTATCGGCTGCCCACAACGATTGGCTGATGAGCATGAAAGCACATGAAATAAGGTATTGCATTTTATTGCTCTTTTAAACGTTTAATACGTTCGGCCTTGCTCACAATATCCGTGAGACGCACCCCAAATTTATCATTTACAACCACAACCTCACCATGAGCTACCAAAGTACCATTGACAAGCACGTCCAATGGATCACCTGCTAGACGATCTAAAGCAACGATACCGCCTTGGTTTAATTGCAGCAAATTGCGAATACTCATTTTCGTTCGACCAATTTCAACTGTAACTGATACAGGAATATCCAAAATTAATTCCATCTTTTCAGTTGGTGCTTGTTGAGAAATTGTATTTTCTTGACCTGGTTGCTCCATAAGCGTTTCATTAACTTCAGTCATGCTCTTCCCCTAATAATTGATTATTCGAATAATTTTTAAGGCTCTTTTATCGTTTATGCTTCCCATTGTCGCGGTGTAGGCCGGAGTACCCTCAATGTACATGGTCACCACTTCTTTTTTATCCAATGGAATAAAGTCTCCGACTTTCCACTCCATTACTTTCCCTAAACTGCTTTCAGACTCGGCCATCACTGAACTAACAACCACCTCTACATCCATTAATTCCTCTTTTAATGACTTAATCCAGTTAGGATCAATTTCATCATCTGGTCGTGATGCACCCAACTCTAATTGTTGTTTAATAGGCTCTAACATGGAGTAAGGTAATATGAAATAAAAAGTCCCTGTGTCCTTACCAAAATTTAAGGAAAAGCGCGCTACTAATACCATTTCTTCGGGATCTGCGATATTGACCAACTGAGGGTTGGTTTCATCATTGAACTTCGTTACATCCAATTTAATAATGGGCTCCCATGCTTGCATCAAGTCGCCAACCAATTTTTTGGCCACAACCTCCATCACTCTCAATTCAGTAGCAGTAAAGTCAGTTTTATCTTTTTGCGCACCAAACTGGCTTGTTCCACCAAAATAGTAATCAACCAAGTCATACACAAACGTACTATCAAATAAGATGATTCCTTTTCCACGTAATGGCTTGAACTTGTATATACCCATCAAACTCGGGTTAGGTAAGCTTTTCATAAAATCTTTGTGTTTAGTAATCAACAAAGGGTCTTGCTTGATTTCAAAATCATTCGCTGTGAGGTGATAAATGTCCGCTGCAAAGAGCCGAACTGCGCGATCATATATTTTATCAAGTACCGGTAATTGGCCTTTAACAATACGTTCCTGACCGGTAAAACTTAGGGTTTTAACAGCCTCTTCGTTTGTTGATGCTCCAGAATCCGTCTGCGACTCTGGACCAGCCTCTTCGTCGGCCTCAGCTTTAGTCGCTTGTTTTCCCTTTTTACGTGCTGGTTTTTCAGCGGTTGCTTCGGTAGCCGTTTCTTGAGACTCTTCATCATCAATGGTGTCATCAACGGAGTCTAACAGTGCATCGATCTCTTCTTGTGAAAGTACGTCTTTTTCTGGCATGATTATTTCACCCGCACCTTAATGCTTTTCCCGACTTCTAGAGTAGTCAGTACTCCACCAATACATCTTCATTACTTTGTCATGCAAGGCCCATGCCATTTGAAATTTTATTATTGTATTCAATGAGTTAAATTAAAATTTGAGAATACTGTTCTATGCTTTATTTTCACTCATTTTGATAACGTATCCCTATGTTTCCGAGCCATGATCGTATAGATAGTCAATGTAGTGATTCTCATCGTTCTGAAGGCAACAAGTAGCTGAGGAGAATAAAGTGGATAATGCTTGATTAAAATTGACAATACTCTATAGTTGGCCGTCAAACAATTGACGTAAAAGTCAGAGGGTATTCCCAACCCCTCATCGCTTGACAAGATCTAAATATTCATTCAACTTTTAAAACCAGATCTTTTTTAAATTCAAAGATCAAACTAGTTATTGGGTGTTATTTGTAAGTTTTTGAATCCATCTAATTCAGGTTAGGAAAACCTATGACTATAACTATTGACCCAACAAACCTTAGTGCAGAAACTAAACTCTTACTAAAAAGGCTTCTCTATACTTCGCAAGAGATTTATTTCGAACCTGGTCGTTACAAAGTAAAACGTAGCTTTATGAAAACGGATACTGTTGAGATTTTTTTAACTCATCATCTTGTTAAGGGGTTCTGCAAACATAATCCAGAGTATAAACGTGTTGAAGTACTGGGTAAGAAACTTGGGTCTGGTTCTTACGGGAGTCTATACGACAGCCTTGGAGTACTCCACACCGAAAAGAATATGCACTTTAAAGTGCGTACACCAGATAAAGAAAAGGTTGTAAAACAAGTTAACCTAAAGCACTCCGCTCATTTAGATGTTATTGCTGAGGAGAAACAAATCAATTTATGCAGCAACAAAATTAGATGCAAACCCTCTTTATTTAACTCTAATTATGGTTTTTTAAGGATGACGAAAGCTCATGGAATTCCTTTAGATGATTTAATTTCTTCAATACAGAAGGGGAAAACAAAACTATCCTTGCTCAAATTACTAAAATTAAGCATCAATTTAATTACAGCTCTCCATAATCTCCACAAACAAGGGTGGATACATCGAGACATTAAACCGGATAATATCATTGTTGATCTTGAGAATTTAGAAGTGACTCTAATTGATTTTGGTTTTACTTGTAAAAAAGGTTCTGTTGAGGTTTTACAAGGAAATTGGTATTACATCGCCCCCGAGTATGTTGACTCCTATGTTGTAACTCGAAAAATTGACTGGTTTTCCATGGGGAAAACACTCGCAGAATTATGGGGAGACCGATCTATAGACTCCTTTAATTCAGATGAATGCACCATTGATGAAGCTTATTCTTATCATAGTTGCGAAGAATTTATTGATCTCTTTCATTGCGTGGATATGCCAAAAGAATTTCAAAATGACCTAAAAGTATCCTTGCAAAATATGACTCGTGTTGATCCCACAAAGCGAATAGGTTACAAAGAAATGCGCCAGGCATTACAAACGCTTATTGATAAGGTTGAGTCTTCTGAAATCAATCACAAATTAGTTCATGAAAATTGCATAAAACTGTGCGACTCAGATCACACCCCTGCATACAGCGCAGAAGCGAACTCAGAGGAAGACACAGAAGATAATTCCGAGGACTACTCAGAGAAGTGCTTATTTAAATTTAAAACCAGGTAGATTCTGCTTGATTTACGAAAACACCAAGAAAGGACTTTTAAAGACGAAGTCCTGTAAGTGAGCAAATATGGACTCTTTGTACTAAAGGAAGTCATTTTTGTAAGATATGCCCTATTCATCTTGTTGCTGCTGGCATTTATCATTAGCTAAGCTTTGACATTGTTGTGTGCAATCAGTGGAATCTGACGTTAAACAAACATCATCTAGACATTGTTGATAAGCTTGGTTTGTACATTCCTCTTGATTTAATTGATCAACATCTTGATCAAGATCAGGATTATCCACAGCGAACAATTGGAAAGAAAATAGAAAAGCTATTAATAGGCTACTGGTTACACTTAAGTTTCTCATAGAAACCCCTGTCATGCTTTCTTGTATTTATTATAGTCAGCAATTGAGAGATATTCCTGTTTCCTAAATCGAAAATTCATGCGAAACTCTTTAATCATCTTTTCCATATAATGGCTTATGCGCAGCAAAAAAAGCATTCTAGGTAATTTCACTCGTGCAATGTACAGTGAATCTTTTTGCATTCGTCCTAACACAGAGAAAGAATTACTCGATTATTTAAAAAGCGAAAGGCCAAAGGCGATTCTCGCCAGAGGAGCTGGATTAAGTTACAGTGACAGCTGCTTTAATACCGACCATTTGGTGATAGATACTCAATTTTTGAATCATTTCATCCATTTTGATGAACATACTGGGGTTGTAGTATGTCAAGGTGGAATGCCTCTTTTAGACTTGTTTTTATTGCATCAAGATTTCATTCCCCCAGTAGTCCCAGGCACTATCCATGCCACAGTTGCTGGCTGCATTGCCCATGATGTGCATGGAAAAAATAATCATCGTGAAGCTTCTTTTGGAAGGCATGTGCTCTGGCTGGAAATCATTGTAGCTAACAAGCTTATACGCTGCAGCCCATACGAACACAGTGATTTGTTTTATGCAACTGTTGGAGGCTTAGGGCTAACAGGAATTATTACCCAAGTAGCTCTGCAAATGAAACACGCTTCAAGATCGGTAAGCATTGAAAATAAAACGTTCGAATCGATTCAAGAATTAACTCAAAACATGTCTAGTTATGGTTTAAACCATGATTATCAAGTAGCATGGCTTGATTTGCTTAACCCAGTTCCAAGATCTATCCATTGCATGGCCAATCATAGCTCTGAAGTAGTTAAGGAAGATTCTAAACATTACCGTGCTATTCGATTCCCATTTCGCATGATTTATAAATGGAATATGTTACTGTTTAACAAACTATACTTTGTGTCCAAAAAGCAAAATGAACAGCAAGGGTTTATTCATTTTAACAATCCTCTTGATTCTGTGGATGGGTGGAATAGGCTCTATGGTCCAAAGGGTTTAATTCAATTCCAAGCCTTATTTGATCAAAATCGTGCTACTGAAATCATAGAACAGCTCATTCATATTATCAGAGAACATAAAGCCATCCCTACCCTGGCTGTTCTTAAACTTTTTATTCAATCTGGAAATGGGTTATTGTCATTTTGTCAACCTGGATTTACCATCGCTATTGACTTTGTTCATAATCAGCAGGCTAAACAAGCAATCATGCACATGAATCAATTCATCACAGACATTAATGGCCGTGTGTATTTAGCCAAAGACCTTCTTCTGAATCCAGATCAATTTCGCTCCATGTACAATACACATGAGCAATTTGAACAAACCCTTAAGCATTATCGTTGCAATATGCATTCCGATCTGGCTGAAAGAGTAGGAATTAACCATGACAGATAGAACTTGGATTATTTTAGGAGCAAGCTCTGTCATTGCAGAACAATTCGCTCATCTGGCTGCTCAAGCTGGTTGTTCACTGCGCTTGGTTGGAAGGAATAAAGAACAGTTGGATCTGATCGCCAAGGATATACAGATACGCTTTAAAGTTGCTTGTGATGGACTAGTACAAGATTTGACAAAGGATGAAAATGGCTTCATCGATGTTCTTAGGTCAAAAAACTCTGAAATTGATCTGTTTATTGCTCACAGTGACTTTACTAGTAACGATCATTTGAATTCACACTCAATCAATCGTTTACTGACTGTCAATATTGCTTCAACAGTACAAATTATTGATCATTATTTAAAGCTACCTCAAAGCCAACACAAACTAGTCTATTTAAGTTCCGTTGCTGCTTGTCGTGGAAGAGCAAAAAATAGCCTTTATGGAGCAAGTAAAGCTGCAGTTGAAGTGTATTTGCAGGGGTTGCAACAAAAAACCAGCAATACGCAGGTGATAACGATTGCTCGACTTGGATACATTGATACAAAGCAAACGTATGGCTTACCCGGTATTTTCTACGCAGCACCTCCATCTGAATGTGCATTAGCTTGCTGGAAAGCAGTATCTAAAGGCAAAGCTTTCATTTATTTTCCGAAATTTTGGAAATGGATTGCGGCTGTAATTACCCACCTTCCCTTTTTCATTTATAAACGGATGGGAGCGATATAATTTCATAGTATTTTTACCCGTTTTTAAGGGCGCGTGAACGGACCCCACTGGGATCCGTCCCTGAGGAGTCGTCTCACTTTTTAAAATGGGGCATGTATACCAAAGGTCCGGTGCTTCGCCTAATGGCAATGCCTTAAGCGGTATCATTAGGTTCTTCTATACGACCCGCATCGGTCCGCTTGCTGACGCGCGCGGCTCGGCTCCTTCTTTGCTGTCTGAATCAAATCCTAGTCACAGCAGGGAGTGAACCGAGCCGCGCGCGTCAGCAAGCGGATATGGAACTATCCGCTTTCACGAATGACGCTGCTTAAGGCAGGGCCATTAGGCGAAGCACCGGACCTACGCTTACTGACCATCAGAGAAGAGATTAGTTGGGACACTATAATAGGTGTCGATCCCTCAGGGTCCGTCCCCTAACCTCTCTTGTAAGGTCCACTTAATCCACTCCCTTACGGTCGCGGCCTGTTGGATCCATGCAAGAAAACCGAGCCGCGACCGTAAGGGAGCGGAAATGTTATTTCAACATATCTCTAATTTCACGCAGCTTCTGATCAAGGTTAGAAGGTGCCTCACCTCCTCCTTGAGCCATATCATCGCGCCCCCCACCTTTTCCGCACAAGTGTTTAACAAATTCTGCGGCACTTGGAACCTTGCCAATTAGATTTTTACTAACTCCTGCAATGACATTCATCTTATTCTGTTCACAGGTGAATAAAACGATGACTGCTGATTCTAAGCGTGATTTTAATTGATCCATCGTGTTACGCAGAGTTTGGTTATCCATACCATCCATTTGTTTCACTAGAAAGTGCACACCGTTGATGTCTTCTGCTTCATTAAGAATATCCGCTCCGGATTTTTGAGCTTTCTCAGCGAGTAATTTAGCAATGGTCTTTTCTTGATTTTTATTGTCAGCGATGAGTTGAGTTAGTTTTTCGAATAAAAGATTAGGCGTTGTTTTTAATGCACCCGCCATGTCCGAAAGAAGTTTTTGTTGCTCATTTACCCAATTCAAAGCGTGTTGACCAGTTACCATTTCAATACGCCTTACACCGCTCGCAATCCCTGATTCCGAAGTTATTTTGAACATCCCAATATCACCAGTCCGTCTCGCATGAGTTCCACCACATAATTCTTTGGAGAACCCTCCTATTGATAGCACACGGACATCTTCAGCGTATTTTTCACCAAACAGTGCTACAGCTCCGCTTTGTTTTGCTGCTTCTATATCCATCACCTGGGTAGTGACTTCGTTATTCATGCGGATTTGTTGATTAACCATCTCTTCTATTTGCTGAATTTGTTGAGCATTTAAACTTTCAAAATGAGAAAAATCAAACCGAGCCCGTTCAGCATCTACTAAAGATCCCTTTTGTTGGACATGTTGGCCGACGACTTGTTTTAATGCGGCATGCAACAAGTGGGTCGCAGTATGATTTAAACGTATTGCTTCTCTGCGCGGTAAGTCAATTTGAGCCTGGACATCCACATGACTTGTCAGTGCTCCTGAAACCACTTCGCCATAATGCACAACTGCTTGCCCCACTTTCTGGGTATCATCTACTCTAAACTCAAAGCCATTGCCACTCAAAGTTCCTCTATCACCAACTTGTCCCCCACTTTCAGCATAAAAAGGGGTATGATCTAAAACTACTGCTGCCTTTACACCCTGTTTTAACGCACTGACTTCTTTGTTTCCTTGAAGCAAGCTGATTATTTTTGCCGTCATGGAGTTCTTTTCATAGCCATGAAATTCAGATTGGTGATCAAGTTGTGAGATCTCATGGTAATCGGTATTAAACTGGCTTGCTGCCTGAGACAACTCTCTTTGTTGCTGCATGAGCTGATTAAAACCATCCATATCCACATGCAGTCCTTGTTCACGAACGATGTCTGCTGTTAAATCAATTGGAAATCCATAGGTGTCATAGAGCTTAAAAGCCACCTGCCCAGATAGATGTTTGCCACCCATAGTGTGAATCTGCTCTTGTAACAAACGTAATCCTTGCTCTAGAGTCTTGGCAAACTGATTTTCTTCCTGGACTAATATTTTCTCAATATGGTCTTTGGATTGAATGAGCTCGGGATAAGCGTCTCCCATGACGTCAATCAACGGTTGAACTAAGTTGCAAAAAAACGGAGTAGGTAATCCAAGCTTATTGCCATGCCTGACTGCTCTTCGAATGATTCGTCTTAGGACATATCCCCTTCCTTCGTTACTAGGCAAGACGCCATCTGCAATTAAAAAGGCGCATGAGCGAATATGGTCAGCAATCACTTTTAAAGAATTTTGTTTTAGATCAATGTCTTTTCCTAAAGCAGCAATGGCCTTAATTAAGTGTTGAAAGCTATCGATCTCATAGTTGCTATGCACCCCTTGAACAACGGCGGCTAAACGTTCCAGCCCCATACCAGTATCTACTGATGGCTTAGGCAAGGGGTGTAAATGACCCGCTTTATCTCTATTAAACTGCATGAACACAAGATTCCAAATCTCGATGTATCTATCGCCGTCCTCATCTGGACTTCCAGGAGGGCCGCCTGCAATGTCAGGTCCATGATCATAGAATATTTCAGTACATGGCCCGCAAGGTCCTGTATCCCCCATAGACCAAAAGTTATCCTTTTCACCACAACGCGAAAAACGCTCAGGAGACACTTTCATCTCCTTCAACCAAATGTCCTCTGCCTCTTTGTCGTCCTTATAGACTGTGACCCATAAGCGCTCTTCTGGAAAATGCAATACTTCTGTTAAAAAGGTCCAGGCAAATTGAATAGCCTCTCGTTTAAAATAATCACCAAAGCTAAAATTACCAAGCATCTCAAAAAAAGTATGGTGTCTGGCGGTGTATCCCACATTTTCTAAATCATTATGCTTACCACCAGCACGAACACAACGCTGAGCAGTCACTGCTCGCTGGTAGGGCCGGCTTTCCACCCCCAAAAACACGTCTTTGAATTGCACCATTCCTGCATTGGTAAACAATAAAGTTGGGTCGTTTCCAGGAATTAGCGAACTAGAGTCCACTTTCTGATGACCGCGTTGTGCAAAATATTCAAGAAATGCATTTCTAATTTCAGAACTTTTCATAGTGTTACTACTTACCAGTTAAGTTATCTTTAAACATTTGTGTAATTATATCCCAGTCAAAGCCTCGATATAATAAAAACCTTTGTTGCTTTTGCATGTCTTCAAAGGATTGATTTCCAAAGCGTTTGTATTTCTTCTGCCATGCTTCATAGGCGTATTGTCCCCAGTTGCCCTCCTCGAGTTGTAACACGGAGTCAATTACATCCTCGTCAATGCCTTTACTTTTTAATTCTTGCTTAATTCTGAGTGGGCCATATCCTTGACGAACTCTTGCCCTACAACACACTTCAGCAAAACGTGTGTCGCTTTGCAAACCATGGTTGCGGCAATGATCTAAGGCATTTTGAATCTCATCCTTGACATGCCCTTTTTGCTCCAACTTTATTAACAGCTCAGACACACTATGCTCCCGCCTGGCAAGCAGGCGCAGAGCACTGTCCAACGCTTTAGTCATCGATAGACTCAAAAGCGTCTTCTGTTGCAGTAGTCAGCATGGATAGTTTATTTTCCAACAACTCCGTGCGAATTTTTTGCTCAAGTTCAGCAGCAATTTGTGGATTATCTTTCAAATACACACGAACATTGTCTTTACCTTGACCAATTTTTTCTTGCTTGTAGCTATACCAAGCGCCCGATTTTTCAATCAGGTTCAATTGAACACCTAAGTTAATGATCTCACTTTCTCTCGAAATTCCCTCATTATAAAGAATATCAAATTCAGTGACTTTGAACGGAGGTGCCACTTTATTTTTCACGACTTTCACCCGTGTTTCACTACCTAGTATTTCTTCACCTTTCTTAATTGAACCAATGCGGCGAATATCTAGTCGAACAGAAGCGTAGAATTTTAAAGCATTTCCACCGGTTGTTGTTTCTGGGCTACCAAACATCACGCCAATTTTCATGCGAATTTGGTTAATGAATATGACGAGTGTATTAGAGCGCTTGATGTTGGCAGTGAGTTTTCGTAAAGCCTGTGACATCAGACGAGCTTGTAAACCGACATGAGAGTCACCCATCTCTCCTTCAATTTCTGCTTTAGGGGTTAACGCAGCCACCGAGTCAATAATAACAACGTCAACAGCGGCAGAGCGTACTAGCATATCCGTTATTTCTAAAGCTTGCTCCCCAGTGTCAGGTTGAGACACCAAAAGCTCATCGACATTCACTCCAAGCTTTTGAGCATAGCTGGGATCTAATGCATGTTCAGCATCAATGAACGCTGCTGTACCACCCATCTTTTGGCATTCCGCAATCACTTGCAAGGTTAATGTGGTTTTACCTGAAGATTCTGGACCATAAATCTCAACGACACGACCTTTCGGTAAACCGCCAATACCTAAAGCGATGTCTAGCCCTAATGAGCCAGTAGATATTGCTTCAATATCTCGTGATACAGTACTATCCCCCATACGCATCACTGAACCTTTACCAAATTGACGCTCAATTTGGGACAATGCAGCTGATAGTGCTTTTTGTTTATTCTCTTCCATTATGGTATCCATTGACTGTTGTGATCAAACCAAAATTATCACATAGATATGGATGCTCAGCAATTAGAATTCGCCCTATTTCTAGGGCGATTATCCTATAGGTATTTTATTGATTGTTGTGTCTCATGCACCCCATGATCTTTATCAGCCCTTTGAAAAAACGCTTTAAAGAATTCATGTCCATTTGTGCCCAAACGATTTTTGAGGCCATTCCAAGGACTATTATGGCCCTCTGCATATCGATCAGTGCTAATCGTATCCATTTTATGAGATTCTTTGATTCTATTTCTCTCAGCTTTTAAACGCGATACCTTTTCAACATCGTGACTCTTTTCAGCGGCTTTAATTAACTTATCGATAGCCGCCTTTTTATCCTTACGTTCTGAAGAAAGTGCTTCATGCACCGATGCGTAATGAGGTATCACTTGATCATCTAATCGGTCAGCACGGATATCTTTTTTAGACCGAACAACCATATAATCTCTAAATTCTTCAGGAATTTCTTTAAAGGCATCTCCAGCACTAATTTCCCAATTCACTAAAGAAACCGCCAATTTAATGATCGGTTTAAGCATCCAACCCAGTATTTGTTTACCTATTGGTTCCTTATTACCTCGGGCTAGTAGAGACCCACGTGGAGATTCCTCATTATAATCCCGACGTATCACTCCAACGACAAAATTAGTGATTGAACTAAATGACCGACTACTGAATACATTAATACGTATATCCTGTTGAAGAAAATGATGCGCAACCAAGGAAGCAACACCAGCACCAAGCGAATGGGCCTTTAACGTAATATTTTCTGGTGAAACTCCAGCATCTAACAATCTTTGAACTTGAGCGATACCGTCTGTTACCAAGTCATCCTTTGATTGAGCATGGCCTGTACTTGAGCCAACTCCACGCAAATCAAACCCAATAACATTTACCTTCAACTCGTTTGCATCCCGTTGCATTTCATCCATGATGTCTTTGTAACACGCCCCATTACCAACAAAATTAATGATGTATTGTTGGAATTTTGGGTCTCTGTCTTTTTGTGAACGATGAGTAATTTGGACCGTGTCTAAATGAACCCCATCATGAGTTTCTACATCGTATTTTTCACAGGTGTAATTACTGGTGTTATAGCGGCCTAGATCGGATTCAGATACTCCAGTAAAACCCAACGTTTGAGCTGGCAAGACTATGCGTCCAACATAGCCACCCAGCCATTTGTTCGCACCCATTTTTAATAAATCCCATAACAAAATGGGTGGGAATACAGTTCGTGCTGCAATAAATTTAAACCATTCCCAATTGCTGTAGGTTGGTTTGGGAGCTTTATAGTACTTAGCCATGAAATTCTCTTTAATTGAAATAAGTGCTCTTATTTTAATCATTTTGTATCAATAAAGCAACAGGAAAAGTTAACGAGCACTTTTACCCTTTAACTAAGGACAAACTAAGGACAAAATCATGAGGCGAGTGTATTTTGAGGATATATCTAAAATCAGGCCCAATCATCTTTGCTGCGTGCAAAGACCTTAATGGCTCAACAAGAGTCAAGTAATTGCTAGCTGTTTTTTAAAAGGAATAATGCACCATTTAATGCATAATGACAGGCTTGTGCTCGTATTTCTTGTCTATTGCCACTGAATTGTTGTCTAGCGGTCTGTGAAGACAAATCTCGAAGAGCCCAAGAAAAACAAACTGTTCCAACTGGTTTATCCAGAGTACCTCCATCTGGTCCAGCTATTCCAGTGACTGAGACTGCTACATCACCATGGCTGTGTTCAATTGCTCCGAGAGCCATCGCTAATGCCACTTCTTCACTGACAGCCCCATAGCGCTTCATTAAATCATGGGGAACAGAAAGCATTTCTTCTTTTGATGCATTGCTGTAAGTTACAAATCCGCGCTCAAACCAATTTGAGCTTCCAGGCATGTCGGTTAGACAAGTAGATATTAGCCCTCCTGTACAAGACTCGGCAGTCACTAATTTCCAATGATGCTCACTAAGAGCAGTTGAGATGTCTTTGATTAACTCTATGTATTGGTTCATTGACCTGACCAAAAATAGTATTGAATCGCGTTTTAAAGCTAAAAGCCTTGATTATGGTTAGTGCTATGAGTAAGCACAGAGCACAGGAATCAAGGCTTTTAGGACTAATTAACTCAAAGGTCATTAATCTAAAAAAGAATTAGTGACTCTCTGTTTGTCCTTCAGCTGGCTTTTGCTCTTCTCCAGCATTGCTCTCTGTATTTTGAGTTGCATTGCCTTGAGTTTGCTGAGTAGCTGTAGCATCATCAGTTTTTGGAGCTTCTGGCTTAGAGCCTTCACCACAACCGGTTAACAACATGGCTAAAAGGCTAGCTGCCGCAACCATCGCTAAACGTTTCATACTCACTCTCCCTTATTATTTTTATGATGGATCACGCTAATTCTAGCAAATATTCATATTAAGTGAATAACTTATCAATCATTTTACAAAAATAAAATTACTCATTAACAACCTATTGAACGCAATTCGAGCATAGCAAGGGTACTCACTCTGATCATAAGCATTTAAATACCCTTTTACGTTAAATTTCGAATCTTTTTCCTGATTGATTCGCAATTTCTTCATAAGCACTCCTAGTTTCTTGGCTACGCTCCCTAAACTTTTTAAAAATTGTAGGTTTATCTGAAAGTGCCCTTTCGGATATCTCATGGATGTCTTTTAACATATTTAGCGCATCTTTTGGATTTTGTTCTGCGTGTTTAATTTTATCGTGTATTTCCTTCATGTGCTTCGGTATTTCCTTTTTTCCCCCATTAACCTCGATCATTGAATTACTACCCCACTTACCTAATGTCCAATCAGTGTCTTCGATGATGGATTTAATTTTTGTAAGAGCGAATAAACAACGTGAATTGATTCCTTCATTATAAAAACCCTGAGCTGCTTCAGAATTTTGAATTAATGGATTTGTTTTGCAACACAGCTCTGTATACTGTAGGTATTCCTCTAGCTTTGAATTCGCTTTCTTTGGAATAGATCCACTATAATTTTCTGAGTAGTCAATAATGTCATCTGATTTTGGATCCGGGGCTGGTATCTCAGAAACCCCTTCACCCGTTAATGAACTTTGTAAAGTCTTTAAATAGTCTATAATACTTTTCCCAAACTCAGAAAAAACAAATTCTAGTTTTGACTTAACTCTTGATCGAACAAAGTCTACTAAAATGGCATTAGTAGTCTCCTTTTCACCTTCTATTGGGAATTTAGGAATTATTGATAAGGCATCTTTTTTGTATAAGTTATTTACAAATAGAGGACTCATTTTTGGACTGAATCCATAGAGCTCAAAATTCCCCATCACAGCTGTTAATACCCTTCTTGCGTCATTAATGCCTTCGTTATTTAAGTCGGCAGTAGCATTAATAACCTCTACTAGTTTTTTAGCATCTATTGCTTCAGGTTTAACAGGCCGAGGCTTTTTTACGTTATCATTCATGTCATAGAGAGCTGATAGTAACAGGTTCATGCGCTCCTCTTTGCTGCGTTCAGTAGCTGGATCCAACGCATCCGCGATTTGATCAAATAACTGTTGTTGTGTCTTGGGCATTTGGGTCACCTTTCAACTTACATTCGATGATTTAATTATAGTCCAACTGAGTTATTTGTTAGCAGGCAACTAAAACGTCTACCTTCAATACTGACTTAAACCTGCTCATTTGTTAAAATCATACGATTTCAATCACGAATAATAACAATGACAACACACACACCCATGATGCAACAGTACCTGCGCATCAAAGCGGACTACCCCAATATGCTCCTCTTTTATCGGATGGGCGATTTTTATGAGTTGTTCTTTGATGATGCTAAACGTGCTTCTCAACTATTAGACCTCACCTTAACTCATCGAGGTCAATCAGCAGATAAACCAATCCCGATGGCAGGTGTCCCCTACCATGCAGTAGAAAATTATCTCGCTAGGTTATTAAAAAAAGGGGAGTCCGTAGCGATATGCGAGCAAATTGGTGATCCAGCAACCAGCAAAGGCCCTGTCGAGCGCCAAGTCACTCGAATTATTACTCCCGGAACCGTCACCGATGAAGCATTGATGGAAGCTAAAAAGGATAATCTCTTATTGGCAATACAACGTAAAAAAAATAACTATGGTATGGCATGGTTAGATCTTAGTGGAGGTCGTTTTCATCTATTAGAGCTTAAGGATGAAGCACATCTTCGAGCTGAGTTAACTCGTCTGCAACCAGCAGAGATCTTGTATTCTGAGACCGGTCTATTACCTGATTTTTGCGATCAATACCCCACAAAATCAAGGCCTGGCTGGGAGTTTAATTTGGAGTTTGCTCAGCAGCTCTTATGTGAACAGTTCTCAGTGAGTCACTTGTCTGCATTTAGTGACAAGGACTATCCGAATGCAATAATATCCGCTGGGGCCCTATTACACTATGTAAAGGTTACTCAAAAACAAGCCATTCCGCATTTAAATGCGGTCACTTTAGAGCGCTCTGAAGACTATTTACAATTGGATGCATCTACTCAAAAGCATTTAGAACTGTTTGAAAATTCTCAAGGTGGAACTCCTAATTGTTTACTCACGATTTTAGACAAAACCGCCTCTCCAATGGGCGGGCGCCTACTTAAACGATGGCTTGCTAAACCGACTAAAAACGTTAATCTTTTGAAATCCCGTCAACAAGCCATTCAAGAGATTATCTCTAAAGAACAAGACATCACGATTCATCACTTGTTGAAATCATGTTGTGACGTAGAACGGATTCTCTCTCGGATTGCTCTAAAATCAGCTAGACCTAGGGATCTTATACATCTAAGAGATACCCTTGAGATACTTCCAGCGTTTGAAGATTCATTAAACATCAATACTGCCAATTTGATTGTTCAGATACGAGAGAAGATTAAAACAATTCCTCAACTTAAACTTCTGTTAGACACTGCTATCGTCGAAAACCCACCGATGCTCATTCGCGATGGTGGAGTTATAGCGATGGGTTTTGATGAAGAACTGGATGAGTTAAAACTACTTAGTACCAATGCTAATGCAACCCTGACTCAACTTGAAGTTGAAGAAAAAAAGCGAACTGGTCTTTCTACTTTAAAACTGGGTTTTAATTCGGTTCAAGGATTTTACATCGAATTGTCTAAAACTCAATCAGAGCAAGCTCCGTTGAATTATCAAAGGAAACAAACCTTAAAAAACGTAGAACGGTATATCACTCCAGAACTCAAGGTTTTTGAAGAAAAGGTACTCACAGCCCAAACAAAAGCCTTAGCCCGAGAAAAATGGCTTTATGAGAATTTATTGCAGGAGATGCAGCAATATATTCCTGCATTAAAGAATATCGCAGACGGACTGGCTGAACTTGATGTTCTCAGCAATTTGTCAGAAAGGTCGCAAAGCATGAGATGGATTTGCCCTACTTTGACGAATACCTCTGGCATCCATATCACCGAAGGCCGTCATCCGGTCATAGAAACCTTAGTGGAAGAACAATTTATCGCAAATGATTTGGAATTAAATCCTAGCCAAAACATGCTTTTAATCACTGGCCCCAATATGGGTGGAAAATCCACCTACATGCGCCAAACAGCTCTAATCGTTTTATTAGCACACATAGGTAGTTTTGTACCGGCTAAAGAAGCCGTGATAGGACCAATTGACCGAATTTTCACTCGAATAGGAGCGAGTGATGATCTAGCTTCAGGTCGGTCGACCTTTATGGTAGAAATGACTGAAACAGCACAAATTTTAAGACAGGCTAGCCATGAAAGTCTGGTATTGATTGATGAAATTGGTAGAGGTACAAGCACCTATGACGGGATGTCCATAGCCTATGCAAGCTGTGCCTATTTAGCCTCTAAAATCAAAGCCTATACCCTCTTTTCAACCCATTATTTAGAACTCACCCAATTAGCTCATGAATACTCGTGTATTCGCAATGTGCATCTAAAGGCTTCTGTTGATTCTGGTAAAATAATCTTTTTATATCGCGTTGAAAACGGATCGGCCAATCGTAGTTATGGTATTGAGGTCGCTAAACTTGCAGGTATCCCTGAAGAAGTGCTTTATTCCGCAAATCAATATTTGCAGCAGACGCACAAAAACACCTTGAACACCGATATCGCAACAATGGATACCCCTTTTGAATCACCAATTCTAAGCGCTTTGTCCAGAATAAACCCCGATAGTTTAAGTGCTAAAGATGCCCTTGACTTCATTTATCACTTGAAAAAGTTGGAGCTGGTCGATGAAAGCACCTAGGGCGAGGACTAAATGATTCGACTTCTGCTGGCTGTATTCATGTGCTGTAGTTTTGCTGCACGGGCAGAAAACAGCAAAAGCAATACAGTAAGCATCTTTGGGGTAGAACCCATTGTGCAATCTAACATAGAAAAGCGCTTGGAAGAGTTACAGCAAATCAAACCTTTAGCTGAGTTTCAGGAAGAGGAATTAATTAATCAAACAACCAGAGCAATGCAAGCATTTGGGTATTTTCATCCCCAAATAAAACTGATAGTCAATAATGAAAGAAACAGCATTATTAGTGTCCTACCCGGTCCTCAGATTCAAGTGACCTCTCTAAACACCCGTTTGATAGGCGAAGGTAAAAATAACCCTATTTTACAGGATACAATAAGTAAGATACCTATACATCTTGGTGACCCTCTACTTTCTGAGCAATATAATCTGGCTAAACAACAGTTAATGAACAAAGCAGAAAGCTTGGGATACCTTCATGCAAACTTCCGCAAAGCAGAAATTCTTGTTGATGAACAACAGAACTCTGCAAAAATCAGTTTAGAGTTCGATACTGGGCCCTTGTTTTATTATGGTCAAGTCCAATTTAGCCCAACGTATATTTCACCAAAACTGTTACGTCGCTACATTCCCTTTACTCCAGGGGCCCCATACTCCAGTGACAAAGTGCTTCAATTGAATGAGTATCTTTCTAACAGTGGTTATTTTAACTCGGTCATAGTAAAACCAGAGTTATCCGAAAGCCAAACAGTCCCTATCTCAGTTCAGTTAAAACCCGTATCAAAATACTCCTACACTCTTGGCGCAGGATATGGAACTGACACTGGTGTTCGGGGAACAGCCGCTTTCCATATTACTCCAGTCAATCCAATGGGTCATAAATTTAATGCCGTTGCCCAAGGTTCGTTTCGCCAAAGCGCACTTCAAGCCCAATATCTTATCCCTGGTTATAAGCCAGTTACTGATCAATATGCGATTACGGGTAATTTCTCTAATTTGAACTACAATGCTGGGTATAGTAATTCTTGGCTTATGGCCATTGGACAGCAACACAATACTGATCACTTTCAAAGAACTTTATCAGTAAACGCTCTTTATGAAGACTTTCATTACTCATTACAAGCGAATAGTTATCAATTTCTTCTGTATCCTAAAGCAACAGTGAGCCTAAGAGAAGCAAACAACATTCTGTTTTCTCCATCCGGTTATAATTTAACCATCAATGCACTAGGCTCAAATAAATACACCTTTTCCAATCTAGATTTCGGACAATTGTCTTTTGATGGAAAAGCTGCTTTGATGATTGAACCATTAAGACTAAGGTTGTATGGGCATACAATCCAAGGTCTGACTGCCATGGATGACATTACGCAACTACCACTCTCCCTAGCCCAATTACTAGGAGGAACCGATAATCTAAAAGGCTATACCTACAATTCAATCGGCCCAGGCAAATACATAACCTATACGGGAATTGAGATACAGAAGGAATTCAAGAAAAATTGGTACCTAGTTGGCTTTTATGATGTCGGTGATGTATTCAATCCAACTCAAATACATTTACAATACGATGTTGGTGGTGGCTTAATGTGGGTATCTCCTATAGGCCCGATTAAAGTTGGTTTAGCCCAGCCCATCAATAGGCAATTTCAAAAAACAAAGAATAACCCACGTTTAGCCATTAGCATGGGGCCGGACTTATGAGTGTGAAAAGACTATTAAAAAAAATCCTGTATTGTGGGTTGATGACCAGTATCGTTATCATTTGTTTACTGTCATTTTTCCTAACCACCACACCTGGCTTATATCTTAGCATTAAACTCAGTCGTCTCTGGCTTCCTGGTTCGTTATCCGTCTCCAATTTGAATGGACGATTAGTGGATGAGTTCACAATTGGTCAGTTAATTTATAAAAACAATCATCAAGAAATCCGACTTAAACAAATTAAAATCAATTGGCAATTTCTCTCTTTAATGCATAAACAATTACCTATCAATCACTTTTCAGCCAAATTAATCCAATTTAACCCTAAAAGCCCACTTAAATCGGTAAGTAATATCCATGCTAAAGGTATCATCAACAAAGAAGGAATCAATTTAAGCTCGATTGAATTTAATTATTCCTATTTGAAGGCAAAAGGACGGCTTCGTCTACAACAAGTATACCCCTATGCCTTAGGTGGGAAATTCGTATTAACCGCTAAAAGCAACCGATTTAACTCGATCTCTGGCAACATTACTCTCAATGGTAATCTAGAAGATATCCAATGGACTGGCAGTGTATCTAGCCCGGCCACCCTATCCATGAGTGGATCTCTTCAACAGCTAACTCATTTCAAACAGATCATTAAATGGAACAACTTACTCTGGAAAACCCCAAAAAATAGTCTTCTGAATAGTCCTAACGGCAGAATTGAAGTTAGCGGCACCCTGCCAACTCTTTTCATTCAATTAAACTCTAAAATTAACGTTAACGCAGGACAAAATTGGCAATTAAAAAGCTCAATTCATGGAGTATATCCATGGAACTGGTCCTTTGATGCTAATCTATTACAACCTTTACGATCATCCAAACAAGAAGGCCTCTACTCAAGCTTAATACTTAAGGGCTCTATTCAAAGTCCTAATGATGGGGACTTCACTTTGACAATAAGTCCAGGCCATTATCGGCTTACCCCAACTACGTCTATTCCTTTTGAAGGAACTGTGATTAAGGCGACACTTACTCCCAAGCAATTTGCTGGTCAAGGACAGGTCAAAGTAGACTCTAATAAATTGATAAAACTCTCTTTTTCTTTACCAAAGTTCAAACTAAATACAGATTTCAACAAACAAGCCTTAATTGCAGACGCAACCTTACAATTTAGCTCCATTGATTTTTTGCAAAAGATCAGTCCATATATTCAACAATTAAAGGGGGAACTGTTAGCTCAATTAAAAGCCCGAGGAACCTTATCGAATGTTAGCTATGAAGGCTCATTAGCTCTTAAGCATAGCTCCATGAATATCAATGCACTTGGAGTAATCTTAAATCCAATTGAGCTTATCTTTACTGCTAAAAATGGTCAATGGAATGCAACTGGATCAATTGAATCCAGTGGGAAAAAGCTTCACTTAAATGGTAAAGGGCTATTCACTAAGGATTTGCATGGAGATCTTTCCCTTCAAGGAGATTCTTTTACTATTGCAAATACTAAAGAATATCAAATTCAAATTAGTCCCAATTTACAATTGGGGATAAGTCCAAGTCTAGTCGCTATTTCAGGGGAAATTTTAGTGCCAGAGGCTCACATCAACCCCCACGCATTTACTAACAGTTTAAGTGCCTCTGAAGACATTGTTTTCACTAAAAATAGTGATACAACTCCTATTTCTGTCTTCAACACCAGTATGAATATCAAAATTGCATTAGGTGACACAGTGGAATTAACCTTCAAAGGTTTGCATGCCTTGCTCAATGGTTCAGTAGTCCTCAATCAATTAGCTCAAGGGCCTATCACTGCAAAAGGTGAACTAAACGTGACTAAAGGTGAATACAAGGCTTATGCGCAAGATCTACATATTGAACAAGGTCAATTATTATTTACAGGGGGAAAACCCGATAATCCAGGTATTAGTCTAAGAGCCTCAAAACAAATCAGCACTACATTTAATAACTTAAGCAGTACACCCGGTATCTTCGATTTAAATACAGAAAACAACACTAATTTTGGAGATAAAATTAGTGCGGGAGTCGAAGTAACTGGACGTCTCCAATCACCTAAAATTCAATTATTTTCTAATCCGCCCTCTCTATCCCAAGCAGACATACTCTCTTTGCTTGTTTTAGGTCGGCCAGCGAGCCAAGCCAATAAAGCTGGAGGGCAATTACTATTGGCGGCCATTTCCTCCATGAATCTAGGAACTGGGACAAATGGTGCAGAGCTCGTTGAACAGCTAAAACAAAAACTAGGGTTTGATGTCAATGTTCAATCCACAAGTAATTACAACCAAGCTACAAAGCAAATCACAGACACGACTGGAGTAGTCGTTGGAAAGACTATTTCAAACAGAGTGTATGTCAGTTACAACGTCGGTTTAAGTCAATCCGATCCCAATATCCTGACTCTAAAATATCTTTTAAACAAATTTTTAAGCATACAAATCAGCAGCAGTGATTCTGGAAATGGTGTCGATGTAGTGTATACTTCCGCAAAATAGACTATTGGGGAATTATTTGATGAAGCCATATCACATACCACTACGATTAACTCGCTTACGTAAAAATGCAATGGTGAGAACCTTGGTTCGTGAAACAAGATTACACCCAACTCAATTTATTGCCCCTCTATTTATTAGTGAGTGTTTAACAAATAAAAGAGAAATCCCCTCAATGCCTGGACAATACCAATTGAGCTTGGATTGTCTTCATGAAGAAATTAATGCCATTTCTCAGCTCGGGTTACCAGGGGTACTTCTTTTCGGAATTCCAAAACACAAAGACGCTATTGGCAGTGAATCGTTTAACGATAATGGTATAGTGCAACAAGCCATTCGAACCATCAAATCCATCAATAAGGATTTAATCGTCATTAGCGATCTATGCTTTTGCGAATACACTGATCATGGTCATTGTGGCATCTTAAATGGAGAGAATTTAAATACTGATGCAACATTAGAACTACTGGCAAAACAAGCAGTGAGTCATGCAAAGGCAGGAGCAGACTGGGTAGCACCCAGTGGTATGATTGATGGAATGGTATCAGCTATCCGTGAAGCCCTGGACCAAGAAGGATTCCAAGAAACTCCAATTTTAAGTTACAGCGCCAAGTATTGTTCATGTTTGTATGGACCTTTTCGAGAAGCTGCAGAAGGAGCACCTAAATTTGGTGATAGAAAATCCTATCAAATGGATCCTGCTAACAGCAATGAGGCACTTAGAGAGGCTGCTTTAGATGTTGAAGAAGGTGCTGATATGATCATGGTAAAACCAGCCGGATTTTATCTTGATATTCTTTATAAACTTAAGCAACATTTTCCTGAAGTTCCTCTATGTGCCTATCAAGTCAGTGGTGAATACTCCATGATAAAATATGCTGCTAAGCAGCAATTGATTAATGAACAACAAGCTATGATGGAAAGTTTGCTTGCAATCAAGCGATCCGGAGCGGATTTTATCATTACTTATTTTGCAAAAGACATGGCTCGTCTACTTAACTCACTATCTTGATTAAAATAGGTCAATTCAATCAAAAGTAATTCTGAGAAATCGCTATAAACTTAATAAGGCTTGCCTGCGACTAAGCAATCCAATATATTAAAAAAGATTGCCTCGCGCAGTACACTACCAATTTACAGGAGAAATTAATGAAAGCAATGCTTAAAAATCTATCGGCTTTAGCCTTAGGTTTTAGTACAGTAAGCGCTTTAGCAGCACCCCTATATTTAACAACACACAACAATACGAATGAAGAGTCCAATGCTTATATCGCTGGAACCATCCCCTCTCCTTACCCAACGGCAGCCCATTCCACAGGCCAAGTGTATTGGAATTTAGTGAAGTTTGCTTGCTATGGTCACACTACAAACGGTAAATGCTCTGCATTAATAAAAATGGCAACGAATACAGCCAATCCAATTGACATTGGTTACGTCTCATTGAATTTAGATACTGGTGACATTGAGCCTAAAGTACTCTCTGCACAAGGCTACACATTAAAAGCAATCGCCCCAGGTGAGGCAGAAATATCAAAAGACTAAATGGCGTCTAGCGTCTATGACGAATAAAAAAGCCACTTAGTAGTGGCTTTTTTATTGTACGAGATTAAATCCACTTATTTTGTAGAGACGGGTTTTTCTTTATCCATTGTCCAAGTAGCCTGAATACCAACTAAACTAGCGCCAGCTTTACCCACAGCGCTAACGTTGTAAGTTACTCCAGGTGCTAGAGCATCCGTTCTGTTTATCACAGGATGGCTTGCAGGAAATAGGTGTGTATAACCCAGCTCAAAACCTAAGGCGTCAGTAGCTTGATAATGGCCGCCTATGGATAATGCCCAGCGATCAGTATCTGGTAAACGAACATCTCTGTCGATATCATTTGTTGGTGTTGGATCATATCCACCACCGACTCGTAGCATTATTTTCTCATTCACGTGATAATTAGCACCTAGTGCTACTCTGACAGTGTCTTTATAATTTTGAGGAGAGCTGTTTGATGCATAAACACGTGAAATGGCTCCATCAGCTCTTATTGATGGAGCAGCAATATTAAACAATTCAATGTTTTTAAAGCTACTCCATCCGTTGTATACAACAGATGCCAATAAAGCAACTTTTTCATTTAAATCATGATAAGCACTTAGAGTTACGACATCTGGTAGATCAATGGCACTACTGTACAAATCATCTGATCTAAATACACCATCGCTAATAACCCCAAATACACTAGTACTTCCAGCAAGTGGGCCTGTTAATTGGCTGTAACCTCTAAACTTATGCCTCATTTCGGACTGATAGTTCAGGCCCAATCTGGTGTGATTGTCGTTGAACATGGCCATAATGCCAGCATGAAACCCCACACTCCAGGAATCACCTTTGTTATACGTTAAGGAGTCACTTCCATATGGATTCCCAAGGACATTGAATACAGTGGGCAAACCTAAAATCCGATTAAATTTAACTCTTGCATACTGCAAATCTAAACCAGCTCCTAGAGCAAGGTTATCCGTTACTTTTGCCCCTAGCTCGGGAGAAATGTTTGTCGTAATTAGTTCTGTAAACGACCCTTGGTAACGCACGGGAGAATCAGGCCCCCAATCGGTTGATAATCCGAAAGGTGAAGTTACACTAAAACCAAACGTTGCATTCTCCCCTAAAGGTCTCGCGTAGTGAAATGAAGGAACAAATGCATTTTCAGCACCGTTTAGATCTGCAAAAGTCTGTATATAATTTAAAGTACCCAACACAGGGCTTACTTGGGTGAATGTACTTGTACCGCTTAATTTGGCAGTGGGGAACACACCAACTCCACCAAACACGGCTTGCTGATCACGAATTAAAGCCAAACCTGCAGGGTTGTACCACCCAGTAGAAGCATCATAAGCTTCTGCAGCAATACCTGCAGCAAAGTTACCTGTAGCATACCCTGTACCTTCGGTGTACAAGGAGAAGCCACCCGCATGAACTACTGAAGAGGCTAAAATGCCTATCACAGCGGTGTTAACCTTTGTTTTTAGGGGCTTGTGTCTAATGTTCACGCCACACTCCTTAGTTATAAGTCGTTCCTATTGTTCGAATAGTAAAATGGATAATAAATGAATTCATTTTGATTTAAAACGTTTAAAAAATTAATTTTTTTAATTGATGCGTTAAATAGACAATTTATTTTCACATTGATTTTTAATCTTTCTCTTTTGGTGATTAGTTGGCTAAACCCAAGGTTTTATTCTGATTCTGTTCACAATGTATGCAGAGTATAATTTATGATTTAATTTTATTTACTTTGTTAATATTGTCTTAAGATTCATCGAATACAATGATCAGTAAATAGACACAAAACCAAAGAAGACAATCATGCAAGCAAAAAAAGAGACAACCACACAAACAAGTCCACAACCAACTATGCCAAAGCAAAAGACATGGTCCTTATTTCCACAATATTTAGCCAAAACTCCAGTGATGACAACTCCCCTAGCTGAGTATAAACCTCTTGCCTGGGATTTTTTAAATTTCATGACAAAAGCTAGTGTTATTAGTGGTGCCATTGTTTCTGTCCAAAGTCCGATCAAAACCATTTTAGTTAAAGGAACACAATCAGGTAAATTAACAGCTGCTTTTACAGTACCAGCAACTAGCGCAACTAGCTTCCCTTTCCAGGCTGTTGTTAAAAGTCTTTACGCAGGAACTTTTTCAGGCCTCAAGGGTTCTTTAATGCGTACAGCGTATGTCACGAATGTAAAAGGAAGCTCTGCAAAATCGGAGGAGCACGCTGTTGAACCATCTGCTAAAACGAGAGGGCAATTTCCCTTTCTATTTTGGTCAGCTGTGGGTGAGTCACTTGTTACTGGACGTTCTAACTCGGTTTCTCAACTTCAAAAACTTGGGATATTAACTCCTGCAAATATGGAAATTATTCGTTTCAGGTTTAACAAGGAATCAGTAGTCAACAACGCAAAATTAATGTCTACAGGATTTGCAGCTAAGACCTCTAAAAGTCTTCTTAATTTGTATTTTCTTTGTGTTTTAGAAGAAATAATGGCAAACAAAATCACCTTTGGACCAGAGAGCAGCAGGCATTTAGTGTCTGGAGTAATGACCGGCTTTACAGCAACCATGTTTAGCTTTCCGTTTGATTATTATGCCGATATCATGCAAGGTAAAACGACCGTGCAAAATCGCAAATTGCAGTCACCATACTCCTTCCAAGTATTAGGTTCAGCTGCCAAAGAAATGTTTTTAAATCCCTATGGTACATCCAGGTATTTCTTTACTCAATATTTCAAACAAGTACCTGTTAGAGCAGTATTAACCGGTGCAATTTTTGGTATTATTTCAAGCGTGTCTGATGTATTGGGTGAGAAACCTGCAGAAAACATGTACGATTATGCCAAAAGTAAACGGGTCACCTTCTTTGGATCTAAAGATTCTGATAAACCGGTGGCAACACCAACTCCACTACCTGTCCTACCAAAAGACGGAGTCCCCGTCGTTACTAAAGGCCAGGAAACACCTACACCAACCCCAATTATTCCTACACCTGAAAAAGAGAGCGTACCATCTTCAACTAGCCTCAAAGTGTAGGAACAAGCTAGAAATAAAAGCTACCAATACCACTGGATTTTTTCTAAATATAGAACATATCCAGTGGTATTTATTTTCATTTGTCAACAAAAAACGTAGACAGATGCAAAAAAAGGATTTATGCTCCAAAAGAAAACAACCAGAAGGAACGAATTATGTTGTGTAAATTTTTCAAGCAAACCACAAGACTAACATTCGAAACAGCTGCCATTGCAGGCATCGCGTATGGAGCTTCAACATTGTTTGGCTCGATTCCACCTCGTGGATTAAGCGATGAAAAACAGCCAGTCAATAAGGATGGACATCCAAAAACTCCTAAAGCCCCCTCTATCATCCCGTTTTAAAGCAACTCATTTTATAAGTACAGCCTTGGTGAACTATTGACGTTCCCAAGGCTTACAATTGTTTGATAATTAATAATTATGTGTTTGTTTATGAACTAAAAACAAAAAGTTAACTCCATCTACTTGTACAAGTCCTTTGGTCCATGCTAATGTGCTTTAATTTTGCACGGAAATCATCATGCATCACATTGTCACCAAATTTGGCGGTACAAGCGTATCTACACGAGAAACATGGAATAATATCGCAGCTATCACTAAAAAACACATGAGTTCAAGTGTTCAGCCAGTCATTGTTTGCTCAGCTTTAACCCAAATATCCAATAAACTTGAAAAAGCCATAGAGGCGGCATTATTAAATGAGCACCACAGCATCTACCAAGACATTGAAACAACTCATTTTCATTTAGCGGAAAAGCTTGAAGTTAGCGCTGAATTAATTACACAAGAATTACACCAACTCAATCAATGGTTAACAGGTATAGCTCTATTAAAGCAAGCCCCAGCTAAAACCCAAGCTCAAATACTAAGCTTAGGTGAATTAATGATGACAAGACTAGGTCATGCATTTCTTGAAAAGCAAGGAATAAAAGTAAAATGGTATGATGCAAGAGAGCTATTAGTAAGTACACCGAGCCTAGGCGGAGACACTGTAAATTATCTTTCTGCTCGTTGCGACAGTGAATACAGCCCTGAACTAGTCAATAACTTCATCAATTGCGGTGCTCAAGCCATCATCACGCAAGGTTTTTTTGCCTCAAATCCACATGGAGAAACGGTTTTATTAGGACGTGGGGGTTCTGATACATCGGCTGCGCTCATCGCAGGAAAGTTGCATGCCTCTGCTTGTGAGATATGGACGGATGTTCCTGGCATTTATACAGCGAATCCCCATCAGTTACCGCATGCTCGTCTACTTAAGCAGCTCAACTACGATGAAGCACAAGAAATTGCTTCCATGGGAGCAAAAGTATTGCATCCAAACTGTATACCACCTGTACGGCGCGCGAACATACCAATGGTCGTCAAATACACTCAGCTTCCTGAGCATTCAGGAACGCTAATCACTAAAGATATTGATGAGTCTGCTCCTCTGATTAAATCCATTCAAGTTAAACACAGCATCATTCTCATTTCAATTGACACCTTAAATATGTGGCAACAAGTTGGTTTCTTGGCTGATGTATTCGCGGCATTCAAAAAACATGGATTTTCAGTCGACCTGCTCTCTTCGTCTGAGTTTAACGTCACGATATCTCTTGATGTTAATGCTAAAATTCACGACAGACCAGCTATAAACAGCTTAATTGAAGACTTAAACGAATTTGGCAGAGCTAAATTGATTGAACCATGCAGTGCGGTTAGCTTGGTAGGACACCACATCCGTACTGTGTTACCTCAGTTAGGCCCCGCTTTAGAAGTATTTGAAGCGAAGCAGGTGTACTTGATGTCCTTAGCATCCAACGATCTTAATTTAACATTTGTTGTCGACGAATCACAAGCCGACAAATTATGTCAAAAGCTGCACCATCTGCTTATCGAAAGTAATCCACAAATATTCTACTATTCTAAAAGTTGGCATGAAGAATTCGGCAAGCCCAATGTGCGCCCCACCCCATGGTGGGAAATTGAGCGTGATCAATTACTGACTACGAGCTCTATGCAATCTCCTTGTTATGTGTATCACAGTCCTACTCAAGCAAGCAGAGCGAAACAACTGAAAGCACTCAAATCGATTGATAATTTATTTTATGCCATGAAAGCCAATCCATTTCCTTCTGTCTTAAAAACACTTGAGAAAGAAGGCATTGGCTTTGAATGCGTTTCCGTCCAGGAATTAGAACTTGTCTTAAGTCTTTTCCCAACTATAAAGAAGGACAGAATCTTATTTACACCGAATTTTGCCCCTAAATCTGAATATGCATTTGCTCTAGAGACAGGTTGTTATGTGACTATTGATAGTCTGTATCCACTTGAAAATTGGCCTGAACTATTTAAAAACCGCGAAGTGATTATTCGTATAGACCCAGGTACCGGAGCTGGTCATCATAAGCACGTGTCGACAGGTGGAAATGAGTCTAAATTTGGTATCACTCAAAATGACATCAGTAAGGTCATTTCATTAACAAAATCCAACCATATCAAGGTGATTGGTTTACATGCTCATTCTGGAAGTGGAATACTATCTACTGATTTATGGCAACAAACAGCTGCTATGTTAGCCTCATTAACCGATCAATTCTCTGACGTTAGGTCAATTAACTTAGGTGGAGGTTTAGGAGTGGTTGAAAAACCAGGACAACATCCTCTCGATTTTACGGCCTTGGATGCTCAATTATTAGCTGTAAAATCACAATACCCCAACTTAGAAATTTGGCTTGAACCAGGACGCTACTTTGTTTCAGACAGTGGCGTCATTCTTGCTAAAGTGACCCAGTGTAAGGAAAAAGGAAAAGTCCGCTTTATTGGAATAGAGACAGGAATGAACTCTTTAATAAGACCCTCTTTGTATGGCGCTTACCATGAAATTGTTAACCTAACTCGTTTGCATGAAGAAAAATCAAGCTTTGCACATATAGTAGGCCCAATTTGCGAGTCAGGAGACACCTTGGGTTACGACCGTTTACTGCCTGATACAAAGGAAGGTGACGTCTTGTTAATCGCTAACGCGGGGGCTTATGGGCATTGTATGAGTTCACATTACAATTTAAGGCCACCAGCTCAGGAAATAGCCATGGAATAGGATCATGACCTTAATTGACAGTGTGCAAAGGAGCCAGGCTACAGATCCAAATAGATCCTTCATCGTTCAAGCTCCTGCTGGTTCAGGAAAAACAGAAATACTGACCCAGCGGTTTTTACGCTTGCTGGGCACTGTGAGTAATCCAGAGCAAATTATCGCATTAACGTTTACTCGTAAAGCAGCTAGCGAAATGCGAGAACGAATCATTTTAGCTCTCAACCAAGCAGCAGAAAATGCAATCGCAGCAAGTCAGCACCAACAAACTACTTTGGATTTTGCTAAACAAGCTTTGAAGCAAAACAAGCATTATCAATGGAATCTATTACAACAGCCAAATCGATTAAGAATAATAACCATTGATTCTTTGTGCCAAAGCATTAATCAAGCTATTCCGCTGTATGAAAAACAAATAGCCTATGCAGAGATTAGTGATACATCATTTATCCATTACAATCAGGCAGCTCGAAATTGTTTAGACCACTCTCTTAACACTAAAGAGTACCAAGAAGCCATCAAAACACTTCTGCTGCATGTGGATAATAAACAAGACCATTTAATCTCTCTTTTTGAATCTTTGTTATCCCAACGAGATCAATGGTTATCATTGCTATTCCATGCCAAAGAACAAGAAAAGTCAACTTTTGAGACAGCCCTTCGTCTTATAGAGCAACACGAATTAGCGCGCCTAAAGAATAGCTTGCCGTCCGAGTTAGCCAAGGAATTAATCGAACTATGTCGAACAATGGCTGACATTGAAAATAACCCTGAATCACCCAGATACCGTCTAAAAGACTGGTATGGGATTGAACAGTTAAGCCAAGAGTTTGCGATTGCATTGAGCAAATTAATATTAGGGAGTGATAAACAACTACGCAAGTCTTTTGATCATCATGTTGGCTTATCAAAAAAGGATTGCACCCCAGAAGAATATCAACACTTGAAACTAGCAAGTACAGATCTACTTAACCAGTTACAACAGTATCCAAATTTTATAACGTCGTTAATCCAAGTGACTAAGCTCCCTAGACCAGAGTATGATGAGGAACAATGGAAAGTTCTGCAATCATTATTTGTATTGCTGCCACTCTTAACAGGGTTTCTACACCTTTCATTTAGTGATAAAAATGAAATCGATTTTACTGCTGTATCCCAACAGGCTCTAAATGCACTTGGTACAGAAGAGCACCCGACTGATTTAGCACTGTATCTTGACCATGCTATCCATCACCTTCTTATCGATGAGTTTCAGGATACGTCAATTACTCAATTTGAATTATTAAACAAACTGGTTCAAGGTTGGAGTCCAGGGGATGGCAAAACCTTATTTATCGTGGGCGATCCCATGCAGTCTATCTATCGCTTTCGTCAAGCCGAGGTTGGCCTATTCTTTCGCGCTAAGGAACAAGGAATAGGTCCGATCTCCTTAGAATTTCTCCAATTAAGCTGCAACTTTCGCTCAACAGCAACCATAATCAATTGGGTGAATCAACAGTTTGATCACATTTTTCCAAAACAATTTGATATAGAATCTGGAGCTGTATCATTTCATGCATCGGTTCATGTATTAGAGAGTAATGATGCAAGTTATATAAAAGCGCTGCAATTCGCTAATCGTGATCAAGAGGCTAAACAACTCATTGAAATTGTACGTCATGAATTAGGCACTCATCCTGAAAAGAATATTGCAATACTGGTTCGCTCCAGAACTCAACTGCCAGATATCATTCAAGCATTACGAGAAAACAATATCCCCTACCAAGGAACTGAGATTGATTTGCTTAGTCATTTAACACACCTACGTGATGTTTGGTCAATTGCTCAAGCCTTACTATTCCCTGGAAACCGATTAACCTGGCTTGCAAGCCTTCATGGTCCTTATTGTGGGCTTGCTCTTAAAGATATTCAATGGATAGCGGAGTATAATACTAAAAAATCCATCTATTCCAATTTATTGAACTTAGAACAGATTAATGAATTAAGTGAAGAGGGACGCTTACGAGCTAGTTATTTTATTCAAGTCATGCATACCGCACTCTCTCAACGGTATCAAAACCGACTATCAGATTGGATTCGGAGCACCTTAGCAAACTTCCTTTATCAAGACATTCTAGAACCAAAACAATTACTCGACCTAGAACAACTATGGATGTTAATCGATAAGTATGAAGAAGATGGTCGAATCGCCAACTTTAGTGAATTTACCAGTGAGTTGGAAAAATTATACTCCAAACAAGTTACTCCTTCTCCTTTACAAATCATGACTATCCATAAATCAAAAGGACTTGAGTTTGATACTGTCATACTACCAGGCATAGGGTCACAAGCACCAAGAGGAGAATCTCCACTACTTCGCTGGTTAAGGTTACCCACAAAGGAGCAGGGAGAACTATTATTGTTTTCACCCATCAAAGGAGCTCATCAGGAAAATTGCTCTTTATATGATTATTTACAAGATCTGGATGATGAAAAATCATTGTATGAAGCCCAGAGACTTCTCTACGTTGCAGTCACAAGAGCAAAATCTAAACTCTATTTATTGGATAGTTCTAACAAGTCCTATCAGACTGCCTTTCGACATTTATTGAAGACGCATGAATTTTTGAAGTTTGATGAATCGGAAATAGACAAAGCTCAAGAATTTGCTTGGCCTAAACTGGAAAAACTTCCAATTGAGTATTATGAAAAAGGAAAATCACTCATTGAAGTTACGTTAAATGAACCCAGTCTCCTAACTTCAGGCATACCAAGAATAATAGGTATTGTTACCCACCAACTCATGAAATGGATCTGCGATCATCATCCCTTGTCTATTGAACAAGTCCCATGGAATTGGTTGCGTACCGAATTTACCCAGCTTGGATTCAATGAAGTAATGACTGAAAATGCTATCAATAGTATTAGGACTCAAATCATTGGTGTATTTTCAACTGATAGAGGATTATGGATTATCCAAGAACATCACAATGAACACAATGAATATGAGTTATTGGTGGAGCAAGACGGTAAACTACTGACACGAATTATTGACAGAACCTTTGATGAGAATAGCATCCGATGGATTATTGATTTTAAGACTGGTAAAGAAGATCAAAGCAGCCTTGAGAAACATAAGATTCAGCTCAATCAATATGGCAAATACCTTAGAGAAGAGACCACACTACCTATTCGCTGTGGTTTGTACTATATGTCAAGTGGACATTGGCTAGATTGGGAATACAATTACTGATCATTTTTTCGCTGTTCGTCCAATAGAAGCTGAGTTATCATTAAGCATTAATTAATTACCGATTTCCAACTATGTCATTACCTACAACAATTTCTCAGCGTATTGAAACCATTAAAGACCCTATTTTGAATCTGTCATTGTCCGAAATGAATTGCAAATACGAGGTACAGTGTGCAAATGATCAGATTACTGTCTTGATTAACACTGGCTTTCCCAAACAATATTTAGAAGATCAGATCATCCCAACTCTACAATCCATTCTTACAAAAGAATTTCCACACTACACGACCACAATAAGCTGCCAAGAATTCATCAAAGCCCACAAAACGCAAATGGTAGGCAAAGGGTTACGGGGAGTAAAGAACACTATTGCAATTGCATCGGGCAAGGGTGGAGTAGGCAAATCCACCGTTACTGTTAACTTAGCGACTGCTTTAGCGAAACTCGGAGCTCGTGTTGGAATCTTAGACGCCGACATTTATGGACCAAGCATGCCATTAATGCTTGGACAATCAGAAGAAGTCCAAATACAAGACAATTTCTACTTGCCTGTTCATGCCCATGGAGTTCAGGCTATGTCTATAGGCTATTTGACCGACTCTAATCAAGCCCTGATTTGGAGAGGCCCCATGCTTGCTAAGTCCTTGATCCAGATGTTGGATATTACTCTCTGGGATAACCTTGATTATCTTTTTATTGACTTACCCCCTGGTACAGGCGATATACAGCTGACTTTGGTACAGAAAATTCCCCTTACTGCCGCTATTGTTGTTACCACCCCACAAAACGTAGCCACTCTCGATGCTCAGAAGGCCATAACCATGTTTAGTAAAACCAACATTGATGTGCTTGGAGTTATTGAGAACATGTCTATTCACCAATGCAGCGCATGTGGTCATGCAGAGCCTATCTTTGGAGAAGGTGGCGCAGAAGCGCTTTGCAAGGATTACAATTGCTCTTTGTTAGGTCAATTGCCTTTAGCCAGCCAAGTTAGGGAAGACTGTGATGCAGGAATACCTACAGCGACCCTCACCTCTAACAAGCTATCAAATGCCTTCAGAGATACAGCGATGCGTGCGGTCATTGAGTTGAGCAAAAAACCAATCAATTATGCGGATAAATTCCCAAATATAGTTGTGGAATAAGAAGTTGGATTTGTATTATCTTATGTAATAGGATCAGGACTTACGAAAAAACCCAAGCACTTCGTTAAAAGACATTTTTAATTCGGTCATTTAGTACATCTAAACCCCTTCATTAAAAAGTTTTTTTGACCTTGCGGCTTTTCATAAGTCCTGTAGATATCATTTAACACACTAACAATAAATTCATCATGATTCGATTTGTTCTTTTAAAACTATGTTTAATCTTCTCGAGTTTGACATTGGCAGCAACAAACTATCAAGTCGACTTGATTATTTTTGCCAATCCACAATCAAACATTAATGAATCTGCCTTGGATACAACCATTCCTTTTGTAACAGCTCACCAAAATGCCATACCTCTTGGAATAGGCAACAAAACGAACAGCACCTATCAAATTATGTCCCCCACTCTCTCAGGGCTTAAAGACCAAAATTATTTACTCAGTAGACGCTCAAACTATCAAGTGCTCGGTCATTTTTCTTGGAAGCAGCCGGCAAAAAACCAAAGCAAGATCGTGCTTCCGAAAATTGATACCAAAGGATGGCAGATTGAAGGTACTTTAAAGGTCGTGCAAAGTAGTTATTATTCCGTAAATGCCGAACTCCAATGCTCACCACCAAGCTTTCCAGACAAGTCTTTTACTGTATCGCAAACGGCTAGGGTCAAAGGTGGAGAAATGTACTATTTTGACCATCAACACATTGGAATGCTCATTAAAATTCACCCGATTTCATAGCATCATGAACCTGTGCTGTAATGACATCGCTAATGGCACCTAAACACTCTCTTTTAGGGGTGCTTTTTCTCCAATACAGGGCTAAGCAGCGGAGTGGTGCAGGCTTTGCGAAAGGTCTGCATACAAGGTTAGGAGTATTGCTGGTTTTAACCGATAAAGCGGGCAGAAGAGTTACCCCCATTCCAGCTTGAACCATCAATCTTAATGTCTCTAGGCTAGTTGCAGTAAAATCAGCGATATCATTCGCCCGAGCTAATTGGCAAACAGCCATTGCTTGATCACGTAAGCAATGACCTTCTGCTAATAACATAACCCTCTGATTACTTAGATCAGTCATTTGGATAACATCATTTTCAGACAACGAGTTTGCTCTTGAGCAAGCAAAGTAAAACTCCTCTTCATACAACAATCGGTATTCAAAAGAAGCCTCAACTGGGACAGCCATTATTGCAGCATCGATATTGCCATGCTCGAGTTCAGTAATTAAACGATGGGTTTGCTCTTCAATTAACCATATTTTTAACTTTGGAAAAAGATGATTAAGCTCTGACATAACTAAAGGTAATAAATAGGGCGAAACCGTAGGGATAACCCCAAGCCGTAAATCCCCCGAAAATGGATCCGATGATTCTCTTGCTAGATCCTTCATGTCATCTACAAGAAGCAATACTTTTCGAGCCTTCTCCAATAATTGCTTCCCTTGATCGGTTAAGAGCACTTGTTTATTGTTTCTCTCAAACAGAATCACACCTAATGAATCTTCTAACTTTTTGATTTGCATACTAAGGGTAGGTTGACTTACAAAACATCGGTTTGCTGCCTCTCCAAAATGCTTGATTTCTGCAAGAACAACAAAATAATGTAGGTCTCTTAGATTCATTTTGCACCTAAGTCGATGTAGGTAGAACGGTGATTCAACTTATCTTTTGTAACCTATAGCGATTCACTTTACAAGAGATTCACTTTTTAAATTTACACCTGATGCTCAATGCTATATATTTAAACATTTTATATCGCCATCCTATGACTAGTACACAAAACGCACCGATTCAAAGCCGGCAAATCATCCTATGGTTGGTTGGAGTTATGTTTCTCCTCTTTCAATTTTTCTTACAGCTGTCCTCAGGAATTGTGATTGGTGCAATTATGCATGAACAACACCTATCAGCACTTAATGCAGGACTTCTGTCTAGTTCGTTCTATTACGTCTACACAAGCTTGCAAATCCCAGTCGGCATCCTATTTGACCGTTACAACGCTCGTTGGCTGATTACGATTAATGCTTGTCTATGTGCATTAGGTTGTTTCTTATTTGCTTCTGGTGAAAGTTTTGGTCAATTAATCTTAGGACGCCTGGTAATTGGTATGGGTTCTGCTTTTGCGTTTGTTGGTTTAAGTCATCAACTTAGAGAGCATTTCCCGATAAAGCAATACGCTTTCATGATTGGTTTATCTGAAACATTGGGATTTACTCTCACTGTCATTGGAATGATTGGGATGGGATCATTTATAACCCAATTTGGATGGAGGTCATTCATTTATTCAGCTGGGTTTTCTGGTTTTATTATTGCCTTCTTGTGTTGGTTATTCATCCCGAATAGCAAACCCTTGCCGGCAAAACCCATAAACTACGGTGGTCAACTTCTGTCGATCACTAAAAATGGGTTGGCTTGGATTAATGGTTTGTTTGTTTGTCTAGAGTTTTCTGTGATCACTGTATTTTCTGCGATGTGGGCAGTCCCCTTCTTGCAATTAAAAATGAATTGTTCGCTTGAGCAAGCAAGTATCCTAACCTCAATGACTTTGTTGGGTGCTGGCCTTAGTTGTCCTGTATTAGGTTACCTTTCTACGCGCTTAAACAAGCGTAAACCAATAATCCATTTCTCTTGTTTATCAACTGCACTATTGTTGCTAATTTGTCTTTATTCGCCGATTCAAAGCTACTTTACGATGGGTTTACTTCTTTTCACCATTGGTTTGACTTGTGGTGCCTATATGCTCGCTTACTCAATTTCCAACGAACTAGCACCAGCACAATTTTTATCGACATGCACTGGCTTTACTAATACTATTGCAATGCTATCAGCACCGCTTTTACAACCCTTAGTCGGGTATATTCTAGATCTGCTAAACAACAATCACGGTCATTATACGTTAAATGATTATCAAACCGGACTGTTAATCGTTCCATTCGCATTGATCTTGGCCAGTACTTTAGCTTCTTTTTTACCAGAAAAGAAGTAAAAGCCTAGGGAGTATGTTACTGTTTTTCAGCAAGAAGAAGCTACTCTTAGCGATGTCACTCAATTAATTCAAGGTCTTGAATCAGTTGTCTTATCCGTTAGAAAAGAGGCTGGTTGTGACAGTACTAAGATTCCAAGTGATGTGACACCATCATTCAGTAAAGTTGACACGGCATCGCATAAAAAAGGATTAGCGGTATTTGGATTTATGCCTGAACCAAAATCTAACGCATCTGCTTATTTCAGACCAATGCAAAGCAGTGGTCCTGTCAGCAGCAACGCGATTCTCCAATCGTCTAATGCCATTAAATTTTAATTGCAGTAGTCGGCTCCCGTACGGCCCCGGCTCTGAGTAAACTATGGAGCACGGGGACCACATAAGCATGGGGACGGACCCCACTGGGGTCCGTCCCCATGCTTCCACCATACGTCTACCCATACTCCATAGCGCCAACCGGTCCCTGATCGTAATGGAGCAGATAAAATACTTAAACTAAGCAGCGCCCTTAGCAGACTCAGCTGGCTTTGGCACTTCTACTTTCTTAAATTGTTGTTCAGTAACAAAACAAAAATCTTTCGGATCTTTTTTCGAGAACCCTGCAATAGCAATTGGGGAATTTTCTTCTTGCTTTAAAGCATTTATTAATCTTAAGGACAGTTTTGGTAAAGCCACTGATAACAAGCATTGATTATCGGCCTGAGGCTTAACGGATATAAATTGCGACATTTTGACATTATTACCAGCCGCATCTCTCCATACAGCGATTGCGGCTCTAGTCGCATCAGTTTCCTTTAAATTAGCCGAATAAAATCCACTGTTATTGCCCAGTCTACAAAACGTTGTGTGAATACCATGAGCAGTACGTTGGTCTTTGCTGTACCATAATTTAGCAAACCAAGCATTATTACCAGTAACAAACTCTTCTTTATTTGATGTCCCTGTTTGAATATGTCCATTTAACTGGCTAGATTGTGATGCTTGTAACTCAACACCGGGTCGAAGTGTCAGTATTTCATTTTTATTATTGTCTTGTTTCAGCATGTCCACTTTAAAGTTAAATCCTTTATCGTCTTGTGATTTCACTCCAAAAACCCACCGCGAATTAATTGGATTGTAGCGAATAAAGGCTCTGCCTATACGCCAATTCAGTGTGGATGGATCTTGAATCAATTCTTTGCCTTCATAAAATAGAATTAACTGATTGGTCTGACCATCGATTAAAGCTGATTTTGCATAAAATTCGTTCCCCTGTTTTTGCAATTGGAAAAAATACCCGTATTGATCACCACTTTCGTTAGCAACCATTCCAGTAAAAATCCAGCTTGCTACTTGAGGTTCAACGTGTTGAGTCGTTTGTTCCTCGCTCGCTTCATCAGCAGCAAACACTAGTCCATTTACAAAAATACACACTGAAAACAACAAAAACCAAATTCGTTTTGGCATCATTTTAGCAATAACCTTTTAACAGTTGATGTGACCACAATGCATCCCAAAAATCGTCACTTAATCTTGCTTCTACTGGTAAAACACACAGCTTATCTAAATTAAATGATTGACATTTTACTGCATCCTTCTCGGTCATGATGACCAGAGATTCGCGATAGTTTAAATCATATGAAGTAAATTGGTAATGATCTGGGTAAGAATATGCGTTAAATTTTATTCCCATCTTGCTTAATGTCGAATAAAAGCGTTGTGGATTACCTATAGCAGCAACAGCAGCAACCTCCTTCGACAATTGCTCTACACTAAGTTCCTCTTGAGTCGACAGATTAATGATTTTTCCAGGACTTAATTTCATTGAATAAGCGTTTTTCCATTCCCCTTCATTCACAATGACAAAATCGACTTCATTCAAACGACTATCCGATTCACGCAAAGGTCCCGCTGGCAAACAGAGTCTATTACCTAATCCCCTTAAACCATCGATAAGCGCTAACTCAATGGTACGACCCATGCGATAGTGCTGTAAACCATCATCACTGATAACCAACTGTACTGAATGGTGATCCATTAAGTATTGAACAGCAGCGACGCGATCTGGATCAATAACCACAGGACAATTCACCTTCTTGGCTATGAGTAAAGGTTCATCACCTACTTGATCGGCAGAATCGAATCGCTTAACTTCATGTGGAAAATGTTTCATTTGAGCGCCATATCCACGACTAACAATTCCGACCTTAAGCCCCCGATCCAGCATTCTTCTGGCTAGCTCAATAACCAGAGGGGTTTTACCGACACCACCAACAGTGATATTGCCGACAACGATGATGGGTATAGCGAAGTTGCATTGTTTAAACTGTTCCAAATACTGACGTCTAATTGTAATGATTCCTTTATAAATGAGGGAAAAGGGCCACAGGAACCATTTGATGCGACTATTGCCGTACCATATTTTTTCAATTAGAAATGACATTATACAACGACTTCCTCATGACGATTATCAATCTGTTGTACCTTGTACAATTGGCAATAATGACCATTAAGCTCTAGGAGTTCTTGGTGACTACCTTGTTCAACAACACGGCCATGTTGCATGACAATGATCTTATCTACATTTTTTATCGTTGATAGGCGATGAGCAATAACAATACTTGTTCTATTCCTCATCACTTGTTCGAGTGCTTTTTGAATATAGAATTCAGATTCACTGTCCAATGCAGAGGTTGCTTCATCTAAAATTAATAGGGGTGCATCTTTTAGAATAGCTCTTGCAATTGCTATTCGTTGTCTCTGTCCCCCGGACAGAAGAACTCCATTTTCACCAACCCGCGTGTCATAGCCTTCTGGAAGCTGACGGATAAACTCATCCGCATAGGCTAATTTCGCCGCTTGAATGACTTGGTCCCGTGAGATATCTTCACGACCATATGCAATGTTATTAGCAATTGAATCGTTAAATAGTGTGACTTGTTGACTAACTAGAGACATTTGTTCTCTTAAGTTAATTAAGCTGATTTTATCGATGGATATCCCATCTAAATAAATGCTGCCGGAATTTAACTCGTAAAAGCGGGGCAGCAAACTAGCTATGGTCGTTTTACCACTGCCAGAATGACCTACGAGTGCGACTGAAGACCCAGCCTCAATTAAAAAACTCACGTCATGCAATACCGTTTGCCCTTGCCTATACGCATAAGAAACATGCTTAAACTCGATTTCACCACGAGACTTTCTGTCGAGAATTACCCCTTTGTCTGACTCAATGGGTAAATCCAATAAATTAAACACACTCTCTGCTCCAGCCAATCCTCTTTGGATGGTTGCATTCAATGTAGTTAAGGTTTTCATAGGCTTAATTAACTGCAACATGGCCGCCATGATTGCCAAAAACGATCCAGCACTAACCGTTATGACTGCCGATAAATGAATTGCCGCCATGATGATCATGGCAATTCCAATCGCGATAACTAGTTGCACCCCAGAGACATTAATAGCCTTACTCATGGCTACTTTCATGTCATTTTGCCGAGAATGTTCAGTAGCTTGATTGAATTTATTGGTTTCGTACTTTTCACCACCAAAAATGCGCACAACTTGATAGCCCTCAATCGCTTCACTCGCAATTTCAGTGACCTCTCCCATGGTTTTCTGCACACAATGACTAATACGGCGTACACGTTTATTGGTGTAATTTACAATAATACCCACAAATGGCACTGTCACGAGAAACATGAGTGATAACTGCCAGCAAATCACCATCATGACCGTAAGTAGCCCAATAACCAAACACACATTCTGAATAAAATCGGTTAATGCATCCGCACTGACCTGTGCGACCTGTTCCACATCATAGAGAATTTTCGACAACAACTGTCCCGATGTTGCTTCATCGTAATAATCAGCAGGTAAACGTAAAATGTGTGAGAACACCACTTGTCTTAATACTTTAACAACTGAACGTGCAACCCAAGTCATGCAATAGCTACCCAGGGAACTGACTAGTCCCCGCAAAGTAATTCCCACTAAAACAATAAAAGGAATTTTCTTCACAAAATCCAGATCCACGGAAATAAAGCTTTTATCTAAAAAAAACTTAGTAAGATAAGTAAAACCCGCATCAATTCCTGAGTAGAGTATATTAGCTAAAATGCCCAGCACTAACACCAGCCAGAACGGTTTGACATAACTTAGTAAGCGTTTGTACAACACGCTGGTTTTAATGATGTTTGAGTGCTTCATTACTGATTTAGAATAGTGTGGGTAAACGGCCCTTATTGTAACTGGAATTACGCCGGAGTGCCAATAAAACGAAACAATCCAAAATAAGCTCTTACAGGGCTTCTAAATAACTCCCTTCAATTTTCCCTTCGCCCCAGGAATGGGGAGAAGCTTGCACAAAGGGCGGATGGGATGATTGTTCGAAGTTATCTATTTTATGGGGAGCACTGGGTGCTTGAAATGCTTACGAAAAACTCCAATCTCTTCGTTAAATATAGATTTCAATCGGGTCATTTAGTCTATCTAAACTCCCTAGTTTTTTTCACTTTGGTCTGTTTGTTTTTAACCATAGCAAGTTATGAAAACTAATTGACCTTAGTGAAGTTGTTGTTTACTAGTTTCGTCTTCACTTGTCTGAGAATCCGGAGGTGCTGGGGGCGAAATGGCATCACTTCTTAAGTCTGTCACTAATTGTCTCAACCCAACTTGAGTTTGTTTAAATTTCTCGAAATCCTGGGGTGAGGCCCTATTACTCCTTCCTCTAAGGTGGCACGATTCACTAAGTTTAACTGTTTCATGAAGTGATTCAAGATCACTCTCAAGACCTCTCGATTTAATAATTTGCTTCACCGATACCAATTCATCAGAAGGGGTATCCCAAAACCTCTTGGATTTTGAATAATCCTCATCGAATTGTTTTATTTTCATTAATGCTTGGTGTGCCATAGTCCTTTTATCCTCAGGAGCATCCAGGGATCTCTCAATTTTCTGTAGGCTTTTTCTTAGAGTGTTGATATCCGTTAAAAGCTGACCTATCTCTTTAATTTCTTTATAATGACTCTCCCCCCATGATTCCACCTTACCTTTATAAACTGAATATAAATTTGGTTTCTTTTCTATAGTAGGATCGTTATATACTCCTTTTAGATTCGCATAAGAATCATCAAAAAAATCGATTTCTACATCTGGGCCCAGACTTTCAGCCAAGGATTTGTACTGCTCTTCTTTAGTCAGAGGATGTTCACCAAATCGTTTTTTTATAGCCTCCTCATCCTCTTCTATTTCTTTTTTAAATGCTGATATATCAGGGGCTTCCATCCCTAACTCTTTTTGGTTTGAAAACGCTTTGAATAACTTATCCTCGAAGGACTTTAATTTACTTTTATAATACTCCATTGGCTTACCAAAAGCGGTATCCGCTGACGATGATACTTTGATGGGCTTTTTTGGTTTTAGTTCATTTGTTAATGCATCTACAACTTGAGAAGTGGTAATAAGTTCATTACTATTTGAATTTTGCACATAAAAATACCTGTGTTTCAAATTTTCAACCTGAACTTGTCGTGATCTTTGAGAAAATAGAATAATTTGGTCGTAGTTTCCATCTTTCAACTTTTCAACAACTTCTTGATTAAGTTTTCCATTTTTAATGATTGTATCATCAATATCTACAAAAGCTATTCTCTTAGTTTGGGGGCTTTTCTTTGACTTAAACTTAGCAAACATAAATTCTATTTCCTAAATATTAAATTAGTAATTACTACAATTAAATTTAGTTCAATTTTTGCACTATTTCAATTCTCTAATAATTCTCTGATAATTGTCTCTAATAATTGATAAATGACTAGGGTTTTATCGCAGAAAATTACAGACTCTGGTAGAGGTTCCAGATTTTTTGGTGTTTGAAGATGCTTAGTTTAAAATGGAGACATTTCAAACGGGATATTATATTGATGCTTGTCAGATGGTACCTGGCCTATTCTTTGAGTTATCGTGATGTTGAGGAGCTTGCTCTTGAGCGTGGCCTGAAAGTAGATCATTCAACCATTCATCGGTGGCTAATTGAGTGCTCCCCTCTGCTGTGCATACTAGTTTGCGCAATACTAGAAACAATATCACGAATTAAATGAGGGCCCTGATAGATCAAGCCTGTATAGACCTGAACTATAGCAGCCCCGCTTCTTAGTTTTTCTTCAGCAGTTTTCGCACTATGTATACCACCGACACCAATCAAAGTTAGCGCATCTCCAACGTACTCTTTTAGCAAACGCAAACATCTTGTCGACTGATCAAATACTGGTGGGCCACTGAGCCCCCCCTGCTCTTGGCCATGGTGAAGATTCTTTACGGCATCACGGGCAGACGTTGTGTTCGTGGCAATAATCCCTTCAATGCTGGATTGTAAGATAACTTCTGTCATTTCCTTAAGCACCTCGTCAGTTTCATCGGGAGACACTTTGACAACCAAAGGAACGTGTTTCTCATGTTTCTCTGCCAGTTTCTCCTGTTGAGCTTGAAGTCCCGTTAAAAGCGCTGACAAATAGTCCTTTTGCTGAAGTTGACGCAAATCGGGGGTATTTGGTGACGAAATATTAATGGTCACGTAAGAAGCATATTGATAAACCCTTTCTAAGCAATAGGAGTAATCATCTATCGCTTTGTTAAGATCGGTGTCTTTATTTTTACCAATGTTGATTCCTAAAATCCCCTTGTAACGACTCTTTTTTACATTTTCTACGAGAGCATCAACTCCATGATTATTAAATCCCATTCTATTAATAATCGCTTGTGCTTCAGGAAGCCTAAATAACCTAGGTTTTGGATTTCCTTCTTGCGGTCGTGGAGTTACTGTGCCAATTTCAATAAAGGAAAATCCCAGTTTTGCTAAAGCATCGATGTGTTCACCATTTTTATCCAACCCTGCGGCAAGTCCAACCGGATGGGGAAAAACCAGACCCAATGCATGCACAGCTTGACCAATAGGATCGGGAAAAAAACCTTTAGGTACGTAATGAAGTGCATGCAGTGCTAAGCCATGGGCCCTCTCTTCATCAAGATGGAATAAAAATGGTCGTAATAAAGAGTACATCAGGAGCTCCAACTTAAACCACAACAAGACTCCGCATCATCTTGTAAATTTTTAGGTGAAGAACGTCTTTCATCTCGATTTTGTCGTTCAAAGAGGGGTTTGGATGAGCCCTCTTTTGACAAGTCATGTTCGGAATGGGCTTCAACATTTTGATCCCTTTTCCTACTTAATTGACTTAATGGAGAACTTTTAGTAAGCCCGAAATCATCTTCATGTTCAAAGTGAAGCTCTTCGTTGATATCCCCTTGTGGAGAGGTGGCATCATTGTCATTTCTTAAGCAAAGATACGCAGTTGCTCCAGTAACAAGAGCGCTTAAACTAAATCCGGCAGCTGCAAAAGGCAGTGCCAACACCCCTAGAAGCTCGACAGAGGCAGCAAATGGGAACGCTAAAAGCCCAGTGAGCACACCCGCCAAAAAGGTGGGAATTACAGCAAAGGAGACAAGTACGTTTGGAATCAATAAACTCACTCCAGCAGAGGCTAAAGAACTTACCATGAAATTCACCCCTAAACCATAATATCGACTCCAAAAGCTCTTGGTATTTTCATTGTTCTCAGAACTCTCCTCGTCACTTTCAGAGGAGAGTTCCTCGCTTTCATCTTCCAATTCAAAATCACTACTGTCTTCATTGACGTTTTTAGAGTTCATGAATTTGGATGCCAATAGAGTCAAACCAACAACACCTGCCCCAACCAAGGCTCCGACAACACTAAAATAAATGGCAGCCATAGCAAAGGGGGTTAAATTCAGCACACTAATCGCAGCAAATGTAAAAAAAACTCCTACGTACACACCTACTGGAAATGACTCAACTAAAATAGGGGCGATAGGCATTCCAGTTGCAAACCAAACAATCGCTGAAGTAATCCCTATTCCTGAAAGAGATGTTAGTAGATGCTTAACCCAAGTGGGGGATTTTTTTTGTTCATTTGAATCTTTCGCCATTTTAATATTCCTTATTTTTTACATCCATTTCACACAACACACTCTTGTGCCCATACTCTTAACATGGCATTTCCTGATTTATGAAGATGAAAAGAGACCTCCCTGACTTCTACACCATAATTCTCTTGTTGAAGACCAAGTAAAACGGGACCTAAAAAGTCAGACATTTTGCCTTCCCGGTCCACGAGCGGAAATAGTCGAACTTCCTTAGCAATTCTCGCTAATTCGCGAATAACAATCAAATGAAAATCAACCGTTTGCTCATCTAAATCAGCAAAGAAATAATGTGGGCTTAAAGCAAATTCAAACGTAAAATCTGCAAAAGGTAAGTGGTAGTCATTGATGCCTAAGTATCTCCCCTCCTTTTTACCATTGCTGAAATCGGCAAAAAAATCCTGCATTCCTCGTTGTCTTTTATCCAATAATTTCTCAAAGCCACCACTGGACGAAAAATCAAACTGATCTTGATGTTGTTTTATTTCATCTGCCATATTGGCAAAAATCATTTTTGCTTTAGAAGACAAGGTGTCTTTATCTAAAACAAATAAAGGATCGCAGCTCACTATTTGTTTCTTCATCTTAGTCAATTGGGAGTTTACTGCGCTCGGTCCACAACCGTACTCCAAAATTCCTGATTCAATTTCTGCTTGTGATAAATCAAACATTTCTAAGTAATCTTCAGCTCTATGTCCCCATAAAACAAGCTTTCGCATGAGCCATACTCCTCTCTCTAAACGCTAAGGCAAGATTAGGTGATTTTTATTACAAGGTAAAGATTCATTTTAAAATAGTTTGTTTTAGAAGAAGCCATCAAGGTGACAAACATCCCGCGTTTGGGTATAGTCTGCGTATTTATCAACGGAACAGGAAGTACTCCATGTACACAGGCTTAGACTACCAATTGGGCGATACCTACGACATGCTTCGTGATAGCGTTTACCAATTCGCAAGAGCTGAAATTGCCCCCTTTGCTGCAAAAATTGATGAGAGCAATACTTTCCCAAATCACCTCTGGCGCAAGTTAGGAGACATGGGATTATTGGGAATTACAGTCAGCGAAGAATATGGCGGAGCAAACATGGGCTACCTTGCTCATGCCATTGCTATGGAAGAAATATCTAGAGCATCAGCTTCTGTTGGACTTAGCTATGGGGCTCACTCTAACCTTTGTGTGAATCAGATTTATTTAAATGGAAATCACAAGCAAAAACAGAAATATCTGCCTAAACTTATTAGCGGCGAGTTCATCGGTGCCTTAGCCATGAGTGAGTCCAATTCAGGCTCTGATGTTGTGAGTATGCAATTGCATGCAAAACCTGCTGGCGATCATTATGTTTTAGATGGTACCAAAATGTGGATTACCAATGGCCCTGATGCAGACGTCTTAGTGGTTTATGCCAAAACCGATAAACAAGCTGAGAGTAAAGGGATAACTGCATTTATCATTGAGAAAGGCATGCCTGGTTTTAAAACAGCCCAAAAGCTTGATAAATTAGGAATGCGAGGTTCGAATACTTGTGAATTAGTGTTTGAACAATGCAGAGTGCCACAAGAAAATGTTCTTGGCACCCTAAATCAAGGGGTGAAAGTGCTGATGAGTGGACTTGATTACGAACGTACCATTCTCGCAGCAGGTCCTGTAGGTATTATGCAAGCTTGTTTGGATGTGGTTTTACCCTATGTGCATGAGCGCAAGCAATTTAATCAGGCTATCGGTGAATTTCAGTTCATTCAGGGTAAATTAGCCGATATGTACACCGAATTAAATGCCTGTCGCTCCTATTTGTATTCCGTTGCAAAAGCGTGTGACAATGGAAAAGTGAGTCGTAAGGATGCCGCTGGAGTCATTCTGTATACAGCGGAAAAAGCAACTCAAATGGCATTACAAGCAATACAAACCCTCGGCGGTAATGGATATATTAACGAATATCCTACAGGTCGTTTATTACGAGATGCCAAGCTTTATGAAATTGGAGCAGGAACTTCTGAAATTAGAAGAATGTTAATCGGAAGGGAACTTTTTAAAGAAACATTATAAGGAATAATGGCATGGAAAATAATGATGTAGTTATTGTTGCAGCAAAAAGAACTCCCATGGGAGCAATGCTTGGTACTTTATCAGCACTTACTGCGCCAGAATTAGGTGCTGTCGCACACATGGCCGTTTTATCCGAATCAGGTATCAGTCCAGCAGAAATCGATGAGGTCATCAGTGGTTGTGTATTACAAGCTGGTATTGGTCAAGCTCCAGCAAGACAAGCAGCGATTAAAGCAGGAATACCAAACTCTACTGGTGCGACAACAATTAATAAAATGTGTGGCTCAGGAATGAAATCCGTGATGTTTGGCCATGATTTAATTAAAGCAGGTACAGCAAATGTCATTCTTGCTGGCGGCATGGAAAGCATGACAAACGCTCCCTACTTACTCGCTAAAGCAAGAGCAGGCTATCGACTTGGACATGGTGAAATCAAGGATCACATGTTTTTAGATGGTCTAGAAGATGCCTACACGCGTGGACAGTTAATGGGATGCTTTGCTGAAGCTACTGCTAAGCACTACAACTTTACTCGAGATCAACAAGATGAGTTTGCACAACGCTCAATGACTAAAGCACTTAAAGCAATTGAATCAGGACTATTTAGTGCTGAAATTACTCCTGTTACTCTATCCACTCGTAAAGGAGATATCACTGTCAATACAGATGAGGGGCCTGACGAAGCTAAGCTGGCTAAAATTCCTCAATTGAAACCCGCTTTTCAAGCAGATGGAACCGTGACAGCAGCAAACTCTAGCTCAATTTCAGACGGAGCAGCTAGTTTAATTATTATGAGTGCAACTACTGCAGAAAAACGTGGAATTAAACCAATAGCTAGGATTGTTGCTCATGCCAGTCACGCCCAAGCTCCTGAATGGTTTACTACAGCTCCAGTTGATGCTATCCGCAAAGTAATGAATAAAGCGAACTGGAATCAAAACGACGTTGACTTGTATGAAATCAATGAAGCTTTTGCTGTAGTAACGATGGCAGCAATGACTCAATTGGAACTTAACCCTGAGCACGTAAACATTTATGGTGGTGCATGCGCATTAGGGCATCCAATTGGTGCATCAGGAGCTCGTATCCTTGTAACACTGCTAAATGCTTTGAAGCAAAACAATAAACGCCGAGGTGTCGCTTCATTATGCATTGGCGGTGGAGAAGGAACAGCAATGGCAATTGAATTGTTGTAAATCACAACAAAAGACACTTCAGTACGAATACTGAGGTGTCCTCTGCATTAAAATGAAAGGAAGTACATGCTAAGACATAGCCTTATTTACCTATTCGCAAGTTTATTGATTGTGTTTTTTGCTAAATACGCACATAGTCTTGTGGTATACATTGATACCTTTTTCCTTTACGTTAACCTCAAATTAACCCCGATATTTAGCCAAACTGGTTGGGGACTCATCATTAGAAAAATAATAGTTCTTATGATTTTGCCAATTATCATTGTGGGTATACCTGCAATGCTCTATCGCGTGATAAAAGGTAAAGACATGCCTCATTTTCTGCCAATTGTTTGGGTTGTTTGGACTATTATTGTCCTCAGCGATATTTTGATTCAGTAAGGATAAACTATGGCTAAGCTCACTACGCAAATCAATCCTGCGAGCCAAGAATTTAAAACCAATCAGCAAGCAATGCAGACCCTAGTTGAGGATCTCCAGAGCACGATTCATCGAATTGCCTTAGGAGGTGATGATAAAGCTCGGGCTAGGCATACACAGTATGGAAAATTACTACCTCGAGAACGACTCCGACAATTATTAGATCCAGGAGCTCCTTTTCTTGAGTTTTCACAGCTGGCAGCCTATCAGACTTATGAAGACAATGTTCCAGCTGCTGGAATCATTACGGGTATAGGTCACGTGTCAGGAGTTGAGTGTGTCATCGTTGCTAATGACCCAACGGTAAAAGGAGGGACCTATTATCCGTTGACCGTAAAAAAACACCTAAGAGCACAAGAAATTGCACTAACAAACCACTTGCCCTGTGTTTATTTAGTTGACTCTGGAGGGGCTTTTCTCCCCCGACAGGATGAAGTATTTCCTGATAAAGAACATTATGGTCGTATATTTTTCAATCAAGCTCAAATGTCCGCATTAAATATACCTCAAATTGCTGTCGTAATGGGATCCTGTACAGCAGGAGGGGCCTATGTCCCCGCTATGGCAGATGAATCCATTATGGTGAAAAATCAAGCCACTATTTTCCTTGGTGGACCACCTTTAGTTAAAGCAGCGACTGGAGAAATAATCAGCGCAGAAGAGCTGGGAGGAGCAGATGTCCACTGCAGGCACTCGGGTGTGGCCGATCATTATGCTGAAAATGACTCTCATGCACTGCATTTAGCAAGAGTCGTTGTAAGCAATTTGAATCGAAAAAAGTCGGTGACTCTCGACCGAATAGACACAGTTCCCCCCGTTTATGATACTGAAGAATTAAATGGTATCGTTCCCTGTGATTTAAGGAAGCCATTTGACATTCGTGAAGTGATTGCCCGCATCGTGGATGGTTCTGAATTTGATGAGTTCAAAGCGTTATTTGGAACTACTCTGGTTTGTGGATTTGCACGCTTATATGGTTATCCAGTGGGTATAATTGGTAATAATGGAATTTTGTTCGGTGAAAGCGCTCTCAAAGGCAGCCATTTTGTTGAATTGTGTTGTCAGCGCAAAATTCCGTTGATATTTCTACAAAATATTACTGGATTTATGGTGGGCTCCAAATACGAAGCGTCAGGGATAGCAAAGCATGGCGCTAAAATGGTAACTGCTGTAGCAAACGCAAATGTACCAAAACTTACTGTTTTTGTGGGAGGTAGTTTTGGTGCGGGAAATTACGCCATGTGCGGACGAGCCTACAGCCCTCGCTTTTTATGGACATGGCCAAACTCACGTATTTCAGTCATGGGAGGTGAGCAAGCGGCCAATGTTCTAGCCCAAGTGAATAGAGATAAGTACGGTAAACAAGGCAAAGAGTGGCCAATCTCAGAAGAAGAAGCATTCAAAGCGCAGATGCGCGCTCAATATGAATCTCAAGGAAATCCATATTATGCAAGTGCACGACTATGGGATGATGGGGTTATTGCTCCCAAAGACACCAGAATTGTTCTAGGTTTAGGACTGTCTGCCGCACTAAATGCACCAATTCTTCCAACGCATTTCGGCGTGTTTCGCATGTAAGAGGATAAACCAGTGAGTGAATTATTATACGAACAACAGGGTAAAATTGGTTTAATTACTTTGAATCGCACAAGTAAGAACAATGCGTTCAATAACCAATTGCTTTCAGACATGATGAAGACACTTGATATTGCGTTTGCTGATAGTAAAGTTCGCGTCATTATCCTAAAGGCCAATGGAAAGCATTTCTCAGCCGGGGCTGATCTGGAATGGATGCAGAGTATGGTTTCATTTTCTGAACAAGAAAATCTGCAAGATTCCTTAGTATTAGGCAATTTAATGTACCATTTACATCACTCCCCGAAACCCACTATTGCGATGGTCCAAGGCTCTGCCTACGGTGGTGGTGCTGGTTTAATTGCTGCTTGCGATATAGCAATCGCAGCCAATAACGCGCGATTTTGTTTTTCAGAGGTAAAACTTGGTCTCATCCCAGCCGTCATTAGCCCCTATGTGGTCAAAGCGATTGGTGAAAGAATGTCAAAAATGCTGTTTATGAGCGCTGAGATTATTGACGCAAGCAGAGCACATGCCATCAATCTAATTCAACATTGCGTCCCAGAGGATCAATTACTGGAATTTACGCTGAACTTCGCTAATCAGATCGCTCAGAATGCCCCTGAAGCAGTAAAAGCCTCTAAAGAATTAGTTGAGAAAGTGGCCTCTGCAGTCATTGACGAAAAGCTGGTCCATTATACTGCTACACTGATCGCACAAAAACGTGTATCCGCCGAAGGTCAAGAAGGTTTAAAAGCATTTTTAAATAAAGAAACACCAAATTGGAACAAAGGTTTAAACCATGTTTGATAAAATTCTCATTGCGAATAGAGGCGAAATAGCCTGCCGAATTATTAAGACCGCCCACTCTATGGGTATACATGCCGTTGCAGTGTATTCTGAGGCAGATAGGGACAGCTTACACGTTAGACAAGCAGACAGCGCTTATTTTATTGGCGAAGCACCAGCCAAAGAAAGCTATTTGGATATACCTAAAATTGTTCAAGTGGCTAAAGAATGTGGAGCACAAGCTATACATCCAGGTTATGGTTTTTTATCTGAAAATCCAGATTTTGCAAAAGCATGTGAACAAGCTGGGATAGTATTTATTGGCCCATCCATTAAAGCCATTGAAGCCATGGGTTCAAAGCAAGTCGCAAAACAATTGCTTGAAAAGACAGCTGTTCCATTAACCCCGGGGTACCATGGAAAAGGACAAAGCGAAGAGCAACTGTTGGATGCTGCAAAAAAAATTGGCTTTCCTGTATTAATAAAAGCAGCTAATGGTGGTGGCGGGAAAGGGATGCGAGCTGTGTATAAAGAGATGGAGTTCCACGAGGCATTAGCTGGGGCAAAACGGGAATCCATGGCCTCATTTGCTGATGATACAATGATTATTGAAAAACTCATCACCAACCCACGCCATGTTGAGCTTCAAGTCATGGCAGACAATCATGGTCAGGTCGTGCACTTATTTGAAAGGGATTGTTCAATTCAACGGCGACATCAAAAAATCATTGAAGAAGCCCCTGCCCCCAATTTACCAGCAACCTTAAGAAAAAAACTATCTGAGGCAGCTTGTGAAGTGGCTCGGTCTATTGATTATCGTGGAGCAGGTACAGTTGAGTTTTTGGTCGATGACCAAGACAATTTTTATTTTATGGAAATGAATACTAGGCTACAAGTTGAACATCCAGTCACTGAAATGATTACAGGGCTGGACCTTGTATCTTGGCAAATAAAAATAGCCGCCAACCAACATCTGCCGCTTAGCCAAGAACAAATTCAAGAGAACGGACATTCGATTGAGTGCCGTATTTATGCGGAAGACCCTTATCAGCATTTTATACCATCGATAGGTCAGATCCATTATTTGCGAGAGCCGAAAGGTGATGGTGTTCGGATAGATACAGGCGTCACAGTAGCCTCTGAGATTACGCGCTTCTATGATCCTATGATCGCTAAATTAATTGTTTGGGGAGACAGCAGAGAGCAAGCTTTACAACGCTTATCGCAAAGTCTTAGGCATTATCTGATTGGTGGTGTTAAAACGAATATCCCATTTCTACAAGCCATTTGCTCGCACCCTAAATTTAAACAGGCTGAGCTATCCACTGATTTCTTAGAAAAAGAAGCCATTGAACTACCCATTCCTGATGTTGAGTCGGCTACTCTTTTAGCCACCGCTTTGGATTATTTAATCCTTCAACGATCTTATTCAGACCCCCTTTTATCTGACTCATTTGCCTGGCAAATGCATCTTAGAAGCCATTGGGTCTGGCGCTATCAACAGGATGGTGCAATGATCGAAGCAGAAATAACTCCCATTAATCATAGCCAGTTCTCACTAAAAACAATGGACAGAGAATTCCAGATCCATGCTCGTTTTGCGGATGGACAGTTGATGATTTCGGCAAACAACCAGCACCTTAAAGCTCATTTTGAAACAAAACCATCACTTATTACTTTTTATACCGAAAATGGCATTTTAACCATTGAACGATATCGTTGGAGTAAATTGGATGCGCATGCTTCAAGTCATAAAGGCCAACTGACAGCGCCGATGCCTGCAACAGTCGTTGCTGTATTAAAAAACAAGGGCGATGAAGTTAAGGCAGGTGACAGCCTCATTATTTTAGAAGCGATGAAAATGGAACACACTATTCATGCACCAATAGATGGCATATTATCTGAGGTATTTTATTCCGTTGGCTCACAAGTGAGTGAAGGGGCTGAACTACTGTCACTCAGCGAATCCGAAACGTAAGAGAAGGCTATGGACTACCCAAAACAGGTGACGATAATCGAGGTAGGACCTCGAGATGGCTTGCAGAATGAATCCTTTTTTGTACCTACTGATAACAAGATTGAATTCATCAACGCGCTAAGTCAAACAGGCTTAACACAAATTGAGGTCACCAGTTTTGTATCCGCAAAAGCAATACCTCAACTGGCAGATGGCGAGGATGTATTTCGCTCTATCCTTAAAAATAAGCAAGTTCATTATTCAGCACTTGTACCTAATGAAAAGGGAATGCAAAAAGCGCTGGCAGCCGGAGTCAAGGAAATCGCTGTATTTACTGCTGCCAGTGAATTGTTTAATCAACGGAATATCAATTGCTCGATTAAAGAGAGCATCGAACGGTTCAAGCCTGTCATTCAGCTAGCAAAATCGAATCAAATAAAAGTCAGAGGATATATTTCTTGTGTTTTAGGTTGTCCCTACGAAGGAGAAGTAAAACCAGAGAAGGTAGCCCAATTAACCCAAATTCTTCTTGAGCACGAAGTGGATGAAGTATCGCTTGGTGACACTATTGGTGTAGGAACCCCAGGCCAAACAAAAAAGGTATTAGATCTGATACTCCCTAACATCCCAATTTCCAAGCTGTCCATGCATTTCCATGACACTTATGGACAAGCAATAGCCAATATTCATGCCTCATTGCAATACGGTGTTCATCGTTTTGATAGCTCCGTTGCTGGACTAGGTGGCTGTCCCTATGCCCGTGGAGCGAGTGGAAATGTTGCCACTGAAGACGTGCTTTACTTAATGCATGGTTTAGGAATTGATACTGGTATAGATATATACAAAGTCGTAACCATAGGTGACATGATCTGTAAGATCATTGGTAAAAAAAATCAATCAAAAGTAGCTAATGCGTTATTAGCTAATCCGTGTAATTAATCCTAACAGCAGAGATAGTTCGTCATGAATGAAATGGTATGGAATCCAAAACATCCCGAAAAAAGCAGAATGTGGCAATTCATGGAGTTTGCCGCTAAAAATCACTGTCAAATTTTTAATAATTACAATGAATTACATACATGGTCAGTTAAGCATCCAGAAACGTTCTGGAGTTGTCTATGCGATTTTTTTAAACTGACTTTTGATACCCCACCACACCAAATTTTGAATTATTATGCCGACATGATGGAGGCGAGGTGGTTTTCTGGCGCCCAATTCAATTTTGCGCAAAAGCTATTAAGTCGAAATGATGATCACCCTGCATTAGTAAGTTTAAATGAAGACAATGAACGGTGTGTAATCACTTATTCTGAACTCCATAAACAAGTTGCAGAGTGCGCTGCCGGGCTTAAAGCAATAGGCGTTACTGTTGGGGATAGAGTTGCAGGTGTGATGCCGAATACTTCACATACAATCATTGCCATGCTGGCAACAACCTCTTTAGGTGCCATCTGGTCCTCCTGCTCACCTGATTTTGGAGCACAGGCCGCGCTTGATCGTTTAGGTCAGGTTGAGCCCAAGGTCCTATTTATTTGTGATGGCCATCAATATCAAGGAAAACAACATAGTGCTGATGATAAAATTGTTAAATTACATGAGGCTATGCCTTCTTTATCTCGTATTGTGATTTGCCCCACTATTAATAACACACTTCAATTCAAAGAATTACCTAAAGTTGTGCAGTGGGAAACTTTTATTAAGCCAGCAACACAATGCGAATTTGCCTCCCTGCCCTTCGATCACCCTGTTTACATTATGTTTTCTTCAGGAACTACTGGTAAACCTAAGTGCATTGTACATGGGGCTGGAGGAACTCTGATTCAGCATTTAAAGGAGTTGGGATTGCACTCTGATCTCCGTTCAGAGGATAACTTATGCTTTTATACGACTTGTGGTTGGATGATGTGGAACTGGACAGCATCAGCCTTGGCGCTAGGAGCCACAATTACTTTGTACGAAGGATGTCCTACCTATCCTGAAGATAACCGAATGTTCCAGCTCATTGCTAACGAAAAAGTCAGCGTTTTCGGCACCAGTGCAAAATTTATTTCAGCGATTGAAAAAGCAGGTGTGCAACCAAAGAGTCACTGTGATCTAACAAAATTAAGAACGATTTTAAGTACTGGCTCCCCCTTACTGCCCAAGAACTACGATTTTGTTTATGAACACATAAAAGACGACATTCAATTAAGCTCCATATCTGGTGGCACAGACATTATTTCTTGTTTTGCGTTGGGAAATCCCATTCTCCCAGTATACAGAGGTGAGCTTCAATGCATCGGTTTGGGGATGGAAGTGGATATCTTTGACGAACAAGGTCACTCCATTAAAGAAAAACGTGGTGAATTAGTCTGTACAAAACCATTTCCCTCAATGCCAGTCGCGTTTTGGAATGACAAAGATCGAAGTGCATACAAGAGGGCCTATTTCGAACGGTTCCCGGGTGTATGGGCACATGGTGACTTTGCTGAGCTGACTGCTCATCAAGGTTTAATTATCTATGGCCGTTCTGATGCAGTCTTAAACCCTGGCGGTGTCCGTATCGGGACAGCTGAAATTTATAGACAAGTTGAAACCATTGAGGACGTGGCAGATAGCATTGTAATAGGCCAGGATTGGCAAGATGATGTCCGAGTGGTTTTGTTTGTAAAACTCAAAGAAGGTCTACAACTTAATCAACAGCTCATTGATAGAATTAAGACTACCATCAAAAGCAACGCCTCTCCAAGACATGTTCCCGCAGTCATACTTCAAGTACCAGATATTCCTAGAACATTGAGTGGGAAAATAGTTGAGTTGGCTGTAAGGCAAGTAGTGCATCACCTGGAAGTAAATAATTTGCAGTCTTTGGCCAATCCAGAGGCTTTGGAATATTTTAAGAATCGGCCTGAGTTAGAGGTTTAACAAATATATCCGCTCCCTTACGATCGCGGATAAGACTACGATGTTGGGGACGGACCCTGAGCGTTCCACACGAATAATTGATTTAACTTATTGAAAATAAATGATTTAAAAAATTTGAATGTGCATGGTGATTATGATCAAATAGCGTTTCGACAAACAATATGAGACCGCCACCATGCAACAGATGCCATTATTACATAAAGAATTTGAAAAAGAATTACCTTTTGTTCATAAAACACGATTAGATTGCCTAATGAAGGCTTGCAATACTGCAGCAAACAACAACACGCTTTTTTTAACGGGTCTAGGAAGAAAAGATCCCTCACCAACTAAGACCAGCAGCAATATAGAGAAAGTAAACCGGTTATTGGGAAATGAGCATCTTCATAAAGAGCGCCCATTATTTTATCAGGCAATGGCTTGTCGATTAATTCCAAGCTGGATGAACCCATGGATCCATGTAGATTGGAGTTGTATCAATCCAACAACGAATCTCTATTTATTAAGAGCAAGCATTTCTGTAAAAGGGCGTTCTATTGTGCTTTATGAGGAATGTCACCCTAAGAAAAAAGAGAACAATCATGTTGTTCACAAGCAGTTTTTAAAGAATCTTAAAGCCATTTTACCCTCTTGTGCCACCCCAATTATTGTTACTGATGGAGGATTTCGAGCCCCATGGTTTATGGCTGTTCGTGAGATGGGGTGGAATTTTGTAGGACGGTTGCGCAATAAAAACCTTGTACTTACGGAGGATGCACAGGCCTGGCAATTAAGCTCGCTTTTTTTTGAACAAGCAACGGGAAAACCTGCCCATTTGGGGCATGCGCTCTTAACTGAAGAAAAACAAGTGCCTGTTCATTTAGTGCTTTACAAAGGCAAAAGTAAACATAGACATCAGCGTAACCTCAATAAGAAGATCGCTGCTTCG
>NZ_LNZB01000041.1:0-21737 GCF_001468085.1 Legionella waltersii | reverse complement strand
ATTAAGCTCGCTTTTTTTTGAACAAGCAACGGGAAAACCTGCCCATTTGGGGCATGCGCTCTTAACTGAAGAAAAACAAGTGCCTGTTGATTTAGTGCTTTACAAAGGCAAAAGTAAACATAGACATCAGCGTAACCTCAATAAGAAGATCGCTGCTTCTGGTAAAAGCAAAAAGCATTCAAAGGCTGCTAAAGAGCCATGGCTCCTTGTAACCTCTCTTGCTCAGGCGCGGGATAATCCAAACCATATTGTCAACATCTACCGCCAACGCATGCGGATTGAAGAAAATTTTAGAGACACCAAGTGTCCTCACTATGGCCTTGGACTTAAAGATAGTTTAACGCGAGCTCCTCAGCGAATGGATATTTTGTTACTCATTGCAGCAATTGCTACTTTTGCAGCATGGCTTGCTGGCATCCTTATTACTCATCAGGGCAAAGCTGCTGATTTTCAGGCTCACTCCGCCAAATTTACCTCCTCTTTATCAATCGTGTATTTAGGGAGAGAGGTAATAAAAAAACAAATGGAAATCTCGAATTCTGATTTGATTCTGGCTTTGCAGTTTTTGCTCCAGATGGTGATAAATACTCAACTGGAGCATGGGGTATATGACTAAAATTCGTGTGGATCGCTCAGGGACGGACCGCGAGATCCATCCTCTTCATGTTGATTGTTTGCAATTTTTTATAAGAGATATAAACGCGACAGATCAGATAAACACTCATCAATCGTTTCAAGCATAAAATTGACTTGCTCTCGTGTAATCGTTAAAGGGGGGGCAATTCGAAAAACATTTCCAAAACGTCCACCTTTTCCAAGGAGTAAACCTTTGTCCTTACACATGTCCATGAGTTGAATAGTTTCTTCGGTTGCAGGGACTTTTGTAATTCTGTCTTTAACTAACTCAATCCCTAACATCAATCCACGTCCACGAACATCTCCAATGAGAGAATGTTTTAATTGCAATTGGAGCAATCCGTCTTTTAAAAGCTCACCCATGACTCGTGCATTTTCCACAAGCTTTTCTTCTTTGATGATTTCTAAGGTAAGCTTCGACTGGATCATTTGCAATGGGTCACCAGCAAAGGTATTAAAATAAACTTTATCCGTCATTGTTTCAGCAACGTCAGTCTTCATCAGCACAGCCCCAACCGGCGCACCATTTCCAAAACCTTTAGCCATGGTAACCATGTCAGCGTCAATACCTAATGTCTTTGTCATCAATAGATCACCACCACCACGTCCAGCACCTGTTTGTACTTCGTCGCTGATGTATTTCCCACCGTAATTATGAACGATTTTAGCGACTTCACCAAAGTATTCATCCGGCGGAGTTATAAAACCACCTACGCCCATGATGGGTTCCAAAATAAAAGCTGCAATTTTGCCATGAGTTGTGTTTTGAATCGTTGTTTCAACATTTTTTGCACATTCCAAACCACAATCATCTGGTTTACTCTTAAACGGGCAACGATAACAGTAAGGTTCAACTGCTGAAGTTACTCCAGTAACTGGCTGGGCTTTAAAACGCCAAACCGCATGACCACAAGACGCTAAAGCACCTGATGTACCTCCATGGTATGAGTGACGAACGTTCACAACCATGGTTTCCCCGGTTGCATGTCGAGCAGCCATAATTGCTAATTCATTGGCCTCTGAACCAGAGTTGGTAAAGGACACTCTATCCATACCATTGGGTGCTTCTTCTAGCAAACGTTCTGCAGTATCTACTGGCGCCTGATTTAAATAGAGAAGACTGGTGTGTTGAATGGTATTGTCTTCAAGAGCCTCGATTAATGCTTTTTTAATTTTTGGGTGATTGTGTCCTGCAGATATGCATACAATTCCTCCTATTGCATCAAGATAACGCTTGCCTTCAGAGTCCCATACGTAAGTATCTTGTGCTTTTGTAAGTTGAATTGCAGTTTGATGGTAATGTGCAACTGTAGGTAAAAAGTGTTTTTTTCTGAAATTTAATAATTCTTCGTTAGAACGAACTTGAACAGCGTCATTAAAATCATTCATGAGGGTTGTTTCCTTATCAGTTTGTAAAAACATGAGCATGCAAATATTGTCCTTTTGGTCACGTCAAACTCTTCAAAGTTTGTCTGATTTGCAACTCTTTCAAATGTACCACTAATCGGATAGTTATTGTTTTTCATTACTTACCCTTCTCCTGCTTAAATTGTTATTTAAAATGACTTACTAAGCGAACACTCAAGGCCTTGTAAAAGCCAAATAGATTTCGACTTAATCAGCTTGCTAAATATCTAAGTGTTTAATTCCATTTAGAATTTGCAAGCTGAATAGATGCCATATTTATTGAAGAATTTAAAGAGGTTTTTTTCTAGGCGTTAATAGGGCCAATAAGAGTGCAACTATCAATAGAGCTGGAACATCACCATAAAGATGGCCCATATGTTCAGGAAAATAGATAGATTGAGCAGCCATAATCCCTGCGTGCACTATACTTGACCATACAGTGAACCATATTAAACTCAAGTTTTCGAGTGGATTTTTAGCCGCTAGAATTAAAAAAACGCCTAATGTAGCGTATACACCCAGTATCATTTGCAGATACAACGAAACGCCCCCAATATGCCATGCCCAACCAGCAGGCCATACAACAGTCAATGGGTAAATACCAAAAACGAATATCAAGCCTACAACAACGAGAGCAATCTTCAACAGTCCATATTTTTTATTCGCATCCATATCAATTCCTAGTTGTGTTTATGTTTATAATAACCTGTTCCATTTGGCGCTTATCATATCCGACTCCTTACGGTCTTAGCTCGGTTGGCACAAAATAAATCCGATCGGCTAGAGTAAGAGAGTGGATAACCAAATAATCATTGACCTTTAGGGAACTTTCGGAGTCCTTGGGGACGGACCCCAGTGGGGTCCGTCCCCTTTTACGCATCCCTTTCCAGATCTCATTTGCCTTTAGACGATTTCATGATATCTCGTATTTCAGTGAGCAAGCTTTCTGCGGTGATTTTTTCTGCTGTCGCCTCTTCCGCTTTGCGTTTTACCAGATTTATAAGCTTGATGGCAACAAAGATGGCAAAAGCGATAATGGTGAAGTCAATGATCGATTGCAAGAACAACCCCCATTTCACTACAGCATCACCAATAGTCATTGACTTATTTGCAATATTTATTCCACCTAGTAATAGTCCTATGAGCGGCATAACAATTCCATCGACAAATGCACTCACAATCTTACCAAATGCAGCACCGATAACGACCGCAATTGCTAGATCCATGACATTACCACGCATGGCGAATTCTTTAAACTCTTGTATAAAAGACATCCCTGCTCCTCGCTAAATTCAGTGAATCACTATCCTAATTTTTTTAAAGAAGGGAAGCAAATTCCTATGAAAGTAGAGTCGAACATGGATTCAATTTTTTTGAACTTGTGCAATACTGGTATTAAAAATTATTGTGTAAGGGAATATTCTAATGTTTGATTGGCTTCATCATTTTCCGGATATTATTATCCTCCCCCTGATTGTTTTCCCAATTGTTATTGCACAACTTGTCATTCGGTGGTTCTGTCATAAGTATTTTTTGTCCGGACAAACAACAAATCCCCTTCTTTTTGACTCCATTGGTGCAATGACTGTGGCATTGAGTTTAATTTTGGGTTTGGCTTTTGTTGAGGCAAAAACAACCTATAAAAACGTTCAGATGATGATTTCGAATGAAGCCTCGCAGCTCAACAATCTGGATAACATAATCACTAAAATGAATGAACCCGAATTTAAAGAAATTCATAAAGATCTGATAATGTACACCCAATCACTCATCGAAGATGAATGGCCAGCATTAACAAAAGGATCCGGAAGCGAGCGCACTCGAAGATTACTTAATCCAATCACCAAATCCATTTATACTTATAGACCCCAAAGTCAACACGATCAGGTTATCTACGAGAAAATCATCTCTTTAACGGTGGATTTAATGCAGTCACGACAGCAAATTATCCAAAGTGCGGACATCAAACTAGATCGTATCTTTTGGCTAACCATTCTTACTACATTATTTATTATCTTTGTGGCTATTTCGTTCACTCATTACTCAACACTAAACATCGTTATGAATTTCTTTTATGTGGCGTTAATTGCCTCTTTGATTGCGTTCATATTTATTTTTGATGAACCTTTTAAGGGCTCATCAAAAATATCTTTTGCGCCCATACAAAAAGTATTGCATTACATGCAAGTACGTTAATGATGCATCTTAAGGAGAGATAAAATTGAAGCTGTTTTTATCCAATCATTATATAAAGTTAGCCGCTATTTCCATAATAGGCATGCTATTTCTTTCATGCAGTTCGAATGACTCAGTAAGAGAACCCATCAAAATAGGCATTCTTCAATCTTTATCTGGGGTAATGGGAAATTCAGAAACCTCTTTAAAAGATACCTTGCTCATGGAGATTGATTTAATCAATCAAGAAGGTGGTGTCTTAGGACATCCCGTAGAGCCAGTTATTGAAAACCCCGAATCAAACTGGTCTCTGTACCCTAAAAAAGCAAAAAAGCTATTATTACTTGATAAAGTTGCTGTCATTTTTGGTTGTTGGACTTCCGTTTCAAGAAAAGCAGTATTACCTGTATTGGAAAAATACAATGGCTTGCTGTTTTATCCGGTCCAATATGAAGGAGGAGAGCAATCAAATAACATTTTTTATACTGGGCTTACTCCAAACCAACAAGTTATTCCAGCGATTCAATATTTAATGGGCAATAAGAGCAACCCACAAAAACAATGGATACTGGTAGGTACTGATTATATTTATCCTCACGTGACCAACATGATAGTTCGTCAATATTTAAATTCAAAAGGTGTTGCTAGTGACTCAATCAAGGAGTATTACTTCCCATTTGAATACAGTGATTTTGGTTCACTGATCAACGAAGTATACAGTTCACTATCAAAAGGACCTACCGCAGTGATTTCTACCATTAATGGAGAATCCAATTTCTACTTTTATCGCGCTCTCAACAATGAAGGGTTTGAAGCAGAAGATCTTGAAGTGATGGCCTTTTCAGTGAGTGAGGAAGAGTTTAGAGGGTATCACATCAATGCCTTAGGGAAAGTATACACCTCTTGGAGCTATTTCATGTCCCTCGATAACCCCATTAATAATAAATGGATTGAAGACTGGATTGCCTACTCTGAAACCAATCATCTCAGAGGAGAGGATCATCCTCTAACTACCGATCCTATGGAAGCCACGAGAACAGGAATTAGAATGTGGAAAGCGGCTGTTGAACAAGCTGGCACCTTTGATGTTGATGCCGTTCGCAAAGCAATGATTGGGCAAAAATTGGAAACACCTAGTGGATACATTGAAAGCATGGAGCCAAATCATCATCTAGCCAAACCAGCTATGATTGGTCAATTACAGAAAAATGGTCAATTTAAGGTGATATGGAAATCAAAGAAAGTCATTCCCCCTCAACCTTTTTATTTCAAAGAATTTGAGGACAATACCTAGGTGATATTGCGAACTCTCAATAGGCACCATCAAAGCTTTTGCTGTTTTAAGCGTTTTTCAATAATGAGTTGAATATTGTTCCTGGATGCAGGGGAAAAATACTGATAAATATTCATGTAACTTTTGCCATCAATGGTTAGAAACGTACATGGGGTCAAAGTCGTCACGTAAGCGGTTCTGGGAACATTTCTCAAAACGGAGATTTCCCCAAACACATCCCCCACCGTCAATGTAGTGATACGTTTCATTTGCTTGGACTCACTTAGCCTTGATACAAGAACATTCCCTTTGGCGATGAAATACAAACGATCTCCAATATCGCCTTGTTTTATAACAACCTCATTCGCACCACGCTCCTCAAGCACACACTTTTCAGCCAACATATTTTGTTCATGCTCATTCAAACCTGCAAAAATAGAGGTGTAGACCATCATTCTATTCATGTCAGCTGGATTTATTGAATTTGGAATAGCCATGTATTTTCATCCATTTTAAGTAAGGCTAGTTAATGTTAACTTTAGAACAGCTATATAGAGTATAGACGATCTTAAATAGAGTCTCCTATTTAAGATAGGGAAACTCAGCAAGCAACATACGGTATACTTTTTCTTGATCGGGCTTAGCTTTAAGGATGAGTAATACCGTATCATCCCCTGCAATGGTACCCAATATACCCGTCTCCGAAGCCTCATGCATGGAGAATGAAACGTATTTTCTATCTAAATAGTAGGCAAGACTATTGGCATTTCCAGGGTGCGTTTGTAAGACAATCAAACCAAATTCGGAGACTTGAATATTTAGCACCAGCGGTAAACCAGGTTGGTTGTAATCGATAATCTTATAAACTCCTCCCACCTTAATGATTTTTAATTTTTTTAGTCGTCGAGATAAGGTGGCTTGAGGAATGTCGTATCCGCGTTTTTTTAAACTGTCCTGTAAATCACTTTGTTCAGCGATGGTTTCAGATTGAATGATGGTCATAATTAGATCATCTAAAAAGCTATCATGGGTCAACTCTGCTCTCCTGAAATGCTGGGCGTAATGAATACACACTCTTAGAATTGGAATTATATTCACTTATCATTGACTTTACAATTGAATATCTGTATATTCATAAAATGGATAATTATTGGATATGCATTCAAATGAAACCTTCTTTAAAGCTTATTTTACTCGCTACAATGATTTTTCTTGTGTCGTGCGGAAAGCAAGAAAACAAATTAGACCTGCATTTTTCGACATCAGCGGAATATCCACCTTTTGAATACAATGATCATGGGGAGATTAAAGGTTTTGATATTGAATTAGCAAAACTAATCGCCAAAGAAATGGGGAAAAATGCAGTATTTGATAATATGCAATTCAGCACTGTATTACCCGCCGTAAGCTCAGGACAAGATGAAGTAGCCATAGCAACCATTTCCATTACTGAGGAGAGAAAGGCAAACTTTGATTTCTCGGATCCCTATTATTTTGAAGGAATGGCCGCGGTCTATCACAGCCTTCAACCAATCACGAAACCAACACAGCTACAAGGGAAAAAAGTGGCGGTACAGCTAGGTAGCGTGATGGAACTATGGTTACGACAAAATTATCCCCAAGTGGAAATCACTACCCTGGATAATAACAATCTGGCGATTCAATCTTTAATAGCAGGCCATGTTGATGTTGTTTTAATGGATGGGGTTCAGGGCAAGGTTTTTAGTAAAAAGCATGGAGATCTCTCTTATTCAGTCATTGCTAAAGCTGACTCTGGCTATGCACTAGCGACAAAAAAAGGCTCTCCACTCACTGCTGAGATAAACAAGGCTTTACAAAATCTCAAAGCGAAGGGAGAGCTCCAAAAACTAGAAGAGTCCTGGTTAAAGGATTCAATATGAACGATTTAATACAAAATCTATTATTCATAGGTAAAGGGATAAGTTTAACCTTGGAATTACTTGGTGGCGGAATCGTTATCGGCCTTGTATTGGGGGGCATTTGGGCCGTCTGCCGGTATCAAGGAGTAGCAACTCTGATCATTAATCGATTCATCTCCATTATGCGAGGTACTCCTTTAATTTTACAGCTCAGTATCATTTATTTCTCTGCACATCAAGTGACTGGACTTAGACCAGGAATTCTTACTGCCGGAATAATTGCTTTTGGATTAAACAGCTCTGCGTATTTTGCCGAAATTTTAAGAGCAGGAATAGAAAGTATACCCAAGGGACAATTTGAAGCAGCAGCCACCCTACAGATTTCAAAATGGTTTATGTGGAAAGACATTGTCTTCCCTCAGGTATTAAAAAACATTTTTCCAGCGATGGTTAATGAAGTAATCGCTTTGCTGAAAGAAACTGCTTTGATTTCTACGATTGGTGGAATGGATTTAATGAGAAGTGCCCAATCTTTGGCAGCTGAACAATTTACCTATTTTATGCCCTTATGCATTGCGGGAGCCTATTACTACGGATTGGTTTTGATCATCGAAATGCTCGGTAAAAAAATTGAGAACAGAGGCGATTATGTTACACATTAATAAGGCAACTAAACAATTTGGCAACTTACAGGTATTAAATCAAATTAATCTTACGATTGAGGCAAATACTTTGGTCGGCCTTGCGGGTCCATCGGGTAGTGGGAAGTCCACCCTCTTACGCTGCATTCAAAAATTAGAATCCTTAGACTCAGGCACAATGGAATTTAATGGCAACAGTGGTTTCATGTTTCAGGATTTCCAGCTTTTTCCACACATGAACACTCTGGATAATCTAATTTATGCCCCCCAATTGCACGACAAGACTGCAAACCATAAAGAAAAAGCCATGGAGCTTCTTAATACACTAGGAATTTCAGACAAAGCATACTCATTTCCTCAACAACTATCCGGTGGGCAAAAGCAACGCGTTGCTCTGGCTCGAAGTTTAATGATGCAACCTCATTTACTCTTATGCGATGAACCCACTTCTGGCTTGGATATGGTCACAACTCATGATGTCATCAGCTTACTTCTTGAAGTCAAAAAAATGAATGTGACAATGATTATTGCCTCCCACGATCTTAACTTCCTCACTCAAATTGCTGAACGTTTAATTGTGATTAAACATGGCACTATTGTGACTGACTTTAAACCTGATCAGATCTCTGATCCCATTTCTTATATTCAACGTTTTTATCTAGGGGAATGTCAATGAAACAAACGATAAAGAAAATCGCGCTGGCTTATTCTGGAGGATTGGACACATCCATCATGATCCCATGGCTTCAAGAAAACTACTATCAAGCAGAGATAATTGCTGTCATTTGCGATCTTGGCCAACAAGAAGATCTTAACCAGATCAAAAATAAGGCCCTCAAAAGTGGTGCTTCTCAAGCGTATGTTCTGGATGTAAAAGACGAGTTTGTTAAGAACTATTTATGGGCTCTCGTTAAATCTGGAGCACTGTATGAGGATCAGTATATCTTAGGAACTATTTCACGCCCTTTGATCGCTCAAAAGTTAGTCGAAATTGCTATTGCTGAACAAGTGGATGCCATTGCTCACGGCGCAACAGGAAAAGGAAATGATCAAGTCCGATTCGAGTATTCAGTAAAAGCTTTGGCACCGCACTTGGAAATAATCGCCCCTTGGCGATCTTGGGAAATTAAATCCAGACAGCAAGCCATTGAATACGCCAAAATCCATGGTATTGAAATTCCTGTTACTCCGAAATCGCCCTACTCAAGAGATCATAATATTTGGTATATTTCTCATGAAGGTGGAGTTTTAGAAGACCCAGCACAATCAATGCCAGATGATGTCTTGCTCATGACCTCGCCAATTGAAGAAACACCTCAACAAGCAGAGATCATCACGCTTGATTTTGAAAAAGGCGTCCCAGTTGCCATCAATGAGGTACAACTTGAGCCAGTGGCTTTATTAAATCAATTAAACCAAATGGCTGGTCTGCACGGAATTGGCGTGGCAGACATTGTTGAAAACCGCTTAGTTGGGATGAAGATCAGAGGTATCTATGAAGCTCCAGCTGCAGCTGTCTTGTACAAAGCCCATAAATTACTGGAAAGCCTTTGCTTGACCCGATCAACTTTACACTTAAAACAATCCTTACAGCAAACTTATGCCAATCTAATCTATGAGGGTCGATGGTTTTCGCAAACCAAGCACGCACTTGATGCTTTTATCGATGTTACACAAGAACATGTCTCTGGCCAAGTAAGGTTAAAATTGTTCAAAGGTAATATTATACCTTTCGGATTAGAGTCTCCATTTAGTTTACACAACCCAGACTTAGCTACTTTTGAAGAAGACAGCAGCTACAACCAAAAAGATGCCGAAGGTTTTATCAATCTGTTTTCACTCTCTGACAAAGTGTATGGTCTTGTTCATCAAGGAGGGCATTATGACCAATAAGACTTGGGGAGGACGATTTAAAAAAAGCCTGGATCCTTTAGTCAACAAATTCAATGCCTCTCTGCACTTTGATAAGGTATTGTTTGAGCAGGATATCAAAGGAAGTCAGGCCCATGTTCAGGGCTTAGCTAAGCAGAACATTATCACTACCGAAGAGTGCCAAACTATAGTCAATGCACTTGAAGAAATTCGTCATGAACTTCAACAAGGTCTGCATCATTTTGATGAACAGTGTGAAGACATTCACATGTTTATTGAGCATGTATTGGTTGAAAAAATAGGCGATGTCGGAAAAAAACTACATACTGGACGCAGCAGAAATGATCAAGTTGCAGTAGATTTGCGATTGTTTACACGAGATAGAAGTGAGGTCATCAGCAATCTTCTACAACAGTTGATTGATGGCCTTGCAGAACTGTCCAAAAAGCACGATCAAGATTGGATGCCAGGCTACACCCATTTACAACAAGCGCAGCCCATTCGACTTGGTGCTTTTTTTGGTGCTTACCAGTCGATGTTTTCCCGAGATAAAAGCAGACTTGCTGATTGGCATGATCGCATGAACTATTCACCCTTAGGTGCAGGTGCTCTAGCAGGCAGTAGTTTGCCATTGGATAGAGAGTGGGTAGCTCAAACTCTTGGATTTTCAGGTATTGTCGAGAACACTCTTGATGCAGTAAGCGACCGCGACTTTGTCATTGAATTATGCAGTGTGATAGCAATCACAATGATGCATCTTTCTCGTTTATGCGAAGATTTAATTATTTGGTCAACTCAGGAGTTTGGCTTTATTACCCTAGATGATGCCTTTGCAACAGGTTCATCCCTAATGCCTAACAAAAAGAACCCAGATGTTCCAGAGCTGATTCGAGGCAAAACTGGACGAGTATTCGGACATTTAATGGCTATTTTGACGGTTATGAAAGGCTTACCACTTGCTTACAATAAAGACATGCAGGAAGACAAAGAAGGCTTATTTGATTCGTTGAATACACTTTCTTCATGCTTAGAGGTAATGACTCCATTTCTTAAGAGCCTTACTTTTAATACTGAACTCATGCAAGAAAAATCACAAAAGGGCTTTTTAGATGCTACTGCGGTTCTTGAATCCTTGGTGAAGAAGGGCATTCCTTTCAGGGAAGCACATCATCAGGTAGGGCTTTGGGTAGCTGAAGCCTTAGAAAAACAATGTTCACTTACAGATATAACTAAGGAGGCGAAATATGTCCTTTCCCACTCCAATTGATCATCAAATAATGGAAGAAGCAAATGCTGAACCTATCACTGAAATATCCACGAATACCTTCGTAATCAACTTACAACAAGCGATATTTAGTCTTGAAACAGGCAGTTCATTTGCTGAGTCCAACAATAGAAAGCCTTCAGAAATAAAGAACGACATATCCCCCCGAAAACACCGCCATTTTCTTACAGGAACAGAATTATCTTCTGAAGAAATAATGCATGTTTTGCAAAAAGCCAAAGCCATCAAACAAAACCCTTCGCTTTACTACCAGACATTAATTGGAAAAAGTCTCGCGATGATATTTGAAAAACCATCATTTCGTACTCGATTAAGTTTTGCAATGGCCATTCAAAGTATGGGAGGGATCGCCATTGAAAGCATTGGCAACACCAGAAAACAAGAAGATCCAGCTGATATGGCACGAGTTCTAAACGGTTACGCCGACCTAATTATGATGAGAACTCATGCTGACGAGCATTTGCTGGAGCTCGCCAATCATGCAAAAGTGCCTGTAATTAATGGCCTTACTGCTTTACATCATCCCTGCCAGATTCTTGCTGACTTATTCAGTCTTTGGGAGCAATTTGGCGCATTGGAGGGGCTGACTGTTGCTTATATTGGCGATGGAAATAACATACTCCATAGCCTAATGCTCTTGGCGCCGCAACTGGGCGTAAAAATCCATTACTGTTGTCCTAAATCCAATCAACCTAATGCTGCAATTCTTCAACAAGCTCAAACCGTTCAATCAGAAATGATTCACCATTTTTGCAATCCCGAAGATGCTGTTAAACATGCTGATGCTGTCTACACCGACGTATGGACCAGTATGGGTTTTGAAGAAAAGGAAAACAATGTGGCGTTTGAGGGTTTTCAAGTCAATGAATTACTCATGTCCTATGCCAAACCAAAGGCAGTCTTTATGCATTGTATGCCTATGGAGCGAGGGAAGGAAGTATCGGATACACTGCCGGACAGCCCTGCTTCGATCATCTTTTCGCAAAGCGAAAATAGGATGCATGTACAAAAAGCGCTAATGTTGTATCTGCATGCAAACATCAAGGACTGACCTTGACACGCCTATCAATATCTCCTATAGATAGGTGAGGACATCCTTGATTCTAAATAAGATCTTAAATGGATAAAGAAAAGAGCAATATTCTTTATGTGGATGATGAAACGAATAATTTGACAGCTTTTGTTGCTACTTTCCGTCGTCATTTTAATGTCTTCACTGCAACTTCTGGACAAGAAGGTCTGGAAGTTATGCGTCAGAATAAAATCCATATTGTCATTACCGATCAACGCATGCCTGAGATGACTGGTGTTCAGTTTTTAGAATCCATTATTCCAGAATACCCTAACACCATTCGCATGATTTTAACTGGTTTTACAGACATTGAAGCAATTATTAAAGCCATCAATACCGGAAGAGTATTTCGTTACATCACAAAACCATGGGACCCTGCCGACTTAAAAATGAGTATTGATACAGGGTTGAAGGTGGTGCAACTGGAAGAAGAACGAACTGTTTTAATTGAGAAATTGAATAATGAAGTCATCAAACAAAAAAGGATCTTGGATCTATTTCAAAAATACGTGCCCAAAAATGTAGTGGATGAAATCATTAATGAAGATGAGGACAGTCCTTTAATGCACGGCGAATACCGAATAGTGTCCGTTCTATTTGCAGACATCCGCCAATTTACGTCACTGTCTGATCATCTGGGCCCTGTAAAAACCGTTGAGTTATTGAATACTTATTTCGCCATCATGAACCAAAAAGTTCAGGAAAATCATGGTATTGTCAACAAACTGATAGGTGATGGCGTCCTTGCCCTATTTGGTGCTCCTGTTTCACACATTGATAACCATTTAAATGCCGTCCGCTGTGGTTTGGCAATGATAGAAGCATTAAAAATACTCAATGATAAATACAGTGCTGAACTTGGACATGAAATTCACTTAGGCATTGGAATAAATACCGGAGAAGTTATAGTAGGAAACATTGGAACCATTGAGCACATGGAATACAGTGTCATTGGAGATACTGTTAATACTGCATCACGAATAGAAGAACTCACTAAAGACAATCCCAATGCAGTATTCATTAGTGAATCCACCTACAAAGCAACTGCTAAGCACATTTTAGTTGAGGAGCTCGGTCCTCAAATCATTAGAGGGAAAGAGGATAAAATCAATCTATACAAAGTCATTGGCCTCAAACCATGAACTGGGATCTCTACAAAACTCCCAAATTTTGGTTCCAAAATCTACTCACAGTATTTTTGTATACTCTTGGTGGACTCATCGGCAATATGTTGATTGTACCTGGAACCATGGCTGCCCCTTTATGGATTCCATCAGGAATTGCCCTATCCCTTGTATTATGGTGTGGAACTCATGTCTTCTGGGGAATTCTTTTTGCTGAAACCTTTGTCTCTGCCTTGTTGGGTAATCTATATTCTTGGCAAAGTTGGGCATCATCCAGCCTTTTAGGAATTGGTGCAACACTTCAAGCTGTTTTTGCTGCTCAATTTATAGAATATTATACTCACACTAAAACCCCATTCTACTCGGTTAGAGATACCTTAATTTTTATATTTGGCGCTGATATTTTGGTCAGCCTTACCAGTTGTACACTTGGTACGATGACCATGTTACTGTTTGACATGATTAAAATAGAGCAATCAATAAACAATTGGTTTGTTTGGTGGCTCGGTGATGTGGTAGGGGTTTTAGCAGTGACGCCTTTAATAATGACCTGGTATAAAACCACGATTAGCTTTAATTGGAAAATAACTCTAGAGTTTACTGTTCTAATCGTGTTGTTAATTGCTACGTCATTCCTCATCTACAAACTTCACTATCCCCTAGCCTATCTCCTGATCCCTTATTGCGTATGGGGAGCGGTTCGTTTTAATACTCGACAAGCAACCCTGCTTGCCTTTCTTATTTCAATTTCGGTGCTTTGTCTTGAGCTCGAGGGATATGAAGAATTTCACGTGGCTAATTTAGCCATAAGCCTGCTGTTTTTGCAGGTCTTTGTAGCGGTTATCTTTTTTACAACATTGATATTGTCTGCATTAATCACTGAACGAAAGAAAGCCCAAGATGAACTTTATCAAACCAATTTAGAACTGGAGTCTAGAGTACAAAAAAGGACTCAGGATTTACACGATAAAAATGCGCAACTTAAGGTTGCAATAAGCCATTTAAAGCAAGCTGAAACCCAATTAATTCAATCAGAAAAATTATCCTCTCTGGGTGTTTTAACGGCAGGAATTGCTCATGAAATTAATAATCCCGTTAATTTCATTTCTGCGAATATTGTCCCTTTAAAAAACGATATTCAAGACATTATGCAAGTATTGAATAAATACATTGAGTTAAGTGCAAATCCTCCTTTAAGCGAGGAATTAAAAGAAGCCCGGATGCTCAGTGAAGAATTAGATTTACCTTACACTTTAAAAGAAACTTACCAGCTTCTTGATGGAATTGAAGAAGGAGCAAAGCGCACTGCAACCATCGTAAAGGATCTACGCACCTTTTCAAGACTGGATGAGACTGATTTAAAATACGTTAACATTCATGAGAACCTCGATTCGACTTTAACTTTATTGCACAATCTATTCCGTGATCGCATCACCATTGTAAAAAATTACGGCGATATCCCCGAAATCGCTTGTTATCCGGGTAAAATTAATCAAGTCTTCATGAATGTATTAACGAATGCAGCAAACGCAATCCCTGATAAGGGAGAAATCACCATTTCTACAAGCAAGAATCAAAATAATGTTCAAATCAGTATCCGTGATACTGGTGAAGGCATGAGCAAGGAAACCATGAAAAAAATATTTGAACCCTTCTTTACCACCAAACCTGTAGGAAAAGGCACAGGCTTGGGATTATCTATCTCTTATAGCATTGTTCATGAGCATCACGGAACTATTTCAATCAATAGCAGTTTAGGTAAAGGATCGGAGTTTATTATTTCATTGCCAATAAAAAATCACGTTTAGTCCTGTTAGTATCAACAGAACTTAGAAGGCATTGGACAGTTTATTCTGGCTCCCATCATCCCCCAATGGTTTTGTCAAAATGGTGTCATATGCTGGTCCATTGGTTCTATCAACTCGTCCAGTCATCAAATCAACATGATCAAAAGTAAGTGAGGTGCCAACAAATTTTTTACGGAGTGCATCAATAATATCCTCATGATTTCCGGATTTTGTATCTTTTACGCTTCCAATACTGACATGGGCAATAAATCCAGAATGACGACTAATTGGAACGCTGGACAGTTCTTTTTCATGAAGCTTTAGCAAATCTTCATGAATTTTTTTTGCGGCCTGATGATCAAAGATTAACACGATACTTTCACCCAAAATGTTCACATCAACCACCTTGGCAGAAAACTCCTCGGGCATTGCAACTTTGTCTGCAAGTCCCTTTACTTGTTCGATATCTTTATCGCCTATTTGTTTGAAATGAATTAGTGTTGTATGCAAATCCAAACCATTTACCCAAGAAACTCTGCCATCAGCCTCTCCCCCTTCTTTTCTGTAAGCTCTAATACCAGAATGAATTTCAGCGATTGTTTGTGTGCCTGGTCTAAGCGCATAAAATACACTTGCCATGATTGATATCCTTACTTAATTTCAAAAAGGCTATACAAACAGTTTAGAGTATTTTTTAATGGTTGTTGTTTTTACATAAACCCCTAATATCTGCCTTCCCATCGATCAATTAATACAAATTTGCACAACTCAGATGCATGATATATACTCATAATGCTTTACTTTAATACAGTAAGATGTCATGTACTCAAAGGAGATTTAAATGAAGATCAAAGCATCAGCTGTTGTTATGATATTAGCTTCTTCTATGTTTGCAGCCGTTGGAACCCTCCAAGCTGCCTGTTACAAGAATCAACCTGGATGGCATATGGTTTCAAAAAAATGCAACATTAAACCTGCAGATAACTGGCAAGAATACAATAGTGGTGTATATATTCAACCCATGGTCAAAGACTTGTTCTAGTTGTATTCAATGTCATTATTTATAGCTAATGGGGACGAGCTGTCCCCGTTTTTCTGATGAACAAATACGTGCTCCTTTACGGTAATAGACTAGTCATTAATACCCTTTTCATAAGCCAAAACAAGTCAAGGAACTCAAGGCTCTTTCATCCCCACAAGTTAACATCCTATTTACTGTTCGATTGATCCGCAACAGCAGTTCTCAACTCAATTAAAGTCATGTGCAACGTTTCATCCCCCGGATTTTCATCCTCATGCAACTCTTTACCCTGTGCTAGACTCAAAAAAATTGGTATTTTTTTATGAAGATTAATCACTTCGACTTTGCCAGTTTCATAGATTACTTTAATTTGTCCATCTTCCTCAGGTATCAAAACACGAGCATAATCATGCGAGTGGGGCGGTAATTTCTGATGAGGGCATAACGTTGTTTGCCATACTTTCGTGCTTTTATTTTCTATAAATACCTTTCGTTCGGTAACGCATGATTGAGCCGAGCAGATTATTGTGTGGGTTGCTAAGACAGCAAGTAATAGGTAGCGCATAATGATTCCCCTAAAAAAGTCAGCCAAGATTAAAGTGATTGATTTCGGGTTGCAAGTGTCAACTCTAAAATTTGTGTTATTTTGCTTGATAATTGATGGCCTGGGAAGAATCGATGGGGACCAGAATGGATGGGGACGGACCCCAGTGGGGTCCGTCCCCTTATTTATTGCGTCCCCTTATTTATTACTGAAAAAGTAGATATCCTTAATCAACAAGCAGACTACTGTTATTAACAGCATGATTACTGAACAATTGCTCAATTTCTTCCACGATATTCTCATCAGCCAAATAGATTTCTTTAAAATTGTTTGGCCCAACCTGTAATGCCAGTAGGCTTTCTGCCTTTTTGCTCTCAAGTTTTACCATGTCTAAAGGAGTTTGACCTAATTCATTTCTCAAAGAGGCGTTTGCTCCGTGCTCCAATAAAAATTGAATATAGGCCATATCTCGTCTGACACATGCAAAATGCAATGCAGTCCAGCCACCTAAACCAGGAGTATATTTATCAGATCTTGTTTGGGCATCAATGTCAGCACCATAACTCAATATTTGCTCCAATAAAGTTAGATTGGTTGTTTGTATTTTGTTGCCATTATAGTCCCTGTTTCTATAACCTTTACCAACAATTAAATGGATGGCTGAATTTCTATAATAATTAGAAAACTCATTCATAAAAGCAGTTACATCTTCCTTATCCTTCAAACAGTCCAATAATGCTTTAGCAGAATCGTTTCTTGCATTCGCAATCAACCAGATTAGTAATGTATTCCCGTTCTGATTGACATCAAGAAAAGGTGAGATCCATTTTGCACGATAATCTACTTTCAAATCATTAATAAAAAAATCAAATAATTCCGGTAATAGTTCAGAAGTAGGACTGAAAATGTCAAATAAAAATGGAGGCCTCGATAGTCTCAAAGCGCGAAAATAACTAAGCGTTTCAATGACCAAAATATGATGAATAGTGTCTAGTTTGAGATTCATTTTAGATTGATTAGATTCTCTTAACTTTCTAAGACAGATGCATAGTTTATTAATAAACTGAATATAGTTATCTGGATCTGTACTCTCAGGCTGGACGTGAAGCTCATCGATTGAAAATTTAGGACTATCGAAATGGTTTAAAAAGTGAAAGATAAATTTAATAATCTCATCTCGATTCGCACTTTTCATACTCACTTGTCCAAATGAGTTAATATATCACAAAAAGACCAAAACAATAACAAAAATTCCCGGTGATCTGTAAATGCAATCATCCGTCCTGGGATGAGATGATCGTTGTGTAAGCTTTACATTTCTTCTATCAAGAGCGTCTTTTAGTTGTACCAAAGCGTTTTGTTCGTCCTCTGTTAAACACCCATTCTCCTGCTCATAGTCGCGATCTAAAATCTCGTCAATCCAATGTCTACCAATTTTTATGGTTAAAGGTAATTGTCCGGTTTTATTGCCTGTGGAATCCTTTACATGGTGGTTGTTAATAGCCTTAAGAGATCTTGCATGAATAAGATAATTACTAACCATTTCTTCGTTAAGAGCCATGTGACCTCCTTGTCAGCATTTCAATGAATGAATCCCTTATCTCTTGAATTATTATTAACAGGACTTCGTGAAAACCACAAGGTTAAATAAGAGGACGGAACCCACTCGGGATTCCGTCCCCATCTTATCGATCTCTAAACAGGGGACGGTCCGCATCAGTCCGCTTGCTTACGCGCGCGGCTCGGTTTCATCTTGGATGTCTGAATCAAATCCTAGCCACAGCAGGGAGTGAACCGAGCCGCGCGCGTCAGCAAGTGGATACGAAACTATCCGCTTTCACGAATAACGCTGCTTAAGGCAGCGCCTTTAGGCGAAGCGCCGGGCCTACGCTTACTGACCATCAGAGAAGAAATTAGTTGGGGCACTATAATAGGAGTCGATTCCTCAGGGTCCGTACCCTTTGATACGACCATTAGTCAATCAAATCAAGGGTGCTTTCCATCCGCCAAACAACTCCTCAACACGTTTGGCAACCGCAAGCACAATATCCTCTCGCCATGATTTTGCAACAATTTGAACTCCTATAGGCAAACCTTCTTTAGAAGTGCCACAACGAACTGATGCGGCAGGCCATCCCATCATGTTGTAGGGTATGTTATAAGTTAGATCGTAAGCTAAATCAAAGCGCTCGGTTATCGCCTCTTTAACTTCGTAAAGGTTAGCGGGTGTCGTTGCAACAGGACAAATAATGACATCAAAATTATGCATATACTCCATCATGTAAAATTTAAACTGTTCAACTAAGCTTAACCGATTTCGCATCTCCGTTGCGGAGAAGCTACTTTGTTTTGCTCGTTCTAACATCACTTTAAATGGAGGAGCTACCTTTGTTACGCCCATTTTTTCCATGCGCTCAGTCAGCCACAATCCCTTATCACCGTAGAAAAAAAGCTCCTCAAACCAAGTAAAATGCTCTTTACTTACTATAGGAAAGCGTTCTTCCACAATGGCTACCTCACTTTCTAGTTTTTTTGCAACCAGTTGTATAGCATTGACCACATCCTCTCTGGGGGTAACTACTCCATTGTCGGTATAAGTAAGAACTCGCAATGATTTCAAATTAACTCTCTGTGGATCACGACAATGAACAGGAACCACATGGGGATCTTGGTCATCAGGTCCAACAATCAATGGGAGTACTTGAATTAGATCTTCGACATAACGTGCCATTGGCCCCTGAGTTCCAATTTGATAAAACAACCCTTCACTGCCGGTTTTCGGAAACAGACCCGTGTCTGGTACTGATCTAAGAGTTGGTTTAATGCCGGTGATCCCGCAGTTATGTGCTGGTTGGCGAATACTTCCTCCTGCATCGGATCCAATACTAAAATAAGCTCCTCCCGCGGCTATGGTCGCAGCTACCGCCCCACTACTTCCACCGGGTGAACGAGCAAGATCATAGGGATTGTTAGATCGCCCATATAAGGCACAGTCCGTATCATAAGTCATTGAAAAATCTGGAATATTATTAATTCCAGTTATAATAGCGCCCGCATTTTTTAATCGTGCTACAACAGTCGCATCTTTTTGAGCAGTAAAGTTCATGGGGCTTTCAGTACCGAACGTGCAAAAAAATCCCTTCACTTGACGAGCATCCTTGATAGTTACAGGCAAACCATGTAAGACACCTAGTGTTTTTTGTTTAGCAACGTCATCATCCGCCTGCTGAGCTAGTCTTAAGGCTTCATCAGGTTTTAATTGTTGAACAACTGAATTTATACTTGGGTTGATCTCAGCGATGCGCTCTAGATGAGCCTGCATGACCTCGACACAAGAAATCTCTTTGGATTTGATAAGCTCAACTACTTTTTTTCCTGAATAAGCCACTAAGTCTTTCATGATTACGCTCCAGAAAATTCCTCAAGCTACAAACTAACTTTTAGTTTACACCACCTTAGAAAAAAAATTGAATGACTTAAGTTGCATTCTTTAAATTCACTACTATCCTTAAATTGCATATTGTGAACACAAAAAGATCTCTTTGTAACGGATTAGAAGGAGATGTTGGATGACTCAATTACGTTTTTTTGATCCTAAGCACCCCAACGAAGTAAAAAAAATGAATGCGAGAAGAAATCTCGTTTTAGAACTAAACCGACACAATGAATTATTAAATACTCAAAAAATACAAAAATCCATACAAGATAGAAAGCATAAAGCTCGCTTATCTTTTAGCCGCAAAAAACTACATCGTCTCAAGAAGATGAGAGCTCATAAAAAACAAGTTCTACATCAGTTCTTGCATGGCATGCCGCTGAGTTTAAATTCTGAACACGATTTAATTAAATTGAAACCATTAAACTACAACCCTCATTTTTTTCAATCGTTGTTGACTAAGAAAACTCTTCAGACTCAAGAAGAGGCGCCTGCTACTATCCAAAAAATAGGAAACATGCCTATTAAGTTTTGGGAGTATAATCTTCTATAATAGTGAGCTCTGAAACTTTCGATATGATGACTGCATCAGATTGCTTAGGAATTGAATTAAAATAGTGGTGCACCCAATCCACAATAAGGGCTACTAAACGATGTGAGGACATGATGGAAAGATGTCCATGACGATCAAGCTCAATGAGTGAATTTGGATTATTTTTAACGTAGTCTTCAATATATCCTGATTTTCCCGGAACAACGCTATCCTCTGTTGCGACCACAAAATAGTATTTACTTGCTGGGTTCTCTACTATTTTTTGCTTAAGCGTTTCAAGAAATTCGCTACCAATCTCCATTTCCTTCACTGAATCAGAAAACAATGACAAGGGCTTCATGGCAAGATAAGAACCATTAAATGGGGTTCCAATAGTTACGATACAAATCACTTCAATTCCAAGTGTCTTCGCAAGATACTCCGCAAAATGAGCTGCCACTAATCCACCTCTGGAATGGGCAATTAAAATGACTCGTTGATGTTTGTTACCAACAATTTTTTTTCCAAGCTCTTCTGCAAAAAACTCAATATTTTTTCCTTTATAACGTTGATCAAAAGCAATTAAATTTAATGAGCTTATCTCATTGGGTAATCCTGCTCGAATCATGCGTCTTGCAATTCGCTGAAAGGCTGCCGGCTGATCTGCTGTGCCATGAATAAAATACACTGCTGTTTCTAGTTCTTTCTTCTGATCTTTTTGAGAAGAAGGATTTTGGTAGGATTGGTCCCCTGAAGGTGAGGTTAACCAATAATAAGTATGTGCAAACATACCAGTAGTAGATATAGGTTGATTTTCTTTTGCTGCATCAATCGCGCGTTTTAACATCATTGAGCTCCCTTTCGTTCTGATTTTTTATTATCCAGAAAAGTGAAAGATAATCAAGGTCACCTAAAACAAGGCAAATTTCTGCTTATTTTTTTGAGTTGCTATACTTTATAAATTAGGACTTCTAAATAACTCCCAACATCTAATTGATATTTGGAGTAAAATTTATCTGATTTTCGATCAAGCTCATGCCGAACTCAGCTGC
>NZ_LNZB01000040.1:5844-6033 GCF_001468085.1 Legionella waltersii | reverse complement strand
CCAACCTTGGCAAAAAAGTGGAGATCCTTCTCGTTTTCAGGCTTTAGTAAGTGCCTTTACACAGCAACAAAGAGTTCAAGCACCTAGTCATCAACAATCATCACAATATTATGAAAGTAGAGGCGGTAACCAACGCCTTGTGATTAATCAAAATAAAGTGGTTGGTTATGAATTCCGTCAAGACAGCAA
>NZ_LNZB01000040.1:0-5834 GCF_001468085.1 Legionella waltersii | reverse complement strand
GTAACCAACGCCTTGTGATTAATCAAAATAAAGTGGTTGGTTATGAATTCCGTCAAGACAGCAACCAACCTTGGCAAAAAAGTGGAGAACATCGTAGATTTGAAGAGTTAGTAACTGCATTTAATAATAGGTTAATAAACGAACTAAAACCCTATTACCAAGCTGCAACATTAGATAAAGGAAGGACGCATCTTTGGGAGGCCAAAAGCTTTAAGCAGCAATACCACGCACTTAAAGGGGATGCATTAAAAACCACCATACTTAATGATTTCAAATCTAAAATAGTTAATTGTTCTTCTCGACAAGAATTAGAAGACGCAGTAGAAAATATTAGAGCAAGTAACGATTTCAAAATATTGGCTCAAGCTCAAGGTTTAGTGACTCACCATTTTAATTTAAAGACGAGTTCTGTTGAGGCATTAGAGCGTATAATCGAAGATAAATTCACTGAATTAAGATCAAGCAGCCAAAATAGTTTAAAGTAAGCGTATAGGAAAAGAAAAGAGGATCTTTTCTGAGCTTTCAGCAAAATAGAACAAAATCATTATTTTCACTACAACCTATTGATTTTATTGAGACTGCTAGCTAACCTTGCTGCCATTAAGAGGAGGCAGGTTGCTAGATGATGCCAGTAGCAAGAGTTACACCCCATGGATATCAAAACTAAAAAAACATGAAGGGGAAATGGGAAAAGAGGCCTCCATTTTAGAGGTTTTTTTTACAGGGCCTGCATTACTTTTGATTCAGCCAAGGTTAACTCCTTAATCCCTTATTGTTGTTGAAGAGGCACAGGACTTGGAAGAGGTTTTTGGTGTTGCTCCAGAAAGTTGAAAATCAAAATAGGTTAAATATTGGCAGATCCATGCTTTCTTAATGTCAGTTTTAATAAATTTTTACGCAAATGCTCTCCAGGTATATAACCCTACAAACTACTGTCTGTATGAAAGGAGATTGGCTTTCCTCTTTCTAGTTCAGTAATTAACTGTTGGGGATCATACTGGCCTTTGTAATTTGGGGTACTAATTAATCCGATATTTGCAAGTTCGTCCCCTAAGTAGGAGGCAAAAGAGTGATTGTGATAAGCTCTTGAGGTATTTGCAAAAAACTCTTTTAAACTGTTTAAGGCCTGTGTTTCATCGTTGAGTTTCCCTACCTCTTTGGCAAAACTTTCAGCCACTAGTATTCCACTACTACCATGGCGAAATCCGCTAAATCTACCCTTTTTTATTCCGCGATTATGATCAAAATTATCCTTATCAGAACTTCTGTGGTAGTTACAGTACTTGTCTTTAGCAAGAACAACGGCGTGTTTTATCATGTCAATTGTATTACCATGCAATTTTGTATGGCTTATTTTAAATTTTAAATCACGCGCATGTTTGAGTTGTTCGGTTGTGATATCTGGAGCAACGGCATGATGTTCAATTGTATGATGCTCTATTGTCTTTTGCTTAGGTTGGAGGCAAGAAAGGGCTAAATCGCCATATTTTTTCAAATTACGTTGACCTGTATTTACTTTAGGTGTGTGAAGAGTTATTGAATGTTGAGTTGTTGTTAACTTTGTTGAGTCTTGTTCAGCTGTGGGTTTTGGCAATTGATAATGCTCACACACAGCGCTTACTATTCGGTCACGATCTTTAGGGCTATCGTCTAACACAAAGACTTCAGCATTTGTAATGTCCTTATACCCTTCAAGTAGGGCTTTAGCTGACACGTCTTTAGATTGATAGGGTTTATTGATTTCTCTTGCATAGAGTGTAATCTTACTCATTTCTTCTGGAGTGAACCCTTGGTAGCGAAGCATAGCAAGAACGTATTCTTTTCTGTTTGCACTAATGATGTTGAACTTAGCGTTGTCATGTTTCAACAACTCATGGAGAGCAGCTACAGCTTCGGGTTTCATGAGGAGTCTGCCCATTCCTGTTTCAAAATTTAGTTTGTTAGGATCATAAATACCGAATTGCGCTACAAATTTTGCTTGCAATTCGTTTGACTCAAGCATCGGCTCATGGAAATGCTTATTGGGGGCATTTTTAGTTATAAAAAGTGTAGAAACAAACTTGCGTTCTCTTGCTGCCCCGAGGTCATCTTTCATAATAATTGAATCACCTTCAAGACCCGTTAAAGTTCCATCAAAGTCAGAGAAAAAGATCAGCTGAGAAGTTGGTGAGTGTACAGCGAAGTCTTGCACAGCTTCGGATAAGCTTGTTTGTGACTTTGCTGGAGTTACTGCTGTTTCACGAACAGGCTCTGAAGTTGTAATAATCGGACGAGTTATTTCAGTCCAATTAAATTGACCGATTGGTTGAACATAGGCATGCACTTTGACTTGTTTTTTTGGAATCCGATGATTAGTACAGTATACTTCAATGGCTTTAGTCATTTTTTGTTGGTCAGCGAGTAAGTCGTCTAGCACATAGCAGTCTATTTCTAGTTCGCGCTTTTCGTGTGGAGAGTTATTAAGGTAATGCGTAACAGCCTCTTGCTTATTCCATTTCCCATATACGGTAATTTTACTAATTTCATCCTCACTAAAACCTTGATATCTTAGTATTGCTTGAATATATTCTGCCTGGTTTCTTGAAACAATCACAAACTCCACATCGTCTTGCTTTAATAATTCATGAAGCCTATTAACCGCATCTGGTTTGATTAAAAGTTTTCCTAGCCCACTATCAAAAGTTATGCGGTGGGGTCATAGGGGCCCAATTTCTCTAAAAACTTAGCTTGTAATGCTTCTTTAGTCTGTAATTTCCAAAGATGATATGCAAAAGGCCCTTCTTGCTTTATGAATAATGATCGATAAAACTCTTGTTGTTCTGTGAGAGGTCCCTCAACGGTATCATTGGGTTTAACGGTATCCAGTTGTGGAAAAACAGTGTAGTCACCCCCAGCTATATCCGTCATCGTTCCATCAAAATCCGTAAATACTATTTTTCGAGGGCTAGGCATGATTTAACTCCAAAAGGCCACTCATGTAATCATTTTAACACATAAAACAACCTGAAATGGTGGTCAACAATATACCTAATTGATAAATTAATCGTAAAGAAATTGTACTACAATTCAACAACACACCAAGGGTATGACCTACAAAACGGAGATGCTTTTCACTAGAGTTTTAGAAAATTGATTGGAGAAGCCCTTAAAAAATCCTTAATTTTTTGGTAAAATTGCGCAAAAAATAATTAACCGGTATTCATTATGTTCAGTAAAAACGTCGATAAAAGAATTTCAAGAGCAGAAAATCTCTGGAATAACCTTTGTGCGTATAAAATGGACTCGGCAAAAAGTATTGACAAACTTTACAATCACGATTTAAGTAAGATTATTGAAACCCTACAAGATTTTCCCGAATTAAGCGCTTACAGTGGTCATAGAAGTGGAAAAAGTAGCGATGGGGTAAATCAATCCGCGATGAGTGTTCTTGATAAAGCAATCCAGTACCTAAAAGATCAGCGACATGCGTGTGAACTTAAAGATGTGGGTTTATCTGTGGACTGAGCTCCCGAGATCCCCGAATGATAAATGTGTTAATGAGCGTGGCTTGAGAGGACATGGGGAGTTAGTTCGCCTAAGCCATCTTGCATAACGCAGGAATATTGTCTATACAAAGTACGTAAGGACCTTAAGTTTTGACTTCGTTTATTGTGACTCAATTAGACAGGACATGCTGATGGGTACCCGAGTAGCCTTTGGATTAGATAATACCTATTTTAGGAGTTACAATGATGGCTGTGATGAATCGCAACAAACCACGGACAAAAAGTCTTTCCCCTCGGGAGGATAGCAAGCCATCATCTCAAAACGAGTTGAAAGACTCATTAAAGCAGTTCATTAAAAATCGAACTACTTCTCATGGAACAAGTAATAACTCCGTTAACGACTCTTCAAATAATACTTCGGACACTCCTAAAAAAGGGTTTTGACGGATTCAACACGCTCTAGTGATTCTGAAGATAACGATGCTCAGATTACATTCTGCTAAGTCGCACCTTTTCCCATCAAGAGGCGACTAGAACTGCTTCATTGAATGATTTTTCAACTTCGGCAAGAGCATTTTGGCGTTTGGTGGTTGCAAAAAATAAACTATCATTCAAGGTAATTGGTCTTCCAAGATAGAGAGAGCTAAATATATTTGCACCTGCTTTGATCGAAAGTGCCAAAAGGCCTATGCCCGTGAAGCAAATTAATATATTGACAACAATGGGTTTCCATTTTTCTCGATGCTCCATCATTAATTCGTCTTTACTATGCAATAGTTTGGTAAATTCCTCTTTAAACGCAGCTAATTGATTGTGATCTATCAATTTCTGATCTAATAACGTATTAAATTCTATAGCTTTTCTTTTAAGTTCTTCAGCTAGAAGAACTACAGCTTCACCTTTTTTTTCATCAATCTTGGATAAAGTCGAACCATACACTTTCATTAATTGAATTTTTAAAAATAACGATTTAATCGTTGCAGGTTTGTTCTTATAGTTATTTTGTATCAGCATTTCATCCTCTCGGAATACCGAAGAGGATGTCTCTGAATCTGGTGAGTGATGTACTAATGATGAAGATAAATCTGTATTGTCATGTTGATCATTTTTATCGTTCGCTGTTGTCGTGTTGACGCTTGTGAATTCAGGAGCACTTTCCATTTGCAGTGTTTGAAATTCGTTGACTTTAAAAATCGCTTCAAGAAGCTCCTTGAATTGAGCATTTTTAACTCTGCGATCTAGGAACATTCCCAAGTCGACAAAAATTTGTCCATTTGCAAAAACAGCTACCTCAGGATCTAGTCTCTGATTGATATCACTTTCCGAAAGCAGGGGTTCGTCTTTCCAATCCGCTATAGAATTAATGACCTTTTTGGATTTGAAAGCAAATGATTCCGCGGACCACAGCCCTTCCCTTAATGCCCCTGCTGCTTCAGGTGGTTCGGTCGTTACTTCTAATGTTTTACCATAAGCTCCGCTTTCAGAGATTATGGTAATACCTAAGTGCATAAAATGAACATTAAACGCATCTAAAAATAATGCAGCATTATCCGCTTTTAATCGTTTTGGATCGATCTGATTATCCTGTTTTCCTTTCACATTCACAAATCCAGGAAGCTGGGCTAATAAACAGGCAAAATTAAACGCTGCAATAAAAAAATAATGGCATTTACCACCACCTAATGCCTGTTCATACTTTTGAGTATCCAAAAGGGTAGGTGTCAATAAACTCACTTGCAAAAGAGGCCAACCGGTTTTGAGATTGCGGGGAACAAGAGGAATTCTTTCCAATCTTGGCTTGTCTTGGTTATACGTTTCTATTTTTGTGGCTTGGGCCTCTTCCGAACAAAAAATAACAAGCGGCATGATTATATACCCCAAATAAAATATCATCATATTGTACATACAAATTACAATTGACTCAAGTGTAAACAAGATGTGGATATAGAGTTTTAAATATTCAATTTGGTCAAATTTATTATTTAATGGGGTCAGGGTTACGGTTAAATGGCAACAGAGCCTTGTAGTGTTCTGATGTTTTGCACGAGTGGATGTTTGGAGATGATATTGCACAGTATTTTTGCATTAAAGGGATATTTCGCCTAAACGACTAGGACTTTAGTTTGCATCGTTAGCATGTTAAATTTGATGAAGGAAAAAGTATCAGGGCTTACGCACCCTTCATCTTTTTAAAAAAAATTTTTTATTTGGTTGGTTTATCTAAACGCCTTCATTAAAAACATTTTTTGCCTCGACCTCGGGGTTTTGCGTAAGCATTTCAAGCACAAAGTGCTCCGCATCTATAAATAACTTTAAGTATTTTATGTGTACAATTTCGTGCGATGGGAT
>NZ_LNZB01000039.1 GCF_001468085.1 Legionella waltersii | reverse complement strand
CATTAAAGATTTGGTTTTGTGAAAGCCAGAGCGTATCTATCCCTCTTTGTATTGCGCAATGGGCTATGGCTTGAGCAATATGGGATTTTCCTGTTCCACAAGGTCCTACGATGAGAATCGGAACTTTTTCAGTAATGAATGAACAAGAAGTTAACTCCTGTATTTGAGCGCGATTGATTTTAAGGTTAAAGTCAAAATCGAATGATTCGATCGTCTTGTCACCACTGATACGTGCGCGCTTCATCCGTGCTCTTAGCTTTTTGTTTTCCCTTCCTAACAACTCATCTTGAAGCAGTAATCCCAGAAACTCGGGGTAGCTTAGCTTCTTTTCTATTGACTCACGGTTACGCAGCGGGATGTTCTCAGCTACATGCGATAACCGTAGTTGTTTTAACTGCGAAGACAGCTCAGGCATTGGGTTTGTCATCATTCTATCTCCTATTGTTTGTGTTAGTGTAATAAGTGGGACGTATTCCGGCAGAATTTTCCACCTACCGAATAGGGTTTGGCTAATGTTGTTGGTTCTTCC